>NZ_FOOF01000043.1:3212-4826 GCF_900113115.1 Duganella sp. CF458 | reverse complement strand
GATTCGTCAGTATTTTGAGTGAGTGACCTCGCTAGCAATAGCGAAAAACAGAGATTGAACTGAAGAGTTTGATCCTGGCTCAGATTGAACGCTGGCGGCATGCTTTACACATGCAAGTCGAACGGCAGCGCGGGCTTCGGCCTGGCGGCGAGTGGCGAACGGGTGAGTAATATATCGGAACGTACCCAAGAGTGGGGGATAACGTAGCGAAAGTTACGCTAATACCGCATACGATCTAAGGATGAAAGCAGGGGATCGCAAGACCTTGTGCTCCTGGAGCGGCCGATATCTGATTAGCTAGTTGGTGGGGTAAAGGCCCACCAAGGCAACGATCAGTAGCTGGTCTGAGAGGACGACCAGCCACACTGGAACTGAGACACGGTCCAGACTCCTACGGGAGGCAGCAGTGGGGAATTTTGGACAATGGGGGCAACCCTGATCCAGCAATGCCGCGTGAGTGAAGAAGGCCTTCGGGTTGTAAAGCTCTTTTGTCAGGGAAGAAAAGGCTGTGGCTAATATCCACAGCTGCTGACGGTACCTGAAGAATAAGCACCGGCTAACTACGTGCCAGCAGCCGCGGTAATACGTAGGGTGCAAGCGTTAATCGGAATTACTGGGCGTAAAGCGTGCGCAGGCGGTTTCGTAAGTCTGTCGTGAAATCCCCGGGCTTAACCTGGGAATGGCGATGGAGACTGCGAGGCTAGAGTTTGGCAGAGGGGGGTAGAATTCCACGTGTAGCAGTGAAATGCGTAGAGATGTGGAGGAACACCGATGGCGAAGGCAGCCCCCTGGGTCAAAACTGACGCTCATGCACGAAAGCGTGGGGAGCAAACAGGATTAGATACCCTGGTAGTCCACGCCCTAAACGATGTCTACTAGTTGTTGGGTCTTAATTGACTTAGTAACGCAGCTAACGCGTGAAGTAGACCGCCTGGGGAGTACGGTCGCAAGATTAAAACTCAAAGGAATTGACGGGGACCCGCACAAGCGGTGGATGATGTGGATTAATTCGATGCAACGCGAAAAACCTTACCTACCCTTGACATGGCAGGAATCCCGAAGAGATTTGGGAGTGCTCGAAAGAGAACCTGCACACAGGTGCTGCATGGCTGTCGTCAGCTCGTGTCGTGAGATGTTGGGTTAAGTCCCGCAACGAGCGCAACCCTTGTCATTAGTTGCTACGCAAGAGCACTCTAATGAGACTGCCGGTGACAAACCGGAGGAAGGTGGGGATGACGTCAAGTCCTCATGGCCCTTATGGGTAGGGCTTCACACGTCATACAATGGTACATACAGAGGGCCGCCAACCCGCGAGGGGGAGCTAATCCCAGAAAGTGTATCGTAGTCCGGATTGTAGTCTGCAACTCGACTACATGAAGTTGGAATCGCTAGTAATCGCGGATCAGCATGTCGCGGTGAATACGTTCCCGGGTCTTGTACACACCGCCCGTCACACCATGGGAGCGGGTTTTACCAGAAGTAGGTAGCTTAACCGTAAGGAGGGCGCTTACCACGGTAGGATTCGTGACTGGGGTGAAGTCGTAACAAGGTAGCCGTATCGGAAGGTGCGGCTGGATCACCTCCTTTCTAGAGTCGGCATCAGACTCAAACGTC
>NZ_FOOF01000043.1:0-2996 GCF_900113115.1 Duganella sp. CF458 | reverse complement strand
ATCACTTAGGGTAGTAGTAAAACTCATCAAACACAGTAGTAAGTGCTTGAACTTGTAGCCGTCAAGGTTATAGGGACAAGTGAATAAGTGCACATGGTGGATGCCTTGGCGATTACAGGCGATGAAGGACGTAGAAGTCTGCGATAAGCTTCGGGGAGCTGACAAACAAGCATTGATCCGAAGATTTCCGAATGGGGAAACCCGGCCTTATAGGTCATCACTCACTGAATACATAGGTGTGTGAAGCGAACGCGGCGAACTGAAACATCTAAGTAGCTGCAGGAAAAGAAATCAACCGAGATTCCCAAAGTAGTGGCGAGCGAAATGGGAAGAGCCTGTACGTGATAGTCGATTGGATAATGGAACAGATTGGAAACTCTGGCCATAGCGGGTGATAGCCCCGTACATGAAATCCAAACGGTGGTACTAAGCGTACGACAAGTAGGGCGGGACACGAGAAATCCTGTCTGAACATGGGGGGACCATCCTCCAAGGCTAAATACTCGTAATCGACCGATAGTGAACCAGTACCGTGAGGGAAAGGCGAAAAGAACCCCGGGAGGGGAGTGAAATAGATCCTGAAACCGTGTGCATACAAACAGTCGGAGCCTCGTAAGGGGTGACGGCGTACCTTTTGTATAATGGGTCAGCGACTTACATTCAGTGGCGAGGTTAACCGAATAGGGGAGCCGTAGAGAAATCGAGTCCGAACAGGGCGCCAGTCGCTGGGTGTAGACCCGAAACCAAGTGATCTATCCATGGCCAGGTTGAAGGTGCGGTAACACGCACTGGAGGACCGAACCCACTAATGTTGAAAAATTAGGGGATGAGCTGTGGATAGGGGTGAAAGGCTAAACAAACTTGGAAATAGCTGGTTCTCTCCGAAAACTATTTAGGTAGTGCCTCAAGTATCACCGACGGGGGTAGAGCACTGTTATGGCTAGGGGGTCATCGCGACTTACCAAACCATTGCAAACTCCGAATACCGTTGAGTGCGAGCTTGGGAGACAGACATCGGGTGCTAACGTCCGGTGTCAAGAGGGAAACAACCCAGACCGCCAGCTAAGGTCCCAAAGATTGGCTAAGTGGAAAACGAAGTGGGAAGGCTAAAACAGTCAGGATGTTGGCTTAGAAGCAGCCATCATTTAAAGAAAGCGTAATAGCTCACTGATCGAGTCGTCCTGCGCGGAAGATGTAACGGGGCTAAGCCAGTCACCGAAGCTGCGGATATCCGCAAGGATATGGTAGGAGAGCGTTCTGTAAGCCTGCGAAGGTGTCTTGTAAAGGATGCTGGAGGTATCAGAAGTGCGAATGCTGACATGAGTAGCGATAATGCGGGTGAAAAGCCCGCACGCCGTAAGCCCAAGGTTTCCTGTTCAACGTTCATCGGAGCAGGGTGAGTCGGCCCCTAAGGCGAGGCAGAGATGCGTAGCTGATGGGAAGCAGGTTAATATTCCTGCACCGTCGTATGATGCGATGGGGGGACGGATCGCGGAAGGTTGTCTGACTGTTGGAATAGTCAGTTTCTGGTTCATAGAAGGCGCTTAGGCAAATCCGGGCGCGTAATTCAAGGGACTGGGACGAGTGAGCTTGCTCACGAAGCAATCGGAAGTGGTTCCAAGAAAAGCCTCTAAGCTTCAGTCATACGAGACCGTACCGCAAACCGACACAGGTGGGCGAGATGAGTATTCTAAGGCGCTTGAGAGAACTCGGGAGAAGGAACTCGGCAAATTGGTACCGTAACTTCGGGATAAGGTACGCCTCGGTAGTTTGACCACTTTACTGTGGAAGGACGAAAAGGTTGCAATAAACTGGTGGCTGCGACTGTTTAATAAAAACACAGCACTCTGCAAACACGAAAGTGGACGTATAGGGTGTGACGCCTGCCCGGTGCTGGAAGATTAAATGATGGGGTGCAAGCTCTTGATTGAAGTCCCAGTAAACGGCGGCCGTAACTATAACGGTCCTAAGGTAGCGAAATTCCTTGTCGGGTAAGTTCCGACCTGCACGAATGGCGTAACGATGGCCACACTGTCTCCTCCCGAGACTCAGCGAAGTTGAAGTGTTTGTGATGATGCAATCTACCCGCGGCTAGACGGAAAGACCCCATGAACCTTTACTGTAGCTTTGCATTGGACTTTGAACCAATCTGTGTAGGATAGGTGGGAGGCTTTGAAGTAGGGACGCCAGTTCCTATGGAGCCAACCTTGAAATACCACCCTGGTTTGTTTGAGGTTCTAACCTTGGTCCGTAATCCGGATCGGGGACAGTGCATGGTAGGCAGTTTGACTGGGGCGGTCTCCTCCCAAAGTGTAACGGAGGAGTTCGAAGGTACGCTAGGTACGGTCGGACATCGTGCTAATAGTGCAATGGCATAAGCGTGCTTAACTGCGAGACCGACAAGTCGAGCAGGTACGAAAGTAGGACATAGTGATCCGGTGGTTCTGTATGGAAGGGCCATCGCTCAACGGATAAAAGGTACTCTGGGGATAACAGGCTGATTCCTCCCAAGAGTTCATATCGACGGGGGAGTTTGGCACCTCGATGTCGGCTCATCACATCCTGGGGCTGTAGCCGGTCCCAAGGGTATGGCTGTTCGCCATTTAAAGTGGTACGTGAGCTGGGTTTAAAACGTCGTGAGACAGTTTGGTCCCTATCTGCCGTGGGCGTTGGAAATTTGAAGGGGGCTGCTCCTAGTACGAGAGGACCGGAGTGGACGAACCTCTGGTGTACCGGTTGTCACGCCAGTGGCATTGCCGGGTAGCTAAGTTCGGAAGAGATAACCGCTGAAAGCATCTAAGCGGGAAACTTGCCTTAAGATGAGATTTCCCAGAGCCTTGAGCTCTTTGAAGGGTCGTTCGAGACCAGGACGTTGATAGGTCAGGTGTGGAAGTGCAGTAATGCATTAAGCTAACTGATACTAATTGCCCGTACGGCTTGTCCCTATAACCTTGCCGGTTATACAGCACTTGCCTGTGTTTGAGACTACACCCCCC
>NZ_FOOF01000040.1 GCF_900113115.1 Duganella sp. CF458 | reverse complement strand
GGGCACAACCTGCGCATGATCCTCAGGAAGCTACGGCTTCTTTTGGCCCAGATTTCCGCCGACCTAATGTCGTCACTGAACCTGGCGATACGCCGGCAGTCCCGATGGCAACTGACGTCGCTCTGAATTTTGATTTATTCAGACCGGACTACTCACGCCCACGTGTGAGCGACGATAACGCTTTCGCCGAGGCCTTGTTCCGCACGGCCAAGTACCGCCCGGAATTCCCATCCGGTGGCTTTGCCGATCTGGTCGCCACGCGGGATTGGGCAGCCAGTTTCGTCCAGTGGTACAACGTCGAACATCGGCACAGCGGCATTCGATACGTCAGCCCAGCACAGCGCCATGCCGGGCACGACAAAGCCATCCTGGCAGCACGTCATCAACTATATCTTGCTGCGCAAGCTCGCCATCCTGCCCGCTGGTCGGGGCAAACACGAAACTGGGCACCTTGTGGTGCAGTCACTCTGAACCCGGAGCGCGACCACGTCGTATCCAGCGCCGAGAAGGAGATGCATACTCAGCAAATTGCTGCATGATTCAAGCGACAACTACCTTGACACGCGCCGCCATCATTCCGGCAACGTCTTGGCCGATGTTCATGACTTGTTCACCGACTGTCCCCTTGCGCCCTATGGCGGCATACATCGTCTCGGGTGTTTGCTCAGATAGCGACGCCGCCATCCTGGCCTTCACCTTATCAACCAATTCCTGGCTAAGCTCAGGATTAGCAGGCTTTTCGCGCACATTTAACTGGTCAGCGATGGAATTGCCAAGTGCATTGCCGATCGAATTGGCCGTTGCTCAGGTGTCATATGTGCTTACTTCGCTCGCAACGCTTCTTCTGGACTGATTGCGTTTTCCCAAACTATTTTTTTTCTTGAAGATGAGCCCCTGCCACGAACTCATCACAAATATATACTCGAATTGAGCTCTCGCCGTAAATCGACTCAATAATTGGCTTGACTTCAGCCCAATCAAGACCACCCAAACCACTGCCTATGCGCGGCATATATATTTCCGAAATTCCGGAACTTGTGAGGAGCACACTTAGCTTCTCCATGGAAGCCTTTATAGCTGAAATTTCAGCCTTTGATCTCCAAGTTTTTTGTGTTCCTAAGTTATATATCTTCGTCGCGCCCTCAGTCCATTCGAAGACATCACCAAGAACAAAACGTTTAGCGCTACACAACTCTTTATATCGCGCATACATCAACGGCCACTTCTCACGAAATGTAATAGCGATACCTTTTCCCATGGCACCCGCACAATTACATCCATGCGCAATTGCTTGTGGCGACAGCACAGTAAATATGTCGCCAGTACAATAAATCACGGTCATTGTTTCTGGCCCTCAGCCCAAATCGTTTCAAATAAATCCGACGTTATTTCCTCACCATCGTCGTTGGATTCATCAAATTCTGGCTGGTCTGAAAATGGATAATCTTCACTATATTGCCCCAGCGGATGGGCCCAATATATTTTTGACCCGAACACGTCGATCTGACGAGTAATCACATTATCCGAAGAGACTTCGCAGTAAAACTTGCCGACTTCACCACTCAAAGATTCGGAGTAAAAACTAAAATATCGCATTAAAATGTCCTTCCAGACCGAACAATTCGTCCGGATAAATTCATATTATTGTGATCGATAATAAATTGCACATTATTCCGGGCTGCCGTTCCAGACGCGTTCATTCCTTGCCGTACTGATAGCCCAGTGACATCAATCTCCACGAAATTCGTCAATTTTCCCAACTTCCTTGCATCATTGAATAGCAACTTCGATGCTTGACCGCCAGAAATTAAACCATTATTGATCTGTTCTGCTGAAAGCTGCCCAACTGTACGAGCACCAATAGTTTCAGGAACCAAATCAGTAAGGTATTGTCCGTCGCCGAATCTCGCATGTGTCGCCCCCGTCGACACCCGCAATTCTTGCGAACTGACAATAGCGTTCATGCCAGCCTCATCCGTGTAATGAAACAGGGTCTGCCGTCCGCCCGTATAAGCCGTACTTGGCAATCGATCCGCCCCACCCGCAAATTCAGCGGCAATCTTATTTGCCCCATTTATCTTTCCGGAAAATCAACCTCAAATTTGCATCCCACCAAACGCTCCCGGCCTTGGTGGGTAATTTCAGCCAAAAAACTCGAAGCAAGATCAGCCACTACTTTAAATTGGCTCATCGTGAAACTTTGCGGCGCACCCGTGTCAACCGATAATTCAGGAACATTTTCGTTTGAAATGCAAACCTGTCCAACCACAGCGAAAGGCGGCCTGATCCATATAAATTTGTCGTTAATAGAAAAATCAGGCAAGTTAATATCATCTGGGACATATCGCCCTTCTAGAGCGTTCTTTGCTATTCTCTCCAATTCACGAATCGGCTCCCCATTTAATTCCCATACCGTGTCACAAAGTGTCAAACTCACGGCCTGATCTTCTTGTCCATCATCAGAGACACAATAGATTCTTGGGTACAAGGATTTATTGGACAACGACATTACCTCTGCTACTATTTTTTTCATGGTGTGTACTCCGGATAACCACGCCACAAGTGAACACTCGTGTTGTTAGGCGCAAAAAATTTAAACGAAACTCCGCTTGACATACCTTGATAAGTAGACCCTGACACTAAACTTCTATTCAACCAAGCATTACTCATCTCTCCCTTAGCGCGCGCTAATGACCAAGTGTCGGGGGTCATTGTTGAATATCCTTGACCATTGGTCTTGGGGTAAAAAATACCGTCAGGCGCCTGTAGTTCAATCTGCGCTCGAATCGACCCATTCTGCCCAACCTGCTCTGTGCCCTGCATTATTTTTAGGCGGGGAGATGTCGAGAAATGACCGCCCATCACTTGTTTGGCAGGTATTCTAGAAAAGTCAATATCAGCTTCAATGTGCGCGAAGTCAACCTTCCCTTTGGCTTGTTCGTATGCTTTTCGCAGATCCGCCATCGGTGAGCCAACGCGATTGTTCGCCGCCATTCGTTCAAGTGCAGACACCTCAGAATTTACCAGCGCCGTATTTGCCCCCTTAACCTCAGCCCAATTAATAACGGAAGAGTTGTGGACCCACACCCCAATTGTGCCAACAAAGTAGGTGTGTACATCAGCGACTTCGAAATTGTAAGCTGTCGCGCGCTCATCGTCGACCTCAACGGACACAACTTCCGCGCAACCGCCTTTAAGAATCACCACCTGATCACCGGGCAGGAGATCCTTTGCTGCACGCCAACGCTCGTCCTGCACAAAGAATGGGTGCTCATTGGTGGCAGAAATACGCTCCAACTCGCCCAGGGAGTCGCGTAAAGTAACATTTACAATGATTTTGTCATCAATAGTAAAGAGTTGCTTCACTGCCCGCCAACTTGTTTCGCCGGTAAATTCATTACGCGCTGCGACTCTGTCGCCAACAGCGACGTCTTCAATAACTTTCGTCCCCTCTTCCGTGTGAACCAAGGTACCTGCAACGAAGCATTCGCCACGGAACTTTGGCGAGAGCGAGCTATTCGCCCCTCCAATTTCGGTGCTGATGATCGACGGCGTGCGGGTACCACTAGCAATTTCAGAAGACACCAATGATCCGCTACCGCCGATTCTTTCAAACTGTACCGTTTCAGCCACCGACCGAACGCTGGTTGGCTTCGTAAATGCGATATTCCAGTCGGGCATCCCCACTGCTCGCGCTTCTGCCGCAGTTTGCCTAATCACGGACGGCAGTATGGGCGCAAGGCCAAACCCTGCAGAGAATGCCAGCTCAGTCTTGTTTATGCCGAAGTGGCCAATTGCCTTGCCTGATGCGAAATAGGCGACGTTCTCGATACCCTGGGATGTCAGATCACCGACAAAGCCTGCAGAAACACCCGCTGCGCCAGTAACGCCTATCGCCCCCCATGCACTAGTAGCCAGCGGCGCACCAAGGGTACGTACTGCGCCGAATGCCAAGCCACCTGTCATCAGTCCGGCAACCCCGCCGGCCGTCATCAGAGAGAAAGAACCCACGGCATCACGCATGCCATTTGCGCGCTGCTGCATCTCGGTGAAGCGTGGATCGCCTGGATTGAGGTCAAGCCCCAACGCGGCATACTCGCCAGCCCCAACGTTCCAACGCTCAAAGCGATACTTCAACAGCTCAAGGCGCTGCTGCGGGTCTGTCGCGTTGTCGAGAACATCTTGGAACGTAGCCGTTGCCCCCTCAGGTCGACCATAGAATTGGTATTTCCCTCGTGTGTCGGAAGCGTTTGTAAACAGGTTGCCGGCTCCATCAAATCCTGCGTAGGTGGCTGCACGTGAGCCTCCCACATACCTTTCTTCGCCAAGCAATTTGAAATCAGAACTCGTCACCTGGCCGATAGGAACCGTACCAGTACCATCAAATTTCACCAACTCACCATTTGCGAATCGCTGCTCCGCACCGCGCTGCGGCGCGACCGCATTTTGCTCGACAACCGTTAGTGCCGCCCCTTGTTCGAATTCGCTTGCCGCGAGCTTTTGCTCGATGATCTGTTCTAGTCGAGCCTGATGCCTTTCGTCATCACGCTGCTGTTGCTTGGCGTAAGAACTCATGAACCGTTTGAGTGCCTCTGAGTCAGCATTTCCGTCGCTAGAACTAGCCGCGGCGGACGCGCCATTGGTTCCATCCAGCGTCTTGTCATTGCCAAATATGCCTTGTCGTTTTTGAGCCGCAACTTGCTCTGTAAATGAAGGGCCTTTCTTGACGGACGAGCCGAAGACACCCCCAAATATCACGCCAGGATCGTTGATGGCATCGTCCATAATCTGGTGACCAGCACCTTCCACCATCCCGTCGATGAAGTTACCGCCACGACGTTCCGACAAATAACCACCAAGCACGCCGTGTGCAGCATAGTCGCCGAACGAACCTTTTCCGCCGAAAAGATCAACGTTGTTCTTGATCAGCGCATTGCCGACCGTCGCCAAGGTGCTTACGCCAACGGCCTTCCAATCCACGTGATCGTTTTTGATCACCTGGTACGAAATATTCTGCGCAGCCGACATAATCGCTTTCTGGGCGTACTTGCCCAGAGAGCCGCTCAAGACCGATCCATCCTTGCCAATGTAGGCGCCAATCTGCTCACTGACATAGTTCCCAGCATTCTGCGCGGCGTACGATGCCGCGACGGCCTTCCAGCTAAAGTGCTCGCTGGTCAATGCGGTCGACAACGTCGAAGCTGCGAACATGCCGACCTGGGTGCCGATTGCTGTGGCGACTGAGCTGCTGGCCACCCCCATTGCCGAGTTGATACCCTTCGTGACGGCGCCGCCAACTGCGCTCGACACATAACTACCGACGCCCGCCGACACAAAGGCTATCGCGCCCGCCTTCGCAACCGCCTTGTAGTCCATGTATTCATGGTCGCCATTGCCCAGCGGGTCATAGAACGTCCGCGCAAAGTCCTTCAGGTTGCCGGAGAACGGATTGACCGTGCGCTTCACGAAGCGCTTGAAGTTGAAGTTCCCGTTCAGCATATTGGTCGCATGCTGTTCGGCCAGCGCGGACGACATCGCCGCCAGCGCAACGCCGGCGGCACCGCCGCCAGTAACCACGCACACCACCACAAACACAATGATCGCCACAATCTTGGCGAGGAAGCCGAACCGCGACTTTGGAGGAGGCGGCGACGGCAGGTTCGGCATGGTGCTGCCAACCAGCTTGCCGTTGTTAAAGTTCTGCTCCAGCGATACGCCACTCATGTAGGCAGGCGCGGTCAGCGCCTGGCCGCCGTGCAGCGCCTGGCCAGGTTGGAGCTTGTTGGCTTCGGCCAGCTTGTACCACAGCGACGCATCGCCATAGATGCGTTGCGCAATCGTCTGCAACGTATCGCCGTCATTGGCTACAACCACGTTGCCGCCATTGGCTGGCGTACCGTTGCTGGTCACCGGGTCGTCGATCAGCGGATTCTGGCTGGCGTTGAGGTTATAGCCGCGCCAGAAGCTTTCCTTCTGCTCGCCCGTCATGTCCCCGCCGAAATCGCCATAGTTCCTGCTATAGCGCAGCTGCAGCTGCCCGTTGGCGATCACCTGGTACTGCTCCTGGGTAGGCGCGTTCTTGTCTACTTCGACTGCTTTCAGGATGTTGCCCTGGGCGTCGAGCACGAAGAACTTCGACTTCGGTCCGGACTTCGGCGAAGCGCCGCTGACCGGCTCTTCGAAGTTCACGGCGATCATCTTGCCGTCGGCGTTGTACACCATCACGCTCTTGGCCGTGGCGCCGGTTCGGCCAGACAGCTTGCCGCTTTCGCCGCGCATATAGCCTTCCGACGACAGCAGCACGGAGCCGTTCACGCCGGCACCGTAAGTGCTGGTGTAAATCTGGCTCATGTCGTCGCCAACGGTCGAGAAGGAAACGCTCTCCACGACGTTGCCGGCAGCATCGTACTTGTTGTTGGTTTGACGGAACTTGACGCTGCCGTCATCGTTATAGCCCTCCGTCACCGCACTGCGGCCTACGGAATCGTACGACATGGCATGGCGTTCGTAGCCGGACTTTGCCTTGCTTTTCACCAATCGCGCAATGAACGACAGCTGGTCGCCATATTCGGCCTGCTGCTCCGCATAGTCGGCCAATGCCACCTGGTAGGCGGCGTAGTCGATGTTGTACTGCGTGAGCAGTGCCTGGTATCGGTCCTTGGCCGCCTGTGGCGCATCCGGACCCGGATCGACTGGTCGCTTCGGTTCGATTGGTGCGATCGGCGCGGCGTCAGCCTGCACTTCCGGCAGGTCCTCGACCTTGGTCCACTCTTCCACCACCCGGCCGGCCGCGTCGTAGCGGGTGTTGTACTGCTGGCCGCCTATCACGCTGGAGACCAGGCGATTCATCGCGTCGTAGCTGAAGGTCTGCGTCGCGCTGCCGCCCTG
>NZ_FOOF01000039.1 GCF_900113115.1 Duganella sp. CF458 | reverse complement strand
TCTGACAGCCGCACGCTTCATCAACACGCCGGAAGGGCGCCTGTACAAATCGGGTGACCTGGGACGTTGGCTGGCCGACGGCAGCATCGATTACCTGGGCCGCAACGACTTCCAGGTGAAGATCCGCGGCTTCCGCATCGAACTAGGCGAGATCGAAGCCAAGCTGGCAGCCTGCGATGGCGTGCGTGAAGCAGTCGTGCTGGCACGCGAAGACCAGCCGGGCGACAAGCGCCTGGTGGCGTATGTCGTGCCAAAAACTGGCGTAAGCCTGGAGGCGGCAACCCTGCGCGCCACGCTGTTGGCCGATCTGGCCGATTACATGGTGCCGGGTGCTTACGTGATGCTGGACGAATTCCCGCTGACCGCCAACGGCAAGCTGGATCGCAAGGCGCTGCCGGCGCCTGACGAATCCGCGTTGAGCCGCCGCAAATACGAGGCACCGCAAGGCGAGGTGGAGACCGCGCTGGCAGGAGTGTGGCAAGAGCTGCTGGGCGTCGAACGCATCGGCCGCCACGATCACTTCTTCGAACTCGGTGGGCATTCGCTGCTGGCCGTGCAGATGTTGGGCCGCCTGCGTCAATCGCTCGGTGTTGACGCAAGCCTGCGTGAACTGTTTGCGCAGCCTCAGCTAGCGGCTTTCGCGGCCCTCTTGCGACGTTCCGACGAAAGCGCAATCGTACTGACTGACCTCAGCAAGCCGATCCCGCTGTCCTTTGCCCAGCAACGCCTTTGGTTCCTGGACCAGCTGGATCGCTCTGCGAGCGCGGCATACCATATGCCGGTTGCGCTGCGTTTGCGCGGACAATTGGACGTCTCCGCGTTGAAGGCTGCCCTTGACGCAGTTGTAGCCCGCCACGACAGCCTGCGGACCGTGTTCATGCTGGAAGACGGCCAACCGGTGCAGCGCGTTGCACCGTCAAACAGTGGCTTCGCATTGGCTATGCGTGACCTGACCCACCTGCAAGACGAGGAGCGGCAGGAGTCGGCGCTGGAGCTGGCGATCAACGACGAAGCAAGCATGCCGTTTGACCTTTCGGTTGGCCCACTGGTGCGCGGTTGCCTGCTGCGTCTCGCCGATGACGAGCATGTCTTGCTGGTGACTCAGCACCATATCGTCACTGATGGCTGGTCGATTGGCGTTCTGGTACGCGAAGTAAGCGCGCTGTACGGCGCTTTCATACAGGGCAAGTCCGATCCGTTGCCGCCCATGGCGATACAGTACGCCGATTACGCGGCATGGCAGCGCGGCTGGTTGCAAGGCGATGTATTGGAGCAGCAATTCGGGTTCTGGAAAAATCATCTGGCCGGTGCGCCCGCGCTGTTGGAACTGCCGACCGATCATTCGCGTCCAGCGATCCAAAGCTACGAAGGCGACAACCTGCGCTTTGCGCTTTCCGCTGAACTGTCTAATAGCCTGCGCGCGATGAGCCAGCGCCATGGCACGACCCTGTTCATGACGATGCTGGCGGGTTGGGCGGCATTACTGGCGCGTGTGTCGGGCCAGGACGATGTGGTGATCGGTACGCCGGTGGCCAACCGTCGCCGCGCCGAGACTGAAGGCATGATCGGCTTCTTTGTCAACACACTGGCGCTGAGGGTCCGACTGGACGGAGGCCTGGACGTGTCCGCGCTGCTGGCACAGGTGAAGGCCAGCACGCTTGCGTCCTTCGAACATCAAGATCTTCCGTTCGAGCAGGTAGTGGAAGCAGTGCAGCCTGCGCGCAGCATGTCGTACAGCCCGCTGTTCCAGGTCATGCTGAGCATGAACAATACTCCGGCATCTTCAAGTTTGTCGTTGCCTGGTCTGGATGTGGAAATGCTGGAGCAGCCGGGCAATACCACGCAGTTCGACCTGCACCTGGCGTTGACCGAGAGTGGCGACCAGATTGAAGCGCGGCTGGATTACTCGAGCGTACTGTTTGAGCGCGCCAGCATCGAGCGCATTGCAGGCCACTTCCAGGTGCTCCTGGCGGCGCTCGCGTCGAGCGCTGGCGATACTGCGGTGGCAGCTCTGTCGATTATGGGCGACGCGCAGCGCTCGCAAGTGCTGCTCGGCTTCAACTCAACGAAGACCGACTACGCTGGCGCGTTCCTGCTGCACCAGATGCTGGAAGAGCAAGTGGCGCGGGAACCGCAGGCAGTTGCCCTAGTGTTCGACGACCGGAAAGTCAGCTACGAAGAGCTGAACGCCCACGCGAATCGTGTGGCCCATCACCTGATCGGCATGGGTGTTCAGGCAAACGACCGCGTTGCGATCTGCGCCGAGCGCAGCATCGAAATGGTCGCAGGCCTGTTCGGCATCCTGAAAGCTGGCGCAGGTTACGTGCCGCTCGATCCATCCTACCCAGCGGACCGCCTGGCGTACATGCTGGCCGACTGCGCACCGAAGGCGGTGCTGGTGCAACGCGACCTGGCCGACAGCCTGGAGTGCAAGGCTCCGAAGGTCCTGCTGGACGGCTTCGTCGATGGCGTTGCGCACAATCCGGATGTGGTGCTGGACGCGAGCAGCCTGGCCTATGTGATCTACACCTCCGGCTCGACCGGCCAGCCCAAGGGCGTGATGAACGAACATGGCGCGGTGGCGAACCGCTTGCGTTGGATGCAACAGGAGTTCGCGCTGGGTGCGGGTGACTGCGTGCTGCAGAAAACCCCGTTCGGTTTCGACGTTTCGGTGTGGGAGTTCTTCTGGCCGATGCTGGCCGGGGCCCGCCTGGCAATCGCCCGTCCGGAAGGCCACAAGTCGCCGGACTACCTGCGCGAGCTGGTTGACAACGCTGGCATCACCACGCTGCACTTCGTACCGTCGATGCTACAGGTATTCGTGGACGCCGCAGGCAAATGGCGGGGTGGTGGCCTGCGTCAGGTATTCTGCAGCGGCGAGGCGCTGCCTGCACAACTGCGCGCACGCTTCCGCCAACAGTTCCCGCATGTGGCACTGCACAACCTGTACGGTCCGACCGAGGCGGCAGTCGACGTGACCTGGTTCGACTGCACCGAGGAAGCTTGGCCGCACATCGTGCCAATCGGTCGTCCGATCGCCAACACCAGCATGTACGTCTTGGACGCACATGGCCAGCCGGTTCCGGTAGGCGTAGCAGGCGAGTTGCATATCGGCGGCGTGCAGGTGGCCCGTGGCTACTTGAATCGTCCTGAGCTGACCGCGGAACGCTTTGTGCGCGATCCGTTCAGCGCAGCACCGAACGCCCGCATGTACAAGACCGGTGACCTGGGTCGCTGGCTGCCGGACGGGAATATCGAATACCTGGGCCGCAACGACTTCCAGGTGAAGATCCGTGGCTTCCGTATTGAACTGGGCGAGATCGAAGCCAAGCTGGTGGCCTGCGAAGGCATCCGTGAGGCGGTCGTGCTGGCGCGCGAGGACCAGCCGAGCGATAAGCGCCTGGTGGCCTACCTGCTGGCCGACGGCGAGATCGACCAGGCAGCGCTGCGTGGCGCATTGCTGCGCGAACTGCCGGAGCATATGGTGCCCGCAGCTTTCGTTGCGATGACCGAATTCCCGCTGAACCCGAACGGCAAGCTGGATCGCAAGGCGCTGCCGGCGCCGGATGCATCGGCACTGAGCCGCCGCGAATACGAAGAACCTCAAGGAGAAATGGAATCGTCCCTGGCCGCGCTGTGGCAAGAGTTGCTGGGCGTAAAACGCATCGGCCGCCACGACCATTTCTTCGAACTGGGCGGCCACTCGTTGTTGGCCGTACGGATGCTGGGCCGTCTGCGTCAGTCGCTGCGCGTCGAAGCCAGCTTGCGCGAGCTGTTCGCCCAGCCGCAGCTGGCCACCTTTGCGGCTGTGCTGCGCTCTAACGATGAAGGTGCCATAGTCGTAGCTGACCGCAGCAATCCTGTCCCACTGTCATTCGCGCAGCAGCGCCTGTGGTTCCTGGGGCAGCTGGATGGCGCCGCGAGTGCCGCATATCACATGCCGGCTGCCCTGCGCCTGCGCGGCCGGTTGGATCGCCATGCCTTGCAGTCCGCATTGGATGCCGTCGTCGCGCGCCACGAAAGCCTGCGCACCTTCTTCACGCTCGAGGGCGGCGAGCCTGTGCAGCGCTTCGCTCCAGAACAGTGCGGCTTTGCCATGGCGGAACGTAGTCTGGCGCATTTGCGTGGCCACGAGCAGGAATTGGCGCTGGAAATGGCGATTGCAGATGAAGCAAGCGCGCCTTTCGACCTCGCAGCCGGACCGCTGGTGCGGGGTTGCCTGCTGCATCTCGCGGACGATGAGCATGTCCTCCTGATCACGCAGCATCACATCGTTACCGACGGTTGGTCGGTTGGTGTTCTGGTTCAAGAAGTGAGCGCCCTGTACGCAGCATTCAGCCAGGGGCAAGCCAATCCGCTGCCTCCGCTGGCGATCCAGTACGCCGACTATGCCGCCTGGCAGCGCAACTGGCTGCAGGGCGAGATGCTGGAGCGGCAGTATGGCTTCTGGAAAGAGCACCTGTCCGGCGCTCCGGCATTGCTGGAACTGCCGACTGACCGTCCACGTCCGGCGACGCAAAGTTACGAAGGCGCCAGCCACCGCTTTACGCTGCCGGCTGGCGTAGCCCGCGACCTGCGCGTCTTGAGCCAGCGCCACGGTACGACCCTGTTCATGACGATGCTGGCTGGCTGGGCAGCGCTGTTGTCCCGTCTTTCCGGCCAGGACGATGTAGTGATCGGTACACCGGTGGCCAACCGTCGCCGTGCCGAGACCGAGGGCTTGATCGGCTTCTTCGTCAATACCCTGGCGCTGCGTGTACGCCTGGATGAAGGACTGGACGTTGCCGCTCTGCTGCAGCAGGTGAAGGCCAGCACGCTGGCCGCATTCGAGTACCAGGACCTGCCCTTCGAGCAAGTGGTGGAAGCGGTGCAGCCGGCGCGTAGCCTTTCTTACAGCCCATTGTTCCAGGCCATGCTAAGCCTGAACAATACTCCCCCCGGTGGCGCCAGCGCATTGCCTGGCTTGACTGTCGAGCCGCTGGCGGCAGAATCGTCTACCGTCCACTTCGACATCACGCTGTCCTTAACCGAGCATGAACAAGGGATCGACGCACGTTTCGACTACTCGACCGCCTTGTTCGATGAGCCGACCGTTGCGCGCATGGCGGATGCATTCGGCCTGATCATGCAGGCCATGGCTGCCAGCGATGCGCAGCTGGTTGCCGCGCTGCCCCTGCTGGACAAAGCTGGCCGCACGCAGGTCCTGCAAGACTTCAACCAGACTGAATGCGCCTACCCACGCGACCTGACGATTCATCATCAGTTCGAACGGCAGGCGGCCAAACTGCCGGATGTCGCTGCAGTCACCTGCGCCGGGAGCTCGCTCACCTATCGGGAACTCAATGAACGCGCCAACCAGCTGGCAAACCGCCTGCTGCAGATGGGCGTCCAGCCGGAAGACCGCGTGGTGCTGTGCGTTGAGCGCAGCGTTGAAATGGCGGTCGGCCTGATGGGCATCCTGAAGTCCGGAGCCTCATATGTTCCGATGGAGCCTTCGCAGCCGCAGGACCGTTTGGCGTACATGATCGCCGATAGCGGCGCCGAGGTTGTAGTCACCCACGGCGCCGCCCGCGACGCCTTGCCTGGCGTTGTGGTGCCTGTCGTCGGCATTGACGACGACGAGGTGGTGCGCTCGGCAAAGACGAATCCGGTGCTCGATGGCGTGCACGCGCAGTGTGTCGCCTATGTGATCTATACCTCCGGTTCAACCGGCGCGTCGAAAGGCGTCATGGTCGAACATCACAGCGCGATCAACTTCTGGCGCGCCATGTGCGAAACCACCCACGCAGGCGTGCGCCCACGTGCAAATATTGCGTTGAATGCGTCATACGCGTTCGATATGTCCTGGAAAGGTTGGCTGCAACTGCTGTCAGGCCATTCCATCCACCTGATTCCACAAGAAATTCGCGCCGATGGTGCTCGGATGTTGGAATTCCTGATGGAGTACGGCATCGACGCATTCGACAGCACTCCATCGCAGCTGGAGATCCTGTTGGCAGCGGGACTGCAGGAACAGCTTGGCTATGCGCCTTCCGCCGTGTTGCTGGGCGGCGAGCCTATTCCACCGGCTATGTGGCAGCGCCTGCAGTCCGATCGGCGCACCGCTTTCTTCAATATGTACGGCCCGACGGAATGCACGGTTGACGCCACGCTTGACCGCATCCGTCCGGAAAGCGCTCGCCCGCACATTGGGCGTCCGTTCGCCAACATGCGTGTGTACCTGCTGGATGCACGCATGGAGCCGGTCCCGGTTGGCGTCAGCGGCGAAATCTACATTGGCGGTGCCGGTGTGGCCCGTGGCTACCTGAACCGGCCGGAATTGAGCGCAGAGCGCTTTGTCCGCGATCCGTTCAGCAAGCAGCCGGGCGCGCGCATGTACAAGACGGGCGACCTGGCGCGCTGGTGTGCAGACGGTACTCTTGAGTACATCGGCCGGAACGACTTCCAGGTAAAAATCCGTGGCTATCGCATAGAACTGGGAGAGATCGAAGCCGCACTGCGCGATTGCGTCGGTGTCGCTGAAGCGATTGTTATCGCACACGATGATGGCAACGGAAAGCGCCTGGTGGCTTACGTAACAGGCAATCCTGCGCCAGCGCTGGAGTTGCGCGCTGCGTTGGCTTCCCGCTTGGCCGACTACATGCTGCCGTCTGCATTTGTGGTGCTGGATAGCCTGCCATTGAACCAGAACGGCAAGGTGGACCGCCGCCGTCTGCCTGCGCCGCAAGAGGGCGACATGGCTGCGCGGCCTTACGAGACTCCGCAGGGCGAAACAGAAACTGCGCTCGCCGCGTTGTGGCAAGAGTTGCTGGGCGTGGAACGCATCGGTCGCCATGATCACTTCTTCGAGCTGGGCGGTCACTCGCTGCTGGCGGTACGCATGGTGTCGCGTATCCGTGAAATGATGGGCGTTGAGCTGCCACTGCGTGCTGTGTTTGCCGCGCCTGGGCTGCAGGCACTGGCCGTCTGCGTGGCCGAAGCGAACGCCTCCGGCATGGGCGCGATCGTGCTGGCCGACCGTAGCGAGCCGTTGCCGCTGTCCTGGGCCCAGCAGCGCCTGTGGTTCCTGGACCAGCTCGACGCATCGGCCGGCGCTGCCTACCATATGCCGGGCGGCCTGCGCCTGCATGGCCAGGTGGACGTTGCCGCCTTGCGCGCTGCGCTGGACCGCATCGTGGCCCGCCACGAAAGCATGCGCACCACCTTCGAGCTCGAAGGCGATACACCGGTACAGCGCATTGCTGCCGTATCGGCCGGCTTTGCGCTGCAGGAGCGCGACCTGTCGCCATTGGACGAAGACGCTCGCGGCCAGGCGCTGGAGGCGGCGCAGCGCGAAGTCTTCGGCACCTTGTTCGACCTGGCTGCCGGCCCGCTGGCGCGCGGCATGCTGCTGAAGATCGCCGACGATGAACATGTCCTGCTGGTGTGCCAGCACCACATCATTTCCGATGGCTGGTCGCTGGGCGTGCTGGTACGCGAGCTGGCGGCACTGTATTCCGCCTTCAGCCAGGGCCAGGCCGACCCTTTGCCTGCGCTGGCGATCCAGTACGCGGATTACGCGGCATGGCAACGCGAATGGCTGCAAGGTGCCGCACTGCAGGCGCAGCTCGATTACTGGAAAGGCCACCTGGCCGGTGCGCCGGAACTGCTGGCGTTGCC
>NZ_FOOF01000037.1 GCF_900113115.1 Duganella sp. CF458 | reverse complement strand
CTGATTTACGGGGTAGTTAAGTCGGGCAAACCCTTTGACCCAAAATACTTGGAAAAAGGGCTTGCCATTCAAGACGGTATCTGACCCCGACTTTTTTTATTCTAGGTTCTGGACCTGTTCGCGCATCTGCTCGATCAGCAGCTTGAGCTCCATCGAGGCGTCGGCCAGTTCCTTGACCGAGGCCTTGGCGCCGAGGGTGTTCGCTTCGCGGTTCAGCTCTTGCATCATGAAGTCCAGGCGCTTGCCGACCTGGCCGCCTTTTTTCAGGATGTGGCGGGTTTCGCCCAGGTGGGCCGACAGGCGGCCCAGTTCTTCGGCCACGTCGATGCGGATGCCGTACAGGATCACTTCCTGGCGGATGCGCTCCATGGCGTCCTGGCGCGACATCGCGGTATTCGATCCCTGGCAGGCCAAACCGAGCGCCTCTTGCATGCGCTCCACGGCTTTTTGTTGGAATTGTGCAACTACCTGAGGAATTAGTGGGGTAATTCGTTTCACGATGCCTTCCATCGCTTCGATGCGCGAAACCAGCATCGCTTCCAATGCCGCGCCTTCGCGCTGGCGGCTCTGGACGAAGGCTTCCAGGGTCTTGTTCATCAGGGACGAAACGTCGGCCTGGAGCGACTCCTGGCCGATTTGTGCCTCTTCGACAACACCCGGCCAGCGGAGTAGTTCAGCAACACTCATCTGTGCCGCGCCGCTGAAATGCTGGCTGACCTCGCCTTGCAGGCGCGCCAGTTCGTTGAGCAGCGTTACATTCAAGGCCTGGGTGCCGGCCGCCGCGGCCTTGCGGCCAAAGCTCAGCCGCAGCTCCACTTTGCCGCGGGTAATGGCGCCCATGATGGCAGATCGCAAATCGGGTTCGAGCGCGCGTAAGTCGTCATTTATGCGGAATTGCAGGTCAAGGAAGCGCGAATTGACGCTTTTGATCTCAATTGTCAGCGTGCCCGCCGCGCTTTCGCTGGTGGCTACGGCGTAGCCAGTCATGCTGGAAATGCTCAAAGGATATCCCCGATTTTGTCTTTGTCTTTACAATATATTGCTTTGTCCCACACAATCCGGTTTAGTTGAAGCGAGGAAACTTATGGCAGCTCAGAACAACGCTCCATTACCGGATGGTCTGGAAATTGCTGGATACCGCATTGTAAAGAAAATTGCGTCAGGCGGGTTCAGTATTGTGTACCTGGCCTACGACGCCGAAGGTAATGCAGTAGCAATTAAAGAATATTTACCAAGCAGCCTTGCATTGCGTCAAGAGGGCGAGATGGTACCTGTGGTCACGAAATCGAACCTGGCAGTGTTCAGGATCGGGCTGAAGTGCTTTTTTGAAGAGGGTCGTGCACTTGCGAAGATTTCACATCCAAATGTTGTAAGGGTGTTGAATTTCTTCCGTGCCAATGAAACTGTCTATATGGTAATGGCCTATGAATCGGGTCATTCCTTGCAGGATCACATCCAGCGGCAACGCAGCAAGGGTCGCAATTGCAGCGAGGCCTTCGTGCGCCAGATCTTCACGCAAGTGCTGAAAGGCTTGCGCGAGGTGCACACCAACAAGCTGCTGCACCTGGACCTGAAACCGGCCAATATCTACCTGCGCACGGACGGCACGCCCATGCTGCTGGACTTTGGCGCGGCGCGCCAGACCGTGAATACGGACAGCCCGAAGCTGATGCCGATGTACACGCCCGGCTTTGCACCGCCCGAGCTGTACTCCAAGACCGAGGCGCTGGGCCCATGGACCGACGTCTATTCCATCGGCGCGTCGATTTTCGCCTGCATGCTCGGCCAGCCGCCGCAGCCGGCGGACCAGCGCCGCAAGGAGGACAAGATGGAGCCGCACTTCCAGAAGATGGAAATCCTCTATTCGCCGGAGCTGGTGAAGCTGGTACGATGGACTTTGCAGATCGACCCTCTGGCCCGTCCGCAAAGCCTGTTCGAGTTGCAAAAGATGCTGGCGCAGGCGCCGGCACCGAAGGAACCGCCGCCTCCGCCGGGGGCATTAGAGAAGCTGGGCAAGCTGGCAGGCAAGCTCGGATTTGGCCGTAAAAAAGAAACGGCCCCGCGCCAACAATAAGGAGCCCATGCCATGCAATTCGCCGTTTACCAGGAAACGCATATCGGGGGCCGGAAGGTCAACCAGGACCGGATGGGCTACAGCTTCACGCGCGACGCGCTGTTGCTGGTGCTCGCTGACGGCATGGGCGGCCACGCGCGCGGTGAGATCGCCGCCTCCATCGCGACCCGCACCATTTCGCAGATGTTCCAGCAGCAGGCAACGCCGTACGTGAAGGGGGCGGAGCGCTTCCTGGAGGAGGCGCTGGCAGCCGCGCATAACGACATCCATACGTACACGATGACCCACAATATGCCGGAGTCGCCGCGTACCACCATCGTGGCCTGCCTGGTGCAGCACAATACCGCGGTGTGGGCGCATTGCGGCGATTCGCGCCTGTACTGGGTGCGCAACGGCCAGCTGCACGGCCGCACGCGCGACCATTCGCACGTCGAGAACATGATCGAGAAGGGCCTGATCCCTGCCTCGGCGCGCAATACCCACCCGGACCGCAACAAGCTTTACGCCTGCCTGGGCGCAAGCAGCGCGCCGCGCATCGAAGTATCCGGCCGCGCCAACCTGCTGCCGGGCGATACCCTGATGCTGTGCTCCGACGGTTTGTGGTCGGTGGTCAGCGACGAAGAGCTGGTGCAGATGCTGACCACCCAGACCGTGGTGCGGGCAGTACCGGACATGCTGACGACCGCGCTGCGTCGCGCCGGTGACACCAGCGACAACGTGACGGCGCTGGCCATCATGTGGCAGGGCGCGCTGGTGGCCGATGGCACGCCGACCACCCACGCCGGTTCCACCGTGATTTCGACCGAGCAGCTGCCGCAGGATGTGGTCAGCACCACCATCCACGGCGCCAAGGTGGAAACCGACGCGTTCGATGACGACGAAATTGAAAAGGCGATCGCGGAAATCCGCGGCGCCATCGAGAAATCCACCCAGTTACTGAAATAGGAATTCCATGAGCACTGTGAACCGCCCGAGCGGCCGCGCCGTCGATGCGCTGCGCAATATCCGCATCACCCGCGACTACACCAAGCACGCCGAAGGTTCGGTGCTGATCGAGTGCGGCGACACCAAGGTGATTTGCACGGCCAGCATCGAAGAGCGCGTGCCCGGTTTCCTGAAAGGCAAGGGCCAGGGCTGGATGACCGCCGAATACGGCATGCTGCCGCGTTCGACCCATTCGCGCATGGACCGCGAAGCCGCCAAAGGCAAGCAAAGCGGTCGCACCCAGGAGATCCAGCGTCTGATCGGCCGGTCGCTGCGCGCAGCCTTCGACCTGGAAGCCTTCGGCGAACGCACCTTGCAACTGGACTGCGACGTGATCCAGGCGGATGGCGGCACCCGCACCGCGTCGATCACCGGCGCCATGGTGGCTGCTTATGACGCCTTCTCCAAGCTGAAAGCGCGCGGCATGATCGAAACCATCCCGGTCAAGCATTTCGTGGCGGCGATCTCGGTTGGCGTGTACCAGGGCGTGCCGGTGCTGGACCTGGACTACCTGGAAGATTCGGACTGCGACACCGACATGAACGTGATCATGACCGACGCCGGCGCCTTCGTGGAAGTGCAGGGCACCGCTGAAGGCGCGGCCTTCGACCGTGCGGCCATGAACCGCCTGCTGGACCTGGCCGAAGGCGGCATCAAGGACCTGGTCAAGCTGCAGAAGCAGGCGCTCGGACTGTAATTTCGCCCAAACGCTGGCGCAGGAAGTCGACGAACGCGGCGGTTTTCAAAGGCAGGAATTCGCGCGCCGGGTACACCGCATAGGTGGCTGGACCCGGCGGCACAGCCACATCTTCCATGATGCGTACCAACTGGCCGCCGGCCAGTTCGTCGGCGACGATGGGCAAGGGCACCTTGATGATGCCCGCACCGCCCACGGCTGCCGTCACCAACGCGCCGCCATCATTCATCTGCAGCGGGCCATCGACACGCACGATACCGGCTTCGCCGAAATTCCATTCGTCATAAACCCGCGCGCCCACCGCGTACAGCAAGCAGGCGTGCTGCTGCAATTCCTGCGGCGTGCGCGGCGTGCCCGCGCGGGCAAGATAGGAGGGCGCGGCGCAGACTACGCTGGGACTTTCGGCCAGCTTGCGCGCCACCAGCGTCGAGTCGACCAGGGCGGAGGTGCGGATCGCCACGTCAATCTGCTGCGCGATCAGGTCGACCATTGCGTCGTCCAACTGGAGCGACACCTTCACCTGCGGGTACTGCGCCGTGAAATCGGCCAGGAGCGGCACCAGCACGCGGCGTCCGGCCATTGAACACGAAACGCGCAACAGGCCGCGGACCTGCTGCCGGTAACTGTCGGCGAGGTGGGCGATCTTGTCCAGCGAGCGCTCGATCTGGCGCGCCTCGTCCAGCACCAGCTGTCCCACCTCGGTCAGCGCGAGCTGGCGCGTCGAGCGCTGGATCAGGCGCGCGCCGAGGTCTTTTTCCAATAGGGCGAGCTGGCGCGAAACGACAGACTTACCGCAGCCCAGCTTGAGCGCGGCAGCGCTGATGCTGCCGGATTGGATGATGGTAGCGAAAATGGCAAGGCGTTGCGGATTCATTGTTCCTCCTTGGTCAACAATGTAATGCCTTGTCGTTGACTTATCAAGCACGGTCATGGTCCGTACACTGGCGTCATTCAAACCTCTTTGGAAGCGTCATGACCAACAACCGCCAGTTCCTGCTTGCCCGCCGCCCTGTGGGCGCCATCCAGCGTTCCGATTTCGACTTCGCCACGATGCCGCTGCGCGCGCTGGCGGAGGGCGAAATCCTGATCCGGATCTCCCATGTGTCGCTGGATCCGGCCATGCGCGGCTGGATGAACGCGTCGACCGACTCGTACATGCCGCCAGTCGCGCTGGGCGATGTGATGCGCGCCATTGCCGTGGGCCGCATTGTGGAATCGCGTAACCCTGGATTTGTCGTTGGCGACCACGTCACCGGCTTGCTGGGTGTGCAGGAGTATGCGATTCACAACGGCGTTGGCCTGAGCAAGGTCGATCCTTCGCTGGCGCCGCTGCCGTTGTTCCTCGGTGCGCTCGGCATGCCAGGCCTGACCGCCTATTTCGGCCTGCTGGACGTGGGCCAGCCGAAGGAGGGCGACACGGTGCTTGTTTCCGGCGCGGCCGGTGCCGTTGGCGCGTTGGTGGGGCAGATCGCCAAGCTCAAAGGCGCTCGCGTCATCGGCATTGCCGGCGGAGCGGACAAGGTGCGTTACCTGGTCGAGGAGCTGGGCTTTGATGCCGCCATCGACTACAAGACCGAAAACCTGGCCGCCGCGTTGCGCCAGCATGCACCGAAAGGTGTCGACGTCTTCTTCGATAACGTCGGTGGTGAAATCCTGGATGCAGCGCTTGCCAACCTGGCACACGGAGCTCGCGTGGTGATTTGCGGTGCGATCTCGCAATACAACAATACCGACGCTGTAACCGGCCCTTCGAACTACCTGCAGTTGCTGGTCAAGCGCGCCACCATGCGTGGCGTGATGGTGAGCGACTACTATCACCGCGCGATGGAGGCGATCACCACCATGGGTGGCTGGATCCAGGGCGGCAAGCTGAAAACCCGCGAACACGTGGTGCAGGGTCTCGACTCCTTCCCCGACACATTCGCCAAGCTGTTTAACGGCGCCAACCAGGGCAAGCTGGTGCTGCAAGTGGTTTAAAATGTCGGCTCTTTCTAAAGAGCCGATATTCATGACACAACGCATCGTTCTCGCATCGAACAACAAGGGCAAGCTCAAGGAATTCAACGAGCTGCTCTCGACCATTGGTTTTTCCGCCCACCCGCAGGGTGAATTCGACGTGCCGGAGGCGGATGAGCCTTTTCACACTTTTGTCGAAAATGCACTGACCAAGGCACGCCATGCGGCCCGCCTGACCGGCCTGCCGGCACTGGCCGACGATTCGGGCGTGTGCGTGAATGCGCTGGGCGGTGCGCCCGGCGTGTACTCGGCACGCTATGCGGGCGAACCGAAGTCGGATGCGCGCAACAGCGAGAAACTGATCGCCGACCTGGCAGCGCATGCCGACAAATCGGCCTACTATTACTGCGTGCTGGTGTTTGTGCGCCACGCCGACGATCCGCAGCCGGTCATCGCCGATGGGCGCTGGGAAGGTGTGATTTCGCCGGAGGCGCGCGGCGAGGGCGGCTTTGGTTACGACCCGTACTTCCTGATCCCAGCGCTGGGCAAGCACGTCGCCGAGCTTGCGCCGGAAGAGAAGAACCGCCTGTCCCATCGCGGCCAGGCCCTGCGCGCGTTGGTTGAGAAGCTGAAGAAATGATCCCGATTAAGCCGGTCGGCAATGCCGTACCAAGCCGCACCATCGACAGCGCCGCCGGCGTCGCTGCAACCTACCTGCGCCCGGGCGCGCTGAACCTGCAGGCATTGCCGCCGCTTTCGCTGTACATCCATTGGCCGTGGTGTGTGCGCAAATGCCCTTACTGCGATTTCAATTCGCATGAGGCAAAGGGCGAAGTACCGGAGATGGAATACCTGGATGCGCTGCGGCGCGACCTGGAAATGTCGCTGCCCCTGATCTGGGGCCGCAAGATTTACACGATCTTCATCGGTGGCGGCACCCCGAGCCTGATGTCGGCTGCCGGCATGGACCGATTGATGTCGGACTTGCGCAGCCTGTTGCCGCTGGATGGTGCCTGCGAGATCACGATGGAAGCCAACCCCGGCACCTTCGAAGCCGAGAAATTCCGCTCCTACCGTGACAGTGGCATCAATCGCCTGTCGATCGGCATCCAGAGCTTCAACAGCGAGCACTTGAAGGCACTGGGCCGCATCCACGATGACGGTGAAGCGAAGCGCGCGGTGGAAATCGCGCTGGCGAACTTCGACAACTTCAACCTGGACCTCATGTACGCGCTGCCAAACCAGACGCTGGAGCAGGCGCGCCAGGATATCCAGACCGCGATCGACTTCAAGCCGCCACACCTGTCGCTGTATCACCTCACGATGGAACCGAACACGCTGTTCGCCAAGTATCCGCCGCAATTGCCGGACGACGACCTGAGCGCGGACATGCAGGACGTGATCGCCGAGCTGACCACTTCGAACGGCTACGGCCACTACGAAGTATCGGCCTACGCCAAGCCCGGCCACCAGGCGCGCCACAACCTGAACTACTGGCAGTTCGGCGACTACCTTGGCATCGGCGCCGGCGCACATACCAAGCTGTCCTTCCCGCACCGAGTACTGCGCCAGGCGCGCTACAAGCAGCCCAAGTCCTATATGGACGCGGTGGCCGCCGGCAATCCAGTGCAGGAAGAGCGCGAGTTGTCGCGCGATGAGATGGGCTTCGAGTTCATGCTGAACGCCTTGCGCCTGCAGGGCGGCTTCGAACCGAACCTGTTCGCCGAACGCACCGGCATGGCGCTGAACACCATCGAGAAACAGCTCAACGCCGCAGAAGCAAAAGGCCTGCTGTATCGCGACCACATGCTGATCAAACCGACCGAGTTGGGGCAGCGCTTCCTCAACGATCTGCAGCAGATGTTCTTGTAACAGACAACTAAGGCTCGCGGGGAGCGAAGCTTTTCAAGCGGGTTAATACGGTACGGATTACCCGCTTGAATAGCGCTCGGGCCGGATGAAATCGGGTTGGAGTTGGCAAAGTAGCGGTCCGAGTTCGGCTAAGAGCGGCCTATAGCAAAGTGCATTCTTGATGAAGTATAAATCCATAGGCTCGATGGCGCATAATTGGTCGCACTCTTTCACGAGTGGCATGAATTATGTAGACGACGGGTTCGTCTTCGAGGATGTGTATGAGATGGCGAGAGAGCAGCGCGGAGCGAAGGTAGTCATTAATTGGATTCCCGCGACAAGCGAAGAGCTATTCGGGCTTCCCACGAGAGTAAGGAAATGTGTTTTGACTTACCGACACGGATTGGAAGCGCATCTGCAGCGCCATCGCATTGATGCTGCTGCTCTTCTTTCCTTTCGTACTGAGATTGATCTGGAAGAAAATTTTCGGATGTGTGTCCGTTCTTATGTCCTCAATGATAGGAACAAAGAGCACATCGCATTCGTCTACAACTAACGTGCCCCCGGAGGCGCTTACGGCCAGAAGCTGCCGTTGCGTCCTCAGCGTCCCTCCCCAGTTGGTTGCAAATATGTCAAAATCGATGCGTACCAGGTCGCTGCGACTTTTGTCGATTTTGTTAAGCTGTATGGAACGCAGTGAATCCTAAAGAAGCCCCGCCGGTGAAGGGTTTCCTTAGTCAATGACAAGGGATGTTATATCGCAGACGCCCAAGTTAACTCGGTAT
>NZ_FOOF01000009.1 GCF_900113115.1 Duganella sp. CF458 | reverse complement strand
CCAGCGTTCAATCTGAGCCAGGATCAAACTCTTCAGTTCAATCTCTGTTTTTCGCTATTGCTAGCGAGGTCACTCACTCAAAATACTGACGAATCTCTTTCGAGATTACGTTTAATATATTTTGTGCGAGCGTTATAACGTATATTTTGAGCATCGAGCCCGAAGGCTCGTGGCATATCGTCAAACGCCCACACTTATCGACTGTTGATTTTTAAAGATCGCTGCCTTGTTCATTCGACGAAGCGTTGTGTTCGTCAGCAGCAGAGAAGCGAGATTATGCGGTACAGCGTGCAACTCGTCAACCCCTCTTTTTCTTCCCTCACTCTGCTGCGTTAAGTACGCTGCGTTGCGAGGGACAGAACTATATCAAAGACCTTCGAAGTTTGGCAAGCGCTTTTCGAGGAAGGCATACATGCCCTCGCGCTGGGCCGGGGTGCCAAACCCGGCATGGAACAGGCGGCGCTCATAGTTCACACCTTCCGACAGCGTGGTTTCAAAGGCGCGGTTCACGCAATCCTTGATCTGCATGGCGACCGAAACCGGCATCTGGGCGATGCCCTGGGCGATTTCCAGCACGGATTCGATCAGCTTATCGGCCGGGACCACGCGCGACACCAGGCCGATGCGTTCCGCTTCGGCGGAGTCGATCATGCGGGTGGTCAGCAGCATATCCATGGCTTTTGCCTTGCCGATGGCGCGCGGCAAGCGCTGGGTGCCGCCGGCGCCCGGCGTCACGCCGACCTTGATCTCCGGCTGGCCGAACTTGGCATTATCAGCGGCGACCAGGAAGTCGCACATCATCGCCAATTCGCAGCCGCCGCCCAGCGCGAAGCCGGCCACGGCGCCGATCACCGGCTTGCGCACTTTCAGGATGTGCTCCCAGTTGCGGCCAATATAGTTGTCGCGGTGCGTGTCCTGGTAGGTGTAGTCCTTCATCGCGGCGATGTCGGCGCCGGCAGCAAAGGCTTTTTCGCTGCCAGTCAGCACAATCACGTGGATTGCCGGGTCTTTCTCGAATTTGGCGAAAGCCTCGCCCAGCTCGTTCATCATATTGTCGTTCAGGGCATTCAGCGCCTTCGGACGATTCAGGCGGATCAGCGCCACCTTGTCATGTACTTCTACGAGCAGGTCCTGGTATTCCATTTATTCTCCTCCAGTCGGTTAACTATCGGGCAATTGTATCTGTTGTGATCGAAGCGCGCGCCTGTGAATCGGGGGTAGACCTACACTGGACCAGGGAATTTGTCAGGAGAACCGCCATGTTCAAATCGATTTTGCTGCCCACCGATGGCTCGCAACTTTCGGAACGGGCTACCCAGACTGCAATTGAGTTTGCGAAGATCCACGGCGCGCGCATCACGGCAGTGTCCGTGGTCCAGCCCCTGCCTTTCGTGCCGCTTGCCGATGCCGCCGTGCTACCGGATGCAGGCGCATTCGACCGCGAGATGCGGCGCAATGTGCAGACAGGCCTCGATAAGGTGCTGGCCGCCGCTAGCGCTGCCGGCGTGGAATGCGATGCAGTGCTGGGCGAGGCAACCAGTCCTTATGAAGTAATCGTCAAGACTGCGGAAGAACGCCATTGCGACATCATCCTGATGGCATCTCACGGTCGCACGGGGCTGAACAAACTGTTCCTCGGCAGCGAAACGCAAAAGGTGCTCGCGCATACGCATTTGCCGGTACTCGTACTGCGCTGATCTGCATGATCCTGGGCACCGGCCAGCGCTAACGGGCCAGCTTGGGCAGCAAGACCCAGATATTGCCGCGCTGTTTCATGCGGCCGGCAAAATCGGCCGCCTCCGAGCCGAAGCCGAAGAACAGGTCGAGGCGTATCGCGCCCTTGATGGCGCCACCGGTATCCTGCGCCAGCATCAGCCTTTGCAGCGGCATCTCGTCATCCCCCGGCAACGTGGTGTTCAGGTAGACCGGCGCGCCCAGCGGGAGCTGGCTGCGGTCGATCGCGACAGAACGCTGCGGCGTCAGCGGCACATTCAGGGTGCCTTTCGGCCCCACTTTCGGGTCCGGCAGCTTCTCTTCCTTGAAGAAGACATAACTCGGATTGGCGTTGAACAGTTCCTGCCGGCGCGTCGGGTGGCCATCGATCCAGGCTTTGATGCCTTGCGCCGTGGCCTGGTCAGTGGTCAGTTCCCCTTTCTGTACCAGCCATTTGCCGATCGACTGGTAAGGGCGGCCGTTCTGGTCGGCGTAGGCGACACGTATGGTATCGCCGTCAGGCAGCTGCACCCGGCCGGAGCCCTGCACTTCCAGGAAGAAGGCCTCGACCGCGTCGTCCACCCACAGCAGTTCATTGCCCGGCAGGCCCGCGCGGCTGATTTCCTCCCGTGCGGGATACGGCACGACGCGCTTGCCTTTCAGGCGGCCGCGTACGCGCTTGCCCGCCAGTTCCGGATAGACCGAGCCGACATCGATGATCACCATATCGTCCGGCACCTTGTACAACGGCGTCTGGTAAGGACCACCCTTCTTGCGGGCGCCGCGCAACAGAGGCTCGTAGTACCCGGTAATCAGCCCGCTATTGCCGCCATCCGGCGCAATCACCTGGTGCGGGTCGAAGAAGGATTCAAAGAACAGGCGAATCGCGGCCTGGCTGTTGGCATCCACCGTCTTGGCGATGGCGCAAGGTTCTTTCCAGTCCGCGCCACCTGCCAGTTTGGAACAGGACAGCATGAAGGCGGGCCACGCTGCGCGCAGGTCGTCGCGCTCCCAGCCTGGCAAGTCGGCGAAGCGGGCGGGGACGAATTCGGCTTTGGCGGGCGGCGTCGGCGCGGCCGGCACGGTTGGCTGGGTCGGCGGCTGGACGGGCGTCGCAGGCACAGTCGGCGTAACTGGCGCAGGCTGCGCCGGTTTGGCAGATGGCGGTGGCGGTGGAGTAACGCAGCCAGCCAGCACTAACGCGACGGCGGTGGCGCAAACGGGTAAACTACGGCGTGTCAAAAACATGAGGTGTTGTCTATGATTTATCTGATGCTCGAAGCGCTGGTGGCGCTCTTCCTTCTGGTGTTCATCGTCTGGTGGACGCTGCCATCCAACAAAAAGAAGAAGGACGGCGACAAGTAATTAGTGCAGGGTTCGCGGCAGCGACAGCACGAACTCCGGGATCTTGGTTTCGAACTGGTGACCGTCTTCGGCCACGCAGAAATATTCGCCGAACATGGAGCCCTGCGGCGTGCGCAGCTGCGTACCGCTGGTGTACTCGAACACTTCGCCGGGCGCCAGCAAGGGCTGGTGGCCCACCACGCCCAGGCCGCGCACTTCTTCAATATGGTTGTTCGCATCCGTGATCACCCAGTGGCGGGAAATCAGTTGGGCTGGCACCGTGCCGGTGTTCTTGATGGTGATCGTGTACGTAAACACGAAATTGGTGCGGTCCGGATTGGACTGTTCCGGCAGGTACTGGGTGCGTACCTCGACCGCAAACTCATACTGGGCCATAAGCGTTTCCTTCATAACAATTGGGCAATTCTAGTCCAAGCAATCGGACAGCGTCCGCACAGCAGCGTAAAATAACGCATCTTATTTCACAGCCGACCAGCCATGACCACTTTCCGAATTGCTCCGAGCATCCTGTCCGCCGACTTCGCCCGCCTGGGTGAAGAGGTCCGCAACGTGGTTGCCGCCGGCGCCGACATTATCCACTTCGACGTCATGGACAACCACTACGTGCCGAACCTGACCGTCGGCCCGCTGGTGTGCCAGGCGATTCGCCCGCACGTGCAGGTGCCGATCGACGTGCACCTGATGGTCAAGCCGGTCGACCGCATCATCCCTGATTTCGCCAAGGCTGGCGCCAACATCATCACCTTCCACCCGGAAGCGTCGGACCACATCGACCGTTCGCTGCAACTGATCCGCGACCACGGCTGCAAGGCCGGCCTGGTGTTCAACCCGGCCACCCCACTGAGCTACCTGGATCACGTGATGGACAAGATCGACATGATCCTGATCATGTCGGTCAACCCGGGCTTTGGCGGCCAGTCCTTCATCCCGCAAGCGCTGAAGAAGATCGCCGAAGCACGCCGCCGTATCGATGAATCCGGCCGTGACATCATGCTCGAAGTCGATGGCGGCATCAAGGTCGACAACATCAAGGCCGCTGCCGAAGCAGGCGCCGACACCTTCGTGGCCGGTTCCGCGATCTTCGGCCAGGCTGACTACAAGGCCGTGATCGACGCCATGCGCGGCCAACTGGCTTCGCTGTAATCGCATGGCGGCGGTCCTGCGCGGCGTAAGGGCCGCCATCATCGACCTCGACGGCACCATGCTCGACACGATGCCGGACTTCGAGGTGGCCATCAACCTGATGCGCGAAGAACTGGGCCTGGCGCCCATTACCGCGGCGCAGATCGAGCTGATGGTCGGCAAAGGCTCCGAAAACCTGGTGCGGCGCGTGCTCGCGCTGGACTATGACGAGGAAGGCGTGGAACGCCTGTTCGACCGGGCCATGGAAGCCTACCAGCGCCATTACCTGGTCATCAACGGCCGCCACAGCGAGGTGTACGCCGATGTGGTGGCGGGCCTGCAGGCGATGAAGGCCAACGGCCTGCGCCTGGCCTGCGTCACCAACAAGCCGGTGGCCGTCGCCAAACCGCTGCTCGCGCTGAAATGCCTGGACGGCTATTTCGAAGTGCTGTTCGGCGGCGACTCGTTCGAAAAGAAGAAGCCCCACCCCATGCCGCTGCTGAAGGCTTGCGAATTCCTGGACCTGCCGCCGGCCCAGGTGGTGGCCATTGGCGACTCCTCAAACGATGCGGAAGCGGCCCGCGCGGCAGGCTGCCCCGTGCTTACCGTGCCATATGGTTATAACCACGGAGTGGGTATACACGAAACAGATTCCGATGGTATAGTTGACACGCTTCTTCATGCAGCTGAACTGATTTCACGCGCAAACTAAACGATGTTTCTCAACAAAAGACACAATGTAACCCACCGGGGCTCGATTGAGGCCTGGCTGTGGCGACGCTGGCAATCCTGACAGTAGTCTTGATTGCTGCTGGTGCATATCATGCTCCGGCAGGTTTTTTGTAACCTACCGCCCCCACCTTATCCTGCGGCGGAATGGAGAGACACATGACCGAACTCGAATTCAAATCGCTGGCCGCGGAAGGCTATACCCGTATCCCTTTGATCGCGGAAGCCTTCGCCGACCTCGAAACCCCGCTCACCCTCTACCTCAAGCTGGCCCAGACCCAGAACTACGGCAAGAACACCTTCCTGCTGGAGTCGGTGGTGGGTGGCGAGCGTTTCGGCCGCTACTCGTTCATCGGCCTGCCGGCCAACACCATCTTGCGCAGCACCGGCAAGCTGACCGAGATCGTCAAGAACGGCCAGGTGATCGAGGCCCATGAAGGCAATCCCCTCGAATTCATCGAGCAATACCAGGCGCGCTTCAAAGTAGCCCTGCGTCCCGGCATGCCGCGGTTCTGCGGCGGCCTGGCCGGCTACTTCGGCTACGACACCGTACGCCATATTGAAAAGACGCTGGCCAAGACCCGGCCGAAGGACGACCTGGGCCTGCCTGAAATCCAGTTGATGGTGACCGAAGAACTGGCCGTCATCGACAACCTGTCCGGCAAGTTGTACCTGATCGTCTACGCCGACCCGCAGCAGCCGGAAGCCTATTCCAAAGCGCGCCAGCGCCTGAAAGACCTGCGTGCCCTGCTGCGCCGCGGTGTCGACGCGCCGGTCACCACGTCTTCGGTACGCACTGAAACCATCCGCGACTTTGCCAAAGAGGATTACCTGAAGGCGGTCGCCAAGGCGCACGAATACATCCTGGCTGGCGACCTGATGCAGGTGCAGATCGGCCAGCGCATCCGCAAGCCATATGTGGATTCGCCGCTCACCCTGTACCGCTCCCTGCGTTCGCTGAACCCTTCGCCGTACATGTACTTCTACAATTTCGGCGATATGCAGATCGTCGGTGCGTCGCCGGAAATCCTGGTGCGCAACGAGACCCTGCCGGACGGCGAGAAGAAGGTCACGCTGCGCCCGATCGCCGGCACCCGCCCGCGCGGCAATACGCCGGAACGCGACGCGGCACTGGCCGAAGAACTGCTGAACGATCCGAAGGAAGTGGCGGAACACGTGATGCTGATCGACCTGGCGCGCAATGACCTGGGCCGCATCTCCGAAATCGGCAGCGTGAAGCTGACCGACAAGATGGTGATCGAGAAGTACTCGCACGTTCAGCACATCGTCTCCAACGTGGAGGGCAAGCTGAAGAAGGGCATGTCCAACCTGGATGTGCTGCGGGCGACCTTCCCAGCCGGCACCCTGACCGGCGCGCCGAAAGTGCGCGCGATGGAAATCATCGACGAACTGGAGATCTGCAAGCGCGGCATCTATGGCGGCGCCTGCGGCTATCTGTCCTTCGGCGGCGAGATGGATGTGGCGATCGCGATCCGCACCGGTGTGATCAAGGACGGCATGCTGTACGTGCAGGCCGCCGCCGGCATCGTCGCCGATTCGATACCGGAAATGGAATGGCAGGAAACTGAAAACAAGGCGCGTGCCGTACTGCGCGCGGCCGAGCAAGTGCAAGATGGCCTGGATGGGGAGTTCTGAAATGCTGCTGATGATCGACAACTACGACTCCTTCACCTACAACATCGTGCAGTATTTCGGTGAACTGGGCGAAGACGTGCGCGTGCACCGCAACGACGAAATCACCATCGCCGAAATCGAAGCACTGAATCCTGACCGCATCTGCATTTCGCCCGGTCCAAAAGACCCGTCGCAGGCGGGCATCTCGCTGGAAGTGCTGAAGCACTTCGCGGGCAAGAAACCTATCCTGGGCGTCTGCCTGGGGCACCAGGCCATCGGTGAAGCCTTTGGCGGCAAAGTTATCCGCGCCAAGCAAGTCATGCATGGCAAAACCTCTCTTATCGCGCATACGGGTGTGGGCGTGTTCCAGGGCTTATCCAGCCCGTTCACGGTAATCCGCTACCACTCTTTGGCAATCGAGCGATCCTCGCTGCCTTCCTGCCTGGAAGTGACCGCATGGACCGACGACGGCGAAATCATGGGCGTGCGGCACAAGGAATACGACATCGAGGGTGTGCAGTTCCACCCCGAGTCCATCCTGTCCGAGCACGGCCACGCCTTGCTGAAGAATTTCCTCGACCGCAAATAAGAGAAGGAAGCATCATGGCAATTACGCATCAAGAAGCACTGGTTCGCTGCATCGAACACCGTGAGATTTTCCACGACGAGATGCTGCACCTGTTCCGCCAGATCATGTCCGGCGAAATGTCGCCTGTGATGATGGCGGCCCTGACCATGGGCCTGCGCGTCAAGAAGGAAACCATCGGCGAGATCACCGCTGCGGCGCAGGTCATGCGTGAATTCTCGACCAAGGTGCCGATGGCCGACACCACCAACCTGGTGGATATCGTCGGTACCGGCGGCGACGGCGCGCACACGTTCAACATTTCTTCCGCCGCGATGTTTGTCGCCGCCGCCGCAGGTGCGCGCGTGGCCAAGCATGGCGGGCGCTCGGTGTCCTCCTCCTCGGGCAGCGCGGACCTGATCGAATCGCTGGGCGCCAACATCAACCTCAAGCCGGAACAGATTGCGCAGTCGATCGCGCAGACCGGCATCGGCTTCATGTTCGCCCCGAACCACCACGCTGCAATGAAGCACGTGGCGCCGGTACGCCGCGAGCTGGGCGTGCGCTCGATCTTCAACATCCTGGGCCCGCTGACCAATCCTGCCGGCGCGCCGAACATCCTGATGGGCGTGTTCCACCAGGACCTGGTGGGTATCCAGGTGCGCGTGCTGCAGCGCCTGGGTGCGCAGCACGCGGTGGTGGTATATGGCCGCGACAATATGGATGAAGTGTCGCTCGGCGCCGGGACCATGGTGGGTGAGCTGGTCAACGGTGAAATCCGCGAGTACGAGATCCATCCAGAGGATTTCGGCCTGTCGATGATCGCTTCGCGCAACCTCAAGGTGGCCGATGCCGTGGAATCCAAGGCGCGCGTGATGGAAGCCCTGCACGGCGAGCCGGGCCCTGCTTCGGATATCGTGGCGCTGAACGCCGGTACCGCACTGTATGCGGCGGGCATTGCCTCCTCGATCGAGGATGGCCTGGCGCGCGCCCGCACGGCGGTATCTTCCGGCGCGGCAGTCGCCAAGCTGGAACAGTTCGTCCGCGTGACCCAAGAACTCGGCCGGGAGGGCTAAGCGATGTTCGGCATCCATGACCTGACGCTGTTCGTGATCTCCGGTCTGCTGCTGAACGTCATGCCGGGACCGGATTCATTGCTGATCATGGCGCGTAGCGCCACCCAGGGCTGGCGCGCGGGTTGCGCGGCGGCGTTGGGGATTGGCGCCGGCACCATGGTGCATATTGGCGCCGCGGCGCTGGGCCTGTCGGCTGTGCTGGCCACCTCCGCCACCGCTTTCACCGTGGTGAAGTGGGTGGGCGCGGCGTACATCGTCTGGTGCGGCATCGGCATGCTGCGTGCTCGCCTGAAGCGCGACGCCGCTGTCGGCGACGCGACGGCGCCGGAGGCCCCGCCCGCCCTGCCCTATCGCAAGATCTTCGCCCAAGGTTTCCTGACCAATGTGCTGAACCCGAAAGTGGCGCTGTTCTTCCTGGCTTTCGTGCCACAGTTCATCGACGCCGGCGCAGCCAACAAGCCCCTGGCCTTCCTGCTCCTTGGCTGCATTTTCAATTTCAACGGCATGCTGTGGTGTAACGGCCTTGCCATCTTCACTGCCTTCGCGAGTGCCAGGCTGAAGGTCAAACCACTGGTGGCGCTGTGGCTGAACCGCGTGACCGGCGGTTTGTTCATCGCGCTGGGTGCGCGCCTGGCCCTGGCCGAACAACACTGAAAAACATCATGTCCGATATCCTGAATAAAATCCTGGCCGTCAAGGCCGACGAAGTGGCTGCCGCCAAGAAGCACCGCAGCCTTCAATCGCTGCGCGACGAGGTAGAGGGCGACCAGGAGCTGCGCGCCGGGCTGCGCGGTTTCGAAGCCAGCTTGCGCAGGAAGATCGACGCCGGGCACGCCGCCGTGATCGCCGAAGTGAAAAAGGCCTCGCCTTCGAAAGGCGTGCTGCGCGCCGACTTCCGCCCGGCCGAAATCGCCGAGAGCTACGCCAACGCCGGCGCCGCCTGCCTGTCCGTGCTGACCGATGTGAACTTCTTCCAGGGATCGAACGAGTACCTGCAGCAGGCGCGCGCCGCCTGCGACATTCCAGTGCTGCGCAAGGACTTCATGGTCGACATGTACCAGATCTACCAGGCCCGCGCGATGGGCGCCGACTGCATCCTGTTGATCGTATCGGCGCTGGACCACGGCCTGATGGCGGAAATGGAAGCCTGCGCCCATGAACTGGGCATGGACGTGCTGATCGAATCGCACGATGGCGACGAGCTGGCCGCCGCGCTGAACCTGAAGAGCCGCCTGATCGGCATCAACAACCGCAACCTGCGCACCTTCGACGTGACGCTGGACACCACGCTTGACCTGCTGTCGCGCATCCCGCAAGAACGCATGGTGATCACCGAGTCCGGCATCATGAGCCCGGCCGACGTGCAACGCATGCGTGAAAACGACGTGCACGCCTTCCTGGTCGGCGAAGCCTTCATGCGCGCGCCCGACCCGGGAGCCGAGCTGCGCAAGCTGTTCAATTAAAGCCGCAGCGTTCCGATTTCATGGCGCCGGCGCGGCGCCATTCGGTGAATAATCCCTTCGCCTGCGGCTCGAAGATGGTGATGAATTCCCCGTCAAGGCTAAGCTTGAAGGTCTCGATACGTTCAGCCTTCACCCATGGCTTGTCGGCCAGCGGCACCTGCCATACGAAGTTACGGTTACGCACCGACCATTCACCCTGCTCTTCTTTTACCTTGTCTTCCTGGCCTTTCAAGGGCAGGACAAAGTAATTGCCGTCATCGCGCATCACCACCCTGCCGTTCGGGCCAAGCTTGCTCGATTCCCAGATGCCGACAACGGCGCAAGGCTGCGGATGTTTGCCGAGCATCGCGTCCACATATTTCTCCGCAGTCTGCTTCCCTAGACCAACCATGCCGGCCACGCCCAGCGCCGCGAACAGGCCGATCAGGGTTGAAGGGAGGATGGCAGTGCTGCCGCCTCGCAAACGAACAATGTCGTCGAACGAAGCGCCGAACCAGCCGGCGCCGATTTCGTTTTCGCGCAACGCCACCTTACCGCGCCGTATCAGGAGCACCAGCACCAGGATATTGGCCAGAGGGATGATAATGAAAACCATCGCCAGGATCCGCATCACGATATTCGAGCCCGCGCCCTTGGACAGGCGGTAGACGGCGACCATCGCCACAACGGTAACGCCCAGCGCCATGACGGTCTTCGGCCAACCAGCCATACTGCGAATGAAATATGCCGCGGCCAGGTACAACACGGTCGCATACACCGTCAGGCGCAAGCCATCGGCCAGCATGAACAGCCGCGGGTCGGCTCCGGAATCGGCCGCCGCATGAGGTTCCGGCTCCGGCTCGCGGCGCGATAGCGGCGGCATGGCCGGTTTTGCTTCCGCAGCTTCCAGCGACAGGCCGGTTGCAGCCGCTGCTTGCTTAACCGGGGCAGGCCGTGCCGGCGGCGGGCTTGGCGGCGGCGGTGCCGGATGTACGGCGCGGCCGGACTCGAGTATCAGCGTAGCGTGGCAGCCGGCCCGCTCCTTCAGCGCATCGACATAGAACTGGGCCTGGGTGCGCAACACGCCTTTCTTGACCACGGTCCGGCGCCCGCCCGACAACAGCCGCAACATTTCCGTGATCGGCTTGCTCATCACGGCAGCGAGACGGTGCGCCGCATCGCCCAGCTCCACGCCTGGCGCGGGGCCTTCCAGCACCACCTGGTAGATCGCCGGACGGTGCACTTCGCCAGAATGGTTATCCACCACGGTCAGGCCGAATTCACCCGCGAGGTGCAGTACGTGCGGCATGACTTCGTTGCGACGATGCGTCACCGTCATGCGGCCCGCATCGCCGGCGAAATGGCCATCCGACCAGGGAGTATCGGGAAACAGTGCCGCCAGCGCGTCGTAAAAACGCGTCATCACGGCGGAGGGCGGCTGGTCGCCGGCCTCCTGCCGCAGCTTGTTCATGAAGGGGAAAACGTCGAGATCGGACTCGGGAGCGGCCACTGAGGCCAGTTGTAGCTGATGATTCATCTCGTGATTTTAATCGAAAACCATGCATGGAATTAAACTTCCATTGCACAATTACAACGAAAATCACATCAAAAGCAGCCCCTCGCTGAGAGCGAAGCCGCCAGCCGCCCCGAGCACCAGCAAGACCAGCAGGCATTTGGTCGAGGGCAGCATGCCATCCAGGCCGGCCAGCTCACGCACCTCGTCGGCGTCCAGCGGCGCGTTGCGGGAAGTGAGGCCGTTCGCTTTCAAGACGCCCGCCGCACGGAAATAAGTCCACACGACCAGCAAGGTGCCCAAGCCTGGAACCAATGCCAGCACAGCAAACACCAGGGTACGCAGCAGGCCGGAACCCATGGCCTGGCCAAACCGGACCACGGCAATCGCGCCCAGCAGATGCATCGCCAATGCGATCGACGTCAGGTACGGCGATTTCACGCGCAGCACCATCACCAGCAGCAGCAATGCAATGCCGACAACAGTCGCCGCGGCAGCCATGCGCTGCGCATCGGCGGCCTTGAACATCCGCTCGTCAGGCTGGATGCCGATGACTTCCGGCTGGTCGAATGTCGTCACCGGCTGCGCTGGCGCCACGCGCAAGGGCGGCGCGCTTGGCGCCTGGACCGGAGCCTTCGGGAGTGCCTTGGCCGGCGCCACAGGCGCGTTCTTGCCGGGGGATTTGCGCGGTTCTGCCGAGACTGAAGCGCGGCAGCTGGCGCGGTCGCGCAAGGCGCTTACATATACTTCGGCCTGTGAGCGGGTAAGGCCCTTCTTGACCAGGGTCCGGCGGCGCGAATGCAGCAGCAGCACCATTTGCGGGAGCGGCTGGTTCATCAATTCCGCAAGCTGGGTTGCCGCGACTTCAACTTCCACGCCTTCCAGCGGCCCCTCCAGCACCACCTGGTAAGCCTGCGGCCGGTGCACGGCGCCATTTTGCTCGTCCACCACGGTAACGCCAAGGTCGCTGGCGATGCGCAGTACGTGAGGAATCACTTCATCGTGGCGGCGCGAAATCGCTACGCTGCCATAGCCGCCCTTGAAATTGTCCGCCAAGGGGCCATCCGCCCAAGGGCAGGTTTCAATGGCCTTGTCCCCGGCGCCATAGCTGCTCAGGCAGGGGAACAGCTTGACGATGGCATCGCGAAAACTCTTCAACTGCTGGGATGGCGCAATACTGATGGTTGCACCGGCAATCTGTTCCAGGAATGGGAGAACTTCCGCATCGTTGGCAGGAACCTCGCGCGCGACGATGTGCAGTAGATAAGTCATAAATTAATCGTAGCCAAACTCGTAATGAGTGATGGTAAATTACCGGCGAGCAAAATAATAGTCCGTGCGGCATGAAAACGACAGCCTTCAACGCGGCGCCAGTTACGCCGCCAAAGGTGTAGGGGCCGCGATTTCAGTGCAGTTGCGGCCGTTTTCCTTGGCGCGGTACAGGGCGGCGTCGGCGCGTGATAGCAAGCTGTCAAGAGACTCGGCTGTTGTTTCTTGGCACGCAATACCGATGCTGATCGTGCAATGCGGCAGGCCAGGCTGCCGGCATTCGTGCAACAGCGACTGGATGCGCAGCGCCAGCTGCTGCGCATGCGGCAGTGCGGTCTCCGGCAACAGCACCACGAACTCCTCGCCGCCGAAGCGCGCCACGAAATCACACTGGCGTACCGAGCGCATCATCACTGCTGCGACGTGCACCAGCACCTTGTCGCCCTGCGCGTGTCCGTGCTGGTCGTTGATGGCCTTGAACAGGTCGAGGTCGATCGCCATCAACGACAGGGGCGCAACGTGGCGCTGGCGGCGCGCCCGCACGCCGCTGAAACATTGCAGGAAACCACGGCGGTTCAGAACGCCGGTCAGCGGATCGTGCGTGGAGCGCTGCTCCAGGATTTTCTGCAGCTTGCGCGTGGCCAGCATCAGGAAGGCTACCGTCATCAGCAGGGCCATGAAGTTGGCCAGTGCCAGGTAGACATTGACCAGGGGGCTACGCTGCATCAGGTCCGCCACCGCGCCACTGATGAACATGGCCGCCACGCCGCGCGTCAGTACATTCAGTACCTGCAACGCCAACAGGATGCCGAAGAACCAGCTCGTAAAATGCGGCGTGCGATGGCGCCAGACCAGCCGCAGTTGATCGATATAGAACACCGCGACCAGAAAGCTGAACGCCGCGGCGCGACGCGGGAAGTTGGGCTCGGCCAGCAACCACCACAGGATGGCCGTCAGCTCCAGCAGCCACACGGCATGGAAAACCGTCCATCCCGGCGGCTCGCCGAAAAAACGCCGCGTGCCTACCATCGACAGGCCGATACCCCACATCAGGCAGGTATTTGCCGCAGGCAGCGCCAGTTCGTCGGGCAGCAGCCCACGCGATAGGAACAAGCCGCCTGCGCCCACCATGCACAGCAGGCCGCAGGCCCAGTGGCCGACGCCTGCCACCTCGCGCCGGAAGCTCACATGCATGGAATACATGGCTACCGCCAGCACCGCGCACGTCAGCGTGGTGGTGAACAGGATGGTGAACGGGTCCAGCGCGAATTTCACGGCTACGTCATGCGGTCGGCCGGCGCAGGCTGGTTTTCTGCTGTTCCACCGCGATACTGATACCCGGCACGCGGTCGCCTTGCAATACCACGTCGAACGTCATCAACTCGTCGCGGCGGAAGGCGTGCACCCGCACGGTTTCGCCGACCTTGTAGCGTGACAGCAGGCCGTCCAGATTGGACGGGTTGCCGCTGACGCGCAGGCCATCGATTGCCACCAGCAGGTCATTGGCCGACAGGCCCGCATTCTGTGCGGCGCCACCGTCATGCACCGCACTCAGCTTGCAGTCGGCGCCATCGCGGCCGATATTCACATCCAGGCTGGGCTTGGACGCCTTGCGTTCGTCCTTGTAGCCGACGCCGAACTGCGGCAGCAGCTTGGCCAGCGGCACGTCGTCGGTGCCACGGATGTACTTGTCGAAGAAGGTCTTCAGCTTGAAGCCGGCCACGCTGTCGAACAGCGCTTCCACTTCTTCCGGCGTCACGCCGCGCGGTTTGCCGTTGTAGAAGTCGCGGCCGAACTTCTGCCACAGCGCGCGCATGATGTCGTCGAGCGAACGCTTGCCATTGGTCTTGGCGCGAATCGTCAGGTCCAGGCCCAGGCCGATCAGCGAGCCCTTGGCGTAGTAGCTGACGACGGCGTTCGGCGAGTTCTCGTCCTGGCGATAGTACTTGCCCCAGGCATCGAAACTGGAATCGGCCACGCTTTGCTTGGTGCGGCCGCTGCCGCGCAGCACGGCGCCGACGGTCTTGCCCAGCATCTTGAAATAGCCCTCTTCCGACAACAGGCCGGCGCGTACCAGCATCAGGTCGTCGTAGTAGCTGGTAAAGCCTTCGAACAGCCAAAGCAGCGGGGTGTAGTTCTCCACCTGGTAATCGTACGGCGCAAATACCGCGGGCTTGATGCGCTTGACGTTCCAGGTGTGGAAGTACTCGTGGCTGCACAGGCCGAGGAACTTCATATAGCCTTCGCTCGGCTCCTTGCCTTTCTGCGCGGTGGTCGGCAGGTCGGCGCGGGAACAGAACAGCGCCGTGGAGGCGCGATGTTCCAGGCCGCCGTAGCCGTCGCCCACCACCATCGTCATGAAGACATAACGGTCCATCGGCGCTTTTTTCGTGCGCGGCTCGAAGAAGGCGATTTGCGTTTCGCAGATCTGTTTCAGGTCGGCACAGACGCGGGCGAGGTCGAGGTTGGGCACGCGGCCGGTGAACACCACGTCGTGCTGCACGCCCAGTGCCTTGAAACTGGCCATGTCAAACGAACCCATTTCGACCGGACTATCGATCAATTCATCGTAGTCCTGCGCGATGTAGGTGCCGAAGCCGTAGCGCTTGGCCTTCAGTTCCTTCAGTGCGGTGGCGACGCGCCACTTGGCCGCTGCCTCGTGGCCGGGGCGCTGGATATCGACGACATGCGGTTCGTCTTCCTGGCCGACCGCACGCAGGAACACGCTGGTGCCGTTGAAGAAGCCGTGGGTCTGGTCCAGGTGGGCGGCGCGCACCGACAGGTCCCAGGCGTAGACTTCGTAATGCACGGTGAGCTTGCCCTTGCACGGCGCGGCTTGCCAGGAGTGCTTGTCGAGCTTGCTCAATCCAATCGCCTGGCCGCTCGCCTCGGCGCGGATCTGCACGATGTTGCGCGAGAATTCGCGGATCATGTAACTGCCCGGGATCCAGGCCGGCAACACCAGCACCTGGCCTTCCGGCGCCGGCGCTTCAATGGTCATGGTGACCTGGAACATATGGGTTGCCGGGTCTTGGGCGGCGATGCTGTAGCTGATTTTTTTGTTTTTCATTGGATGTCGGACGGCGTGTCGATGTCCTGCAGGATGCCGGGATCGTCCACCGTCAGTTCGTTAACCGGGTTGTTCTTCAAAATGCTGCGGGCGCCCTGGTCGCCGGCCAGCGCCAGCAGGGCTTGCAGGTGGATGCGGCCAAAGGCGACCGGGTTGCCGCGCTGGCCCTGGTGTACCGGCGCCGCGATCTGGGTAGCGTGCGCACCGCCGGCGGCCGGCCCGACCGCCTGCGCCAGCGCAGCCATCGTGGCTGGCAGCACATACGGCATGTCGGCCAGCGCAATCAGCCAGCCGTTGGAGTCGCGCGCATGCTGGACGCCGCACACCAGCGAAGCCGCCATGCCCTCGCCCGCGTTGGCGCAAGCGACAACCTCGCAACCGAGGCCGCTTAAAAGCATTGCCGTGGCCGCGTCTTCCGGCCGGACCACCGCGATGACGTGCGGCACAGCGGCCAGCAAGGCGCGGGCGCTGGCAACGACCACCGGTTCACCATTAGCCAACGCCTGCAGCAGCTTATAGCGCTCGCCCGTCGGGTCGAAACGGCTGCCTCGGCCCGCCGCCAGCAGGATGCCGGTGACCGTGCCGCCCTCAACGGCGCCGGCGCCCGCAACTTCGGCAGGCGCATGGGCGGCGGCGAGGGTGGCCACGCGGGATGCCTGCCTTAGGCCTTGGCCAGGTCGAACGGCAGCTTGCGCACCCGTTTGCCGGTCAGCTTGAACACTGCGTTGGCCAGGGCCGGCGCCAGCGGAGGCAAGCCCGGCTCGCCCATGCCGGTCGGGTTGTCGGTCGATGCCACGGTGAATACCTCCACCACCGGCATGTCCGTCATGCGCGCTACCGCGTAGTCGTTGAAATTGCTCTGTTCAACCACGCCATCCTTCAGCGTGATCGCTGCCCCAGGCAAGGTGGTGCCCAGCCCCATCAGCGCAGCGCCCTGCACCTGCGCTTCGATGGTCATCGGGTTCACCGGCAGGTTGCAATGCACGCCGGCGGTCACCTTGTGCACCTTGGGCTGGCCATTCCTGATCGACGCCACCACCACGTAGGCCACGGAAGTTTCGAACGATTCGTGCAGCGCCACGCCCCAGGCCTGGCCTTTCGGCAGCTTGGCCTTGCCGTAGCCCGACTTCTCCACCGCCAGGTTCAGCGCAGCCAACTGGCGCGCATGCTTTGGATCGATCAGCTTGCGGCGGTATTCCACCGGGTCCATCCTGGCCACGTGGGCCGCTTCGTCGATCAGCGTCTCCATCACGAATGCGGTGTGGGTCGAGCCCACCGAGCGCCACCACAGCACCGGCACATTGGCCTTCACGTTATGCACGCTCAGGTTCATCGGCACCGAGTACGGGTCGCCCATGCCTTCCACCATGGTCGCATCGACGCCCTCCTTCACCATCATCGGCTCGAACGGCGTGCCGGTGATGATGGACTGGCCAACGATCACATGGTTCCAGCCTACGATATTGCCCTTGGCGTCAAAGCCGATGTCGGCCTGGTGCACGTGGGACGGACGGTAGTAACCGCCCTTGATGTCGTCCTCGCGGCTCCAGATCAGCTTGACCGGCCCTCTGCCCCAGGCTTTGGCCACGCTTACCGCTTCCACGATGTAATCGGAAGTCGGTACCGCGCGCCGGCCGAAACCGCCACCGGCCATCATGGTGTTCAAGGTGACCTTGTCCGGCGCCAGGCCGGCTGCCTTGGCGGCGGCTACCGCGTCCAGCGTCTGGAACTGGCTACCTGCCCAGATGGTGCAGGAGTCGCCCTTCAGGTCCACCACGCAGTTCAGCGGCTCCATTGGAGCGTGGGCCAGGTAGGGGAATTCGTAGGTGGCGCTGATTTTCCTGGGTGCCTTGGCGATGGCCGCGACATCGGCCTTTTTCACCGGCGTGCCGGCCTTCTTCGCCAGCGCCTTGTACTCCGCGATCTGCTTCTTGCTGCTGATTTTCTCCAGTCCCTCGGTGTCCCATTCGACCACCAGGGCTTCGCGCCCCTGCTTGGCAGGCCAGTAGCCGTTCGCCACCACGGCCAGGCCGTTGCCGCCCCGGTCGGTATCGACCTTGATGACATCGATCACGCCCGGGATCGCCTTGGCCTTGGAGGCATCGAACTTCTTCACCTTGCCGCCGAAGACAGGCGGACGCGCCACCACCGCAACCTTGGTGCCTTCCGGCTTGAAGTCCATGCCGAATTGCTGGGTACCGGTCGACTTGGCGCGTGCATCGAGGCGCGGTGTCGGCTTGCCGATGATGGTGAAGTCCTTCTGGTCTTTCAGCTTGACTTCCGTCGGCACCGGTTGCTTCATCGCCGCATCGGCCATGGCACCGTACGTCGCGCTCTGGCCCGATGGACCGGTCAGCATGCCTTTCGCAGCGCGCACCTGCGATGCGGGCACCTTCCACTGCTCGGCCGCCGCAGCAACCAGCATGGCGCGCGCGCGCGCGCCGATTTCGCGATGCTGCTGCCAGGAGTGCTTGACGGCGGTGGAGCCACCCGTCATCTGGATGCCGAAGTTGGGATCTTTATAGGGGTCGCCGGCCGGCGCCAATGAAGAACGCACCTGCGACCAGTCCGCATCCAGTTCTTCGGCAATCAGCATCGGCAGCGCCGTGTGCACGCCCTGGCCGAACTCGAGCCGGTTGACCTGGATGGTGACGGTGTTGTCGGGGGCGATATGCAGGAAGGCGTTGGGCGCCACCGGCGGCTTGGCCGGCGCGTCGGCAGCCAGCGCACGGGCAAAGCGCCCGCCGCCGCTGGCCACGTAGAAGCCGAGAACCAGGCCGCTACCGGCCTTCAGGAAAGTACGGCGCGAAACACCTTCAGTTGCTACGCCGTCCGCTTGAGCTGCCATGAACCATTCTTTGCGCATGGCGGCCTCCCTTAAGCGATGGACTTCGCGGCGTCCTTGATGGCGGCGCGGATCCGTTGATAGGTGCCACAGCGGCAGATATTGCCCGACATGGCGTTGTCGATATCGCTATCAGTCGGCGCCTTGTTCATCCGCAGCAGGGCCGTGGCGCTCATCACCTGGCCGCTTTGGCAGTAGCCACATTGCGGCACATCATGCTTGACCCAGGCATCCTGCACCGCCTTGCCCACCTTGTCGGCGGACATGGCTTCGATGGTGCTGATCTTCTGTCCCACCGCCGCCGAAATCGGCGTCACGCAGGAGCGGATCGCCTGCCCTTCCAGGTGCACCGTGCACGCACCGCACATGGCCATGCCGCAGCCAAACTTGGTGCCGGTCATATTGAGGTTATCGCGCAAGGCCCACAGTATGGGCGTAGAAGGGTCGGCGTCGACTTGCACGTCGCGCCCGTTGATGTTCAATGTGACCATGCCAGCTCCCTAATGAAGTTTTCGGGGTCAGCTCCGACAATCGGACCGGAGGTCCGGCGGTTGGACCTGAACCCGCATTTTTTACTTGATAGTGGCGAACTTTGCTTCCAGCGCACGCTGGTCAACTGCTCCTGCAATGCGGCTGCCATCGGCGAAGAAGATCGCCGGGGTGCCGTTGATGCTCATTTTCTGGCCAAGGGCCAGTACTTTTTCGTTCGGCGAGGTGCAGCCATTCGGTGCCGCCGGCGCTGCTTTGCCGTTCAACATCCAGTCATCCCAGGCCTTGTTGCGATCGGCCGCGCACCAGATATTCTGCGATTTGGTGAACGAATCCTGCGACAGGATGTTGTACAGGAAAGTGTACACGGTCACGTTGTCCGTACTTGCCAGCGTGGTGGCGCGGAAGCGCTTGCAATAGCCGCAGTTCGGATCTTCGAAAATCGCCATGACGCGCTTGCCGTTGCCCTTGACGGTCTTCAGCGCCAGTTCGAACGGCAGGTCGTCGAACTTGATCTTGTTCAGGTCGTCGATGCGCGCCTGGGTCAGGTCGGTCTTGGTCTGCAGGTCCAGGATATGGCCTTCCACCAGGTAGCGGCCGGTCGGGTCGGCATAGCGTACCTCGTTGCCGATGGCGACTTCATACATCCCGGGGATCGGGGACTTCTTGACGGAGTCGATCTTGACGCCGTTCAGGCGTTCCGCCAGGGCTTTGCGCAGTTGCGCTTCTTCTTTTGCGTTCTGCGCATCCGCACAGGACATCAGCATGACCGAAGCCATCGCCAATACCAGCTTACTCATCTTCATAGGGTCTCCGCTTTACAGCTTTCCGAGGGCATGTGAAATCAGCCGGCGCTTTACGCCCGGCAATTTATCCAGCAAGTTTAGCCCGAAATTACGCACTGCGCGCACCGGTTCGAGATCGGTGCCGAACAGGCGCTCCAGGCCATCCGTGGTGGCCAGCATCAGGCTTACTTCTTCCTTGCGTGCACGCGCGTAGCGCGCCAGCACGCGGTCATCGCCGATGGAGCGGTGTTCTTCCCGCTCCGCCACGGCTTTCACCAGTTCCTGGACATCGCCGAAGCCCAGGTTCATGCCATGGCCGGCCAGCGGGTGCACCACGTGGGCGGCATCGCCCACCAGGGCCACGCGCGGCGCCACCATCGAATGGGGCCGCATCAGCCGCAACGGGAAGGCCTTGACCACTTCCGGCTGCAGCGGGGTCAATGCCCCCAGCTTCTCCCGGGCCAAGGCCGCCAGCCGTTCGGCCAGTGCAGTAGCGCCTTCGCGGCACAGGGAATCGGCCAGCATGTCCGGCGCCGACCACACCAGCGAAACCTGCTTGCCCGGCAGCGGCAGCAAGGCCACGATCCCCTGCTCGCCGGTGAACCACTGGTGCGCGACGCCGTGATGCGGCAATTCACAGGCAAAGTTGGACACCACGCCGCTCTGGTTATAAGGACGGTAATCGAGGCCGATATCGCACTGGCCACGCACCCAGGACTGGGCACCGTCGGCGCCCACCACCAGCGAGGCGCCGAGGTGGGAGCCATCGTCCAGGGTGATCACGGCGCCTGGCTCGTCATGCTTCAGCGCGACGGCCTTGCCATGCACGAAATGCACGTTTTGCGCAAAACGCAAGGCGGCATCCAGGGCCTGGTTCAGGTTGCGGTCTTCCACGATCCAGCACAGGGTGCCGGTATGCGCGCCGTAAGCGTCGAAGTTCAGCGCACCGGCCTTGTTGCCGTCGCCGTTCACCAGCATGGCGTCGACCGGGGCAATGCGCGAGTGATCCATCGCGCCCCATACCTTCAGCGAATCGAGCAGGCGCTGGGCAGTGTGGTTGAGGGCGAACACGCGGACATCCCAGCTTGCCTGGTCCGGGCGCGCCGCCGCCGGAGGCGGCCCCAGCAAGGTCACACTCAATCCCGCCTGGGCAAACGCGAGGGCCGCCGTCTTGGCAATGGCGCCATTGCCAACGATGCAGACCGCAGTCTGCATATGGTGATGCGTGGGCTTGTTCATCCGCGCATTATAACTTTCCCTCAATGAAAAAAGGCTATTGCAACCCAAGGATTCCCTGCTATAATGCTGCCTCTTGGCCTGGTAGCTCAGTTGGTAGAGCAGAGGATTGAAAATCCTTGTGTCGGTGGTTCGATTCCGCCCCGGGCCACCAAGAATAAAAAGTGAAAACGCCGATCCTTGCGATCGGCGTTTTCGTTTTGTGCACTTTGGTTTGGTTTGGTGAGATTTGGCGCATTTTGAGTAGGTATCAATCTGATACTATCTCGCGTCGCTGCGGCCCCGCAGCCATTGAAGTGAAACTTTTCCCAACACCCTCCAAGTTAGAAGTCATTAGCATGAAAAAAGCTGTTTTCGCTCTCGCGGCACTGGCAATCGCCGCCTCCGCGCACGCCCAAGATTCCGCAATCCCTGCCAAAACTGTACGCCCCTTCGTCGGCATCGGCGCTACTGCCGGCGGCGACAAACTGGCGACTGCCGAGTACACCAATGGCAACACAGCCAGCATCCGGGCCGGCTCCGGCGTGTACTTCACCGGCGGCATGGAATTCCGCATCAATGAGGAGTTTTCCGCGCAAACCAGCGTGAACTTCCATGTCGACAACCAGAGCGCGCGAAATGGCAACTTGCAGTTCCAACGTTTCCCGATCGAAGCCCTGGCGTTCTATCACATCGACCAGCATTGGAAGATCGGTACCGGCCTGCGCTATGTTACCGGCGCCAAGCTGAGCGGCAGCGGCGTGGGAGAAATCGACGACGTGAAGTTCGACAACACCGTGAGCCCAGTGGTGGAAGCCGAGTACATGTTCACGCCGCAAATCAGCGTTAAAGTGCGCTACGTGAATGAGAAGCTTGAAGTGAAGCGCGAATACGGCCAGGGCGAAGTGAAAGCCAACCATGTCGGCATCTCGGGCAATTTCTATTTCTAAACACAACACGGCAACTCTTGAGCCAACGCCGATCCTTGTGATCGGCGTTGTTGTTTTTGTCGGGAATTTTTACACATTACCATCCTGACAATGAATTTCACTGGTAAAAGAATACATAACTGCTTGTAACTACAAGTGAAACCGGCGGCGTGCTGGCAATGGCACGATACGTGCTAAGTGTGTTGAGTCTTTTTTAACTATTGGGATTCAATATGAAATTTGCTCGCCAGTTCATGGCTACCGTCGCGCTGATTGCCCCTCTGTCCGCCTTTGCCTTCCCGATCGCCACCTCCGGCACCGAAGGCAATCCTGTGTTGGCCGGCAACACCGCCAACATCATTGCCCGTTACGAAGGCAACTCCGCGGCATACAGCAATGACCTTTACCTGGTCACCGATGATGGCATCGCTGGCAACGACATTCTTCTGTTCAACAACCACAGCTCGCCCATCGGCGCCACCGTGGACCTTGGCAGCTTTACCGTCGGCGCTGAACTCGTCTTCCGCCTGCACGTCAACAACACCAATACCGATTACTTCACCGGCTTGGCTGGCCGCAACCCGGACGGTTCCTTCCACGCGCGCGTCCAGGGCAACTGGCAGCCCAACACCACGCTGGTGAGTTTCGAAGACCTGTACAACGGCCCGTTCGACTTCAACGACCTGAGCTTCTCCTTCACCAATACCACCACGCCGAACGACGTACCGGAGCCAGCCAGCATGCTGCTGCTGTCCCTGGGCTTGGCCGGCATCGCCGTTTCGCGCCGCAAGCCGCGCCAGTCCTAAGCTGGGCAAGCCCTGGAAAACGCCGATCCTTGCGATCGGCGTTTTTGCTTTTGAGGCCGGAACGCGCTTGACGGCCGCCCCGGCCCGTCCTATATTTAACCAATAAGTTAATTAAATAATTGGTGAAGTTCGATGCAAGACCCTCTCAGCCAAACCTTTTCCGCATTGGCAGACCCGACCCGGCGCGCCATGCTGGCGCGACTCTCCCAGGGCGAGGCCAACGTCTCCGCCCTGGCCGAGCCTTTCCTGGACGAGATGAGCTTGCCCGCCATCACCAAGCATCTGCAGGTGTTGGAAAGAGCCGGCCTCATCACCAAGACGCGCAAGGCGCAATGGCGCTCGTGCAAGATCAATGGCGATGGACTGAAGCATGCCGCCGACTGGATGGAGCACTACCGCGTGTTCTGGGAAGAGAGTTTCGACCGCCTCGATGCCTACCTGAAAACCGTTACCGCAAAGAATCCACCTCAAGGAGAAGGAGAAGAAAATGCCTGAATTCAGTGCCCCGAATGAAATCCGCATTATTCGCACCTATGATGCGCCGGTGCAGGCGGTCTGGGATGCGTGGATCGATCCGGCCCAAGTGGCGCAATGGTGGGGACCGCGCGGCTTCACGCTGACCACGCACAGCAAGGATTTACGCGTCGGCGGGACGTGGCGCTACACCATGCACGGCCCGGACGGGACCGACTTCCCGAACATGACCACTTATCATGTGGTGGAACCGCTGCGTAAGCTGGTCTACAACCACGGCGCCACGGAAGACACGCCGCCGCTATTCCGCGTCACCGTGCTGTTTGAGGAACTGGACGGCAAGACCCGCATGGACATGACCATGGCCCTGGCCGATGCCGAAGCGGCCGTGCAAACGCGCCAGTTCATCTGGCACGCCAACGGCGACTCGACCTGGGATCGCCTGGCCGAATACCTGGGCAAGCGCCTGGCGGACGAAGACAAGTTCGTCATCAACCGCAGCTTCGAGGCGCCATTGGAAATCGTGTTCGACATGTGGACCAAGCCCGAACACCTGGCCCGCTGGCTTCCTCCTACCGGCATGGAAATGCGCTTCCTGCGCGCAGACATCCGCCCCGGCGGCGAGTCGCTGTACTGCATGAGCAATCCGGCGATCACCATGTATGGCCGGGCCCATTACGAAGAAATCCGCCGTCCTGACCTACTGATCTACACCCAGCAATTCTGCGACGAGAACGAGAATATCGCGCGCCACCCGATGGCGCCGGTGTGGCCGGAAACCATGCGCACCACGGTGCAATTCACAGCCGAAGCTGCGATGCGTACCAGGGTCACCGTGACGTGGGAAGTGGAAGGAAACGCGACGGCGGCGGAACTGGCAGCCTTCCTGGAACACCGCGCCAGCATGACGCAGGGATGGAGCGGGTCGTTCGACAAGCTCGAGGCTGTACTGGACGCCTGAACTGATTTGAAGCCCCCGCCGCGCCAAGCGGCGGGGGCAAGCTCACTTAAGGCTTGGAGGCGGGTGCCGCACCGGCCGCACCGGCAGCCGCTTTGGCAAAGTCACCGGCCTTGATCACCGAAACGGCTTCCGGCTTCAGGTTGGCGCGCAGTGCTTCATTAACCTGCGCCACGGTCAGCGCGCCGACTTTAGCTTCCAGGTCCTTGTCGAAGGCCATGGTACGGTCGAAGCTCAGATAGTTCCCCAGGCGGCCAGCCAGGCCGGCGTCACCGGTACGACCCACTTGTTGCGATTGCAGCCAGGCTTTCTTGGCATCGGCCAGTTCGGCGTCGGTGAAGCCATCCTTCAGCGCCTTGTTCAGCTCTTCACGCAGCGCCGCTTCCACCTTGACGGTGTTTTGCGGTGCGCTGATCGCGAAAGCCAGCCACAGGCCGGCCGGATCACGCGACGGCACGGACAGTTGCGAACCCACGCCGTACGACAGGCCTTCTTTCTGGCGGATGCGATCGGCCAGTCGGCTGCGCAGTGCGCCGCCGCCCAGCATGTAGTTACCCATCAACAGTGCCGGGTAGACCGCAGCGTCATCCTTCATCGGCACCGGCTGGATCGCGAACAGCACCGAGTTGGCCTTGTCCGGGGTTTCCAGCGCAATGTTCTGGCCCGCCACCTGCTTCATTTCGCTGGCGATGCGGACGTAAGGCTGCTCCGCTTTCCAGTTGCCGAACAGCTTGGCAACTTGCGCCTGCACGGCGGCGGCGTCAAAGTCGCCCACCACGGACAGGGTGGCGTTGCCGGCACCATAGTAAGCCTTGTGGAAGGCTTTGACCTGTTCCAGGGTCGCCGCTTTTTGTGCCGCCAGTTGCTCCGGCAGGGTCATGGTGTAATGCGGATGGCCTGGCGGGAAAGTATTGGTCAGGCGCTGCATCGCGTTGCTGGCCAACGGTTGCGGCTCGGTCATTTGCTGCTCGGTACCCGAGATCATGTCGCGCTGTTGTTCGGAGAATTCCTTGGCCGTGAACGCTGGCTTCATCAGCGATTCGCCCAGCAGGTCCAGTGCTGCCGCCAGGTTGGCGCGCGTGGTGGTCACATTGAGGGTGACGCCTTCGGCGCCGCCGTTGATGTTCACGTTTGCTTTCAGCTTATCGAGGGCATCCTTGACTTCCTGGCGCGACAGGCGCTCGGTGCCGGTCAACAGCAGCGACGCGACCAGCTCACCAATGGTGGCCTTGCCCGTCAGGTTCTCGGCAGTGCCCATGCGCAGCTGTATCGATGCGCTGACAGTATTGCCCTTGGTGCTCTTTGGCAGCAGCGCCAGCTTCATGCCGTTGGCGAGGACCGAACGCTGGGTGCGTTTTTCGATGTTGTCCGGGCTTGGGTCGAACACTTCGCCCTGCGCGATCGCGGCACGGCCCTTATAGTCCTTGACCAGTGCAGCCACGTCCGGCGTCGCCGGCACTTCGGTGCGGTCGGCGGCGTCGGTCGGGATGAAGCGCGCCAGGGTACGGTTGGCAGGTTTCAGGTATTTCAGCGCCACGGCCTGCACCGCTGCCACGTCGACTTTCTCGACCTGGTCGCGGCGCTGATGGAACAGGCGCCAGTCGCCGGCGGCTTGCGCCGAGGTCAGGGCGATGGTGAAACGGGCCGTATCGTTGACGGTCTGGTCGACGTCTTTGGCGATGGCGGCCTTGGCGCGCTCCACTTCGGCTCCCGTGACCGGGTTGGACTTGACGTCCTCCAGCGCCTTCAGCATCGCTTCTTCCACCGCAGCGGTCTGGCCATCTTTCGGCACCACGGCAGCGAACAGGCGGTAGCCTGGTTCCATCTGGTTGAAATCGAGGTCCATCACGGACGAGGCCAGCTTGGCATCGACCAGGGCCTTGTGCAGGCGGCCGCTCGGAGCGTCGGTCAGGATCTTGCCCAGCACCTGCAGCGCTGCCGCATCGGTATGGCTGGCCGGGGCAACGTGGTAGCCGGCGGCGACGATCTGGGTACCGCCGGTGCGGCGGATGGTGACCGAACGCTCGCCGTCCTGGGTCGGTTCCGCGGTATACGTCGGCGCCAGCACGCGGGTCGGCTTTGGAATCTTGCCGAACAGCTCGTTGATCTGGGCCAGTACCTTGGCTTCGTCGAAGCGGCCGGCGACCATCAGGATCGCGTTGTCCGGCTGGTAGTAGCGCTGGTAGAACGCGCGCAGGCGGTCGATGCTCACGCCTTCGATGTCGGAGCGGGCACCGATGGTCGACTTGCCGTAGTTGTGCCAGTCGAAGGCCACCGACATGGTGCGCTCGAGCGTGACGCGGAACGGATCGCTCTCGCCGCGTTCGAACTCGTTACGCACCACCGTCATTTCCCCTTTCTGGGTCTTGTTGTTCCACAGGTCGTCCTGGCTGATCGGCGAGTTGACCATGCGGTCGGCTTCCAGCTCCAGCATCAGCTTCAGGTTGTCGTCGTTGGCCGGGAAAGTCGAAAAGTAATTGGTACGGTCATACCAGGTGGTGCCGTTGAAGCGGCCGCCGGTCTGGTTCAGTACTTCCACCGGCGTCTTGCTGCCTTTCTTGATGCCGAAGTTGGCGGTCGGCTTGAACAGCAGGTGCTCCAGCAAGTGGGCCATGCCGGTCTCGCCATAGTTCTCGTGGCGCGAACCCACCATGTAGACGATGTTGGTGGTCAGGGTCGGCTTGCTCGCGTCCGGGAACAGCAACACGCGCAGGCCGTTGGCCAGGCGGTATTCGGTGATTCCCTCGACCGAGGTGACTTTAACAGCGGCGGCCTTGTTGGCGGCGGCTTTGGCCGGTACGGCTGGGGCGGCGGCGAATGCCGGCGACAGGATCCCTGCGCTGAGCATGATGGCGGTAAGAAGCTTCACTCTGGGTAGTTCCTATATAAAAATAAAGGTTATAAATTATATAACCAGGAACTTGCCGACGTGAAAATTCTTTATGGCCGCCCCAAAATCACCAAAGATGCTTGCCGTCGATCACGGTGACCGCGGCAGTGGCGGCATCGAAGTCATTGAACAGGCGCGCATTGACCGTGACGCGGCGGGTGTGCCCGTCCCAGCTTCCGTCGGTTTGAAAAGCTGGCGAGTCGGAATAGGTGGCGCAGCCGCACAGCGGGCAAAAGTGATGCGCCACCTGCCGGGTCTGCCAGCGGTAAGCACTGTCGCCGCTGGGTGGCGGCACCAGGCGGAATTGCTCGGGCGCGAAGGCCGCCGTGACGGCGCCGCGCTTGGCGCAGAACGAGCAGGTACAACGCGTGAGCTGAGCGGGAATCTCGCCATCGATCTCGAACGCGACGGCGCCACAATGGCAACTTCCTTTGATAGTCATAGCCGGCCTCCTGGTGGAAACCGCCAATGTAGCGCCATCGACGCTGCGCGGGCGCGCCGCAAAACTATTACCAACAATATAATGCTGCCCTATGAAAACACAGCTGCAACTCGCCATCGCGGCGCTCACACTTTCCAACGCCGCACTGGCCAATGACGGCATTGCCGCAGTGGGCGTTGGGGGCATCGTGTTCGGCAAGACCGACGCCATTGCCATGAAAAAGGAAGTGCTGAACATCAGCCATGACCTGATCAGCGTCGATTATGAATTCCTGAACGAGTCGACCAATGACGTCGAGGAAACCATTGTGTTCCCGCTACCGCCCTATCCGGCCGCACTGCAGGGCAGCGATACCTACTACGGCCAGCCCAACGGCTTTTCCATCCGGGTCGACGGCAAGCCGGTCGCGTTCCAGAGCAGGCTGGTGGCCCGCTCGCCGGAAGGCGAGGACGTCACCGCGCAATTGCGGAAACTCGGTTTCAGCAACAAGGAGATCGCCTACACGCCCGCGTTTGCCGACAAGTCCGGCAAAGTTGCCGCCTTCACCGAACAGCAAGCCAAACGAATGATCCAACTGGGACTGCTGGAGAAGGAAACCCGTGAGCCGACCTGGATGGTGGAGGTCAACTATGTCTGGACCCAGAAATTCCCTGCCAATAAAATCGTTCGCGTCCACCACGACTACCGTCCCTTCGTCGCAGGCGGCCCCGGCGAATCGGGCATGCACGAAGATTTCGCGAAAATCTATTGCACCGACAACAGCTACCTGAATGCACGCGCCAAAGTTGCGGCGCGCAAGGACGGCTACATCAACACGCATAACGTGTCCTACATCCTCACCACCGGCAACACCTGGAAACGCGGCATCGAAGACTTCACGCTCAATATCATCAAGCGCAAGCCCGATGAACTGATCAGCCTGTGCTTCCCCGGCACCTTCAAGAAGATCGATGCACGCACCTACCAGGTACGCCTGCTGAACTTCGCGCCGACGCAAGACCTCGAGGTCCACTTCGGCAACGTCGACAGCGATGAAGACCAGAGCGGCGTCCTGCCGGCCCTGCCCAAATGATTCCGGCTGGATGCGTAGCCGACACCGCTCCCCGCCAGCATTTCACAATACGAAATCTCAATCTCATATTGTAGAAAATTGCTTGGCGGCGCATCATACCGAACAGTTCATTTCGCGAAAAGCCATTTCATATCATGGCAAATAGAAAATAACTAATTGAATCTAAACAAAAAAATATAGCTTATATGTCTTATATAAGACATGGTGCATCGCAAAAGAACGGCCTATCATTATTCCAAGTGCTTCGCCTTTTTTAATCCGCTTTTTTGCTAGGAAAAGACCATGTCCCACTACCAAGACGACATCCAAGCCATCGCAGCCCTGAAGGAACGCAACGGCAGCGCCTGGAACGCCATCAGCCCTGAAGCGGCCGCCCGCATGCGCGCCCAGAACAAATTCAAGACCGGCCTGGACATTGCCCGCTACACCGCCAAGATCATGCGCGCCGACATGGCCCGCTACGATGCCGACCCATCCCAGTACACCCAGTCCCTGGGTTGCTGGCACGGTTTCATCGGCCAGCAAAAAATGATCTCCATTAAGAAGCACTTCAACAGCACCGACCGCCGCTACCTCTACCTGTCGGGCTGGATGGTGGCCGCCCTGCGTTCCGAGTTCGGCCCGCTGCCAGACCAGTCGATGCATGAAAAGACCGCCGTGTCGGCCCTGATCAAGGAGCTGTACACCTTCCTGCGCCAGGCCGATGCCCGTGAACTGGGCGGCCTGTTCCGCCAGCTGGACGCCGCCAGCGGCGACGCCAAGAAAGCCATCCAGGACAAGATCGACAACCACGTGACCCACGTCGTGCCGATCATTGCCGACATCGACGCCGGCTTCGGCAACGCGGAGGCGACCTACCTGCTGGCCAAGCAATTCATCGAAGCCGGTGCCTGCTGCATCCAGATCGAAAACCAGGTGTCGGACGAGAAGCAGTGCGGCCACCAGGATGGCAAGGTCACCGTGCCGCATGAAGACTTCCTGGCCAAGATCCGCGCGGTACGTTACGCCTTCCTGGAGCTGGGCGTGGACGACGGCATCATCGTCGCCCGTACCGACTCGCTGGGCGCCGGCCTGACCAAGCAGATCGCCGTCACCAACCAGCCTGGCGACCTTGGCGACCAGTACAATGCCTTCCTGGACTGCGACGAAATCTCGGCCGATGCCCTGGGCAATGGCGACGTGATCATCAAGCGCGACGGCAAGCTGCTGCGTCCTAAGCGCCTGCCTTCCAACCTGTTCCAGTTCCGCTCCGGCACCGGCGAAGCGCGTTGCGTGCTCGACAGCATCACCTCGCTGCAAAACGGCGCCGACCTGCTGTGGATCGAAACCGAGAAACCGCACATCGGCCAGATCGGCGGCATGGTCAAGGAAATCCGCAAAGTCATCCCGAACGCCAAGCTGGTGTACAACAACAGCCCATCGTTCAACTGGACCCTGAACTTCCGCCAGCAAGTCTACGACCGCATGAAGGCCGAAGGCCAGGACGTGTCGGCTTACGACCGCGCCGCGCTGATGAACGTCGAGTACGACAGCACCGCGCTGGCCGCCGAGGCAGACGAGAAGATCCGCACCTTCCAGGCTGACGCAGCCCGCGAAGCAGGCATCTTCCATCACCTGATCACCCTGCCGACCTACCACACCGCGGCCCTGTCCACCGACAACCTGGCCAAGGAATACTTCGGCGACCAAGGCATGCTGGGCTATGTGGCCGGCGTGCAGCGCAAGGAAATCCGCCAGGGCATTGCCTGCGTCAAGCACCAGAACATGTCCGGTTCCGACATCGGCGACGACCACAAGGAATACTTCAGCGGCGAAGCTGCGCTGAAGGCAGCCGGCAAAGACAACACCATGAACCAGTTCTAAGCCTGCCCTCCAAAGCAAGCAACGCCACCTTCGGGTGGCGTTTTTTTTCGCCCTTCGGGTTAGGCGTCTTTCAGGGCGAGGCTGGCCATGGCGCGGATGCCCTCGTAAGATTTGGCGGAGGCGATGAACCTGCCGTTGTGGCAAAAGCCGGCGTCCGGCACGCCGGTGACCGCCGCCAGATCGGCGTCGCGCAATCCAGCCCAGGCCTCCGGCAAGTCGGCCCGCGCGTCGAAACTCTCGGTGCTGACCGGGACCGTATGCAGCAGGTGGCGTTGCTCGGCAATGCTGTAGCTGATCACGAACAGCACTTTCGGCATTTCCTTGCGCACCACCTGGCTCCACGGCAGCGCGCCATTCTTCAGGAACAGGACCTTGCCGCCTTCCAGCACTTCGGCCTGGCGCACCTGCTCCAATGCCAGCAAGGCCCCGACCCGATACTTGACGGCGTTGACCATCACATCGGTCAGCACGGCCATCGCACGGCGGAATTGCGACAGCCGGAACGCTTCGGTCGGCTCGCCGTAGCCCAGCCTTTGCTCATCGAGCCAGTTGGTGTTGTAGCCGGAAATCACGGCCGACAGGCCATAGCCGCCCGGTGCGCTCTTCGCCGCGCCCACGTCCGACAGGTCGAGGTACTGCACCACGTCCGCATCGATGCCGTACGCGATCTCACGCCCCTGCGCTTCCGACAGCTGCTGCCCGGCATGGGCCAAAGCCAGTGCCATCACGCAGCGCGCGCCATATTCGCGCCACACCAACCCAGCGCTGGCGTACGGCACGCCGCTCTGGCGCGCGACGTCAAAGCCTTTCTGATGGTGGTCGAAGCGGCCTGCGGCCGGGTCCCATACGCCACCGACATCCACCGCAAAGTCAGCGGTATCGATGATGGCCTGGTCGCGCGTGCGGACGAGGTCGGCGCCGGGATACAAAACATTCAGGACAGCGACCGCCCACGCATCGTCTGCGTGGAACTTGCCGCTGTGAGTCACTATGAGCATGCCAAATCCAATCGTTGAAACTACCGTCATGATATACCGTGACGCGATCCGGACTCGTTTCGCCCCGAATGTCGCCGGCTTGGTTATACTTGCATTTTTTTTAACCGCAAGAGATATGCAACGACTGACACTGGCCATTGCCGCGCTGGCCCTGAGCGCGTGCGCCACCAAGGACCAAAATCGCATTCAGGAAATCGGCGCCACGCCGCTGCGGGACTTGAATATCGCCAAAGTGGACATTCCGGACGTGCTGCGCGACGCCATTGGAAATCCGTACAAGGCACCTGCCGACAAGAGCTGCCCGGCCTTGCTGGCGCAAGTAGCGGATCTCGATGAGGAGCTGGGGCCGGACCTCGACGTTCCGGAAGAAAAGCAGAGCCATATGGACGCCTCGAAAGAAGCCTTGGGCAACGCGGCTACCGGCGCCCTGGCGCGCACGGTGGAAGGCGCGATTCCTTTCCGCGGCTGGCTGCGCAAGCTTAGCGGCGCAGAGCGCCAATCGAAGAAAGCGCAAACCGCGATCCTGGCGGGCAAGGTCCGCCGCGGCTACCTGCGCGGCATCATGGAGTCGAATTCCTGCCAAAAGGTTCAAACCGCATAAACGCTTGCTTTTGCTGCGCCGCATCATGCTAGAATCGTTGCAATCTTAGCCACAGCGAGGGCCAGCAAATGAAGCGCGTCATCTTCAACCAGAAGGGCGGCGTCGGTAAATCGACCATTGCGGTAAACCTGGCGGCCATTGCGGCGCACCATGGCAAACGCACGCTTTTGATCGATATCGACCCGCAGTGCAACAGCAGCCGCTACCTGCTCGGGGCGGCAACCGCAGGACTGGCGCCCACCCTTGGCGCCTATTTCGAGCAAATGCTTAGTTACAGCATATTTGCCAAGCCGGCCGGCGACTATGTGCACGCCACGCCGTTCGACAACCTGTCCATCATGCTGGCCCATCCCGAACTGGGCGACCTGCAATCGAAGCTGGAATCGCGCCACAAGATCTACAAGCTGCGCGACACGCTGAGCGAGCTGGAAAAGGCCTACGACGAAATCTATGTCGACACGCCGCCGGCCTACAACTTCTTCACCCAATCTGCCCTGATCGCGGCCGATAGCTGCCTGATCCCCTTCGACTGCGACGACTTCTCGCGCCAGGCGCTGTACACCCTGGTCAACAACGTCAAGGAGATCAAGGCCGACCACAATCCCAAGCTGCAGATCGAAGGCATCGTGGTCAACCAGTTCCAGCCGCGCGCCCTGCTGCCGCAACGCATGGTGGACCAGCTCAAGGAAGAAGGCTTGCCGGTGTTCGAGAACAAGCTTTCAAGCTCAATCCGCATCCGCGAATCCCACGAGCGCAACCTACCGATGATCCACCTCGATCGCAGCCACAAGCTGAGCCAGGAATACCTCGCCCTGTACGGCGAACTGCAGCCGGCCTGATGCGCCAAACTTGATCCAGGTCATGGCCGGGCGGCGGCGGCATGGCTAGGCTGGCGGATTTTGCCTGCCATGCTGACCGCCCCCGAACTCCTCCTGCCCGCCGGCTCCCTGGCCAAGATGAATGCCGCTTTCGACTACGGCGCCGACGCTGTCTATGCGGGCCAGCCGCGCTACAGCCTGCGCGTGCGGAACAACGACTTCTCCACCCTGCAAGCGCTGCAGGAAGGCATCGATGGCGCCCACGCACGCGGCAAGCAGTTTTTCGTCGCCAGTAATATCTTCGCCCACAACGCCAAGCTCAAGACCTACCTGCGCGATATGGCACCCGTCATCGCCATGCAGCCCGATGCGCTGATCATGGCCGACCCGGGCCTGATCATGATGGTGCGCGAAGAGTGGCCCGACATGCCGGTCCACCTGTCGGTGCAGGCCAACGCCGTCAACTGGGCCGATGTGAAGTTCTGGCAGCGCATGGGGCTGACGCGCGTGATCCTGTCGCGCGAACTGTCGCTCGACGAAATCGAGGAGATCCGCCAGCGCTGCCCGGACATGGAACTGGAAGTGTTCGTGCACGGCGCCCTGTGCATGGCATATTCAGGCCGTTGCCTGCTGTCCGGCTATTTCAATCACCGCGACGCCAACCAGGGCACCTGCACCAATGCCTGCCGCTGGGACTACAAGGTGGGGGAAGGCTGCCAGGAGGCGACCGGCGATATCTCGGCGCTGCACCAGCAGCCGCGCCATCCGCTGGCAAACCAGACCTACCTGCTGGAAGAAGCCGGGCGTGCCGGCCAACTGATGCCGATCTTCGAGGACGAACACGGCACCTACATCATGAACTCGAAAGACTTGCGCGCGGTGGAACACGTCGAGCGGCTGGTAAAGATCGGCATCACTTCGCTGAAGGTGGAAGGCCGCACCAAGTCCGCCTATTACGCGGCGCGCACGGCGCAGGTGTACCGTCAAGCCATCGACGATGCGGTAGCCGGCCGCCCCTTCGACGAGGGCCTGCTCGGCCAGCTCCAGGGCCTGGCCAACCGCGGCTACACCGACGGCTTTTACCAGCGCCATCACACGCAGGAGCACCAGAACTACCTGCGCGGCGTATCGGAAACCGATCGCAGCCAGTATGTGGGAGATGTATTGGAGATTGACGGCGGCTGGGCGCGCGTCGATGTGAAGAATCATTTCGCGGTGGGCGACCGCATTGAAGTCATGCACCCGGGCGGCAACCGCGATATCACCATCGCCCGCATGCTGGCGGACGATGGCAGCGAGATCGCGATCGCGCCAGGTAGCGGCCACATCGTGCGCATCCAGCTCGATGCCGGGCTGGAGGGCGCAATGTTGTCGCGCTACTTGTAGCAACATAAAAGTCGGGGTCAGCTCTGGCAATCGGACATTTTCGCTAGCGAAAATGTCCGATTGCCAGAGCTGACCCCGACTTTTCAACCAGGAGCTACTACCAAAAGATCACGCGCTGCGCCGGCGGCAGGTACATCTTGTCGCCTTCCTTCACACCGAAGGCGTCGTAGAAGCCCGGGTGGTTCTTCAGGCTGCCGTTCACGCGGAATTCGGATGGCGAGTGCGGGTCGGACTTCACCTGCTGGATCAGGAAAGCGTCGCGGCCCTTGCCGCGGCGCGCCTGTGCCATGCCCATGAAGATGCGCTGCTCGGCGGTATAGCCGTCGATCACCGGGCCAGGCTGTCCTTTCATGTGGATCTTGTAGGCGCGGGTGGCCATGATCAGGCCGGCGTTGTCTGCGATGTTCTCACCCAGGGTCAATTCGCCGTTCACCTGATAGCCCGCCACCGGGCTGTAGCCGTTGTACTGCGCCACCAGCATCTTGCCGCGCGCGGCGAACTGCTCGCCATCTTCCTTGGTCCACCAGTTGCGCAGGTTGCCGTCGCCATCGTACTGCGAGCCTTTGTCGTCGAAGGCGTGGCTGATCTCATGGCCGATGGAAATGCCGACCGCGCCATAGTTGACCGCCGGTTCAGCCTTGGCGTCGTACAGCGGATACTGCAGGCGCGCCGCCGGGAACACTACTTCGTTCAGCGATGGGCTGTAGTAGGCGTTGACGGTTTGCGGCGTCATGCTCCATGCCGTCCGGTCCACCGGCTTGCCCAGCTTGCCGATGCTGAAGCTGTGCGCGAACTCGCGCGAGCGCAGCACGTTGCCAACCAAGTCGTTGCGCGCCACTATCAGCTTCGCGTAATCGCGCCATTTGTCCGGATACCCAATCTTGACGTTGATCTTGGCCAGCTTCGCTTGCGCCTGCAGCCTGGTTTCAGGGCTCATCCACTCCAGCTTATCGATGCCTTCGCGGAAAGCGGCGACGAAATTCTGCGCCATCTCGGCCACCTGCTGCTTACGCTCGGCCGGGAAATACTCCTTGACATAAGCCTTGCCCACCATCTCGCCCAGTGCGCGGTTCACTTCCGCGATGGCGCGCTTGTGCAGCGGACGGTTTTCCTTGGTGCCCGCCAGGACCGCGCCGCGGAACGCGAAGTTCTCGTCGACCAAAGGCTGCGACAGGTAAGGCGCGAAAGAGCTGATCATGTGGAATTCAAAGTAGGCCTTCCACACCGGAAGCGGCGTTGCCTCGATCAGTTTGTCCAGCGCCGCCAGGTAGCTTGGCTGGCTGACGATTACAGAATCGACCTTGCCCGCCACGCCAACACCCTTCAGGTAAGCATCCCAGTCGAAGCCCGGCATCAGCGCTTTCAGTTCGCCCAGCGACAGCTTGTTGTAGGTTTTTACCGGATCGCGGTTTTCCACGGCGGACCAATGGGCGCGGGCGATTTCGGTTTCCAACGCGACGATCTGCGTAGCTTCCTGGGCGGCTTGCGCGTGCCCTGCCAAGGCCAGCATCTTTTCCACGTGCTGCTGGTACTTGGCGCGGATATCACTCAAGCGCGTGTCCTTATCGGAAAGGAAGTAGTCCCGGTTCGGCAAGCCCAGGCCGGACTGGCGAACGCCCACTACATAGCGCGTCGAATCTTTCGCATCCTGGCGCACGCTCATATCGAGCGGGCCGCCGGCGTCGATGCGGTTCAGGTGTGCTACCAACGCGGCGATGCCCCGCTTGCCGGACAAGGCGGCAATGCGCGCCTGCTCCGGCTTGAGCGGCTTCAGGCCCAGCGCATCGCGGCGCGCTTGATCCATGAAGCTGGCGTAGTAGTCGCCGATCTTCTGCGCATCCGAACCCGCCTTGCGCGCCCTGTCCTGTTCGGCCTTTTCGACGATGGACTTCACCTGCCCTTCCACGTTTTCCTGCGCCACGTTGAACGCACCCCAGCTCGATCGATCGGCCGGGATCTCGACACCGCTCAGCCACTTGCCTTGGGAGTAGCGGAAAAAATCATCCTGCGCGCGGACCTGCTGGTCGATGCCGGCGGCGTCGATGCCCGAGCTCAGCTCCGCCGCCCATGCATGCGAACATGCCAGGCCAACAACCAGGCTGCCGAGAATAGTGCGTTTCATGTAATGACTCCGGTGAAAAATGCTTCCGGCAGTATGCCGCAGCCTGCCCCGCGCGTGGCCGTTGCAGCGTGTGGAGCAACACTAAGTTACATAAGGAGTCCACATTTGACCTGCGGCGCTCCAAGGCCGATACTTGCCGGGTTTTAGATCCATTCACCCCAACCAGGAGGTAAGCAGTGAAACATTCCATGCTGGCCACCGTACTGCTGGCTGCAGTCGCAGCACAAGCGCAGGACGTGCCGAAGATCGATCCGCAGCGCCTGTCGCAGGACGTTGAAACTTTGGCATCCGACGCATTCGAAGGCCGCGGCCCGAACACCGCCGGCGAAGTAAAGACCGTTGAATTCATCGCCAAGCAGTTCGAGGCGGCCGGCCTGAAGCCGGGCGGCGACCTGGTGAAGGGCAAGCGCAGCTGGTACCAGGAAGTGCCGCTGGGCCGCTTTGAAATCAAGGGCCCGGTGGTGCTGAACGCGCACGCCGGCAAGAACGACATCCCGTTCGCGCAAGGCGAGCAACTGGCGGTGCGCGCCGCGATGAATGGCGCCAAGCGCGTCGATTTCGACAAGGCCCCGCTGGTGTTCGTCGGTTACGGCGTGACCGCGCCAGAGCGCAAGTGGAGCGACTTCAAGGGCGTGAACCTGAAGGGCAAGCTGGCCGTGGTGCTGATCAACGATCCGGACTTCGAAACCGGCGCAGGCGAATTCGGCGGCAAGGCCATGACCTACTACGGCCGCTGGACCTACAAATACGAAGAGATGGCACGCCAGGGCGCAATCGGCACCCTGATCGTGCACGAAACCGCGCCTGCATCCTATGGCTGGGCAACGGTGAAGAACTCCAACACCAATGTGATGTACGACATCGTGCGCAAGGAGCCGGGCAAGTCGCACGCGCCGATGGAAGCATGGATCCAGCGCGACGTGGCGGCCGACCTGTTCAAGCGCGCCGGCCTCGATTTCGACGCGCTCAAGAAGCAGGCGCAAACGCGCGAGTTCAAGCCGGTGGAATTGAAAGGCGTCAGCCTGTCGGCCCACTACGCGGTGGACGCCCAAGTGATCAAGTCCAAGAACGTGGTGGCGGTGCGCGAAGGCACCGCGGCGCCGCAGGAGACCGTGATTTACAGCGGCCACTGGGACCACCTCGGGGTCGGCCTGCCTGATGCGAAGGGCGACAAGATCTACAACGGCGCCATCGACAACGGCACCGGCATCGCTGCCTTGCTGGAATTGGGCCGCGCCTACGGCAAGGCACCGGCGCCCAAGCGCAGCGTGGTGTTCCTGGCCGTGACGGCTGAAGAAAAAGGCTTGCTCGGTTCCGAGTACTACGCATCGAACCCGGTCTACCCGCTGGCCACCACGGTCGGCATGATCAATATGGATGCACTGAGCCCATACGGTCCGGCGCGCAACTTCACCATTTCCGGCAGCGCCAAGCTGGACCTGCTCGATATGCTGGTCGCCAGGTTCAAGGCCATCAACGTCAGCTACATGCCTGACCCGCACACCGAAGCGGGCTACTTCTTCCGCTCCGACCACTTCCCGATGGCCAAGCGCGGCGTGCCGGCATTCTCGCTTGACTCCGGCGAAGACTGGGAACAAGGCGGCGTGGCGGCAGGCAAGGCAGCACAGGAAGCCTATACCACCAACAACTACCACCAGCCTTCGGACGAATGGGATGCCAAGTGGCCATTCACCGGCATGGCGCGCGACCTGGGCGTGCTGTATAGCCTGGGCCGCGACCTGGCCGAATCGAAGGAATGGCCGAACTGGTCGAGCGACTCCGAGTTCCGCACGATTCGTGACCAGAGCGCGGCAAAACGCTCCAAATAAGAACACCAATCCGGTTCAAGGCCCTCCACGGAGGGCCTTTTCTTTTTCTGCGAGGCGTGCCATGCTGGACTTACAAAAAAGATTGCTTTAGTCGGAGACAAACCATGAACTTCACGCAGTCGATGAGCATTGCCAAGAAACTCGCTGTGCTGAATGCCAGCGCCATCCTCGGCATCATCATCCTTACCGCCATCTTCCTGATTTCCGAGCGCACCCTCATCCTTGAGGAAAGAACCAGCAATGTGCGGCAGGCCGTCGAAACGGCTTATGGTGTGCTCGACTACTACCAAAAGCAGGAAGCCAGCGGCACCCTGCCCCGCGCGGAAGCCCAGAAGAAGGCCATGGATGCGATCAAGGTGTTGCGATATGGCAACAACGAATATTTTTGGCTCAACGACATGCAGCCGAAGATGATCATGCATCCAATCAAGCCTGAGCTCGACAACAAGGACCTCAGCGCCAACAAGGACCCGACCGGCAAGCACCTGTTCGTCGAATTCGTCAACATGGTCAAGAAAGCGGGCGCCGGCCCGGTCGATTACATGTGGCCGAAACCGGGCAGCGACAAGCCGGTGCAAAAGGTCTCCTACGTCAAAGGCTTTGAGCCTTGGGGCTGGATCCTGGGCTCCGGCGTCTACGTCGACACCGTCGACGCCACCGTACGCGGACGCGCCGTCACCTTCGCCGCAGGCGCGGTCGTACTGGCCGCCGTGCTGCTCGGCATCGGCTTATTCATCGCACGCGGCATGCTGCGCCAGTTGGGCGGCGAACCGGATTACGCTTCGTCGATCGCGCGCAGCATTGCCGGCGGCGACCTGACCGTGCCGATCGACGTCAAGCGCGACGACAGCGGCAGCATGCTCAATGCGCTGAAGGGCATGCGCGACGACCTGGCGCGCATCGTCAGTTCGGTGCGCACTGCCACCGATACCATCGCCACCGCGTCGAGCGAGATCGCGGCCGGCAACAGCGACCTGTCGGCCCGCACCGAAAGCCAGGCCAGCTCGCTGGAGGAAACCGCCGCATCGATGGAAGAGCTGACCTCCACCGTGCGCCAGAATGCCGACAATGCGCGCACCGCCAACGAGTTGGCAGCCAACGCCTCGGAAGTGGCGCAGAAAGGCGGCGCCGTGGTGTCCCAGGTGGTTGAAACCATGGCCTCCATCGATAGCTCCTCGCGCAAGATCGTCGACATCATCAGCGTGATCGATGGCATCGCATTCCAGACCAATATCCTGGCGCTGAATGCGGCGGTGGAAGCGGCGCGTGCCGGTGAACAGGGCCGCGGTTTTGCGGTCGTGGCCTCGGAAGTGCGCAACCTGGCGCAGCGCAGCGCGGCCGCGGCCAAGGAAATCAAGGACCTGATCGGCGCCTCCGTGGAAACCGTCGGCGTCGGCAACTCGCTGGTGGCGCAGGCCGGCAGCACCATGCAGGAAGTGGTGGAGAGTGTGCACCGCGTGCGCCAGGTCATCAACGAGATCAGCACCGCCAGCAATGAGCAAAGCGCCGGCATCGCCCAGGTCAACGAAGCGATTTCGCAGATGGATGCGGTGACGCAGCAGAATGCGGCGCTGGTCGAACAGGCTGCCGCTGCTGCGGCCAGCATGCAGCAACAGTCGGCGGCGCTGTTGCAGGCGGTCGGCGTGTTCCGCGTCGACGCCGATGCGCCGGCCGCAGCGGGACGCCGCATGCCGCGCCTTGGCCGCAGCTGATCCCATGATATGATCCGGCCTGTCGAAAAAGGCAGGACCGGTTCAAGGTAAGCCCGGTCCCTCTCCTCCCCGGAGAGCTCTGCTCCATGTGCAGTCTTGCATGAGAACCCACGACGATCCCGGCGCATTGCGTCTCGGGCTCGTCGGGGCGTGGCCGATCGATCCTCAGGCACTCCCGTTGGGCCCACCAACTTTGGAGTCATCATGCAATTGAATCACCTCGACCTGTCCGTGCCCGATGTGGCTGCGGCTTGCGCTTTCCTGACCCGCCATTTCGGCTTCGCCCTGCTGCAGACCAAAGGCAACCACGGCATGGCCATACTGGCCGGCGAAGGCGGTGTGGTACTCGTGCTCACGCGTCACGAGGAGCCCAGCTATCCCAAGACGTTTCATATTGGCTTCCTCGTCGACGATGCCGGCAAAGTCGGCGCCAAGCATGCCGAACTTCAGGCCGCTGGCGTGACGGGGCTTTCCCCGGTGCAGGAGATGCGCGGCGGACCCGGTTTCTACTGCCGCAGCGATTGGGGAATCTTGCTGGAAGTCGCGCAGCGCACGCCGGCGCGGGATACCTAAGACCGGCGTGCTGCGGGCCCCTTGCCGGGGCCCCTCGTTCACTTGACGCGGGTGTAGCTCATCTCCATCCACTTCATGTCCTTGCCATTCGGCCCCGGCCCCCACATTTCCAGCTTGTGGTTGTCGTTGTCGGTGATGGCTACGCTCATCGTATAAGGGACTTCCTTGCCGCTCATCGGGTCGGACATCATGCCCTTGTACTTGATGGTGTTGCCATTCAAGCTGCCATGCGCCAGGGTCATGCCGGTGCTGCCGGAATCGATCCAGCTACCGAAGTACTTCTTCGTCACGTTATCGTAACCCTGCACGCCCATGCCGTCGAAAGGCTGGCCCATGAATTTTCCCTGGTAGTTCTCCTGCAGGTAACGGTTACCCATAATCCACTTGCGCTCCGTGGAGCCATCGCTTTCCTCAGGCGGTTTGGATGGGTCCATCCACATTTTCGTCTTGACCGTGAACCTGCCGGCCAACGCCTCGAGTTTCTTGTGTGCCTCGCCGGGCGTGGCGGCTTTATTCATCGCCTCCATCGCCGCCTTTTCATCAGGCGGCGCAGCGGCCTTCTTCTTATCCGGCGCAGCGCTGACGGCGGCGCCGGCCAGGGTGAATCCCGCAACAACAACCAGGTACTGCGCGACACGACGAAGCTTCATGACTTCCTCCTTATCCAGCAGGGTTGTGGAGAGGCCATTCTCCGCGCCGCCGCGCAGCCCTGTCAACCGCGCCGCTCGGTTTCGCGCAACTTGCGGCGCAAACGCAGGTTATCAGCCACAGCCGCCACCAAGGCAAGCGTCGTCAACGCAACTACCGCGTCCGCATCCAAATAGTGCCAGAATGCCCATGCTCCAAACGCGCAGGCAATACCGGAAAATAAAAGCAAGACCTGATCTTTCATCATCGAATCATCCTCGCTCGGTAAACAATGCGCCCTATCATCCTCGTATCACAGATCACCGGATTACGACGCATGGTCTCCGCCAACCCGGGTCGGTACAAGCCCTTGCATCGGATGTCCCACATGACGTCAGCCAATGAAACCCCTCCGCTCAACGTTCGGCCGGTCGGTTGGCACAACAGGGAGAGTAGCGCCCGCCGATGTGGCGCGTTTTGCGTTGGGGCAAGTGAAGTGTTTAAGCGGCGTAGCTGCTCACGGCTTCGACTATAAAAGGCGCGGGGTCGGGGTGGATGTTGTCGAAGATGGCGGCCAGCGGTCCGTCCATCTCCCGATAGAACAGGACCTCGTCAGGGTCAAGCACTACTTTCAGCCCAGTTCAAACGTCGTGATGCCGTACTGCCGCGCCAGCGGCAATCCTGGGTCGTCGCCCGTGTACATGCGAGCCGTCTCGAAGCAGGCATGCATGCCATGCCGCTCGGCCAGCGCCACCGCAGCGGCATTCGGCTCCGGCACATCGAGGTAAACCGGTTCGCCCGCCGGCACCCGGCCGCACAGGGCCTGCATCAATTCCTCGGCCACCTCCGACGACCCGGTACAGAGCGGGCCAATCTTGAAGCCCGCGCGACAGGGGCGCAGCACCGCATAACCAAGCAGCACGCCGGCAGTATCGCGCACGCCGAATGCCACGCTGCCAGCCTGCTGCAACCAGCAGCGCATGAATTGTTCACGGTTGTCGGGGAAGAAGTCGCGATCATACGCCAACACTTCATCGATATCCTGTTGCCCCAAAGGCAGTACGCGGTCGGCAGTAGGAATGTCGCTGCCCCGGCCTTCATAACGCGCGTTGCGATGCGCCAGTTTGAAGCCGGCGCGAGCGTAGTTGGCCTGCTGCGCCGGCACACCGTCCAGCCCTACATTGCGCCCTGCCAGCCGCGCCACGCCGGCGCGCCAGATTTCCATGCCATAGCCTTGGCCGCGGAACTCGCGCCGCACGATATAGCCGCCTATGAAGCCGAAGCCGGCTCCGTAGCGCACCGCGAAAATACTGGCAACCGGCTCACCGTCGATCGTGCCAAGCAGGAAGCCGCCCGGGTCGGCCGCATAAAAACTGGCCGCATCCTGCAGGCCAGGATTCCATCCTTCCGCCGCAGCCCAATCGAGCACCATTTCCAGCTCGGGCAAGGTCATAGCGCGAATTTGCATTTCAATTTCCATGAGACGAATCATAAGCCGCAAATGCGGCCCGCACCGCATATTCCCAGGCAGCGCAATCCTGCTCGTAAAGATAGCTGGGCGCCGATGGCGCTCCCGCATCCAGCGCACTGCGCCGGCGATACAGGTACACCGAGGTCCACGCCACACTCGGCGGCGCGAACTGCTGCACCAGCTCGAAGGCCGGGTGCGCCATAGGGAACGTGACCGTGGTGACCAAAGCGCCCTCCGGCAGCTCCCTCGCCAACTTGTCGGCCAAGCGGTCCATCATCGGCGCGAAACAGGTGCTGTAGATATAGACCATGCTCGCGTCGGAGACATTGGCATCGAACATATCCTGATGTACCAGGCGCACACGGGCGGCAACCCTGGCCGCGGCCGCGGGATTTTCCGCTACGCCGGCGGCCAGCATCTGCGCCAGCCGCATCTGCGCCATATCATTGCGGTACCCAAGCAGCTCTACGCCGGTGCAGCGCATGCCGGGCAAGGCCAGTGCCGCGCTCAAGACGACCTTACCCAGTCCGCTGCCAAGATCGATGAAGTGGCCGTGCAAGGGCAGCCACGGCGCCACCGCCTCGAAGTAGTGATCGAGCTCCTGCTCTGTGAATTCACCATAGATCAGGCGCCCATCGTCGACCAGCCATTGCGCCAGGTCCGCGTCGGAGATCTCGTCAAGGCCATGGGAAGGAGCGCGCTCCGGCAGCATGCCATGCGCTTGTATGCCGGCCGGTACGCAGCCGGCAATCAGGCGCCGGTGCGGCTTCAGGCGCGCGATGAAACCTTCGCGCAACGCCGGCTGGCGGAACGCTTCGCGCACCGCCAGGCCGATCTCGACGTAACGGGCAAGCACTGCATCGTCAATAACGGGCCTTACGTGCTGCGCACCATTCGTGATCGCCCGCCGCATCGAGAGCATGGTTTCCCCCACCGGTTGGATTACCCACTTTACAATAAAAAACCGCCCCGAGGGGCGGTTTCCGTATCAAACGGGTAGCAGTTTAGAAGCGGTAGTTCAACGACGCCGCGTAGGTGCGGCCCAGCTGGCTGAAGTGCGAACCATCGTAAGTCACCATGTCGTAGCGGCCGTTGAAAGTGATCAGGTTGCGCTGGATGGCTTTCTGGTTCGGATCGTCGATGATCTTCTGGCCATCGGCATTCAGTGCCTTGAATTCCCACTCAGGCGTGGTGTTGAACACGTTGTTGACGTTGAACGACAGCGTCATGTTCGGCATCAGGTTGTAGTTGAGGGCGAAGTCGGTGACGTTCTTGGTCTTGAACTTGGTTTCCAGGTTGGCGTTCAGGCCGGCCTGGCGGAAGCGGGTCGGGCCGAACACAGTGTTGTTGACCGACAGGTTCAACTTCTGGTAGTCCCAGTCTGCACCGAGGATGGTCTTGAACTTCGGACGCGAAGTGAACATCAGCGCTTCCTGCGTTGCATCCAGTACGGACTGGCCGGCGTTAGCCACGATCGGAGGATTCTTGACCGCGCCATCACGCTCGTTCTTGTGCGTGTAGTTGCCGGACAGGTTCAGGGTCAGCTTGCCATCGGCCAGCGGGATGTTCTTGCGCGACAGCACGTAGTCCAGGCCCTCGGTGCGGGTCTTCACCGCATTGACGAAGAAGCTGACGGAAACGATGCCGTTCGCTGCCAGGATCTGGTCCAGCTGCTGGGCAGGATCGCCGGTCGGCACGATTTCCTTGCCCAGCACGATGCGGTCCTTCACCTTGATATTGTAGTAGTCCAGGGTGGCGCTGGTGTTTTCATCCGGCTTCAGGCCCAGGCCCAGGGTGATGTTATCGGACTTTTCAGCCTTCAGCTTCGGCACGCCCAGCGCAGCAGCCTGTGCCGAGACGTTGTTCACCAGGCCCGACACCTGGATACCACCGCCAGGCACGAAGGAATACTGCGCTTTCTGGGTATAGATCTGAGCCAGGGAAGGAGCGCGGAAGCCCTTCGATGCCGATGCGCGCAGCGTCACCCAGTCGTTCGCCTTGTAGCGAGTGGACAGCTTCCACACGAATGCGGAGCCGAAGTCGGTATATTTTTCCCAGCGGCCCGTGCCATCGAGCAGCAAGTCCTTGTTGATGTCCCAGGTCGAACCGGCATACACACCGTAGTTGGAGCGCGAGGATGGGAAGGAGTTGTCCGGGTGGTTGCCCGCAAAGGAGTCGGCGCCGGTGCCCTGCCACGATGCCCGCTCGCCCGCCTTCACTTCGAATTTCTCGTGGCGCAGTTCGGTGCCGGCGTAGAAGTTGACGGTATCGGTCAGCTGTTTGGAGATGTCGCCGTTGAACACGTAATGCTGGAACTCCACGCCGCCGGCATAGAAGTGGGTCGGCGAGTGTTCGGTACTGGTACCGGCGAGAACAGCATCTTCCATGCTGCGATTGACCGAATGGTCCACGTCGTATTTCTGCTTGTTGCCACCGTAGGTCAGGCTGAAGTCCGCATTCCAGCCCGCCAGGTCCATCTTCACGCCGCCGGTCGCATTGTAGTCATCCAGCGTGCCGTCGAAGGTTGGCTGGTAACCCTCGTACGGTGTGCCGGCAGGGTGCAGCAGGCCGTAGTCGGTCGGACGCCAGTAAGGGGTGCGGTAGTTGGCGAAGGAGTTGATCTTCTTGTTCACGTACGCAGCGTTGGCATAGATCGCGACGCCTTCGCCGATATCGTAGCGTGTATTGAACAGACCTTTGTAAGCCTTGGTCTTCGGCGAGCCGTTGACGTTGCGCGCATCGGGATACTTCGACAGGAATGCCTGTACTTCCGACAGCGGTGCACCGAAGTCGCCCGCTTCGCCGGCGGCACTGACCACGCCGGAACGGCTGGACAGGTTCACGCGCGAGGCATCGATGGTGTAGTTAAAGAAGCCACGGTCGCCACCCAGTGCGAAGCCCTGGTTGAGACTCACGCCGCCCATGCCGCCATCGTGTTCGTGGGTGATGCCGGCACGCGCGGTCACGGAACCGCCTGCGGCATTGTCCTTCAGGATGATGTTGACCACGCCGGCAATCGCGTCGGAGCCGTATTGCGCCGACGCGCCGTCGCGCAGCACTTCAATGCGTTTGATGGCGTCGGCCGGGATGGCGGAAATATCGGAACCGGATTCACCGCGGCCTGGCGAGGTCTGGGTGTAGACCAGCGAGCTCATGTTCTTGCGCTTGCCGTTGATCAGGATCAGCACGCGGCTTGGGCCCATATTCCGGATTTCGTAGGGGTCCAGCAGGGAGGTCGCGTCATTGACCGGGGTCTGTACGGTGTTGAAGGAAGGGACGCGGAACTGCATCGACTTGTCGAGGGTGACCTGGCCGGTCTTGGTCAGCTCGCGCGAGCTCAGCACGTCGACCGGCACCGGTGTATCCACCATGGTGCGTTGCGAACCGCGGCTACCGGTCGAAACAATCACCACCTTCTGGATCTCGTCGGTGGTAGTGTCGGCAGCCTGCTGCGCCTGGATAGGGGCAGCGTCCTGTGCTTGTGCGTGGGCTTGGCCCAGCAGCACAAACGGGCTGGCGGACAGCATTAATGCTGCAATCGGAAAATGTTTATTCATGTATTTCTCTCTTCCATACAGATTTTAAAAAAACTAGGGAGAATTTATATGCAACATTTTCATCCGTCTATTATTTCCAGTTATACATGCGCAAATACAACATGTATGGATCTTTTTTATGAAGCCGCACGGAACATAAATGCGCCGTGATAATCTTTATGCCATGAGCTACAAAAGCCTCTGCGTGCTGCTGGCACTGTTGAGCGGCATGGCTGCCCATGCCGCGAAAGCGCCGCCGCTGCGCCTGTGCTTTGAAGACGTCGACCAGCGGCCCTGGAGCACTCCCGACGGCAAAGGCCTGAATTTTGAATTATTGAAGCGAGTTGAATTACTCCTTAATGAACAATTTATTTATTCACCGAAACCATGGAAGCGTTGCTTAAATGAATTAAAACTTGGCCAGGTGGATGCAGTCGTTGGTGCAGCAGATGCAATCGACCGCCGCGCCTGGTCGCGTATTCCCCAATTACCCGATGGGCGCGAAGATCCAGGCCGCGCATTATTTGAAGATGCGGCCCTGGTATTTCTGCGCGTGGGCGGCAACGGGAGCTGGGACGGCCAGGAATTGCTGGCGCCCGGCAAGGTTGTCATCGTGCAGACCGGCTACCTGGTGGCGCAGCAGTTGCGCGAAAAAGGCTATATCCCCCATGACACCGTGAAGTCGGCTGCCGATGCCCTGCGCATGCTGAGCAAAGGCAGCTTTGATGTCGCCATCCTGCAGGGGCTGGAGGCCAGCAAGCTGGCCCACGAAGATCCCCGTTTCAAGGGCAAGGTCCAGCAGGCCGAGCTGCCCTACTCCACCGTCAACCTGTACCTGATGGTCGGGCGCGGCGTCTACCAGCGCGATCCGCAACGGGTCGAAGCGATCTGGCAAGCCATCGGCAGCGTGCGCCAGACACGCGATTACCGGCAAATCGAGGAGGCCGCAGGGGTAAAACATTTCCATTAACATTTCCATTGAGGAAAGTTTTATGGTTAAATAAATGGCATGAATTTCCTCCTCGATGGACGCCTGTCCCTGATCACCCCCGAAGGCGTGCGTTTGCAGCTTGTTCCTGCCGGTCCGGTAGTACGCGCTTACGCATGGGCCATCGATTTTGCGGCCTGGGGCTTTGGCGCCAGCGTCCTGATTTCGGTCCTCGGCGCCATCATCCCCTCCGAAAAACTGTTCAACGGCGTGACGGCCCTGTTGTTTTTCTTCGCCTACTGGGCCTACCCGGTGCTGTGCGAGGTGTACGCCGGCGGCCGCACCCTGGGCAAGCAGGTGCTCGGCCTGCAAGTGCTGCGTGCGGACGGGCTGCCGGTGCGCTGGCGCGAATCGGTGTTGCGCAACCTGCTGATGGTGGCCGACTTCCTGCCGCTGTGCTACGCCTCCGGCCTGCTGTCCATGCTGTGCGACCGCCATTTCCGCCGCCTGGGCGACATTGTGGCAGGCACCCAGGTGGTGTACCGCGACAAGCCGCCCAAGCGCATTGCGGTGGCCGATGCGGCCCCGTTGCCGCTGCCCTTCCCGCTGACGCCGGAGCAGCAGCGCACCCTGGCCGACCTGTTCGCGCGCGAAAGCCGGCTGCCGCACGGGCGCATGCTGGAACTGGCCGATATTGCCGAACCGCTGACCGGGCGACAAGGCGAGGCGTCGCTGGAACGCTTGCGCGGCATGGCCGCAGGATTGGTACGATGAAGCAAGCACAATTCGAAGCCGCCTACGGTCCGCTGTGGAGCGAGATCGACACCCTGCTGGCCAAGCGCGCCGACGGCCGCGAAGCCCTGCCGGCACAATACCGCCGCCTGTGCCAGTGCCTGGCCCTGGCCAGCCAGCGCGGCTACTCGCCGCAACTGGTGTCCTACCTGCACGGCCTGGTGGCGCGCTGCCATCACGCGCTGTATGGCGTGGCGGCGGAACGCCCGACCGTGCTGCTGCAATGGCTGCGCGCCGACCTGCCGCGCCGCGTGCGCGCCGAATGGAAGCTGCTGCTGGTGGTGCTGCTTTGCCTGCTCGGGCCGGCCCTCGCCATTGGCGCGCTGGTATGGCAGGACTCGCACAATGCCTTCATGTTTGCGTCGCCGGAAGAGCTGACGCGCATGCACCAGATGTATTCGCCTTCCAGCGTGAAGACCGGCCGCGGCGGCAGCGAAGGCGACCTGCAGATGTTCGGCCACTATATCTGGAACAACGTCTCGATCGGCTTCCGCACTTTCGCCAGCGGCATCTTCGGCGGCGTGCCGGCCTTGCTGAGCGTACTGTTCAATGGCATGAAGATGGGCGTGGTGGCCGCCTGGCTCAGCCTCGACCCGGCGACCCGCGGCAACTTCTGGTCCTTCGTGGTGACCCATTCCAGCTTTGAGCTGACCGGCCTGGTGCTGTCCGGCGTGGCCGGCGTGCGCCTTGGCATGGCGCTGGTCAAGCCGGGCCGCCTGAGCCGGCGCCGCGCGCTGCAGGAAGCCAGCGTCCAGATGTACCCGGTGGTGGCGGGTGCCGCCCTGCTGACCGTACTGGCGGCCTTCTTCGAAGCGTTCTGGTCGGCCAGCGCCTTCGCGCCAGCCGTCAAGTACAGCGTCGGTGCCGTGTGCTGGGCCCTGGTATTCCTGTTCTTCGGTTTCGCCGGCCGCGAGAAAGGCGTGCATGCAACTCGATAAGCTGCGCCTTGATTTGCGCCCGCGCAGCAACGCGCAAGGCCTGGACCTCGGTTTCGCCCTGCTGCATGCGGGCGGCGCCGACGTATGGCGGGCCTGGCTGGCCCTGTGGCTGCCGCTGTCGGCGCTGGCCGTCCTGATCAGCTGGTACAACCCCGACCTGGCCCTGGGCTGGCTGCTGCCGTGGTGGCTGCGTCCCTTGCTGGAACGCGCGCCGCTGTACGTGCTGGCGCGCCAGGTATTCGGCGAACAGGCCGGCTGGCGCGATGCCTTGCGTGCCTGGCCGCGCGAGCTCGGTGGCGGCTGGTTCCGCATGCTGACCTGGTGGCGGCCCTTCATGGCCGGACGCGGCCTGCACCAGCCGGTGTGGGTGCTGGAACGGGCCCGCGGCAAGACCGCCACCGCGCGCCGCGCCACCATCGCGCGCAACGGCACCGGCGGCGCCGCCCTGCTGTTCGGCAGCACCTGCGCCACCTTCGAAGCCGTGCTGATGTTCGGCATGCTGGCCCTGGCCGGCCTGTTCATGCCGGGCGAATCGCCCAATCCCTTTGCCTTGCTCGGCCTGACCGACCAGGGCGCGTTGCAGGCGGCACTGGGCACCGCCGCGTGGTGCCTGGCCTGCGCCATCATCGGTCCGGTCTACACGGCCTGCACCTTCACGCTCTACCTGAACCGCCGCGCCACGCTGGAAGCCTGGGACATCGAAATCGTGCTGCGCCAGGTGCGCGCCCCGGCGCGTCCAGCGGCGGCGCGCCAGGTTGCCGCCGTGCTGATGGCGGCGCCGCTGTTGGCCATGGCCTTGCTCGGCATGCCGCCGCCGGTGCAGGCTGCCCCGCAGGCCGCCGGCGCAAAGCCGGTGGTGACCGATTGCGAGCCGCCGAAAGGGCTCAAGCAAGAGGACAGCGGCCGCGGGCCCGACCAGTCGCCGCAACAGGCCGCGCTGCGCCGCCAGCTCGAGCAGGTTTTCGCCCACGAAGACTTGCGCGGCTATCGCTGCGGCGAAGTATGGGAACTGCGCACGCCACTGGACCAGGAAAAGGACAAGGAAAAACCGAAATCCGCCCCGCTGATCCCGCGCTGGATGGCTGCCATCCTGGCGGGCCTGTTCAAGGTTGCCCTGATCGGCGGCGCCATCGTGCTGGTGGCCTGGTTGTTGTGGCGCTATGCCGCGCCGTTACGCTTGAATTTCGCGCCAACGCCCGCGCCCAGGCTGGCCACCGAAGTGGGCGGCCTCGATATCCGCGAAGAGAGCTTGCCGGCCGACGTGGCCGGCGCCGTGCGCGCGCTGTGGCAGCAAGGGCAGCAGCGCGCCGCGCTGGCGCTGCTCTACCGCGCCACGCTGTCGCGCCTGGTCAGCCGCCAGTCGCTCACCTTGCACCACGGTGCAACCGAAGGCGAATGCCTGGCCCAGGCGCGCAGTGCGCACGCCGCCGGCGCCCTCGATGGCGACGGCCTGGCGCTGGCCGACCAGGCCACCACGCTGTGGCTGAATGCCGCCTATGGCGCGCGCTGGCCGGCTGCTGAAACCGTGGCTGCGCTGTGCACGCGCTGGCAGGCCCACTTCGATCGCGAGGCAGCATGAAGCGCAGCCATTCGATCATCATCGCCATCGTTGCCGTGCTGTTGGCCGGCGCCGGCTACGAGCTATGGCATCTGTACTTCCACAAGGTATGGCGCGGCCAGTACCACGTTTCCGAGGCGCAGGCCAAGAACCCCATGCTGGCGGCAACCCGGCTGCTGGAAGCGCGCGGGCATACGGTACGGGTCGAGCCCGTGCTCAGCTACCAGCTGCTGAACCAGCTGCCGGACGGCGTGATGCTGCTGTCGCGCTATGCGCGCCCGCCGGACGAGCGTCAGGCCAAGCTGCTGCTGGACTGGGTGCGCCGCGGCAACACCCTGATCATGACGCCCGACTGGGTCGGCGACACCGACGACGACAGCGGCCCGGAAGCCGACTTCGACCAATCGACCGACCCGTTGGGCAAGCACTTCGGCGTGGCGATGTCGGGGCGCAACCGGATCGACGATACCTGCCGCCTCGACCCGCTGGAGTCCAGGCGCCGCGCCAAGCGCGCAGCCGACCGGCTCATGCGGGCCGCCGAGGGCGGCGAGGAGCACGCGGAGCCGGAAGCGCCGCAAGACGAGGAAGACCAGCCCGGCCAGGCCCAGGAGCCCGATAGCCCGCCGCGCCTGGTCTGCCTGAACGCGCCCGGCGCCGCCAACACCATCGAGCTGGCCCGCCCGTCCGACACCTTGCAGCGTTTCGAAGGCAAGGGCCCGCAACCGCTGTGGGGCGACACCTACGAACTGGCCGTGCTGGTGTATGGCGAAGGCCGCGGCAAGGTCGCGATGGTGGCCGTCGATGCCGGCGACAGCTACTTCGACAACGACATGCTGCGCCAGTTCGACCACGGCGAGCTGCTGCTGTTGCTGGCCGGGCAGAGCGGCCCCCATGCACAAGTCATGCTGGTGCAGCACAGCGAGCCGGTGGGCTGGGCCGCCTGGCTGTGGCAGCACGGCCGCCTGGTCGTGCTGGGCCTGGCCGCCCTGCTGCTGCTGTGGACCTGGAGCGTCTCGCGCCGCTTCGGCCCGCTGCTGCCGGAAGCGGCCAGCGCCCGGCGCGCCCTGATCGAGCATATCGAGGCCAGCGGCCGCTGGCTGTGGCGCTTGCCGCAAGGCCGCGCCCTGCTGCTGGAAGCCGTCCGCAAGAGCACCGAGAAGCAGCTGCTGCGCCGCCTGCCGGAGCTGCACGCGCTGGGTCCAGCCGAACGCGCACGCCGCCTGGCACGCCTGGCCAAGCTGCCGGAAGCGCAAGTGAGCGATGCCCTGCTTGGCGCACCGGCCAAGCGCGCCGCCGACTTCACACGGCAAATTTCAATACTCCAACAATTACGAGCCCACCATGAGCGATAGCATGTCCATCCCACCCAATAACGCCATTCCGGCCGACCGCCTGGCGCAGGCGATCGACATCGTGCAGCGCCTGCGCGAGGAAATCGGCCGCGCCATCGTCGGCCAGCAAACCGTGGTCGAACAGGTGCTGGCCTGCTGCCTGGCCGGCGGCCACGTGCTGCTGGAAGGCGTGCCTGGCCTGGGCAAGACCCTGCTGGTCAAGGCGCTGGCCAAGACCTTTGCCGGCGAATTTTCGCGTATCCAGTTCACGCCCGACCTGATGCCGGCCGACGTGATGGGCCACGCCGTGTTCGACCAGCGCCAGCAAACCTTCAGCGTCCGCAAGGGGCCGGTGTTCACCCACCTGCTGCTGGCAGACGAGATCAACCGCGCACCGGCCAAGACCCAGTCCGCCCTGCTGGAAGCCATGCAGGAGCGCCAGGTCACCATCGAAGGCGAGGCGCACACGCTGGAGGCCCCCTTCATGGTGCTGGCCACCCAGAACCCGCTGGAAAGCGAAGGCACCTACCCGCTGCCGGAAGCCCAGCTTGACCGTTTCCTGATCAAGGCGCGCATCGCCTATCCAAGCGAGCAGGAGGAAACCGCGATGCTGCTGGCCGTGACGCAGGACCGCGTCGGCGATGCGCTGGAAGTGGCCCAGGTACGCACCCTGATCAAGCCGGAGATCCTGCTCGCGCTGCAGCAGCTGGTGGCCCGCATCCGCGTCGACGAAGCCGTCGCCAACTATGCGGTGCGCATGGCGCGCGCAACCCGCCAATGGCCCGGCGTGTCGGTCGGCGCCGGCCCGCGCGGCAGCATCGCCCTGATCCGCCTGGCGCGCGCCATGGCCCTGATGGCAGGCCGCGACTACGCCACCCCGGACGACATCAAGCAGGCCAGCCTGCCGGTGCTGCGCCACCGCATCGCCCTGTCGCCGGAAAGCGAACTCGATGGCCTGGGTGCGGACGACATCCTGGCAGCGCTGATCGACTCGGTCGCCGCGCCGCGCAACTGATGAAGCCAACCCGCCGCATGTTCCAGGCCCTGCTGGGCCTGACCGCGCTGGGCGTGCCGGCCAGCGTGTGGCCGGTGCTGCAGGCGCCGTGGCAGGTGCTGGGCGGCGCCCTGCTGCTGGCCGCCGGCGCCGATGCACTGCTGGCGCGCCGCCGCCCGGCCCTGCGCGCGGAGCGCAGCATGGCAGGCGTACTGCCGGTCGGCGCTTGGCAGGACGTGCGCCTGACCCTGCACAACGACGGCCATTCCGCATTGCGGCTCGACGTGTTCGACGATTACCCGACAGCCTGGGAACTGGAAGGCATGCCGCACGCAACGCGGCTGGCGCCCGGCGCCTTTTCCACGCTGACCTACCGCGTGCGCCCGCAGGAACGGGGCGACGGCGCCTTCGGCACGCCATGGCTGCGCGTGGCCGGCCCGCTCGGCTTGTGGCAGGCGACGCACCGCATCGGCCCGCAGCAGACCGCGAAAGTATTCCCCGACGTGGCGCGCCTGCTGGGCCAGGCCCTGCGAGCCACCGACCGCCAGGCGCCAACCGCCGGCTCGCTGGTCAAGCGCCAGCGCGGCGAAGGCACCGACTTCCGCCAACTGCGCGAATACCGGCGCGGCGACAGCCTGCGCTCGATCGACTGGAAAGCCACCGCACGCCACCGCAAGCCGATCAGCCGCGAGTACCAGCTCGAACGCGACCAGCAGGTGGTGTTCCTGCTCGATACCGGCCGCCGCATGCTGGCGCGCGACGACGACACCAGCCATTTCGACCACGCGCTGTACGCCGTGCTGACGCTGGCCTTCGTGGCCGGCAAGCAGGGCGACGCGGTGGGTTTGATGAGTTTTGGGGTGGACAACCGCTGGCTGCAGCCGGCCAAGGGGCGCATCGGGCTGGACCGCATGCTGGCCGGGGTGTACGACCTGCAGCCGGGTGAAGCCGCGCCCGACTACCTGCGCGCGGCCAACGACCTGCTGAACCGCCTGAACCGGCGCGCCTTCGTGGTGCTGGTGACCAACGTGCGCGATGAAGACGACGTGGCCTTGCGCCAGGCCGTCGACCTGCTGTCCTCACGCCACCTGGTGCTGTGCGCCAGCTTGCGCGAGCGCGCGCTGGACGCCGCCAGCACGGCGCCGGTGCAAGGCTTCGACGACGCCCTGCGCCTGGCAGCCAGCGAGCATTACCTGCAACAGCGCCAGGAAGCCATCCGCCGCCTGGGCCTGCGTTCCGGCCACCTGGTCGACGTCGCGCCGGACCAGTTGGCCGGCGCCCTGCTGAACCGCTACCTCGATATCAAAGAAAGCGGAGCGCTGTAAAGCCTGCTTCTGGGCTATACGGCGCTTACTCGCCCATCTGCGCAGCGCGCGCCTTCTCGGTATACGCCTGGTAGGCCGGAATGGCCGTGGCGAAAAGGATACCGAAGAAGAGCACAGGCACCACCCAGGCGACTACTTTCAGGAAGGTCGAGTTCGAAGCTGGCGGTGGGCCGTATTCGTTGGCCTGCGCGTCGCCCGGGCCAAACAGCAGCCAAAGGGCCATGAAAATGTTCACCAGCGGTACCAGCATAAGTAAGCCCAGCCAGCCGGATTTGCCCAGGTCATTCAGGCGACGGCGCGCCAGTACCAAGGTGATTGCAAACGACAGGCCATAGGCGACTACGGCGCCCAGCACCCCGCCGCTGGCGCCGCCCTCGACACCGGCACCGGCCACGGCGCCGGTCAGCGCGCCAAGGCCCATCGTCAGGATCATGATCGGTATCATCAACAGCCCGGCACCCATACTGAAGGCCCAGTAGCGCACACGGCCAATACGGCCACTGAGGGAAAAGAACTTCGGCATATAAGTCTCGTCGCTGACGCGTTCGGTCAGCTCGGATTGCGGCATCGAATATGGATTACTCACGGTTGCTCCTAAAAGGTATTAATTCGTTATTAAAGTTACCACCAAGAAAATCTTACATTACTTTTTTACTAAGGCACAAGGCCGAATTCAATACAACACCTGGCTTGCGGCTTGTTCGCGCGGCTGCGATACTTTCTTTAAAGACTGGACGGTTGCACAATACACAAAACGCCGCCATGCATCCCTCTCTCAAGTGCCAGGGAAAATTTTCCCTGAACTGGACCTACCTGAATGCCATCGCCTCCGGCGTGTCGGCCATCGACCTCGGCGGACTGGCCCTGCGCAACCAGCATGACGCGCACCAGTTCGTGCGCGAATACGGCTTCGACATCGATAACCCGCACGCCCGCGAAGTGATCGCTCACGCCCATGGCGAGGCGCTGGATTTCATCTGCAGCAACTTCCTGGCGCCTGGGCAGGCGGCCTTGGTCCCGCCTGAAGTGCGGGTACCGGACGACCCGCTCGATCTGCTGGTCTTCGCCTCCCTGCACGGCAACGAACAAGTCGAGCTGCGGCGCATGTGGTCCTGCGCCGTGCTGAAAGTCATGCACGGCATCTTCTACATCGATAACAACCTCAAGCTGCGCTATTTCAACACCATCCGCCAGCAAGTCTTCGCCAGCCTGGACGAGGTGATCCACCAGGAAGACGGACAGTTTTATTTGAGCGATGGCGAAATTTGCCTCCCCTTGCTGCATTTTGACCGCAAAAACAACAAAAGCCGCGGCAGTATCCTGCTCAAGCTGCTGCAAAAGGCAGCCTACCTGGCAGCCGACATCTTCGACCACCTCGGCGTGCGGCTGATCTTCAACACCCGATTCGAATGCTTGCTCGCCTTGCGCACACTGCAGCGCGCGCACCTGATCTCGGTCACCAACGTCGATTCCCAGCGCACGCGCAATACCCTGCTCGACATGGAAGCAGCAAAGGAAATCTTCACCCAGTACCGCTGCATGCTGGAAGCGGCCGAGGGCTACCCTGCCGACCTGCTGGAAAAGATGGACGCGGAACTGATGGCGATCTCTTCACCGCAAACCCGTGCCGACAACCCGCACAGCGGCGCCGGCTTCAGCAGCATCCAGGTCACGGTGCGCAAGATGATCCATTTGCCGCCGGACGACCCGGCAGCCAGCGGACCCGACTACGACGTCGGCTTCTTCTTCGAGTACGAAATCCAGTTGATGGACAAGGCCAGCCATAGCCGTACCCTGGAAGGTCCAGCCAGCCATGACGCCTACAAGAAACGCCAGGTCGACACCGCGCGCCTGCGCGTCCTGGGACGCGACCTGCTGCGTTATCTCGACACCCAGCCGGCAACGCGCGCGGCCTAGTGGGTCCGGACGCCTTCCGGCGCACCGCTCGTGGCGCCCGGCGGCATCGCATGCTCAGGCGGCGTTCCCTCGTGGATCATGCCACGGATGGCGCTGCGCAATTCAGGGCTATCCGCATGCTTGTGGACCGAGACTGCGTGCTGGACGGCCACCTCCAGCAATTCGTCTTCATTGTCTGCCGAGATGGCGACGCTGCATTTCGCATCGCTGGGGAATTCGCGGCAGTCGATATATTTGCGGGTCATGGCGACCTCCCTTCCGAAGAGCTACTTACACTATAGGCCGTTTGGTCCGCAATTCCATGCTACATTTCCCAGCCTGGTATTTCCCATCCTGTTAACGAAAAAGCATGGAGGTGCGATGCTGTTCCGCTCAATGGCCCTGGCCTTTGCCCTGTTCGCCAGCAATGCCCAGGCAGCGCCGCTCGATCGCGCGCTGGAACAGAAAATGGCCGCCAATGCCCAGCGCTATGTGATTGCCAGCCAGGCGCTATTGGTGGCGCGCAACGGCGACGTCGTTTTCCGCAACGTCGCCGGCGCACGGCGCGACGAGCTGTTTCCCGTATATTCCCTCAGCAAGCTGTTGGCCAGCGTGCTGGCGATGCAACTGGTGGAAGCCGGCCAACTGGACCTGGACAAACCAGCCAGCGCCTACCTTCCCGCCCTGCCCCTGCGCTGGCAACAGATTCCGGTCCGGCATTTCCTGAACCATAGCTCGGGATTGCCGGAATACTTCGACCTGGGCAGCGCAACCGGGCCGGTGTTCCCGCCGACACTGCAGGCAGTGTTCGCCACCTTGGCCGATAAGCCGCTGGTGTTCGAACCCGGCACCGCCATCCGCTACACCCAAACCAATTTCCTGGTGCTGGAGGCCTTGCTGGAAGCACATTACGGCAGGCCGTACACGCAGATCGCCAACGAACGCATCATCAACAAACTTGGCTTGAAGAACACGTATCTTGGCTTGGGCAACGCCAGCCGCCACGCCATGGTGCGCAGCTTCATTGGCAAGAACGGCAAGCTGCAGGCCGATCCTGCGGTCCCGTGGCCGGAATACGCCAATGTTCATGCCGAGTTGTTCACCACAGTGGACGACCTGGCCGCGTTCCTGCATGCGGTGGCACGCGGCGAACTGGTCGGCAAGGAAACGCTGCGCGTGCTATGGCAGCCGCAAAAGCTGGCCAACGGACAAGAAGGCTGGTTCGCCTCCGGCTGGGAATTCGGCACCAGCGGCGGCTACCAATATGTGGGACACGACGGTGGCACCAAGGTGCGCGTACGCCTGTTGTGGCCCGATAGCAACGGCGACGACCGCTACACCATCATCTACCTCACCAACGGCAGTGCGCAAAACGTCTGGTCGCGCACCCTGGTCGAGAGCGTGCTGCCGGTGATCGATCCGGGCCGCTTCTCCATGGAGGCGGTTTCAGAGCAATTGATCGACTACGCCAGCCGGCCCGCTGTCACACCGGCCCAGGGCGAGGCGCTGGTGCAGCAGTTGCAGACGTTGGCGGCACGCGATGGCGCCGCACTGGAACGGCGTATTAATGAAACCGGCTATGCCATGCTGGAAACGCGCGGCAGCGCTGCCGCGGTCAAGGTTTTCGAATTGAATACGCGCCTGTTCCCGCAATCGGGCAATGCGCGCGACAGCCTGGCGCAGGCCCAGGCAGCGGCCAAGACGCCCTAAAGGGAAGCCCCCAGCAGGTGCTTCCCTGCTGCTGATGCATCAGTTTTTCTTCTTGCCCGGTTTCTTCTCGAGCTCTTTGGACGCCGGCGTCGAACCGCCCTGCACGCCCAGCGCGCCGCCCGTGCCCATGCCGCCGGCAACTTCTTGCGCCTTGTAGTGGCGTACCGCCTTCACCAATTGGTTATACGAATCCATGAAGGAGGCTATCAGGATCTTGCCTTCCGGCGTATTGGAATAGCCGCCGGCCGCGCCGAAACCGCCACCGCCGAACAAGGCGCCGCCGACATTGAAGTCATAATTCTTGGCGCTGCCTTCCGCCGCCGCCAGCTGGATGCCGGAACGGTTATCCACCATCAGCAAGGTGGTGGAAGCCTCGTTCGCCTTCAGCCCGCCGGCGACCACGCCGGCCACACTGCCCAGCAGGCCCAGCCCGCCCAGCGCACCGCCCATGCCTTGCGTGCCTTTCTGGCTGAACGTAATGCTCGGGCTCATGGTGTAGTCGGCTGCCACCATCTGGCCCTTGCCGTAGTTGCTTCCGGAGCGCATTTCCCCGGACGACGCCAAGGCCCGCTCCTGCATCAGCTTGCCCATCGCCGCGCCGCGCTCGACGACGACGAAACAATTCGATTGCTGGATCATCATGCGCAACACAGGCACAGTCGAGCCCAGCTTGTATTGCGACAGGTGGTGGTACCACGGTGCCGCGGTATCTTCCACCACCCCGAGCGTGCCGAGCGGCTTGTCACATTTTTCCAACTGCGTGTTCGCATTCGACGCCGTGGCGCCCCCAGCGGAACCCGTAGCCATGGTTGGCGCACCGCCCAGCTTGGGATCCGTGCCGGCGCAAGCTGACAGCAGCAGCATTGCCAGTCCGGCTAAGGTAGTCCCTGATTTGACGATCTTGTCCATGTTCACTCCCCCAGTAGAAACGACCGTTTGAACTCATCGGCGTTCTTTGAGAATAGGCCACATCGACAAAAAATCTATGTATAGTTATTACCGCAAGACCAACTCAACTGTTAGAAGGAACCCTCATGAATAAGCTGATCATTGCCGCACTGGCCCTGTCTTGTTCCGCCGCTTTCGCCGCGGACCCAGCGCCGGCAAAGAACTCCCAACAATCAAAAATGACTACCTGCAACAAGGAAGCCGAGGGTAAGAAGGGCGACGAACGCAAGGCGTTCATGAAGGAATGCCTGAGCGCAAAGCCTGCCGCGCCAGCAACGCAGCAGGACAAGATGAAGACCTGCAACGCTGATGCGGCAGGCAAGAAAGGCGATGAGCGCAAGGCATTCATGAAAGAATGCCTGAGCGCGAAGAAGGCTGCCTGATCAGCTCAAGCTTACCGTAAGCCGCTGGCCAGGCGTGGCGACGACAGCAATGTCTTGAACGCTTCCCAGCGCTGCTTGCGGGCGGCCGCCGGATCGGTGGCCGTCACATGTTTTTCCACCCAGGCTTTGACCATGTCCTTGCCCTGGTTGTAATTGATGACGTAACCGCGGTTGGCGTCATAGAAAGACAGGCGTTGCGCCGATTTCTCCGGCGGGTACAGGGCCACATTCACCAGCCACTCGATGGTCTGTTCCCGCGTCCACTTCCCTTCCAGGTAAGCCTGCGCCGCATCGTTGTCGGCGTAGCTGAGCTTGCCCAGCAGCTTCATCAGCTTTGCATATTGCGGCGCCAGTGCCGGGTCCAGCCCCGCCAACGGGTACAGCACCTTCTGCTCGAAGGCCAGCCGCTCTTCATCGGTGAACGCCATTTCGATGCCGTAGTTCGCACTGCCCTCGGCGATCAGCGACATCGGCGAATACAGCGGGTATACGCTGAACTCCACCCAGTTGCGCTGCTTGACCAGCGACTGCTCCAGCAAGGCGTTATAGACATGGTGGCCCGGATAGCCCTCGTGGCAACCCAGGTCCACCGCGCGCTCGATGTAGATCGGAAATTCGGTATTGATCTGGATCAGGCTGTGCGCATTGCCCTTGTACCAGTTATAGCCGGACCACGGTTTGTTGCTGACGAATTCCAGCACGAAGCTTTCCTTCTGCGGCAAAGCCATGAAGGCAGCGGTGCGCTCGCGGCAAGCGGCAATGGAAGCGTCGAACACGGGCTTCAGCTTATCCTTCGGGATCGCGAATTTCGCGCGGAAGGCTTTCAGGCGTTCCGGCAGCGTGCCTTCGCCCGGCAGCAGCTGGTCGACCTGCGCCACCAGCGCCAGATAGTAAGCGCGGTCATGGTGCGGCGTCACGGCGTCGTACAACAGCGCCGTCTCTTCGTCGAAAGTGAACTTGCGGCCTTGCATCATCTCGACGCGGGCCTGCATGGCCTTGAGCTGCTTGGACAGGAACTCGATGCGCAGCGCTTCGTCGGCGCCGCCGGCTTTCTGCTGCGCGATATCGCGCTGGGCGGCCATCACGCCAGCCTTGATCGACGCCAGGCTTTGCTTGTTCTTCGCCGCTTGCTGTTCCAGCTCCGGCGGGCCGTAGTAAGCGTCCACGTAACTGGCGTCATGCTGGCCGATGGCCAGCGCCAGCTTGCGGTATTGCTCCGCCGCGTCCTGCACCGACGCTGCCATGGCACTGCCTGCGATCAACATGGCCAATCCTCCCAATACCAGTTTTTTCATGCTCTCTCATCCAATGGGTTGAAGCACATAAGTGTAGCCCAGGACCGCGTGGACATTCGCTTTACGCATGTCCTTATGCCGAAAAACCGCCATTTGCTGCGCGCATAAGCAAGCGCAAATCGATTCGTTCCCGCGCCGGAGTGCCGCCGATAAGATGGGCTCATCAAATCCATCATGACTTGTTATGACAGGTCAGGCAAAGCCCGATGAACTCACGCCCGCTCGCACTGTCGCCGGTTCCACTGTACACACAGGTCAAGGAAAGCCTGCGCGAACGCATCCTCGACGGCAGCTACCCGCCGCATGCGCAGCTGCCGCCCGAAAGCGAAATTGGCAGCATTTTCGATGTCAGCCGCATCACCGTTCGGCAAGCGCTGAACGACCTGCAGAAGGAAGGCCTGATCTTCAAGGTGGCCGGCAAGGGTACCTTTGTCAGCAAGCCCAAGGCCTGCCAGGAGCTGACCCAGCTCGAAGGCTTCGCCGAAGCCATGTCGCGCCAGGGGCATGAGATCTACAACCGCGTGACCGGCATACGCGTGCTTGCCGCCACGCCGAAACTGGCGCAGCAGCTGCAGGTGGCGGAGGGCACGCCGCTGGCGGAAATCCGCCGCATTCGCCTGCTGAACCGGGAGCCGGTGTCGCTGGAGCTGACCTATGTGGCCGAAGCGCTCGGCGAGCGCCTGCGCCGTGAAGACTTGGCCACGCGCGACATTTTCCTGATCCTCGAAAACGATTATGGCATCGAGCTGGGCCACGCCACGCTCACGATCGACGCCGTGGCAGCCGACCTGGAACTGGCTGCCGCGCTGCACATCGGCGCCGGCATGCCCTTGCTGCGCATCGAGCGCCTGACGCACACGGCGGACGGACGCCCGCTTGATTACGAATACCTCTATTTCCGCGGCGACGCCTTCCAGTACCGGCTACAGCTGGCGCGCCGCGCAACAACCCAGGAGTAAGCCATGGAAACCCACATCCAGACTGTCGACGTCCTCGTCATCGGCGGCGGCACCGCCGGCCCGATGGCAGCGGTCAAAGCCAAGGAAGCCGATCCTGCCCTGCGCGTGCTGTTGCTGGAAAAAGCCAACGTCAAGCGCAGCGGCGCGATTTCGATGGGCATGGACGGCTTGAACAATGCCATCGTCCCCGGCTTCGCCACACCCGAACAGTATGTGAAGGAAATCACCACCGCCAACGACGGCATCGTCAACCAGAAGACCGTCATGGCCTACGCCCGCAACAGCTACGCCATGATCGAAGAGCTGAACGACTGGGGCGTGCGCTTTGAAAAGGACGAAACCGGCGACTACGCCATGCGCAAGGTGCACCACATGGGGACCTATGTGCTGCCGATGCCCGAGGGCCACGATATCAAGAAAGTGCTGTACCGCCGCCTGAAACGCACCCGTGTCGAGATCACCAATCGCCTGGTGGCGACCCGGCTGCTGACTGCTGCCGATGGCAGCATCGCCGGCGCCATGGCCTTCGACTGCCGCAGCGGCGATTTCCACGTGATCCGCGCCAAGGCGGTGGTGCTCGCCACCGGGGCCGCCGGCCGCCTGGGACTGCCGGCATCGGGCTACCTGTTCGGCACTTACGAGAATCCGACCAATGCCGGCGACGGCTACAGCATGGCCTACCATGCGGGCGCCGAGCTGTCGGGCATCGAGTGCTTCCAGATCAATCCCCTGATCAAGGACTACAACGGCCCGGCCTGCGCCTACGTCACCGGCCCGTTCGGCGGCTACACCACCAATAACAAGGGCGAGCGCTTCATCGAATGCGATTACTGGAGCGGCCAGATGATGATGGAGTTCTACCGCGAGCTGCAGGGCGGCGACGGCCCGGTATTCCTGAAGCTGGACCACCTGGCGGAAGAGACCATCGGGACCATCGAGACCATCCTGCACACCAACGAGCGTCCCAGCCGCGGGCGCTTCCATGAAGGGCGCGGCACCGATTACCGCCAGCAGATGGTGGAAATGCACATCTCCGAGATCGGCCTGTGCAGCGGTCACTCCGCCTCCGGCGTGTGGGTCAATGAACATGCCGAAACCACGGTGCCGGGCCTGCATGCGGCCGGCGACCTGGCCTGCGTGCCGCACAACTACATGCTCGGCGCCTTCGTCTACGGCAAGCTGGCCGGGGAAAGCGCAGCGCGCTACTGCGCCGGCAACGAGCTGCCCGCAGTCGACCAGGACCAGGTCGAGGCGGAGCGCCAGCGCGTGTGGGCGCCGCTGTCGCGCAGCGACGGCCTGCCGCCCGGCCAGGTCGAATACAAGCTGCGCCGCATGGTGAACGATTACCTGCAACCGCCCAAGGTGACGCGCAAAATGGAAATCGGCTTGCAGCGCTTCGAAGCCATCCGCCAGGACATGGACCGCATGCAGGCGCGCAACCCGCATGAGCTGATGCGCGCCATGGAAGTACACGCGATCCGCGATTGCGCCGAAATGGCGGCGCGCGCCTCGCTATACCGCACCGAAAGCCGCTGGGGCCTGTACCACTACCGCCTGGATCACCCGGCCAGCAACGACGCCGACTGGCTGGTGCACGTTCAGCTGCAAAAGAAGGATGGCGCCATGCACTGCTTCAAGCGTCCGATTGAACCGTACATCGTGGCCCTGGACGAGGATGAGAAAACCGCCTACCAGCGCCTGCGCATCAACAAGGAGGAAGCACACCATGCCAATCAGCTCGCACATCACTAGCGTTCCGGTCAGCGTCGACGAAGACAAATGCATCGCCCACAAAGGCTGTACGGTCTGCGTCGATGTCTGCCCGCTCGACGTACTGGCGATCGACTTCGTCAAAGGCAAGGCCTATATGCAGTTCGACGAGTGCTGGTACTGCATGCCGTGCGAAAAAGACTGCCCCACCGGCGCCATCCACGTCGACATTCCCTATCTGCTGCGTTAACACGAGGAGCATCACAATGAGATTGCCTGTATTCGGGTTTGCCCTTGCACTGCTGGCCGGCACGGCCAACGCTGAAACCATCCGCGTTGCCATCGGCACCCAGGACACCACGATCAACTGCGCCACCGGCGGCATCCTGATCCGCGAACTGAAGCTGCTGGAAAAATACCTGCCGCGCGACGGCAAGTACAAGGACGTGCAATACGACATCCAGTGGAAAAACTTCACCTCCGGCGCGCCGCTGACCAATGAAATGGTCGCGGGCAAGCTGGACCTGGGGTCGATGGCCGACTTCCCCGGCTCCTTCAACGGCGCCGCCTTCGCCAAGGCCGGCCGCCAAAGCCTGTTCATCAACGTGCTGTCGGGCAGCACCACGGGCAGCGGCAACGGCATCGTGGTGCCCAAGGCATCGCCGGTGCAATCGCTGGCCGAGTTGAAGGGCAAGACCATTTCCGTGCCGTTTGCCTCCACCGCGCACGGCATGCTGCTGCGCGCCGTGCGCGCCCAGGGCTGGGACCCGGACAAGGACGTCAACATCACCACGCAGGCGCCGGAAATCGCCGGTTCGGCCCTGCAGAGCAACAAGGTCGACGCCCACGCCGATTTCGTGCCGTTCGCCGAACTGTTCCCGCACCGCGGCTTCGCCCGCAAGATCTATGACGGCTCGCAAGCGAATGCGCCGACCCTGCATGGCAGCCTGGTCGACGCCGCCTATGCCCGCAAGTATCCGGAAATTGTGGTGGCCTTCGTGCGTGCCGCCATCGAAGCCGACCGCCTGTTCGCGGCCGAACCCGAGAAATACAGCGAGCTGGTGGCCCAGGTCACCGGCATCGAGGCCGAAGTGAACTACCTGTTCCACGGGCCGCTCGGCCTGCAGACCCGCGACCTGACCTGGAAGCCCGAATACCGGCAGGCTGTGCGCACCTCGCTCGACACCCTGCGCCTGCTGAAGCGCACCGACAACGACATCGACGCCGAGTCCTTTATCGACGACCGGTACGTACGCGCAGCCTTCCAGCAGTCCGGCCTTGATTACGAGGCCCGGCTGAAGAACTACGCCAGGCTGCCCCTGGTCGGCAAGGATGCCGCGACCGGCAAGCCGATCAAGGAGTTCCAGCGCGTGGCGCAGATCTGGGTCGGCGGTGAAGCGCGGGTACGCCACTATGCCACGCCCGAATCGGCGCTGGCCGACCTGGCAAGACTGGAGAAAGCCGGCAGCAAGGTGCGCGCCGTGTACGCCCAGGACCGCGACAGCGGCATCAAGCTGTTCGCCAGCGACGCCTGGTTCGTCAGCAGCGGCAAGAACGAAATCAATGCCTTCCTGCTGAAGGAGTCGGCCGAAGCGTGGGCGCGCAAGGTCAAGGGCAAGCTGCTGGACTTCAACGGCGCCAAGGCCGCAGTAGCCGGGTGAGCAAAAAATGGCCGCACTGAGCCCCCGCCTGCTGCGCGCCACGCTGCGCAGCGTTTCCCTCGCCGCCTGCGTGCTGGCCTGGCACTGGGCCGCAACCCGCCATATCGACTTCGGCGTGGCCAGCTTCCGCAACGTGCCGTCGCCGCAGGAAACACTGCAGGCTGCCGCAGCACTATTGCAGTCGCCCAAGCTGGCCACCCACCTGTCGGCCAGCATCGGCCGCGTGTTCGCCGGCTACGCCGTCGCCGCGCTGCTTGGCATCGGCCTCGGCCTGGCGATCGGCCGTTCGCGCCTGCTGGGGGCGGCCCTGTTGCCGCCGCTGGAAGTGCTGCGCCCGATCCCCGCAGTGGCCTGGATTCCACTGGCGATCCTGATGTTCCCCTCGTCCGAGCTGTCGATGGTGTTCATTACCTTCATCGGTGCGCTGTTTCCGATCCTGCTCAACACCATCCACGGCGTGGAAGGCATCGACGCCAGGCTGGTCGCCTCGGCCCGCAGCCTGGGCGGGCGCGGCGCGACGGTATTTGCCAACGTGATCCTGCCGGGTGCCGCGCCCAGCATCGTTACCGGCTTGTCAATTGGCATGGGCACCGCCTGGTTCTGCCTGGTGACCGCCGAAATGATCTCCGGCCAGTTCGGCATCGGCTATTACACCTGGTCGTCCTACATCGTGCAGGACTACCCGGACATCATCGTCGGCATGCTGACCATCGGCATTTTCGGCATGGGCAGCAGCCTGCTGGTAAAGCTGGCCGGCAATGCGCTGATGCCGTGGTACTTCATCGGGAGGAAAACCATATGACGCAAGGTTCCATCAACATCGCCGGGCTGCATATCCGGCTCGGCGAAGGCACGGCGGCGCTGGACGCCGTGCGCGGCCTGGCCCTGGCGGCCAGTCCGGGCGAATTCCTGTGCATACTGGGCCCTTCCGGCTGCGGCAAATCGACCCTGCTGGGCGCCTTGGCCGGCCACCTGCAGCCGCATGCCGGCAGCGTGCAGGTGGATGGCGAAACGGTGCGCGGTCCCGGCCCGGAACGCGGGCTGGTATTCCAGCAGCACACGCTGTTCCCCTGGAAGAGCGTGCTGGACAACGTGGCTTTCGGCCTGAAGGTGCGCGGCGTGCCGCGGGCCGAACGGCGCGCCCGGGCGCAGCAGCTGCTGCAATTGGTGGGGCTGGACGGCCATGCCGCCAGTTACCCGACCCAGCTGTCGGGCGGCATGCAGCAGCGCGTCGAGATTGCCCGCGTGCTGATCAACGACCCGCGTGTGCTGCTGATGGACGAGCCGTTTGCCGCGCTGGATGCCCAGACCCGCATGAAGATGCAGCAGCTGTTGCTGGACGTCTGGGCGCGCATCCGCACCACCGTGGTCTTTATCACGCACGACATCGACGAAGCATTGTTCCTGGCCGACCGTATCCTGGTCATGAGTGAACGGCCCGGCCGCATCGTCGAGGAAATCCGGCTCGACTTCCCGCGCCCGCGCCGCACCGACCTGGTGACCACGCTGGACTTCGTGCGCCTGAAACGGCGCTGCCTGGAACTGCTCCACCCGCAGCCCGCCGCGCCGGTGCTGCGCTATGCAACTTGAGGAGGAAGCTTGACTACTATCGCACTACAGGAACGCCTGCGCCACGCCGACAGCACGGTGCGCCGGATTGCCGTGCTGGAGCTGGCGGACGAGGCGGTCGACGACGATGCCCCGCTGCTGCGCGCCGCGCTGGAAGATCGCTGCAGCACAGTACGCGCTGCCGCCGCCCAGGCACTATCGGCTTTCGAGGAGCACGATACAGTGGCGGCACTGGCGTTGCGGCTGGATGACGCCGATGGCGAAGTGCGCGCGGCGGCCGCACAAAGCCTGTCCGAACTGAAGCAGCCGGATTCGGCACGCGCTCTGCTGCCGCACGCCAGCCATGCCAACAGCTTCGTCCGCACGGCCATCCTGCGCGCGCTACGCGAATTGCGTGCACCGGACAGCGCGGCTGCGGCGCTCGCTGCGCTGGATGACGCTACTGCAGCGGTCAGGCGCGAGGCGGTGACGGTGCTTGGCTATCTGAAGCATGCAGCGGCCCTGCCCCGGCTGGCGCGCCTGGCTACCGGCGACAGCGATCGCGAAGTACGGCGTGCGGCCAGCGGCGCGCTAGGCCTGGCCAGCGACGACGGCGTGCTGCCGGCGCTGTTTTCCGCGCTGGCCGATCCGGCATGGCAAGTTCGGGAAGAAGCCGCCACGACATTGGGCAAGTTGCGGCAGCCGGCCGCTGCCGCGGCCCTGGTCGCCGCGCTGCAAGACGGCTACTGGCAAGTGCAATTGCGCGCCGCACGCAGCCTTGGCCGCCTGCGCCAGCGCATCGCCGTGCCGGCCCTGCTGCCCCTGCTGCAGCACGACATTGCCAACCTGCGCCGTGAAACAGCGCTGGCATTGGGCGAGATCGGCGACGCTGCCGCCATTCCCGCGCTGTTGCAGGCGGCGCAGGATCCCGATCCGGAAGTGCGCAAGGCGGTGCGCCTTGCGCTGCAGCAGTTGGAGGAAGCATGACGCCGCTATCGATCGAACATGACGCCGATGCGGCGCACATGATCATCTATTGGCCTGACGCATTGATGCAGCGCCTCGACACGGGACTGCTGCGCCGCAGCTGCCGCTGCGCGGACTGCGCATCCCGCGCGCGCGCCGGCCAGGTGCCGTCGTCCGGCGCCGGCCTGCGGCTCATGAGGATCGTACCGGTCGGCTCTTACGGCGTGCAGCTGGTATTCAGCGATGGGCATGAACGCGGGATCTATCCCTGGCCCTATCTGCGCGGACTTTGAGCGTCAGCTGCGCAATTCGCGCGCCAGGTCGGCCAGGCGATACGGCTTGCCGACGATGGAAAACTCCTGGTCCGCTTGCGGGAAGCCGGAAGACAGGATGATCTTGACGCGCGGGTAGCGCTGGCGCACCTCGCGCGCCAGTTCAAGCCCGGTCATTCCGTTCGGCATCATCACGTCGCTGAACAAAACATCGACTTCGCTATCGCGCTGCAGGCTGCGCAAGGCGGCCGCCCCATCGTTGGCGTGCAAGGTGGCATAGCCCATGGACTGGAACAGCTCGCGCGCCGATTCCATCACCAGTGGGTCATCTTCCACGATCAGCACCCTTTCCTCCCGCATGGGGCGCGGTGCGGGTGCCTCCGGCACCGACACCGCCAGCGCTGGCAGGAACAGGTTGATGGTGGTGCCCCGGCCTTCTTCAGTATCGATGGTCACGGCGCCGCCGGATTGCGCGATAAAGCCGTACACCTGGCTCAAGCCCAGGCCCGAGCCCTTGCCGACTTCCTTGGTGGTGTAGAACGGTTCGAACGCGCGGCGGCGCACTTCTTCGCTCATGCCGGTGCCGGTATCGGCGACGCTGACGCGTACATAGTCGCCAGCGGGCAATGCGCCCGCCTGGTTGGCTTCCAGCGCAACGTTACGCGTGGTGACCTCGAGCGTGCCGCCTTCCGGCATGGCATCGCGCGCATTGACCACCAGGTTGAGCAAGGCAGCCTCGAAGCGCGCTTCGTCGATCGATGCCTGGCGCAGTTTAGGATCGAGGTCCATTTCAAAGCGCATCAGCGGGCCCGCCGCCCGCCGCAGCACGCCTTCGAAGCCAAGCACCAGGCGGTTCAGCTGCTGCACGCTGGGCTCCAGCGGCTGCTGGCGCGCAAAGGCCAGCAGTTGCTGCGTCAACGCGGCGCCACGGTCGACGGCACGGCGCATGCTGTCCAGTACCCGCACGCTGGCGCCTTCCGGCGGCGCGGTGCGCAGGATGTCGATGCCGTTGGAGACCACGGCCAACAGGTTGTTGAAGTCATGCGCCACGCCGCCGGTCAACTGGCCGATCGACTCCATTTTCTGCGCCTGGAACAAGGCCGCACGGGCCTGCTCCAGCGATTCCTGCGCCTCGCGCTGCTCGGTATTGTCGCGCGTGACTTTGGCAAAGCCGAGCAAATCGCCATGCTCGTCGTACAGCGCATCGATCACGGCATGCGCCCAGAAGCGGGTGCCATCCTTGCGCACGCGCCAGCCTTCGCTTTCGTAGCGACCTTCGCGCGCGGCGATCTCCAGCGCCCTTTCCGGCACGCCTGCTGCCTTGTCGTCCTCCGTAAAGAAGCGCCGGTAGTGGGTGCCAAGTACCTCCTCCGGCAGATAGCGTTTGATGCGCTCCGCGCCCTGGTTCCAATTGGTGATCAGGCCTTGCGGCGACAGCATGTAGATCGCATAGTCGATCACACCTTGCACCAGCAGGCGGAAACTCTGCTCGCTTTCGCGCAAGGCTTCCATGACGCGCTTACGCTCAGTGATGTCGCGCGTGACGTTGGCGTAGCCGACGTGTTCGCCTTCGGGCGTAAAGATCGGATCGATCACCACGCTGGCCCAGAACAGCGAGCCATCCTTGCGCACACGCCAACCTTCGCATTCGAAGCGTCCCTCTTCCAGGGCGGTCGCGAGGGCACGCCTGTCCAAGCCGTCCTTCTGGTCTTGCGGGGTATGGAAACGCGAGAAATGCGTGCCCAGCACTTCCGGTTCGCTGAAACCGTTGAAACGCTGCGCGCCCGCATTCCAGCTGCTGATGCGGCCATCGGTGTCCATCATGTAGATCGCATAGTCGCTGATGCCGGATACCAGAAGTTCATATCTGGTTGACAGACTCTCAAGCGCTGGAGCTTCATTGATCATCAGTAGCCGAGCGCACTGCTGCGCCCATTCATTGTGCGAGGATTTCAGCAGAATGCCACAATCTGCAATTATGTGGAAAACGACTTTGTTGCTGGCCCTGGCCTCGGCCATGGCCCTGCCCACGGTGGAAGTCCCCAACACCCGCTCACCGGTGGACAAGTCCTACCGCAAGATGCTGCAAGGCGTGGAGCGGTTCAAGCGCGAGCACGCGCTGGCGCCGCAGGCGTCCTTGCGCTTCCGTCTCCTGCCGCGCCAGCCGGGCACTAATATGCAAGGTATCAAGCTGAAGGTGGTAGGCGATACCACCAGCATGGCGGTCCCGATCGGCGCCGACAACAGCTTCACGCCGGAATACAAGGAAGTGTTGTGGCGCGAAGACGCCGCCGTGCTGGCCAACCGCAAGACTTTGTCCATGACATGGCGCGCCGAAGTGCGCAGCCCCGGTGTGCCGGAGGGCATGCGGCGCCTGGGCGACCTGCGCCTGGAATGCCTGGTCGGCATGGCAGCCGGACTGGTCTCGAACAATGCCCACCTGTTTGCCTGGCTCGATGAATTCCTGCGCAGCCCGGACAAGGTATGCAGCGACCCTCACGGCAACTACCTGTTCTTTGCGGAAAAGCCACTGTTTTCCATCACGCTGCAGGCCGGCGAGCGGCGCGCCACCCTGCCCTTCCACACGCTGTATGCCGGCAACCCGCCTGCCGCCGAAATGCCTTACTGCGATTGCCAGGTGCTGCTGGAGCGCAGCTACTTCGCCCCGGTATGGGACCGAAGCTGGCCCGACGACACCCTGCTGAGCTTTGAGTACATGGACGACCCGCCGCCCGCCAGCCCGGCCGCGCCGCGCGATCGTACAGCGGCGCAGTCAACGCTCGGCGCGCCGCAGCTCAGCAGGCGTTTCGACAGCGGGCGCGAAGTCTGGTTGTATCAGTCCGCCCCTCCTGGCCACTTGGCGCCCGGCCCCGATGGCCGCCCGCGCATGGGCGAGCACGTGCTGCTGTTCGCCCCGGACGGCAGCACATTGAAGTCGCGCCAGCGCGCGCCGTGAACGCCCAAGCCTCCCGGTATATCTCTTGCCCAACTATATGTGGCAGCTGGCACCAACTTCCTTTACCATTTGCACCTCTGACTTGCATCCCATCGCGTCCCTCCCATGATCGACAAACTCCTTTACGCGGCAGCTCATTACTTCGCCTTATTGCTATTTCTAGGCGCCAGCTGGGGTATTGGCCGCACTGTGTTGCGCCGCCTGGACCGGGGCGCGGCCCAAAGCGAAGCCGACGGGGCACTGCCGTGGCATGGCATTGCGGCAGCATTCGGCATCGGCCTGTATATCTATGCCATGCAGTTGCTGGCAGTCGCTGGGCAGCTGCGCTTGATACCGGTAGCGGCTACGCTGGTGCTCGGTCTCTGTCTGTGCGTGCTGGAATGGCGCGCGCTACCGGCACGCAGCGGCCCCTCGATGACTCAGCGCTGGCATGCCGCAAACTGGACTGAACGCGGCACGCTGCTGCTATTCGCCTTGCTGCTCCTGCCGACACTCATCGACCCGCTGGGCCCGCCGCTGGCCTGGGATGAAGTGCAGAGCCACTTGCCACACGCCCTGCAATGGGTCCTGAACGGCAGGCTTGGCGTTAACGACTGGCTGCGCACGCCTTGGCACCCTTTCAACACGAATCTGCTCTTCAGTGCGGCGATGATCGTCTATGACGATGTAATGCCCCACCTGATCAACGCACTGGCTGCATGGCTCTGCGCTGCCTTGGTCTACCTGGCCGGCAAGCGCTATGCCGGCCAAAGCATAGCCACCATCGCCGCCATCATCTTACTCAGCCTGGTGCGCAACGAATTTGATGGCGCGATGCTGGACACCAGCGTCATGCTCTTTGTTTTCGCCGGCTGCCTAGCCTTCCATCAATGGCAACAGCAACCCCAGCGCGGTGTATTGCTGGCTGCGGCAGCCTTCTTGCTGGGCGTTGCTGCAGGCAGCAAATACCAGGCACTGCAGGTACTGCCCCTGATGGCGGTCGCTTTGCTGATACGCACGCGCGCGCCCCGCAACTGGCTCATTGCCACAGTCAGCCTGCTCCTGCCTTGCGCATATTGGTATGTAAGGAACTACGTGATGACAGGCGACCCGTTCAATCCTATTGGGGGCAAAGTATTCGGCTTCAGCGACTGGAACCTGGCGGATTATCAGTTCCAGATTGAAGACGTCAAGCGCAACGCGGGTATGCCAAGCTGGGTTATCTGGCCAGCACTGCTGGCGCCATTGATCGCCAAAGTGCGGCGCCTGCCGGGCGCGCCCGGCGCCATGATCTTTGCCGGCACAGGCTTGGCAGTCTGGTTGCTGACTTCGCGCTACCCGCGCTACCTGATGCCGTTCTATCCCGTGCTGGCGCTATTGGCCGCCGCCGTATGGCACTGCTTATTTGTGACGGTGTGCAGCCGGTTTGGTGGCGGGTCGCAATCCAGGCTGCAAAGCAGGGCAGCAGCGGCCTGCATCATCGTGGCGCTTCTGGCCGTACTGCCTTTTGCGCTGAAGAGGGGCGGCAAGAGCTGGAAAATGGTGGCACCGACTGCGGTCGCCCGAGAGGCGATATTGCAACGGGAAATCACCGGCTACCCGGTGCTGGCCTATTTGCGTGAACATCCGATGGGTCGAACCTATCAGTTTGGCCTGGAAGAATCGCTCTATTACGCGCCACAGCGAACTGGGGGCGACCATTTCGGTCCGGGACGTTATCGGGATTTTGGCGGCTTGGCTCCAGCCGACCTGTCCAAGGCCTTGCGCCATGCCGGTTACTCCAGCCTGCTGATCCATACCGAACGCTGGCCGGGCATCAGTACCCAACCAGGCTTCGCGCAATTTTTTAGGCTGGTACATCAGGCGGGGCCAGTGTCCTTGTACCAAATTGGCGAACCCCTAGCGAAAGAGAGAGTGGACCAGTAATTCTCCGGAAATACTGCTTTTATAACAACCCAGCAGGTTGCCAGGTCGAGTCCTTGGCAAACGGGAATTTCCTCTGCTATAATTGCGCGCCTTGGCCTGGTAGCTCAGTTGGTAGAGCAGAGGATTGAAAATCCTTGTGTCGGTGGTTCGATTCCGCCCCGGGCCACCAAGAATAAAAAGTGAAAACGCCGACTCTTGCAGTCGGCGTTTTCGTTTATGACTCTGTCAACCTCGGATCGCCCCCTACGCCGCTACAGCCTCCTCCCGGATAGAATGACATCTTTGGCAGATGCATATAACTTAAGGCAACCTCATGGGGAAAAATTCAGGAATCGCCGTCGTCATACCGACTTACAAGGCACGCAATCACATTTTGGATGTGATCGACGGCATTGGCCCTGAGGTTAAACGCATCTATGTTATCGATGACTCCTGCCCCGACAAGTCAGGTGAATATGTCGAGAACAACTGCAAGGATCATCGGGTCACTGTAATCAAGCATGCTGAAAACAAGGGGGTAGGCGGGGCGGTCATGACCGGCTATCAGGCTGCGATAGACGATGGCATGGGCATCATGGTCAAGATCGATAGCGACGGCCAGATGGACCCCGCCTTGATTCCGGATTTCGTTGCGCCGATTATTGCTGGAGAGGCGGATTACACCAAGGGAAATCGCTTCTTCGATCTCGAAGACGTTCGCTTGATGCCTAAAATGCGCTTGTTTGGCAATGCGGTGCTCTCGCTGATGTGCAAGCTGTCGTCCGGTTACTGGAATCTGTTCGATCCAACCAACGGTTACACCGCCATCCATGCCGACGTAGCACGTCATTTGCCTTTCCATAAGATCAGCCAACGCTATTTCTTCGAGACAGACATGCTCTTCAGGCTAAATACCCTGCGCGCAGTCGCCGTCGATGTGCCGATGGAGGCCAAATATGGCGATGAAGTCAGCAACCTGAAGATTTCCAAGATCATCGGGGAATTTCTTGTAAAGCACGCGCGGAATCTCTCCAAGCGGATTTTCTATAATTATTATCTGCGCGATATGTCCCTGGCTTCCATTGAACTGCCATGCGGACTCGGGCTGTTGGGTTTCGGCTTTACTTACGGCGTCTATCACTGGGCAAAGTCTGCTCAAACGGGAATCGCCACACCGGCGGGTACCGTCATGCTTGCTGCGATGCCGGCAATGATAGGCTTGCAACTGACGCTGGCCTTTATCTCCTATGACATCGCCTCTGTGCCAAGGCGACGTATCCATCGTGGCTGATCCTGGCGCGGCAAACCGCGGCAGAGGGATGAACCAGTTCCTGGTGTTCGTCCTGGTTGGCGTCACGTGCGCCGTGATCGATGTAGGCCTGATGGAACTGCTGGGCAGGCTCGGCCTGCATTATATGATTGCAGCCTCGGCTGGCTTCGCGGCAGGCTTGGCCGCCAATTTTGCGCTGCATACCTGCCTGACTTTCAAGGCCCGCTATTCCCACGCCACGCTGGTCCGCTTCATGGGTGTCGTGCTGATCAACTATCTCATGACAATGTTGTGCGTGTCGCTGTTCCAATATTGGCTGGAGATGCCGGTATTGGGGAAGGTGATATCCTTGCCGCTCGTTGCAGGGAACGGCTTCCTGTTAAGCAAACACTGGGTATTCAAATAATGGAGTTCACTCCTGTTCGATGCGATGAGGCGGCATATGCTGAGTATGTCCGCTTGTTCGCCGATTGCTTCCCTGGCGTCGACAAATTCAACCGGGACTATCTCGACTGGTTATATCGTTGCAATCCTGACGGCCAGGTTGTCGGTTTTGATGCGCGCGATGGGGAACGCCTGGCAGCCCACTACGTCTGCATTCCAGCGCGGGCAAAAATCGGCAGCGAGGAGGTGCCGGTTCTGTTGTCGCTTAACACAGCGACTCATCCGGAATATCAAGGCAAGGGCTTGTTTACGAAACTGGCCGAACTTACTTACGCTGCAGGTGCAGAGCTCGGCTACGATTCCGTGTATGGTGTGGCCAATGCCAACAGTACGCCAGGGTTCACCCGCAAACTGGGTTTCCAGCTGGTCGGGCCTTTGCAAGCCAGCGTAGGTGTCGGCCCTTTAGGGATCAACTTCTCGCAAGACACGTCGTCACTGCAGTTCCGGCGGATCTGGAGTGAACAGGCCCTGGCTTGGCGCTGCGCCTGTCCTGTCAATCCCATCAGCGCCAGGGCATGCAAAAGCCGCACGACACTTCTGGCCGCGGTGCCTGGCGTCCCCATGATGGCGGCGGCGGAAGTGGACCTGATCGCGCCGAAGGAGAGCAAGGCGGCTTCGATCTCACCGCTTCGGCTATTCCTCGGCCAGGTGCCGCCTGCCTGGCAGCGTCGCGCGCTCTACATAGCTATTCCCAAGCGCTTGCGCCCTTCGCCCCTTAACCTGATCTATCGCTCGCTGACAGGGCGGATAAAGGCCATCGACCCTGACGCGGTTTTCCTTGGGTTCATTGACTTCGATGCGTACTGATTCCGGTTCCCCACTTGCTCTTTTCCTGTTTCCGCATCAAGACGATGAGTTTGGCGTGTTCTATCAAATCGAGCAGGAGCGGCGGGCCGGCCGGAGAGTCTTTTGCATCTTTGTGACAGACGGCTCGACTACTGCTGACCCGCTGCGCCGCAACGCGGAATCGCATGCCGTTCTCCAACGGCTGGGAGTCGCACCGGACGCCATATTGTTTGTTGGCCAGGAGCTGGGCATTGCCGATGGCCTCTTGCATACGCGCGTGGAAGACTTGGCCGAATGGCTCAATGCGTTTATCGCTTCCCACCCGGAGATTGTTTCCTGTTACGTGCCGGCCTGGGAGGGAGGACACCCTGACCACGACCTGCTGCATGCGATCACGCTGCATGTGCCGGCCATGCGAGGCCGGCTCGATATCATCAGGCAGTTTTCGCTCTACCAGGGAGAAGGTTATCGCGGCCCGATGTTTCGCGTGCTGTCTCCCCTGCCCGGCAATGGCCCGGTGGAGCGGCAAGCGGTTGGATGGGTGGACCGCTTGCGCTACCTCCGTCTTTGCCTTGCCTATCCATCACAATGGCGTAGCTGGGTAGGACTGTTCCCCTTCGTCTGCCTGCACTATCTCTTCGATGGAGCCCAGCAACTGCAGCGCGTCGATGGCCAGCGCCTCGCGGCGCAACCGCACGCTGGTCCTCTCTACTATGAGCGACGGGCTTTCCTCGATTGGTCAACGCTGCGCGCCGCCATAGATCGACTCCAGGCCGCTCTCGGGACAAATAGGGATTGAATAAGCAAGTAGCCCCGTAGGGTTAGCTGGCGCAGGCCAGGTGGCCCGAACGCTTGACGCTGGCAGTCAGCACTTCCACCACCTTTTCCTGTTGATGTGGCGTGATCCCCATCCACAGCGGCAGGCGCACCAGGCGTTCCGACAGTGTGTCGGTCACCTCGAGGCGGCCGTGGGCGCGGCCATAGCGCTGGCCGGCAGGTGACGAATGCAAAGGGACGTAGTGGAACACTGCACCGATTCCGTTGCGCTTGAGCTCGTCAAGCACCGCCTGGCGGTCCAGGCCAGGATCGAGCAGCACGTAATACATGTGCGCGTTGTGCTCGCATTCGGCCGGGATCACCGGGCGCCGCAGCGCACCGCACAGTTCCAGTGGCTCCAGAAGATCGTGGTAGTACTCCCAGCGCGCCAGCCTTTCGCGGGTGATGGCATCGGCCTGCTCGAGCTGCGCCCACAGGAAAGCAGCCACCAGTTCGCCCGGCAGGAATGACGATCCCACTTCCTGCCAGGTGTATTTGTCGACTTCGCCGCGGAAGAAGCGGCTGCGGTCTGTGCCTTTCTCGCGGACCGTCTCGGCACGCAACACCAGCTCTGGATCGCGCACCAGCAAGGCGCCGCCTTCGCCGGCGATGACGTTCTTCGTTTCGTGGAAACTATAGGCACCCAGATCGCCGATGGCGCCCAGCGCGCGCCCCTTGTACGTTGCCATCACGCCCTGGGCGGCATCCTCCACCACGGCCAGGCCGTGGCGGCGGGCGATGTCCATGATGGTGTCCATCTCGCAGGCGACACCGGCGTAATGCACCACGGCGATGGCGCGGGTGCGCGGCGTAATGGCCGCCTCGATCAGGCGCTCGTCGAGATTCAGGGTATCGGCGCGGACGTCGACAAACACCGGCACCCCACCGCGCAGCGCAAAGGCATTGGCCGTCGAGACGAAGGTATAGGACGGCATGATGATCTCATCGCCGGGCCGGATATCGAGCAATAGCGCAGCCATCTCCAGTGCGGCGGTACAGGAATGGGTCAGCAGTGCCTTGCTGCTGCCGGTACGCTGCTGCAGCCACGCATGGCAGCGCTTGGTAAATGGTCCATCGCCAGCCAGGCGGCCATTGAAATGGGCCTCGGCAATGTAATGCAATTCCTTGCCCGTCATGTAAGGCCAGTTGAATGGGATCTGTTTGTCACTCATGATGCGAATATTCCTTCTGCTTTTCTTCAATGCTGCTCGATTTCCTTGCCACCAACAAGCGCGTGCCCCCCAATCGCCAGGAGCCGCCACAGCGTATCCAGGCCAGTTCGAAGCTGAGCACAACTTCGAGCAGGCGGTTCAACACGGGATGCACACGCAAGCCGGCGATATCGTCGCCGCTGATGTCTTTCTTGCCGCGCATCGCCAGGCGCGATGCCAGCATCATCGGCAGCAACAGGCTGACAAACGAAGTGCTGCGCACCAGTTCAAATCCGGCCGCAGCGACCTTGTGATGCAACTCAGCGGCCGTGTAGCGCCGCTCATGGCAGGCATACTCATCGACCGCGCTCCACAACCAGCGATGCTGGGGCACCGTGATATAAACATGGCCGCCCGGCTTCAGCGCCGCGTGGATGCGATCCAGGACCAGCTTGTCTTCTTTAATATGTTCAATGACGTCAAATGCGCCGATCGCGTCCCACTCCTCACGGTACGGCATGGCGCGTGCATCCATCTGGGAAAATTCGGCGCGCGACACGCGCTGCCGCGCATAGTCCAGCCCTTCGGCCAGGTGCTCGCTGCCAGCCATGCGCGCTTGCGGAAACTGCGCGGCAACCGCGCTTAATACAAACCCCGTCCCACAGCCAATCTCGAGGAAGGAACGCATGCCCGGCTGATACGCGCGTAAAGCCCAGAGTATCAGCTTGTTACGAGACCGGAACCAGAAATTCCTGGCCTCCACCGCGGCCAGTTCTTCGAAATAGTGGGGTTTGAATCCGATCTGCATGGGACGAACGCCTTACCCTTTCTCCCGGAATACGAGATATTTAAGTTCGACAAACAATACCAACGCCACTATCACCATTGCCGCGAGCTGCACTACCTGATGCGGGTAGCCAAAGCGGTCGACAAATACGTACAGCAGCAGCCAATTCAAGCTATAACCGGATCCATGCGCGAGAAAATAATAAAACGCGCTGCGGCCAGTCCCGCTGCGGTCGCGAAAAGTCCAGTTCCTGTTTCCAACAAAGCCGGTCAGCGCGCCAGTAACATAGACCAGCGTCATCGCCACCTTGGGTGCGCCGCCCCACCAGGCGATCAGCAAAAATACCAGGTAGCCGACGCTGTTGCTCAGTGCACCGACCAGCAGGTAACGCAACAATTGCGCATGCGACTCTCGCATACGCTCCATTCCCAGCCAGCGCATCATGCGGATACAGGGGCGCCGCGCAAGGCTGTCCAAAACGCTTCGGACGCGATCTGCGGGAAGCCGCTCACCGCTTCACTGAACATGCACAAGCGCTGCTTGAGCAGTACCGCTTCTTCACCAGCCTGGGCCTGGACATCGGCATCCTGCCCGCGCAGGCGCAGATTGACGCCCGCCGCCAAGGCCAGGCAGCCGCAACGGAATACCAGGTCCATCAGCTGGTCCGCGTCGTCGCCGTCGCGCACCGGAATCACGGCTTGCACCAGGGGCTTGCCGCCATCCAGCGTCTCGTCGACATCATGCACCGTGACGCCGACAAAACGCACGCCAAAGGCCAGCGCATCGCGGATAGGGCGCGCGCCGATAGCGCCGCCAAATGCCGGCAGCAGCGAGTAATGCAAATTGACCAGGCGGCCGCGATATTGGTCGGTCACCGCACCGGCCAAGATCCGATGTACCGTGGTGATGACCAGATCGGGCTGGAAGGCATCCAATGCCGCCAACAATGCCGCCTGGCCGGCGTCACTGAAATCGATGCAGGTTTCGTGAATACCCACGCTTCTGGCAAACGCATTGGCCGGGCATTCCCGGTCGGTGATCACCGCTGCCAGTGCTACTGCACCAAACCAGCCCTGGGCCATGGCCTGATGGATGAAGCGCAGGTTGCCGCCACCACCAGAGCATAGGAATACCACACGCTTGCGGTGATCAGCGACCATACACCCGCCTGACGATGGTGTAGGGGCGGCGCTTGGTCTCCGAATACATTTTCGACAGATAGACCCCAACCAGGCCGATAAAGAAGATCACCAGGCCGCCCAGCATCCAGATCGAGGCCATCACGGAAGTCCAGCCGCTGATCGGCTTGGACCACAACAGCCAGTTAAGCAGCAAGAACAACGTATATGCCCCGGCAAGCAGGGAGATGCCGGCGCCGAGATAGAAAATCCCGATCAGGGGCGCGTTGCTGAACGAGGTCACGGCATTGACCAGCAACGCAATCTTCTTGCGCAAGGTATAGCTCGAGCCGGACCGGGCTTTCTTGCTGACGACCTGGGCGCGCTGGTCGAAACCGGTGATATGCCACAGGCCGGCCATGAATACTTCGCGCTCGTCGTGCAGCAACAGGGCATCGACATAACGGCGCGTCATGACCCGTGCAGTGACGATATTGGGCGTCAAGCCGAGCCCGGTGGATGCATTGAACAGTGACCAGAACCATTGTCCGCTCCAGCGCTCGAACCATCCCCCCTTGCGCGCTTCCTGAACGCCGTACACGACGTCGCAGCCGTCGGTATCGAGCTGGGCGCAGAACGACGCGAGCCACTCGGGATCTTCCTCCAGGTCGACGTCCAGCAAATACACGCGCTCGCCGCGGGCATGCGCCAATCCCGTCATCATGGCCTTGTGGTGGCCGAAGTTGCGCGACAAGTCGACCACCACGACATGCGAATCCTGGGCGCTCAGCTGGACTGCCAATGCCAGGCTCGCATCCGGCGAGCCATCGTTGACGAACACGATCTCGTAGTCATCGCCGACCTGCGCGCGTGCCGCCGCGCTGGCGCGCTGGTGAAACTCGCTGATGTAAGCCGCTGACTGGTACAGCGTGGCGACAATCGACATTTTCATTGACCAACATACCTCATGTAACGGGCCGCATCGGGTCCACAATTGAACAGCAAATCGACAATACTAACATGGTGGGTAAACTCCCCCCAGCGCTGTGGATAGGGCGGATAACCGGCGTAATCGAACCAGGTCAGCTTGATGCCGGCAGCCTCCATCAAAGGCTCATCCATATACTCCTTGGCTGCCGGCCCGGAGACATATTCGCTGGCACCGACCTGCTGGCAAAGCGATACCAGGCGCTCGGTGCGCCCTTCGCCCAAGGTGAAATCCCAGGAATTATGGATCCTGGTGCGAATGCCAAGGTAACTGCAAATGGCCACGATCAAGCGCCGATTCAGCGCGGACAGGTTGTCGTGCGTTTCGGACAGATAGATCGGCGCCAGCCATTCCGCGACTTCCTTGAAGAAAGGAGCCCGCGCGTAATTGTTTTGCAAGGCTGTCCAATGCTTGCGTTGCCAGGAACTGTCCGGCAGGCCGACGTCGCGAATGCGGCGGCGGATATCCTGCCCGGCCGGCACGGTCAACCATTGCACCCCGCTGGGCGTCTTGATCAGGTTGCGGTTGCGCCAATCGTTCTTGGTAAATTGCATGTCGTCGTAGAGGATAAAATCGTCGACGGCGGCGATCAGGTCAAAATAACCTTTCCAAGGAATGTAGTTCGATTGCAGGATTGCTGCTTTTTTCATCAGGATAGTCTATTCGCGGGGGTATGGATTATATCTCCCGGCCCCGCAGCCGGCGCGCCAGCAGCAGCGCCAGTACCAGCAGCCAGAATGCATGGGCAATCCACGCATACCGTACAAACGGCATGAACCGCAGCCGAACCTGCGTGGCGTCCGGTGCCAGCTTCACCCCTTGGAACACGCCATTGACCTGGCCGGTTGGCGCCTCGCGCCAGGTGCCGCCGGCGAGCACCTGGGCCTGCCAGTCGCGATGATACTTTTGGCTCAGAACCAGCCAGGATGCCTGGCCCGGCGTGACATCGAATTCCAGCACGTCGGTCTGGTCGAGCCGTTTCGCCGCAGGCAAGCGCTGCAAGCCGCGCGGGTCCTCCAGCACCAAGTCGTGCGCGCCTTCAGCGCTGCCGGCCACCACCTGGATCGCTTCGCCCATCCGGTCCAGCACCTGGTAGACATGGATGCCAGCTTCGTCGCCCAGCAAGCGCAGGTTCGAATGCGCAAGGGGCGTTGCCGACAATATCGCGCCAACGTTAGTCATCCAGAACATGGCTGACCCATAGTCCGGAGCGATGCTGCTATTCAGGCGGCCAAACGTCAACACGTCACCGCCAAGCGCATCCATCAAGGTGTGGTAGCGGCGTGACGAAAGGCTGTTGTAACTATGGACAGAGGGCAGGCCGACGCTGGCATTCAGGTTCGGCGGCAATACCGGCAAGCCTGGCGCGGCGACGGCAAAGCGCGCGCCCGCCGTCAACCCGGCACGAATTGTCTCGGCCAGCGGGGACGAGGTCGCAATTTGCCGTGGGTCCTGATGCAACATCAGCGGCGCCGTGGTGATCACCAGCGACATGGCCGTCGCGGCAAGCGGCCATGCCGGATGCTTGCTCCTGAGCTGCCACAGCAACAGGACCAGCATGACAGCCATGGCGCCCAGCACGCGCGGACGGATCGGCATGCCGGTTGTCCGGCTCAGCACGAACGCGCCAAGCAGCACCGCTGCTGCCACAGCGGCCGCAAGCAACACGGCGCGTGAGCGCCCAGCCCCGAGCGGATCTTTGAGCAAGCCATCGACCCCATAGGCCGTGATGATGGTCAGTGGCAGCAGCAGGCAGCAGAGAGGATTGGTGCGCGACAGGTTCAGGCCCAGGTGCTGGACGCCAAACGTATAGATCGCATCGACGAACGTCAACAGGCAAATGCACAAGACCGCCAACCACCATCCCCAATGCTGGCGCAGGCGGGTAAACAATGCGGCTACGGCAAAGAACAGCACCGGCAGCGTGACGCTGATAGCGTTGTAAGCGTAGGGGAAGGCGGCGCCGGCCGGCTCGCCGAACAGCTCCGGAACCGTCCCGAATGCAACAAACTTGAAGGCGTCCAGCGCAGTGGCAAAGCGCGGCAGGACCACCGTGAAGAAGGACACTGGCGGCATCACCCGCAGCGATTCTTTCACCTCGCCGGCCACATCGAGATAAACCGGCAAGGCCAAGGCACCACCCAGTAGCGCCGCACTGGCGGCCAGTAGCAGGTAACGTAAGGCAAGGGAGCGGTCCTTGCGAAGTTGCCGCCACAATATCACCAAGCCATACCCCGCCAGCAAGTAAGCGTGGTACACGACCATTTGGGGATAGGCCGTCATCGGCAGGCTGTAAGCGCTGAAAGCCAGGATGCTCCAACTGGCCAGGTCGGCTTTACGGGCCAGTCGCGCCAGCCCCCACAATCCCATGGCGCTCCAGCACAACGCAGCGCCGAACATCGGAAAAGTCAGCCAATAGGTCAGGAAGGGCGAAAAGGCCAGGCTGCATCCAGCGATCAGGCCGGCCATCGGCGCGATACCGGTCTCCCGGCAAAAACAGAGCACAAAGAGGCCGGACAGGAAGACCAGCGACAGCGACAGGATTGTCATGAAGCGCCACGGACTATCGCACAGGTGAGAGATGATCCAGGAAGGCGGATAGGCGACGCTGAAACCGGAGGTATGAAACAGCGGGCGCCCTATTTCATTCTGCTTGCTCCACAGGGGCAGCCAGCCCGGGCCGGTGTGGGCGACCTGCGGCTGCACCTCGGGTATGTAACCATTGGCGAAATCGCTGAATTTCCGGTTTTCGCGATGCTGTGCATCCACGCGATCGGCCAGCCCCAGTTCGGCATGCTGGCGGTAGGGGGCGATCACCTCGCCGCGCCCCCAGTAATTAAATGTGAGCAGGACGAACAGCAGCAGGTAAAGCGCGCAGGCAATACGGTAGCTGTCAACAGGCAGCCAGGATTTCACTTGACGCAAAGCCAGGCCCATCATTTGAGCAAATCATTGGCGACATACACCTGGTACGCCGGGTTCGGGCCGCCGTCAATGCGCGTGAAATCATTCTGCAGGTAGCGGTAAGTCAGCGGATGGGTATGCTGGTAGCGCAGTTCGTCGCGACCATCGAGCGCGACGTCAAGTATGAAGACCATGCTGGTACGGGCTTGCTTCATACGTTCAATCTCCCCCTGCTCAACTCTGGCCGAGCGCGGAAACAGCGGATAGATATCCCATACCGGCGCCTTGCGGCCCAACGTAGCGTAGGCGCCCGGCCACAACGGCATTGCCGCCAGTGCACGCCCGTCCGGGACGTAACGGACCGCCAGCGAACGCAGCATCGCCACGTTGTTGACCGTATCGGGATCGACCAGCAGACGGTCGGAGGACAAATCAAGTTTAGTCCACTGTCCACTGTTGCGTGCTTGCCAGCCAGGGTGATAGACGAAGATGACCCAAATGCTGGACATGCACAACAGGGCGGCAGCAGGCCATTTCACCTTGCGGGCCTGCGTGGCCAGCAGCGCCATGCAACCTATCATGAGCGGGAAGATGTTCTGCGCCAAATGGCCGATATCGGCGCGCGACAAAGCGTACTGCGCGTATGGCAATGCCAGAAAGGCGGTCGCGACGCAAACCGGCTCGACGAACTGATTGCGCCACTTCCTCCACACCACCCACGCGATCGACAGCAGCCCATAAGCCAGCATGCCGACAAAGAACAGTCCGATCAGGAATGCGCGCAGCGCGTCGCCGGTGGCCTGCCCGGCCCATTGGACCTTCCAGGGCCAAGGGACTGGCAACGTCAGGTTGGTGGCGCCAGCTTCAAACAGCAGCAGGACGCTGTCCCAGAAACCCTGGCTGAACCCGGGCACAAGCAATAGCATGAGCAGCACGGGCGCAAACCCTGCTACGACGCCGCACGCCCACAGTACAGCGCCGCGCAGCAGTGTCGGACCTTCGCTTCGGCGCAGTGACAGCCAGATGATCACGCCTGCGCTGGCTAGCGCGCCGTACATGCCGTGGTTACGGCCAAAAACAGCGGCCAGGCCAACGCACAGCCCAGTCACGAAGTAGCGCCGGGCATCGGGTTGCCGAACCAGATAGCTGAGCGCCGCGACCAGCAGTATCGAGAGGGTGGCATCGAACAATTTATGGCGCGGCCACATCCACATGAGCAAGGTGATGCCGCACACCACCAGGTAGGCCAGTTGCCGGCCGCGGCCAGCAGCCATGATCAACCATAGTGCGGTCGCGAGGCCGATCGCTTGGAACAGCGCGACTGCTGCGCGTAGGGCGATGATGCCGTCGGCGCCGGCCAGCTTGAGCAGTGCGGCCGACCAATAATAGCGCCCGGGATCATAGGCCATGAAGTCGCGCAGCGGCACCTCGCCAGCCAGCACGCGCTGCACGCCATACCAAAGGAAACCTTCGTCCGATAAGTTATAGCCGGTTGCGCCTTGCCATAGGAAGGAGAAATACACCAGGAAAGCGGCCAAACCCAAGGTGAATGCAAGCAGCTTTTTATCGGTCATTTTTATTCGTACGGGTTCGCCGTGTTGCACAGGGGGAGGTCGCGAGGCCGTCATCCTACCATTGGCCCTGGTATTTGGTGAGCAAAAATGGTCAGTTTGACAGCACTCAAACGCCGTCCAAGTGGCCGGCACGGCTCGATTGACACCAAGTGCCGGCTCACTTAAAATTTAATGTTATTTATGCAAACGGGATAGCCACGTCTTCCGTTCGCGTCTAAGGAGGTTCTTTTAAATGGCGTTTTTCCCGGTTTTTCTATCGGTGGTTTTTGTAGTACGCAACCAGTCCGAACGAATTGAAGGAATCCTTGCACACGCGGCGGCCAAGATTGCGCCCCTGGTAAGCGACTACGAGCTCATCATTGTCGATAATGCATCCGACGACAACAGCGTCAGCAAGCTGAAAAACCTGACCGGCGAATCGGGCTTGCCAAACCTGCAAGTATATGCCCTGACCAAGGAAGTCGATGCCGACACCGCCTCCTGGGTCGGCCTGGAAAACGCGCTGGGCGACTTTGTCACCGTAATCGATCCCCTGGTCGACGATATCGGCTTCCTCCCCGAGATGCTGGACAAAGCCGTCAGCGGCGCCGACGTGGTGTTCGCGCGCAACGCACAGGCCCCGGTACACGGCCTGGCCTACCGCAGCGCCTTTGCGGTGTTCAACTCCCTCTACAAATGGTTTAACGGCATCCACCTGGCCAAGGATGCGCCGCAATACCGCGTGCTCAGCAAACGGGTGGTCAACTTCATCCTGCAACACCCGCAGCCTGCCATGACCTACCGCCACCTGCCCGCTACCGGTGGTTTCGCCCGCGAGTATCTTGAGTACAGCGCGCAGCCTACGTTACCGTCCTCGAAGAACTTGTGGGACAGCATCGACCGCGGCATGCGCCTGCTGGTGTCGACCACACGCGCGCCGATGCGCTTGGTGACTGCCTTATCCCTGTTTGGTGCCGTAGCCAACCTGGTCTACTCAGTCTATGTGGTCGCCATCGGCCTGTTCAAGACCTCGATCGCGCCGGGCTGGGTCAGTTTGTCGCTGCAGCAATCCGGCATGTTCTTCCTGATTTCGCTGGTGCTGCTGGTGCTCGGCGAATACATCCTGCACATGGCCAGCCTTTCCAATGAAGGGCCGCTGTATCACGTGGGCCAGGAATTCACCAGCGCCCGCCTGACCCAGCGCGAGAAACTCAATATCGAAGTGGTCGGCGCAACGCCGGCGGCAACTGCGGCGGCACACGCGGAACGAGTCGCTTGATGGCGGCGGCGGTACAGTACGACGCGGTCATCGTTGGCGGCGGTTTTTACGGCGCGGCCATTGCGATCTACCTGACCAGGCAGCGCGGCCTGCAGCGCGTGCTGCTGGTCGAACGCGAGACGGCACTGATGCAGCGGGCATCGTATCACAACCAGGCCCGTGTGCATAATGGCTACCACTATCCGCGCAGCTTCACCACCGCCTACCGCAGCCGCATCAACCTGCCAAGATTCGTGCGCGACTGGCCGCAAGTGGTCAAACAAGACTTCACCAAGCTGTATGCAATTGCGCGCCGCAACTCCAAAGTCACCACCAAGCAGTTCGAGCGGTTTTGCCGGGAAATCGGGGCGCCGATCCGCCCGGCTGACCCTGCCCTGCTGAACCTGTTCGAGCCGCGCCTGATCGAAGGCGTGTTCGAAGTCGAAGAATATGCCTTCGACTCAAGCAAGCTGGCAGCCTGGGCCAAGCGGGAACTCGAAGAATGCGCCGTCGAGCTGCGGTTCGAAACCCGCGTCATGGAGATTTCACGCGGCCCCGATCAAACCTCGAAAGTCAGGCTGGACGATCGCCACGGAATCAGCGAAGTGACGTGCGGCTATGTATTCAACTGCACGTACAGCGGGCTCAACCAATTTGCCGGCGATTTCCCTGGCACGCAAACGCGCTTGAAGCAGGAAATCACCGAGATGGCGCTGATGGATGTCCCGCCGGTACTCAAGGAACTGGGCATTACAGTCATGGACGGCCCGTTCTTCTCGATGATGCCGTTCCCGGCGCGCCAGCTGCATACACTGTCGCACGTACGTTATACGCCCCACTTGCACTGGGCCGATGCACCAAGCCTCGATCCGTACGGTAAGCTCAGCAACTACGCGCGCGCGACCCGTGTCGATCGTATGGTACGCGACGTGGCCCGCTACCTGCCAAGCATGGCACAGGCGCGCTACGCCGACTCGCTGTTCGAGGTGAAAACCGTCCTAGTCAAAAACGAAGGCGATGACGGCCGCCCTATCCTGTTCGAAAAACACGCCGAACTGCCAGGCTGCTACTCGGTACTCGGCGGCAAAATCGACAATATCTACGATGTGCTTGAAAAGCTCGACGCCGAACATTTTGTTCCCGCTGCGGGCACATCCGACCTAAGGAGTTCAGCATGACCAATGCACTTATCGGCCACAGCGGTTTCGTCGGCGGCACCCTGCTGCGCCAGACCACGTTCGGCGCACAATTCCGCTCCACCGACATTGACCAGATTGCCGGGCGCGAATTCGACACCCTGGTGTGCGCCGGCGCTCCGGCACAAAAATGGATCGCCAACCGCGACCCGGAAGCCGACCGCGCCAAGATCGATGGCCTGATCAACCACCTCAAGACCGTCCGCTGCAAGACCTTCATCCTCATCAGCACTGTCGACGTGTTCGGCGCTCCGCAGGGGGTCGACGAAGACTCCCCAGTGACGGAAGCCGGGCTGCACGCTTATGGCTTGAACCGGTATCGCCTTGAACAGTTTGTTGCCAGCCATTTCCCGAATCACCTGATTGTCCGCTTGCCAGGCCTGGTCGGTCCCGACCTGCGCAAGAATGTCATTTTCGACTTCCTGAACCAGAACAATGTGGGCGCGATCGATAGCCGCGGCGTTTTTCAGTTCTACCCAATGGTCAACCTCTGGTACGACATCCAGGTCGCACTGACAGCGGGGATCAAGCTGCTGCACCTGACCGCGGAACCGGTCAGCGTTGCCGACTTGTCCGAGCAAGGCTTCGGCGTGCCGTTTAACCAGCCTAAGGAAGGCGCTGCGGCCCGCTATGATATGCGCACCCGCCACGCTGCGCTGTTCGGCGGCAAGGAAGGCTATCAATACAGTGCGCGCGAGACCATCCAGGCAGTGCGCTCCTATGCACAGTCTGAACCGCGCACACTGCCGGCGGCCGGGGCTGCAGCATGAGGCTGTCCATTTCCAATATCGCGTGGGATACCGCTGAAGACGAGGCCGTCGCCGAACTGCTCAAGCGTTACGCGGTGGACGCCATCGACATCGCGCCCGGCAAATATTTTCCCGACCCAGCCAAGGCCAGCGAGGACGACATTGCTGTCGTACGCTCGTGGTGGTCGTCACGCGGCATCGAGCTGACTGGCATGCAAGCCCTGCTGTTCGGTACCAGCGGCCTGAATGTGTTCGGCGACGCAAGCTCGCAAGATGCCATGCTGGAGCACCTGGATGCGGTATGCCGCATCGGCGCGGGCCTGGGCGCCACGCGCCTGGTATTCGGTTCGCCAAAGAACCGTGATCGCAGCAGCTTGAGCGATGAACAGGCGCTGGCGGTGGCGGTACCGTTTTTCCGCCGCCTGGGCGCGATCGCGCAGGAGCGCGGCGTGACCATCTGCCTGGAACCCAATCCTAGCTGTTACGGCGCCAACTTCATGACCACCGCAGCGGAAACCGCGGCGGTGGTGCGCGCGGTTGCCCATCCTGCGGTCAAGATGCAGTTCGATACCGGCGCACTGACCATCAATGGCGAAGACCCGGCCCAGGTGCTGCGCGAGTACGCCGACCTGATCGGCCATCTTCATGCCAGCGAACGCAACCTTGTCACGCTGGGCGATGCCGATACCGATCACCATCGCATCGGACCGCTTCTTGCGGCGGCGCTCCCGGCCCATGTGGTGACCATCGAAATGGTGGCCAGCAACACGGAAGCACATATCGTGGCCATCGAGCGCGCGCTGCAGTGCGCGAGCAAGGCCTATCGCGATGGCATCACGGCACAAGGGCAGCAATGATCTGGCTTACCGTGCTTTTCGCCATTGTGCTCAATGCCCTGGCCAGCGTGATGCTGAAACTTGCCAGCCAGCCGCCGTTCCAGCTCCCGTCGCTGGCGCAGCCAATGACGTTCCTGACTAACTGGCCCCTGTTGGTTGGCCTGGTGTCGTATGGCCTCGCATTCGTCATGTATACGGTTGCCGTATCGCGCTTGCCGCTGGGTGTGGTGTATCCGGTACTGACTTCGGGTGCGATTGCGCTGGTGGTGCTGATTGCCTCCTTCTGGTTCAAGGAGCCAATGCATCCCTCGTCCATGCTCGGTGTTGTGCTGGTGCTGGCCGGCGTCGTCCTGATCACCCGTCAATAAGCATCTTTTTAATGGATTTGCCGTGACTTCTGCCCTTCCGAATGCCGCCCCTGCCTTATCCATCCTGATTCCTTGCTATAACGAGGAAGCCAGCATCGGTTCCACTGTCCGCGTGCTGGTCCAGGCGATGGACGCGGCGGCAATGTCGTATGAAATCCTGTGCGTGAACAACGCCAGCAAAGACAGCACCGAATCGGTGCTGCAAGGACTGTCCAGCGAATTCCCGCACGTGCGTTACGTTAATACGCCGCCGCTGGCCGGCTATGGCGTGGCAGTACGCTGGGGCTTGCAGCACTTTGCCGGCGACGCGGTGGTGATCGTCATGGCCGACGGTTCGGAGTCGCCGGAAGACATCCTGCGCTTTGCCGGCAAGATCGCCGAGGGCTACGACTGTGCGTTCGGCAGCCGCTTCCAGCCTGAGAGCGTGGTCGAAGGCTATCCGAAGTTCAAGATGCTGTTGAACCGCCTGGGCAACCGGCTGATTGGCTGGACCACCGGCTTCGACTACGACGACTTCACCAACGGGTTCAAATGCTACCGGCGCGAGGTGATCGATGCGATCCAGCCGCTGTACGGCGAAAAATTCAACCTGACCATCGAGATGTCGATCAATGCGACGATGACCAAGCCACGGATTGCGGTGGTGGCCAACTCGTGGCGCGACCGCAGCGAGGGCACCAGCAAATTTGACGTGCTGGGGCAATCCTCGCTATACCTGTTCACGCTCGGTTATTGCTGGCTGCGCCGCAAGATGCAGGGCAATAGCTGGGCAGATTTCAGCAAAGCCCTGTCCCGTCCTGCACGCACGCCTGCCGCTTATGACTAAGCCTTTGCCGGACAATCTGCCGCTGCAAGTGGTCGAACGCCACGGCTTTGGCAACTACCGCCACGCGATGCAAGCGTTGTACCGTCCTGAGCGCCTGCAGGATATCCTGACGCTGCCGGAACAGATGGCCAGCGTTCCCCTCCTCGCTTGTGGCTTGGGCAATAGTTATGGCGACGCCGCGTTCAACACCGGCGGCGTGCTGGCGAGCACCGAACGCATCAACCGCATGCTGTCGTTCGATCCTGAGCGCTCGGTCCTGCGCGCCGAGGCCGGTGTGACGGTGCTCGATGTCATGCGCGCCTTCGCGCCACGCGGCCTGACCTTGCCTGCCACGCCGGGACTGAGCAAGATTACCCTGGGCGGCTGCGCCGCGTTCGACATCCACTCGAAGAACCACTGGCTAGTCGGCGGCTTCGGGGAATCGGTGCTCGGCATGCAAATGCTACTGGCCGATGGCAGCCGCATCGAATGTTCGCGCCAGCACAACGCGGACCTGTTCCATGCAACGCTGGGTGGCATGGGCATGACAGGCATCATCCTGGAGCTGGAAGTCGCCTTGCATCCGCTGCCGGGCATGACGGCGGCCAACCGCTCGATCCCCTTCCAAGGCGTGCCCGCCCTGCTGGAACACATCGCCGAAGTACAAGCGCAGCCCGGCACCACCCACCTGGTGGCATGGCTGGACCTCCTGAACCAGCGCGAGGCCAGCGGTTATGTCATCGCCTCCAGCCTCGAGAACGGCCCGCAGGACCAGAGCATCTGGGACGACAAGAAAGCGCCCCCCCTTGGGCTGATCGCGCCATTTTTCAATCGCTGGTCAAACAAGGCCTTCAACCTGGCCTTCTCCATGAAACACCGGAGCCAGCCGTCCTCGAAAGCCGACCTGCGTTCCTTCCTGTTCCCATGGGATGCGCTGCCAAACTGGAACCTGCTTTATGGCCGCAAGGGCTTCGTCGAATACCAGTGCTGCCTGCCGTTCGAAGGCGCGCAAGTTTCGCTGGCGCGCGTACTCGACTACGTGCTCGCCAACAAGCAAAAATTCCCGGCTTATTTCGCTGCCATCAAGCGCGTGCGCGATGGCGCCGGCATGCTGTCCTTCCCGATCAACGGCTTCAGCGCCTTGTTTGACTTCCCGGTGTCGGACGGCTTGTGGGCATTCCTCGACCAACTGGATGAAATCGTCATTGCAGCCGGCGGCCGGGTCTACCTGGCCAAGGATGGCCGCGTTTCGGCCCAGGCCTACCACCGCATGTACCCGCGCATCGAAGAGTGGCAGCGCGTGCGCAGCACCTACGATCCCCGTAATCTGTTCGCGTCTGACATGGCCAGACGCCTTAACCTGGTGAGTAAAAATGGCTAATCGCATCCTCTTGCTTGGCGCAACTTCGACCATCATGCGCCAAGTGGCATTGAATCTGATCGGCAAAGACGACAAGGTGTGCCTGGCTGCCAGGAATACCGAAGAACTTGCCGTCATCGCCGCCGACCTGCGGATACGCACCGGTGCAGCCCTGATCACCACGCATAAATTCGATACCAGCGATTTCGCGACGCACCAGGAACTGGTGGAAACCGCGCAGCACGAACTTGGCGGGCTCGATATCGTGGTTGCCGGCACCGGCGCCCTGGGCGACCAGCTCAAGGCACGCCAATCGCTGGCCACGATCAAGGACATCATCGATTCCAATTATGTGGGGATTGCCACCACCTTCTCTGTGGCAGCCAATATCCTGGAGCAGCAAGGATCCGGTTGCCTGTGCGTGCTGTCCTCGGTGGCGGGCGACCGCGGCCGCCAGAGCAACTACTTGTATGGTTCGGCCAAGAGCGGCATGAGCGCCTTCATGCAAGGCTTGCGCAACCGCCTGGCCCCGGCCGGCGTGCGGGTGATTACCATCAAGCTGGGATTTATCGATACCAAGATGGTGGCAGGGAAGTCAGGCACGTTCCTGATGGCATCGCCAGAAGCTGCCGGCGCCCATATTGCTAAACGCGTGCGCGAAGGAGCGGACGTGGTGTACTTCCCGTTCTTCTGGCGCTACATCATGCTCATCATCCGGAATATCCCAGAGTTCATCTTCAAGCGCATGAAGCTGTAACCCAAAGACCTGAATAAAGATAACAGCCCTGATGTCTACTCCTCCGACCAGTCCGGCGCGCACTGCGCAAACCGGCGTCAACCGCAAACTCTTGACAGCACTTGCCTTGTTGGCAATCCTGGTGGGCGCGTATTTACGCTTTCACACCCTGGCCAGCATTGGCCTCTGGTCGGATGAATTGTTTACGGTTGCGGCGGCGCTCGATGTCGGCGCGGGTCATTCCTGGCTCAGCTACACGTCCAAGGTGATTCCAGAGCTGACCATGGACGACTCGTTCTTAACCTGGAAGGCAGCCGACAATACTCCGCCTTTGTTCGAATTGCTCCTGATCGTTTGGTCTAAGCTGTTCGGCGTATCTGACTTCGCGCTAAGGTCATTGCCGGCGGTGCTCGGCTCGTTGGCCCCGCTCGTGTTCTATTTCGGTTTGCGCAGGCCACTCGGCGCCCTGCCGGCACTACTGGGCGCAATTTGTTTCTGCGTCGCCCCGGCCGCCATTACTTTGTCGCAAGAGGTGCGGGCGTATATGTTGACAATGCTTCTGTCGACCATCGCAGTAATCTTGCTGATCAACCGCGTGCTGGCGGAAAACTCCGGATCCGAAGCCGAGAAAGCGGCCTTGCCTTCGTTCTGGCTGGACGTAGTCGTCTACATTCTGCTGGGTTATTCGCATTACACTGGCTTGTTTACCTACGGCCTGCTTTCCGCAGTCTATTTCTTTCTGGTCATTGTCCCCCGCAAGCGCTATTCCCACTTTTTCAAGCTGCTGTTGGTGCCTTTCGCGATCGCGCCATGGTTCGCACTAAGCTGGAAGGCGTTCCGCTTCACCAGTCAGGGTGGCCTGGCCTGGACCACCTATAGCACCAGCGACATCCTGGGCATGATGTTTCCGAAGACCCTCGATTTCTTCCTCGCCGGCGCCGGCCCACTCCTGCTGGCCGTTTGGTTGTCCGCCTTCATCTGCGCCCTGTGCGGCCGTGACGAGGGTGGCCGCTGGTTTCTTTCCAGCGCTAGTATCAAGCAAAGTCTGCAGCGAAAGAAAGCTCTTCTGGCGCTAATGCTGATCGCGGTCATCGCCCTGCAATTCGGCTATAGCGTTTACAACTCCTTCCATGCGCGCATGTGGCACCCGCGCTACTTTGCAGCTTCATTGCCGATCTTGCTGGTCTCGTTTGCCTTGCTGTTTTCCGCCATGCGCCCCGGTAAGCTGATTGCGACGGCGATCACCGCAGTCTTTGTCTGTTTCAGCCTGCTCGGCCTGAAGCCGTACTACGCCCAGCACTCCCAGCCAGGCGAGGAATATGACGCTTCTGCGGCATATGTTTCCAAGATCGCCGAGCCCAATCACGTGGTGCTGTTGGGCTGGGCCGCCAATGCGGCCTTTTACAACCACTATCTGAAGCAGTACCCACTTGCAGGAGGCCAAGCGTTCAAGTTGCTGCCGGTGTCAACACCTCAAGACACGTCCGACTTCTGCGCCGCTATTCGTCCGGACGGCAAACAAGTGATTGTGCTTCAGCACAACGGCATGCAATACGCTGAACAGCTCGCATCGTGCCCGTCATTGACGCTGATTCAGCGACAAGGCTTTCAAGGCTTAAACGTGACGACCTACCGCGCCCACAGCGCGAAGAGCGCACCGTAATCGTTTGACAAACCGGCGGAAGAATAGGACGATGAAATTGGGTTGGGCCAAGGCTTTGGCAAACCCAACAGTGTCATAAGAAACAAAATGGCCGCCCTTCGGGCGGCCATTTTTACGCAGGTGCGGGCGCTTTCATTTCGCGCCCAGCATTGGGTTACACAGCTGGACTCATGCAGTCTACGAAAGGGCCCCCACGGCTTTTTTCGGTAACGCCAACTTCCCCTTCAGTTTCAACGCCGGTTGCTCTACCAGTTTCCAGGACACGATGGCAAGGCCGATAGTTATCACGGATGACAGAATCAGCATCTGATATGGCTTTAGCGGCGGCATCATGTACGCAAGCGTTTGCTGCACAGGGAAGGCGTAGATATACAGGCCGAACGAGATATCCCCCCAGCGGTCCAAAGACGGCAGATTCAGCTTTGGATGAATGGCAACCAGGAGCACCAGGTAAGAGAAGAATACCGACTTGATAAACAGCGAGAAGGCGTAATTGCGGGTGATATAAGTCAGCACAGCCAATCCCAGCAGCCCAGCGAATCCTAAGCTGATCCGGCGACGGTTGACGTAGAAGAAAGTGCCAAGCAAGAACAGCAGGCCAAGGTGGGCGTGGCGCGGATCAGCCGCCATGAAAAACGTACCGGCGGGTGCCTGGGCATAGACCAGGCAAGTCAGCAGGAACAGGGCGTTGAAGACATATGCACGCCACAGCAGGGACAAGGCGCCCAGCACCGCCACCCAGAAATACATTCGCACTTCGATCGGTAGCGTCCACAGCGAGCCGTTCACGGAGCCAGGGAAAGGATTTGCTGTGAAAACGCCCGGCAGTTCAAACTGAATGCCAGCCACCAGGAACAGGTTATTCTTCAAATAGCCAACCGTCGCGGGCGACTTGAAATATGCAGCCACCGGCTCGCTCGTCACGCAAGCACCGATCAGAATGCAGAAAATCAAAGCCACCGCCAAACCTGGAAGAATGCGCAGCAGGCGGGCTTCGACGAATACCCAGAAATTTCTGCGTTGTACGTAACTGGCGCAAATCAGGAATCCGCTGATCACAAAGAACATGTCTACTGCAATGCTGGGCAAACTTTCGCCCCAACGCGGAATCAGCATATTGCTGATCGGATCCTCGCCGATTTTAAGTCCGCCCGACAGCACATAAGAGTGGCCGTACAAGACCGCGAAGGCGGCCAGAAAGCGCATCAGCGTGAAATTGTTCAGCCGCAGGTTCAGGCAATTTTGGATCGACAAATGATTCATGTTAGGACTTGATAGTGATATCGTGCATCGGGCTGCGGCTCAGCGAGCGCTTGACTGCGCGCTTGAGACCGTACGGCACCGCCGAGCTGGCCCAGCGCAGCGACGGATGGGTATGCAAACGCCATAAGCCGCGCAGCACCGCGTGGCGCCAGCCAGTCTTGTTCAATGGTCCGCGCACGATGTGCGCCGCATCGAATTCGAACGATGGCTTGCCGCTGACCGGCGGCTTGAGCGCGCGCGCCAGCAGGGGCAGGTAGTCGCGGGCGTAGAATTCCACTTGCGATTGGTCGCCCTGGAACACCGGTGCGCTGACGGTGCCGGCCTCAAGTGCAGTAATGAAGTCGCCGATGTGGCGATAAAGTTGGGCCACCGGCTCCATATGATCGAACAACGCAGCGCTGGCGCGGCCGGACAGGCGCTCGGGGAAGGCGCCCAAGTTCGGCGCCATGATCGGCAAGCCCGATGCCAGTGCATGGCTCAGCGTATAGCTGTAGGTTTCCGGCCACTGCGCCGGGAACAGGATCAGGTCGACCCCATGCTGCGCGATCAGCGCCGACAAGTCCTCCACCTTGTAAGGTCCCGTGGTCTCGACTGCGTTCAACTGGCGGTACGAATAGCCAATCAGCTTGAAGGTAAAGCGGGCACCCTGGCTCTGCGCCATTTCCGCCAGCTTTTCGAGCACGTCAGCGCCTTTTTCGCGACCGACGGCACCCAATACGCCGACCACGTAATGCTGCTTGGCGCTCAGCTGGCGCGGTGCTTGCCGCACGTTCAGGTGCGGCTCCACGTGCGGTGCCACGACAGCATGCTTGAACTGGTACATGTCGCCGAACAAGGTACGGGTGGCGTTGGTCGGAAAGATCACGCAGTCGGCCTGCTCGATCAGGGGCCGCAACTGTTCGCGCCATTGCGCCGCCGTGACGCCTGCCGGCAGTGGATACAGCGGATTGTGCTGATCTTCCACATAGTGTCCGGGGAAGCGGCCGTCGGCCGCGGTCAGCGTGGGGTTGGCGTTGAGCCAAAAGTAGTCGTGCGCGGTCAGCAGCGTGGTCGCCCCCAGCTCGCGGGACAGGTTTTGCAGCACCGGATCGAGGTTATACGTATGGTGGTAGTGCACCGCACTGATGCCCACCTGCTCGAGCAACTTGCGCAGCTTGGCGTAATCGGCCGGCATGTCGAACAGCAGCTTGTCGGTCAGCTTGCACGAGCGCAGGCTCAGGCTCACGACGGCTGGACCATCCTGTGGGGCCAGCACCAGGTGTGCCGCGCCCTGGTCGAAATCCCCTGCCAGTTCTTCAATGTGCTGGCCGACCCCGCCGCCGGAACCGTGCGAGACGTGCAAAACCTTTGGCAAGGCCAGGGTCGCCAGCAGCTGCAGGTAGCGTTCGACGCGTGCCGAACGGACCGGGTCGCGCTGGATGAAGGCCTGGACGTCGGCGTGATAATTCGGGTGCAGGCTGTCGAGCACGCCCATGGCGCGATCGACCAGCGCTTGCTTGTCAGTGGAGAAGCTGACGCCACCTTCATGGAAGGCATACATATTGGGCGACAGGAGGTTGAGCCAACCGGCCTTGATGGCGCGCTGGCACAGGTCGTTTTCTTCACCATAACCACGGCCAAACTTCTCGGTATTCAGATAACCGATCTGGTCCAGGCAGGCGCGGCGGATGAACATGCAGAAACCGATACCGGTCGGCGCCGAGACGCACGGCAAGTGCGACTGGCGGAACACGGCGTCGATCGTGTGCACGTCGAGATTGAAGGCCTGCGGATTCTCTTCCAGGAAGTTGGGGAAACTGCAGATGGTGGCATTGTTCGAGAACGGCGTGACGGTCGCCACGCGCGGGTGCGAGTATGCCTCGGCCTGCAAACGTTCCAGCCAGTCGGCCGGCACGATCACATCGCTGTTGAGCAGCACCACGTCTTGCGCAGGGAAATGAGCCATGCCGCGGTTGACGGTCCCCACGAAGCCCAGGTTGACCGGGTTTTCCAGCACTTCGAAGCGGCCGGGCCAGACTGCCACCAGCGATTCGAGCATCGCTTGCATACCCTGGTCCGGGCTGCCGTCATTGATGGCCAGCAGTATGGCGCCTTCCATTGCCAGCACGCCCGGCATGGCGGCCTCGATGCAGCGGCGCGTCATGTCGATGCCGCGGTACACCGGCAGAATCACCGACACCGTATGGGTTGGCGCAATCGGATCCGGAATCACGATGTCGGCCGGCGCAGCAGCAGGCGCCTGCGCTTCGGCTGGCGCCGCAGCAAGCGGCGCCTGGCCATCTTTTTTCAAGCCAAGCATCTTCTGGAACGGGTCCGCGGCACCTGCGATGTCGCCGCGCAGCACGCGTCCGACCCAGCGGTAAGGCTTGGTCAACCACCAGGAGCGGGAATTAATGATGCTCACAAATGCGGCTTCGCGCTGGCGCAGCATTTCACGCAGATGGCCATTTTCCGCGTCGCGGCTGTTGACGTTGTGACGCAGCTCAGCCAGCGGGCCGGCCTGTTCGGTGAGCAGACGCTGCAGTTCGCCGACCGCCACGTCACGTTCGCCGATCACATGCAGCTGGGCTTGCACTGTCGCATCGCGTTCGCCGACCACTTGCAGCAGGGTTTGTGCTTGCTGGTCGCGCTGGGCAATGAGATCTTGCGCGTACAGTAATTGGGCATCGCGCTCTGCCATGGCTTGCGTCAACTGTTGCAACTGCATCGCCCCTTCGCCGACACCTTGCTGGAGCCCGGCGATAGTCTTGTCGCGCTCACCGATGATATAGCGCAGGTGTTCGACTTCCGTCACCCGCTCCTTGATAGCCTGGGCCAGGGTCTGCATCGGCAGCTGGTTGTGGCGGCCCCAGTCGGCAAACAGCGACGCCGGGCGGCCGGTGACCGCCTGCTGGATGTCAGCCTCGATGGCAATATACCGGGCATAGTCGGCATCCTGCAATGACAGTCCCAGCTCCGCCAGCACAGCATCGATGAATTGCTGGCGCGTGACGCCATCGGCCTGCTGTGCCGGGCGGCCAATGCGCGTCATGGAATTGATCAGGGCCAGCAGGGAGCGGAACAGCAAGTGTCCGACCTCGATCGGCAGTTCCAGCTGCCATTCGGTGTCGATCAGTGCCGGACTGCCATCGGCACGCACCACGATGTTCTGCGGAATAACATCAAAGAAGCGCCCCGGCAGCTCCGCATACGGCGAAGCGAGCGGGCTGCCGTCCTCGGGTAACGCGCCGAACTGCGCCAGGATGCGGATATAGCGCTGGATAAACGCCGCCACCTGCGGGTAGGTCCAGCCGTCGTGCATGACAATGCGCATGAACTCCAGCGTCAGCACCTTGCCCAAGGCATACTCGTCCGATTCAGGCACCGTGAACTTCATCGCCGACAGCCCGGCCTGCCCGGACGCTGCGCCCAGGCGGTGGTAGCGTACTTGCACCGGCGCGTCGCCGCTGCGCACAAAGCGGGTTTCCTTGCAATACTCAGGCACCCGGTCGACGCTGTAATGATAGGCCAGGACATCGGGTTCAACCGCTTTCGCCCCTTGCGGCGTCGCCACCACCAGGAAGGAGTTGGCCATATCCATGCCCAGCCCGTTGGCGATCACTTCGGGGTAAGCCAGTTCCATCGAGAAGTTGCTCAGCGCCGGCATTTGCGGATCGCGCCGCGCGCTTTGCCAGGCCAGGGCGGCGGCATCGAAGCCGGCATCGGCAAAACCTTGCTCGGTGATGATGGACACCGGCAGCTTGTAGTCGGGATAAGGGGCCAGGAATTCCGCCGGCGAGAAACCGGCGTTGACCAGCAGTCGGCCCAGCACTTCACGGCCGAAGGTTTGCGGCTGGTCCGAGCGGTAGCGGCCTTCGATGCCGATCATCGCATGGCCCAGGTGGTCTTCCGGCGCACCGGCGAAATACTTCAGGCCAAGCTGGTTTTCGATCGCAATGATCAGGCGGCCACCCGGCTTGAGCAGGCTGCGCACGCGCTGCAGCATCTGCAGCGGCGGATGCGCGCCGGCGGTGAACATGTTTGCATACTCCAGCACGCCGATCAGGGTGATCACATCGAACTGATGCCCGCACTTGAACTGGTCGAATTTCTCGCTGAGCACGGTCACGTTTTCAAGCTCGCGCGTCCGCGCGCGCGCAATCGAGGCACGGCGTGGGCTGCCTTCCAGCGCCAGCACGTTGGCGCCGGCTTCGCCCATGTAGCGCGTGATGGCGCCGCAACCGGCGCCGATTTCCAGCACGTCGGCGCCGCGCAGCAGCGTGCCGAACGGGCGCATCAGGTTGGCGCGCAAGCTGCCCAGGTGGTACAGCGAGGGCCAGTCGATGCAGTGCTGGCGCAGCTCGGGCGAGAGCACCGAGACGTCGCTGACCAGGCGAATGGCGCGCGCGATGCGCTGCTCCACCTCGTCGCCGTCACTGTAGGCGATGCCGCCAAAACCGGGGGCAATCCAGATGTCATGCTCCGTATTGAGTGCATAGCCCGCACGTTCCAATAATGCCCTCATGCCACAACCTCTTTCGCCATCATATTAAGTTCCAGATCTACCAGGCCGAACATCACCGTATTCGGGCCTACCTGCAAATGTATTGAATCGTAGCGGCGGTCGTGCGGAACGGCTTCTTCGCCCTCTTTCGACGCAATGCCCAACGAAATGAAATAGTCGCCCGGCGCCAGCCGGCACACGAACGCGGCATCGGCCTGCATCACCGAGCCGCTGCGCCCCAGTTCATGGAAGGGCGCGCATTCCAGCGTTTCCGAGTTGACGCCATACACCGTCACGCCTTCCTTGGTCTTGATCGTGATGCCAAGGATGGGGCGGTAAAACTGCGCATGAAACTTGACCGTGACCGACAGCCTGATCTGCTGGCCGGTCGCCACCACCGTTGGATACGGCACGCCATCGGCGGCCAGGTGGAAGTCCAGGATGCTGGCGGTGCCATCCCCCCAGCGGTACTCATGCGGATTGTAGCCATGGCGCGTGGCGAACACATCGTCGCTGCGGCTCAGGCCAAGCTCGCTGTTGGCGGCCGCGGACGGCGCGATCGTCTCCGGCGTGCCGGCAGCGGCCTCCGGCTGTGCCTGCTTTTCCTTGCCGAACAAGAGGTCTAGATAACGGTTGACCACCTGCTTCGGCTTGCCCGTTTCCAGTTGCACGCCCTGGTTCAGCAGGATCGCCTTGGTGCAGTGCGTCACGATCTGCTCGCTCGAATGGGTGACCAGCAAGATGCTGGTGCCGTTGTCTTTCAGTTGGCGCAGGCGATCGAAGCACTTGGCCTGGAATTTGGCGTCGCCCACCGACAAGGCCTCATCGACAATCAGGATGTCCGGGTCGATCTGCGACTGTACCGCGAAGGCCAGGCGCACCGTCATGCCGCTGGAATACGTCTTGATCGGCTGGTCCATGAAGCTGCCGATATCGGCAAAGGCGGCAATGCGGTCGAAGCGCTCGTCGATCTCGGCTGGCGTCAAGCCCAGCACGGCTGCGTTCATGTAGACATTTTCGCGCCCGGTGAACTCGGGATTGAAACCGGACCCGAGCTCGAGCATGGCGGCGATGCGGCCGCGCGTTTCCACCTGGCCGCCGGTCGGCGACAGCGTGCCGCAAATGATTTGCAGCAGCGTCGACTTGCCGGAGCCGTTGCGGCCGATAATGCCGACCGTCTCGCCCTGCTTGACCTCGAACGACACATCGCGCAAGGCCCAGAACTCGCGGAAATACTGGCGCGCCGGCGCGCCGCCGCGCTGCAGGCGCGGCAGGACGAATTGCTTGAGGCGGTCACGCGGGCTGTCGTAAATCTCGTAACGCTTGCTCAGATTGCTGACGCGGATCGTCGTGTTATCAGAGGACATCGGCAAAACCTTTCCGGGTCTTCTGGAACCACGCAAAACCGGCCCACGCCACCAGGACGGCCGCCAGCATATAAATGCCCAGGCCCAGCCAGTCAGGCTGATGGCCCCAAATCAACACCTCACGCGCCTGTTCGATGATGAAGGTCAGCGGATTGGCCATGATGATGGCGCGGAAATCCACCGGCACCGCCGTAATCGGGTAAAACACCGGCGACAGGAACATCAGCAGCGTGGTGACGATGACGATGGTCTGGCCGACGTCGCGCAGGAACACGCCGAGCGAGGCCAGGATCCAGGCCAGGCCGGTGGTCAGCACCACCAGCGGCAACAAGACCAGCGGCAGGAATAGCGCGGTCCAGTGGATATAGCCGTTGAACAGCGCGAAGGCCGCCAGCAGCACGGCCAGGCTCACCATGCCATGGAACAGGGTCGCCGCCATGGTGACGACCGGCATGATCTCGAGCGGGAACACCACCTTCTTGACGTAGTTGACGTTCGACAGGATCAGGCCGGGTGCGCGATTCAGCACTTCGCTGAACAGGCTGAGCACGATCATGCCGACAAACAGCACCAGCGCGAACAAGGTCTTGCTATCGTTGCCGCCGATGCCGCCCCAGCGCGATTTGAAAATCTCCGAGAAGACGAAGGTGTATACCAACAGCATCAATACCGGATTGAAGAACGACCAGGCCAGGCCCATGGCCGAACCCTGGTAGCGTCCGATCACATCGCGCCGGGTCAGTTGCAGGATCAGGGCGCGGTTGCGCCACAGGCTGCCGGCCAGGGCGCGCGGGGAAGTCGGTTGGGAAGCATGCGGGTTGATTGCCGCTAATTCATGACTCACGCAAAACACTCCGCTTCGGCCAGCAGCTTGCCCTGCTGGTCTTTGGCCGACAAGGCCGGTGCTTCGGATAATGGCCAGGCGATGGCCAGCGCCGGATCGTTCCAGGCCAGGCTGCGCTCGAATTCAGGCGCCCAGTAATCGGTGGTCTTGTACAGGAATTCGGCGCTTTCGGACAGCACCACGAAGCCGTGGGCGAAGCCTTCCGGTATCCAGAACATGCGCTTGTTCTCGGCCGACAGTTCGACGCCGACGTGCTGGCCGAACGTCGGCGAGCTGCGGCGCAGGTCGACCGCGACGTCATACACCGTGCCCTGCACCACGCGCACCAGCTTGCCTTGCGCCTGCTGGATCTGGTAATGCAGGCCGCGCAGCACGTGGCGCGCCGAACAGCTGTGGTTATCCTGCACGAACGCGACCTCTCGCCCGATCAGTTCGTTGAAGCGGCGCTGGTTGAAGCTCTCGTAGAAAAAACCGCGCGCATCGCCGAACACTTTCGGCTCGATGATCTTCAGGTCCGGGATGGCGGTGGGGATCAGGTTCATGGACGCACGCCCTCTTTGGCCAGGCGCAGCAGGTATTGTCCATAGCCGTTCTTGGCCAGCGGCTTGGCCAGCTCGACCAGTCGGTCGGCATCGATGAAGCCCTTGCGGTAGGCGATTTCTTCCGGGCAGGCTACTTTCAAGCCCTGGCGGTGTTCGATGGTCTGGATGAAGTTGCTCGCTTCGATCAGGCTCTCGTGGGTACCGGTATCGAGCCAGGCGTAGCCGCGGCCCATGATTTCCACGTCGAGCTGCTGGCGTTCCAGGTAAATGCGGTTCAGGTCCGTAATCTCGAGCTCGCCGCGCGCGGACGGCTTCAAGCCGGCGGCGATGTCGACCACCTGGTTATCGTAGAAATACAGGCCGGTGACAGCGTAATTGCTCTTCGGGACAGCCGGTTTTTCCTCCAGGCTCAGGGCCTTACCGCTGGCATCGAAATCGACCACGCCATAACGCTCGGGATCGGTCACATGATAGGCGAACACGGTGGCGCCATCCGTTTTGGCATTGGCCTTCTCGAGCTGGGCCGGCAGGTCATGGCCATAGAAAATATTATCGCCCAGCACCAGCGCGCTCGGCGCACCGCCGAGGAAGTCCTTGCCGATAATGAAAGCCTGCGCCAGGCCGTCCGGGCTCGGCTGCACGGCATATTCGATGTTCAGGCCCCAATCGGCGCCATCGCCCAGCAATTGTTGGAAACGCGGCGTATCCTGCGGGGTCGAGATGATCAGGATGTCATTGATACCGGCCAGCATCAGTGTGCTGAGCGGGTAATAAATCATCGGCTTGTCGTAAATCGGCAGCAGCTGTTTCGACACTGCTTTGGTGACCGGATAGAGCCGGGTGCCGGAGCCGCCGGCCAGGATGATGCCTTTGCGTTTTAACATGATTATTTTTCGATAAATTCAGTGAGCATCCGTTCGACACCGGTCTGCCATGGCGGCATCACCAGGCCGAAAGCGGATTGCAGTTTGTCGGTCGCCAGGCGCGAATTCCGCGGGCGCGCTGCCGGCGTCGGAAATGCATCGCTGCCGACGGCAACGATGGCCTCAGGCGCCACCTTGATGGCCAGGCCCGCCTGGCGGGCTTGATCAATCACGAAGCGGGCATAGCCATGCCAGGACGTGGCGCCGCTGGCTGCCAGATGATAGACACCGCCGAGTTCCGGACGGCGCACCGTAGCCCGTACGGCATGCGCCGTGACATCGGCGATCAGCTCGGCGGCGGTGGGCGCACCGACCTGGTCGTCCACCACCGACAACTTGTCGCGTTCGCCGGCCAGGCGCAGCATGGTTTTGGCGAAATTGCCGCCGCGGGCCGCATAGACCCAGCTGGTGCGGAATATCAGGTGGCGGCAAGCGCTGGCGACGATGGCTTGCTCGCCTTCGAGTTTGGTCTGGCCGTAGACGTTGAGCGGGCCGGTGGCGGCGTCTTCCGGCCAGGCGGCCTCGCCCGAGCCGTTGAACACGTAGTCGGTCGAATAGTGCACCAGCAAGGCGCCCAGGCGCGCCGCTTCCTGTGCCAGCACGGCCGGACCGGTCGCATTGACGGCGCGGCACGCTGCCGCTTCGCTCTCAGCCTTGTCGACCGCCGTGTAGGCGCCGGCATTGACGATGACGTCGGGCGCCACGGCACGCACCGTGGCGGCCAGGCCTGCGGCATCGCCCAGGTTGCCGCACAAGTCCCGGCTGCCGCTGCCGAGCGCGATCAGTTCGCCTAGCGGCGCCAGGCTGCGCTGGAGCTCCCAGCCGACCTGTCCGTTCTTGCCCAGCAAAAGGATCTTCATGCCTGGCGCTCGAGATAGTTCTTCTCGACCCAGGCGCGGTACGCGCCGGATTGAACGTTGGCAACCCAGTTCGAGTTGTCCAGGTACCACTGCACCGTTTTGCGGATGCCGCTATCGAAGGTTTCGGCTGGCTTCCAGCCCAGTTCACGCTCGATCTTGCTGGCGTCGATGGCGTAGCGGCGGTCATGGCCCGGACGGTCGGTCACATAGGTGATCTGGCTGCTGTAGCTGGCGCCGTCGGTACGCGGACGCAGGCCGTCCAGCAGCGCGCAGACGGTATGCACGATTTCCAGGTTCGGTTTTTCGTTCCAGCCACCCACGTTGTATACCTCGCCCGGCTTGCCCGCTGCCAGCACGCGGCGGATCGCACTGCAGTGGTCCTTCACGTACAGCCAGTCGCGCACCTGCTGGCCGTCGCCATACACCGGCAGCGGCTTGCCGGCCAGGGCATTGACGATCATCAGCGGAATTAGTTTTTCCGGGAAATGGTAAGGGCCATAGTTGTTCGAGCAATTGGTGGTCAGTACCGGCAAGCCGTAGGTATGGTGGTAGGAACGCACCAGGTGGTCGCTGGCAGCCTTGCTGGCCGAGTACGGGCTGTTCGGCTCGTAGCGGTGGGTTTCGGTGAAGGCAGGATCGTCCTTGCCCAGCGAACCGTATACCTCGTCGGTCGAAACGTGCAGGAACCGGAAATTGGTCTTATCCTCGCCTTCCAGCGCGCCCCAATAGGCGCGCACGGCCTCGAGCAGGTGGAAAGTGCCGACGATATTGGTCTGGATGAAAGCTTCCGGGCCATGGATCGAGCGGTCGACATGGCTTTCGGCGGCAAAATTGACCACCGCGCGCGGCTTGTGCTCAGCCAGCAGGCGCGCCACCAAGGCACTGTCGCCGATGTCGCCTTGCACGAAGATGTGGCGCGCATCGCCGTCGAGCGCAGCAAGCGTCTCCCGGTTGCCGGCATAGCTCAGGATGTCCAGGTTGACCAAGGCTTCATCCGATTGCGCCAGCCAGTCCAGCACAAAATTGGCCCCGATAAAGCCTGCACCACCCGTTACTAATATCATCGTGACTTCCTTTAATACAAGTTATTACAAGTTATTAATTAGCTTCTACCGTTCAGGCAAACGGGAATTTTACCGCATATGAGAAAGGCAACCCCGGCAATTTGACCCGTGCACAACATCTGAAACACATCTTACATTTGCGCTTACTTAACTATTTGGCTTTCGCCTTGCGTGGAATAAGACGCGCATATAGACCAGGGAAAGGAAAAACTTAGCGGCACTTTGCAGGTGCCACCACATGAAACGCAATTGCCGGTGGCTGTCGCGCTGGGCCTGGTGAATCACGCGCGCGTGCTTGCACACCAGGATATGGCAGCCCGCCAAGCGGGCCCGTGCCCCAAACTCGACATCTTCAAAGTACAGGAAGTAAGCGTCATTGAAGCCGCCGAGGCGCTGATAAGTTTCATGCGCCACCATCACGAACATGCCGGCCACCCAATCCGGCTGCAGGGTATCGCCATCCTGCCTGAGGGTATCCGGCACGATCGAACGCCCCAGCAAGCGGCACAGCAAGCGCTTGGACAGGCCGTACGGCGTCGGGAAATTACGCGCGCTGTCTTCGACCTGGCCTTGCGTATCGAGGATCACCGGGGCACAGATATTCAGGCTGTCTTGTTCAGCCAGCTTCAACAGCGGGCCAAAGGGATCTTCCCGCAACTCGATATCGGGATTGAGGATGACGAAATAGTCGCCATTACTTTCCCGAAAGGCCGCATTGTGGTTGGCGCCAAACCCTTTCGGCGCCGGATTTTGCAGCAAGCGGACCGGATAAGGCAGGGCGTCGAGCGCCACCGGCTCCGGCTCCGGCAGGTTGAGGGTCAGGATGACTTCAAAATCGCTTCGACCGAGTCCCGCCAGTTGTTGCAGCAGCGTCGCCACGTGGGCGCGATGACCGTGACTGACGATCGAGAGGGTTAACTTTTTACGCATGTGTCCATAGTACCCGGCCTGTGCCCAAGGCCCAGTCAAGCCAGGTGAAAGTGTCGTGATCGCGGCCGTGGTGGGTGGCCCTTTTGATCAGGTCCCCGATTCAGCCCGCAGGCATTGCCACTTGCCGGGGCCGAACGGGGTGGCGCCACTGGAAGCGCCGGAGCGGCCAATCCAAGCCGCCGCCAGGATTTCAATACTTCGATGTTTATCCAGCAGTCACCGCGTGGTGCTGACGCTGCTCCAGCCAAGCGGAAAACTCGGCGCCGATTTCTTCGTGATGCGAGCCCAGGTCTACCGTGGCTTGCAAAAAGCCCAGTTTGCTGCCGCAATCATAGCGCGCGCCTTTATAGCGATAAGCAAACACTTTTTCGCGGCGCAGCAGGTTTGCAATGCCATCGGTCAGCTGGATTTCACCGCCAACGCCGCGCGGCAGGTTTTCCAGTTCCTTGAAAATCCCTGGCGTCAGGATATAGCGGCCGGCAACGGCGAGGGTGGTCGGCGCTGCTTCCGGACTTGGTTTTTCAACAATACCCGTCACATTGACGATGTCTTGTCCCACATCTTCAGCGCTGACGATCCCATAACGCTTGGTCTCTTCACGCGGAACATTCTGCACAGCAAGAATACTTGCCCGCCACTCGGCAAACTGCTCGACCATCTGCGCCATGATCGACGGTTTGCCGACCATCAGGTCGTCGGCCAGCAGGACCGCGAAGGGCTCGTTGCCGACCAACTCCTTGGCGCACAACACAGCGTGGCCGAGCCCCAGGGCGCGGGGCTGGCGCACATAGGTGCACACCATATCCTCCGGCGCGATGCTGCGCGCAATGTTCAGCAAGGCGGTTTTGCCTGCCAGTTCCAGCTCGTTTTCCAGCTCGTAGGCGGTATCAAAATGGTCTTCCACGCTGCGCTTGGTACGGCCAGTCACGAAAATCATGTGGCGGATCCCGGCGGCATAAGCTTCCTCGACCGCATATTGGATCAGCGGCTTATCCACGACCGGCAGCATTTCCTTGGCAGATGCCTTGGTGGCGGGCAGGAAACGGGTTCCTAGTCCCGCGATCGGAAATACAGCTTTTTTGATTTGACTCATTACTAGAGATTCCCCAATGAATTAACTGCCAATATGCGTGCAAAATTGGCCGACATTCTAACATTTAGCGAACCCTCTCCCCAAAACCGGTCAATTGTCCTGTCAGGCGAAGCCGTCTGGATTCTGCTTTTGCCAGTTCCAATGGTCGCGGCACATGGCCGCCAGGTCGCGCTGCGCGGTCCATCCCAAATCACGCGCCGCCCGGGCCGGATCGGCGTAGCACGCCGCCACATCACCGGCACGCCGCGGGGAAATCCGGTACGGGACGGCCTGCCCGCTGGCCTGTTCGAAGGCCTTGACCACCTCCAGGACGCTATAGCCGATGCCGGTGCCGAGGTTGACTTCCGTACATTGAGGCAGCTTCAGCCGCTCCAGTGCGCGCAAATGCCCGTGCGCCAGGTCGACCACGTGGATATAGTCGCGTACGCCGGTACCGTCGTGCGTGGCATAGTCGTTACCCCAGACGTTCAGGTACTCGCGGCGCCCAACCGCCACCTGGGCCACATAAGGCATCAGGTTGTTGGGCACACCCTGCGGGTCTTCACCGATCAATCCGCTCTCGTGGGCGCCAACCGGGTTGAAATAGCGCAGGATGGCGATGCGCCAAGCCGGATCGGCGCGGTATACATCGCGCAACATGTCTTCGATGAAGAGTTTGCTGCGGCCGTAGGGATTGGTGACCGACAAAGGATGGCCTTCGGTCAGGGGCAGGTGCTGCGGCTCGCCATACACGGTGGCCGAGGAACTGAACACCAGGGTGCGCACACCGCAGTTCTGCATCGCAGACAGCAGGCGATGCGTGCCAATCACGTTGCAATCGTAGTAAGCCAGCGGATTGGCGACCGACTCGCCCACCGCTTTCAAGCCGGCAAAGTGGATGACAGCTTCGCAGCGGTGCTGGCGCAAAGCCGCTTCGAGCGCAGCCTGATCGCGAATATCACCTTCGACCAGGACAGGTTTTCGGCCGCTGATACGCGCGATGCGCGCCAGCGCTTCGGGCCGGCTATTGCTGAAGTTATCGAATATTACGATCTCATGCCCTGCGGCGAGCAGCTCGACGCAAGTGTGAGAGCCGATATAACCCGCCCCGCCCGTTACGAAAATGCTCATCAGAATACCTTTACTTTCAATCAAGGGAATATACGGTGCCGCGGCTGCGTCCGGAAACATTACCAAAATTATCATACAGCATCGATGCACGGCGCCCCTGTCCACTCTCGCGTTATACTCGCCGCATGATGCCCCTGGCCGCCTTCCCTGCATGCTGCAGCGCTGCCTCCCTTGATGGGAGCGCATCGCGCCCGCCTGTCATCACCTGGCTTTCCTAGGCTCGGTGGGACCCGGGCCGGACTGCTGCGGCAGCCGCCTCCCCGCCGAGCCGCCCGCTGCTCCCCATGCAGAACCGAAACCAGGAGAACGTTCAATGAAGCCCCACATCACCATTTCCACCCTTGACGCCGAGCGCATAGAGTCGCTGGCCGGCGTAGGCTCCGCCTTGCTCGAAGAATTGGCGCGCGCCGACATCCTGGCGCCGCAGCACATGCCGCCGGACGTCGTGACCATGAACTCCACCGTCCGCTTTGAAATCGACGGCACGGACCAAGTACGCTGCCTGACGCTGGCCTACCCGAAGGACATGGCCCGGCAGCCGGATGCCATTTCGATCCTGACCCCGATCGGCGCTGCCCTGCTGGGCTTGTCGGTCGGCGACAGCATCAGCTGGCCGCGCCCCGATGGCCAGCTGTCGCGGGTACGCCTGCTGGAAGTGCCGTACCAGCCCGAGCGGGCTGGCGAGTATTTCCGCTGATCCAGCCGGCCGAGTTCAAGTCGCTGCCGCCTTGCGCACCGCTTTGGCGGCATACATGGCCTGATCGGCATGGCGCATCAGCTGGTCGATCACTTCCCCGTGTTCGGGATAGAGGGCGATGCCGATGCTGGCGTGCGGCTGCAGGGTGCGGGCGGCCAGCACCAGGGGCGTGGCAATCACCTGCTGGATCTTGTTGGCCAGGGCCCGGGCCTGGGCGTGGTCGGCCACGTTTTCCAGCAAGGCGACAAATTCGTCGCCGCCGATGCGCGCCACCGTATCGGCTTCGCGCACGCAGGAAGTGATGCGGCGCGCAATGGCATGCAACAGCTGGTCGCCGACCACATGCCCGTGCTGGTCGTTGACCTGCTTGAAGTCGTCCAGGTCGATGAACAGCAAGGCGCCGCGTGACTGGCCGCGCCGGCAGCGCGCGATGGCGGACAGGATGCGGTCCTGGAACAGGCGCCGGTTCGGCAGGCCGGTCAACTCGTCGTAGCGCGCGGCGTGGGCCAGGTCGGCGTGCAGCGCCAGCCTTTCGATCACGGCGCCGGCCTGGCCGGCGGTAAATTCCAGCAAATCGATATCGCTGGCCGACAGCGCGCCATGGCGCCCCAGGTCCAGCCGCATTTCCCCGAAGGCGATGCCGGAGGCCGACAGGCTGACGTGGTGCCAGCCCGCCGCCTCCGGCGCGGCCGTGCCCGGCGGCGCGCTGGCATAGGCCAGGCGTTCGCCGGGCTGCAGCACCACCACCATGCCGCGCAGCGGCAGCAAGCCTTGCAGGATGCGGTCGAAAGCACTGAACAGCTCGGGCAGCGTTTCGGCGCCATGGGCGGCCGTGGCCAGCGCCAGCATGCCGGCCTGGCGCTGCTCGGCAAGTTTGCGCTCGCTGATGTCGCGCGCCACGCCGATGCGCAAGCGGTCTTGCGGCGACCAGCGCGCGGTCCACATGATGTGGGCCACGCTGCCGTCCTTGCGCAGGTAGCGGTTTTCGAAACCGAGGCCCGGGCGGCCGTTCAGCACATGTCCCATTTCCGCCACAGTACGGGCCTTGTCGTCGGGATGGATGAAGTCGAGGATCATGCGGCCGATCATTTGTTCCGGCGCATAGCCAAAGATCGCCCGGCAGGCCGGATTGACGAACACGATGCGTCCACCCTCGTCCACCATGAAGACGGCATCCAGTAACAGTTCCGGCAAGCGCGCTAGTGCATCGGTCATCGACCGAGCATACCGCAAAACCAGCCCCCGGCGGTGGCCACGGCGCGCCAGCCAGGCTACTCCGAGATCTCGACCAGCTTGTAGCCCGGGTCGGAGGTGATCTGGGCTTCGGTGTAGGGCAGCTTGATCCATTGGCCCTTGGCGTACAGCTTGGTCTCGTCGTTGAAGTGCGGACTGTCCGGGTTCGAGGACTGGCCGTAGGTCAGGATGCCTTCCGCCACCGGCCCGCTATCGTCCCAGGTCACGAACTGGATATAGCTGTTGCCGTAGGCGCCGGCGTTGGTTTTCGAGTCAGCCGTGTAAATCCAGATGCCGGGATAGATTTCGTTCTTCACGCCGCGCCAGTTCATGAAGGTATAGCGCCCGCCCGGCACGGCGAGGCTGCCGTCGGGACGCGAGATGGACTGCACTTCTTCCGGGCGGGTCCGGCGTTTTGCCGCGGTATCGAACTGGCTGCCGGCGACCAGCGCTTCCAGCTTGGCCATGGCGGCGGGAATGCCGGCGGCGCCACGCGGCGTTTCCAGCGGATCGGCCGGATTGTAGGGTACGCTCCACCAGGACGCCGCATTCAATTCACCCAGCGCCGCATACAGCTCGTGGAACAGGATGGCGCCGGCGCTGCCCGGCGCATGGCTCTTGTCCCACGCCTGCAGCACCGTGCAGGCGTCCTTGGCCGCTGCCGTTGCGGTGCCGGAAGCCAGGCAGGCGGCAGTGAATTCCGGCAGCCATTTCTGCGCCTTGAAGAAGCGCGCCTGCAAGTAGATCTGCTGCAGGTTGGCCATGGTGAAGCGGTTGCCCGCCAGTCCATCGGCACCGGCCAGGCGGTCGCGCACGATGGCGTGGCCGGTACGGGTGCGGTTGTTCTGCGGGGCGCCTTCCAGGTTCGGGCCGGTCGCGATGATTTTCGGATAGCCGGTGAGGAAGGTGGCGGCGGACGGCCACCAGTGGCTGTCGTTGGCGTTCAGGATGTAGTCGCTGCGCTTGACCCAGGGCCGCTGGGCGGCGCCGACCGCACCCGACCAGTCGCAGGCCGACGAGGTGCCGGCCATCACCACCACGCCGGTGCTGGCCATGATGTCCTGGAACGGCGCGCCTTGTGCCGCGCCTGGAACGCAGCCGGCCAGTTGCGCGTTCTGCACATTGGCCGCCACCGAGAAGTTGCCATACAGGGTGTCGCCGGCGCGGTCGGCCGCCATGGTGTTCACCCATGGCATGGCGACATAGGTGGAGGCTGCGCTGCGCAACTCGTCCACGCTGGCCGCCTTGCCGTTCAGGATGACCTGGTCGATCAGCTTGTAGTTGGCCAGGTTGGCGTCCTGGATCGCGAATCCCGACGCCGTGCCCCAGGCGAAGGAACTATCCATCAGCATCGGGCCGAACTCGGTGGTGTACAGGGTGCGCGACAGCGGGGTGATGGCCCCGTCGGCGCCCTTGACGCTGATCGTCAGCGGCACCGCCGTCATGGCCACCGGCTTGCCGTCCTTGATATAGCGGGTCGGGTTGCCCGGCGCGAGCGCCAGGTAGCGCAACGTGAAGCGGTTGTCGGTCGAGAAGGTATGGGTCCAGGCCACCTTGTCGTTAAAGCCGATCAGCGGCAGCGGCACGCCCAGCAGGGTGGCGCCGTACACGTCATAACCCTTGCCGGTGACGGTCAGGTGCAACTGGTTCAGGCGCAGCGCGCCCCACCACGGGAAGTGCGGATTGCCGAACACCATGCCCTTGCCGGACTGCGTCACGTCCTTGCCCAGGCCAAAGCCGTTGGAGCCGATGCTGTGTTCCTGCAGCGCCTGCAGCCCTTTGGCAATCGAGGAATTGGCATAGTCCGACGCTGCCAGCAGGCGCGGCTTGCTGCGCTTGAGCAGCGCGGCCGTGGCGCTTTTCGGCGGCTGCGCCGAGCCGATCTGCTTGATGAAGGCCAGCGAGCTGCCGGCCATTGCCGCTTGTGCGAAGCGCAGGTAGGCGTCGTCCTCCGTCATCGGCTGCACCCAGGCGGCGTTGTTGCAGGCCGTCGGCAGGCTGGCCGGCGGCGTCTCTTTCAGGTAGCGGTTGTAGCCGGCCACGAAGCCAGCGGTCAGGTCTTGCGCGTCCTGGCTGGAGGCGGCCTTGATCCTGGCCGCCAGCGCCGGGGTGAACTGCAGCTTGTAGAAGAAGTCGGAATCGATATTGCCGAAAGTGTCGCCCAACTGGCCAAGGTAGCCGCCGGCACCGCCGAAGTACCTGGCGCGCTCGCCGTGCAATGTCACCAGTTCTTCCGCGTACAGGCAGATGTTTTCCTTGGCAAAGGCATAGCCATAGCCGTAGCCGGCGCCCTTGAAGGTTTCCGCCTTGATGTGCGGCACGCCGTAGGAGGTGTAGCGGATCGAGGCGACGAAATTGGTACCGGTGATTGGCGCGGTGGTGGGCGGCGCCGGCGGGTCGTCGCTGCTGCTGCCGCAGGCCGCCAGCAGGGCAAAGGGAATCAAGCACAGAATACGGGATAAAACATGCTGTCTCATCTTGTCTCCTAGTTTTCGGTATTGGCAAAGTTATTTGCTTGGCAATAATAACCCGGCCCGGCATGAAAAGCAGGAATGCCCCATAATCGCCGTTCATTGTCCGACCTAGTGAGTTTGCGCATGACCGGCATTACCGACTTCCCTATCAACGCCAAATGGCCCGCCCGGCATCCTGAGCGCCTGCAGCTGTACTCCCTGCCGACGCCGAACGGCGTCAAGGTATCGATCATGCTGGAAGAAATCGGCCTCGCCTACGAGCCGCACCTGGTCAGCTTCGACAGCAACGACCAGATGTCGCCGGAATTCCTGTCGCTGAACCCGAACAACAAGATCCCGGCCATCATCGATCCGGACGGCCCCGGCGGCAAAGCGCTGCCGCTGTTCGAATCCGGCGCGATCCTGATCTACCTGGCCGAAAAGACCGGCAAGCTGCTGCCGCAGGACGCGGCGGCGCGCTACGAAACCATGCAGTGGGTGATGTTCCAGATGGGCGGCATCGGCCCGATGTTCGGCCAGGTCGGCTTCTTCCACAAATTCGCCGGCAAGGAATACGAAGACAAGCGCCCGCGCGACCGCTACATCAGCGAATCGGCGCGCTTGCTCGGCGTGCTGGAGCAGCGCCTGCAAGGCCGCAAGTGGATCATGGGCGAGCAGTTCAGCATCGCCGATATCGCGATCTTCCCGTGGGTGCGCAACCTGGTGGAACATTATGGCGCCGGCGAGCTGGTCGGCTTCGAGCAATTCACCAATGTGCGCCGCGTGCTGGGCGCCTTCGTTGACCGCCCGGCTGTGGCGCGCGGCCTGAATATTCCGGCCCGAGGCTAAATTCCTGCAAGTGACGGGCGTACAATGGCTGGGCTGGATTCACCTGGCCCGGGAGCATCGCCATGCTACGCCTTCACCGCTTGTTTGCCGTCTTCCTGCTGCTGGCCGCCGCGCTGGCAGCCCCCGCCCACGCTGGCAAGCCTTACCAGTATTACGCGGTGGGCGACCCCACTGACGTCGTCCTGCCGCAGCCGAAAAAAACCAGCCTGGTGCTGATGGGCGGCGGGCCTGACGTCGACGCCGCCTTTGCCTGGCTGATCCAGAAAGGTGGCGGCGGCAACTTCGTCGTGATCCGCAGCCGCGGCACCGACGCCTACAACCCCTATATCTACGCCATGGGCGGCGCGCGCTCGGTGGAGACGCTGGTGATCCCCAGCCGCGAAGCCGCCAACGATCCTTTCGTGATCGAGCGGATCCGCAACGCGGAAGAATTGTTCATCGCCGGCGGCGACCAGTCGGACTACATCAATTTCTGGCAAGGCACGCCGGTGCAGGCGGCAATCCAGGAACTGGCAGGGCGCAGGATCCCGATCGGCGGCACCAGCGCAGGGCTGGCGCTGATGGGTCGCTTCGGCTTTGCTGCGCTGAACGGCAGCATCACGTCGGAAGCGGCGCTGGCCGATCCTTTCGACAAGCGCATGACGCTGGAGCGCGGCTTCCTGCTGCTGCCCGAGCTGGGCAGCGTGATCACCGATGCCCACTTCGATACGCGCGACCGGCTGGGGCGCCTGGTGGCCTTCATCGCCCGCATCGTCAACGATGGCTGGGCCGGCATGGCGCGCGGCATCGGGGTGGACGTGGAAACGGCACTGCTGGTGGAAGATGGCAAAGGCACGCGCGTCGGCGCGGGCTCGGTGACCTTCCTGCAGTCGGTCGGACTGCCGCAGGTATGCCAGCCGAAACAGCCTTTGACCTACCTCAACCTGCAAGGCCAGCGCATGTCGGGCGGCGGCAGCTTCGACCTGCGCAACTGGGCCGGCTATGGCGGGGCGACGCTGCCGTTTACCGTGTCCGCCGAAGCCGGGGTGCTGCTTACCAGGTAAAGTCGTCCGGGATCTTGTAGTCGGCGTAAGGATCGTCTTCCGCCGGCTGCTCGCCGGCGGCCTTCTTGATCGCCACCACCACTTCCGGCATGCGCTCGGCGATCTTCTCGCCCACCACCTTCGGCAAGAGTTCGGCCACACCGTCCAGCACCACGATCACCAGGCGGCCGTTGACCAGGTGCTGCTGCACCTGGTCCGACACGTAGATGCGCTCGATCTTGCTGCCGATGGTGAAGTGGTAGGCCACATCGCCGTTGCCCTTGGGCTGGCGGTGCTGCTGCACCATCTGGACCACCTGGGCCAGGATGGCCTTCTGGGCGGCGGCCGCATCGCGCTGCGCGTTCAGTTCGCGCGCCCGCTCGGCGTTCTTGCGCTGCAGTTCCAGCGCGGCCTCGCGCGACTGGTCGACGGCCTTGGTGCCGCTGCGCAGTTCTTCCTTGTGCTGCTTGGACTTGTCCTGCTGCGCCTTGTTGACTTTCTTCTTGTCGACCAGGCCAGCCTTCATCAGTTGTTCTTGCAACGAAACCATGTTTACACTCCTTTATTGCCCGCAGTTTAACAGAGCAGGTATAGTCGTCCAATGAACCGGCTGATCCTCTTCGCAAGCGCCTGGGTGGCGCACTTGCCCGCCGCCCAGGCGGGCGACGCGGAACAACTGGCGGCCATGGTCAATGCCTGGCGCGCGGCCCCGGCCACCTGCCAGGGCAAGCTGCGTCCCGCCGTGCCGCTGCTGACGCCAAGGCCGGTGCTATCGCGCATTGCGCTGCGGCCGGGCATCATCCTGCTGGCCGCTTTGGATAGCGCCGGCTACGATCCCGAAGTGGCCGACGCGGTCAACGTGGAAGGGCCTGGCGATGCGCGCAGCGCCTTCGACATCTTGCGCGAATCGTATTGCGCCACCCTGGGCAGCACGCGTTACCGCGATATCGGCGCCCACCGCTCCGGCAACGAATGGACCATCGTGCTGGCAGCACCGACGCCCAACCCGGTGGCGCTGTTGCCGGGCAATGCCGCAGCGGCGCAGCAGGTTTTCCAGGCGACCAACGCGGCCCGTGCCGAGGCGCGCCAATGCGGCGACAGCTGGATGGAAGCGGCGCCGCCGCTGGCCTGGAACCGGCAGCTGGCCGACGCGGCGCAGGCGCATAGCGAGGACATGGCGCTGCAAGGCTACTTCGCCCACAAGAACAAGCAAGGCAACGAGGTGCCGCAGCGGGCGGAAGCGCATGGCTACCGCTGGCGCCATGTCGGCGAAAACATCTCGCGCGGCCAGACCAGCGCGCAGGAAGCCGTGACGGGCTGGCTCAACAGCCCGGGCCATTGCCGCAACCTGATGAATCCCAAATTCACCGAGTTCGGCGCCGGCGTCAGCATCCGCCACAGCAAGCGTCCGGCGGCCTACTGGACCCAGGTCTTCGGCGCCCCGCGCTGAGCTTGACATCCGCCCCTTGCGTACTAGGCTTATCTGATCGGCAGCCTGCGGCATGCCGCTGCAGGTGCCGGTGATTGGGGGATGCCATGGACACCAAAAAATTCATCAGTGAATGCTACCAGCTGTATGCGGCAGGCGACCTGAAAGGCCTGCTGGCACGCTTCAACAACGATGCGGACTTGAACAGTCCAGAGTCTGACTACCTGCCCATAGGCGGCAGCTATCACGGCCAGCAACAAATAGCCGAGTACTTCGTGAAGATGAATGAAACGGTCCAGTGCACCTACCTGGAACCCAAGACCATGGTGCAGGAAGGTGATACTGTAGTGGTGACCGGCGATTCAAGCTGGATCGCGCGCAGCACCGGCATTGCCTACGACAACCCGTTCGTCCATATCTTCAAAATGCGCGACGATAAAATCGCGGCAGTGCGCAGCTATTGGGACACCAGCAAGCTGGAACATGCCTTGCATCCTGCCACCACCGGCCAGGCTGCCGGGAAACCGTTGCACCACTAAACAGGAGAGCCGATATGCCGACTGCCCGTGCCCTGCCCCTGATGCTGTGCCTCGCGGCCGGCGCCCTGCCGACCGGTTCGCAGGCGCTGCGCGAACCGGTGTTCGACCCGCTGCTGGATGGCGCCCTGTGCGCCAACCCGGCCGGCGGGCGGCCCATCATGCTGGCCATGCTGGCGCAAGCGGAAACGGCGCCATTCAAGCCGGTGCAGCAGGCGCGCACGGCCCAGCAGGCCAGCCCGCCGCCGCTGTACCAGGACCTGGGCAAGCTGCATTGGTCGATCACCACGCGCAGCCCGCGCGCCCAGGCCTTCTTCGACCAGGGCTTGCGCCTGCTGTTCGCCTTCAACCACGCCGAAGCGGCGCGCGCCTTCCATGCGGCCCAGCAGGCCGACCCGCAGTGCGCCATGTGCCACTGGGGCGAGGCGCTGGTGCTGGGGCCGAACATCAACGCACCGATGTTCCCCGAAATGGCGGCGCCGGCCTTCGCGGCGGCCGAGCGCGCAGCGGCGGCGGCCAGCAGCGCCAGCCCGGTGGAACAGGCACTGGTACGCGCCGTCGGCAAGCGCTACGCCGCGCAGCCGCCGGCCGACCGCGCACCGCTGGACCAGGCGTATGCCGCCGCCATGACCGAAGCGGCGCGCAGTTTCCCCAACGAGGACACGGTGCAGGTGCTGTTTGCCGAATCGCTGATGGACCTGTCGCCCTGGAATTATTGGGAAGCCGGCGGCGCCAGCCCGAAAGGCCGCACCCAGGAAATGGTCGATGCGCTGGAACGGGTGCTGGAGCGCAATCCCAGCCACCCTGGCGCGATCCACTACTACATCCACGCGGTGGAAGCGTCGACCCATCCCGAAAAGGCGCTGCCCTATGCGCGCCAGCTGGCCAGGCAGATTCCCGGCGCCGGCCATATCGTGCACATGCCCTCGCACATCTACTACCGTGTCGGCATGTACAAGGATGCGCTGCAGTCGAATCTCGATGCCATCGCCATCGACGAGAAATACTTCCGCGCGGCCGCCAGCGATGCCGTGTACAAGGGCGCCTACTATCCGCACAACATCCACTTCGCCATGGTGTCGGCGCTGATGGGCGGCGACGGCAAGGCCACGCTGCAAGCCACGCAAAGGCTGGAGCAAGCGATCAGCCCCGAACAGTTGCGCGCGATCCCGCCGATGCAGCCGGTGCGCGCCTCGCCCTATTTCGCGCATGTGCAGTTCAGCAGCCCCGAAACGCTGCTGGCCCTGCCGGCGCCGGCCGAGGAATTCGTGCTGCTGCGCGCGATGTGGCATTACGCGCGCGCGGTCGGCTTCGCACGCAAGGGCATGTGGGACGACAGCCAGCGCGAGGTGGACAGCATTGCCGCCATCGAGCAGAAGGCCGACTTCAAGCCGCTGGTTGACTGGGGCGTGCCGGGCGCCGATATCGTGCGCACCGCGCGCCTGGTGGCGGCGGGCAAGCTGGCCGAAGCGAAAGGCGAACTGCCCAGCGCCATCACCCTGTTCACGCAGGCGGTCGCGGCGCAGGACGCGCTGCCCTATACCGAGCCGCCGTACTGGTATTACCCGGTACGCCAGTCGCTGGGCGCGGCGCTGCTGAAAGCCGGCAAGCTGGATGAGGCGGAAGCGGCGTTCCGCGCCTCGTTCGCCAAGACGCCCAGCAACGGCTGGGCCTTGCGCGGCCTGGTCGCCGTGTATGAGAAACGCGGCGACAAGGCAGCGGCGGCGGCCACCCGCAAGCGCTTCGCCGCCACCTGGCTGGGTCCCAAAGGCGGACCGGAACTGGCCCGCCTGTGAGCCGGGCTGGCGGCGCGGTCGCGCGCAAGCGCCAGGGCCGCTGCCTCCCGATGGAGGCGCTGCGGCCCGGGCGCGGTATTACTTCTTCTTGGCCTTGGCTTTCGGCGCCGGCACCTGCGACTGCGCGGCGACGGGCTGCTGCGAAGCGGCGGTGGTGCCGCCCTGCACGCCCAGCGCGCCGCCGGTGCCCAGGCCGCCCGCGACTTCCTGCTGCTTGTAGTTGCGCACTGCGCGCACCACGTTGTTGTACGAATCCATGAAGGCCGCCACCAGGATCTTGCCTTCCGGGGTATTGGTGTAGCCGCCGGCGCCGCCGGCCGCGCCGCCGCCGAACATGGCGCCGAACATGCCGAAATCGGTGTTCTTGGCGCTGCCCTCGGCAGCCGCCAGCTGCACGCCGGAACGGTTGTCGATCATCAGCAACATGGTCGACGCTTCATTGGTCTTCATATTGCCGGCCACCACGCCGGCCACGCTGCCGATCAGGCCAAAGCCGCCCAGCGCGCCGCCGACGCCCGACGTGCCCTTCTGGCTGAAGGTGATGGTCGGGCTCATGGTGTAGTCGGCAGCGGCGATCTGGCCTTTGCCGTAGTTGCTGTTGGCGCGCATTTCGCCGGATTTTTCCAGCGCGCGCTCACCCATCATATGGTCCATGGCCGCGCCGCGTTCCACCACCACGAAGCAGTTCGACTGCTGGATCATCATGCGCAGCACCGGGGTGGTGGAGCCCAGCTTGTACTGGCTCAGTTGCTGGAACCACGGCATGCTGCGGTCTTCAACCACCGACAGGGTGCCCAGCGGCCGCTCGCATTTTTCCAGTTGGGTGCTGGCATTGGCAGCGGTGGCGCCGCCGGCGCTGCCGGTGGCCACCGTACTGCCGCCGCCCAGGGTTGGTTGGGTGCCGGCACAACCCGCCAGCGCCAGGGCCGCTACGGCCGCGAACAGTTTGGTTTTCATATGAAGGTCCCCTGATTATTGGATGAAACCGACGATTTTATAAGAAAGGCATGTCATAAAAACTATCAAATAGTCACTCTTGCGCCACGGCTACAGCGGTGACACGGCGCGCCATTGGGCGTACCATCAAGGTTCCTAAGAGCAAGGAAGCAAGCGCATGGCTGCCCCCGACCAGATCACCCACTGGCGCGAAAAAATCTTTGCCCGCCTGGTCCAGATCGTGCTGGTACTGGGCTTGGCCACGGCCATTCCCAGCATCGCGCAATCGCTGCGCGAGGGCCTGTGGGGCGTGGTGGTGGTCGACCTGATCGCGCTGTCCTGGCTGACGGCCCTGTGGCGGCTGCAGGAAGTGGTGTCCTACCCCTTGCGCGCCATGCAGTTCCTGCTGATTACCTTCGTGGTGGGCGTGGCGCTGATGCTGCAGGTCGGACCGGTGGCGCACACCTACCTGTTGGCGGTACCCTGCCTGGCCGCGCTGCTGGTGGGGCTGAAGCCGGCCATGTGGCTGCTGCTGGCCGGCGCGCTGGCCATCGTCTTGACCGGCTTGGCGCCGGCGCCCGATCCGGCTGCGATGGGCATGGCCGACGACGCCATCACGCGCGCCGCCATCGTGGCGCTGAATTACCTGTTTATCGCCGGCGTGCTGACCATGAGCTGCGGCGTGCTGCTGCGCCACCTGGCGCGTTCGCTGGCCGAGGGCGAGCAACTGGCCTTCTACGACCCGCTGACCGGGCTGCCGAACCGGCGCCTGCTGCTGGACCGCCTGGCCGGCCTGCTGGCCAGTTCCGAGCGCCAGCACCTGTTCAGCGCCGTGATGTTCGTCGACCTCGACCGCTTCAAGACCATCAACGATGCGCGCGGCCATGCCACCGGCGACCACCTGCTGCGCCTGGCCGCCCAGCGCCTGGAAGAGCTGGTGCGCAAGAGCGACACCGTGGCGCGCATCGGCGGCGACGAATTCGTGGTGCTGCTGGCGCACCTGGCGCCGGACCTGGCGGCGGCCGGTAACGCCGCGCAAGCGGTGGCGGAAAAGATCCGCGCAGCGCTGGCGCAGGAATTCGAGATCGCCGGCCAGGGCTACGGCTGCTCGGCCAGCATCGGCGTCACGCTGCTGCCCAGGTACGGCCGGCAAGCCGACGACCTGCTGCGCGAAGCCGATACGGCGATGTACCGCGCCAAGGGCGCCGGCCGCAACGGCATTGCCTTCTTCGAGTCGGCCATGCAGGCCGATGTCGAACGGCGCCTGACGCTGGAACGCGAGCTGGCGCAAGCGATCGAGCAGGAGCGGCTGCACATGGCCTACCAGCCGCAGTTCGATTGCCAGGGCCGGCTGCACGGCGCGGAATTGCTGATGCGCTGGGAGCGCGACGACGGCGCCATGGTGGCGCCGGCCATCTTCATCGCGCTGGCCGAAGACGCGGGGTTGATCGTGCCGCTCGGCTTATGGGCGCTGCAGCAGGCCTGCCTGGCGCAGCAGCGCATGTCGGAGCTGGGCCTGTCCTTGCCGCTGTCGGTCAATGTCAGCCCGCAGCAGTTCCGCCAGGCCGATTTCGTGCAGCAGGTGCGCCGCATCTTGCAGGAGCATGGCGTGGCGCCGGCGCTGCTGATCCTGGAGGTGACGGAAGGGTTGCTGGTGGAGCGGCTCGACGAAATCGTGGCGCGCATGAACGAGCTGGCGGTGCTCGGCGTGCGCTTTTCCATCGACGATTTCGGCACCGGCTATTCCAGCCTGGCGTACCTGAAGCGCATGCCGCTGTACGAGCTGAAGATCGACCGCAGCTTCATCATGGACATGCCGGACGATGCCAGCGACGTGGTGATCGTGCAGACCATCCTGGCCATGGCCGGCCAGATGGGCTTGCGGGTGGTGGCGGAAGGGGTGGAGACGCAGGCCCAGGCCGACTTCCTGGCGGCCCACGGTTGCCATGCACTGCAAGGCTACCTGCTGGGCCGCCCGGCGCCGCTGCCGGCGCTGCTCGACCTGCTGACGGCGCAGGCCGCGCTCTCCCCCAAGGCCAACGTTTAGTTCAGCTTCACCGTCAGCGCCTTGCGGATCGCCACGCAGCGCTGGTCTTCCTGGTGTGCCACCAGCAGCGAACGGCGGGTGCCGGCGCTCAAGCCAGGATTGGCGTCGGCCGTATCGGCCAGGCGCTGCACGCTGGCGGCGGTGCAGGTGGCCGGGATCATGGCGCCGGCATAGTCGCGCATGAAGACCGGACCGGCCGCCTTGTCCAGCTGCGGCAGCTGCGCCAGGCGGGCCGCCGCGCTTTGTTCATTGAGCGCCACCTGCGAGGACGGATACAGCGCGTGCATCGCGGTGCGGATGCGCGAGAACGGCAGCTTGGTCTGGGTATCGCCGATCCTGGCCAGCCATTCCTGCTTCACCTTCGCATCCGGCCGCGCCGCTTGCGCCGCCACCGCGGCCAGTTCGCCGCTGTCGGACTTGTCCTTGGCCTGCTCGGCCGCAATGCGCGCCTCGGCACCCGGATAATCCTTGCGGTTCAGCACAGCGATCATGTCCCAGCGCACGTCCTGGCTCAGGGTCAGGCCGGCCAGCTTCTCGCGCCCGTCCAGCAGGGCGGCGATGCGCTCCAGCGATTCCTTGCTGCCGGCCGTGCCCAGGTAGGCAGTAAACCAGCGGCGCTGGAAGTCGCCCTTGCTGGCCTTGGCCTGGCTCCAGGCCATTTTTTCCAGGCGGCCCACCACGGTGCGGGTGTAGGCGCCGTCGCTGGACATGGTGCGCAGGTAGCGGATCGACTGGCCCATCTTGCCCAGCACGTCGCCCAGCAGCACATAGTCTTTTTCCTGCGGCGCGTTGACCAGCACCGTGTCGAGGAATTCGTTGAGCGGCAGCGCGCCGTCGCGCACGTTGTCCCACATGCTATGCCACAGCATGGTGCGCAGCAGCTTGTCTTCCACCTTGCTGACGTCCTGGCGCGCGGTGGCGAAGGAGCGCGTATCGAGCTTGGCTTTCACGAAGCCCCAATCCTGGTAGTTCGGATATACCAAGTCCGGGCAGGCGGCGCCTTTCAGCTCCGCCACTTCGGTGTTGGCACCCTTGTAGGTGACCGGCAGCACCTTGGCGATGGCCAGCTGCTTGCCCTTCTTCTGCATCAGGGCCAGTTGCACGCGCTGCTCGCGCAGGGTCGGGAACTGCGCCACGGCGCTTTGCTGCAGGCTGAAGGCGTCGATCTTGCCGGCCTTGCAGCTGTAGTTGGCGGTGATGGTGTTCACGCCCGGCTGGTACAGCCAGTCCTGGGTCCACTGGCCCAGGTCGCGGCCGGCCGCTTCGGCCAGGCTGCCGATGAAGTCATCCAGCTTGGCGTTCTTCCACTGGTACTTGACCAGGTAGTTGTGCACGCCCTTACGGAAGGTTTCTTCGCCCAGCAGGTGGCGCAGCTGCTTCAGGGTCGAGGCGCCTTTCGAATAGGTGATGGCGTCGATATTGTCGAAGGCATTGGCGGTCGACGGCACCGGGGTTTCGATCGGGTGGGTGGTGACGCGCTGGTCCATCACATACGCAGCCGACTTGCCCTGGGCGTAGAAATACTGCCAGGCGGAGTCCTTGAATTCGGTGGCTTCGGCGGTGGCCAGGGTGCCCATGAAGGACGCGAAGCTCTCGTTCAGCCACAGGCCGTTCCACCACTGCATGGTGACCAGGTCGCCAAACCACTGGTGCGCCATTTCGTGCATGATCACGCTGGCCAGGTCGTGCTTCTCGGCGCTGGACATCTTGTCCTTGTGCAGGAAGGAGTGTTCGGCGAAGGTGACGGCGCCGGCGTTTTCCATCGCGCCGTACAGGAAGTCCGGCACCAGCAGCTGGTCGTATTTGCCGTACTGGTAAGGGATGCCGAAGTAATCGTCAAACCAGGCCAGGCCTTGCCTGGTGTACTCGAACCATGGTGCCGGATCGACCTGGTCGGCCACCGACTGGCGCGCGAACAGGCGCATCGGGTACTTTGCGCTGGTGGCGTCTTCCCATACTTTGTACGGGCCGGCGTGCAGCGAGAAGTTGTACGGGCTGAGGATCTTGGAGACCGGGAAGGTCCAGCGCTTGCCGTTGGCGGCGTCTTCCACCTTCGATTCGCGCGCGGTGGACACCACGGTCCAGTCGGCAGGCGCGGTGACGTTGACCTGGTAGGTGGCCTTCAGGTCCGGCTGGTCGAACAACGCGAACATCTGGTGCGCGGCGGCCGGCTCGAAGTGCGAGTAGGTGTAGACGCGGCCGTCGACCGGGTCGACCATGCGGTGCAGGCCTTCGCCGTTGGTGCTGTGCTTACGCTCGAAGTCCACGGTCACGCTGTTGCGGCCGGCCTTCAGATCGGCGGCGGCCAGCGTGATGAACCAGTTGTTGTACTGCGGGGCGGCGACCTGCTTGCCATTCACCACCAGGCGCTTGACGGTGGCCTTGTCCAGGTCCAGCGTCAGCGGCTGCGCGTTGTCCTTCAGGTCGAAGCTCACGGTGGTGGTGTTGCTGAAGCTTTCCTGGCCGGTCAGCGTGAAGTCGAGGACATAGGCGACATTCGACACGCGCGCCGAGCGGGCGGCGGCATCGACCTGGCTCAGGTAAGGGTTTTCGGCGCGCGGGGTGGCGACGCTGTTGTCGGCGGCAATGGCGCTGGTGGCGACGAGTGCACTGACTGCCAGTGTAATGGCATGAGGAACTAGCGATTTCATGGTTATCCTTAGACATGTCTCGCCCCGGACCGACCCCGGTCTGGTGGCGCAGGGATGATACCATTGGGCGATGGACATCAAACTCGAGACCCCCAACCAGCCCGAAGTCGTCGCCTTGATCGACCTGCTGGATGCCTACCAGCTATCGCTGTATCCTCCGGAGAGCGTGTATGCGCTCGACATGAATTCGCTGCTGCAGCCGAACGTGCTGTTTGCCGTGGCGCGCAACCTTGACGGCGCGGCGGTGGGCTGCGGCGCCATCGTGGTGACGCCGGAATATGGTGAGGTGAAACGCATGTTCGTGCATCCGTCTGCACGCGGCCAGGGCGTGGCGCAGCGCCTGCTCGGCATGCTGGAAACGGAAGCGCTGGCGCGCGGCTGCCGCCAGTTCATGCTGGAGACCGGCCCGTCGCAGCCGGAAGCGATCGGTTTATACCAGCGCCTGGGTTACAGCGTGCGCGGGCCGTACGGCGATTACCGCGACGATCCTTTGAGCGTGTTCATGGAGAAGGCGGCATGACGGACGCGCTACACGATCTGGTCGATCTGCGTGAGCGCACGCGCGCCTTTGCCGCCGCGCGTGACTGGGAGCAGTACCACACGCCGAAAAACCTGGCGATGGCGCTGTCGGTGGAGGTGGCCGAACTGGCCGAGCATTTCCAGTGGCTGCCGACCGGGCGTGTGGGCGAACTGGCACAGGGCCAGCAAGAAGCCATCCGCCAGGAGCTGGCCGACGTACTGCTTTACCTGGTGCAGATCGCCGACAAGCTCGATGTCGACCTGCACGCTGCGGCGCTGGATAAGATTCAGCTCAATGCCGTCAAATACCCGGCACCAAAGGCTTGACTGGCGACGGCGGCTACTCACGCATTGACTGGGCCAGCTGCCATATACTTTGCCCCGGAAGTAGGATCCATATGTGTTTCCAAGCGTTGCGCGTGGTCGACGCAAGCTGATTCACCATGCATGCTGGCGATGTCGCCTGGCCGTCGAACATGATTTGGTCTCCGACAACTGCAGCATGGAACGTTTTGCGTTTGACGACTACCCTCAGTTTGGTTCCCTCTGGCAGAAACACATGCTTCCACTGATACCCGCCCAGAAGAGCAGGCGAGTCTTCCTTCGGTGGAGCGCTTTGCTGCTCGATCCAGGCAGAGATTGCCTTGCTTGCGACTGTCGCGACTTCCTCGCTCACGGTTGAACCATCCAGAAATTTGCAGAGTTCCTGGAATACAGTGAAGGTGATCGGAATTCCGATGGTGGGTTCCATTTCTTCTCTCCTTCCTCGCAGACTCGAAAAATGCGCCTTAATCGTGCTCAAAGCGGCTTTTTCCTGCTCATTCACTGCTCCTTATTGCTCGTTTGCTGCTCATTTGTGCTCGTTTATTGCATTATTTTGCTCGTTTGCTGCTCGTTTTTGCTCAGGATGATGTCGGGAGCAAAAACGAGCAGCAAACGAGCACAAACGAGCACAAATGAGCAGCAAACGAGCATAAAAGTGCACTGAAAGAGCAACAATAAGCGCGCAATGAGCAGGGATAAGCAGAAACGAGCACCTTTGTGAACAGATCCGGCCGAACTAGGAATTGGGAGGGCTCCCCCAGAGTCCTCCGATTGTTCGCAATGGATTAGAGAGGGTGAAGTCGGCGGGAGTTCCGCCGGAACGCGAAAAATCTATCTGGCGGCCTAAGAAGACGTTTCAAAATGACCACGGGGGGCTGTTAACTCTTCAAGACTTCTGTTAACTTTTCTCATCATGGCAACCAGGAGCAATGGGATGGGAAAACAGATTCTTGACGATGAACTGTGGTCATTAATTGAACCATTACTGCCGCCACCGAAACCGCGTCGTTTTCGCTATCCGGGTAGAAAATCCATCTCGGATCGGGCCGCATTGACCGGCATTCTTTTCGTCCTGCAAAGCGGCATTCGTTGGAACCAGTTGCCGCAGGAGATGGGCTGCGGTTCTGGCATCAGTTGTTGGCGGCGCCTGCGCGACTGGCAAGAGGCCGGCGTCTGGGAGCAACTCCATCTACTGCTGCTTACCAAGCTGCGTATGACCGAGCGCTTGGATTTTTCGCGCGTCATTGTCGATTCGGTGGGGGCTGGTCAAAAACAGGACCAAACCCCACAGACCGTGCGCGCCCAGGCTCCAAGCACCATCTCGCGACCGATGCCAACGGTACGCCGATCGCCATCATCCTGGCCGGCGCCAATCGCAACGACGTTACGCAACTGCTCCCGCTCATTGATGCAATTCCTCGCATCTCGGGCCTGCGTGGCCGGCCGTTAAGCAAGCCCAAACGCGTCTACGCCGACCGTGGCTACGACCACGACAAGTACCGCAAACTACTGCATGCCGCAGCCATCCCGACTTCCATTGCACGACGCGGTAAGCCACATGGTTCCGGACTTGGCAAGATCCGCTGGGTCGTAGAACGCACCCACGCTTGGATGCACGGCTTTCGACGATTGCGTGTGCGCTTCGAACGGCGCGCCGACATTCACGAGGCTTTTCTTCGGCTTGCCTGCGCGCTCATTTGCTGGCGCACTCTTCAGCGGCCAGCGGAGTCATTTTGAAACGTCTTCTAAGCGCGTTCCAACAAGTTTGCGACGAAGGCACTGTATTCGTCGCGCATCGGCAGCTCCAGGTCCGTTACGATTGCACGGCGGTGCGACACGACAGGCACATCATCCTTGGGGTTGAAGCCCACTTTCTCCTCAACGCCCCAATACAGGCCCACGCCGCGTTTCTGCCAGTTCGGCAGTTCGTTGAAGTTGATACCGCGGCTGAAAAGCAGTTCGTTCTTGTCAGCCAGCGATTTGCCGGCAATCGTTGCGGCTGCGCTGTTCGGGTCCACGCCTTCCTTGCGCAGCATCCAGTAGCAGTGCGCGTTCAGCGCATTGCGGTGCGCGTCTTCGTTACGCCAGCGGAAGTAGTCGACCACCAGGCGCTTGGTGGGCAGTTCGGAAATCCTGCAATCGAAGGCACCCAACTGTCCCAGCATCAGGCTGAATTTGGCCGATGCTTCGCCAGCGAGGATGGAGTTGTATTTCCTGGTCTTGCGGCCAAAGACATTGATGTCCGGGTCGAACAGCAGGGAAATTTCGTCGCTCTCAGTGTAGCCGTAGATGACCTTGAAGCCGCAGTGCATCAGGTGCTTGGTGGTTTCGATCATCAAGTCGCGGAAGCGGATGTCGAACGGCGCTTCAAAACCCGCAAGCTCCTTGGTCAGCCGCGTGAAGCGGCGGCCGTCGATCCGCGCGACCATGTAAATGCCTGGCAGGACGCATTGGTCATGCGCGGTTTCATACACCCGCATGGATTCGTCGAGTTCATCAAACTTCACTATTCCATTCCTTTACGACGCGTTGGCCGGCGATCCAGTCAACGTAGAACAACTCATCAAAGCCTTCTTCGGGGCTCGGGATTTCGAGCCGCTTGTGGGTGCTGAAGATGCCGACCTGGGGGATGCACTCGGCGCCCTGGCGCTGGCTATTCCAGTCAAGCGACCGGTCCAGGTCACTCTTGAAGTAATAGCACTTGATGCGGTAGCCGCGCTCCTTCAGCAGCGCGATATAGCGCGCCCTCACCTCTCTACTGACATTGGTGTTGTCGATCACCAGCGGCATTCCAGTGTCAAAACACAGCGCTAACATCAGCTTTTCCCGGTTCTTCGTTTTCAGCAGATCGTTACTGATACGGACGTGGGAATTGAAGAAGTGCTCTTTGTAAAACGTCGATTTGCCGGATGCCTGGATACCGACGAACAGCACCGCTTCCATCAGAGCCCCAGGGCCTTGCGGATCTGGGCCCTGATGATCACCCAGGATTTCGAGTCGGCTGACACCTCGTCGAAATGGCTGCCGCCTGGCAGCACCAGGACTTCGGCAGTGTCGCCGGCCGCCTTGGCGCGACGGGCGTAGTTTTCGCCCGTGACAGTTGGCGAGATGGTGTCGAGCTCACCATGGATCAGGATGGTGTGCACGCCGGCTGGCAGCATTTCAGCCGGCGAGGTGTCGGCAAAGATGTCGGGACGCCGCTCGCTAGGCTTGCCTGCGATGAAGGCGGATTCGCAGTCGCAGCTGGTACGGATCAGGGCCGCCTCGTTGCGCAGGTCGGCCAGGCCACCCAGGCTGATCACGGTCTTGATCGGCAAAGGCTGCGGCGCCCAGGCGGGACTCCATTCCGGCAGCTTGTGGCGCGACACGGCCCACTGCGCAAGGTGGCCGCCTGCGGAATGGCCGACGGCGACGATGCGGTTCAAGTCGAGCGCGCTGGCGTGCGCTTCGTGCTTCAACAGGTCGACAGCAGTGGCGACGTCCTGGTACATGCCGGGATAACCGCCGCCTTCTTCGTCGTAGCGGCGATATTCCACGCTCCACACCGCGATGCCATCCTTGGCCATCGCGCCAGCCATATTGCGCATTTGCGCGATGCCGTCATAGTGCCGCGTCCAGCAGCCGCCATGGAGCAGCAGCACTACCGGGTGCGGGCCCGGGCCGGCGGGCTTGAACAATTCGACGAACTGGCTTGGCGCAGGACCGTAGACGATGCGCTTGTCGGGCGCGGGGCCCTTCAATGCAAGGTATTCGTCCAGGGTTAGTGGCTTGGTCACGACGGCGTCCGCCGGCGCGGCGGAGGCGCCAACGGCAGCAGCGCCGGCGGCGGCGCACAGGGAATGGCGGATCAGTTTGTGCATGGCTTTCTCGGTGAAGTCCGGAACAGCCAGCAGCATAGCTTGGGGATGGCTAATTCGGCAACAAGCCTTGTGGACGGCGTTGTCCGTGGCACGGCTTAGGGGTCCCTTCGCAGGACTGTCGCAGGCTACTACTGAAAGCTACTGAAAGGACCACTGAAAACTACTGAAAACTGCGGATTTCAGCGCTGGTAGCGCTATGAGCCGGTAAATTTCAGTAGCTTTCAGTAGTAGGTGCCGAGGGGGCGGGAATGAGAGTGATAGTGGAAAAAGGGGCCGGCGACGCCTGCCCCTCTCGTTACGGCTTGGATCAGCGTTTCGGCTTGGCCACCGGCTTCTTCGGCGGGGTATGCTTGCCCGACATCGGCGGCATGGCGTCGGCCAGCGACATTTTCAGTTGCTTGCCGCCGACCCAGACTTTGCGCAGATGCTTGAAGATATCGTCCGGCATACCGTCCGGCATCTCGACGAAGGCGTGGTCTTCGAGGATCTCGATGCGGCCGATGAAGCGCGATTCGAGGCCGCTCTCGTTGGCGATGGCGCCAACCAGGTTGCCGGCATTGACGCCGTCGCCCGAACCGACTTCAACGCGATAGGCACGCATCGGCATCGGGGTTGCACCGCCCTCGCCTGCTTCGGCCTTGTCTTTTTTCTTGCGTTTCGGCGCTTCCTCGAACATTGGCTCGTCGTCATCGGCGCGCGAGGACAGTGGCGGGGCAGCGCGTTCAGGACGCTCGGCACGCTCCGGGCGCTCGGTGCGTTCAGGCTTGGCGGCGCGCGGTGCCTTGGCGGCTGGCGCCGGCGGCGCTGTTTCGCCGTCGCGATGCAGGCGCAGCGGCTGGCCGGCGACGCGCAGCGCGGCAATTGCGTCGATGTCGCCTGGCTGCAGGTCGGCCGGCATGTCCAGCAGCGAGTAATCGTCGTAAATCTCGATACGGCCGATGAACTTGGAATCGATGCCGCCCTCATTGGCAATGGCGCCCACGATGTTGCCCGGCTTGACGCCGTGCTGGTAGCCCACTTCCACGCGGTAGGTGGCCATGCCCTGCTCCGGTTCGCGCTCGATGCGTTCCTTCTTCGGGCGCGGCTCACGTGGCTCACGCGGTTCGCGCAACTCGCGGCCTTCGCGCCCATGGCCCTGGCCTTCCTGGCGCGGCGCACCGTCTTCGTGCCAGCCTTTTTCGCGCGATTTGTCGAGCAGCAGCGGCTTGCCGCCGCAAGCCATCATCGCCAGCGCAGCGGCCACTTCGACGGCAGGGATATTGTGCTCGGACTCGTACTCGCGCACCAGGTTCTCGAAGAACGACACGCCTTCCTGCGCCAGGGCATCGGTGATCTGGTCCTTGAAGCGCTGCACGCGCACGTCGTTGACCGCCTGCAGGGTCGGCAGGGTCATGGGCGTGACCGGCTGGCGCGTGGTGCGCTCGATCAATTTCAGCAGGTTGCGTTCGCGCGGGGTGATGAACAGGATCGCATCGCCGCTGCGGCCGGCGCGGCCGGTACGGCCGATGCGGTGGGTGTAGCTTTCCGGGTCGTACGGCACGTCGTAGTTGACCACGTGCGAGATGCGCTCCACGTCCAGCCCGCGCGCCGCCACGTCGGTGGCGACCAGGATGTCGATCTTGCCGTCCTTGAGCTGGCCGATGATGCGTTCGCGCGCCGCCTGCTGCATGTCGCCGTTGATGGCGCCGGCCGAGAAGCCACGCGCCTGCAAGCGCTCTGCCAGTTCCTCGGTGCCGATCTTGGTGCGCGAGAAGATGATCATGCCGTCGAACGGCTCCGCTTCCAGGATGCGGGTCAGCGCGTCCAGCTTGTGCATGCCGGACACCAGCCAGTAGCGCTGGCGGATATTGGTGTTGGTGGTGGTCTTGGCCGCCACCATCACTTCGGCCGGGTCGTTCAGGTAGGTGGTGGCGATGCGTTTGACCTGGGCCGGCATGGTGGCCGAGAACAGCGCGGTCTGGCGCGACGCCGGGGTTTCCTGCAGGATGCGCTCGACGTCTTCGATGAAACCCATGCGCAGCATTTCGTCCGCTTCGTCCAGCACCAGGGTCTTCAGCTGCGACAGGTCGAGCGAGCCTTTTTCCAGGTGGTCGATGACGCGGCCCGGGGTGCCGACTACCACGTGCACGCCGCGGCGCAGCGCCTGCAGTTGCGGGCCGTAGGATTGGCCGCCGTAGATCGGCAGCACGTGGAATTTCGGGATGTGGGTGGCGTAGCGCTGGAACGCTTCCGCCACCTGGATCGCCAGTTCGCGCGTCGGCGCCAGCACCAGCGCCTGGGGCGCTGCCTGCTTGATGTCGATGCGCGACAGGATCGGCAGCGCAAAGGCGGCGGTCTTGCCGGTGCCGGTTTGCGCGGTGCCCAGCACGTCGCGGTTTTCCAGCAGGTGCGGGATGGTGGAGGCCTGGATCGGAGACGGGGTCTCGTAGCCTACTTCTTTCAGCGCCTTCAAAATGGGGGCACTGAGGTTCAAATCGGAAAACAGGGTGTCTGACATGGCGGCACTCGTAAGGTTATTGTTGTATCGCCTGATGCGACGGAAAGCGCTATTTTACCCTCTTCAACCGGCGGGCCAGGTGTCTGCCCCTGCGGGTCAGACACCGCTTTACCGGTTTTCAGGTATGCGGCTTGACATCATCCTTCAGCGCATTGAGCGCCATTTTCTCGATCAGCCCCGGCGCCAGCAGCTTGAGCCAGCGCCCCAGCTTGCCCTTGGCGGTCATCACCACCTCGCGCTTGCGGCCCGCCATGCCGTCAATGATCAGCTGCGCGCATTCGGCCACCGGCATCGCGGCCTCCTCGCGCAGGCTGCTCTTGCCCAGCTCCCCGCCGGCGGCGTTATAGCCCCGATAACGGATCCGGGTGTCCACCACGCCCGGATAGGCGGTGGTCACGCTGACGCCATGCGGCTTCATTTCCGCCCGCAGCGCTTCGAAGAAGCCCGCCATGGCGAACTTGGTGGCGCCGTACGCGGTGCGCCCCGGCACGCCCACCAGGCCGGCCAGCGACGACACGGCCACGATCCGCCCCTGCGCCGCCTTCAGGTAAGGCAGCGCCGCATGGGTACACCAGATCGCGCCCCACAGGTTCACCTTCATCAGGTCTTCATACCAGCCCAGGTCTGTGACCTCCTCGAACAGCGCATGGGCCGAGCGGCCGGCGTTGTTGACCAGGGCATCGATGCGGCCGAAGCGCTCGATCGCCGCGCCCACCAGGTGCCGGCATTGCTCCTGCCGGGCCACGTCGGTGGCCACCACCAGCGTGCTCGCGCCGGCAGCGCCGCAGTCCGCCGCCACCGCCTGCAACGCCGCCTCATTGCGCGCGGCCAGTACCAGCGCCACGTCCTGGCCGCGTGCCCTGGCCAGTTGCCGGGCCATTTCTGCTCCGATGCCGTCGGATGCGCCGGTGATGACGATGACTTCCATGTTTCTCCTTTGTTTCGCCTTTGTTTCGCCGCAGGGAATGCGTTCCATTATGGGGTAAGATCGCCGCCATGAATACCAAGTACCTGATCCCTACCGCCCTGCTGCTGGCCGCCGCTTGCGCCGCGGCGCAGCAAGCGCCTGCCGTCAAGGAAGCGCCGCTGCGCGCCCACCTGTCCTTCCTCGCCGACGACCTGCTCGAAGGCCGCGGCACCGGCCAGCGCGGCGGCGACCTTGCCGTGCGCTACCTGGAAACCCAGGCCGCCGCCATCGGCCTGCAGCCGCTGGCGAACGGCTCCTACCGCCAGCCGGTGAAATTCCAGGGCACCCGCCTGCAGCCCGGCAGCTCGATCCAGTTTGCCGCCGGCGCCCTCACCCTGACCCCGCGCGTGGGCGAAGATGTGCTGATCGGCACCGGCAGCGGCCGCGCCGACGTGGTGTTCGATGCGCCGCTGGTCTTCGTCGGCTACGGCGCCGTCGCGCCGGAGGAAAACTGGAACGACTACAAGGACGCCGACGTCAAGGGCAAGATCCTGGTCATGATGGTCAACGACCCGCAGCCGACCGCCGCGGAGCCGAACCGCTTTGCCGGCAAAGGGTACACCTATTACGGCCGCTGGATGTACAAATACGAGGAAGCGGTGCGCCGCGGCGCCGCCGGCGCCCTGCTGATCCACACCACGCCCTCGGCCGCCTACGGCTGGAACGTGCCCGCCACCAGCTTCTCGCTGGAACGCTTCCACGCGCCCGGCGGCGGCAACCTGCTCGAAGGCTGGCTGTCGGAAGACTACACGCGCACCCTGTTCAAGGCCGCCGGCTTCGATCTGGACACCCTGCGCGCCGCCGCCGAGCGCCAGGACTTCCGTCCGGTCGCCCTGAACATCAGCGCCCACAGCGAGATCCGCTCCAGCGTGCGCCAGGTCGAGCAGTTTAACGTGGTCGGCATCGTGCCGGGCAGCGATGCGAAACTGAAGGACGAGGCGGTGGTCTACTCGGCGCACTGGGACCACCTGGGCAAGGCCGACGGCCCGGCCGACGGCAGCGACCGCATCTACAACGGCGCCATCGACAACGGTTCCGGCGCCGCCGCCCTGCTGGCGATGGCGGGCGCCGCCGTGCAGCAGCCGGCCAAGCGCTCGCAGGTGTTCCTGTGGCCGGCCGCCGAGGAAGTCGGCATGCACGGGGCCCAGGCCTACGTCGCCGCGCCGGCCTTCCCGCTCAAGCGCACGCTGGCCGACCTGAACCTCGATTCGATGAATTTTGCCGGCCGCACGCGCGACATCGGCGTGGCGGGCGCCGAGCGCAGCTCGCTGGTCGACAGCGCCGCCAAGGTGGCCCGGCAAATGGGCTTGAAACTGGCGCCGCCGATCCCCGACCTGTCGGGCGCCTACTTCCGCGCCGACCACTTCCAGTTTGCCAAGGCCGGCGTGCCGGCGTTCAACGTCGGTTCCGCCGTGTTCTCCGGCGACGGCCACTTCGAGTTCGAGCATGCGCATGACGCCGCGGCCGCCAGCATCGTCGCCTTCAAAGGCGACTACCACAGCGTCAAGGACGAGTACCATGCCAACTGGGACTTGTCGGGCATGGTGCAGCAAGCCCAGTTCACGCTGAACCTGGGCTACGAGGTGGCCAACGGCAAGGCCATGCCGGTCTGGAAGAAAGGCGATCCGTTCAGCTTTGTGAAGCGCTAGCGGCCGCTTCGTCCTGTAGCAGCAGGGCCAGGAAAGCGTCGGCCGGCAATGGGCGGCCGAAGAAGTAGCCCTGCATGTGGCGGCAGCCGTGGCGGCGCAGGAAGTCCAGCTGCTCCTGCGTCTCCACCCCTTCCGAAATCACTTCCAGCCCCAGGTTGCGGGCCAGCGCGATGATGGTGGTGACAATGGCCGCATCGTCCGGATCGACCGTCAGGTCGCGCACGAAGGTCTGGTCGATCTTCAGCACGTCGATCTCGAAGCGCTTCAGGTGCGCCAGCGAAGAATAGCCGGTGCCGAAATCGTCGATCGCCAGCTGCACCCCCAGCTTCTTCAATGCGTGCATGACGGCCGTGGCATGCGCCACGTCGTCCATCACCGCGCTTTCGGTCAATTCCAGCTCCAGGCAGCGCGGCGCCAGGCCGGTATCGGCCAGCACGTCGGCCACGCCCTGCACGAAGTCGGGCTCGGCCAGCTGGCGCGCCGAGACGTTGACGGCGATGCGCAGCTCGCGCCGCCCGTCCTTCTGCCAGTCGCGCAACTGGCGGCAGGCGGTGCGCAGCACCCAGTGGCCGACAGCCAGGATCTGGCCGGTTTCCTCGGCCAGCGGAATGAAGCGGTTGGGCGCCACCATGCCCATCTCCGGATGGCGCCAGCGGATCAAGGCCTCCATGCCCATGATGCGGCCGGTGCTGCTGTCGACCTGCGGCTGGTAGTGCAGCTCGAACTCGCGCCGTTCCAGCGCCGTGCGCAGCGCGCTTTCGATGCGCAGCCGTTCGCCCAGGCGCTCGTTCATGGCCGCGGTGTAGAACTGGTACTGGTTGCCGCCCATTTCCTTGGCGCGGAACATGGCCATGTCGGCCCGCTCGGCCAGCACGCCCGGCTCCTTGCTGTCGCTCGGGAAGGCGGCAATGCCGGCGCTGGCGCTCAGGAACAGCTCCGTGCCGTCGAGCACCAGCGGCGCCGCCAGGCTGTCCAGCACGCGCTGCAGCTGTTCGGCGCGCGGCGCCGCGCCGCCCCGTTCGGGCAGCAGCAGCAGGGCGAATTCGTCGCCGCCCAGGCGCGCCACCGTGTCCACCGGCCGCACCGCCGCCTGCAGCCGCGCCGCCACGATCTGCAGCAGGCGGTCGCCGCCCTTGTGGCCCAGGCGGCTGTTGGTGAACTTGAAGCGGTCCAGGTCGATCGACACCAGCCACAATTCGTGCCCCTTGCGCCCCGAGTGCTGGATGGTCTGCGCCAGCCGGTCCTGCAGCAGCACGCGGTTGGGCAGGCCGGTCAGCGCGTCGTGGGTCGAGCGGTGCTCGAGCTCCGATTCATAGGCCTTGATGGCGCTGATGTCGTGCTGGATCGAGATGAAGTTGACCACCGCGCCATGCTCGTCGCGCACCGGCGACATCACCACGTCGTTCCAGAACAGGGTGCCGTCCTTGCGGTAGCAGCGCAGCACCGCGTGGCCGTCGCGCTGCTCGCGGATCGCGGCGCGCAGCTCGTCGATGCCCGGCTGGTCCAGGTCGTCGCCAAACAGCACGCTGGGACTGTGGCCCAGCGCCTCGGCCGCCCGGTAGCCGGTAATGCGCTCGTAGGCCGGGTTGACGTAGACGATCGGGTTGTGCGGCTCGGCCGCGGTGATCATCACCGCATTGGTGCTCGATTCGATGGCGCGCTGGCGCAGCAGCAAGGCCTGGTTGGCCGCCTTCAGTTCGGCCGTGCGCGTGGCCACGCGCTGCTGGATCAAGAGCTTGCGGCGCTTGAGCGAATCGATGAAGGCCGAGCCGATCAGGGTGGTCAGCACGCCCAGCACCAGCGTAAACAGCGATGCCAGGTGCTCGCCGGCCAGCACGCGCGCACTCGGCGTGGCCACCAGCAGCCAGCGCGAGCCCGCCACGTCCAGCGCCTGCGCCAGCGGCGCCGTGCGCGCCGGGTACAGCCAGGCCGGCAAGGCCAGGCCAGCATGGCGCGGCGCCGGCGGCGCCTGGTACACCAGGGCCGCCGGATCGGCGCTGGCACTGGCATACACCTGCAGGTCGAGCGCGCCGGTGTCCGGCCCGGCGCTGGCGAAGATCTTCTCGATCATCTCCCCCGGCTGCAGGGTCAGCGCGGTTTCGCCGACCACGCGCCCGCCGTCGTACAGCGGCTTGACCACCACCACGCCCAGGCGCGCACGCGCACCGTCGCGCTGCACCAGGCGCACCAGCGGCCCGGCCGCCGGCTCGCCGCTGGCATAGGCGCGCTGGCGGGCCGGATCATCGCGCTCGGCAAACAGGGTATTCAAGCCCATTGCGGCCTCGTTGCCGGCCAGCGGTTCGATGTAATCGATGACCCGGTAGCGCGGCCGCGCCGGCGCCGGCAGCGCCACGCCCTGCCGCAGTTCGCGCACTGTGGCGCCCGGCTGCACCGCCTGCAGCGCCGCCTCGAAGGCGGGCCGCTCGGCGTGCTCGATGAAGCGCAGGTAGCTGGTGCCCAGCACATACGGGTGGCGCGCCAGGAGCGGCGTGACGAAGCGGTGGAATTCCGCGCGGCTGGCGGCGGGGCGCGCCACCAACAGCTGGTTGACCGCATGCAGGCCGGCCAGGGCGCCGCCGATGCCTTCGCGCAGCACGAAAGCGCGCGCCTGCACGCGCTGCTCGAACGCGAGCTGGGCGCGCTGCGCTTCGAGCCGGCTGACGCCTGCGAACAGGGCGCCGGTCAAGCCGAACCCGCACAGCAGCGCCAGCGCCGCCGTGCGGGTTCGGAACGCTTGCTGTGGTGCTGCGTTGATCGGATCGTCCATCTGGCCCCCTGCCGCTGCGAGCTTACCATTTTCGCACGGCCGGCCATTTAATGCCACATGGCAACATTTTCCCCTGGGCTCACGCGCGCCGGCGCCCAGGGCAGCGGCCTATACTGGACTGCCCACAACACGAGGAGGCGAGCATGGAACACACCTGGATCGTCGTGGCTGACAGCAGCCACGCCCGCATCTTCCAACTGCGCGACGGCCAGCTGCCGGCCGAGGAAATCGCCGACCTGGCCAACCCGCTGGGACGCGCCGACAACCGCCAACTGGCGTCCGACGGCCACGGCCAGTACTTCGGTCCGGAAGGCCGCGGCCACACCGCGCCGCGGGTGGAGGAACCGGTGCAGCACGAGGTGCGCCAGTTCGCGCGCGAACTCGGCCACCGGCTCGACACCGCCGCCGCGCAACACCGCTACCAGCACCTGGCCCTGGTGGCGGCGCCGCGCTTCCTGGGCTTGCTGCGCGACAGCCTGGACAAGCAGACCCGCAAGCTGGTCACGGCCGAAGTGGCCAAGAACGTCTCGGCCTTGGCGCGCCAGGACCTGGACGAGTGCCTGCAGGCGCTGGCGCGGCCGCGGCAAGCCGGCTGACCCCGTGTGCCCCGGCGCAAGCATGGACCTGAGCACCCAGTGGACCACGGTGGCCGGCCCGGATGGCGCCTTCGACGCCTTCCTGGCCCTGCCGCGTGGCGGCCACGGCCCCGCCCTGCTCTTGCTGCAGGAAATCTTCGGCGTCAACGCCCACATCCGCTCCGTGGCCGAGCAATATGCCGCCGACGGCTACGTGGTGCTGGCGCCCGACCTGTTCTGGCGCCAGGGCCGGCGCCTGGCATTCGGCTATGACCAGGCGGACTGGGGCCGCGCCGCCCAGTGCATGCAGCGCGCCGACGTGGCGCAGGCCCAGGCCGACATCGGCGCCGCCGCCGCCGCCCTGCGCGCCACGCCCGGCGCCGAAGGCCGGCTGGGGGCGCTGGGCTTTTGCTGGGGCGGACGGATGGCCTACCTGGCGCTGGCCAACGGCCACGCCGACCACGCGGTGGCCTATTACGGCGGCGGCATCCAGGATTGCCTGGAGCGCGCCGACGACATCCGCGCCCCGCTGCTGCTGCATTTCGGCGCGCGCGATGCCCACATCCCGCGCGCGGCGGTGCACCGGATTGCCGAGCGCTTCGAGGCGCGCGCGGCGGTCTCCCTCCACGTCTACCCGGAGGCCGAACACGGCTTCAACTGCAACCACCGCAGCAGCTACCACCAGCGCAGCGCAGCCGAAGCGCACGGCCACACCCTGCTGTTCCTGAGTGAAAACCAGTAAGTGCGTTCCCGCACAGATGGCGCCGTAGGGCAGACCTACAGTTGGCTGCTAACCCAACCGGAGGAAATGATGGCTGAAGACCTGAATTCCCGGCCCGCAACTGCGGCCCCCGCGATGTCCCCGGCCAGCACCTTGGCCGCAACCTTGATGGCCGCGCTGCTGGCGGCCTGCGGCGGCGGTGGCGGCGGCAGTTCCCCCCCCGTTGCGCAACCCGATCCGCCAGTGGAACCGCCGAAGCCGGCGTTCGCCCTGGCGGTGAAAGAAGTGGCCAGCGGCCTCAGCACGCCCTTGCTGTTGACCGCCCCGACCGGCGACACGCGCCGCTTCATTGTCGAGCGCAGCGGGCGCATCCGCATCCTGGCCAGCGACGGCAGCCTGCGCGCCACGCCCTTCTTCGACCTGACCGGCCTGATCGGCACCGATGGCGAAGGCGGCTTGCTCTCGATGGCTTTCCATCCCGCCTATGCGCAGAACGGCCGCTTCTACGTGTATTACACGGACAAGTTCAGCAATATCGCGATCGACGAAGTGCTGGTCTCGGCCGGCAATCCCGACCTGGCCGACATGACCTCCCTGAAGCGCATCATCACCATCCCGCATCCGACCTATACCAACCATTACGGCGGCATGCTGGCCTTCGGCGCCGACGGCTACCTGTACGCCGGCACCGGCGATGGCGGCGGGAGCGGCGACCCCAGCGGCAATGCGCAAAACCTCGACTCGCTGCTGGGCAAGCTGCTGCGCCTGAAGGTGGACAATGTGGTGGCGCCGCTGTACAACGTGCCGGCCGACAATCCTTTCGTCGGTCAAACCGGCAAGCGCGGCGAGATCTGGGCTTACGGCTTGCGCAACCCGTGGCGCTTCGCCTTCGACGCCACCACCGCCGCGCTGTATATCGCCGACGTCGGGCAGGGCGCAAAAGAAGAGGTGGACGTGGTGCCGGCCAGCCTGAAGCCGGCCAATTACGGCTGGAACATCATGGAAGGTACCAGCTGCTACAACGCCGCCAGCTGTTCCCAGCAAGGACTGGTGCTGCCGGTGTTCGAATACGATCACGGCGCCAACAGCGTCAACGGCTGCTCCATCACCGGCGGCTTCGTCTACCGCGGCACGGCCTTGCCGGAACTGGCCGGGCGCTACCTCTACTCCGATTACTGCAAGGGCTTCCTGAAAAGCTTCCTGTACACCAACAATGCCGTCAGCGAAGCGAAAGACTGGGCGGTGGGCGACATCGGGAAAGTGCCCGGCTTCGGCCAGGATGCGGCGGGCGAACTGTATATGCTGAGCGAAGCGGGCAAGGTGTACCAGATCATCCGCAAGCCGTAGCGGCCGGCAACCGGTGGCGAAGGCGCGCTACAATGGGCGCTTTCCCACTTGCCCGCGAAAGACATGGCCAGACTGACGCTTGCGTTCCCGGAAGATCAATTCTGCTTTTCGACCCAGCTCACGGTGCGCGTCACCGACATCAACGGCGCCCGGCACCTCGGCAACGATTCGATGATTTCCATGATCTCGGAAGCGCGGGCGCGCTTCCTGTTCGAGTTCGGCGTGCAGGAAACCGAAGCCGACGGCACCGGCATCATTGTCACCGACCTGGCCACCACCTACCGCGCCGAAGCGCATGCGCGCGACCAGTTGCTGTTCGAAGTAGGCGTGATGGACTTCAACAAGTATGGCGGCGACGTGATCTTCCGCGTGACCCGCCCGGCCGATGGCACGCTGGTGGCCATGGCCAAGCAAGGCTTCGTGTTCTACCACTACCGCCACAGCCAGGTGGTGCCGATGCCGGACGACTTCCGCGCCAAGTTTGGCCGCGTCAACTGGATCGACTGAGCCACCGGCTCACTTGCTGCTCAGCTGGGTCGGCGTGCCGAAACTCTTCTTGAACCACTCATCGAGCATCGGCTTTTCATAACGCAGCGTATCGCCGCCCGCGTAACGGTTCATGCGGTCCAGATAAGTCATATTGCTGAGCCGGTCGGTGCCGCTGGCCAGCACCTTGCCATCCTGTTCCAGCGCATAGTGCAATTCCATGGTCGGCCAGTCGGCCCCGCCGCGCAGGATGCGGATATCGCGCATCGAGCGGCGGCGCGGTTCGACCCGGCCGGCCAGGTCGATATCGGTCACGGTGACCGACAAGTGCTGGTTGGCCGGCAACTGCCTGGCCAAGTGATCGAAGTGGGCGGTCAGCTCTTTCAGCACTTGGTCACGGTCCTGCTCCCAGAACGGCACATCGGAGAACTGGTCCGGATCCTGGTACTTGACCGTCACCTCGCCTGCCGAGGCGGCGCCGGCGGCCGCCAGCAACAGCGCGGCGGCAATCCAGAAGCGGGTTTGGCGTTTCATGATCGGTTTCCTTTCACAGATAAGCCCCAATATACTCCTCGCCCCGCCCACTGCTGTCATTGAAACAATTTCTGACAAAAAAAACGGGCCGGATACGTCCGGCCCAGGAAAATGGGGACGTACCCCATTTATTTGACAACTGATTACACGCAGCTACCTTTAGCTACCGATGCGGCCGCCGTCGTCCTTGGTGATGGCGATGGTGGCCGAACGCGGGCGCTTGCCGGCGCCGTAGCCGGCATTGGCCGGCCACTGGCTGGTGTATTTGCTGGGGTCGGCGATATTGGCGTTGGCCGTGCCCTCGCCCGGGTGCTGGATGTTGACGAACAGCGTCTTGCCATCCGGCGTTTCGGTGATGCCGGTCAGTTCGCAATCGACCGGGCCGACCAGGAAGCGCTTCAGGGTGTCGGCGGTCGGGGTCTTGCCGACGAAGGTATCGACATTGCCGGCGCCGTAGGCCAGCGTGACCTTCTTGCCGTCGCCGACCTGGCCCGGCAGGCCGGCCAGCATCATGCAGTTGGTGACGTCGGTGTAGGCGCCATCGTCGGTCTGGATCCAGCAGATGCCGGTGGCGCGCGAGAAGGCCAGGCCGTCCGGGCTGGAGAAGTCCTGCTCGGCGGTCAGGCTGGACAGGTTGACCAGGCCCGGGTTGGCATCGGACTGGGCACCGAACAGGTAGACGTCCCAGGTGAAGGCGGCGGAGGCATTGCCATCCTTTTCCTTGACGCGCAGGATGTGGCCGTTCACGTTGCCGCTCTGTTTGCTCGAGCCCTTCATGTCTTCATAGCTGCGCGGGTTCGGGCCGTCCGGCACGCTGCGGCCGCTGTTGTTGGTCAGGGTGAAGTAGACCTCGCCGTTGGCCGGATTCACCGAGCACCATTCCGGGCGGTCCATCTTGGTGGCGCCCACCGCGTCGGCGGCCAGGCGGGCGTTGACCAGCACGTCGGCCTGGTCGGCAAACTTGTAGGTGGCGTACGCGGCAATGGCGGCGTTGCCGATGTTCAGCTCGATCCAGGTACCGCTGCCGTCGGCGGCGAACTTGGCGACGAACAGCTTGCCCGCGTCCAGGTATTTGTCGCCGGTGGCCAGCAGGTCGGCCGGGTTGGCATCGGCCTCGCTCCAGGTGGCGCTCGAGACGAATTTGTAGATGTACTCGTTGCGCGAATCATCGCCCATGTACACCGCCAGCGGCTGGCCGGCCACGGTCTTGCCGAAGGCGGCGCTTTCGTGGGCGTAGCGGCCCAGCGCGGTGCGCTTGCGCAGGTTCTTGGCCTTGTTGTACGGATCGGCTTCGACGATATAGCCCATGCCGTTCATCTCGTTGCGGTAATCATCGCTGCCGTCCACCGAAGCGCCCAGCCGGGAGTTGTTCCAGCGCGCATACTTGTCGTCGAGGCCACCGGTTTCCCAGCCGTGGCGCGAGGCAGCGCCCTGGTTGCGGCCATAGCGCTTGAGCGCGGCGACGCTCTTGTCGTTGCCGCGCGCCGCATCGTCGGCTGCGCCGCGGGTGAAGTAGCCGCTCCAGTTTTCTTCGCCGGACACGAAGGAGCCCCACGGCGTGCGGCCGGTGCCGCAGTTGTTCAGGGTGCCGCGCACCTTGCTGCCGTCCGTCGAGTACTTGGTTTTCACCAGCACATTGCCCTTCACGGGGCCGCTGATGTCGCAGTCGGTGAGGCAGGTGACGCGGCGGTTGAATGCCGAATCCTTGACGTATTCCCACTTGCCGGCAGCCTTGCGCACTTCCACCACGGAGATGCCGTGCAGCGCGGTTTCGCGGTCGACTTCGGCGGCCGGGCGCGGCAGGGCGTTGCTGCCGCCGTTGGCGTGGATGAAGAACGATGCCAGCTTTTCATTGGTGGTGGCTTCGTGGTTGATCGCCAGCAGGCCGCGTTCGTTGCCGCTGGCCGAAGGCTTGCCCGCGCTGTCCAGGCCGAAGAATTCCATGCCGTCGTGGTGGTCGCCGGCGCGGTTGTCGAAGTCGGCATCGCTGCCATCGTTCTTGAAGGCGGTGGCGGAGGCGGTGAGCGGATCGCCCAGCGCGTAGATGACGGAGGCGGTATAGCCGGCCGGCACGCTGACCTTGTCCGCCAGGCTCTTGCCCACGGCCGTGAAGCCCAGCAGCTTTTCCACCGGCACCGGGGTGTCCGGCTTGGTGACGACCGGTGCGTCGCTGCCGCCGCCGCAAGCGCTCAGGGTCGCCGAGCCCATCATCACGGAGATGGCCGACGCTACCGAACCGCGCAGCAGGTTACGGCGGCTGATGCGCTGGTCGAGGACTTCGCTGAAATGTTGGTTCGGGGTATCGTTGTAGCCGATGTCGTCGTGATCGATCTTGTGTTCCATGCCGCTTTCCAAGGGGTGGGTTGTGAATGCCCGCCATTCTAGAAAGCGAAAATGACAACAGCGTGACCAAACCAGCTAGCGGCACCACTCCATTTTCTGGAGCTGGATGTGCGGATGGCTTTCCAACGCTTCCCAGTGCGGCAGGAAGCGGAAGCCCAGCTTGGCGTAGAACGCCGCCGCACGCGCATTGTCCGGCGACACATCCAGCACGACGCGCTGGTGGCCCTGGGCCAGCGCATGCGCCTTCATGGCCTCCACCAGCGCAGCCGCCGCGCCGCTGCCGCGGTGTTCGGGCGTGAGCCACATCGCGATCAGATTGAACTCCTGCGCTGCGCTGACCAGGCCGCCGATCATGCCGACCGGCGTGTCGCCGCTGAACGCCAGCAAGTAGCTGGCCGGGCCGCGGGCGGCAGCGCGGTCGCGCCATTGTTGATCGGAGTTGGCGGCAGCGCTGGCGTGCGTTACGCCAAAGGCAGTGGGGGCATCGCGCAGCGCGGCCAGGCGCAGCGCTTTGAGGATGGGCCAGTCCGGCTCGGTGGTAGCTCGTATATGCATGGGGCAAGTATAGCAACTGTGCGTGCGCGCACGGCGCGGCGGGCGCGGCGGCGCGAGACTGGACTGAAAGGAGGCACGCCATGCCCGAAGGCCCATCGATCGTCATCCTCGCCGAACAAGTGCACGCCTTCGAAGGCCGCACCATCTGCGCCGCCAGCGGCAACAGCCAGGCAGTGCCGTTTGACGAACTGCTTGGGCAGCCGGTCCTGTCGCTGCGCAGTTGGGGCAAACATTTCCTGATCGAGCTGCCGCTGTACACGCTGCGCGTGCATTTGCTGATGTTCGGCAGCTACCGCATCGACGAACGCAAGGAAGGCGCCGCACCGCGGCTATCGCTGCAATTTGAGGAAGGCGGCGAGCTGAACTTCTATACCTGCTCGGTCAAGCTGGTGGAAGGCGAACTGGAGCAGGCGTACGACTGGCGTGGCGACGTCATGGCCGCACAATGGAGCCCGCGCCTGGCGCTGAAGAAGCTGCGCGCGCGTCCCGCGCGCCTGGTATGCGATGTCCTGCTCGACCAGGATATATTTGCCGGCGTCGGCAATATCATCAAGAACGAAGTCTTGTTTCGCCTGCGCATACACCCCCTCTCCAGCGGCCATAAATTGCCGCTTGGCAAGTTGCGTGAGCTGGTCAAGCAGGCCCGTCAATACAGTTTTGAATTCAAGGTCTGGAAACTGGCGTTCGAATTGAAAAAACATTGGCAGGTGCATAACCGTAGCGTCTGCCCACGATGTAATATCCAACTGCACCGGGCTCACCTGGGGCTCACCCAGCGGCGAAGTTTCTGGTGCGAACGCTGCCAGAAGCGCTACAGCGGTACCCTTGATGTTGTAAAGATCTAGCTCATCCAGTATTGCCTGTTGTTAATAACAATAGGTAGGACTACAATCATTTCGATGCGCCTAAAAATTGCGCATCGCCCAGGACTGTATGTCATATTTGGAAATGCCCATATGTCTTTCTTGTCTTCTGCGACGCCCAAACTGGCGCCATGGCGAATCCTGCTGGTTGATGACGAACCCGATATCCACGACATCACCAAACTCACGCTGAGCCGGTTTCGGCTGGAGGGCCGCGGCCTGGCCTTCCTGCACGCCTACAGCGGCGCCGAAGCGAAAGAAGTGCTGGCGCGCGAGACCGACATCGCCCTGGTGTTCCTCGACGTGGTGATGGAACGCGAAGACTCCGGCCTGGAAGTGGCGCGCTGGATGCGCGAAGACCTCGACAACCAGTTCACCCGCATCGTGCTGCGCACCGGCCAGCCGGGACAGGCGCCGGAAGAACGCGTGATCGTCAATTACGACATCAACGACTACAAGGAAAAGACCGAGCTCGATCGCACCAAGCTGTTCACCACCACCTTTGCCGCCCTGCGCGCCTACCGCGACATCATGAAGGTGGAGGAAGCGCGCCGGCAGCAGATGCATTACCGCGAAGGCCTGGAGCGGGTGATTGCCGCCTCGGCCCACATCTTCCAGGCGCGCAACCTGAAGGACTTCGCCAACGGCTTGCTGCAGCAGGTGGTCGCCCTGTTGCGCCTGGAGCAAAGCATGCTGGTGCGCCTGCGCGGCGCCAGCGCCGTCAGCGGCGAAAACGATTACGAAGTGCTGGCCCAGATCGGGCAGGAGCAGGACAGCCTGCTGACGCCGGAGCTGCTGGCCCAGCTCAAGGACGCCGAACGCAACCGCATCTCGCGCATGACCGGCGACACCTTCGTCGGCTACTTCCCGAACAGCAGCGGCAAGGCGTCGCTGCTGGTGCTGAAAGGGGTGGACGAGATTTCCGAGATCGACCAGCAGCTGCTGGAGATTTTCTGCAGCGGCGTGGCGATCGCCTTCGACAATATCCTGCTGACGCAGGAGATCACCGATACCCAGGCCGAGCTGATCATGCGCCTGGGCGACGTGGTCGAATCGCGCTCCAACGAAGCAGGCAACCACGTGCGCCGCATGGCCGAATTCTGCCACCTGCTGGCTAGCGCGGCCGGCATGCCGGAAGAAGAGACCACCGTGCTGAAACACGCGGCGCCGATGCACGATATCGGCAAGATCGCCACCCCCGACTCGGTGCTGCTAAAGCCCGGCAAGCTCGATGCGGCCGAATGGGAAATCATGAAACAGCATCCCGCGGTCGGCCTGTCGATCCTGGACGGCTCGCAGCGCCCGATCCTGAAGGCGGCCGCCGTGATCGCCCACCAGCACCACGAGAAGTTCGACGGCAGCGGTTACCCGCAGGGCCTGAAAGGCCATGACATCCACGAGTATGCCCGCATCGTCGCCGTGTCCGACGTGTTCGACGCCCTGATGCACAAGCGCTGCTACAAAGACGCGTGGCCGGTCGAGAAAGTGGTGGCGCACATGCGTGAAGTGGCGGGCAGCCACCTCGACCCGAAATTCGTCGAGCTGCTGATTGCCAATATGGACCAGGCGCTCGCCATCAACGAACGCTTTCCGGATTAAAGTCGGGGTCAGCTCTGGCAACAGGACATTTGCCGAAGGCAAATGTCCTGTTGCCAGAGCTGACCCCGACTTTCTATTTGCTACGCTGGTCGCGGGGGAAGCGCAGGTGGTAGTGCAGGCCCATGCCGGGTGAGCTGGCCACCTTCACCGTGCCGCCCAATGGGCCGGTCACCAGGTTGTACAGGATGTGGGCGCCGAGGCCGCTGCCGCCGGAGCCGCGCTTGGTGGTGAAGAAAGGGTCGAACAGCTGCTGCAGCGTGGTCGAATCCATGCCGACGCCGTCGTCGCTGTAGTCGAACAGCACATGGTCGCCTTCCAGCTTGCCGCTGATGCGGATGGTGCCGTTCTGCCCTTCTTCGAAGCCGTGCACCAGCGAATTCACCACCATATTGGTGACGATCTGCGAGACGGCGCCGGGGAAGCTTTCGCAGTGGATGTCCGGCGGACAGTCGACCTTGACGGCAATCGGCTTGCCTTTCAGCTTGGGCTGCAGCGACAGCAGCACTTCGTCCAGGTATTTGCGCAGGTTGAAGTGGCGGATATTGTCGGACGACTGGTCCACCGCCACCTGTTTGAAGCTGCGTACCAGGGCGGCGGCGCGCTGGGTATTGGTGGTCATGATCTTCAGCGACTGGTCGACGGTGTTGAAGAACTGGTTCAAGCCGTCTTCGTCAAGCGTGCCTTCGGCCAGGTCGAGGCGGCACAGGCGCAGTTCTTCCACCAGGTGGCTGGTGGCGGTGACGCAGATGCCGAGCGGGGTGTTGATTTCGTGCGCCACGCCGGCCACCAGGCGGCCCAGGGAGGCGAGCTTTTCTTGCCGCACCAGCTCCGATTGCGCCGTCTGCAATTGCGTCAGTGCGGTGGCCAGCGCGCTGTTCTGCTCTTCCAGTTCGGCCTTGGCGCGGCGGATCGCGAGGTCGGCGCGGGTGCGCGCGATGGCCGCTGCCGTGTGGTTGGCAACGTAGGCCAGGATGTCCAGCTCGGCCTGCGAGTAGATCACCGATGCATCGTAGCTTTGCACGATGATCACGCCCAGCGCCCGCTCGCCCACCATCATCGGGCAGCCCATCCAGCTGGCGATGCCCTGGTTGCCCAGCGGTTCATTGATGTCGCCGCTGGCCATCAGGGCTGCGAACGCGGGGCCGTCAAGCAGCATCGGCTGGCGCTTCTTCAGCACGAAGGAGCTCATGCCGATGCCGTATTCAAAACGCCGGACCGGTGCTTCCAGGTCCTTTTCGTCGACAAAATAGGGGATCGAGATCTCGTCGCGCTTGGGGTGATACAGCGCGATCAGGAAATTGCGGGCGGTGATCAGACTGCCGACGATATCCTGCAGGCGCGCGTACAACAGCTTGGCGTCCGATTCGGCGGAGGCGGAGGCGGACAGGCTGGCAATCTCGTACAGCGCGCGCTGCAGGCGTTCGGCCTTGCTGCGCTCGGCCACCTCGCGCTGCAGTTCCAGCGTGCGCTCGCGCACGGCGCGTTCCAGCCGGTCCATGCTCTGCAAGCCTTGCAGGGCGCTCGATACGTGGTTGGCGATCTGCGCGAACAGGGCCTGGTCTTCCTCGCTGTAGGTATGCTCCTTGTCGTAACTCTGGATCACCATGGCGCCGATCACGTCATGGCCCTGGTCCAGCAGCGGGCAGCCGACCCAGTGTTCGGCGATGGTGCCGACGCCGAACACCTCGTTCTCTTCGCGGGCGCGATGCTCGTCGCCGGTCATCACCAGGCGCTGCTTGTTCAGGATCACCCAGGCGGTGGGTGACTGGTCGGGCGTGGCCAATTGCACCAGCTGGTCTTTATAGGGATGGTCGTCCACTTCATCGACAAAGTAGACGAAACGCACGGCATTGCCGGGCGCGCCGCGGTCGCTCAAGGCCACATAGAAATTCGAGGCGTACATGATGCGGCCCAGTGCCGCGTGCACGGACTGCAGGAAGACCGTGATATCGGTGCAGCTATTGGACAGATTGCCAATTTCCAGCAGGATTTCCTGGACGGCCTCCAGGCGGCGCAGACGGCTTTCCATCTTGTTCCCAAGGTTAGATGCGTCAGGGAAATATAGCAGGAGGCGCCCACGCTAGCCAGCGGAAAACAAAGCCCGCGTGGTGCGCGGGCCGGATCAGGATAGCCTAGTTTGTGCCAGATCAATGCAGCGACATGGCGGGCCGTCGCGGCGGCAGGATCGGCGGGCCAAGCGGCGTAATGCGCGGATCGATGGCCGGGTCGGGCGTCTGGTATTTGAAGGGATTGATAATGATTGGAGGAATCGTCGGTGGCGCCGATGGCGGACCTTTGGGGCCGCCGCCGAACCAGGTGGATGCGCTGCACTGGCGCGGTTCGCTATCGATTCCCAGGAGCAACGATTGGCCCCCGTCTCTTACTAGCCAAGCCATATTCCCCTCCATCTCAGAGATCGGATATTCAGTATAGGCAAACAGTTAATGAATTCAAGCGGCAATTTGGCTGGGCGCGCAGCTTCTTCCATTCATCATCCGAATTCCACCGTTCGTCGCAATCCGGTGGCTGGGCCGGGGGACGCGGCCTACAGTGACACCATGTTCAACGCCAAGAGGCCCATCATGAAAAAGGTATTTGCCCTGTCCCTGGTCTTGCTGTTCTTCTGCACGGTTGCGGCCTGGTTCGCCTTCGACGCCAACGACCTGGTCGTCACTGTCGGCGACTCGGACTATGATGGGCCACTGGGCACCTTGCTGGGTACCGTGCTGACCGGCGGCGCGTTTGCCGTGATGGCGGTGGCGCTGGTCTTCGCGGCGGCCGTTCTCGCGGTAGTGATGGCCGGCGTCGGCGTGATCGTGATCCTGTCCCTGGCATTGGCGGCCGTGGTGACCATCGCCGCCGTGTCGCCCCTGCTGCTGCCGCTGCTGATCCCCTTCTTCATCTACTGGCTGGTGAAACGCCGCCACCGCAAGCCTGCCAACCCTGCCGCGCCGGCACTGGAACACGCCCCTGCCTGATGGCCCCGGTCGGGTGCTAGAATGCAATTTTGGCAACCTATACGGAATTGCATCCATGCGCCCGACCCTCTTGCTGTTGTCTTTAGCCCTCGCCTTCCCTGCCGCTGCCCTCGCTGACAGACTCGACGACGCCATCCGGGCGGAAATGAAACGCAGCCATACTCCCGGCGTGGCGATCGCCGTGGTGAAAGACGGCAAGATCATCCGCGAGCAAGGCTACGGTTTCTCCGACCTGGAAAACCAGGTCAAGGTCACGCCCGCCACCATTTTCCAGTCCGGTTCGATCGGCAAGACGTTCACCGCATCGCTGGTGATGCTGCTGGCGCAAGACGGCAAGCTGTCGCTGGACGATCCGATCGCGAAGCACCTGGCCAACACGCCCAAGGCCTGGGACGGCATCACCATCCGCCACCTGCTGTCGCATACCTCGGGCCTGGGCGATCCCTACGCCAAGCTGGACCTGACCAAGGATTACACGGAAGAAGAACTGATCGCGCTGGAAGCGGACATCCCCGTGCTGTTTGCGCCGGGCGAAAAATGGTCGTACTCGAACATGGGCTACCACCTGCTCGGCTTTATCTGCAACAAGGCCGGCGGCAAGTTCTATGGCGACCAGCTGCGCGAGCGCATCTTCGCGCCGCTCGACATGGGCACCCGCATCATCAGCGAAACCGACATCATCCCGCACCGGGCGCGCGGCTATGAACGCAAGGGCGGCAAGCTGGTGAACCAGTCCTGGGTGGCGCCGCGCCTGAACACCACGGCGGACGGCAGCCTGTACCTGACGGCCCGCGACCTGGCGAAGTGGGACCTGGCGCTCTACGGCGACAAGGTGCTGCCGGCCAGCGTGCGCCAGGCCAGCTGGACGCCGGCCAAACTGAACGACGGCAGCGCCACCGGCTACGGCTACGGCTGGCAACTGTTCGAGCGCAACGGCCACCGCACCATCGCGCATGGCGGCGCCTGGCAAGGCTTCCGCTCGCAGCTGTACCGCTTCGTCGACGACAAGCTGTCGGTGGTGGTGCTGGCCAACTCGGCCAGCGCGCGTGCGGGCAAGCTGGGCGACATCGTCGCGGCGCATTACCTGCCGGCCCTGGCCGTCAAGCAGAAACCGGCCATTGCGGAAACCGAGCCGGCGGTCGCCGAACGCGTGCGCACCATGTTCGCCAGCATCGCCGACAGCAAGCTGCCGGAAGGCTTGAGCGAGAAAGTCGCCGATAACCTGTCGCCGGAATTCCTGGCCATGGTGTCGGAAGACTTGCGCGACTGGGGCCCGCTGCGCAAGGTGGAAGCGCTGGCGCGCAGCACCGATGGCGAGATGCGCAAGTACAGCTACCGCCTGAACTACAGCAGCGGCGCCTTGCTGGTCGACCTGAGCCTGGGCAAGGGCGACAAGGTCGAGCAGCTGCGCATGCGCCCCGACTGATCAACCTTCCACGCGATTGCGGCCGGCGCGCTTGGCGCGATAGAGGGCGTGGTCGGCCCGTACCAGGGCCGCATCGCCGCTGCGGTCGGACGGCGCCATGCTGGCAATGCCGATGCTGACCGTGATGGCGATGCTGCTGCCGTTGCGCCCCATCGGCGTCTCGGCAATGCGCTGGCGCAGGCGTTCGGCGAAGGCGCGCGCCGCTTCCAGGTCGGCGCCGGGCAGCAGGATGGCGAACTCCTCGCCGCCGACCCGCCCCAGCATGTCGATCTTGCGCTGCGAGTCGCGCATCAGCCCGGCCAGGTGGCGCAGCACGGCATCGCCCCAATCGTGGCCGTGGGCGTCGTTGATATCCTTGAAGAAGTCGATGTCCAGCATCAGCACGGCGGCGCGGCCGCCGACGTCGCGCTGCAGGCGGGCCTGTTCGTCTTCCAGGCGCGTCATGAATTCGCGCCGGTTCGGCAAGCCGGTCAGGAAGTCGGTGGTGGCAAGCTGCACCAGTTCTTCATTCAGGCGCTTGCGCTCCGTGATGTCGATGGTGGACACGATCACGAAGTCCAGCGCGTGCTCATGGCCCGGCATCACCAGCAGCGTCAACTCGTTCTGGCGCTGCACGCCATCCAGGCGCAGGTAGCTGCCCTCGCACTGGAACAGGTGCGAGCCCTGCGCCATCGCCAGCAGCGCGCGGCCGAATTCCGGCAGGGACGATGGCGCGAAATTCTGCGCCAGGCTCAGTTGCCCCGGCTGCTTGCAGGCCGGATCGGCGCCGACCTGCTCCAGCGCGGCGGCGTTGAGGTCGGTGATGCGCACCAGCCCGGCCAGGCGCTGCAACTGGCTGGGGTTCACCTGCAGCCATTGCGCCACGTCTTCCACGCCCGACTCCTGCAACTCCTGCAATGCGCCGCGCACGGCCGACCAGTCCTGCTGCCACAAGGCCACCGGCGCATGGTCGTACAGGCTGCGGAAACGCGCCTCGCCAACGCGCAGGGCTTCGGCGGCGCGGGCCTGTTCCACCGCGATGCCGGCCAGGCTGGCGGCCTGGTCGATCAGGGCCAGTTGCGCCACGCTGGGGCGCTGCGGTTCGCGGTGGTAGATGGCGAAGGCACCCAACACCTTGCCGTTGGCGCCATGCACCGGCTCCGACCAGCAGGCGCCCAGGCCGGCACGCAATGCCATTTCGCGGTACGGCGCCCAGAGCGGGTCGCCGGCGATGTCTGCCACGATGATGCGGCTGTTGCTGGTGACGGCCTTGCCGCAGGAACCGTTGCCGAAGCCGATCGGCAGGCCGTCAATGGCCTGCCTGAAAAAGGCCGGCAGGCTGGGGGCTGCGGACAGCAACAGGTTGCGGCCTTCCTCGTCGATCAGCATGAGGCTGCAGATCATGCCGGGGTTGACCGCTTCGATGCCGCGCATCAGGCTGTCCAGCACTTCCTGTTGCGGCGCGCCGGCGGCCAACAGTTCCAGCACCTGGTGGCGCCCTTCCTCGCGCCGTTCATTCATGGTACGTTCGGTGATGTCGCGGAAGGACCACAGCCGCGCCGGCCCGCTGCCCAGGCGCAGCGGGCGCGTGGTCACTTCCAGCACGCGGCCATCGCGCATCTGGAGCTGGCTGTGGCTGTCCTCATCGTCCGGTTCGGGCCGGGCGCAGGCATGCAGGAAGGCGTCCGGCTGTTCGAGCTGGCCTGCCATATGGGCCAGCAGGATGGCGCCGTCGTTTTCCCAATCAAGCTGCTCCGGCACATTCCACAATTGGCGGAAGCGGCGGTTGGAATTGAGCACCGCGCCGCTGTAGTTGTCGACCAGGATGCCGTCCACCGTCGAATCGAGAATGCAGCGCAGCACCGCCTGGCTGCCCTGCGCATGTTCGGCCATGGCCAGCAGGGTTTCCTGCCCTTCGCGCAATTCATCGCCCATGCGGCTGCTGCGGTCGAGCGCGATGCGCAGCCGTTGCCGGCTTTCCGCCAGCACGTAAGCCAGCAAGGCCAGCAAGGCGCTGATCAGCAGGCCGCCAATGGCGATGGTGCGCGGCTTGTCCGTCAGTACGCCGCCAGGCTTGGGCAGCGCGCTGATATGCAGAGTCCAGCGCCGGCCGGCCAGGCTGACGCGCTTGAGCGCATGCAGGCGCCCTGCCGCAGCGGCAGCCGCCGGCGCGCTGTCGAACATGCGGCTCATGGCGTTGGGCTCTTCGCCGTCGTAGACTTCCACGTCCAGGCCGCGCACGGCGTCGTGGCCCAGCGCGGCCATCACGTCGCCCATGCGAAACGGCGCATAGACCCAGCCTTTCAAGGCGCTGCGGCGCTGCACCAGGGTATAGCGCCCCACGCCATTCTGGTAGATTGGCAGCGCGATGATGAAGCCGGCCTGCACCGGGCCGGCGGCTTCCTGTTTCAGCAGCAGCTTGCCGGTCATGGTCGGCAGGCCCGAATCGCGCGCCTGCTCGAAGGCGGCGCGGCGTACCGGCTCGGACAGGCCGTCATAGCCGAACGCCTGCAGGTTGCCGCCGGAGAACGGCTCGAGATAGACCACCGGGCCATATTGGGCTCTTCGTCCGGGCGGCGTCACCGCATACTCGGCGAAGCCTTCCGCCTGCACCATGGCGACGTGCGACTCCAGCTGCGGGCCGGGCACCATGCGCATGAAGCCGATACCCTGCAGGCCGGGGAAGTTCTGGCCCAGCTCGAGGCGCTCGATATAAGTGTGGAATTCCTGGCGGTCGACAAAGTCGGAACTGGCGAACAGGCCCTGCACGCCGTACAGCACCTGCACATAGGCCTGCAGGCGGGCCGCAATATTATTGACCAGTTCAAGCGCGCGGTAGTCGAAGCCGGCGCGCGCATCGCGTTCGGCATCGAGCTGGGCCCCCCACCAGACGCTGCCGGTCGCCGTCAGGCACAGCGCCGCCACCAGCCCCGCCAGCAGGCGCGGTTGGAGCAAGCGTTGTAGCGGCGGGCTGGCAGGTGGCCTCTGCATACCAGCATCTTAGTTTGTTCAGGGCAAAATAATTGCCCTATAGAAAAAGTCAATCGGCACTAGCGTCGTGATTGCCGCCCAGGGCGGTCTGGTACAGGCGATAGCCGCGCGCGCGCAGCTCGCACGCCGGGCATGTGCCGCAGCCATACCCCCAGTCGTGCAATGCGCCGCGTTCGCCTTTGTAGCAGGTATGGGTGTCGGCACGGATCAAGTCCACCAGCTGGCGGCCGCCGAGGCGTTCGGCCAGTTGCCAGGTCTGCGCCTTGTCCAGCCACATCAGCGGGGTTTCCAGCTTGTTGCGGGTGTCCATGCCCAGGTTCAGGGCCACTTGCAGCGCCTTCATGGTGTCGTCGCGGCAGTCCGGGTAGCCGGAAAAATCGGTTTCGCACATGCCGCCCACCAGCACGGTCAGGCCGCGGCGATAGGCCAGGGTGGCGGCCACGGTCATGAACAGCAGGTTGCGGCCGGGGACGAAGGTGTTCGGCAGGCCGTTTTCCTGCATCACGATCTCGATATCTTCGGTCATGGCCGTCTTCGACAGTTGCGAGATCAGGCCCAGGTCGACCATGTGGTCCTCGCCCAGGCGTTCGGCCCACGCCGGCTTCACGCTGCGCATCTGCTGCAGCACGCGCGGGCGCACGGTCAGCTCGATCGCATGGCGCTGGCCGTAGTCGAAGCCGATGGTTTCGACGCGCGGATAGCGCTCCAGGGCCCAGGCCAGGCAGGTTGTCGAGTCCTGGCCACCGCTGAACAGTACCAGTGCGGCGTCGTTTGTCAGCATCGCTTCACTTTCTTTGGTTTCTTCTGGTTTTTTTGAAAATCTTAGGGGTACGCCAATTTGGCTGCTGATCCGGTAACATTCGGTTTCGACTTCCAGATCACAGACCACGAATTTTGGCACAAACCGGCATAAAAGTATTGAGGGGCCTTGCACTGGGCTGCGCCGCCCTGCTGCTGCCCTTGCTGGCGGCTGCCCAGGACTGGACTTACCAGGTCCGCATCGACGCTCCGCGCCAGCTGGAGTCGCTTCTTGAAGATAACCTTGACCTGGTGCGCTACCGTACGAACGAGCGCATGGACCGCGACCAGTTGCAGCGCATGCTGCGCGCGGCGCCGGAGCAGATCAAGACGCTGGTGGCGACTGCCGGTTACTACTCGCCGGTGGTGAATATCAGCCTGGACGAAAGCGGCACGCCGACTGTCAGGATCGCGGTGCAGCCCGGCGCGCCGGTGCTGGTGGGTGAAGTTGCGATCGTGCTGGAGGGCTTTGTGTCGTCCGCCGGCAGCCCTTTCGACAAGGATGCGCTGAAAGCCGGCTGGGGCTTGCCGACCGGTGCCGTGTTCCGCCAGGACGAGTGGGAAAGGGCCAAGCGCGATATCCTGCGCGCCGTGGTGCAGACCCGTTATCCGCGCGCGCAACTGGTTTCCAGCGAGGCGGTGGTGGATCCGGAAACCCGGCGCGCGCTGCTGCACGTGGCCCTCGATAGCGGGCCGGAGATGCGCTTCGGCGAATTGAAGATCGAAGGCCTGCGCCGCTATCCGGAATCGGCGGTGCGCAACCTGAACCCGATCAAGCCCGGCGACGTCTACAGTGAAGCAGCGCTGCAAGCCTACCAGGGCAAGCTGCAGGAGACCGGCTACTTCGCCAACGTCGAAGTCAGCGCCGACCTGTCGTCCTTGCTGGGCGAGCAGATCGAGGCGGCCGAGGACAAGGCCGAGGGCGTGCCGCAGCCAAGCACCATGGCTCCGTTGCCCTTGCTGGTGCGGGTGGTGGAGAACAAGCGCAAGAATGCCAGCGTGGGTATCGGTTTCAGCACCAACACCGGGTCGCGCATGTCGGGCACCTATGATGACCTGAACGTGTTCGGCCTGAAGATGAAGAGCGCGCTGACGCTGGAGACCAAGCGCCAGCAGGCGCGCAGCGACTTCTACTTCCCGACCACGGCGGACGGCTACAACGACAGCTTCGGCGCGGCGGTGGAACGCAAGGATATCGAGGGTGAGATCACGCGCACCGCTTCCGTCGCGGCCAAGCGGGCCTGGGGCACGCCGCTGCTGGAACGCAGCATCTCGATCGAGTACCTGAACGAGAGCAAGACCGTGAACCGGGTGGTGTCGTCGCACAGCCAGTCGCTGCCGATCACCTATGCCGCCACCTGGCGCAAGGTGGACAACCTGGTGTTCCCGACCAAGGGCTATGTGCTGAATGCCACGCTGGGCGGGGCGCTGCTGCCGGTGCTGACGGACGAGAAATTCATCCGTGCCACGGCGCGCGGCATCACGTACCGGCCACTGAGTCCCAAATCCACCGTGATCCTGCGGGCGGAATTCGGGGCGCTTGGCTCGGCGCACCAGGAAGGCGTGCCGACCACTTACCTGTTCCGCGCCGGCGGCGACAACTCGGTGCGCGGCTATGCCTACCAGGAGCTGGGCGTGCAGCAGGGCGAGGCGACGGTCGGCGGCCGTTACCTGGTGACCGGCAGCGCGGAGTACCAGTATTGGTTCAAGCCCACCTGGGGCGCCGCGGTGTTTTACGACGCCGGCAATGCGTCCAACTCGCTGGGCGGCTTGCGGCCGAAGTCCGGCTACGGTGTCGGCGCGCGCTACAAGAGCCCGGTCGGGCCGATCAACGTCGACGTCGCGTATGGCCACGCCACCAAGAAGGCGCGGCTGCATTTCTCGCTGGGGTTCACGTTCTGATGGATACGCCACGCAATCCGCCGCCGGCCGACGCGCCGCCACCGGCCGCGCAACGCAAGTGGCTGCGCCGCACGCTGCTCGGCAGCGGCGTCACGCTGGCCGTGCTGGGCGGCGCCGTATGGCTGCTGGGGCGCGAAGCCACGCTGCAGCAGATCGTCGCGCAGGTCGCCCGCGCCAGCGGCGGCCAGATCACGGTCACCGGCGTCAGCGGCTCGCTGTATGGGCGCATGCATATCGGGCGCATCGTCTATCGCGACGCAGCCAGCGTACTCACGCTCGACAGCATCGACATCAACTGGTCGCCGCTGCAGTACTTCAGCGAAGGCGTGGCAATCAGCGAGCTGCATGTGGCGCGGGCAGAGTCGCGCAGCACCGGCCCGTCCAAGCCTGCCGTGATGCCGGCATCGATCGCGCCGCCGTTCCGCTTGAGCATTGCCGATGGCCGCGTCAGCACGCTGGCCCTGGTCGGTGAAGACGGCAGCCGCACGGAACTGCGCGCCATCAAGCTGCAGCTGCTGGGCGACGGCCAGCACTGGCAATTGAAGGACGCCAGTGCCGAGACGCCCATTGGCGCGCTGGCCGCCAGTGCCGAGATCTCCACCGCGCGCCCGTACAAGTTGAGCGCGGCCGCCGCCCTGGCGCCGCTACCACCCGCGCCAGTTGCCCCTGCCAGCACCTCCAGCACGACACCTCCCGGCGCTGCAGCTGCAACGCCGCCCGATCCAGGCCTGGTTCAGCGCAGCGCAACGCGGCTGGAGCTGCTGGCCAGCGGCGACCTGGCGCAACTGAAGCTGGACGTCAAAGGAAAATCGCACTACGCCAACGGCGACGGCAGCTTGCTGCTGGCGCCGTTCGACGCCCTGCCGCTGCGCAGCATCCGCCTGCATGCGCGCGACGTCGACCCGGCCCGCTTCGACCCGGCCTGGCCGAAGGCGGCACTCGACCTGACGCTGGATGCCGCCATCAACGGCGACCGGCTGTCCGGCAAACTGGCCGCCACCAACCGCAGCGCAGCCGGCCCGGTCGACCAGCAAAAGCTGCCGCTGCACAGCGCCGCCGCACAGCTGGGCGGTACGCTGAACAACGCAAGCCTGAGCGGCCTGCTGATCGACCTCGGCGCCGCGGGCAAGTTCACCGGCAGCGGCAGCCTGCGCCGCCTGCCCAAAGACGGCAGCATCGACACCGCCGGCGTGCGCCTGCACACCGACCGGCTCGACCTGCGCGGCCTGCACAGCGCGGCCATCGGCACGGCAATTGCCGGCGACATCAGCGCCGAAACCAAAGGCAAGCAGCACACCCTGCGCGCCGCCCTTGGCGAAGGCAAGCTGCGCCTCGATGTCCACGCCACCTTGCAGGACCTGCTGCTCATCCTGCACCAGGCGCGCATCAGCGCCGGCCAGGGCAGCATCACCGCCACCGCGCAAGCCAGCCTGAAAGACGACAAGGCCTTCAAGGCCAGCGCGGCAGTCAGGCGCTTCGACCCGGCCGCATTGGGGGCGTTCCCGGCGGCCGACCTGAATGCGGACCTGCAGGCACACGGCAAACTCGCGCCGGACTGGCACGCAAACGCCGACATCGCCCTGCAGCCCAGCAAGTTGATGGGGCAAGCGCTATCAGGCGGCGTCAAGTTGGCAGCCGACGCACGGCACATCGCCAACATCGATGCGCGCCTGGCCTACGCCCGCAATACCGCCACGGCGCGCGGCGCATTCGGCGCGGCGGCCGACAAGCTGGAATGGCAGCTCGACGCCGCCCAGCTCTCCGTGCTCGACGCGCAACTGCAAGGCAGCGCGACCGCCAGCGGCATCCTGGGCGGCGGCTACCAGGCGCCCCGCACCAGCTTCACCAGCGAGGCGCGCGGCCTGGCCTACCTGGCGCAGCCGGCTGGCCAGCGCGCCGCAGCCGCAGCGCCGGCGCCGGCCCGCGCCGACAGCGTGATCCGCGCCAGCGGCGAAGCGGCACTGTTCGGCGCGATGGATGTCAAGCTGTCCGGCAGCGCGGCGCGCGTCAATCCCGCCAGCTTCGGCGCTTCCATCGCCGGCAACGTCAACGCCGATTTCGACGCCACGCTGCGCGCCTCCGCCGACTGGCTGGCCAATGCCGACATCCGCCTGCAAGCGGCATCCACGCTCGGCAACGCAGCGCTGAGCGGCCACGCAAGATTCGCCGCAAGCCCCGGCCGCGTGCAGGACAGCGACGTCGACCTGCGCCTCGGCCCCAACCTGCTGCAGGCCAAAGGCTCCTTCGGCAAGCCGCAAGACCGCATCGACTGGAAGCTCGACGCGCCGCAACTGGCTGTGCTGGGCCGCGAATGGTCGGGCAACCTGCGCGGCAGCGGTTACGCCAGTGGCGGCAACGTCGCAGGCCGCAGCCCCAACGCCATGCCGACGCTCAGCGCCACCCTGGACGGCGCCCACCTGCGCCTGCCGGGCCAGCGTGAAATCTCCTCCATCAAAGGCAGCGCCACCATCGGCACCGCTTTCGGCCCGGACGATCCGCTGCAAGCCGACCTGGCGGTGACCGGCCTGAACATGCCCGGCGTCCTGGTCGACCGCCTGCGCCTGCAAGCCAGCGGCAGCGCCGGCAACCATACGGTGCAAGTGGCCGCCGCCAACCCGGACTTCGACGCCAGCGCCAAGGTACGCGGCAGCTTTGCCACGGATAGCTGGAGCGGCAGCATCGATGCCCTGCAAAACAAAGGCCGCTTCGCCCTCAACCTGCAAGCCCCGGCCACGCTGCGCGTCACCGGCCGCAAAGGGGAAGGGGTGGCCGGCCTGGCCACGCCGGAGCAGCTCGCATTGGGCAGCGCCACCATCGCCATGCCGGAAGGCAGCCTGCATATCGATACGCTGCAGAAGAACGGGCTGCATTGGCGCAGCCAAGGCAGCGCCGCCGGCGTCAACGCCAGCTACCTCGCCCAACTATCCGACACCTGGCGCCGCAACGTGGCCAGCACCATGACGCTGGGCGGCGACTGGTCGCTGGAACTTGCAGCGCCTGCGGCAAAAGGCGCGGCGCCTGCGCTGGAAGGTTACCTGCATGTGTTCCGCGAAAAAGGCGACATCACAATCACCGGCGGCGAACGCCCGCTTCCGCTCGACCTGAAAGTGCTGGACGCCCGCGTCACGGTCGCCGGCGACCAGCTGCGCGCCCAGGCCGAACTGGCCGGCGACCGTGCCGGCAACGCACGCCTGGAGGCCAGCGCACAGTTGCGCAACGGCCGCATCCCTTCCGACAGCCCATTGACCTTCGGCGCCAGCGCCAGCCTGCCTTCCATCGCATGGCTGTCGCCGCTGCTTGGCGTGCAAGGCATGGAGCTGGGCGGCTCGCTGCGCGCGCACGCCGGCGGCCACGGTACCATCGCCAACCCCTTGCTGGACGGCGAAGTGGTCGGCGAAGGGCTGGTGATCAACTGGGCCGAGCAAGGCATCCGCCTGCGCAACGGCGCCTTGCAAGCGAAAGTGAGCGGCGACCAGCTGCAGCTGCAACGCCTGCGCTTCGACGGCACCGACGGCAATGTGCAGGCCGATGGCTGGTTGCGACTGGCCGGCGGCGACATGTCGATGGACCTCAAGCTGGCGGCCAACAAGCTCGAAGTATTCAACCGTCCGGACCGCACCCTGGTGCTGAGCGGCAGCAGTACCCTGGTACGCGACGCCAAGCGTTTCGAATTCGACGGCAAATTCAAGGCCAACCGTGCCGTCATCGAACTGCCGTCGCTCGACACCCCGACCATCAGCGAAGACGTGGTCATCCTCGGCCGCGAAAAACCGAAAGCCGCCGCAACCACCGGGCTGCCCCTGAACATCGACCTGGAAGCAGACCTGGGTGACGACTTCACCCTGCGCGGCAAAGGCCTCGACGCGCAACTGGCCGGCACCGTGCGGGTGCGCATGGCCGATCGCCGCGCGCCGCGCGTCAACGGCAGCATCCGCGTGGTCAACGGCACCTATGCCGCCTACGGCCAACGCCTGGCAATCGAGCGCGGCGTGCTGAATTTCACCGGCGCCTACGACAATCCCAGCCTGAACATCCGCGCCGTGCGCAAGCGCCCGGAAGGCGATGAGCTGAGCGAGACCAATGTGGAAGCCGGCGTCGAAGTGCGCGGCACGGCGCTGGCGCCTGCCGCCAAGCTGGTCTCCACCCCGTCCGTGCCGGACAGTGAAAAGCTGGCCTGGATGGTGCTCGGCCACGGCACTGCCGACATGGCGGGCAATGAAATGAGCCTGCTCGGCACCGCGGCCGGCGCCCTGCTGGGCGGCAGCGGCGGCCCGAGCCTGGCCAACCGGGTCGGGCTCGATGAACTGGGAGTCAGCCAGGCCAAGGGGCTGGAAAGCACGGTCGTCACGGTCGGTAAAAAACTGTCTTCGCGCGCCTACATCAGTTTCGAGCAAGGCGCGGGCACGGCGACCAGCCTGGTGAAGCTGCGCTACAAGGTCAATACCCGCGTGACCTTGCAGGTGCAGACCGGCACCAACAACGCGCTGGACGTGCTTTACAACTGGGCGTTCGATTGACCGGGCGGTCGCAGCTCGGGATTATGGCTGGGCACCGGCTCGTCTTGCGGGACCGGTTGGTGCGGGCTGTGGGGATGCACCGGCTCCGGGTGCGGCTGCGACTCATCGACCGGCACCGGCAGGTCCGGTGCGCGGTGGGCGTGGATACGGTGTTTTTCCATGGCTGGAACTCCCGAAAAGCGCGATCACGAAGGGGTATTTTACGCCTCCGGTTAAAATTCTTCTTTTTTCACGATTCCGGCGCCCCATGCAACTGACTGTCACCACCGTAGTCCTGCTCATCCTCGTTCCGACGCTGATCTGGCGCATCTACTCGCGCCTGAAGCTGGTGTTCCGCCGCCAGGAATCGGTCACGTGGCGGCACTGGGTCGGCGCGGCCGGCTTGCCGGTCCTGCTGCTGGCGGCCGCACAATCCATGCTCGGCAACCCGCCGGCACTGTCGATGATGGCCGGCGCGCTGATCGCCGGAGCGTGGCTGGCCTTCTTCGCGCTCAAGAAGACGCGCTTCGAAAACACTGGCAGCAAGCTGTATTTCACCCCGCCAAGCCGCACCGCGATCTTGATCTGCATGCTGTTCGCCGCCCGCGTGCTGCAGATCGGCGTCGAGTTCTACGCCAACCGCCAATCCGAACATCCGCGCGTGATCAACCAGGCCGAAGTCCTGCAGCACCCGCTGACCGTCATCCCCTTCGGCCTGATGCTCGGCTACCTCGCCGCCTACTCGATCGGCCTGCTGCGCTGGAACATGGCGCAGAAGAAGCAGGACTAAACCAAGTCTGCAATCGCTTGCCGCACTGTCGGGAAGCGGAAGCTGTAGCCGCTGGCGAGCAGGCGTGCCGGTGCGACCGCGGCACCTTCCAGCAGCAGCGCGGATTGTTCGCCCAGCAGCAGGCGCACCGGCCAGCCGGGCGTCGGGATCAGGCTGGGCCGGTTCAGCTCGGCAGCGGCGGCTTGCGTGAATTCCAGTTGTGTCGGGTGCTCGGGAGCGGTGAAGTTCCAGGCGCCGTCGGCGTTGGGCCCCAGGCGCCAGACGTGGGCCATGGCGCCCAGCAAGTCGGTAATGTGTATCCATGAACTGCGCTGGCGCCCCGTTCCCATGCGCCCACCGACGCCGAGCCTGATCGGCAGCAGCATCTGTGGCAGCGCGCCGCCATGGCCGTAGACCACGCCGAAACGCGCCAGCGCGACCGGCACGCCGTACTCCCGTGCGCGACCGGCGACTGCCTCCCATTCCTGGCATAGCTGCGACATGAAAATCGCTTGCGGTGGACTGGCTTCATTCAGCACCTGCTCGCTGCCCAGGGGTTGGATGCCGTAGTAGCCGACCGCCGATGCATTGATCAGCAGGCGCGGCTTGCGTGCGGCCCGCGCGATCCACTCGACGACGCCTTCCGACAGTCCGGCACGGCTGCCGCGCAGCACGGCTTTGCGGCGCTCGCTCCAGCGCCAGCCGAGAATGCGGGCGCCGGCCAGGTTGACGATCACGTCGATGGGCTCCGCTGGACCCAAGTCGCTCATGCTGGCCACCGCGCGCGCGGCGCCGCCAAACTCCCAGGCTGCCTTGCGCGGCTCACGCGACAGCACAATGACCCGGTGTCCGCTGGCGAGCAAGGCCGGCACTAATGATTGTCCGATAAAGCCGGTGGCCCCGGTGACCAGCACCGTTTGCGGCGGGCCGTCGAAGCGCACGCCCGGCGCCGCATCCATGGGCATGGCGCGCGCCGCAAACGCGTCGCGCAAGCCGGAGACAAACACCCCCACGCCGCACAAGGCAAGGAAGACGCTTAGCCAGCCCTGCGGCGCATACAGGAAACCAGTCGGGGCATCGGTAGCTGCCGGCATTCCCAGCATCAGCAGCGTGATGAAGGCGCCGCCGTTAATGGCCAGTACGGTATGCGTGACGCGCTCGGTGGCCGGCAGCAGGCGAGTCTGGTCTTCCACCACGAAGTCCCACAGGGTGAGGCCAATCTCGACACCGAATAGCGCCAGCAGCATCCACGCCCACGCGCCTTGCCACACCCAGGCCGACAATCCGACGAACAGCACGCCGTAAATGGTCGCGCGCGCCGCGTGGATGGCCAGCTCGCGCCGTGCCGTGGCACGCTGCGGCAGCGCTTCCGTCAACTCGTGGTGATAGATGGTGTCGAACGCGCCAAGGCAGCCTTGCGCGGCCATCAGCTGCAATGCCAGTAAATGCGTATTCATGCTGCCTCCCTCTCCGCCGCGCGCCTTTCGTGGAAGACGCCGGCCTGCACGAACGTCGTGCCCAACAGCGCATGGCGGATTTCGATACGGATGTTGAATCGGTTGGGCGCCTCGTTGCAGTGGCGCAGATAGGTCTTGCCCGGCGTGAGCACTCCCGGCAAAGGAAGGCGCCAGCCCAGGATGTCCCAGAAATAGCCGTCGCTGGTGAAATGCAGGTTGCCGTCGGCGACGTGCAGCTTGAGCTTCATGCCGAGGCCCAGGCCGACGTACTCCAGCACTTCGCCGCGCTCGCTCTCCGCCATGAAGGAAGTGAACTTGATCGGCTTGCGCCCGTTCAGCATGTAGATGCGTTGCTTGTAAATATTCTGCGAGCCTGGCTTGCCATAGACCTGGATGTCGACCGGGAAGTCGCGGTCGCTGTAGGGAATCAGTGCGCCGTTGATGAAGGGCTTGCTGATGAAGCCAAGCAGCTTGCCGAACCGGGACGCGCTCAGCTCGCTCAACGCGCCGGAGTACAGCAGCGGCTTGCCGGGTGCCGGATTCCTGGCAAAGCGCTGCTGGATGTCGGGATGCAGCTTGTTCCATTCGCTGCCGAGGATTTTGCGGAACAATTCCCCCTCGCCGACCGGCGTCACCGCGTCGGCGGCGTCACGTGAAACGGCGTCGATCCGGTACAGGCGCCAGGCGGCGGGCAACAAGAGCGCCAGGGTGGCGAGATCGAGCCAGAAGTTCGGCCACACGCCGGCGCGCAGCGAAACCATGATGTCCTGCGGGCCCCACAGCAGCAGGCCGGCGCCAACCCACAGCCAGGCAACGGGTTCGCGGCGCTGGTCGCCGAACCATACCAGCGCCACCATCCACAGGCCGACGCACTGGATGGTCGGCCCAAACAGCGCCATCCACCAGGCGTGCTGCGCACGCGTCGAGGCCGGGCCTAGCCAGGCGAGGTACCAGTCCAGGGCAGCCGCGTCGGCGACCCAAGGCAACGCCAGGCCGACCAGCAAGTGTGCGGCCGCGCTGGCATACATCCAGCGCACCAGCCATTTACGCTCCATCTTTACCTCCGAAGTAGATTTGGCAACGGTCACCGTCGCAGCTGCGGTGCGCACCGTCGATTCCGAGCCAGCGCGAAAAGCGGTAGCGGTTGCGGGCGAAGCCACGATAGGCCGCAGCCAGCATCGGCCTCAGCGCGGCTATACGCAACGGCCCGACCAGCCAGGCACGTCCCGCCAGGGTGTACGCCTCCAGGATGGCGTCGGTGCCAACCAGCATGGCGCCGCTTGCGCGCAGGCCGTGCAGCTCCGTATTCATGGCAGCCAGGCTGGCGCCCAGCGGCTCTGGATCGAACCCGGGCGCCGCGATATCGATGAAGGCGAGCCGGCCGGCCCGGTCCCAGCGTCGCAGGCGCGCCATCTCCCGCCGGCAAAACGGGCAGGCATTATCGAAATACAAGGTCAGTGCGACCATGAGCTAGCTCCATTTGTGACATAAAAACTACAAACGTGAAATTTCGACGAAATCGGTTTAACATGCCGAAACTCACGGATTTTCACTGGTTCCAGAATGAATATTCGTTGAATTTTGTTATTTTTCATTTATTTCTGTCGCTACAGAAATTAAAGACCATATTTCAGGCGATGTCAAATCCTTAAAGGTCGTGTATTCTAAAATCACACAAAAATGATTGCTGCGAGGAAATATTCCTATGACGACTTACAATAAGACCGACAAGGGCCGTGCCGAAATCTCGGCGCGCACTTATGGGCTCCAATCCCGTATGCGTACCCTGCTGGTGATGATTGATGGCCGCCATCCAATGGAAGAGTTGCTGCCGAAAGTGACTGGGCTGGGATTGGATGCCAGCGCCGTGCAGGAACTGCTGGCACAGGGTTTCATTGAAGAAGGCGAGGCCCCGCCGATCACCATCATGCCGATTCTTCCGACCGAGGAGGAACTGGCAGCGCAGTATGCAGAGGCGCGCGCCTTCTATACGCGCACCATCGAGCCGACCCTGGGCGCACGTGGCCAGGTCCTGCAAGCCAAGCTGGAAGTTGCGCAGACGCTGGAAGATTTGAAGGCAATGCGCATCACCTTCTTCGAGATGGTGAACCGCATCCGCGGCCGGCCGGTGGCACTGGCGCTGAAGAAGGAGCTCGACGGCATTCTCGGCGCCTGCAACAAAGAAGCCGCCTAAGCCTGACGGGCACGATCAAGTTCTATCCCTTGTATCGTCCCGTCGGGATGACCGCTGACAGCGATCAGGCCGCGGCCGACTGGCGCCTTTGCAGCACGAAGATCGGCTGCGCCCACTGGGTGTCCTTCTTTTTCTTGCTCGTGATGAGCGTCAGGTCGGAAGGATCGTAGACGTCGGTGTTGTGGGTCAGCGGCGTCGTCATCAGGTACTGCGCGTCGGTGTTCTTCAGGAATTCGCCGACCAGCTGGATGTTGCGGATGTCCAGGTGGGCGAACGGTTCGTCGATGAACACGAAGCCGCCGGAACCGTCTTCCGACTTCAGCAAGCCAATCAGCAGCACCAGCGATTTCATCACCTGCTGGCCGCCCGACGCTTCGCCGTCGTTCAGGCCGATCGGGCCCTTGCCGTCGAACTTGAAGCGTACCTGCAAGCCCGCTTGCGACAGCAGCAGGTCGTCGTTCTCCAGCTTGACCGGCTCGACATGCACGTCGATATTGGCCAGCGCACCCAGTTCCTTGATGTTCGACGAGTAGGTCTTGATCGTGTAACGCAGGCGTTCGATATAGGCGCCACGCGCGTTGGCGGTCGCTTCGATCGCGCGGTTGTTCTGGTAGCGGCGTTCTTCGGTCTCGCTCTTGCGGTTCGACAGCTGCTCGTTCAAGCGGGCGTACTGGTCGATCACTGTCGCATCCAGCTCCCAGTCATCCCGCGCCAGCTGTGATTGCAGGCTGGCGATACGCAGGTCGACCTGGTGCGCATTCTGGTGCTGCTGCACCAGCGCCAGCCGGCGTGCAGGACGGCGCCATGCGCCCGGCAGGTGGCGCCACTGGCGGCGCAGCGCCAGCATGGCGCGCGCGTGGTCCGAGCGCTGCTCCATCTGGCGTTTGAAGTTCAGGCGCATGCCGGCTTCCGCTTCGGACAGCGACATGCGGGCGCTTTGCCAGGACGTGTCGGCCTTGGTGCGCGCCACGGTGGCATTCTTCATCAAGCCTTGCAGCTCGCCCAGGCGCGAACCGACCTCCAGGCGTTCGGCGCGCAGCGGCACGGCGGAGCGTGCCGCTTCGTCGAATTCCTCGGTGCGGGCCGACAGCTCCTTCACCGCATCCACGCCGGCCAGGCGGGCTTTCAGCGCGGAGGTTTCCGACGCCAGCTTGGAAATCTGCAGCGTGTACTTGTCTTCCTCGGCTTCCAGCTTCGGCAGGTTCTTTTGGATCGCGTCCATCCGCGAGGTCTTGCCGGCGGAGCCGAAGCGGTAGCGCGACGCTTCCACGAACAGCGAGCGGCCGCCGCGGCGTTCCTTGTGATAGGCCTCCGGCGTGATCCATTCTTCGATATTGCCCAGCTTTGCGCCGTCTTCCACCGACTCCACGCGGGTGATGCGCGACAGCTGGTCGATCAGCCATTCCGGCGCCAAGCCGCTGAACTTCACCACCGACAGCAGGCTCTGGTTCTTCGGCTCGTGCGCCTTCACGCAATCGGGCACGATGAAGTGGCGATAGCGTTCCTTCTCCGCCAGGCGGTAGGCCGAAGAGGCATCGGACGAGCGCTCCAGCAGCACCACGGAGGCGTAGCCGCCCAATACGCCCTCAACGGCGCCCTGCCATTTCGGATCGGTCACTTCGACGATGTCCGACAGCATGGCGTGCGGGATGCCCGCATCGTTCAGGGCGCGGCGCATGGCGCGCACATTGTCCGGCTCCGGCATGGCAGTCTTGCCCGACAGCGCGTTGATGGTGGCCTTGTCCTGCGCGATGCGGTTGGACACGGCGTCGCGCTGCGAGCGCAGTTTCAGCAGCTCGCTTTCCTTGCTTTCCAGCTCTGCGGCAGCATCGGCCACGTCGGCGCCCGATTCGGCAGCCAGCTTTTGCAGGCGGGACTTCTGCTCCGCCAGCGATTCCAGCGGCTTCAGTTTGCCGTTGATATGGTTCAGGCGGGAAGTCAACGCGGTCTGTTCCTGCTCCAGCAGGGTTTCCTGCTGCTGCGCATCCTGCAATGCCTTGGCCTGCTTGGCTACTTCGTTGCGCTTGTCGGCCAGCACCTGGTCGGCCTGTGCCAGCGGCTTGCGCGCTTCGCGCAGCTGGCGGCTGACGTTGGCGGACTTCTCGCGCGCCTCGTGGTATTCCAGCGAAGGCAGCACTTCTTCCTGCAGGTTGCGGCGCTCCTTGTGCAGCGTTTCCCACTGGTGGTAGTTGGCTACGCGCAGGCGCAGGCCTTCCAGGTTGGTCTTGGAACCTTCCAGTTCGGCCTCGAAACGCTTCAGTTCTTCTTCCGTGTCGCGCTGGTGGCGCTTGGCCTCGTCGTAGGCGTCCAGCACTTCCTTGTCGCCGAACACCTGGAACACCAGGTCCAGCAACTGGCGCGGCGCGTATTCGCACAGCTTGTCGGTTTCGCCCTGCTCCAGCGCCAGCACCTTGGACATGGCTTGCGACAGGCCGGCATTGGCCAGGCGCTTGCGGTAGTTCTCCACACCCAGCCAGTCGTTGGCTTCGGTGACTTCTTCGATGTTCACGTTACCAGGACGCATCAGGTACTGGCGCTTCCAGTCGCCGCCGTTCTTCTGCACCTGGCAGAACAGGGTCACTTCGTCTTCGGCGAAGAAACCGCTGCTGCGGAACGGGCGGTTGGACAGCTGCTTGCCCTGCGGCTTGTTGTCGACCACGGCGCGCAGCCAGGCGGTCTGCTGGCCGCTGTGGCGGGCGTAATGCTTGTAGGTGCGGCCCATTGAGCAATCGAGGCCGAACAGCGTGCGCAGCGCATCGAGCAAGGTGGTCTTGCCGGAGCCGTTCTGGCCGGCGATGGTGATGATCTTGGCATCCAGCGGAATGTTCTTGATGCGCTGCCAGTAGTCCCAGTGGACCAGCTCAAGGGATTTGATTTGGAACATCGCTTATTCTTCCGTTGGGGTTTCTTCGTTGGCCGCCGGTTGCGGCTCGGCGTCGTTGGCGGCGGCCAGCACTTCGCGCGGGATGTGCACGATCTGCGCCGGGGCGCGCTTGAACACGTCGGCCAGCGCGCCGTTGATGATGCGCTCTTTCAGCAAGTCGGTATCCATCAGCAGGTCCAGCAGCGGGCCTTCGACGATGATCTCGCCGCGGCGCTCGATGAAGCCGAGCTTGCCCAGGATGCCGAGGTTCATGTCCATGCGGGTCTTCTTGCCAAGCTTGTCGCCGAAGTCGGCCAGCAGCGCCTTGTACGGGATGCCGATCGAGGTATCTTCCGCGCGCGGCACCGGCTTGTCGTTGCCGAACATATCGTTCTGGTCGTCGTCCGCGGCCTGGTGGGTTTCCTGGCGTTCGCGCTTGGGCAGGATGATCAGCGCCCACAGCACCACCAGCAAGGCCACGCCGTCGCGCGCCAGGCCGAAATTATTGTTTTGCCAGGTGTCGCGCGCGCCGAATACCTTCGGCTCGATATTGCGGTGCAGGGCCAGGGTGACGTGGTCCGCGTAGACGTTGTCCAGCAGCTTCATGCCGCAGGCGGCCAGGCGCGCATCGACTTCGGCGCGGAACAACTCGTCCGACAGCGCGCGCTTGACCATCTTGTCGTCGCGGCGCAGGGTCTGGTGCGCCACCAGGCGCGCGATCAGGATTTGGGTATCGTCACTCATCGGACTTGGGGCTTTCTTTGTCTAATTCGAGGGTCAGCGCGGCCAGGGACATGGCAGCGATCTCCAGGTCGGGCAGTTGCACCATCTCGTCCTGCGGCGCGAAGCGTACCGGCAGGCGCGCCAGGTCGGCGGTGGTGCCCTGCATCGACGCCTCGGCCTCGTCGCCCAGCAGCGGCAGCATCGACGCGCGGTAGGACGCCAGCGCGAAGGACGCCGGCAGCAGCGCCTCGTGCACCTGCACTTCGCGCGGCGATTCTTCGGCCACGGACGGGAAGTTGTTCAACTGCGCGAAATCGGACAAGCGGGCCAGCCAGTCGTCCAGTTCCTTCTGCATCGCAGGGCTGTCGTTGATCGTGGTCGGCGCATCCTGGCCGGCAGGCAGGCTGTTCAGCCCATTGTTATTGGCACGTTCTGTCATTAATTCTGTCTCGGCGACGTCGATCATCTCGGCAGGCGTGATGAACAGCGGTTTCACCGGTTGGTCGATCGCATCGAGCGCCAGCGAAGACAGGTCCTCATGGGCCAGCAGCCAGCGCTTGATGTCGGTAGTGGAGAGGCCGGACTGGCCAAGGTGCACGCGCTGGCGCTCGATCTGGTTCAGCGCGCGCGAGAACATGCCCTGCATGTTCAGCAGCTGCGACTGGGCACGGCCGATGGCTTGCGCGGCGCGGTGCGTGGCACTGTCCGCATTTTCGTCAGTGGTGATGGCGCGCAGGATCTCGGAGCCCTTCTCGACCCAGTCGCAGGCCTGGTGCCACTTGGCCTGCGATTCGCGCAGGCGGAATTCGGAGCCGGACGCGATGGCGTCGCGGAATTCTTCGGTCAGGTCGACCAGCCGGCCCAGCAAATGCTGCAGCTGCTCGGTGGTGACGCCGCCCACGGCTTGGGCACCGGCCACCTGCGACAGCAGGAAGCCCATTTCGGCATCGTCATCCGGAGCGGCCAGGGCCAGCAGGCTGTCGATCGCGGCCAGCACGTTGCGCGCCATCGGCGTCACGCGGTACACGGCTTGCTGCGCATCCCAGGCCAGCAAGCCGTTCGAGCGCAGGCGGTTCAGCACGGTTTCCAGGCTTTCCGGCAGCAGGTAGGCCAGGCGGGTATTGATGTCGGCACGCGAAAACGCGGACGAAGTTGTTTCATTGGCAAGTTCGCGCAAGACCAGCAGGCGCACCAGCACCCCCTCGAAACCGCCGTGGAACAATGCGGTAAACACCTGCAGCAGCGGCTGGGCGCGCTTCAGGTGGTAGACCTGCTCGATCTCGTCGGCGGAAATGTGGGGCTGGAAGTGGGCCTGCAGGGCGTCCTGCTGCTCTTGCTCACTCGGGTTGGTGTCGGCCAGGGCCGCACTTGCCATTAAGTCAATCATTACACTCCATCACACAGCCAAAACAGAAAAAGGGGACGTACCCCTTTTTTCAAGTCCGCCAGTATAACAGGCCGGGTGTGGCTATTTTCGGTTGACTTTCTCTAGGACTTGCTCGAAAGAATCGCCGTCTTCTTCCTTCAAAAGGATGCGCGCCGGGTACCAGTCGAGCTCCGGGGCCAGCCACAGGTCGACCTGCTGTTCGTGGCTGCCGACCTGCTTGCGGCTGAAGTGCAGGACCTTCTGCTCGCCAAGGGCGGCATTTTCCAGGGTTTCCGTGCCGACCACGCGGAAAGTCCAGGGTTCGCCGTCGCGTCGGCCGGCCACGAAGAAGGTCCATTCGCTGCCGGGCGTGAACTTGTCCGGGGTCGCGCGCGCCAGGATGGCCAACTGGAAGGTCACGCTGCTGCGATCCTGCTCGCCGCCGCGGATGGCGTAACTCACCTTGCCGTCCGCGAATTCGATGCGCTGCGTGGCGCGCTCGAAACGGGTGGTGGTCGGCTCTTTGCGGAAGCGCTTTTCATAGAAAGTGGCGGGCGCCAGGCCGTAGCTGTCCAGCGTGCCCTCGCTGCGCTGCTCGAGCACTTTGCCGAACAGGCTGGAACGCGCTTCGGTATGCAGCGAATAACTGCCGTCGCCCTGGCGCCAGGCGATGGTGCCGGTGCCCACCAGCGGGAAGCCGCGGTTGCTGCCCTTGACCGCATAGGACAGGTCGGCCGACGGCGGCAGGCTGGTGGCGCGCTTGGCGACCGGGTAATCGGATTTGGCGGTGGCGCTGGCGGTGGCGGTGGCTGCAAGCGCCAGGGCCAGGGTGATCAGGGTACTGCGCATGGCTGGGTCCTTACTTGATGATGCGTGTGACGATTTGGGTGGTGACGGCGCCGTTGCCTTCCGTATTACGGATCTGCACCGGGTACCAGTCCAGGCTCGGCGCCAGCCAGATATCCAGCTTGGCGCTATAGCTGCCGGGCTTGGGCGGGCGCGCCAAGTGCCAGGTGACCAGCTTGCCCATCTTGGTCTCGATCTCGTCCTCGCCGACCAGCAGGAAGCTGTAGACCTGGGCGTTGCGGTCCTCGCCGACCAGGATGTCGAGCGGCTTGCCGAACTGGTTGACGTCCGCGCGGCCGATGCCGGCCAGCTGGAACAGCACCGTGGCGCGGTCCTGCGCTCCCGCCGTCAGCGGCACGCTGCGCTCGCTGGAGGAAAAGGTAATTTTCTGCTCCTGCTGGTTGAAATGGGTGGCGGTAGCCGAGCGGTTGCGGCGCTTCTCGGTGAATTTCGCCGGGGCGATGCCGAATTCGTTGATCGTGCCGACGCTGTTCACTTCCAGCAGGTTGACGCGCGCAATCAACAGGCTGATGCCGACTTCCTGCGTCGCCTTATAACTGCTGCCGTCCGATTCCCAGCCGATGCTGGCCGAACCGCTCCAATTGGTGCCGTCGGCGTCCTTGCGTATCACGTCCAGTTCAAATTTGGCCGACGGCGGCAGGGCCACTTGCCAGCGCTTGAGATCGGCCGGAGGTGCGGCGTTGGACGCAGCGTTGGACTGGGCTTGCGCGGATTCTACGGCAGGCGTGGCAGGTTCGGCGCCCGGTTGCGCGGCTTGTACCGCGTCTTGCGCTGCGTCTTGTGGCGCTGCTGCCGGCTCCGCCGGTCCAGCTTCCGCCGCGGCCGGTTCAGCCACCGGCGCCGCTTCTTCAGGCGGCGGCGCGGCCGGCTTGGGCGGCTTCGGCCTGGGTTTCGGCTTCGGCGGCGCTGGCGTGTCGACCGGCTCCGCCTCTACTGGTGCCGGCGGCGGCGCCAGGCGCAATGCCGCGCTGATGACGTTCTTTTCCTCATCGCGTTCGCGCTGCGCCGCGCCAATGCGGCCGCTGACCCAGTTGATCGTCACGAAATGCAGTGCCACGGTGGCTGCGCAGATAGCAATGAGGCGGCGGCGGTGGCGGGGAAAAGTAACGATCGTCATGGTCGCTAGTTTAACGTGCCGGCCCCCGTTTCCGCTGACAGCACGCGCAATGGCATAATTTGCTGGATATTCTGACAAGGAGTCCCGATGTCCCTTTTGCGCCAGCGCGGCCAGGCCGATTCCGGCAAGGTCGGCATGGTCGAGCTGTTTTTCGATCTTGTGTTCGTATTTGCCGTCACCCAGCTGTCCCACACCCTGCTGAAAAAGCTGGATGCGCAAGGCGCGCTGCAGGTCGGCCTGTTGTTCATGGCTACCTGGTGGGTGTGGATCTACACGGTCTGGGCCACCAATTGGTTCGACCCCGAGAAGAAAACCGTGCGCGCCGCCTTGTTCGCGCTGCTGGTGGCGGGCCTGCTGATGTCGGTCTCGATCCCGCGCGCCTTCACTGACCTGGGCTGGCTGTTCGGTGCCTCGATCATGCTGCAGCAGGTGGGCCGCACGCTGGCCATGCTGGCCGCAAGCCGCGGCGACGATGCCGCATTGCGCTGCAATTTCGTGCGCATCACCTGCTGGCTGACGGCCAGCGGCTCGCTATGGATGGCAGGCGGTTTCGCCGACGCCGAAGCGCGCATGGCATGGTGGCTGGCGGCATTGGCGGTCGACATGATGGGTCCGGTCATGTTCTATTTCGTGCCGGGCCTGGGCCGCTCCACCTTGGCTGACTGGAATGTGGACGGCAGCCATATGGCCGAACGCTGCGCCCTGTTCGTCATCATCGCGCTCGGCGAGTCGCTGCTGGTGACGGGCGCCACTTTTGCGGAACTGGCTTTCGATCCAGCTACCGTATTGGCCTTCCTGCTGGCTGTGGTCGGCTCGATCCTGATGTGGTGGCTGTATTTCGACCACGGGCTGGAGCAAGGCCACCACCGCATCGTGCATTCCGAAACGCCGGGCCGCCATGCCCGCAACAACTACACCTACCTGCACATCCTGATCGTGGCCGGCATCATTGTCGGCGCCGTCGGCGATGAGCTGGTGCTGAGCCATCCCCACCATGGCAGCCCGGCCGCGCTGGCGGCCATCATCGGTGGTCCGCTGCTCTTCCTATGCGGGACTGCCGTGTTCAAGTGGCTGGCGCATACCCGCGCCTGGCCGCCGCTTTCCCATCTGCTCGGCATTGCGCTGCTGCTGGTGCTGGGCGCCCTGTCGATCGGGCTGCATCTTTCCCCGCTGCTGGCAAGCGGCGCTTGCGTCGCCGTGCTGCTGCTCGTTGCTGTCTGGGAGAGCTGTGTGCTACGCTAAACCACCTACCCTCGGAGACCCGATATGAGCAATCCACAAATGCCCCACATCCCCGGCGCTGCAGTGATGACGGATACGCTGGACTTCGTTAAATCCCTGTGGGGAAGCATGGGTGTGCCGGGCATCAGTATTCCCGGCATCGCCGCGCCGACACTGTCGGTGGATGACCTGGACAAGAAAATCAGCGAGCTGAAAGCGGTCGAGTCCTGGCTCAACCTGAATGCCACCATGCTGCGTTCGAGCATCCAGGCGCTGGAGGTCCAGCGCGGCACCATCGCGGCGCTCAAATCGATGGGACAGTCGCTGGCCGCCGCCGTGCAGCAGGCACCGCACCACGACCCGTTTGCCAAGCCGGCTGCTGCCAAGCCCGCGGACCAGCCGGCAAGCGCAGCAGCCAAGCCGGCCGGCCAGCCGAGCGACAAGCCCGATAACAAGCCCGGCGATCAGCCAGGCGCCAAGCCGGCCGCGCACGATACCGCCAGCACGGCCGCCAACCAGATGGCCAATCCCGCCGCCTGGTGGAACCTGCTGCAGGAACAGTTTGCGCAAGCCGTCAACACGGCCATGGCCGCCGATCCGGTCGCCAAGCCGGCAGCAGCAAAGAACGGCGTCGCGCATGACGCCAGCAAGCCTGTCGCCAAACCGGCGGCCCGCAAGCCGGCCGCCAAGCGCGCCCCGAAGGCGCCCAAGCCTTAATTCAGCTTCTGGATACGGATGGCCTCGATGAGGCCATCCTCATCGCGCTGCACCTTCATGATATTGATCAAGCCTTCGTCTTCCAGGACCTTGGCCGCGTCGTGCGCGGCCTGGAACGATTCCAGGGTGTCACCCTTGGCGCTGACTGGACGAATCCAGGCAGCAGCCCCCACCTTCATCTTGTTATAGACCTCTTTGGCGATATCGCGCATGGATCACTCCTTGTCGTGGTCATCTTCCATGGCAGCCGTCAGCTCGGCTTCGATTTCTTGCGCCGACATCCGGCCGGGAATCAATTTCTGCAACTGCTCGATTAGCTGCGCAAAGCGCTGCTGGCCCGGTGCGATCCGGTCAACGTGCATCAGTACATCATTCGCTTCAGACATCAGGGCATCGTTATAGCCCTTGGCCTGCATATGGGAGATCAGGACCTGGGCGGAGTTGAACAGGATGCGCATATTGTCCGGCAGGTTGCGGCGCGCCTCGCGCATCCACTCCACCGCATCGTCCAGCTTATTGGTTTTCCACAGCAGCACGCCCTTGTTCATCATCTCCGACGCTTCCCTGCGCGCCGTATTGATCAGGGCCGCGCCTTCCTCGCCCATGCGGGCCTTGTCGAAGATGCGCTGCACTTCGTCGTGGATGACGGTATTCTCGTCGTTGTTGCGTATCACATAGCACAGCAACTCCACCGGCGCATCCTTCACGCCGACGGCAAACAGCAAGGTCGCCATCTCCAGGCAGGTTGCGGTGTCGGGCCGTTCGCTGTCTTCCTTCAGCATGGTTTCCAGTTCGTCGCCTGACTTGCGCGCACGGCGGTAGTCGCCGCTCTCGTGATACACCAGTCCTTCGGTGATCTTGGAACGCAATTCCACCATGCTGCCGGAGAAGTCGCGCTGCGCCGCGGCCAGCAGCAGCAAGGCTTCCTTGGCGTCGTTTTTCTGGCCCAGCACGCGCGCCAGGCCGAAATAGGCGTCGACCGTTTTCATGATCGAATATTCGCCGATCTGCATGCACTTGCGGAAAGCCCGTTCTGCGAGAGGGATATTTCCCAGCTTGAGCGCGGTCGTACCCAATGCACGCTGGCGCGGCACGGAATTGGGCGACATCCTGGCGGCGCGTTCCAGCACCTCGCAGCTTTCCTCGACGCGGCCCATGTTCTGCAAGGATTTGGCCAACTGGTCGTAGGCGTCCAGGTAGAAGCGGTTTTCCGCAATCACGCCCTGGAACATCTGGCGCGCGGCCTCGTTCTCGCCGTTGGCCATGCGGATCTTGCCGACGCCGGTACGGGCCCAGTTGAAGTCGCGTTCCTGCAGCACTTTTTCATAGACCAGGCGCGCCTGCTCGGTCTCGCCGGCCTTGAGCAGCAAGGTGGCGCGCATGCGCATCAGGTCGACCTCGTGCAGCTTGTTGCGGCCAGCCGCCTCGGCGCATAATTTGGCGGCGCGCAGGTAGTCCTTTTCCAGGTAGGCCTGGTCGATGTCCTGGAATATCTGCTTTTTTTGCCAGGCGCGATTCAGGCGCGTCAGCAGCACGCCTTCAGTGATCGGCTTGATCAGGTAGGCGTCGGGCTGGTGCTCGGCGGCACCCATCACGGCCTCCACGCTCTTTTCGGCGGACACCATCAGCCACACGCAGCTTGGCATCAGCAGGCCGCGCATGCGCGCTTCTTCCAGCACATGCTGGCCGCTCTTGCCTTCACCGAGGTTGAAGTCGCACAGGATCACGTCGTACTGCACGCGCGTCAGCAGGCCCATGGCCTCGCCGCCGCCCGATGCCTGGTCGATGTGGCGTGCGCCCAGGCTGCGCAAGGCTTCGCGCAGCAGCTGGCGCACACCGACAAAGTCGTCCACGATCAGGTAGCGCTTGTCGGCCCAATTGACGCCGGGTTCTTTTTCCGGCGCCCCTGCGACAGGCGTGGTGACGGCCGGCGCGTTCATGGCAAGCGCAGGATGAAGCAGCCGCCGCCCAGGGCGCCGCCGTTTTCCAGCGCGATGCTGCCCTGGCGCTGGCGGTGTTTATGGGACTTGGCTACTTCGCTGGCGAAGTAAAGGCCAAGGCCGCTGCTATTGGTCAGGAAATTGATTCCCTGCCCCGTCACCTGCCCGGCCTCCAGCATACTTGGCGGGAAGCCGGCGCCGTTGTCTTCCACCCGCACTTCCATGAAGCCCTCGCGCTCGCGGATGGTGAGCGCGATGCGGTCGCGCGTGTAGCGCACGGCGTTATTGATCGCATGCGCCAGCAGGCCAAGCACCAGGTCTTCATCCAGCGTCCAGATCAGGCCGGACGGGAATCCGGTGTCGATCTGGATGCCTTTTGAACGCAGCAGGACGCGCTGCTGGGCCACCAGCTGGTCGACCAATTCGCTGACCTGCACCGGGGTCGGATCGAAGGGGTAATTGGGGCGTCCTACTTCCTTGTAGAGCGCTAGTAACTGGATCAGGTGGTCGTTCAGGCGCTTCGATTGATACAGCATTTGCGCCATCTGCGGATAGGCTGGATGGTCTTGCGCGGAATCGCCTGCCTGCACAAGCAGGTTCTCCAGCGTGCCAGTCAGCACGCTGATGGAATTCTTCATGTCGTGCACCGTGGAGGCGAGGAACATGAACAGCTCTGGCGAGCCGGCGCGGTCTTCCATGGATTCTCCAGCCATTGGATAGGAGGCCATTATAGCTTGCGGCGCTGCTTGAGCAGGAAGCGCCCGGGGTCCAGTGCGGAGGCTAGTGTTGCTTCGATGGGAAGCGGTTCATCTTCCAGTTGACAGGCCAGGATTTCTGCTGCCAGCGGGGCCCAGATCAAGCCCCGGCTAGCGTAGCCGAGTAGCGCGTGCAGGCCCGGGTGGCGTGGCAGGTCGCGCAAGCGTTCGCTGCGGCCCGGGTTGCGGCTATCGGGCATCGCGCCGACCAGTGGCAGCCGGTCGGGCGCCATGGTGCGGAAGCCTACGCGGCCTTCCAGCGGGGCGCCCGCGCCATGCGGGCTGCCGAGGATTTCCTCCGCGCGCAGCAGGTTTTCATCCTGGCTCGATTGCCAGAGCTGGCGTTCGGTGGACTTGTCGTAAGTGGCGCCCACCGAAACCACCCCGTCGACCGGCGGTGTCATGTAAGCCTCGCGGCAGACCACCATGTTCAGGCTGGGGAAGCTGCCTTCCCGCAGGTGGGTGACCTGGCCGCGCATGGTGTAGAGCGGGAGATCGTGCGCCTGTTCGAGCGCCGTGGCGCCGGCGCCGTTTGCCAGCACCAGGGTCGGTGCGGCGGCGAGCAATTTTCCCTGGGCGTCGAATACTTGCCATTCTTCGCCGGCGCGTTCAATGCGCAAGGCTTCGGCGTGGAAGACGCGGTGCAGCTTGTCGCCGCAGGCGTGGAGCATGGCGCGGCAGGCGGTGGCGGGGGTGGCCCATCCGCCCCCGGGAAAGTGCCAGGCGCCGTGGGGGGTGGGCGCGCCGAGCATGGCGCTTGCCTGCTGCGCGTCCAGCCAGCGGACGTATCGTTCGGGGTAGCGCCAGGTGTCGACAATTTCCTTTTGCAGCAGCGCGTGCTCGGCGTCGCGCGCGAGTTGCAACACGCCGCATTGCTTGCCGCGGATTGTGCCCTCCCCTGTGCCGGAGCCGGGCGCGTTCGGGTCGAGGCCGCCCAGCCGCTGCCAGGCGCGCTGGGCATACAGGTAGGCGGCGCGCGTCAGGCGGGTGGGGATGTTGTCGTCTTTCGACAGCAGCGGCATGAAGATGCCGGCGCGGTTGCCGGAGGCTTCCTGTGCCGGGCCGTCATGGCGCTCGATCAGGGTGACTTGCCAGCCGCGCGCAGCCAGGCGTTCGCAAGCTGCGCTGCCGGCCACACCCGCGCCGATGACGATGGCGCGGCGTTCGGGCGCCGCGGCCCGGGGCGCTTGCGGCTTGCGGCTGGTGTAGGCGGCGTGCTGCCATTCTCCTTCCGGCTCGCCGGTGACGGTGAAGCCGGCGGCGCGCAGGGAACGCAGTGCCTGTTCGTCGGGCCGGCGGATATGCAGCGTGGATGCGGGCGTTGCCAGGCGTTGCAGGGCGCGGATCTGGTCGAGCGGTTCGGCGATGATGAATTCATCGACACGGGCCACGATTTCAGGCAGCCAGTCTTCGGCCGGCCCCACCAACAGGTCGAACGTCAGGCGTTCCGTTGGCAGGTGCAAGCGGTGCAGGCCGGGCACGTCGAGCGGCCACTGCGCGGCCAGGGCGGGAACGGCGGCGGCCAGCGCGGCCAGCACGGCGGCACCGGGAACCGACTGGGCGAGCGCGAGGTAATGCAGGTGGGTTGCGGGCGCGCTACGATGGCGCGCGAGGGTTGCGAGGAACCGGGCGCCGCTGCCGAACGCGGTGTCAAGCACGACGTGGCGGGTATCAGCCACCCTGCTGGCACTCCTTGTGCCGGAAGCATGCGAGGTCGTGATCGTTCACCATCCCGATCCCCTGCATGTACGCATAAATAATCGTCGACCCGACAAACTTGAACCCGCGCTTGGCAAGATCCTTGGAGATGCGGTCGGATAGCTCGGTGTGGGCCGGCCGCTCCCCTTGCGCGGCGATACGGTTGACGATCGGCTTGCCGCCCACGTAGCCCCAAAGCAGCGAAGACAAGCTGCCGCCCTCTTCCAGCAAGCGCAGGTAGGCGCGGGCATTGGTGACGGCGGCATTCACCTTCAGCCGGTTACGCACGATACCAGGGTCGGACAGCAACTGCCCGATCTTCGCCTCGTCGTAGGCGGCAATCTTGCGAGCATCCCAGCCGTCGAAAGCCGCGCGATAGTTGTCGCGCTTATTGAGAATGGTCTCCCAGCTCAGGCCCGCCTGCGCGCCTTCCAGGTTCAGCATCTCGAACAGGCGCAGTTCGTCGCGGCATGGAACGCCCCACTCCTGGTCGTGGTAGGCGATATAGCGTGGATTGTTTGGATTGGCCCAGGAACAGCGATGTGTGCTCATGGGGTGATTATAGTGCGCTCTCCCAGGCTGGTCACGATGTGCGCTTCACCGCGCTCCACGCAGTCGTCAAGCTGGTGCACCAGGCGCGCGAACAGCTCCTCGGGCTGCGCGGAGCCGGTCGCATGCACCGCCGTCCAGGCATCGCGCCCCGAATGCTTGGAGATGTACAGGCCCAGGTCTGCCAGCTCCACCACCTGCGACCAGGACATCAAACGCGGATGCGCGGGCAGGAAGGGATAGCAGGCGAACCCGATCGAGCAGCTGCGCGCCAGCGGTGTGCCGTCGGGCAGCACGAAGTCGCGCGCGGACACGGCCTGGCGAATGCGCTCCGCCACCACATGCGCCCCGTTGCGGCCGGTGGCGCGCGCCAGTACCAGGAATTCTTCGCCGCCCCAGCGCACCAGGTAGTCCGACTCGCGGAACACTTCGCGCAGGCGGTCCTTCATCTGCACCAGCACCGAGTCGCCGGCGGCATGGCCGTGGCGGTCGTTGACTTCCTTGAAGTGGTCCAGGTCCACCATATAGAACACCAGGTCGCTGTCGGCCCCGGCCTCGCCACCGTCATAACCGCGCAGGCTCAGCGCCACATCCGATTCCACATGCTGCAGGAAGAAGCGGCGGTTGCGCAAGCCGGTCAACTGGTCGGTCAGGCTCACCTCTTCCAGCGCCTTGTAGGCGCGTTCGAGTTCGAGGTTCTTTTCAAGCAGCTGCGCCTGCGCCGCGGCATTGTCCAGTGCGATCGCGCCATAGGCGCACAAGGTGCGGAAGATCAGCCGCTCCCGTTCGCCGTAGGCGCGCGGCAGCATCGACTGCACCGTCATCACGCCCAGCACACGCTCGCCGATCATCAGCGGCGCGAAGAGCAGCGAGAGGGTCGGCAAGGTGCCGGGGATCAGGTTGGGTGTATCGGATTTGTCTTCGATTTCGATCAGGATTTCATCGCGCTCGCGCACGCAGCGAGCCGTGTTGAAGCTCGGGTCGGACAATGCGATGCGCATTGGCGGCAGCGGCAAACCCATCTCCACGCCGAACGCACAATGCAGGAAGTCGCCGTCGGGCTCGAGCAGGAAGATCGAGAAATGGGTCGAATCGAGCAGGCTGTGGACGTGCCGGTCCAGCGCGCGGAACACGGCCGACGCATCGAGTTGCGCGGTGATTTCCTGGCCGATTGCGGAAAGGTGGCTCAGCGTGGCGCTGGTCTGGGCCAGCACTTCGGCGCGCTGCGCCTCTGCGGCCGCGAGCTCGCGGTCGCGTTCGGTCTGGTGCTGGACCTGCATCGCAATCGCGCGGTTGGTCGCTTCCTGGCTGTTGCTGCGGTCGCGCGCCGCATTGGCCTGCACCGAAAATTCGTAGGCGCGTGCGAAATCGCCGACAGCGGCATATTCGCGCGCCACTGAATCGAGCAGCTCGCCCGGCACGATATAGCCGTCGATGGTGGCGGCAATCATCAGCGCTTCACGCAGGTACTGCAGCACGGACATCGCGTTGCCCGCATGAATATCGGCCAGCACGCGCAAGGCCGCGATCTGGCTGAACGGGTCGCTCAACTCGCGCGCCAGCGCCAGCGCCGACATGGCGGCGGCTTGCGCCTCTTCCATCCGTCCCAACCCGGCCAGCGCATGCGCCTGGCCGCGCCGCGCACAACTGTGGAAATCGCTCTGCGCCAAGGCGTGGCCGCGCTGCTCCAGTTCGCGGAAACTGGCCAGCGCCGCGTCGTAGTCGCCCAGGTCCAATGCCAGGTCGCCCTGGTATTCCAGCGCCATGACAAAGGCGCGCGAACCGGACAAGGGGGCCAGCATCTGCAGCGCGTCACGCAGCAGGGCCTTGGCGGCCGGACGCTGGCCAAGATGGCGCAGCGTTTCCGCCGACTGCATCTGGGTCAGGCCGACGCACATTGGCCAGCCGGTCGGCCGCGCCAGTTCCAGCCCGCGCTGCATCCATTCCAGTGCAGCGTCGTGCGCATTCAGGCGGGTGAAGGCATTGCCGATATTGGTGGCGAGGATCACGGCGCGGCGAACCTGGCCCGACATCAGGGCCGCTTCGAATGCCGCGATCAGGTGGCTGATGGCGCGGCCGAACTCCGCCGCCTGGAAGGCCGCGGTGCCGAGATAGTCGGAAATCCAGCCCGCGACGACCGGATGCTGGTGCGCCAATTCGATCGCAAAGCGCTTGCTCCAGCGCTCGTTGGCCGCCGGCGCATTGCGGAACACGCTGAACAGGGCTGCCAGGCTCTCGAAAATATCGATGCGCATGGCGTCGCCCGAAGCGCGCGCATCGGCGATGGCCAGCGCCAGCTCGTTTTCGCAACCGGCGGAATCGCCCCGGTCGACCGCGATCCAGGCCAGCAGGCTGTGGGTGTCGGCAGCGCCCAGCCGGTCGTTGTGGCGGGCGAATTCCAGCATGGCGCGTTCGGCGATGGCGCTGGCGGCGTCGAGGTCGCCGCCGAGCCAACTGGCCTCGGCTTTGATCAGCTCCCAGCGCGCGGCCAGCACACGCCTTTCCGCCGCCGGCAAAAGCAAGGCGAGCGGAGTTGCTTCCACGACAAGTTGCGCCGAACGCACACCATCGCGCTGGCGCAGGTGCCAGGCCAGTTGGGATAGCAGTTGCAGGCGCTGTGCGCCCTCGGAATACGGCAATCCTGCTTCCCACTGGGCCAGCTCTTCGTCGAGCGCGAACAAATCCACTACTTGATATCCTTGAAATACGTGTTGCAGCAGAGAATCATACCGCACGACCGGACTTTTTGGTATTCAAGTAGCTTAAGCTTGCTTAACGGGCAACGCAGCGGCCTGCCGCCGCTGCGTTCAACGTCGTTCCGGCTGGTTGTCGCGGGTGCTCGAATCCGGCTTGTTGCCACCGCTGCTGCCATGGTCGTGGCTGTCGGCCTCGCCCTGCGGCTTGGTGCCGGCGCCGCTGCTGCCTTGGGTGCCGCTGCTGCCCATGGTGGCACTGCCGCCCTTCATGGCAGCGTTCAATTGCTCGGCATTGTTCAGGTGCTGGTGGATGGTTGGCTGCAAGCGGGTGGCCAGCGATTTCAGCTCGCTATCCTGGGCCGACGATGCAGCCTTGCTCACCAGCTGGTGGGCTTCCTTGTGGGCTTGCACGCCGGCCTGCTCCATATAGCTGCGGTCAAACTTGTCGCCGGAGAGCTTTTCCAGCTTGGCGGCCATGGCTTTATGCTTGGCGTCCAGTTCGGTCGGCAAGGCCAGGCTGCGCGAAGCCGCTACCTTGCGCACCTCCTCCAGGCCTTTGGTGTGGTCGTCGACCATTTGCTGTGCAAAGCTCTTGACCCGGTCGCTCTGGGTCTTTTGCAATGCCAGCTTGGCTGTCTCGATTTCCGCCATATTGGCCATGGCCAGGTCGGTCAGCATTTTCTGGTCCGATTTGACGAGACCTTCGGCCCAGGCGCTTCCTACACCAAGCAGGGCGGACAACACAGCTACACGCATGAAATTGTTCATCGCATCCTCCGTGACAGAATTGGCAGGAAATTATTTTAGGCAGGATGGAATAAGCTCGCCACACGCTACGTATACGCAATACTCAACACTCTAGGAGGTAACCATGAAACTCATCGTCCTTACCCTGGCCGCCCTGCTGAGCACTGCCGCCGTCGCTGCCGAACCACTGAAAAAAACCGACGGCGTCTACGTCGATGCCGCCGGCATGACGGTCTACACCTTCGACAAGGACGTGGCCGGCAGCGGCAAGAGCGCCTGCGTCGATGGCTGCCTGAAAAACTGGCCTGCCGTCGCCGCTGCCGGCGAACTGGCCGCACCGTGGTCGGCCATCACGCGCGACGACGGCAGCAAGCAGCTGGCCTATAAAGGCAAGCCGCTCTACCTGTTCGTCGGCGACAAGAAAGCTGGCGACCGGGCCGGCGACAACGTCAAGGACATCTGGCACGTCGTCAAGGATTGAGCGCATGCAGGATGTGCATGCGAACTTGCTGGCTTGCCTGCCGCGCCTGCGCCGCTATGCGCGCGCGCTGACCGGCGATAGCGCCAGCGCGGACGACCTGGTGCAGGACACCGTGGAACGCGGCTGGGCGCGCATCGCCCAGTGGCGGCCGGACGGGGACTTGCGCGCCTGGCTGTTCGGCATCATGCACAACCTGCACGTCGACCAGTTGCGGCGTGCGCCGCCGCCGGCCGTCGAGCTGGACGACGGCGACCTGCCCTGCGCGCCGTCGTCAGGCGTGCTGGACATGCGCGACCTGGAGCGGGCCTTGCAGCAACTGCCGTCCGCCCAGCGCGAAGTGCTGCTGCTGGTGGCGCTGGAGGAAATGCGCTACGAAGACGTGGCGGCCACGCTCGACATCCCGCTTGGCACCGTGATGTCGCGCCTGAGCCGCGCACGTGAGAACTTGCGGCGGCTGATGGCGGGACATCCGCCGGCCGCCAATTTGAAGGTAGTGAAATGAACGAAGCCGAATTGCACGCCTGGGTCGATGGCCGCCTGCCGCCGGAACGGCAAGCAACGGTCGAGCGCTACCTGGCCGACCACCCCGCCGAAGCGGCGCGCCTGCAAGCCTACCGCGCGCAGAATGCCGCCCTGCACGCGCTGTTCGACGAGGTGCTCGATGCCCGTATTCCAGCGGCGCTGCACCCGTCCGCCCGCCCTGCCCAGGCCAACGCCGCGGCGTTGACCATCCCCGCCTGGCGCCGCATGGCAGCCATGCTGGCGGTTGCCATCGGCGCCGGCGTGATCGGCGGCGCCGCCGGCTGGACGCTGCGCGGGGCGGGACCGGAGGCCGGCGCGGCACTGGCGGCCAGCGGCACACCGTCGCCGCTGGCGGCCCTGCCCCGCCAGGCAGCCATCGCCCACGCCGTCTATACACCCGAAGTCAAACACCCGGTGGAAGTCGGTGCCGACCAGCAACAACACCTGGTGGCATGGCTGTCGAAACGCCTGGGCAAACAGTTGCGCCCGCCGCAATTGGCACAACAGGGGTATGAACTGGTGGGCGGCCGCCTGCTGCCCGGCGACGCCGGACCGGTGGCCCAATTCATGTACACCGACACCGGCGGCCAGCGCCTGACGCTTTACGTCAGTTCCGGCCAGAAGCAAAACCGCGACACCGGATTCCGGTTCGCGCAGGAAGGCAACGTGGGGGTGTTTTACTGGATCGACGGCAGCTTCGGCTATGCGCTGTCGGCTGCCGTCGGAAAGAACGAGCTGTCGCAGATCGCCAACGCGGTCTACGAACAGCTGCAGCCTAATTAGGCACGCGGCGGCCGGCTTCGGTGATGCGGTTACGCATCACTTCAGGTGCGGCTGGCCCTGGCGCGAACATATAGTCCTCGTCATTGATGGCCAAGCCGCTATTCGCATCGACCAGTACCTGATCGGCAGGCTTGCCGGTTTCGCGGCTCACCACCAGCAAGCTGGCGCCTTCCGGCGACAGGTGCTCATTACCCCAGGCGATGAAGGCCAGCAACACGGGTTTGAAGTCGCGGCCCGCCTTGGTCAGGATATATTCATAGCGGGGCGGACGGGTGCTGTACTGGCGGCGCTCCATCAAACCGCCCTCGACCAGCCCGGCCAAGCGACGGGTCAGCATGTTCGGCGCGATCTTCAGGCTCTTCTCGAATTCATCGAAGCGGGTCAGGCCGTAGAACGCATCGCGCAGAATCAAGATGCTCCACCACTCGCCTACCTTGCCGAGGCTACGCGCGATCGGGCAAGGCATTTGGCCAAAGTCGGTATGTTTCATGTTGCCTCCTAGTCAGTTGGTTTAATTTAACCAGTTGAATGCTTCAGACTCAATTGAACCGCGAAAACACCCCTAAAAGACTCACCAAAAATCACTCTTGCAAGGAACGTCGCTATCTTCTTTCCATTCGGCGTTGTTGCGGCGCACATTACTTTTGCCAGAGGAGAGAAAGCCTCTGCCCAATGTGAAATGCGCAACTTTTTCTTTAAACATGGGCATAATATGCAACACAGCCCCAGCAAAAAAAACCATGTACCTGACCAGCGACGCACAAGTGCGCAATATCCTGATCGTGGATGACTCCGCGTTCGAACAGCGCATGCTCGTCGACTTGTTAAGCGAAATGCCCTACCGCGTTTCGGTGGCGTTCAATGGCGAACAGGGTTACCAGCTGGCGCTGTCCGGCCAGCCCGACCTGATCCTGCTGGACGTGCGGATGCCCAATATGGACGGCTACACGTGTTGTCGTTTACTTAAGGCCAATCCGGCCACGCGCGATATCCCGATTATTTTCCTGAGCGGCACCGAAGCGGTGGAAGACCGCATCATGGGCCTTCAGCTTGGCGGCGTCGACTTTGTCAGCAAGCCGTTTACGCCAGGTGAACTGGCGGCACGCATCCACGTGCACCTGAATCTGATGAAGCGGCCCCCGGTGGAAGCCACCGAAGCCGAACCGATCGATACCGACTCGGTGATCGTCAATGCAGCCAAGCGCCTGATCTACGACAACCTGGCTGCCCTGCCCGGCCTGGCGGAAATCGCCGCCAGCGTGGGTACCTACCGCGAAAAGCTGAACCAGCTGTTCCGCACCCACACCGGCATGACCGTGTTCGCCTATATCCGCGAAGCGCGCATCCAGCGCGGCACGCATTTGCTGCGCGATACCGACATGGACGTGCAAGACATCGCGCTGCTGCTGGGCTTTGCCAATGCCGGCAATTTCGCTACCGCCTTCCGCGAGCGGATGGGCACGACGCCCAGCAGCTACCGCGCCTCAATCATCAAAACTTGTGATTGAGCTTGACTGACGCGAAGCGGCCGCGCGGATCGCCCTGGGTATAGTCGAAGAAGTTGAACGAGCTGTCCCATGAAGGCTTGCGGTCGAAGGCATTGGCCAGCAGCAGGTGCACGCTGGTGGCTGCGCTGATCTTGTAGCCCACGTTCAGGTCCACCGTGGCAAACGGCTTCACGCGCTCGCCCGGCCGGGTGGTCTGCTGGTAGCCGTCAACATAATTCCATGCCGCGTTGCTGGTCCACTGTCCCAGTTCCCAGGTAGCGCTGGTGGTACCGCGCCATTTCGGGATCGAACCGAAGTAGTTGGTGCCGGCGCCGTTGGTCAGCGGCTCGCCGTTCGACAGCGGCTGCTCGTACTTGAACACGCGGCTCAATTGCGCATTCAGGGTCACGTTGCCGTAGGCAGACTTCGGCAGCTTGTAGCGCAGGTCGACGTCGATGCCGCTTACCACGCGCTCGCCCTGGTTGGCGTACTGGCGGTACAGGGTCAGGATGCGGCCCTGCTGGTCGCGCACCACTTTCTCAGGGTGCGTGCTTTCGTTGGCCAGGATGGTGTCGGTGCTTTCGGTGTCGATCACGCCATTGGTGCGGATATGGAAGAAGTCCACGCCTACGCTGCTGTTGGCCGACGGCGACACCACAAAGCCCAGGTTCACGTTCCTGGAGCGCTCGGGCGACAGTTCGGTATTGGCGACGGTGATGTTGGTCACGCCGCGCGACTGGCCTGGCGTGATCGGGTCTTTCGCATCGAGCACGGAGCCATAGCTGACGGAAGTCGAATTGGTGATCTCCGGCAGCGACGGTGCCCGGAAGCCGCGCGACACGGTACCGCGCAGCAGCAGCCACGGGGCGGCCTGGTAACGCACGCTGGCTTTCGGCGAGAAGGCCGAGCCGAAATCGCTGTATTTGTCGGCACGGCCGGCCAGGTTGAAGGTCAGGTCTTTCAGCACCGGCACGTTGAATTCGGCGAAGGCCGCGGTCACTTCACGCTTGCCCTGGATGATGTTGATCGCAGGACGCAGTTCGGTGCCCGACAGCACGGCGGTCGAGGTGTTGGAATTCATTTCTTCCTGGCGCCATTGGCCGCCGAAGGCGAAGCCCAGCGCACCGGCCGGCAGGTCCAGCAGTTCCCTGGATGCGTTGAAGTCGGCCACGGTCAGCTTCGATTGGGCAGGACGCAGGGTCGACAGGCGCAGCCGGTTGCGCACCGCTCCACTGTTTAGCGACTGGTCGGCGAAGTTGTAGCTGCCGTCTGCCAGCACTTTCTCGAACTCGTAGCGGTTGACGAAGTTATCCACGGTTTCCTTCAGCTTGCTGCCGGAGCGGGCGATGGAAGCGTCATATTCCCAGCCGTTCCACACACCCTTGACGCCGGTCAGCACGCGATAGAAGTCCACCTTGTCTTCCTTCAGGCGCGGGCCCAGGTCGAACAGCGTGGCGGTGAACGGCAGTGCAGTTGTACCCGGATTATTCGGGTGGCCAACCGGCAGCGCCACGGTGATGTTATCCAGCGCCTGCTTGCTGTTGTTCCATGCACGCAGGCCGCTACCCACCGTCAAGGGCGCGCCGAACGTCTGCTCCGCCCAGGAGTAGCCGTACAGGCCTTCCGCATAGGCCTCGGTGTCCTCGTTCAGTTTCAGGGTGCCGCGCAGCGAGGTGTGCACGCGCTCCACGCCCGGGACCAGGGTGCGGAATTCGGCCGGGTTATAGGCCAGCACCTGGCCGCTCTTGCCTGGCGTGATGTCGCCGTAGTTCTGCACCTGCAGCGGCCCCTGCACACCACCCAACTGCCTGGTCGCATCGGTAGTGCCGTAATAATTGGTCGGGGTCCACGCCAGCGTACCGTTGGCATAGCCGTGGAAATCGCTGCCGCGCAGGTAGGACACGTCGGTCTGCTGCAGCTTGTCGCGCTTCAGCGCGTCGAGCGAGAACACCACGCTCCAGCCTTTGTCGTCAAGGCTGCCAAAGCCGGTCTGCAGCGCTGCGCTGCGTTCAAGCTGGCCGGTGCCTTCAGTGGACGAACCCACCTGCGCGCTCACCTCGGTGCCCTTGAATTCCTTGTACAGGATGATGTTGACCACACCCGCCACCGCGTCGGAACCGTAGACGGAGGAAGCGCCGTCCTTCAGCACTTCGATACGCTGCACGGCCGCCATCGGCAGCGAGTTCAGGTCGACAAAGACTTCCTGCAGGTCTTGTGCCGTGGCGTAGGAAGACACGCGCTTGCCGTTCACCAGGATCAGGGTGTTCTTCTGGCCCAGGCCGCGCAGCGACAGGCCCGCGGTACCGGCCGAGAAGCTGCCGGTGTACTGCTCGTTGTAGCTGTTGCCGCTGTTGGCGGAAATGGTGCGCAGGATGTCCGCCACGGTGGTCTTGCCGGTGGCGGCCAGTTCCTTGGCGGTCAGCACCTGCACGGCGCTCGCGCCTTCTTTCTGCGAGGTGCGGATATTCGAGCCGGTAACGACGACACGGGCCAGTTCTTCTTCGGCGTAGGACAGCTGCGGGAAAGCGGCCGCAATGGCCAGGGTGATGCTGAGAGGCTTGATCATGTTCTTCCTTTTGGGTAAGCGGGGGCCAGCCTGCCTCGTGGGCGGGGTCGGCGAAACGGTGTATTGCGAGGGATTCGGGTGGGGCGCGCTTAGCAGCGGCACATGCACTGCGCCATGCAGAGCAGGTAGATGGTGTGGCGGCGATGTAAGGCTGGCGTTTTCATACGGCAACTATAACGTCGACCTTTCATTTCTGAAACTAATTAAAACTCAGATTTATATGCAATTTAGATCTATAGACAGCTTTGTCTACATTTCGCCACAGCGGCCAACGCGAAGTATACAACTATGTCTAGACAGGCTATTCTAGTTAAAACCTTACAAGGAAATAAACATGGCCACCACTCCGAAACCCACGCCAGCCGAGCTGGAACTGTTGCAAGCGATCTGGCCGCTGGGCCCCGCCACCGCCAAACAGGTGCACGAGTCCATGTTGGCCGACAAGCCCGACCTGGCCTACGGTGCCGTGTTGCGCCTGATGCAGATCATGCATGGCAAGGGCTTGCTGATCCGCGACGAAAGCCAGCGCTCCCATATCTACGCCGCCGCGGTGGCGCGCGAGGCGATGCAGGGCAATATGCTGCAAGACCTGCTGCAGCGCGCCTTCGCCGGCTCCGCCAAGGCCCTGGTGCTGGCGGCCTTGAAAAGCGGCATCTCGAAGAAAGAACGCGCGGAAATCGAGGAACTGCTTAAGCAGGAGGACAAGCCAAATGAATGAGATCATCCACGCCGCCGGCTGGACCCTGATCCACTTCCTCTGGCAAGGCGCGCTGGTTGGCCTCGCCGCCGCTACCCTGCTTTGGCTGATGCGCGGGGCCCGCCCCGCCGCCCGATATGGCCTGGCCTGCGCGGCGATGCTGGCCTGCCTGCTATGGCCCGCTTTCGAATTCGCCAGCGCCCTGCAAGCCACGCCGCACTCCCTGCAAGCCCTGGTGCTGGCGGGCGGCGCCGACACGTTTGCACAAAGCGATCTTCTGGCCAGCATCGACAACCGCCTGCCGCTGCTGGTGGCAGCCTGGCTGGCCTGCGTCGGGGCCCTGGCGCTACGCAGCGTTTTGGGCCTGGCCTGGATCGCCCGTGCCCGCCGCACCGGTGGCCGCAACCAACATTGGCAGCAACGCCTGTCACAACTTGCAGCCCGCCTCGGCATCCGCCGCGAAGTCGGCCTGCGCATCGTTGAAGCGCTGGCCAGCCCGATCACCGCGGGCTGGTGGCGCCCGGTCGTGCTGGTGCCGGCAGCCTTGGTGGCGCGCATGCCGCCGGAATTGCTGGAAGCGCTGCTGGCGCATGAGCTGGCCCACGTGCGCCGTCACGACTACCTGGTCAACCTGCTGCAGAACGTGGTCGAAACCTTGCTGTTCTACCATCCGGCAGTGTGGTGGTTGTCGCGCCGCATCCGCCATGAGCGCGAGCTGGTGGCCGACGGGATCGCCGCGCAACTGACAGGCGAACCGCGCAGGCTGGCGCTGGCGCTGTCCGAGCTGGAGAAGATGCAGTTCGCTTCGCAGCGACTAGCGCTGGCGGCCGATGGCGGGGACCTGATGCAGCGCATCCGCCACCTGATGCTGCCGCCGCAGCAACGCAGCAACTGGAAAGGATTGCTGGCGGCGTTCGGTATCACGGCCGCCTGCCTGGCCGGCTACGCCAATGCCCGTGTCGATGCCGCCAGCGTCCCGGCCGCACGCACGCCGGCAGTGGTCGACTTCAGATCCTGCGCCAAGCCGCTGTGGCCGCAAGAAGACCTCCAAGCCGAGCATACCGGCGCCGTCACGCTCAGTTTCCGCATCAATGCGAAAGGAGACGTCACCGGTTCCAGGGTGGTCAGGTCCAGCGGCCATGTTGGGCTGGATAAAGCAGCGCAAAACGGCATCGGCAAATGCCGCTTCTCACCCGCCAAGGTTCGCGGCAAGCCCGTCGAATCGTGGCAACAAATGCAGTATGTGTGGACCCTCGACTAAAGGAGACAAACCAATGAAACACCTATGCACCGCAGCCATGCTCGCCACCCTCGCCACCCTCACCGCCTGCGCCCATGCCGGATCGACCGACGCCGCCCAGCGTCCCGTCGTGGAATTCAGCTCCTGCGCCAAGCCGGCCTGGCCGCAGGAAGACTTGAAAGCAGGACATGCCGGCACCGTCGCCCTCAACTTCACCGTTGACGAACTCGGCGCCGTCAAGGACTCGGCCATCGTCAAGTCCTCCGGCCACCCGGCCCTGGACGAAGCGGCCCGCAGCGGCATCGCCAAATGCCGCTTCAAGAACGGCCCGGGCAAGACCGATCTGCAATACGTCTGGATCCAGGAGCACGGCAAATGAGATTGGGCTTCATCATCGCGGCCATCGCAACTTGTGCAATGGCTGTTACGTGCAGCGCCCGGGCATCCGGCCCCGCCTTGCCTTCGCATCCGTTCGTCAGCACCAGCGGCAAGGCGCAGCTTTGGATGCGGCCCGATATCGGCGAAGTGAAGTTCGAAACCGGCGCGCAGGACGCCAGCGCGCAAATCGCCGCCAGCCAACTGCAGGAGCTGAGCGCCAGCGCCATGCAGCTGCTGGCCGAACACGGCGTACAGGAAGCGGATATCGAGGCTTATGAAGTCGAGAAAAAGACCGTCCCGGTCGGCGAGCAGCAGCCACCCGCCTATTCGATGGGACGGCTGTTCCACGTCCGCGTGCGTGACCTGGCGCAATGGCCTGCCCTGATCGCCAAGCTGGTCGACATGGACCACGTCACCAATATCAGTTCCAGCTTCGACCGCACGGATGGCGACGACATCAACGCCCAACTGATGTCCGCTGCCGCCGACGACGCCCGCAGCAAAGGCGCGTCGCTGGCCAAGGCCTTCGGCCGCAAGCTCGGGCCCGTGGTTGCCATCGCCCGCGGTCCGCTCGACCAGGTTGGTGCGCCCTACATCGAACAGCAGCCAGGACGCGTATCGCGTGGCACCGTGCCGCAAACCGGCAAGTACTCCGTGCCTGATTCAATCGCGTATTCGCAGACCGTGAATGCGATCTTCGTGCTGAAATGAACCGGTTCTAAGCGCCAGCCATGCGCTGCCGGCGCCAATGCCGCCATGCCACCAGGGCATTGATCCAGTAAGCAGCATACAACGCCGCCGTCAGGTACAGGCCCCGGCTGGCATAGAGCGGCACGGAGATGGTGTTCACCAGCAGCCACACTGGCCAGGTCTCGATGCGGCGTCCCATCAGCAGTACTTGCGCGATGATGGAGAACATCAGCACCGTCGAATCGACAAACGGTGCGAAGGCATCGGTGAAATGCTTCAGCATCAAGCCATAAGCTGCGGTGGCGGCGATACCGGCCAGCACCATCTTCAGCAGCGTTGCGCGGCGCGTGGTGCGGATGTGCAGCGCGTGGCCATGGTCGCCGCGCAGCCACTGGCGCCAGCCGATGACGCAGGTGACAATGAAAAACAATTGCAGCGCCACGTCGGCATACAACTGCGCTCCGTAGAACAGCACCGAGAATAGCGCGCAGCCGGCAATACCGGTCCACCAGGAATGGATGTTGTTGCGCCCGGCCAGGAAGATCGACACGGCCATGACCGCGTTTGCGGCTATTTCGAGGGACATCATGTTCATATCGGGCATCAAGGTGTCGACAGTATGACCAGCAAGCCGGGCATGTCTTCGCCGCTTTCCTGGCGTAGCGTGCTCGGGGTGATTTCATGGATGGTGAAGCCGAGGCTGCGTGCCAGCGCTTCGATGCCGGTGCGCGAATGCGCATAGCGTCCCGAGGAGCGCAGTGCGAAGTCTTCCGCGCCGTCGTGCCGCTCCACCGAAAATGCCAGGCGGCCGCCGCTGCGCAGCGCCAGTCGCGCCACGGAGAACACGGGCTTCAGGTCGCCCAGGTAGACAAACACGTCGGCCGCGACGATGACGTCGACGCTGGCCGGGCGCGCGCGCAGATAAGCCACCATCTCGCCGCAATACAGGCCGTCGTACAGGCCGGTATCGCGCGCACGGTCCAGCATGTGCGACGACAGGTCGACGCCTTCCAGCAGGCAGGCCAATGGGCGCAAAAGCGGGCCGCACAAGCCGGTGCCGCAGCCGGCGTCCAGCATATCGAGCTCGCCCGCCGGCAGGTGGCGGCGCAGGGCCTCCACCAGCAAGGACGGCGTGCGGTAGCGCAGCACGTCGACCAGGTGGCGGTCGAAGTTGCCGGCGTACTGGTCGAACAGCGCCTTCACATACCCAGCGGGCGAAGCCCCCGGCGCCTGTTCCGCACCCATGATGGCCAGCATGTAGCCGACGGTGTCGGCCTCCGCACCAAAGGCCAGCGCCGCCTGGTAGGCCGCGACTGCCTCCTCGCGGCGCCCCATGGCGCGCAAGGTGTTCGCCAAGCCAAGCTGGGCGCGCGCATAGCGCGGGCGCGCCGTCAGCGCATCCTGGAAGCTCGATAGCGCTTCTTCATGGTCCTGGGCACGCAGCAGCAAGGCCCCGCGCGAGCACCACGCTTCCGCGTACTCCGGCTGGATGTGCAGCGCACGCTCAAAGCCTTCCAGCGCATCGGCCGGCTGGCCCAGCGCCAGCAGCGAGATGGCTGCGCCGTGCAAGGCTTCCGGATATTCAGGCCGCGCCTGCAATGCCGCGCCGAAGGTGTCCAGCGCTGCCTCGTGGCGCGCCAGCGATTGCAGCGTCAGTGCACGGTTGCACAGCGCGTCGGCATACTTGGGCGACAGGCGCAGCGCCGCATCGAAGCTTTCCAGGGCGCGCTCGAGATGCCCCAGGTGGCGCAAGGCGTTGCCGCGGTTGCTCAGGGCGATCGCGTAACCGGGCTGCAGGGCCAGCGCGCGCTCGAAGCTGGCCAGCGCCTCGTCGTAACGGGCCAGATCCTGCAGCGCAACGCCGCGGTTGCAGTGGGCGATGGCGCGGCGGCTGTCGATCGCCAGTGCGCCATCGATCAGGTCCAGCGCACGTTGCGGTTCGCCCTGCTGGCGCGCCAAAGCGCCGCTCAGGTGCAGGGCATCGAAGTTCAGCGGCTGGGCGCGCAGCACCTCATCATAAATGGCTTGCGCAGCGGCTAATTCGCCTTTCTGGTGCAAGGCAACGGCTTGTTGCAGGAGTGCATGTATTTCTTTCATGGCCGTATTACACCAAGTCGTCACACGCGCGTCAAACGGCCGTCATATTCGGCCAGCAGAATGCATGCACCTGGCGCTGCGGCGCCACTACCGGGGCCGGCGGTCGGGAAATATACCGGCACCACACTGACCAGCTTTTCTCTTTACAGCAACGCTGCCATCTGAAACACTGTCCTCGTGGATATTTTCGGATGCCCTCGGCCATGAGGCTGTTGCTCGCTGCACTCCTGCTACAACTCGCCAATCCTGCCGGGGCCTGTACCTTGCGCCTGGCGCCCGAAGAATGGCCACCCTATTTTTATCACAATGACAAGGAAGTGCTGGGCGGCGTCGATTTCGAATTGCTGCAGGCCATCGTCAAGCAGGCGGGCTGCGTCCTGCAATTGGAAAAGGAAATGCCGCCCGCGCGGCGCAACGTTTTGTTTCAGCAGGGCAAACTGGATCTGCTGATGGCCGCTTCCGCCACCGAAGAGCGGCGCGGCTACGCCCGTTTCAGCCTGCCCTACCGGCAGGAGACGGTCGGCCTGTTCACCGTGCCGGAGAAGCTGGACAAGTTCAAACGCATCGACAGTTTCCAGGACATCGTCAAGCAGCATGCCAGCCTGCTGGCACCGCGCCTGGGCTATTACGGCGACGATTACGATCGCGCCGCCCCGCTGCTGAACGCGGAAGGACGACGCAGCACCTTCGGCACGTTCGAACAAGGCGTCAAGATGCTGGAGGCAGGGCGCGGAGACCTGATCATGGGTGACGCCCATGCCCTGCGCCACATCGCGCGGCAGCAAAACATCAAAATCGTGCAGTTGGCCTATATGCCCTACCGCGCGCCGGTGCACCTGATGCTGAATGCCGCCAGCACCACGCAAGCGCAACTGGCGCGTATCAACCAGGCGATCACCCAGCTGGAGCAGAACGGATCATTGGCCGCCATCCGGGCGCGCTATGGCATCCACTGATCACTTCCTGAATTCCACGTAGGCGGCAGGAACGTTGATGCCTTTGTGGACCCAGTCGTAAATGGCATAGCCTTTGAACGCGGTCAGTTCGGCGTGCGACTGCGCCTGCTCAAGTGACATGCCCTTGGCGTGGGCATCCTGCACCGCGGCCTTCAATGCGGCCAGGTAGTCCAGGTGCCACTTCATCGCTTCCCTGGCGATCACCGGACCGTGTCCCGGCACGATACGCGCGTCCGCCGGCAGGAAATCATAGAGGCGGGTCAGCGTGTCCAGCGTATCCTGGACATGGCCGTCCAGCAGCCATGGCAGCGAAGGCTTGCCGGCGATCACCGGGTTGCCGGTAAAGGCCACCTTGGCCTGCGGGTCCCATACCACCAGGTCGCCGCCGGTCTGCCCGAAGCCGAAGTCGATGATCTCGACGACCTTACCGCCCAGGTCCAGCTGCACGCGGCTGTCCTTGGCCACCAGCACGTCACCGGTGCGCGGCCTGATCCTGTCGATGCCGCGGCCTTTGCCGAATGCTCCCTCCATGAACTGGACGTCCTTGGTGAAGTTAGCGTCCACGTATGCCTTGGCTGCAGCGTGCTGGATGACGGTGACCGACTTCGGCAAGAAGTAATTGCCGTAGGAGTGATCGCCATGGTAGCTGGTATTGACGGCGTAGCGGAGCGCACCGTGGCGCTTTGCCTCCGCCATCACCTGCTTGTGCAAGCGTTCGTTGAGCATGGTATCGACCACCAGCACACCCTTGCTGCCGGCCAGGATGCCGGAAGTGGTGGCGATCGGTACGCCATCCGCCGCCCTGGCCGCGTCGGCCGGCACCATGGCGTACACGCCGTCGGCCAGCTTGTGCGCCTTCAACTCGACCTTGTTGGCATCCCATACCGGCTCGCCAGCCTGCGCAGCACCGGCGGCCAGCAACAATGCGGCGTCAGTCATCCTGATTTTCATGCTTCTCTCCTGTGAAGGTTTTATACTGGCCCCCATCATAGGCGCATGCCTGACGCCTGCGGGCCTCGCGCTGAGCACACAGAATCCACGGGAGAAGAACAATGCAGGACCGCTATGAAGATTTGAAGACGTTTGTAGCGGTGGTGGAAGCGGAAGGATTCTCCGGTGCGGCGATACGCCTTGGCGTGGTCAAGTCGGCGGTCAGCCGGCGCGTCAGCGAACTGGAAGACCGCCTCGGCACGCAACTGCTGGTGCGTTCCACCCGCAGTATGAGCGTTACTGAGGCCGGCGCCCTGCTTTATGAGCGCGCATTGCGCCTGCTGGACGACCTTCATGATGCGGAGGCCGAGGTTTCGTCCGGCAGCGCCGCCCTGCGCGGCAAGCTGCGTGTGGCAGGCCCGATGTCTTTTGGCGTGATGTGCCTGGCGCCGCTGGCGGCGGATTTCGCGGCACAGCATCCCGACCTGGCCGTTGAATTGGACTTGAACGACCGCATCGTCAACATCGTCAACGAGGGCTTCGACCTGGCGATCCGCATTTCGCGCCTGAAGGATTCGAACCTGGTGGCGCGCAGCATCGCCTCGATCGAGCATACCGTATGCGCCAGCCCGGCATACCTGGCGCAGCACGGATTCCCCGTCACGCCACAACAGCTCGCGTCGCACAGGGGGCTCGCCTACAGCAACCTCGACGACGGCGCGTACTGGTCCTTCCGCGATCCGTCCAACGGCGCTCCTTTCAGCGTCGACGTGCGTTCAGCGTTCCGCGTCAATAACGGCGCCGCGCTGCGCGAAGCGGCGGTGCAAGGGCACGGCGTCGCCTACCTGCCGCACTTCATCGTTGCGCAGGCGATCGCACGCGGCGAATTGCGGCCTTTGCTGGAGGGCTGGCGCAAGGCTCCAGTGGAGGTTTATGCGGTCTACCCAACCCGGCGCAACCTGCCGCTGCGGGTACGTGCCTTTATCGACTTCCTGGTGAGCCGCTACGCAGGAAATCCAGCACTTCTTCATACAGTTTGAAACGCGCAGCCTCGAGATGCATGACGTGGGTGCCGCGCGGGACAATCGCGTAGCGCGCGCCCTTGATCGCGGCCTGCAGCGCGCGGTAGTCTGTGTCACTGGGCCATGCATCCCATTCGCCGCGCACCAGCAGCACCGGCATTTCCAGCCGTGCAGGATCGTAGTAAGTGCGGCCTTGCTGCAGGTCGGCCAGGTCGGCGCTCGGGCCGGCGGGAAAACGTACCGCACCTTCGCGGCGCCCGTCCGATGCCAGCCATTGCGCACCCCAGCGGGTGAAGATATCGGCGTGCAGCAGCGGAGATTCTTGCGGCGGGCGCAGGCTGTCCATGGCGGCGATGCGCTGGGCCGGCGTCAACGCCTCATAAGGCTCGGCAGGCTTCGCAGGTGCGGGCGCCTGGGCGGGCGCCGCGCGCGGCGTGATTGCCGCAAACAGCACCAGCTTTGCCACCTTGGCAGCGTGGTCCTGCGCATAGCGCGCAGCCACCGATCCGCCCCAGGAATGCCCAATCAGCACCACTTGCTGCCTGCCGGTCTTGCGCAGAATGGCACCGACCGCGCCGCCTACATCCTGCGCCACCTCGCGCGCACGGCCGGGCAGCGAGGCGGCATCGGCATCGGCAGCAGCATCGGCAGCGAAGCGATCCGACAGGCCGTAGCCGGGAAAATCGAGCGCATACACGTCGTAACCGCGCGCCGCCATCCAGTCCATCCACGACTGGCCATCCATGCGGAAATCGAAAGACAGTCCCGAGGGGAAGGAAGACCCGTGCACGAACAGCACCGGTGGCGCACCATTGGCACGGTCAGGCGCGGTGTGGCGCACGCGCGCCACCAGGGCCGGAAGGTGGCTGGGAATATCGATCACTTCGTAGGCTGGCATGGCTGGCTCCCGTAAAAGCCATCATGCTAGCGACAGGCTCGCCGCAACAATTCGCCCGTCGACGAAGGATCGATGCTTCAGCAGACCTTGAAGACGCGCAGCCAGTCGCAAGTCCACATGCTGACGCGGTGCAGCAGCCCGGCAGGATCGCCCCAGATATAGAAGGCGGCTGCAGCCAACACCGGCACGAAGACGAATCGCTTCATTTCAGCACATAGCTCGCCAGGACTGCCTGCACTTCATAAATGCTCAGGCGCTTATTGAATTTCTGCGTGAACGGTTCCGAGGTGCTGGAGATCCAGATCTTCAGGTCCGCGTCGAGGTCCAGCGTGCCGCCGGTCTCGATGCTGAAATGCGTCACGCTCTTGTAAGGGATCGAGTGATATTCCTTCTTGCTGCCCGTGACACCCTGGATATTCACCACCACCAGGCGCTTGTCGGTGAAGACGAAATAGTCGCGTATCAACTGGTAAGCATGCTCCACTCGCTCATTCGGCGCAAGGACTTTCGCGAAGTCCTCCCGCAAGTCCTCTATATCGATCTTGGAAGCGTTGCCCAGCATGCCATCAAGGATTCCCACTTTAAACCTCCTTCTCAATGTTCAAAGTGGGAATCTATCACGTTACAGGCGGCAGCTGGCTACCGGGGTGGACTCCACCACAAAGCTGTAATGCGCGGTGTAATCGCCCTGCACCGGCTGCGTGCCGGAAACGCCGGCGTTCGGGCCGATGATGTAGGTTTGCGCTTTCGGAATGCCCGCATCGGCATAGGCTGCAATATCGGTCGTGGCGTTGCCGTAGGCACGCACGATGTTCATGCCGACCGTGTTGCGCAGGTAGCGCACGTAGTCGGTCTTGAACTGTTGCGTATTCGGCGGAATCGGGCCGTCGCCATAGGGATTGGAGTGGTAATGCCATTGGCCCATGTTCTGGATCTTCAGCCATTCCAGCCCGTCCTTCGTGACCCAGTATGGGCGGCCGGTGAGGAAGATCACCTGGTAGCCTTTCTGGCGATAGGCGTTCACCACCTGGGGCGCAAAGGAATACGCCGTTGCGGTCTTGACGCCGACGTAGTCGGCATAGGCTTCGAAATCGTTGATCGTCAGTGTACCGTCGATGTCGAACAAGACCGCGTCGCGGCTTGGATCGACAACGCTCAGGTAGCCGTTGGTACTGCTCAAGTCACCCTCCACCACAAAGCGCACCACATAATCGCCGACCGGGCGCACGCCCAGCGGCACGTTGATCCTGCCATCGCTATTGGTGATGAAGTTTCCCAGGTACTGCCACTGCTGCATGCCGGTACCGTAAAGGTAGGCGTGCACCCGCTCGCCCTCCAGGTCCTTGTGCAGGACCGCGTCGTAATCGAATTTTCCGGTGATCGTCGCCGCCTGGCCAGCCTTCACGATGGCGTCGTGCGCCATGTGCCAAGGCTTGTAAATCCCGGCCAGGATGGTGTTCCCGAAATTGGCGAAACCCTTGCGCACAGGGCCCGATAGCGTCGGCGGGTTGGCCGCCGTCACATAGTCCGGGCAGGCTGCCATTGCCGGCAGGGTGGAAAAGGCGCACGCGATTACGACCGCACGGCTAACGGTATTCAGCATCGGTTCCTCCTTTGAGTGGTCTACCCGCTAAAACTAGCAGGACTCTGCTACAAGTAAATGACCGCACGAGCCAAAATCTTAGAGGTGTACCTCCATCGTCTTCAAACCGTTCCTGGGGTAAGTTTGCCGGTTCAGGACACTCACTATCGGAGGCAGAATGAAGCTGTCAGGCGCCATCGTTTCCCTCCTGTTCGGGATGCAGGCTTTGCACGCCGCAGACCTGGGCCTGGGCATCCGCACACAGTACGACGTGGCGATGGACACGCCACTCAATCGCATCCAGGTGCTGGGCGCGCACAATGCCTGGAATGACAGCGGCGCCACCTGGGCCAACCAGCGTTGGCCGATGAACCAGCTGCTCAATTCGGGCATCCGCAATATCGACCTTGACCTGCACATGAACAATGGCCAGGTGCAGCTATGCCATCAGGATTGCTCGGCGATCTACGGCGCCGCCGACAACTACCCCAATGAATTGTGGAAGATTCGCAACTGGCTTGATGCCAATCCGAAGGCAATTGTCTTCGTCGACCTGGAAGACCGCGCCAACAACCAGGCCGGCGTAGTGGGGCCGTTGACGGCGGTCTTCGGTTCACTGCTGTACAAACCTTCCGACAAGCCTGCCAGCCGCTGGGAGTCGGCGCGCGAGATGATCGCCCGCGGCAAGCGCGTGATCGTGAAGTCTGCCAACAACACCTACGACGGCACCGTGGTCTGGCAAGGCCCGTTGTTCGCGACCGGCGCGGCGGGCGGCTGGAACAGCCGTCAGGTCAAGTTCGTCAACACCGCCAACTGCACGGTGGACGGCGCGCCGATCGACCAGGAAAAGATCTATGCCGTTTCCGACTCCAAGCTTGGCAAGGACGTGCTGCCCGATTCCTGGATCGACGAAACCGGCACCATTGACGGCTCCAACATCCCCGGCCTGATGCGCTGCGGCGTGGACAACGTCGATGCGGATCGATGGGACGAAGGCATGATCGCCTCCGCCATCTGGTCCTGGGCCGACGGCGAGCCGAACGACTACAACAACGAAGACTGCGCCCAGATGCGTGGCGATGGTCGCTGGAACGATGCCGCCTGCACCACAGCGCTTCGCTTCGCCTGCCAGGACAAGGAGCGGCCGGACGAATGGCGCGTCACCCCGGCCGCAGGCGTCTGGCAAGGCGGCAAGCAGGCTTGCGCCGCAGCCTTCGGCAATGGCTTTGCGTTTTCCGTTCCCGCCAATGCGTACATGAACGAACGCCTGCGCCTGGCGGCCGGCGCCAATCCTGTCTGGCTCAATTATTCCGACCAGGCGGAAGAAGGCAAATGGGAAAAGTATGACGACGCGCCGACGCGCTGGGATACTGGCGCCTACGGCAACAATGAGGACCGCGCGCAAACCTTGCGCCTTCCCGGTGCCGGCGCGGTACGCATCAATATCGGCGGCTCGCTTGGCGCCGGCGACGTGCTGCGCGTCTACGACAGCAACCGCCGCCTGCTGCAAATCTTCAGCGGAGCGCTTGCCCATTCACTGGTCGTGGCCGACAGCGCCATCATTGCGCAACTGGTATCCGATGCTGCCGGCACATCCAGCGGCGCAAGCGTCAGCATCGAGGCACTTGCCACCTCCTGGAACAGCGGCGCCTATGGCAATAATGAAGACCGCTCGCAGTGGCTAACCATTCCCGGCGCAGCCGCGCTGAAGGTCTACCTCCATGGCAGCACCGATGCGAATCGTGATTTCATCCAGGTCTACGACCGCAATGGCACGCTGGTGAAATCGCTGTCCGGCGCCATCGCTACCAGCTTCATGGTGAACGGCGACAGCGCGCGCATACGGCTGGTATCGGATGGCTCTATCGCTGGCACGGGCGTCACCGCCAGCGTCAAGCCTGGCAATGCCTATGTGTTCCGCAGACTGGTCGATGGCCGTGGCAAGTGCATCGACATTGAAGGCAACAATATGGCCAATGGCACGCCGGTCCATCATTGGAGCTGCCAGGGTCAGGTCACGCAATTGTGGTACCACGACCCGGACGGCCTGCTGCGCAGCAAGAACAATCCGGACAAATGCATCGACGTTTACGCCTTTGGCACCGGCAACGGTTCCAAGCTGGTGGTCTGGGACTGCAACGACAAGACCAACCAGCGCTTTTCGTGGTCCGGCCAGACCCTGCGCCCGGCCCATGCCCCGGGCAAGGCGGTCGACGTCAAGGACGCCTGGTGGGGCTCATTCGATGGCCAGGACCTGCACCTGTGGGATTACCAGGAAAGCTGGGGCCAGACCTGGCACTGGGAGTGATCAGAAAGTGAACCAGGCCGGTTGCAGGTCCTCCGCCCTCATGCGCCCAGGGTCGACAATCGGCGCAAAGCGCTGCAACCGCCCTTGCGCTTCCGAAGCGTAGCGGTGCGCGAAGTCCTCGCGCGCTGCTAGCGTCCGCAGGTAGTAACCATCGTCGGTCCGCAGCCAGTAGTCGACGTGATGCCCCAGTTCGTGCAGCAAGGTGCGAAACAGTACAGTATTGCGCAAGCTGGCCGGCGTAGGACGGAACTCGAACCCGCGCCGCGTGCCGACAATCTCATGGCCGTCATCCCGCAGTCGGGCCAGCTCGCGTGCGCGTTCGGGATCGATGTGCTTTCCCCAACGGTAAGGCAGCAGAGAACGTGACTCCAGGATGATCGCGGGGCCATTCAAGCCCTTACCTTCGAAATTCCAGATGGCGCGGCCCCATGCAGGCGAGTGCACTTCCTGTTTTCGGGTCGGCTGGCGCAGCACGATGTAGTCCACCAGGGCCTGGTGCGCAGCAGGCAGCTGAGTCAAGACGGCCACGATATCGTCTATCGTGCAGGGATAGGCAAATCCAGCCCGTACCGGCTCGATGATGAAAAGCAGCTCGCGCGCGCCTGCCCGGCGCCGCACGATTACAGGATTTGCCAGTTGTTCGAAAAACGCGGTGCTGCGATTGCTGTAGAAGGGAATGTCGAAATTGTTATCGCGCCCGAGGCCATTTGCCTTGGTGCCGGCATTGCGGTTGCGCCGCGTTGGTTTCCAGCCAGGTCTCATGCCACTTTCCTTCCATTTGCCAAGAAGTCCGTCGCAGCGTAGGCAGCCAACGGACGGGCGAAATAATAGCCTTGCAGCAGGTGGCATCCCAGCTTGCGCAATTGCGCGGCCTGCATCGCATCTTCCACGCCTTCCGCCACCAGTTCCAGGCCCAGGTTACGCGCCAGGCCCACTGCGGTGGCGCAGATTTCCAGGTCTTTGGCAGACCTGCCGATATCCCGTACAAAGCTGCGGTCAAGTTTGAACGCATGCACGGGCAGCAGCTTCAGGTAGCCAAGCGAGGAATAGCCGGTGCCGAAGTCGTCGATCGAAAGGCGTACCCCCAGGGCGCGCAATGCCTCCAGTCTTTCGATCGAACGCTGGGGGTCCTGCATCAGCACCGACTCCGTGATTTCGAGCTCAAGGTCGCCGCCCTGCAGGCCGGCGCGCTGCAAGGCCGACTGCACGGCTTCGCCGAGATCAGACACCAGCAGCTGCTGCGCCGACAGGTTGACCGCAACGCGCAGGTCAGTGAAACCGTTTTCACGCCAGTTCGACATTTGCCGGCAGGCGGCATCGATCACCCACGAACCGATGGCGGCGATGGCACCGGTGGCTTCCGCCAGCGGAATGAATTTATCGGGCATCACCAAACCCAGCGTCGGATGATGCCAGCGGATCAGCGCTTCCATGCACACCACACGTTCGGTGGCCGCGCAAACCTGCGGCTGGTAGTGCAGGACGAACTGCTCTTTTTCGAGCGCTTCCTTCAGCTCGGTTTCTAGGCCAATGCGTTCGTTCAAGGACTGCTGCAGTGATGGATGGAACACGCGCAGGTTGCCTGGCCCGGCGTCGCGCGCCTGGTGCAAGGCCAGGCCCGCCGATGCCAGCAAGTCCTCAGCCGACGAAGCATGGTCGGGATAGACCGCGACGCCAGCGCTGAAGGTCATGTTCAGCACGGTGCCGGGAATGCTGAACGGCGCCTTGGCTGCGGACAGTATTCCCTCCACTTCACTTTCGATGCCGGCCCAGGTCTTGTGCCCCGCAATGCCGACCACGAAGCGCGCGCTGCCAAGGCGCGCCACCAGCATGCGTTTCCCGCAGTGATCGCGCAGGCGCTGCGCCACCTCGACCAACAACTGGTTGCCGGCCTCGTAGCCGCGGGTGCCGTTGATGATCGCCAGCCGGTCGAGGTCAAGCAGCAGCACGCCCATCCTGGTCAGGTTCGATTCGCTCTTGACGAACATCCTGTGCAGCAAGTCCAGCGCACCGACGCGATTGGGCAAGCGCGTCAGCGCATCGTTGCTCAGCGCATGCTCAAAGCGCAGGCTGGCGCGCTTATGACTCTCCATCTCGCGTTCCAGCGCAGCGCTGATGCGGATCTTGTCGGTCAGGCGTTGCGTGGCCTCGCGCCGCACCAGCAGCAAGTAGGACGCGGCGAGGAAAAGGAAACCGAACCCGCTAAGGAACGGCAGCTGCAGCATGCCCGCATCGGTGGCGCCGCCGAGCGCAGTCGTGACAATAATCAGCACCACCGAAAGCCATACCAGGCGGTTGGAAAAACGCACGCGCTCGCTGCGCGCGCGGATGCAGAAGATGGCCGCATACACTGCTGCACCCAGCGACAGCAGGCGGTTGATGGCATAGGCCGGCGTCGTTTCGCCCGCCAACAGGAAGGCACGCTCGCCCCACCACAGCTCTCCCGGGACGTCGACCGTCAGCACGGAAAAGCGATAGCCATAAGGAGCGACAAAGTTTTCAAACAACAGCCAGGCTGTCACGCACCCGACAGCGTAAGCCAGGCGGAACGACCACTTGCGAGCATCGAGCGAGGCAAGCAGGTACCAGATCTGCGGTATCAGCAGCAGCGAGAAAAAGTTCACCCATTTGTGAGCCGTAACGGCCACCGCCAAGTCGGGAGCGGCCAACTGCCGGACGTTGGAAAGTTGAAACAACGCAAACGTCAGGCAGATGACAGCGAAGGTCCAGCAAGCCCGCACGTATGAACTGCTGCGCGCCAACAACGCTGCCTGGAATGCACACATTGCTAGCGCTCCCACGGAGATCAGGTAGAGCGAAGCAATGGGCGTATCCATACAGTCCTCGATTTCTTTTTGGCAATGCGCGTTATTTTATTACAAACACGAAAACCGCCCATTGTTCTTTAGGGGAACGCAGTCGGCCAGCCGACGTTATCGGGCAAGGGCCGCGGGCAATTACGCGGCAGCTTCCCTTTGCTCCATCAGGAAGTTGGTGGCGGCATGCGCCGCAAGCGGGCGCGCAAAGTAGTAGCCCTGCAACAGGTTGCACCCGAGATGACGCAACTGCATTGCCTGCACCGTGTCTTCCACGCCTTCGGCGACGATCTCGAGGCCGAGCTTGCGCGCCAGACCAACCGCGGTGGCGCAGATTTCGAGATCCTTTTCGCTGGTGCCGATATCGCGCACGAAACTGCGATCGAGCTTGAAGGAATGCACAGGCAACATCTTCAAGTAGCCAAGCGAGGAATAGCCGGTGCCGAAATCGTCGATCGAAAGCCGCACGCCCAGACCACGCAAGGTCTCCAGCCTTTCGATGGAGCGTTGCGGATCCTGCATCAGCACCGATTCGGTGATTTCAAGTTCAAGGTCCGCGCCCATCAGACCGGCACGCCGCAAGGCCGATTTCACGCTGTCGTCAAGATCGTCCAGCAACAGCTGCTGCGCCGACAGGTTGACCGCCATGCGCACTTCGCTGAAGCCCAGGGCACGCCAATCCTGCAGTTGCCGGCAAGCGCTTTCGATCACCCACGCGCCGATCGACGCGATAGTGCCGGTCGATTCGGCCAGCGGGATGAACTTGTCCGGCATCACCAGCCCAAGCTCGGGATGCTGCCATCGGATCAGCGCCTCCATGCCCAGCACGCGTTCCGTGACCGCACAAACCTGCGGCTGGTAATGCAGGAACAGCTCCCCGTTCTCAAGCGCATCCTTCAACTCGTTTTCCAGGCCAATGCGCTCGCTCAGGGACTGCTGCAGCGATGGGTGGAAAGTACGCATACTGCCCGGCCCAGCGTCGCGCGCCTCGTGCAGCGCCAGTCCCGCCGATGCCAGCAGGTCTTCCGCCGACTCCGCATGGTCGGGATAGATTGCCACACCGGCGCTGAATGTCATGTTGAGGATATTGCCCGCTACCGCGAAAGGCGGCTTGATCGCAGCCAGGACGCCCTCCACTTCGCGTTCGATTCCTCCCAGGGTCTTATGGCCGGCAATGGCGACCACAAAGCGCGCGCTGCCAAGACGTGCCACCAGCCGGCGCTTGCCGCAGTGTTCGCGAAGGCGCTGCGCCACCTCGATCAGCACCTGGTTGCCAGCTTCGTAGCCACGCGTGCCGTTGATGATCGCCAGGCGGTCCAGGTCGAGCAGTAGCACCGCCATGCGGGTCATGCTCGATTCGCTCCATGCGGACATGGTACGCAACTTCTCCAGCGCGCCTTCGCGGTTCGGCAAACGGGTCAGTTCGTCGTTGGTCAGGGCGCGCTCGATGCGCCTGCTGGACAGCTTGTGGCTCGCCAATTCGCGCTCCAGCGCGGCGCTGATACGAATATTCTCGGTCAGGCGCTGGGTCGCCTCGCGCTTCACCAACAACAGGTAGGATGCGGCGAGGAACAGGAAACCGAAGCCGCTCAGGTAAGGTATGGGCATCATGCCGGTATCGGTCGCGCCGCCCAGCGCTGTCGTCACGACGACCAGTGCGGCCGAGCTCCACACCAAGCGGTTGGAAAAGCGCGCCCGCTGCCGTTGCATGCGGACGAAATAGAAGACGGCAAACACCGCCGCGCCCAGCGACAGCAAGCGGCTGACCGAGTATGCTGCGGTCGTTTCGCCGAAGAGCAAAAAGGCATGCTCGCCCCACGCCAACTCAGTGGGAGCATCACTCGCCAATGAGGAAAAGCGATAGCCATACGGGACCATGAAATTGTCCACCGCCAGCACGGCCGATATGAAGGCGATGCCGTAGCTAAGACGGAAAGCGGCGCGGCTCGGGTCGAGCGAGGCGACCAGGTAGCAGAACTGCGGCGCCAGCAGGAGCGAGAAGAAATTGACCCATTTGTGGGCCGTGATCGCCTCCGCCAGTCCGGGCGCCAGTTGCTGCCGCACGTTCGCGTACTGGAAGCAGGCAAATGTCAGGCAGATCACTGCAAACGCCCAGCACGCCCGCACATAAGAGCTGTTGCGTGCCACCAGCGCCGACTGGAATGCCGACATTGCCAGCGCACCTGCGGAGATCAGGTAAAGCGAAGCAATGGGAGTATCCATATGACCTTGTCAGTTTCTGTTTTCAAAGGCGATAACCTCGTCGCCAGCCTGCGCTTCGCAGCCCGCACCCATCGCTTCCCAGCCACGCCGGATCACGATATGGTTCGCGTTATAGCAAAGCTCAATGCGGTGCGCTTGTGGCGCTTCGCGGCGAACAAAATGCTCAATCGACGAAGGCATGCTGACGCGCATTGTTTGCGCACGCAAGTCTTCATCGGGATGGTCGATCACGTGTACCAAGGGCACGAAATGCGCCGCGATCACCAGCGCGCGGCCAACGTTGACCGGCTCCGCTTCGTAACCCCGCTCGCGCAGCCAGCGCTGGGCATCCTCGCGCTGCGGTGTGGATGCACCCCAGGCACTGGCCATCAGCTCCAGCAGCCACTGGTTGCAGTTCTGGTAGCGCGTGCCGTAGGCATAGGCGTTGGCGCTATATTCGCCCGACAGCAGCGACAGTGGTGTTTGCGTGTCCAGCGCGGCCGCTTGCAGTGCGTCGGCCAGCACGTCCGGCAGCAGCACCATCGACAGGTGGCCTTGCGCCGGTTCTTCCGCGCCGAGCACGAAACCGGCCATGCCCTGGTCGAAAATACGCGGGCGCTTCTCGTCGCAAGCATAGTAAAGCTGGCGTACCGACCACGGACTGTTCGGATTGGCTTTCAGCGCCAGCCCGGCATGCGAATAACGCAGGCCCAGGCGCGCCAGGTCAAGACCGGCGCGCGACACCACCGCAGCGGCGGCGCCGGAGCGTTCCAGCTCTTCCTTCACCACGGCTGCAAAACGCAGCACGTGGTCCTGCGCCGCCGCCGAGACTTTCGCCGGACGGTCGCAGAACATCATCCCACCTGCCTGCGCTGCGGCATTCCAGCCGAGCGCCAGGTAAGCGGCGATCAGATGGCGTGCGAGCGCAGTTCGCGTTGCCATGCGTCGTCGAGCGCCAGGAAGAAGGCCTGACGGGTGTCGGCGTATGCGAATTCATAGCCGTATGGGCGCTCGCTTACCTGCACCAGCGCGCCGGCTGGCAGTGCGCGGTCAGCCAGGGCGGCTTTTGGCACGGTCAGGAAGAACTCGTTGCCTTGGCCTTGCAGCTTGAGGCGGGTGGCGCCCGGCTTGCCAGGAGCTTCCGCAATGTCGATCACGCGGTACTGGCCTGCGGCCACTTTCTTGTCGTCGCCGCTGGAGCTCTTGCTGGAGCCGCCGATGGAGTCGGACACACTGCCCGAAGACTCGGAGCCGGCGCTCGAAGCGGACGACGCGGAACTCCCGGCCTGGGCAGGGATGGCGATAGCTGCGGCCAGCAGGGAAAGTGCGGCGGCGCGGCGCAGGAATTGCATGGACATTACTGGATTCTCCGGTTGAAAAACTTCGCGTGGATTATACGCGCACTCTTGAACGGCGCGACCGTGCACTTGCTGCCATAATCGCCACTTTGTATTTTTAGCAATTTAATCGCGCCATGAGGAAACCTGTCTCGCCCATCGCCATCGAACTGCTCACCAAGGAGCTTGCCTACGAGGCCAAAGAGCAGCGCGAAAGCATCGTCCTGCGCCTGCACAGCGCCTTCCTGCACCTGACCGAAGCCTTGCAGCCTTTTCGCGAGCAGTGGCAAGGAAGCGGTGCCGCCGCGTACCAGGCCGCCGCCGAATGCGGCTGGAACCCGCCGCCAGCCAAATGGCTGCACGCCAAGCGCAGCGTGTTTGACGCCGGCCTGTGGAGTGGCGTTTCCGACACCATGCGCCAAGCCGCGCTGCCCGGCGACGAGACACAGTCGACAGAAGCTGACGAATGGGTGTGGTGGAAGGAGCGCCTGGGCGCACTGCCTGCCATTACCGGATTCAAACTGCTGCCGGGCGGCTTGCCCGGCGCGCCGCATGACTTCACCCATGGCGCCTTCGGTGGCGGTGCCACATTCGCCGCCAGGCTGCAAGAACACCGTGCCGCGATCTTCGGCCTGCCCGCCATGATCGCCATCGGCGACGGGCAAGGCATCGACGATTTCCTGGAGCGGGTACTGCCTGCGATCCGGCCGAAACTGGCGCGCGAAGCCAGCGCCTCGTATAACCGCCAGTTGATCGGCGAACTGCTGGCCGAGCATGACAGCATGCTGACCTGGCTGGCGTATATGGAAATGGTCTTCGAGGCCGTACCGCCGGCGTTGTATGCGCACATTGCCGGCTCCGGCGGCGTTACATTGATGCTGGAACTGCGACTGATGTTGCCGCTCGCCTTGCTCTGTGCCCGGCCGGCGATAGATCACGCCATTCATGCATTTGCCGAAAGCCTGCAATGCTTCGTGGAAGACGACGAAGACCCGGCGCCGCTCGACGCCGCAGTACAGGAGTTCGCGCGTTTGCTCATCGACTTCGCGCGCGCCGCAAAGGAAGTGCACGAGCTGGAGGAATTGCTGGCGGAAGCCCGCACCGAGGAATTGAAATTCCCCTTCCTGCCGCACTCCGAGCTTCGCACGCGTAAAACAGCGATCCGGCAGGACAAGTCCTGCCGCTGCTGCGGCAGCCTTGAGCATCGCGGACATGGCGTTCGCATGGGCACCGTGGCGTACGAATGAAAGCCGGACAATGACCGAATTTGAAAAACAGTACTACTTCCTCAAGCGCGCCAAACTTGAGTCGCTGCCCTATCCTTCCGCCTTCCATGAATCGAACGAGCGTGAATACTGGAAATCTCCATTACCGCCCGGCTCCGCACCGCTTGCGTTCCACAACGGCCAAAAACGCGATAATCGCCGGGAGGGCATTCAGTCTTTGCCGGTTCCGCCCGATGTAATGTTCGAGCACGGCAATCTCATCGTGCGCAATCACGTTCGCAACGCGCTGCTGGAACGCAAAGTGACCGGACTGTTCATGCACCCGGCGTGGTGGGTGCATGACGATAAATCCCTGTATGAGGATTATTGCTACATCGGCTTCCACGAAAAATTCGATTGCTGGGACAGGGAGCTCTCCGAGCATTCTGGCCAGGAAGAAGACGCCGACCCTACAGACACCGAACCAAGCGTCTGGTCCTACCGCCTGAATGCACGGTTACTGGAACAGACACCGTTGAACGAGCGATTGCTGTTCGTGATGGGCGGCTGCTTTGCCGGCGACCTGGTGTGCCACGAAAGTATCCTGCCGCTGTTTCATGGAGGGGAAAACAGCGGTACCCGCGCCATCCTCGTCGCAGACTACTAGACCTGATATGGTGCCTGGATAGGTTCGAACTGAATGGTGGAAAAGTCGAACAGCAGCTTTTCTCCATGCATGCCGTCCGCTTTCATGCGGCCGGCATGGAGACAGCCGTTGGACGCCCATACGACTCGGTTGCCGTCGACATCGGCCCACTCCCAGGATCCGCGATCCAACACATCGCCGTTTCTTCCGACCAGTTGATGGGTATCGTAGTAACAACCGCGGCCTTCCGTACGTGTGATAGTCGCATATGCGGTTTTGCGAAGTGTCCAGTGATCGTTGATGCGCTTCTCAAAAACGGCGTCGACTCCATCAGATGCCGCGCCGATGTGGACAGTCATCGTCCAGCCATCACGCTGTAAACGGATGTAATAGACGCCAGGACATTCGCCTCCATAATAGTCCTTCCCCGGATAAGCCGATGAGCGGCGCATGCCGGCGCCATCCCGGAGTAATTTGTGGCCGTAACCGTCATTGAGCCAATAGGCATCGCTGCCGACAAATAATCCACCGCCATGCCAGCAATCGCCCTTAGACAGTAGCGTCAGCGCCGTGAGATAAGGAGCGCGGGAAATGGCAGTCCAGGAGCCTCTCGCTTCCGTCTGCCAGCGACCGTTCATCGCGAAGTAGATCAGGTTCTTCCCGTCAGGGGAGATATCGCAGCGGCGTTCGTAGATCCGTCCTTTCAGCCATTGCCCAACGCGAAACTCGTCGGTGCTGCGATTCCAGCCGACGAATGCGGTGCAACGCGACGGGCCGCGCCGGATAACCACCGCCGTATCGGCATCCCGTGCCATCAGTACATGCAGCCTTGGCGGAATTTTTCGTTTCATACGCAATAATATGCGCCGCTCCTTACGCCATTTCAAGACCTGATATCGATGGAAGCGGCAGGCTGGTATGATTAAACTGATTTCCATAGGCCTTACACGTCTTCGATGCGCTTACTGATTCTCTCCGACCTCCATCGTGAATTCTGGAACAAGCACCAGGTTTCGTTTGACCTCGCCGCCTCGTCGCCAGACGTCGTTATTCTGGCCGGGGATATCGATACCAGCGGCGTGCGCTCCGTGCAGTGGGCCGAAGCTGCCTTCGAAGGTGTCCCAGTCATTTACATGCATGGCAACCATGAGGGTTATGGCCACAACCTCGATAGCGAGATCGAAAAGATACGTGCAGCCAGTGTCGAGACAGAGAATGTGAAGTTCCTGAACCGCGACGAGCACGTCATTGGAAACGTGCGCTTCCTGGGCGCGGCCTTATGGACCGACTTCAAGCTATTTGGAGATGACCGGCGATATTTCGCAATGACCAGGGCGGAGGAGGTCATGTCGGACTACCGCCGCATTAGACTCGCCAGCAAGGGCTACGGCAAGCTGCGCACCAGGGATACCGCCCTTTTCCATGAGCAGCACAAATCGTGGATCGCCAGTAAGCTAGCCGATTCCCATGACGGCAGGACTGTGGTCATAACCCACATGGCCCCGTCCATGCGCTCGGTTCCCGGCCAGTATGCCAACGATCTGACATCGTCCGCCTATGCCTCAAACCTCGACGACCTGGTGGCGAAGGCGGATCTCTGGGTGCACGGTCACATGCACGAGTCCTTTGACTACGAGATCGGGGCGTGCCGCGTGGTATGCAATCCGTTTGGATATATGTCGAAGAATGGAACCGGGGAGAATGAAGGCTTCAATCCGAACTGCGTCGTCGAAATTTGAAGCCTACATTCAACCAGCGCGCGGATAAGTAAACGCGATGAAATGGACCAGGTTAAGCAGGAAGTGGGCGGCGATCGCAATCTCGATGCGCCGTGTCCGCGCATACAGTAGCGCATAACCCAAGCCTGCCAAGCTGGCGAGAACACCGATCTGCCAGCCGCCAGCCAAGTGCGCAGCTCCGAACAACAGGCCTGAAACCGCGACAGCCAATGCATCGCCGTAATGCGCAAGCTGCCCCTGGATGACGCCGCGGAAGAAGGCCTCCTCCGCCACGCAGACAAACAGCAGGTTGACGACGGCAAACAGCGGCAAGAATGGCGACAGCTTGAAATCCGGATGAACGAATCCAATTGCCCAGCCAACGCCTAGTACGCCGGCCAACAGCCCTGCAAACACCAGCGCTTGCGATCTCCACGCAGCGGCAAAATCCCGCCAGGACCCGGCGCGGTGGCAGAAGAACACCAGCAGCACAAGTCCTACCACGCCCTTGTCGAAATTCGCATACAAGGTGTACGGCGCCGAACTGGCCGATAGCTGGACATCCTTCAGCAGCAAGGGATTGTCGTAGCCGGGAACGGCATGCACTGCAAGCGCAAGTGCCAGCAGCAGCGCCAATAGCGTAAGCAATACTCGGACGGCGGCTTTGCCATGGCGTGTCGCCAACCATGAGAAAGCCAGCAAGGCTGCGATACTGGCCCCGGCGACCGGGCGCAGCACGCCTGCCGCCAGGCCGGCGCTGATCGCTAGTCCGAGCAAGACCAGCCAGAGATGCCTCAGGAAAGCCGGTCGTCCATCAGCTGCAATCGCCAGGCCAGTGCTCGCAATTGAAAGACCCAGCAAGCCAAACGGCAGCCAGGCCAGAGCTGGAATCGCTTGCATGTTTCGCGTCAGGCGAACTTCGAGAAGTCAGGCTTACGCTTCTCGAAGAAGGCGGTGAACGCTTCCTTGGCTTCGGCGCCGGTCAGCATGGCGCCAAACTGGGCGCTTTCCACGTCGATGTGGGCTTTCAGCGCTTCGCGGCCTGCTTTCATCAGCCGTTTGGTCTGGCGGATCGACTCGGCCGGCAGTGCGACCAGCTTGGCCGCTTGCGCCTGGGCGTGCGCCAGCACCTGGTCGGCCGGCAGCAGCTTGGAGATCAGGCCCATGTCATAGGCTTCCTGGGCGCTGAACGGTTCGCCCAGCATCAGCTTTTCCGCTGCGCGGGCGTGGCCGCCGTTGGCCGGCAGCAGCATGCTGGAGCCGAATTCAGGGCACAGGCCCAGTGCCGCGAAAGGCACCGAGAACTTGGCGTTGTCAGCGGCGTACACCAGGTCGCAGTGCATCAGCATGGTGGTGCCGATGCCGATGGCGGCGCCGTTCACCGCTGCCACCACCGGCTTGGTGCTGTTGAACAGGGCTTTCATGAACTGGATCACAGGACGGTCGGAGAATGCCACGCCGTCGTTGGCGGTGGTGGTCATCGCGAAGTCGACCAGGTCGTTACCGGCGGTGAAGATCTCCGGCTTGCCGGTGAACAGGATGGCACGCACTTCGGTGTCCATCTCTGCGGCGTTGATGGTGTCGGCCATGGTCTGGTACATGGCGGAGGTGATCGCGTTCTTGCGGTCCAGGCGATCAAATTCGATGGTCAGGATGCCTGCGTTCTTGCTGGTCTGGATTGCCATTGTTGTTGTCTCCGTTTAAACCGGTCAACCGGTGTTCGACCCGCAGGGTCAGACACCCTCTGCGCACCGGGCTGTGGATATGAAAAAAGGCGGGCCATCTGACCCGCCTTGCTAATGCGTTATTGCGTCGTCGCGCGGATTATACGCGCTCGATGATGCCTGCCGCGCCCATGCCGGCGCCCACGCACATCGTGACCATGCCGTACTTCAGCTGGTTGCGGCGCAGTGCGTGTACTACGGTCGCGGCGCGGATCGCGCCGGTTGCGCCCAGCGGGTGGCCCAGGGCGATTGCGCCGCCCATCGGGTTCACTTTGCTGGTGTCCAGGTTCAGGTCGCGGATCACGGCCAGCGCCTGTGCGGCGAACGCTTCGTTCAGTTCGATCCAGTCCAGTTGGTCCTGGGTGATGCCGGCAGCTGCGCAGGCCGCAGGAATCGCAACCTTAGGACCGATGCCCATGATTTCCGGTGGCACGCCGCGTACGGCGAACGAGGAGAACTTGGCCAGCGGGGTCAGGTTGTGTTCTTTCAGGATCTTCTCGGACACCACGATCAGCGCGCCGGCGCCGTCGGACATCTGCGAAGAGGTCGCAGCAGTCACGGTGCCCTTGGCAGCAAACACTGGCTTCAGCTTGGCCATGCCTTCCATGGAGGCGTCGGCGCGGGCGCCTTCGTCGGTATCCACGGTACGCTTGCCAACCTTGATCTCGCCGGTGCGCAGGTCAGGAGTACGGGTGATGATTTCGACCGGGGTGGTCTCGTCCTTGAAGAAACCGGCTTGCTGGGCGGCGATCGCCTTGCGGTGCGATTCCAGGCCGAAGGCGTCCTGGTCTTCGCGGGAGATCTTCCACTGCTGCGCCACTTTTTCAGCGGTCAGGCCCATGCCGTAGGCCAGGCCCACGTTTTCGTCCTTGAAAGTGTCCATGTTGATCGATGGGTGGTGGCCCATCATCGGCACCATCGACATCGATTCCACGCCGCCGGCGATCATCACGTCGGCCTCGCCAACGCGGATGCGGTCGGCAGCCATGGCCAGGGCGGTGATGCCCGATGCGCAGTAACGGTTGATGGTCACGCCGCCCACGGTGTTCGGCAGGCCTGCCAGCACCACGGAGTTACGGGCGATGTTGAAGCCTTGTTCTGCCTCAGGGAAGGAGCAGCCGATGATCGCGTCAACGATCAGGGCCGGGTCCAGGCCAGGCACGGCAGCCATGGCGCCCTTGATGGCGGCGACCAGCAGGTCGTCCGGGCGGGTCTTGCTGAACATACCGCGCGGTGCTTTGCCGATCGGGGTGCGGGTAGCGGCGACGATGTATGCGTCTTGGAGTTGTTTGCTCATTTTTAAGCTTTCCAGTATCTGTGTTCGTTAGCGTTTGGCGGAGAGGTACCAGTCCACCTGTACTTGTGCTGCCAGCGTGCCGTGTTCGTCAAAGATGTCGACGTTGACCGGGAACGCTACTTTTCCTTCATCCTTGAGCTGGGCGCGGATTGCGGCCAGGTCGCCCGGTACCTTGCCGGAGGCGCGCGTCGCGCCCTTGGCCACTTTCTGGTACTGGATGCGCGACTCCTTGGCGACCGGGCGCATGTCCATGATCAGGTCGGCGAAGCCGCCTGCCATGGCCGCGCCGGACGCCGTTTCGGCCAGCGTGAAGATCGCACCCGCGTGCGGCGTGCCGAGGTGGTTGTGCAGCTTGCCGTCGTCCGGCATCGACACTTCGGCCGTTCCCGGGCCGATGCTGTCGATGCGGATGCCGAGCAGGCGCACGAACGGCAGCGACTCCGTCATGTGCTTCTTGATTTGCTCATAGACCATGCTTGGTTTCACTCGCAACAGGATTTTGAAGGCCAGCGACAGGATGGACATTTGCTCTTAGTTGCGTACCGGCTTACCGGTCTGCAGCATGCCCATGATGCGCTCTTGCGACTTAGGATGGTTCAGCAATTCCAGGAAGGCCTTGCGTTCCATATCCAGCAGCCACTGCTCGCTCACCACGCTGCCCTGGTCGATGTCGCCACCGGACACGATCTCGGCGATCATGTCGCCCAGCTTGTAGTCGTGCGCGGAGATGAAGCCGCCATCGCGCATATTGACCAGCTGGCCGCGGATGGTGCCCCAGCCGTAACGGCCGGTCACTGGCACTGGGCGCTGGATCGGCGCGCGGTAGCCGGAATCGGCCATCGCACGTGCCGTGGTTTTTGCCACGTGCAGCAGCTCGTAGGCGTTGAACACGATCACGTCGTCTTCCTTCAGGTAGCCCATGGCCTTCGCTTCCAGCGCGGACTTCGAAACGTTCGCGGTTGCAGCGTTGGTGAAGCCGGTCTTCAGGAATTGCAGGATGTCGTTGCCTTTGGCTTCGCGGGCAGCACGTACAGCCGCTTCTTTCAGGCCGCCGCCGCCAGGGATCAGGCCAACGCCCACTTCCACCAGGCCGATGTACGATTCCAGTGCCGCCACGCGCTTGGATGCGTGCAGCATCATTTCGCAGCCGCCGCCCAGGGCGATACCGGCAACAGCCGCCACCACTGGCACGTTGGAATACTTCATCTTCATGAAGGTGTCTTGCAGTTCCTTGATGATCGGGTCGACTGCCTTGGCGCCGCCGGCCATGAAGGCTGGCAGGGCTTCCTGCAGGTCGGCGCCGGCCGAGAAGGCGCCGCCTTCGGCTGCGTCGGTGTTCCAGATCACCAGGCCCTTGAAGTTCTTCTCAGCTTCGGCCAGGCCGCGCTGGATGCCTCCGATCACGCCTTTGCCGATCACGTGCATCTTGGTCTTCAGCGACAGGATCAGGACGTCGTCGCCGGTGTGCCACAGGCGCACGGATTCGTCTTCGTGCACGGTTACGCCGGCAGTCTTAGGATCGGCGCCGCCACCGCCCACTACCGGAGCGCGGAATTCCTGGCGCTTGTACACAGCCAGTTCGGAACGTGGAGTGTAGGACTTGCTCGCTGGCGAGAACGAGCCTTCAGCGGTATGCACGCCCTGCTCGCCCACTTTGCCTTCGAACACCCAGGCTGGCAGCGGTGCATTGCACAGCGCCTTGCCGGCTTCGATGTCTTCCTTGACCCACTGTGCAACCTGGCCCCAGCCGGCTGCTTGCCAGGTCTCGAATGGACCGACGTTCCAGCCGAAGCCCCAACGCATGGCGAAGTCGATGTCGCGTGCGTTGTCGGCGATCGATTCCAGGTGGATCGCGATATAGTGGAAAGCGTCGCGGAAGATCGCCCACAGGAACTGGCCCTGCGGGTTGGTCGATTCGCGCAGCGCCTTCATCTTCTTGACCGGATCCTTTTCTTTCAGGATGCGGGCGATGATGTCGTCAGCCTTCTTGCCGCCGGCGACGTATTCACCGGTAGCTGCGTCAAGGCGCATGATGTCCTTGCCGACCTTCTTGTAGAAGCCGGCGCCGGACTTCTGGCCCAGGGCGCCCTTGGCGACCAGGCCGGACAGCACGGCAGGAGTCTTGTACAGCGCTGCGAACGGATCGTTCGGCAGGTTGTCTTCCATGGTCTTGATCACGTGGCCCATGGTGTCCAGGCCAACCACGTCGGCGGTACGGAAGGTGCCGGACTTGGCGCGGCCCAGCTTGGCGCCGGTCAGGTCGTCGACCACGTCGACGGACAGGCCGAACTTCTCGGCTTCGTGGATGATGGCCAGGATGCCGAACACGCCAACGCGGTTAGCGATGAAGTTCGGGGTGTCCTTGGCACGCACCACGCCCTTGCCCAGCACGGAAGTCATGAAGGTTTCCAGCTGGTCCAGGATTTCCGGCTTGGTGTCGGTGGTCGGGATCAGTTCCACCAGGTGCATGTAGCGCGGTGGGTTGAAGAAGTGCACGCCGCAGAAGCGCGCTTTCAGGTCCGCGTCGAAGCCTTCGGCCAGCTTGTTGATCGACAGGCCGGAGGTGTTCGAGGCGAAGATCGCGTTCTGGGCGATGTGCGGAGCGACCTTCTTGTACAGGTCGTGCTTCCAGTCCATGCGCTCGGCGATCGCTTCGATGATCAGGTCGCAGCCGGCCAGCAGGTCCAGGTTGTCTTCATAGTTGGCGATCTGCACCAGTTCCGCGTCGGCCTTGTCGCCGAAAGGCGCTGGGGACAATTTTTTCAGGCCTTCGATGGCCTTGATGCCGATACCGTTCTTGTTGCCTTCTTTGGCAGGCAGGTCAAACAGGACCACCGGTACTTTGGCGTTGACGCAGTGGGCAGCGATCTGCGCACCCATCACGCCGGCGCCCAGTACCGCTACTTTTTTCACGTTGAAGTTGCTCATGTTTTTCCTTTAATTAGAACAGGTCAGCATCCAGGGCCATCAGGTTGGCGGCGCCGGAACGAGCCTGGCGGATCAGGGTTGCGGTTTCTGGGTACAGGCGGCCGAAGTAGAAGCGGATGGTTGCCAGCTTCGAGGTGTAGAACTTGTCGCCCGACGCTTCTTTTTCCAGGGCGATCTTCGCCATCTGTGCGAAGAAGTAGGAGTACACCAGGTGACCGGCGACGCGCAGGTAAGGTACGGCAGCAGCGCCCACTTCGTCCTGGTTCTGGAAGGCCTTCATGCCGATTTCCATGGTCAGCTTGGTCAGTTTCTCGCCCAGGTCGCCCAGCGGGGTGACGAATTCGGACATCGCTTCGTCGGTGCCGTTTTCTTCCACGAAGGCGCGTACTTTCTCGCCGAACTTGCGCAGCTTGGCGCCGTTGTCCATCAGGATCTTACGACCCAGCAGGTCCAGCGACTGCACGGTGTTGGTGCCTTCGTAAATCAGGTTGATGCGCGCGTCGCGCACGTACTGCTCCATGCCCCACTCGGAGATGTAGCCGTGGCCGCCGTACACCTGCATGGCGTCGGAGGTAGCGATCCATGCGTTGTCGGTGATGAAGGCCTTGATGATCGGGGTCAGCAGGGCCACTTCGTCGCCGGCTTCCTTGCGCACGTCGGCGTCAGGGTGGTGCAGTTCGCGGTCGATCTGCAGCGCCACGTACGAAGCGAAAGCACGCGCGCCTTCCGCGTAGGCTTTGCCGGTCAGCAGCATGCGGCGCACGTCAGGGTGCACGATGATCGGATCGGCTGGACCTTCAGGATTCTTCACGCCGGACAGCGAGCGCATTTGCAGGCGGTCTTTTGCATACACCAGCGCGTTCTGGTAAGCCACTTCGGTCAGGCCCAGGGATTGCACGCCCACGCCCAGGCGGGCGGCGTTCATGAACACGAACATCGCGTTCAGGCCCTTGTTCGGCTGGCCGATGATCCAGCCCTTGGCGCCGTCCAGGTTCATCTGGCAGGTCGAGTTGCCGTGGATGCCCATCTTCTCTTCGATCGCGCCGCAGAAGATCGGGTTGCGCTCGCCGATCGAACCGTCGGCGTTAGGGATGAACTTAGGCACCAGGAACAGGGAGATGCCCTTCGAGCCTTCCGGTGCGTCCGGCACGCGGGCCAGCACCAGGTGCAGGATGTTTTCGGCCATATCGTGTTCGCCGGCCGAGATGAAGATCTTGGCGCCGGTGATGTCCCAGGAGCCGTCGGCGTTAGGGATGGCTTTCGAGCGCAGCATGCCCAGGTCGGTGCCGCAATGTGGCTCGGTCAGGCACATGGTGCCGGTCCACTCGCCGGAAACCAGCTTAGGCAGGTACAGGCGCTTCTGTTCGTCGGTGCCGTGTTCCTTCAGGCACTCGTAGGCGCCGTGCGACAGGCCTGGATACATGGTCCATGCCTGGTTGGCGGAGTTCAGCATCTCGTAGAACGAGTTGTTCAGGACAATCGGCAGGCCCTGGCCGCCGAATTCAGGATCGCAAGCCAGCGCAGCCCAGCCGCCTTCAACGTATTGCGCGTAGGCTTCCTTGAAGCCTTTTGGCGTGGTCACGGTCTTGGCCGCGGCATCGTGGTGGCAGCCTTCGCGGTCGCCCGAGTGGTTCAGCGGGAACAGCACTTCGGAGGTGAACTTGGCGCCTTCTTCCAGCACCTGGTTGATGATGTCCGCGTCGGTTTCGGCGTGAGGAGGCAGCTCTTTCAGCTTCTCTTCCACCTTCAGCAGTTCATGCAGCACGAACTGCATATCACGGATTGGCGCGACGTATTGACCCATTTTATTCTCCAGATAGCTAAAAGGTTATGTTTGCTCGGCGGCGAATTGCAGCCTTAGGATGGTTGGTAGTTTTCGATCAGTCGATTGAAGCCCGTGCCCGCCCGGTCCACGCTGCCAGGAGTGCGCATGAAGCGCGCCTCGTGGTGCAAGGCCAGGATCAGGCCATACATTTCGTACACCAGCTGGGAAGCATCGGTATCGTTCCGCAAGTCGCCGTTGTCGATGGCCTGGCGCACGCAACGCAGCAAGGCTGCCTGCCACGCGCCGACCATGGCCAGCAGCTCTTCGCGGATCGGGCCAGGACGGTCGTCATATTCGACTGCGCCGCTGATATAGATGCAGCCCGAGGCAATTTCCACGCTCACACGTTTGATCCAGTTGGCAAACATGGCGCGCAGGCGAGGCAGGCCACGGGCCTCCTTCATCGCCGGATAAAACACTTCCTGCTCGAAACGATGGTGGTACAGCTTCAAAACTTCAATCTGCAAATCTTCTCGCGAACCAAAGTGCGCGAATACACCGGACTTACTCATGTTCATCTTATCGGCGAGCAAACCAATGGTGAGGCCTTCCAGGCCGTCACGGCTTGCCAGGTCGAGGGCCACATCCAGGATGGCCGCACGGGTCATTTCGCCTTTGCGCATGAATTTTGTTGGTGTATTTACAAGAATGCCACTCACTTTTGAACCCATCCAGAAAGAAGGAAAAACCTTATTCTCGCTCTAACAGATCGGCCGCTGGTGAAAAGTTTTGCGAACGTTCGTACTATTATCCAGCGTGTGGCGAAAGTCAAACGACACAACTAGAAGTGCACCTCTATTGTTGCGTTGCAACAAAATAAATGGGGACGTACCCCATTTATTTTGTTGTGGCGCGTTCCCAGGCGCGGCGGTCGCGCTTGGTGGGGCGGCCTTTGTTGTCGGCGAAGGGTTCGGGGAACAGCTTCTTGCGCTCGATCAGGGCGGCGCGGCGGGCCAGCGATTCTTCGCTCTCTTCATAGAGCAGGCGGGCGACCGGCGCGCCTTCGCGCTTGCCGGAGATGCCTACCACCAGCACCTCCCATTCCTCCGCGCCATTGTCTATCTGCAGGCGCTCGCCCAGCTTGGCATTGCGCGATGGCTTGATGCGTTCGCCGCTCGACAGTTTCACCTTGCCCTTGTCGATGGCGTCGATGGCCAGTTGGCGCGTCTTGAAAAAGCGCGCCGCCCACAGCCATTTGTCGATCCTTACGTCACTCATGTGTATTTTCCTACTGCAAAAATGCGCATCAGCGTGCGGTAGAAGAAGTACGCCACTTCATACCCGACCCGCCGGAAGCGCCCGACATGCTCAAAATCCTGTGGATGGATCACCACGCCGTCGGCAATCGCGTCTTCGATCTTGGCCCGCAGGGCACGCGCGAACGCGGCGTCCTTGATCACCACATTGGCTTCCTGGTTGAGGAACAGGCTCAGCCCGTCCACATTGGAGGAGCCAACCGTCGCCCAGTCATCGTCGATGACCGCGACCTTGGCATGCAGCTGCGTCTTGCGGTATTCCACCACCTTGACGCCGGCTTCCAGCAGCTTGGGGTAGAAGGAATGCGCCACCGCATCCTGCAGCCAGAATTCGCCGACGCCGATCAGCAGCACCACGTCCACCCCGCGCTGCGCCGTCGCGGCCAGGGCACGGCGGAACTTGCGCCCCGGCGCGAAGTAGGGATTGGCCAGCAGCACGCTCTTCCTGGCGCGCCCCAGCGCCTGCAGGTAGGCGCGCTGGATGGTGCGGCGGTTGCGCAGGTTGTCGCGCACCACGAAACCGGCCTGCATCGTGCTCTGGCGCGCGATCTTGTTCAGCTTGCGCACTTCGTTGAACAGGGTCAAGCGCTTGACGATGTTCATATGGCCCAGGCGGGTCCACTGCGTTTCCGCCTCGCTGTGGATGGATTCGACCAGCGGTCCGCGCACCGCCACCGCAAAATCCCAGCGCGGCGCTTCCAGCGCCTTATTGCGGTCGTAATCGGTGAACATGTCGTCGTTGATATTGATGCCGCCGACAAAGGCCACCTGCCCGTCCACCACGCAGATCTTGCGGTGGGTGCGCGTCACGCCGCGCCGGAACCAGGGGTTGAAAATGCGGTGTTCGACGCCGGCCGCCGTGACCTCGGCGTGCAGCCGGTAAGCGGGCTTGTGCCCGGTACCGAACCAGTCGGTAATCATGCGCACCGTGACGCCGCGCTGGGCGGCAGCTTTGAGCGCGGCCATCACGCGCTTGCCGGTCTCGTCCTCGGCGAAGATATAGGTCTCGAAATAGACTTCGACCCGCGCGGCCTCGATGGCCTCGACCAGTGCCGGAAAATAATCGGTACCGCAGTGGAGGAGTTTGACTTCGTTATCGGCTAGAAAATCAACGTGACGCATGTGTCAGGAAACCAGTTTCAGGTTCGCCACGATGGGCGCGTGATCCGACAGCTTGGCCCACAGCGGGCCATGCAGGACTTCCGCGGATTCTACCTTGAAGCCCCGCACATAGATGCGGTCCAACCTGAAGAAGGGCATGGCGGCCGGGAAAGTGCGGGCCGGGCGCTGGGCGGCTTTGCGCCGCGCCAATGTCCGCACCAGGTCGCCGACCGGATGGCCGTGATTGATCTCGTCGAATACTTCGCGCACGCCGAGTGCGCTTTGCAGCTTGTCCGTCAGGGTGTTGCGCCAGTCGTTGAAGTCGCCGGCGATGATCACCGGCTCGCCGTCCGGCGCCGAACTGCGCACGGCTTCGATCAGCACTTCCGCCTGCCGCACGCGGCTGCGCTCGAACAGGCCAAGGTGGATCACGTAGCAATGCACCAGCTTGCCGTCCGTCTCCACCACCGAATGCAGGATGCCGCGCGATTCGTAGGCATGGTCGGAAATATCGGTATTGGTCCAGCGCGCGATCGGGTACTTGCTGAGCAGCGCATTGCCGTGGTGACCGTGGTCGTATTGCGCATTCAAGCCATACACGGACTGGTGCGATTCGCCCGCGAAAAATTCATGCTGGGCTTTTTTCGGCCAGTGCCGATGTCCCTGGCTTTCCTCGCCGTAACGCGCCTCGATCCGGTCGTGCTGGCCCTGCACTTCCTGCAGGAAAACCAGGTCGGCATGAAAGGCTTCAATCGCATGGCGCAAGGCGTGCACCCGTGGATGGCTACGGTACGACACGCCTTTATGGATGTTGTATGTGGCAACACGAATCATCATGGAACCATTCTAACCCCAACTGCCCGGCTTGCTCACCGTCAAAAGTGCTCCGAATTGCTTTATAGTCATGCCCCATGACTGAACGACACACTACCTTCCCTTCCGCATTGGAGGCCTTTTTCCTGGTGATCTGCAGCTGGGGCGTTGAATACCTGGTGACCTGCGCAATGTACGACGCCCGCAGGCTGCTCGGCATGCACGATCCCTATAGCCTGGCCACCATCGCCAGGGTCCTGGCAAGCGGTATCACCTTTACTGCCTTGTTGCATTGGAAGAATCTGGGCTACCGGGACCTGTTTCATCCGCCCCGCCCGGCGACGGGCGCGGCGATGCTCGCCGTTGTGCCCTTGGTCCTCCTGGCCACGCCGTGCCTGTTCCTGCTCATGGGCGGGATCAGCGAATTGCTGCAAGCAGCCTTTCCGCCGGATGCCAACGCGTCGCGCCTGTGCCAGGATATGCTCTCGGCGCAGCTGCCCCAGATCATCATGGTTTGCGTGTTAGCGCCCGTCGTGGAGGAAATGCTCTTCAGGGGGATTATCCTGCGCAGCTTCCTGCTGCAATACGAGCGCAGCTATGCCATCCTGGGTTCGGCCGTGGTCTTTGGCTTCGCCCACATGAATATCTACCAGCTGGTCGGCGGCATAACGTTCGGCATCTTCGCCGGATGGCTGTACGAACGGACCCGCTCGCTGCTGCCAGGCATCGCCATGCACGCGGCGATCAATTCCGGCGTCATGCTGTTGTCCAATGCCGGCTCGGCGGCCCCGGCAACCGATGCCGCGACCCTGGCGCTGACGATATTGCCCGCCCTCCCCGCCTGTTACATGCTGCGCCGCTTCCTGGCCGCGCCGGCGCGATGAAGACGGCCCGCATCGTTTCTGCGGCGCTGCTGGCTGCCAGCGCCGCTTTGGCCAACGCGGCCAGCACTTGCCATGGCACGGTCAACCGCGGCAGCATCGAGGACAGCGTCCAACTTCCGTCCGAGGGCGCCAATTACACGGCCTACAGCGGGCTGGCCGTCGCCATGGGCCGCAACCACGTCCATAGCGAAGTATCAGCCATCATGCTGGACGCTTACGCCAGGCTTGAACGCGCCGCGCCGGACGCGCAATACGTGTACGGGGAAACAGGAAACGAGTATGGCGGCCGCTTCCGGCCCCACCGCACGCACCAGAATGGCCTGTCGGTCGATTACTTCGTGCCGGTGCGCGACCAGGATGGGCATGCGGCGCGCCTGCCGACGCCTGCCAGCCAGCGCTTCGGCTACGACATCGAATTCGACAAGGATGCGCGCTACGGCGGATACAGCATCGACTTCGTCGCGATGGCGGAACACTTGTACCAGCTGGACTTGGCGGCCCGTGCGCGCGGCCACGGCATCGCGCTGGTGATCTTCGATACCGCCTACCTGCCGCGCCTGCTTGCAACCCCGCGCGGCGCCGCGCTAAAGAAGCTGAAATTCATGACAGGCAAGCCATGGGTGCGGCATGACGAGCATTATCATGTCGACTTCGCCGTGCCCTGCACCCGCTAGGCCATGCGCAGCAGGAAAGCAATGCGCACCAGCACTTCAAAGCTCGCGACGAGGCAATAGCCAAACATCACGGTCCTCAGCAACAGCACGATCCAACCGCCGCCATACACCTTGCGCATGGCCAGCAGGATGTACAGTCCCAACGCACTGCCCAGCAGCGGTTTGACGCCGCCCCGCATGCCGCCCACGGTAAGCAGCAGGGCCAGGAAGGTGACCGTCTGAAAATGCATGGCAAACACCAGGTGTTCGCCATAGCGCCAGCCGCTGCCAAGGTGCAGGAGTTTCAGCACGGCCGCCATCAGTGGAATCAAGCACAGCACGACAGTCGGACCGAAGCGCAACCAGGCCTCCCAGAATTGGGCGCCCTGGAGCGGTTCCGGCTGCGCTGCATACTTGCCGTAATTGCCGACAAACTTATCGCTCACCCGCGCAAAAATATCGAACAACCAGCCGTCGGCTTGGTGCACCTGGCGCGCCGTCGCGGCTGTCGCAAGCACTGTAGCGCGCGCCGATACGGGTTCTACCGGTGGGACCGGCAGGCGATAGACCTCCCACTTCATCACCAGGAATGCCAGCAGCGATACCGTCAGCAGCAAACGCAAGGGGTCGACGAAATGCCCGCGCCGGCCGCCAATGAATTCAACTGTTAGCTGCCCCGGCTTGGCGATCAGCCAGCCCAGAGTACGCCACAGCTTGCCCTCGGCGGCGATGTAGTGGCCGACAAAATGGTGCAGGAATTCATGCGCGCTGGCGATATGCGCTTTGGCCTTCTGGCCGCATTCACCGCAGTAGGTGGTACTGACCTCGGCATGGCAGTTATGGCAGGATCCCGCGGCCGCCGGGCGCTGCGATTCAGCCTGGCGGCCGAAATGGAAAAACAGATTTTTCATGCGGAAGATAATAGTCATCGCATGACAGCTTAGTCAATTTACAACATCATTTTCCTCGGCGGCAGGCGCCATCTGTCGCGGCAGGATCACACGGAAGGTGGTGCCACGCCCGATCTCGCTGTCGACCTCGATGCGGCCGCCGTGCTTTTGCACGATGCTGTAAGACAGCGACAGGCCCAGGCCGGTGCCCTTGCCCACCGGCTTGGTGGTGAAGAAAGGTTCGAAGATACGGCCCAGGTTTTCCGCTGCGATGCCGCCGCCGGTATCGCTCACCGACACCGTCACCATCTCGTTTTCATAACTGGTGCGCAGCGTGATGCGGCCGCGGTTCTCGATCGCATGGGCGGCGTTGACCAGCAGGTTCATGAATACCTGGTTCAGTTGCGACGGGATGCATTCGATGTCCGGCACGCCGCCGTATTCCTTCACGACTTCGGCCTTGTATTTCAGCTCGTTCCAGACCACGTTCAACGTGCTGTCCAGGCCAGTTTCGAGGTTGGCCACCAGGATGTCGCCACCGCCCGCGTGGGAGAAGTCTTTCATGTCCTGCACGATGCGCTTGATGCGGTCCAGGCCATCCATCGATTCGGACAACAGGCTGCCCAGGTCCTCGCGCAGGTAATCGGCGTCGATCTCCTTGCGCAGGGCATTCAGCTCGCCGCGGTCGTTCTCGGGCAGATGCTCCTCGCGCGCCTCATACGCATCGAGCAGGCGCATCAAGGACTGCATATAGCGCTGCAGGCTGCTCAGGTTGGAATTGACGAAGCCTACCGGGTTGTTGATCTCGTGCGCCACGCCGGCCGCCAGCACGCCTATCGACGCCATCTTTTCCGATTGCAGCAGCTGGTTCTGCGCCTCCCCCAGCTTGCGGATCAAATCGGCCTGGCGCGTCTTCTCGTTCTCCAGCGTGAGGTTGGCCATCTGCAGCGCCAGCGTGCGTTCGTGCACGCGGCTCTCCAACTGGTCGCGCGATTCGCGCAGCGCCTCTTCGGCATGCACGCGCTCCGTGGTGTCCAGGAAGCCGTATACCCGGCCGATAATGCGCTCGCCGAGGAATTGAGCACGCGAGCGGCATTCGAATACGCGGCCGTCGTGCAGGTGCAACTGGTCCAGCGCCTCGTGCGGGGCGCTGACTTGCTGCAGCCGTTCGCGGCACAAGTCCTGTTCGACGACGTTGGCGGTCAGGAATTCAAGGATGGCGCCATCGTTGCCATTCTTGAGGAAGGCATCGGGGATATGCCACATTTCACTGAACTGGCGATTCATGCTGGCGATCTTGTTGTGCCAGTCGATCACCAGGATGCCGTTGCCGGTCGCTTCCAGCGTGGTGCGCAGCTGCGACAGGGTCTGCTCGAGCACGTCCTCCACCTTGCGCTCCTGGCGCGCATCCCGGGCCAGGATCAGGATCAGCCAGCGGTCTTCATGGCGCAGCACGCGCAGCGACTTCATGACCATGATCTGGGTGCCGTCGGCGCGCTGGTATTCGCCCTCCTGCGCGTCGATGTCCTGGAAATGGCCGCCGCGCACATCCTCCCAATAGAACACGTCCTGCAGCGAGCTCTCGATATCGGTGATCAGCATTTCAACCAGCTGGACCCCGGTGTACCCAAGCACTTGCTCGGCCACCTTGTTGGCCACGATGATGCGCAGGTCGCTGGGATCGACCAGCAGCATCATATGCGGGCTGTGGTCGAGCATTAGCTGGCGCAGTTCGGAGATCACCCGGTCGCTCCCTGTCCCGGCTTGGTGGCATCGAAGTAGTAGCTGACACGCTTGCGCGGGCTGAGGTAAGCGTAGATTTCCTTCGGCACCTGCGAGGGTTTGATGGCGCGCACGATATTCAGGTCGCTCTCTCGATCCATGTCGACCATGATGGCATCCTCGCGCGGCACACCCGGTTCGTACACCACCAGTTCCGGCTTGTTCGGCTTTTCTGTATTGATGGTGGCGACCATTCCAGTCGCACCGTTCGATAGCTGCACGATGGTGCCCGGCGGGTACACACCCAGGCAGCGGATGAACACCTGCAGCAGCTTGGGATCGAACTTGCCGCGGTTCTTGGCAAACATCAGCGACAGCGCTTCGTGCGGGGTCAGGCCAGGCGTTCCGTTGACCGGGTTGCACAGGCGGTCGTAGTAGTTGGCGATCGCCACGATGCGCGCCAGCACGCCGATCTCCTCGCCTTTCAGATGGCGCGGATAACCGCTGCCGTCATACATTTCGTGGTGGTCGCGCACGATGGCGACGGCGGCGGCGGGAAACTTGAGCTGCTGCCCCATTTCGGTACCGACCGCGCAGTGGGTCTCGTACAGGTTCTGCTCGGAGTGCGTCCACGCTTCGCTCTTGGTCAACACCTTGTCGGGGATATTGCGCACGCCAAGGTCATGGAACATGGAGCCGACGCCCATCGCGCTCGCCACTTCGCGCGGCAGCTTGATGTCGCGCGCAATCATCATCGACAACATGGTGACGTTCAGCGAGTGCAGGTAGATTTCCTCGCCGCCGGTGCGGTCGCCCATCACGTGAATGGCCAGCTCCGGCGCGCTGAGGATGGAGTCGGCGATCTTGCCGATCATCTCGCTGGCCTTCTGCAGGCTTTCCGCCGGGCGGGCAAAGAGGTTTTTTTCCATGTCCTTGATCTCGCGCGCCGTATCGACGAAGGCGTGCTCGATGCGGGCCGCATTCTCGCGCTGTTGGCGCATGCGTTCCATCATGGCGCGCTTGGCGGCCAGTTCGGGGGTTTCAGGCATCGGCGCCGACGGCTTGCCGGCCGACTCTGCGGAAACGGCGACCGGCGCATCGACCTGCAACGCGACGGGCTGTACATCGCTCAGGGCCGGGTCGATGCGGATCCTCTGCAGGCCGAGACTGCGCAACTGATGGATCTGTTCTTGCGACTTGATCTTGAAATGGCTGAACGCAAAAGGATGCTCAAACCACTTCAGGTCGAGATGGACGTATAGGCCAACCTGCAACTGCTCCAGAAGAATATCCTGAGTCTCCGGCATGGCGCGCGCCCCCAGTGTGACAGTCGATGTCCGATTATAGCCAAACGCGCGAAGAGCAATTAACGAGCAAAATGCTAGTTACAAATGCTGTGGCAACTGGAGGATCGCTTCCGCATTGGAGGGGGAAAAACAGCGGTCCGCGGCTTCCAGATAGGGCAGCCAGACGTGGGCGGTATGCTCGCGCGGGCTCAGCATGACTGGCACGTTGCGCGGCACTTGCACGCTGAAGATATGCTCAAGGTTATGCGTGACGCCGGGCGCGTAGCGATGGCGCCAGACCGGGTAGATTTCGTAGATGTTCTGCAGGCCCCAGTCGCGCAGCAGCACGTCCCTGCCGTCGGCAACGATGCCGGTTTCTTCGAATAGTTCACGGGTGGCCGTGGTGAGCAGCGGTTCGTCGACGGCGTCTTTCGAACCGGTGACGGACTGCCAGTAGCCGGGATTGCCGGCGCGTTCGATCAGCAATACGTCGAGGTCGGCAGTGTGGATCACCACCAGGACGGATTCGGGGATTTTATGGGCCATGAAACAAAAAAGGCGGGCTTTGCAGCCCGCCCTTCAACAGCAGATTAACCAGCTACTTTCGGCTCGGCCGAACGCAGGCGGATATGCAGTTCACGCAGCTGCTTCTCGTCGACCGGCGATGGCGCCTGGGTCAGCAAGCACTGGGCGCGCTGGGTTTTCGGGAAGGCGATCACGTCGCGGATCGAATCGGACTTGGTCATCAGGGTCACGATACGATCCAGGCCGAAGGCCAGGCCACCGTGCGGAGGTGCGCCGTACTGCAGCGCGTCCAGCAGGAAGCCGAACTTCTCGCGCGCTTCTTCGGCACCGATCTTCAGTGCGCGGAACACTTTCGACTGCACTTCTTCGCGGTGGATACGGATCGAGCCGCCGCCCAGTTCCCAACCGTTCAGCACCATGTCGTAGGCCTTGGCGATACATGCACCTGGATTGGTTTCCAGCATGTCTTCGTGGCCGTCTTTTGGCGAGGTGAACGGGTGGTGGGTAGCGGTCCAGCGGTCTTCTTCTTCGTCGTACTCGAACATCGGGAAGTCGATCACCCACAGCGGTGCCCACACGTCGTTGAACAGGCCGTTGGCCTTGCCGAACTCGGAATGGCCGATCTTCACGCGCAGCGCGCCGATGGCATCGTTGACCACCTTCGCCTTGTCGGCGCCGAAGAAGATCAGGTCGCCGTCTTGTGCGCCGGTGCGTTCCATGATGGTGTTCAGTACCGCGTCGTCCAGGGACTTGAGCAGCGGCGACTGCAGGCCTTCGCGGCCCTTGGCCTTCTCGTTGACCTTGATGTAAGCCAGGCCCTTGGCGCCGTAGATGGCGACGAACTGGGTGTATGCGTCGATTTCCGAACGCGACATGGAGCCGCCTTTCGGTACGCGCATGCCGACCACGCGGCCGTTGGCCATGTTGGCGGCGCTGGAGAAGATCTTGGACTCGACGTTCTTCATGATGTCGGTCAGTTCGGTGAACGCCATGTTCACGCGCATGTCGGGCTTGTCCGAACCGTACTTGCCCATGGCTTCGGCGAAGTCCATCACCGGGAACGGGTTTGGCAGTTCCACGTCCATGGTGTTCTTGAACACTTTGCGGATCATGGTTTCGAACATGTCGCGGATCTCCTGCTCGCTCAGGAACGAGGTTTCGCAGTCGATCTGGGTGAATTCCGGCTGGCGGTCGGCGCGCAGGTCTTCGTCGCGGAAGCACTTGGTGATCTGGTAGTAACGGTCGAAGTTGGCGACCATCAGCAATTGCTTGAACAGTTGCGGCGATTGCGGCAGCGCGAAGAATTCGTGCGCGTTTACGCGCGACGGCACCAGGTAGTCGCGCGCGCCTTCCGGGGTGGACTTGGTCAGCACCGGGGTTTCGATATCGATGAAGCCCAGGTCGTCCAGGTACTTGCGCACTTCCATCGACACCTTGTAGCGCAGGCGCAGGTTGTTCTGCATCTGGGCGCGGCGCAGGTCCAGCACGCGGTGGGTCAGGCGGGTGGTTTCGGACAGGTTGTCGTCGTCCAGCTGGAACGGCACCGGCACGGAAGCGTTCAGCACTTCCACCTTGGTGGCGATCACTTCGATCTTGCCCGACTTGTGCTTGGCGTTGACGGTTTCGGCCGAACGTTCCTTGACGGTACCGGTGATTTGCAGGCAGTACTCGTTACGCACGGATTCGGCGACTTTGAACATGTCGGCAAAGTCCGGGTCGCAGACCACTTGCACCAGGCCTTCGCGGTCGCGCAGGTCGATGAAGATCAGTTTGCCGTGGTCGCGGCGACGGTGCACCCAGCCGCACAGGCTGACGGTTTGGCCTACGAGGGCTTCGGTTACGAGGCCGCAGTATTCAGTACGCATGGACATATTGATTCTCAGTTTCAGGTTAAGTTTTATTCAGGGACGACAACGCCCATCGAAACGATGTACTTCAGTGCGGCATCGACGCTCATATCGAGCTCGATTACATCTTTTTTCGGCATCATCAAGAAGAAGCCGGAAGTCGGGTTCGGCGTGGTTGGCACGTAGACGCTGAGGTATTCGTCGTTCAGGTGCTTCTGCACTTCCGTGGCCGGTGCGCCGGTCAGGAAGGCGATGGTGCGCGAACCGGCATGCGGATACGGCACCAGCACGGCCTTGCGGAAGGCGTTGCCGGAATCGGAGAACAGCGTATCCGATACCTGCTTCACGCTGCCGTACAGCGAGCTGACCACTGGAATGCGGTGCAGCAGTTTTTCCCATTGCCTGACGACGAAATTGCCGACCAGGTTATTGGTCAGCAGGCCGGTGATGAACACGATCAGCACGGTCAGGATTGTACCCAGGCCCGGGATATCGAAACCGATCAGGGTACGCGGCTGCCAGCGCTCCGGCACGATCAGGAGCGACTGGTCCATGGTGCCGATGATGATGTTGAGCACCCAGGCGGTAATCGCCAGGGGCACCAGGATCAGCAAGCCGGTAATGAAATATTTGCGCATCAGGTTCCTTGTGCGGGGTACATCAGCCCTCGCTGGTGGACTTTGCCGGCGCAGGCGCCGGAGCGGCAGCGGCCGGGGCTTCGGTCTTGGCCGCGCTGGCAACGCCGGTCGCCGGGGCGCTGCCGCCACGGAAATCGGTGACATACCAGCCGGTGCCCTTCAGTTGGAAGCCGGCTGCGGTCAGTTGCTTCTTAAAGGTGGATTTGCCGCAGGAAGGGCAATCGGTGAGCTGCGGATCGGAGATCTTTTGCAACACGTCCTTGGCAAAGCCACATTCCTCGCAGCGGTAAGCGTAGATCGGCATCTATTACTCCGCAAAAAACATCAAAACCCTGAATTATAAAGCTTTTTTCCGGCGCCAGGCCATCCAGCGCTCCTTGCCCTGGAATACTGCGATGGAGTCCCCGACCGGCTGCTCCTGCTCAAGGTCAAAGTGAGCGCTCATTAACTGCAGCAGGCGCTCCCGCTCGGCCCCGAAGGGCGGGCCTTTCGGATTGTTATCGAAGAAGAAGTAGCCTAGCAGGAGGCCGTCTTCGGGCAGCAATTGCGCCCAGCGCTGCACCACGCGCGGCCACATGTCGCGCGGCATGGCGCACAGGAAGGCGCGCTCGTAGATCAGGTCCAGCGGCTGCGCGGGCAGGTAGGCGAAAAAGTCAGCCTCGACAACGCGCGCGCGCCAGGGGCCGACGGCCCGTTGCGCCGCAACAACGGCGGACGGCGAGAAGTCGATGGCGGTGGCGTTCCAGCCGGCTGCGCAGAAGGCCTGCAATTCATAACCGCTGCCGCAGCCGGGAATCAGCGCCGCGCCTGCCGGTGCGCTGGCCAGCCACGCGGCCAGTTGCGCCGGCACCCCACCCCGATCCCACGGCGTGAATGCGCCGTCGAAGCGCTGGTCCCAGAATTCCGGCGTGCGCGGATCGCGGTTAGTAAAGTCGGGCATAAGCCAGGTACGCCACGGTGCCCATCACAAACGACCCGACCAGGAACGCGAAGAATGACAGCAAGCGGTTGGTATGCCGCTGCTCCCTCACCAGGTGGGCCAGCAACAGCTTGGTCTCCACGTCGCGGTCCGCCGCGACGGTAAGTGCCTGGTGCGCCAGGCGTGGCAACTGGGGGAAAATATGCGAATAGCGCGGCGCCTCCGCCTTCAAACGCTCCACCAGGCCGCGCCAGCCGACCTGCTCCGCCATCCAGCGCTCCAGGTATGGCTTGGCCGTCTTCCACAGATCCAGCTCGGGATCGAGCTGCCGGCCCAGGCCTTCGATATTCAGCAGTGTCTTTTGCAGCAGCACCAGTTGCGGCTGCACTTCCACATTGAAACGGCGCGAAGTCTGGAACAGGCGCAGCAGCACCTGGCCAAACGAGATGTCCTTCAGCGGGCGATCGAAGATCGGCTCGCAGCATGCGCGCACCGCCGCCTCCAGCTCATCGATACGGGTTTCCTTCGGCGCCCAGCCCGACTCGATGTGCGCCTCCGCCACCCGCTTGTAATCGCGGCGGAAGAAAGCCAGGAAGTTCTGCGACAGGTAGTCCTTGTCGTAATCGTTCAGCGTGCCGACGATGCCGAAATCCAGCGCGATATAGCGGCCAAACGACTCCGGCTCGATCGACACCAGGATGTTCCCGGGATGCATATCGGCGTGGAAGAAGCCGTCGCGGAACACCTGCGTGAAGAAGATCTCGACGCCGTCCGAGGACAGCTTTTTCAGGTCCACCCCCGCTTCGACCAGGCGGTCGATCTGCGACACCGGAATGCCGTGCATGCGCTCCATGACGATCACATTGCTGGAGCAGTAGTCCCAATACATCTCCGGCACCAGCAACAGCTTGGATTCGGCGAAATTGCGGCGCAGCTGGCTGGCATTGGCCGCCTCGCGCATCAGGTCCAGTTCATCGTGCAGGTATTTGTCGAATTCCTGCACCACTTCCTGGATCTTCAGGCGCTTGGAATCGGCCCACACGCGGTTGATGAAGTTGGCCGCGATATGCATCAGCGCCACGTCTTCATCGATCAGTTTCTTCATGCCCGGGCGCAGCACCTTGACCGCCACCTGGGTGCCGTCCTTCAGCGCGGCAAAGTGCACCTGGGCGATGGAGGCCGACGCCACCGGCACCCGCTCGAAGCGCGCGAACAATTCGTCAGGGTGGGCGCCCAGCGACTCCTCGATCATCATGATCGCCAGGTCGGAATCGAAGGGCGGCACGCGGTCCTGCAGCTTGGACAATTCGGCTACGATATCGAGCGGGAACAGGTCGCTGCGCGTGGACAGCACCTGGCCGAACTTCACGAAGATCGGGCCCAACTCCTCCAGCGCACGGCGCAGGCGCACCGCACGCGGCGTCGACAGGTCGCGCCAGAAGAAAGCGGTATCGAGGAATTTGCTGATGCGTGGCTTGTCGAAGCCGGAAATGGCGATTTCGTCCAGTCCGTAGCGGACGGATACTCGGACGATCTTGAACAGCCGGAGGAATTTGCGAATCATTTAGCCAGTTTTTGTTCGAGTTTTTCCAGCCGCTTGCTGGCACGTTCCACGTCGTCGCGGAAGCGCGTCACATCGGCCGCAAAGCCTTCCGCCACCAGTGGGCGGATCAACAGCGGGTTCTCGTCGAGGAAATACTCCGCGACATTCTCGGCCGCTTTGCGCTGGCCGTTGCGGGCGCCCTGCACCACCGCCTTCGCCCCCTGCACCAGGCGCACGGCGGCAATCGGCCCCAGCAGTTTTTCCAGGTCGTACTCGGCTTCCCAGCGCAACGACTGCGACAGGCGCGAAATGGCGTTGGCGAATTCGGCGTCGCCTTCGATCTGCACGTAAGAGAAGGCGCGCTCGCGGTTTTGCGCGATCAGCGGCAGGTCGCCCAGCTTCAGGCGGATCGTCACCGCCGCTCCGGCCTCGCTGCCCGCCGCCTCCACCATGCCGTCCGGCGCCACGCGCAGGCGCAGCACAGCCGGGCTGGCGTCGATCACGGCAACTTTCCCGGCGTGCAGCTTGAGCTCGGTACGCGCCCAGGGCTCCTGCGCCAGCAGGTGGTTGACGGTGGCTGCCGCCGGCATGCTCAGGCCAGGTAGCTTGGGAGGGAATGGAAACATATTCAGGTCGGTCCAAATAAAACAAAACCGCCCCGGAATACCAGGGCGGTCTCGATCTTACCAGTTACTGCGCGCGGTCACGCAAGCTGCTGGATACCTGCCAGCATCCAGCCGGTTTTGCCGTTATGCGGTTTGCTCATGTTCCATACTTCCTGGAACGGTTCCGGCAGCGCATCGGCAGCAGGTTTCATCTTGCCCCAGAACTTCACGCTGGCCAGGGACTCGTTGCCGTCGTTTTCGATACCCAGCAGTTCAGCCTCGATGGCCACCACGTCGGTGTACTCGGCTTGCGCGCCGCGTTCCTGGATCTGCATGCGCAGCTCGGCAAACACTTCAGGCGTGGTGAAGCTACGGATATCTTCCACGTCCGCCTTGTCCCATGCCGCTTGCAGGCGGATGTAGTTGGACTTGGCCGCGCGCAGGAAGCCGGCGCTGTCGAAATCGGCCGGCACGCCCCAAGGAGCATGCGCCGCCGCTTCCGCCACGGCAGGCGCGGCCAGTGCGGCACCGGCAGCAGGGGCCACCGGCTCGAACGCCGCCGGCTGCATCTGGTGCACGTTGCCGCCGTTGTAGCCACCGCTGAATGCCGGCTGGGCCGCCGGCTGCGATTTACGGCGCAGCATGCGCACGATGAAGAAGATCACGCCTCCGATCAGGGCGATCATCAGGATCGAGCTGATGGCCGACGCCATGGCGCCGCCCAGGCCGAGGTGCGACAGCAGCGCGCCCAGGCCAAGGCCCAGCAGTGCACCGCCGAGGATGCCCTTCCACATGCTTGGTTTGGCGGCCGGTGCCGGCGCCGCAGGGCTCGGTGCGGCGGCAGGACGGTTGGCGGTTGGCGCCGCGCTCGGGGCGCTTGGCGCCGGCGCCGGCGCTGCCTGCTTCGGCATGCTGTTCACGCTCGACGACTGGCGGCCGAAGGACTTGCCGCCGCCCATTGGACGCGCGGACAACTCGCTCATCATGCTCACTGCGGACAGCGCGATCATGGCGCCAGCCAGGAATTTTTTCATTTTCATCGTTGGAGGTCTCACATTTTGATACCAGTGTGTAAAGCGGCCACACCTGCCGTCAGGTTGTAGTACTGCACGCGCTCCAGACCCGCAGCCTGCATCATGGTCTTCAGCGTTTCCTGGTCGGGGTGCATGCGGATCGATTCGGCCAGGTAGCGATAGCTCTCCGAATCGTTGGCCACTTTCTGGCCCATCCACGGCAACACCGTGAAGGAATAGAAATCATACGGTTTTTGCAAGACCGGATCCACTTTCGAGAATTCCAGCACCAGCAATTTGCCGCCCGGCTTCAGCACCCGACGCATTTCGGAAAGTGCAACATCCTTATGCGTCATATTGCGCAGGCCGAACGCCACGCTGACACGGTCGAAGTAATTGTCCGGGAAAGGCAGCTTCTCCGCATCGCAGATCAAGGTGGGGGTCACCAGGCCCTTATTCAAGAGACGATCGCGGCCGACGCGCAGCATCGATTCGTTGATGTCGGTCAGCCAGACTTCCCCGGTCGAACCCGCCGCCTTGGCAAAGGCCTTGGCCAGGTCGCCGGTGCCGCCAGCGATGTCGAGCACCTTCATGCCGGGGCGCACCGCCGCGTTAGCAATGGTGAAAGCCTTCCAGATCCGGTGCAGGCCGCCGGACAGCAGGTCGTTCATGATGTCGTACTTGGCGGCGACGGAATGGAAGACCTTGGCGACTTCCTTGACTTTCTCGTCTTCGTTGACGGTTTTATAACCGAAATGGGTGGTATTGGTCATGTTGGGGGTGCCTTGTAATTGCCGCATTATACATTTGTGGGGTGGCGCACAGATTTTGCGAGTGCTTGTCAACCAGAATGCTCAACGAGTCGTTTTATGGCTCAGACGATTTGTCTTACTAGGAGATTTTCAGATGGAGCTTCAGCAAAAATTGCCCGCGGACATTTTTTTCCCGGATATCGACGAAGCCACCAAGCAGTTCATCGATGCCACCCGCGCCCAATCGCGCGCACTGGCGTCCGCCGAGCCGCACCCGATGACCTTCAACGTTGAGGCCATCCGTCGCCTGACTCCGGAAGCCCGCGCCGCATTCCGCTACATCTGGGAACGCGAGCAGCAGCGCTACGAAGAGTTCCAGCGCCGCAAGATGATGGTCAACTAAGCATTCTTTCAATGGCGGCAACATGCCGCCATGCCCGCGCCACCTCCCACCTTCAGCACGCTAGCCGCCGCCCCCCATCTGCGGCGCCTTGCGCTCGCGGCGACTCAGTGGTGATGGCCGCAGCCGTGGGCTTTCGCGGCGGCGCCGGGCAGCACGGTGCCGGGCTGGCGGCCGGAGTCGCCAGGGAAGCCGGCGGACTCCAGGCGCTTCAGGTAATCGGCCCAATGATGGTCCATGCGGTCGCCCAGGTCGTACAGGTAATCCCAGGTGAACAAGCCGGAGTTGTGGCCATCGTCGAACGTCGGCTTCACGGCATAATTGCCGACCGGTTCGAGATTGGTCATGGCAACCTCGCGCTTGCCGACTTGCAGCACTTCCTGGCCCGGCCCATGGCCCTTCACTTCCGCCGACGGCGAGTACACCCGCAGCAGCTCGAAAGGAATGTTGAAGCTCACCCCATCGTCGAAGGAAATTTCGAGGTAGCGCGATTTGCTGTGGACAGTCAGTCCGGTGGGATTCTTCATTTCAGGTTCTCGATGATTGCCGCCCGCAAGGCCGGCAGCAAAGCTGCGCGCGCCGCGACAGCCGCGTGGTCGTGCTCGCGCTGCTTCGCGCCCCAGGTCGGGTTCGGGAAATGCGCATCGTCAGTGTAGCGCGGGATCACATGCCAGTGCACGTGCGGCGTCATATTGCCGAAGCTGGCGAGATTGACCTTGTGCGGCGACATGGTGGCACGCTGCGCCTCCTCGACCGCCCACACGGCCTGCATCACGTGGGCGCGGTCCGCGGGCGGCAGGTCGGTCATTTCGCGCACGTGGCGGTGCCACACCACGCGCACGTAGCCGGGGTAGCCCGGCTCGTCGACCAGGATCACCGCCAGCCGGTCGTCACGCCACAGCAACACGTCGTCCGGCGGATTGGCCAGCAGCTTGCACAGGTCGCAATTGATCGTCATACCAGCACCCTTTCGATGCCGCCGTCATTGGCACGCGCCACATAATCCACCAGCCAGTTTTCACCCAGCTTGTGCTTGGCGATCTCGATCACAATGTAATCGGCAGTGGTGCCCGAATCGTCGTTGTAGCGGGTCAGGCCCTGCATGCAGGATGGGCAGGAAGTCAGGATCTTGACGTCGCCCTGGAAGCCGTCGGCACGCAGCTTGTCCGCACCCGACACCATCTCCTGCTCCTTGCGAAAGCGGACCTGGGTCGAAATATCGGGACGCGCGGCAGCAAAAGTACCCGACTCGCCGCAGCAGCGGTCATTCTTCTCGATCTTCACGTTATCGACCGTGGACACCAGCGCATTGACCGTCTTCAGCGGATCCTGCTGCTTCATCGGCGTGTGGCAAGGGTCGTGGTACATGTAGCGGGTGCCTTCCACGCCCTCCAGCTTGACGCCCTTCTCCAGCAGGTACTCGTGGATATCCATGATACGGCAGCCCGGGAAGATCTTCTCGAACTCATACGTCGCCAGCTGGTCGTAACAGGTGCCGCAGGACACCACCACGGTCTTGATATCGAGGTAGTTCAGCGTATTGGCCATGCGGTGGAACAACACGCGGTTGTCCGTCATCATCTTCTCGGCCTTGTCGTACTCGCCCGCGCCGCGCTGCGGATAGCCGCAGCACAGGTAGCCCGGCGGCAGCACGGTCTGCACGCCCACCTCCCACAGCATGGCCTGCGTCGCCAGGCCCACCTGCGAGAACAGGCGCTCCGAACCGCAACCCGGGAAGTAGAACACCGCCTCGGTATTGGCGTTGGTCTTCTTTGGATCGCGGATGATCGGGATCATCTTGTTGTCTTCGATGTCCAGCAATGCACGCGCAGTCTTCTTCGGCAGATTGCCCGGCATCTTCTTGTTCACGAAGTGGATCACCTGCTCGCGCACGGCCGGCTTGCCGACGGTCGGCGGCGGTGCCTTGGCCTGCTTGCGCGCCACGGCCTTGAACACCTCGTGCCCCAGGCGCTGCGCCTTGTAGCCCCAGCCGATCATCGTTTGGCGGGTGGCATTGATGGTGGCAGGGTCGGATGCGTTCAGGAAGAACATCGCCGCACGCTTGCCGGGATTGAAGGAGCGCTTGTCCATCTTGCGCAGCAGGTTGCGCATATTCATCGACACGTCGCCGAAGTCGATATTCACCGGGCACGGGGTGGCGCACTTGTGGCACACGGTGCAGTGGTCGCTGACGTCTTCGAACTCTTCCCAGTGACGGATCGAGATGCCGCGGCGGGTCTGCTCTTCGTACAGGAAGGCTTCGATCAGCGCCGAGGTGGCGAGGATCTTGTCGCGCGGCGAGTACAGCAGGTTGGCGCGCGGCACGTGGGTCGAGCATACCGGCTTGCACTTGCCGCAGCGCAGGCAGTCCTTGACGCTGTTGGCGATCTCGCCGATATCGCTTTGCTGCATGATCAGCGACTCGTGCCCCATCAGGCCGAAGGACGGCGTGTAGGCGTTCAGCAGCGTCGCTTCCATGCCCGGCAGGTTGAGCAGCTTGCCCTTGTTGAAGCGGCCTTCAGGGTCGACGCGTTTCTTGTACTCGCGGAATTCGCCGATCTCGTCTTCGGTCAGGAATTCCAGCTTGGTGATGCCGATGCCGTGCTCGCCCGAGATCACGCCGTTCAGCGACCTGGCCAGCTTCATGATGCGCGCCACAGCCTTGTGCGCATCCTGCAGCATTTCGTAGTGGTCGGAGTTGACCGGCAGGTTGGTGTGCACATTGCCGTCGCCCGCGTGCATGTGCAGCGCCACGAAAACGCGGCCATGCAGCACGCGCTTGTGGATCGCCTGCGCTTCGTCGAGGATCTGCTTGTAGGCGCCGCCATTGAAGATCTGGCGCAACTGCGCGCGGATCTCCTGCTTCCAGCTGATGCGCACAGTGCGGTCCTGCGCCACGTCGAACAGGGTCGCTTGCGGCTGGTGCTGCAGGCGGTCGTCCAGCGCGCCGGCCAGGTGCTCCAGCCCCAGCGCCAACAGGTTGCCGCGCACATCGGCCAGCGGCTTGTCCAGGTTGGCGAGGGTGAAGCTCCAACGTGCATGCACCTGGTCCACCAGCGCCAGCGCCAGCGCCTGGCGGTCGCCCAGCATTTCGTCGTAGCCGACCTTGTCGTCGGAGGCGTCGTCGCTCTTGCCGATCGGGAGCTTGTCGGCGCTGAGGAATTCGCGCAGTTCCTGCGCCAGTTGCAGCTTGTTCTTGATCGACAGTTCGATGTTGATGCGCTCGATGCCGTCGGTGTATTCGCCCATGCGGTTCAGCGGAATCACCACGTCTTCATTGATCTTGAAAGCGTTGGTGTGCTTCGCAATCGCCGCGGTGCGGGCGCGGTCCAGCCAGAATTTCTTGCGCGCTTCCGGGCTCACCGCCACAAAGCCTTCGCCCACGCGGGTGTTCGCCAGGCGCACCACTTCGGATGCAGCCAGCGCCACGGCGCCTTCATCGTCACCGACGATGTCGCCGAACAGCGCCATCTTCGGCAGCACGCCGCGCTTGGACTTGGTGGCGTAGCCGACCGCGCGCAGGTAGCGCTCGTCCAGGTGTTCCAGGCCTGCCAGGCGGATGGTCTTGAATTGTTCGCCTTGCGCCGGCAAGCCGTCCAGGTAATCCTTGATTTCAACGATCGACGGGATCGCGTCACGTGCCTGGCCGAAGAACTCCAGGCAGACGGTGCGCGTGAACTTCGGCATCTTGTGCAGGATCCAGCGCGCCGACGTGATCAGGCCATCGGTACCCTCTTTCTGCACGCCAGGCAGGCCGGCCAGGAATTTATCGGTGACGTCCTTGCCCAGGCCTTCCTTGCGGAACTTGCGGCCTTCGATTTCCAGGATCTCGGTCCTGAACGGCTCGCCTTTCGACTCGCCCCGGCCGTTCGGGTGCGTCCATTCCAGCTTGAAGCGCGCCAGCGGCGTGTCGTGGATCTTGGACAGGTTGTGGTCCAGGCGCGTGACTTCCAGCCAGTCGCCGTTCGGATCCACCATGCGCCATGACGCCAGGTTGTCCAGCGCGGTGCCCCACAGCACGGCCTTCTTGCCGCCCGCGTTCATCGCAATATTGCCGCCGATGCAGGACGCGTGGGCCGACGTCGGGTCGACCGCGAACACGAATCCGGCCTTCTCGGCCGCTTCGCTGACCTTGTTGGTGATGACGCCCGCTTCCGAATGGACGGTCGCGTATTCGCGCTCCAGGCCCGGCAGCACTTTCATTTCGACGGCACCGAGCTTGAGCAGCTTTTCGGTGTTGATGACGGCCGACAGCGGCGTCAGCGGAATCGCGCCGCCGGTGTAGCCGGTGCCGCCGCCACGCGGGATGATGGTCAGGCCGAGTTCGATACAGCCTTTTACCAGGCCGGCCATTTCGTCTTCGCTGTCCGGGGTCAGCACCACGAACGGATACTCGACGCGCCAGTCGGTGGCATCGGTCACGTGAGTGATGCGCTTCATGCCGTCGAAGCAGATATTGTGCTTCTCGGTGTATTTACCCAGTACCTTCTGCGTGCGCTTGCGCAGGTCGTACATCTGGCGGAATTCTTCGCCGAAGTCGGCCACCGCCTTGCTTGCTGCGCGCAGCAGCTTCTCCACATTGCCGCTGCGCTTCTGCGAGTCGGCATCGGCAGCCGCGTCGACGGTGTTGCGGCGCTTGTCCACTTCCGCCAGCCGGTGATGCAGCGCGTCAATCAGGGCCTGGCGGCGCTTCGGGTTATCCAGCAGGTCGTCCTGCAAATAAGGGTTGCGGCGCACCACCCAGATATCGCCCAGCACTTCGTACAGCATGCGTGCGGAACGGCCGGTTTGGCGAGAAGCCCGCAGTTCGTCCAACAACGCCCAGGACTCTTCGCCCAGAAGGCGGATCACAATTTCGCGATCGGAGAAGGAGGTGTAGTTGTACGGAATTTCCCGCAAGCGGGTAGGGGCGTGACCGTCGGGCGATTCGGCAAGCAGTGCCTGGATTTGAGCTGGTGCGTTCATATTGCGTGGACGAGGGGCTGACGCTGGGACAGAACATTCTATCTTATTGCGGCGCACAAGATGGAAACAGCCTTAGAGGCCAACGGGGTTCCGTTAACGTCAACCAGCGGAATATTGTATTGTTTTGCACGACAACATCCGCCATTCATTCGCAGCAAAGGCCCTCTTCCGTGCTGAAATTTTGCATCCATGCTGCTATGCGGAATGTTTATCCGCCCAACGCGTTGGCCAATGAGCGCCAGAAGCCATCCGGCACATACAACAACAGGGAAGTCATGGTCAGGTAGCGCGCCAGTTTACCGATCGCCATGTACATGACCGACGGCCAGAACGGCAGCTTGAGCCAGCCACCCAGCGTGCACAGGGGATCGCCGATGCCCGGCACCCAGGACAGCAGCATGGTCTTGGCCCCATGGTGCGCAAGCCAGCCGAACCAGCGGCTCGAACGTTCCTTGGCGAAGGCTTTCTTGGCGTAATAACCGATCCAGTAATCAACGATCCCGCCCAGCGTGTTGCCCAGCGTGGCGACCGCAATGGCCGGCCAGAACAATTCAGGGTTGGCTTTACAGACGGCAAAGACGGCAGGCTCCGAGCCCAGGGGTACCAGTGTGGCAGAGACGAAACTGATGATAAAGACCGACGTCAGCCCCACTTCTGGCGCCGCAATAAGGTCCAGCAGCCAGCGAATAGCGTTTTCAATCATGGGTCAATTATAATCATCCGTACCAAGCTCAAAGCACGTTAGACATCCTGCCTCCCGCATACCCGCACGGCAGGCGTGCACCTCCTTCGGTTACCCGCCGTTGTCAGTCTTTGCACCACACCTTTACTCTTGCAAATCATGACTATCGACTACCTGAAGAAAATCCTGACCTCCCGCGTCTATGACGTGGCCCATGAAACCCCGCTCGAACTGGCCCCGATTCTCTCGCAACGAATCGGCAACCAAATTTACTTCAAGCGCGAGGACATGCAGGACGTCTTTAGCTTCAAGGTACGCGGCGCTTACAACAAGATGGCGAATCTGAGCGACGCGCAATTGAAGCGCGGCGTCATTTGCGCCTCGGCCGGCAACCATGCGCAGGGCGTGGCCCTGTCCGCAGCCAAACTCGGTTGCCGCGCCCTGATCGTCATGCCTGCCACCACCCCGCTCCTGAAAGTTGAATCCGTGCGTCGCCGCGGCGGCGCCAGCGTGGAAGTGGTGCTGCATGGCGAGTCCTATACGGACGCCTACAATCACGCCCTGCAACTTGAAAAAGAGCAGAAGCTGACGTTCGTGCATCCGTTCGACGATCCGGAAGTGATCGCCGGCCAAGGCACGATTGCCATGGAAATCCTGCGCCAGCATTCCGGCCCGATCCACGCGATCTTCGTGCCGATCGGCGGCGGCGGCCTGATTGCCGGCGTCGCTGCCTATGTGAAGCAGCTGCGACCGGATATCAAGGTCATCGGTGTGCAAACCATGGATTCGGATGCGATGGGCCGCTCCATCAAGGCGGGCGAACGCGTGACCTTGTCCGATGTCGGCCTGTTCGCCGACGGTACCGCGGTACGCCTGGTGGGCGAAGAGACCTTCCGCCTCGCGCAGCAGTTTGTCGATGAAGTGATCGTGGTCGATACCGATGCGATCTGCGCGGCGATCAAGGACGTGTTCACCGATACGCGCTCGATCCTGGAGCCTTCCGGCGCGCTGGCGGTTGCCGGCGCCAAGGCTTATGTCGAACGCGCCGAGATGGGCAAGTACCCGGTGCGCGACGAAGCGCTGGTCACCATCTGCAGCGGCGCCAATATGAACTTCGACCGCCTGCGCTTTGTCGCGGAACGCGCGGAGCTGGGCGAATCGCGTGAAGCGGTATTCGCAGTGACGATGCCGGAACAACGCGGCTCATTCAAGCGCTTCTGCAGCCTGGTGGGCCCGCGCAATGTGACGGAGTTCAACTACCGTATCAGCGACCAGGAACAGGCGCACGTATTTGTCGGCGTGCAGATCGCCGATCGCAGCGAGTCTTCGTTGATCGCGCGGCGCTTTGAAGAGAACAACTTCAAGACGCTGGACTTGACGCACGATGAACTGGCCAAGTCGCACTTGCGCCACCTGGTTGGCGGCAAGAGCGTGCTGGCGAAGGATGAGTTGCTGTACCGCTTTGAATTCCCGGAGCGCCCTGGTGCACTGATGCGCTTCCTGGATTCGATGGCGCCGGAGTGGAATATCTCCTTGTGCCATTACCGCTCGCAGGGCGGTGATGTGGGGCGCATCCTGATCGGCTTGCAGGTGCCGGCACAGGATATGGATAAGTTTGCGCAGTTCCTGGCCACCTTGGGCTATCGCTATTGGGATGAGTCGCAGAATCCGGTGTACAAGCTGTTCCTCTGAAACCGTTAAACCAGTCCAGTGTCTGGCTCACAGGGCCAGGCACTGTCTGCGGGTCGGACCCCGAATTAGCGGTTTCAGGTAAACTGGCAGACTGTCCCGCAAAACGAAGTCCGCCCATGTCCAACCTTCCAGAACAATCCCCCCTCGGCAAAACCTCCGCTTACCGCACCGACTACGCGCCGGAACTGCTGTTCCCGATCCCGCGCCAGGCCAAGCGCGACGAGTTGGGCCTGAAAGGCACCCTGCCCTTTTTCGGCGTGGATATCTGGAACGGCTACGAGCTGTCCTGGCTGAACATGCGCGGCAAACCGCAAGTGGCGCTAGCCCGCTTCACCATCCCGGCCGATTCGCCCAACTTGATCGAATCTAAATCTTTCAAGCTTTACCTCAATTCCTTCAACCAGACCAAACTGGCCGGCCCTGACGCGCTGAAAATCCTGCTGCAGCAAGACCTGTCCGCCGCCGCCGGCGCGAGCGTGCACGTCACCCTGACCATGCAGGAAGACTTCGAAAAACTGGAAATGGGCGAGTTGGAAGGGCAGCTGCTGGACCGCCTCGACATCGACGTCGACAACTACTCCCCGCAGCCGGAAACCCTGAAGGCGAACTTCGACGAATTGCCGGTGGAGGAAACCCTGGTGTCCCACTTGCTGAAATCGAACTGCCTGGTGACCGGCCAGCCCGACTGGGGAACCGTGCAGATCAGCTACTACGGCCCGCAGATCGACCAGGAAAGCCTGCTCAAATACCTGATCGGTTTCCGCGAACATAATGAGTTCCACGAGCAATGCGTGGAACGCATCTTTAGCGACATCATGCGCCAGTGCAAGCCGCAACATTTGACGGTGTATGCGCGGTATACCCGTCGAGGCGGCCTTGATATCAACCCCTGGCGCACCAACTTTAGTAGTGCCCAGCGGCCGTCCAATGCGCGCAACGCCCGCCAGTAGCAGACTTTTCCGCGTGGAAACATTGCGTGAATTTCGAGTTACACGGCTGAGAAACAAGCCTATAATGCGCTCGCAAAGCACATAAATGTCGCGTCATGAATAACCTGAGCAAAATCCTTTCGCTAGAGAACGTCCAGCTTGACCTGGAAGTCTCCAGCAAAAAGCGCGCCTTCGAGCAAGCCGGCCTGATCTTTGAGAACAACTGCGGCATCGCTCGCTCCACCGTATCGGACAACCTGTTCGCGCGTGAACGGCTGGGCTCCACGGGCCTCGGTCACGGCGTCGCTGTACCGCACGGGCGCATCAAGGGTTCCAAGAGCCTGAAGGCGCCCTTGGCCGCCTTCGTCCGCCTGGCCGAACCGATTCCATTCGAGTCGCCCGACGGCAAGCCCGTCAACCTGCTGTTCTTCCTGCTCATTCCTGACCACGTGACGCAGCAGCACCTCGAAATCCTGTCCGAGATCGCGGAAATGTTCTCGGACGACGCCTTCCGCCAGGCCCTGACGGAAGACCCGGACCCGAAATCGGTCTACAGCCGCATCGTCAACTGGCAGCCTAGCCTGCAGGCGGCGGGTTGAACATGCTGCAAACGCCGCTGACGATCCAGAGACTGTACGACGACAATCGCGAAACCCTGCAACTGGGATGGTTCGCCGGCTTTCCCGGCGGCGAGCGCCTGATCTCCGGCGACGTCGCTTCGGCGGCCGACCAGGTTGGCCACTTGAATACGATTCACCCTGGACGTATCCAGGTGTTCGGCCACCAGGAAATCAATTACTACCAGCGCCTCAAATCGCTGACGCGCGCCCACGTGATCGGTGAACTGATCGCGGGCGGCCCGCCGGCGCTGATCATTGCGCAGGGCCTGGAGACGCCGCCGGACATCCTGGCGATCTGCGATGAAAAGAATATCCCGCTGTTCTCCACGCCGCTGCCGGCCGCACAGGTGATCGACTTCCTGCGCGTCTACCTGTCGAAGAAGCTGGCGCAACGCATCATCATGCACGGCGTGTTCATGGACGTGCTGGGCGTGGGCGTGCTGATTACCGGCGACTCCGGCCTCGGCAAATCCGAGCTGGGCCTTGAATTGATTTCACGCTCGCACGGCCTGGTGGCCGACGATGCGGTGGAGTTCGCGCGCATCGCGCCGAACATGATCGAAGGCCGCTGTCCGCCGCTGCTGCAAAACCTGTTGGAAGTGCGCGGCCTGGGCCTGCTCGACATCAAGGCGATCTTCGGCGAGACCGCCGTGCGCCGCAAGATGCGCCTGAAGCTGATCGTGCACCTGGTGCGCCGCTCTGCGCTGGAAGAGGAAGTGGAACGCCTGCCGTTCCAATTCCCGACCGAAGACGTGCTGGGGCTTCCGGTACGCAAGGTCGTGATCCCCGTTGCAGCCGGCCGCAATATCGCGGTTCTGCTGGAAGCTGCGGTGCGTAACACCATCCTGCAATTGCGCGGCATCGACACGCTGCAGGAATTCATGGAGCGCCAACGCCAGGCTATGTCAGGCGACTGATACGGACTAATGGTACTATCGGTCGCATGCGAATCGTCCTACTCACCGGCATCTCCGGCTCCGGCAAATCAGTTGCGCTGAATGTTCTTGAAGACATCGGCTACTACTGCGTCGACAACCTGCCCCCGGCACTGCTGCCAGACCTGATCAACCGCCTCGCGATCGAAGGAACGGATGCATTGGCCGTTGCGGTCGATGCGCGCAGCGCCTCCAGCCTTGCCAGCCTGCCCGGCGAATACCGCAAGCTGAAAGAGGACGGCCACGATGTAAAGGTGATCTTCCTCACGGCGAACACCCATTCGCTGGTGGCGCGCTTCTCCGAAACCCGCCGCAGCCACCCGCTGTCGCACGAACTGGCTCCTGGCGAGAATCCTGCGGCACGCCGCACCCTGATCGAATGCATCGCCGAAGAACGCGAACGCCTGTCTGCCATCCAGCAGCTTGGCCACGTGATCGATACATCGGAGATGAACGCCAACAAACTGCGCGCCTGGGTCAAGGACCTGGTGCACAGCGAGAACGCGCCGCTGACGCTGTTCTTCGAGTCCTTCGCCTTCAAGGTCGGCGTGCCGCTCGATGCCGACTTCGTGTTCGACGTGCGCGCGATTCCCAATCCGTACTACGACCTCACGCTGCGTCCATTGAACGGCCGCGACGCACCGGTGATCGCCTTCCTCGATGCACAGGAAAGTGCGGAAGAGATGTTCCAGGATATCAAAGGCTTCGTCGCCAAATGGCTGCCGCACTTCAAGCGCGACAACCGTTCCTACCTGACCGTTGCTGTCGGCTGCACCGGCGGCCAGCACCGCTCCGTGTACATGGCCGAGCGCCTGGCGCGCCACTTCGCACCGACCGAGACCGTGGTGCTGCGTCACCGCGAGCAATCGTAGACCGATTATTCCAGCCTAAGCTGCCAGTAGCCGACGTCGATCCAGCGCCCGAACTTGCGGCCGACTTCCTTGAAGGCGCCGACCGGCTGGAAGCCCATCTTCTCGTGCAGACCGACGCTGGCCTCATTTGGCAGCGCGACGCCGCCAATCACCAGGTGCACGCCGCTTTGGCGCAGCAGATTGAACAAATGCTGGTATAGCCTGCGGGCAAAGCCTTTACCGCGCACGTCCTGGTGCAGGTAAATCGAGCTCTCGACCGAGAAGCGATAGGCGGAGCGTTCCTTCCATTTGCTGGCGTAGACATAGCCGAGGACTTTTCCGTCCTGCTCCAGCACCAGCCATGGCAGCTTGGATGAAATGACTCTCGTGATGCGGTTGGCCATCTCGTCGATGCCGACTTCGGCCTCTTCAAACGTGATGGCGGTGGTTGCGACGTAGTGGTTGTAGATTGCAGCGATGGCTGCGGCATCGGCCGGGTGGGCTGAGCGTATGGTGGTCATTGAGCGCTTGAATAAAGTGGATGACCCAAGCGTTACTGCAAGATGCGGGCCAGCCGCCGGCCGGCCCCTTGCACCAAATTAGTCCAGCCAGTGCACCACTTCGATCGTATGCTGGTCCGGATCGGTGATCATCGTCCCAAAATAGCGCTCATTGACATCCGGACGCAGCCCCGGCGTACGCAGCGATGCCGCGCCTTGCGCCATGGCGTTGGCGTGGAAGGCGTGCGTCGCCAGTTGCGATGGCGACTTGATGGCGATGTGCCCGCGCTGGCCCACCAGGGGTGCCTCGCCTTGTGCCGGGTAGATGGCGAAAGCCCAGTGGCCGTCGGCGCCGAAGATGGCCTGCTTGTCGTCCTGGTGCTGCACGCTGTAGCCAAGCGGCTCCAGGCAGGCTGTATAAAATTCCACCGCGCGCGGCAGGTCATGGGTGGCAATGGATACGTGGTCAATCATGATGCTCTCCTATCAAACAACGAGCGATCATCTTAGGCAGTCCGCGCGAAACGATTTCCCGATTTCGCGCAAGGCGGCGGGAAATTTTCCCATGCCGTGTTAGCATTTCGCCATGAAGCTCTTAGCCCTCATTGCTATCGCAACGCTGCTGGTGCTCCAACCAGCGAAAGCCGCAGGCCAACACGCCAGGTTCGAACTCGACTGGAACCGTCCCGGGGAAGTGCTGACCTATCAATCTTGCGGCTGCGCCGACTCTTGCTGGACCGCCGAACTCAGGAAGGGCAGGAAGCTCAAGGCCCGCCTGCGCTGCGACTGCGAGAAGCTTTACTTCGCCAAAGAGCGTGGGCCAGAGCGGATAATCGCGGATCGCTGTGATGAGTTCAACACTGAAGGCAAGATGGACCTGATCCCGCAGCGCATCAAAGAGTTGGAGTGAAATTTAATTCGGCGCCGGATTTTTGATCTATTATCTGCATATGGCGATCTCATTACTGCTTGCAGCAGCGCTGGGCGCTGCACCCATCGAGCCGGAACCAATCTGGCGTTGCACGGCTGCGCACTACGCCAGCTTCGTGTCACCCTCCGGCACCCGCGAAAAATGGCCTACCGTGCCAACGCTTCCGGAGAAGCTGCGCGATACGCGTCACATGACGCTCAATTCGCCCGGCATGGTGCCTGGCGGCCGGGCGCACATGATGTACGTCGACAGCGCAGCGAAAGTCGTCTATATCCTGCAGACTTCCGGTCCGGCTGACTCCGAGGTCGTATTCGGCCCCTTGCCACCGGTCGACTGTCCCAAAGAGTAATGCAGACCAATTCACCTCCCGCGGCAGATCTTTATGACTGGTTCGATAGCGCAGCCGATGCGCTCAAAGAGGACATGAGACGGGAGGACTCTCTGGTCGAATGTTCTGAGTTCTTTAAGTTCGTCACCAACGTCTTCCCGTCTGCCAGCGAAGAGGTCAGCCAGTGCATCGACGTATCGTTTGTCGAAAACCTGTTCTGGCAAGTGCCACCGGCCAAGGCAGCGGCGTACTGGGACAAGCTGCCGCCGCTACAGGCACTGTACGAAGGCTTTCACAACAAGCCTCCAATTTAAGTTCTTCTGCATCATGCCCACTATTCTGACTCACCCGGCGATTCCGCTGGCACTTGGCGTTGTCCTTGGTCCAAACCGCATTTCACGCAGGCTGCTGCTGGCCGGCATGGTTGCGTCCATCGTGCCCGACTTGGACGTCATCGCTTTCAAGCTCGGGATCGAATACGCGAACCAGCTTGGCCATCGCGGCGCATCGCATTCGCTGGTCTTTGCACTGGCATTAGGAATGCTGGCGGCGCTTGCCGCACCGTGGCTGAATACAAAACGCTGGGTTGCCATGGCATTCGTTTCGATCGCCTGCGTTTCGCATCCCGTGCTCGACATGCTGACGACAGGCGGCCTTGGTGCCGCTATCTGGTGGCCGTTCTCCGACCAGCGACATTTCTTCCCGGTCCAGTTTATCCGTGTATCGCCGTTGACCTTGAACCGTTTCCTTGGCCCCGCCGGTCTAACGGTCATCAAGTCTGAACTCCTCTGGGTCTGGCTGCCCTGCACTGCATTGATGTTGACCGCGCTAGCCACGCGTCGGCATGTACGCGGCGCGCAGGCGTAACTCATTCGTGATTTATCGGCCGTCCGCTCGCATAGCCCCCCCACCGCCTCCCATAACCGCTAAAGCGTCAGTTTAGTCTCGAACTTGGAACAGTTCATGGCGAACAGGCTTTTCACGTTGATGACGTTGTGGTGGGAGGTGAACACGCGGCGCGTGAAGGCGCTGTATTCTTCCATCGATTCCACCGTGACGATCAGGTGGAAGTCGAACTCGCCGGCCACCTCATAGCAGGACATCACCTCCGGCTCGGAGCGCATGCGATGCTCGAACTGCTTGAGGATGTCGGTATTCTGCTTCTCCAGTTCGACCGACACGAATACCGTCAGCGGCCGCCCCGCCAGCGCGCGGTCAACCAGCGCGACCGCCTTCACCAGCACGCCGTCGGCACGCAGCCTCTCGATGCGGCGCTGGCAAGTCGCGACCGATGAATGCACGCGCTCCGCGATTTCGCGCAGGGGCGTGCTGGCATCCTCTTGCAGGATATTGAGGATGCTGCGGTCAATCCGGTCCAACTCCCTCATGCGAGGTGCCGCAAAGGATGCGCCCAAGCCGGCCAGCATGGTTCGAAGAAGCGCTCCACCATGGCGGGCGTGACTTCGGCCAGGGTGGCGGGATTCCACTTCGGCTGGTTGTCCTTGTCGACCACCAGCGCGCGCACGCCTTCGAAGATTTCGCCGTGCTCGAAGTTGCGGCGCACCAGGTTGCGTTCCATGCGCAGGCAATCGGATACGCCCAGCGTCGCACCGCGCTTCAGCAGCTCGTGGGTCACGCTCATCATCAATGGCGATCGCAGTTCCATGGCCTTCAGCGATTTCTGCGCGAACGGCGTGCTGTCGCCGCGCAGCGACTTCATGATGGCGGGCACCGAGCCCGCCGAGAAATGCTTGTCGATCAGGGCGCGCTGCGCTTCCAGCTCGCTGTCGCCGGCAAAGGCGTTGTGCGGTCCTGCAAACACGGCGAGCGCATCGCGCAGTGACTTGCCGGGCGTGGACGCGCACAACGCGGCCAGGCCGGCCAGTTCGGTCTCCGGCACGAAGTAGTCGGCCAGGTCGAGGTAGAGCGCATCGGCCGCGCCGACCGTCAGGCCGGTCAGCCCGAGCCACATGCCGAGCTGCCCTGGCGCGTGCGACAGGAAATGGCTGCCGCCCACGTCCGGGAACAGGCCGATATTCACTTCGGGCATCGCCATCTTGGTACGGCCGGTGACGATGCGCACGCCGCAGTCGGGCCCGCCCTGGGCGATGCCCATGCCGCCACCCATCACCACGCCATCCATCAGCGCCACGTACGGCTTGGGGTAGAAATGGATCACATGGTTCAGCGCATATTCCTCGGTGAAGAAGTCTTCCAGTAGCGCGCTATCGCCTTGCGTATTGGCGCGGCCGACGTCGTAGAAGAAGCGGATGTCGCCGCCCGCGCACAGCGCGCGTTCGCTGGTGCTGCGCACTACGACGGCCGCCACCGCAGCATCGTCGCGCCACTCCAGCAGCGCCTGCGTCATCGCGCGCACCATGTCGAGGGATAGTGAATTGAGGGCTTTCGGGCGGTCCAGCGTGATGAAGCCGGTGCCGTTGGAGATGTGGGTGTGGACGTATTCGCTCATGCAAATATTTTAACGCACCCTGGTCGCAAAAAAGGGCGCCAATTGCGCCCTTTGGTGTGCTACCCAGCCGGTCCTTTACACGGCGGTGGGTGGTGCTTCGTACGTATCCGGGAAATGCTTGATGGCCGCATGACTGTGGTTCTGCACACGATCTTTGTATTTCATGACCTGGCGATCCAGTTTATCAATCAGGGTATCGATGGCGGCGTAGAGGTCTTGCGACAGGCTTTCGACGTACACGGTTTTGCCAGACATGCGCAGGTTAATTTCCGCTTTCTGGCGCTTCTCTTTCTCGGTGAGGTTATCTACAGTCAGGATGACAGCAATATCAATTACTTGATCGAAATGGCGTTTGACGCGTTCCAGCTTGTTCTGCACATACTCGCGGATGGCTGGGGTCACTTCGACATGATGTCCACTGATGGTGAGATTCATACACACTCCTAAAGATGATGTCGCTCTCGAGTTCGTGCACGCCGAAACGCACAGAGGAACCCATGCACTGCACTACAAAGATTTGCGGAGGCTTACCGGAGGGATTTTCAACGCTTCTCGATATTTGGCAACAGTCCGTCGCGCAATCACCATGCCTTGTTCTCCCAGCATGTCCGCAATCTTACTGTCGGATAAAGGATTTTTCGGGTCTTCTGCTCCTGTCAATTGCACGATCAGTGCCCGTATCGCAGTCGAGGAAGCCTCACCCCCAGCTTCGGTCGCGACGTGGCTACCAAAGAAATATTTCAACTCAAACATGCCATGTGGGGTGAGCATATATTTTTGAGTTGTTACGCGAGAAATAGTGCTCTCGTGTAGTCCCAGTGTATCAGCAATTTCACGCAACACAAGGGGTCTCATGGCCACTGCGCCGTGGCTGAAAAAGTTCTTTTGTCTTTCTACTATCGCCTCCGCGACGCGCAAGATCGTGTCGAAACGCTGGCGCATATTCTTGATCAGCCACTTGGCTTCCTGCAGCTGGCCATTCATTTGCGACTCGCTCTTGCCTTGCTTGAGCAGGTTGGCGTACAGCGCGTTGACGCGCAGGCGCGGCACCACGTCGTTATTCAGGGTGACCAGCCAGCCGCCGCGGCCCTTCTTCACGATCACGTCCGGCACCACATAGTCTGACTCGCCCGACGCAAATTCGGCGCCCGGATGCGGGTTGCACTGGCGGATCACGCACTGCGCTTCGCGCAAGTCTTCATCATCGCAGTCCAGGGCTTTCTTCAGCTTGGTGAACTCGCGCTGGGCGAACCAGGTCAGGTGCTTTTCGACGATGGTCAGCGCCATGCGGCGGGTTACCAGCGGCACGCCGGGCATGCGCTTGATCTGCAACGCCAGGCATTCCGACGCATTGCGTGCGGCGACGCCGGGCGGGTCGAAGCTTTGCAGCAGCACCAGGCTGCAGCGCAGGTCGTCCAGCTCGATTTCCAGCTCGGGCGGCAGGCGCTCATGGATTTCTTCCAGCGGCTCTTCCAGGTAGCCGTTGTCGTCCAGCGCGTCGATGATCAGTTCCATCAGCGCGCGGTCGCGCGGCTCCTGCACGGTCACGCGCATCTGCTCGAGCAGGTGTTCGCGCAGCGTGCAGCCGGAAGCTTCCAGCTGCGGGCGGCTGTCCTCGTCGTCGGCGGATTTGCTGCCGGAGCTGGCGCTCCAGTCGGCGTCATCGCTGCCGTTGCCGGCATGCTCGCTGTCGCCGCCTTCATAGGCTTCGCCTTCGGGCGCGGCAGCCGGGGCGTCGCCGCCCTCGCCCGGCCCGCCTTCAGGCGTGGGGGCGGCGGGGGCCTCCGTGCCGTTGCCGTTGCCCTGGCTGATGGCACCATCGGCCAGCAGGCGTACCGAGTGGTCGAGCGGATCGTCGAGGCGCTCCAGCATGGGATTGTCGCCAAGCAGCTGTTCCAACTCCTGGTGCAGCTCCAGCGTGGACAGCTGCAGCAGGCGGATGGATTGTTGCAGCTGCGGCGTCAGCGCCAGGTGTTGCGAGGTTCGCAGTTGCAGTGTTTGTTTCATGGCCTTCGCTTACATGCGGAAGTGTTCGCCGAGATAAACGCGGCGTACGGATTCGTTGGCAATGATGTCGTCCGGGCGGCCCGAAGCCAGCACGGCGCCCTGGTTGATAATGTAGGCGCGGTCGCAAATGCCGAGGGTCTCACGCACATTATGGTCGGTGATCAGGACACCGATATTGCGCTCCTTCAGGAAACGCACAATACGTTGGATTTCGATCACGGCGATCGGGTCCACGCCGGCGAACGGTTCGTCCAGCAGCACGAAGCGTGGGTTGGTGGCCAGGGCGCGCGCAATTTCCACGCGGCGGCGCTCGCCGCCTGACAGCGACAGGGCCGGGTTCTCGCGCAGCTTCTCGATCTGCAAGTCAGCCAGCAGCGCTTCCAGGCGCTGGTCGATCTCCGCCTTGGACAGCGGTTTGCCATCGACCCTCTGGATTTCCAGCACGGCGCGGATATTCTCTTCCACCGTCATCTTGCGGAACACCGACGCTTCCTGCGGCAGGTACGACAGGCCCAGCATGGCGCGCTTGTGGATCGGCAGGCTCGACACATCGGTGCCGCCGATATCGATGGTACCGGCGTCGGAGGCCACCAGGCCTACGATCATGTAAAAGGAGGTGGTCTTGCCGGCGCCGTTAGGGCCGAGCAGGCCGACCACTTCACCGCAATCGACTTGCAGCGACACGTCGTGCACCACCTGGCGTTTGCCATAGGTTTTCTGGAGGCCGCGCACGACCAGCGTGCTGGCGCAGGTATTTGCTTGCATGCTTACTTCTTCTCCGTAGTGGCGGCAGGCGTCGCTGGCGGCGTCGCCGGCGGTTCGGTGCGGGTCGGCTGGATCACCATGGTGCCGCGCCCGCCGCCCGGCTTGCTCTCGCCGCTGGCGGTATTGCGCACGCTGAAGAATTCCTTGCGGCTGTCATAGGAAATGAACTCACCCTGCACTTCATCGTTCTGCTTGCCTCCCTCCAGGCGGCGGATGGTGGCCTTGTTGAACATCTTCACCAGTTCGACCTGTTCTTCGTATTCGATGCGCTCGGCATCGCCTTCCACCCACTGGTCGCCGGCGCCATCGCGCTTCTGGCGGAAGGTGGCCTTCTTGCCGTCGCCAAACAGGGTCACCTGCTGGTAGCCGTCCGGCGTCTGCTTGACGTAGGCGCGTTCGGCCGTCATGGTCAGCGTGCCGCGGGTCAGCTTGACGCCACCCAGAAGGATGGTGATCTGCTTGACGTCGTCGATGTCCATCGAGCCGTAGCTGATGTTGGTCGGCTTGTAGGAGTCGGCTTTCTCGGCCAACGCCGGAGCCGCGACTCCCAGCAGCAAGGCTGCCGACAAGAGTAGTCGTTTCATAGTCATTCCTCAGTTATTGGTCTGCAGCCTTGGGCGGAAGCTGCAGCGTGCCATTGCCGGCCAGGTGCATCTCGCGCGTCGCATTATTGGCGCGCATGCTGTTGGCCGAAGCAGTCGTATTCCCCAGTCGCAGCTTGACCGGCTGGTCGGTTTCCATGCGGTCTTCGTCAGGGAAGATCACCAGCTTTTCCGATTCCAGGTGCAGCAGTTGCGCGTCCGGCGCGGCGGCGCGGTCGATGGTGACGTTGCCGTTCAGCGTGACGCGGCTGTTGGTATCGTCCACCCGCGCCTTGTTTGCCACGATTTCCATCGGCGGCTTGTCGCCGGACAGGCTGTGCACGCGCGGATTGTCGATCTCGGACGAATCGTCGACCGGGCGGTGGGTCAGCTTGTCGCCGCCGATGATATAGCTTGGCTTGCCCTCTTTCGTCATGCGCACGAAGGAGAAATTCTCGATGATGTAGTCGGGCTCGTTCAACCGTTTATCGGCCTTCATCTGTTCGTCCGCGCGGTTCAGCAGCTCGAGCAGGTAGAAGCTGCCAAGCGCCGCCAGCAGCACGAAGATCATGCCGAGCGACAGGCGGAAGCGGTGGGCGGTCCTCTGGTTACGCATTGCCGGCTCCCTTACACCAGGAACTGCGCCATCACGCGGTCATAGCTGCCCGTTGCACGCAGCACGTATTCGCAGGCTTCGCGCACCGCGCCGCGGCCGCCGGCAGCTTCCGTGATGTAGTGGGAGCGCTGCTGCGCTTCCTGGCGGCCGTTCGGCACGCTGACGGCAAAGCCGACACGGCTCAGCAAAGGCAGGTCGACCACGTCGTCGCCGATGAAGGCGACCTGCTCTTCGGCCAGGCCCAGTTCGGCCAGCAGGGCCTTGAACGGGGTCAGCTTGTCGTGCCCGCCCTGGTGCACGTAGTCGATGCCCAGGTCCTTGGCGCGCGCCAGCACGATCGGCGTGCGCCGGGCGCTGATGATCGCGGTCTTGATCCCGGCTTCCTGCAGCAGCTTGATGCCCAGGCCGTCGTGCACATTGAAGGTCTTGACCATTTCGCCGTCGGCGCCATAGGTCAGGCTGCCGTCGGTCAGCACGCCGTCCACGTCGAAGATGAACAGGCGCACCTTGGCTGCGCGGGCAACCAGGTCTTCGCGTTTGTACGTCATCAGATCACCTTGGCGCGGGTCAGGTCGTGGATGTGCAGCGCGCCGACCAGCGTGCCGTCCGGGTCCACCACCAGCATCTGGTTGATGCGGAATTCTTCCATCACGGCCACGGCATCGACCGCCAGTTGGTCGGGGCCGATGCTGCGCGGGTTCAGGTGCATCACATCCTTGATGACCACCTTGGTGAAGTCCTGCACCTTCTCGATCATGCGGCGCAGGTCGCCATCGGTGAACACGCCGACCGGCTTGTTGGCGGCGTCGACAATGGCCGTCATGCCCATGCCCTTCTGGGTGATTTCCAGCAGCGCGTCCGGCAGGCGCGTTTCCAGGCCCACGGCCGGGATGGCACCATCCTTGCGCATCACGTCGCGCACGTGCGTCAGCAGGCGGCGGCCGAGGGCGCCGCCTGGATGGGAGCGGGCGAAATCTTCTTCCTTGAAGCCGCGCAAGTCCAGCAGCGCAACGGCGATCGCGTCGCCCAGCGCCAGGGTGACGGTGGTGGAAGCGGTCGGCGCCAGGTTCATCGGGCAGGCTTCCTTGGCCACCGACACGTCCAGGTGCACGTCGGCCAGCCGGGCCAGGCTCGATTGCGGCTTGCCCGTCATGGCGATCACGTGGCCGCCCATGCGCTTGACCACCGGCAAGATGGCCATCAGTTCGGCCGCTTCGCCGGAATAGGAAATGGCGATCACCACGTCTTCCGGGGTCACCATGCCCAGGTCGCCGTGCGCGGCTTCGGCCGGATGCACGAACAGGGCCGGGGTGCCGGTGGAGGCCAGCGTCGCTGCGATCTTGCGGCCGATATGGCCGGACTTGCCAATGCCGGACACCACGACGCGCCCTTTGCATTGCAGCAACAGGGACACGGCCTGGCCCACCGTCTGGTCGGTGGCCAGGCGCGCATGCAGCGCTGCCAGGGCCTCCGTTTCGATCTGCAAGGCCTCACGCGCCAGTTCCAGGGCACGGGTTGCGGTCTTGGCATCAAAAGATTTCAGCATTGTTTTTTCATGGGTTACACTCATGCCCGAAGTATAGCCGAATTAGATAAGCAAAAAACTTGCCAGACAAAACAAACAACGGATGTTCTCCCCCCTTGAACTGACCCTCCTCCTCCTCGGCAGCACCGTCCTCGGCGTGGTGGCCTTCCGCATGATGCACCTGCCGCCGATGCTGGGCTACCTGGCCGTCGGCATCCTGCTTGGCCCCCATGCCATGGGCCTGGCCGAGCAAAGCCATGCCACCGAACTGCTGGGCGAATTCGGGGTGGTGTTCCTGATGTTTTCGATCGGCCTGGAATTCTCCCTGCCCAAGCTGATGGCCATGCGCTCGATCGTGTTCGGGCTGGGCATGGCGCAGGTGGGACTGACCATTGCCGCCACCATGCTGTTCGGCTGGATCATCCATTTCCTGCTGCCGCCCTCGATCCAGCTCGGCTGGCAGGCGTCCTTTGCCCTGGGTGGCGCACTGGCCATGTCGTCCACCGCCATCGTGGTCAAATTGCTCACCGAACGGCTGGAACTGGAGAGCGAGCATGGGCGCAAGATCATCGGCATCCTGCTGTTCCAGGACCTGGCGGTGGTGCCGCTGCTGATCCTGATCCCGGCGCTGGCGCAGAATCCGGCCGACCTGCCCAAGACCCTGGGGCTGGCCGGCCTTAAGGCTGCCGTGGTGCTGCTGCTGCTGCTGGTCGTGGGCCAGAAGGTGATGCGCAAGTGGTTCACCATCGTCGTGCTGCGCCGTTCGCAGGAACTGTTCATGCTCAACCTGCTGCTGGTGACGCTGGGCGCGGCCTGGATCACCGAGCAGGCCGGCCTGTCGATGGCGCTGGGCGCCTTCGTGGCCGGCATGCTGATTTCGGAAACCGAGTACAAGCACCAGGTGGAGGAGGACATCAAGCCCTTCCGCGACGTGCTGCTGGGCCTGTTCTTCATCACTGTCGGCATGCTGCTGAACGCCCGCGTGGTGCTGGAGAACTGGTGGCTGGTCCTGGTGCTGCTGGCCGGCCCGGTGCTGCTCAAGTTCGCCCTGATCGCCGGCCTGGCGCGCCTGTTCGGCGCCTCCACCTCGACGGCCATGCGCACCGGCCTGGCACTGGCGCAGGCCGGCGAATTCGGCTTCGTGCTGCTGAACGTGGTGGGCGGCATGAAGCTGGTTGACCCCTTCGTGGTGCAGGTGGTGCTGGCCTCGATGGTGCTGTCGATGCTGCTGGCGCCCTTCCTGATCGCGCAGTCGGACCGGATCGTGCTGAAGTTCTCCGCCAACGAGTGGATGATGCAGTCGCTGAACCTGACCAATATCGCGGCGCGCACGATGTCGGCGCAGAAGCATGTGATCGTGGCGGGCTTCGGCCGTTCGGGCCAGTCGCTGGCCACCCTGCTGACCGAAGAGAAGATTCCCTACCAGGCGCTGGACCTGGACCCGCTACGGGTGCAGGAAGCCCAAGCCGGCGGCGCCAACGTCTCCTACGGCGATGCGGCGCGGCGCGAGTCGCTGGTGGCGGCCGGCATCAAGCGCGCTTCTGCGGTAGTGATCACTTACGCTTCAACCCCTTCCGCGCTGCGGGTACTGCACCTGGTGCATGAACTGGCGCCGGAACTGCCGGTCATCGTGCGTTCGCACGACGATTCGGACCTGGACCGGCTGAAGGAAGCCGGCGCCGCCGAAGTGGTGCCGGAATTGATGGAGGGCTCGCTGATGCTGGCCTCCCACGCGCTGGTGATGCTGGGCGTGCCGCTGCGGCGCGTGGTGCACCGCGTGCAGCGCGCACGCGAAGAGCGCTACGCCTCGCTGCGCGGCTATTTCCACGGCGCCAGCGACAGCGGCGAAGAATCGGAAATGGTGCGCCTGCACTCCGTGCCGCTCGGCGAGCAAGCCTCGTGCATCGGCAAATGCGTGAAGGACCTGGGATTGGATGAAACCGGAGCAGAGATCTCCGCCATCCGCCGCGGCAAGATGCGCCTTGAGGCAGAAGCCGGGACTACGCTGGAAGCGGGCGATGTGGTGGTATTGCGCGGCACCGCCGAGGAAGTGGCGCGCGCCGAGAACGACCTGCTGGCTTGAAAACCGTTAAATCGGTGTCTGGCCCGCAGGGTCGGGCACCGGGTGGCCGGTTTTACGCAGCGTAGCGAATCACCCGGTTACGCCCGCCTTCCTTGGCCTGGTACAGCGCTTCGTCGGCCTGTTCGATCAGCTGCGTCGCCTGCTCTTCGGGCGATGCGTCCTCCGGCACCTGCGCCAGGCTGGATACGCCCACCGAGGCCGTGATCGACACCTTCACCCCATGCGACAGTCCGATCATGCTGGCCGCAATGCCGGCGCGGATGCGCTCGCCCACATACGTCGCGCTCTCCAGGTCAGCATCGATCAGCAGCACCACGAATTCCTCCCCGCCGAAACGCGCCAGCGCGTCCGACAGGCGCAGTTCGGCCTTGATGCGGTTGGCCACTTCGCGCAGCACTTCATCGCCGCCGCCATGGCCGACCGTGTCGTTGACGCGCTTGAAATGGTCGATGTCGATGTACATGAATGACACCGGATACGACTGCCGGCGCGCGCGCGCAATCTCTTCGAGCAGGCGGCGGTCCACGTAGCGGCGGTTGAACACCCCGGTCAGCGCATCGGTCAAGCCCATGTACTTCAGCATTTCATTGGAGATCACGTTCTCCAGGCAGATGGCGATGATGGACGCCATATGCTCGACGAAATCGGTGCCCAGGCTGGGCGAGAAACGCGTCGGGTCGGCGCTGCCCAGGTTCAGCGAGCCAATCAGCCGCTTGTTGCGCAGCAGCGGCACCACGCCCACGCTTTGCAGGCGCATGCCCGTCTGCGGGAACTGGCGGCCGTGCCGGTGCGCGTCGAACATGCCAAGATATGGCTTGGGCGCCTGGCCCGGCTCGATATCGAAGGCCAGGCTTTCGACGTCCGGCACGAACATCAGGTTGGGGAAGCCGGAGAAATCGACGCCCAGCTTCTCCATCACGGTGCGGATATCGTCATCCACATCGACCAGGGACAGGGTCACCGCATCCAGGCCGGAAATCACCGGCAGGGAGCGGAAAATCGTGCCGATCAACTCGGGGAAATTGGCCGCGCCGACGATCTCCAGGTCGAACGCCTGGTGGCGCGTCATGATCGAATGATTGCGTTCGGCCTGCTCGATCAGGTAGGCAAGGCGGGCACGCAGGGACTGGTTTTCGGCCGCCAGTTCCGCCTGGGTGGGTTGCTTGCCCGTGATTTTCTGCGTGATCTCCATCGCCCGGCCGATATTCACTACTAAAACGACAGTGTAACCTCGATTGGGTCGCCAACCGATAGTTTTATACCATCACCTGTTGCTACGACTGCATTCATACCGAAACAGATGCCGCCGTCGACTTCCGGCTTGGCACGGTAGCTTTGCAGGATATCCAGCGGATCGGGGCCGAATTCACCGGTGGCTTGGTCGACCGATGGCATCGGGCAGCGCGCACAAGGCTTGACCGGCTTCAGGATGGCCTGGCCGATGCGGAATTGCTCCGTGTAGTCCTCTTCGAAGGCATCCAGGTCGCCCACCACCAGGTTGGGACGGAAGCGGTTCATCGGCAGCGGCGGGCGGCCCTGCTGCTGCAGTTTTTCATTGAGGTCCTGCAGCGAGCCGGTGCCGACCACCAGGATCGGGTAGCCGTCCGAGAACAAGGTTGGATGCTGCTCGCCATTGGTCCACTTGCCGCTGGTCAGGCGCTTGGCGTTAGCATGGAAGCGCGCCAGGCGGCATTCGACGCCGAGGAATTTGCTGAACCAGGTGGCGGTGGTGTCGTCGCAATCGTAGGCCAACACGGTATCGTCCCAGACCAGCACCTGCAGCGTCGGCGCCGTTTCCGGGTCGGGCAGGCCGAGGGGAATGTCCAGTTGCAGCATGCCGGGGGCGCGCAGCTCCATGGTTTCCGATGTCAGGCGCGGCACGATCAGCGCCATGCGCGGATGGTCGCGCTGGGTCAGCGCGACGCCACCGGCGTCGACCAGCATCCATTCGCGGTCATAGATTTGCTCGGTCATCAGGCCGGCGCGGGTCAAGGTCGCTTGCTGCAGCGACAGCCCTGCGCAGGACTTGATCGGGTACAGGGAAAGTTCGGAGATGAAGGGCATAGTGCCCGTGAGTATGGCAGAAAAAATATCGCCGCGCGGTGCGCGGCGAATTTCGAACGTTAAGCTTCCGCTTTCGGCTTTTTCGGCAGCTTGCTGCGCGCGGACGGTTTGTGCAAGCCCGGCTTCCTAGAGCGCTTGGCCGCCGCAGGCTTGCCGTCCAGCGACGTTTCGGCGGCCGCCGCTTCGGCCACCACGGCGGTTTCCGCAGCAGCCGTCAGCACCGCCTGCGCCTGCTGTACCGCTTCCGCTGCATCGGCCGCGGCCTGCGCTACCTTGCTGCCGCGCGAGCTGGTTTTCTTGGCAGCCGGCTTCTTGGCAGCGGCGCGGGTCCGCTTGGCCGGCGCCGCGTCGGCAGGAACCTCAACCGGCGCCTCGACCACCGGTGCCGCTTCTTCCACCACCGCCACGGCAGCGACTTCGGCATCGGCCGGCACTTCGACAGCAGCAGGAGCAGCATCGCCCTCGCCGCGACGGCCACGCCCACCGCGATTGCCACGATTGCGCCGGCTATCGCGTCCCTCGCGCTCGCGGCGCGCTTCGCCAGCCTCGCCGGCAGCGGCGGCGTCCTCGGCACCTTCCTGCGCCTCGGCAGCAATGCTGTCCGATGCGGCGCCCGCATCCGCGTCGGTCGAAGTGTCAACAACAGGCATTACCGGCGCTTGGCTGCTGCGGTACACGTACGCGCCCGACTTCTCGTCGCGTCCGAATTCCAGCAGGCCGCGCGCTTTCATTTCCTCCAGCAGGTTGCCGAAGGTACGGAACCCGTAGTACGACTCGCTGAAGTCCGGTTTGCGGCGCTTGATCGCTTCCTTCAGCACGGACGCCCAGATCTTGCCCTCGCCGCGCTCGGCCGCCAGCGCATCGAAGGTGGTGTAAGCGATCTCCACGCACTGGTTGCGGCGCTTGTCCATCTCTTCGCGGCGGCGCTTTTCCTCTTCCGGCGTGCGCTTTGGCTGCTGCTCGCGGTCATTGCGCGTAGCCTGGCGCTGGCGGCGCGATTCGCGCACCAGGTCGTCATAGAAAATGAACTCGTCGCAGTTGGCCACCAGCAGGTCGGAAGTTGAATCCTTCACGCCCACGCCGATCACGCGCTTGGCGTTCTCGCGCAGCTTGGATACCAGCGGCGAGAAGTCGGAGTCGCCGGAAATGATGACGAAAGTGTTAACGTGGGCCTTGGTGTAGCACAGGTCCAGCGCGTCGACCACCATGCGGATGTCGGCAGAGTTCTTGCCGGACAGGCGCACGTGCGGGATTTCGATCAGTTCGAAGTTCGCCTCGTGCATCGGGCCCTTGAAACCCTTGTAGCGGTCCCAGTCGCAGTAGGCCTTCTTGACCACAATGCTGCCCTTCAGCAGCAGGCGCTCCAGCACCGGTTTGATGTCGAATTTCTCGTAGTTGGCGTCGCGGACGCCCAGTGCGACGTTTTCGAAGTCGCAGAACAGCGCCATGCTGGCGTTATCGTTGGGGGAGGCCATGTTTTTTATGGAAAGCTGTGCACAATCCGGCGATTATACTATTTCACCAACATTGACCCGGGAGACAACCGAATGAAACGCCTGCTGATCGCCGCCGCCGCCGCCCTCATGATGCACAGCGCCCTGGCAACCGACCCGGACACCGACTTCCGCCAGCAGGTCAACGCTTTCGTCGATGGCTGGCACGACGACGCGGCCAACACCCGCCCCGATTACTGGGACAAGTTCACGCCGGACGCCGTTTTTATCGGCACCGACAAGAGCGAAGTGTGGCGCTACAAGGAGTTCAAGGCCTGGGCCAAGCGCTTCTGGGACCGCAAGAAGGCATGGAGCTTCACCGCGCAAAAGCGCAACGTCTACTACTCGCCGGATAAGAAATACGTGTGGTTCGACGAGCAGCTCAACACGCAGATGGGCACTTGCCAGGCCAGCGGCGTGCTGGTCAACACCGGCAATGGCTTCAAGATCGAGCACTACCAGCTGTCGCTGGCGGTGCCCAATCCCCTGATGGATAGTTTCACCAAGGCGATTGCCGAACACGAGGCCAAATCAAAGTAGCACCCACCTTCGCCAGTTCTGGCCCGGAAGAAATCCAATAAAAAAGCCGCGCATGGCGCGGCTTGGTAGGAGCATAGGATTTTAGACGTTGAACAGGAAGTTCAGCACGTCGCCATCCTTGACCACGTATTCCTTGCCTTCTGCGCGCATCTTGCCAGCATCCTTGGCGCCGGATTCCCCTTTGAACGCAATGTAGTCGTCGAAGGAAATGGTCTGGGCGCGGATGAAGCCGCGCTCGAAGTCGGTGTGGATCACGCCTGCCGCTTGCGGCGCGGTGTCGCCCACGTGGATGGTCCAGGCGCGCACTTCCTTCACGCCTGCGGTGAAGTAGGTTTGCAGGCCGAGCAGCTTGAAGCCGGCGCGGATCAGGCGGTCCAGGCCCGGTTCTGCCATGCCCATGTCGGCCAGGAAGGCGGCTTTGTCGGCATCGTCCAATTCGGCGATTTCCGCTTCGATCGCGGCGCAGATGGCGACGATCGGCGCGTTTTGCGCTTCAGCGTACTTGGTCAACTGGTCCAGCAGCGGGTTGTTGGTGAAGCCGCTGTCGGAGACGTTGGCAACGTACATGGCTGGTTTGGCGGTGATCAGGCACAGCGGCTTGATCAGGGCCATTTCCTCGGCGCCCAGGCCCATTGCGCGCACTGGCTTGGCTTCGTTCAGGTGCGGCACCAGGACTTCCAGCAGGGCCACCAGCTTGGCGGCATCCTTATCGCCGGAGCGGGCTTTCTTCTGTTCGCGGTGGATCGCTTTTTCGACGGTACCCAAGTCCGCCAGTGCCAGCTCGGTCTGGATCACTTCGATATCGTCCAGCGGCGAAACGCGGCCGGCGACGTGAATCACATTCTCGTCTTCGAAGCAGCGCACCACGTTGACGATGGCATCGGTTTCGCGGATGTGGGACAGGAACTGGTTGCCCAGGCCTTCGCCCTTGGACGCACCAGCCACCAGGCCGGCGATATCGACGAATTCCACGATGGCCGGCACGATGCGTTCCGGCTTGACGATGTCGGACAATTGCCCGAGGCGCGGGTCCGGCACTTCCACCACACCAACATTCGGCTCAATGGTGCAGAACGGATAGTTCTCGGCGGCGATGCCAGCCTTGGTCAGTGCATTGAAAAGGGTAGACTTGCCGACGTTAGGAAGGCCGACGATGCCGCATTTGAGACTCATGGAAAACCTTTAAATGATATTGTTCTGCTACGGAATTTTCCGCAAATAGACCGAGATTGTACCCCAGATCATGTCAAGAACCGCCCATCTGCCCCTGCTGGCCCACTACAACGAATGGATGAACAACAAGTTGTACGCGGCGGCCGCCAGCTTGCCCGCAGAAGAGCTGGCGGCGGATCGCGGGGCCTTCTTCGGTTCGCTGCTGGCGACCCTCAACCATATCGCCGTGGCCGACACCATCTGGCTGAAGCGCATCGCCAGCCACCCGCGCTTTGCCGCTGCGCTGGCGCCTATCGCGGCCTTGCCGGCGCCGGCTGCGCTGGATCAGCCGCTGTGCGATTCGCTCGCCGCCCTGCGCGAGCGGCGCGCCTGGCTCGACCGCCTGATCCTGCAATGGACCGCAGGGCTGGACGACGCCGACCTGGACGCTGTCATCAGTTATCGCCGCTTGAACGGCGAGACCAACCGGCGGCAGCTCGGGCTGTTGCTGCAGCATTTCTTCAACCACCAAACCCATCACCGCGGCCAGGCCACCACCTTGCTGTCCCAAGCGGGCGTGGACGTGGGCGTGACGGATTTGCTGATGCTGGTGCCGGAAGCGGAAGTTTAAGCAGGATCAGTTCCCGATACGTTTGTGGACAAACGGCGATACGGGTATCGCTGGCGCTTGCAATATTGTTACCGATGGAAAACAATGCCATTAGAACAATATAGGGAGCATTCATGGATTTGCTTTGGTTTATCGTGCTGGCGGTGGTGTCGCGCTGGGCCTGGCTGGCCCGTCGCGATGCGCGCCAGGCACGCGAGCATGCGCTCCAGTTGCAGCGTGACTTTGCTGCGCTGGAGATCACACTTGCCAGCTTCAAGCCCAGCGCCGCGACACCAGCGGCTGCTGTCGCAACGGAAGCGCCGGCCAACCCGGCGACGCCAGCCGTACCGCCCAAACCAGCCGAGCGCGAGCCGCTGGTAGCACGTACGGCAGCGCTCCCATCGCCGCCCGTGCCACCAGCGCCGGCACCGGCCGTACCGCCCGCCGGGCCGCGAGCGGAACCGCCCGCCAATCCATTCGATGAAGCCGAGCGGGCCTGGGCCGCCGCCAAGGAAGCCGCCCGGGACACCGCCGTGCCGGCCCGCCCCGCAGCACGGCCAAGCCTGCCGCCAAGCCAACCGCCGGCCTGGTTCACTGCCGCCCGCAACTGGCTGTTTGAAGGCAACCTGGTAGCGAAAATCGGTCTCCTGATCCTCTTCATCGGCGTCAGCTTCCTGCTGAAATACGCTGCCGCCCGCGTCACGGTGCCGATCGAATTGCGCCTGGCCGGCATCGTGCTCGTCGACCTGGCCGCGCTGGCCTGGGCCTGGCGTATCCGTGTCGGCCATCAAGGCGTCAGCCTGCCGCTGCAGGGCACCTGCATGGCCGTGCTGATGCTGGTGGTCTTCGGCGCTTTCCGCATCTACCACCTGATCCCCGGCGGCCTGGCTTTCGCCATGCTGTTCCTGCTGACCCTGGGCACCTGCCTGCTGGCCGTGCTGCAGAACGCGCAATGGCTCGCCATCTTCGGCATTACCGGCGGCTTTGCGGCGCCGATCCTGGCTTCCACCGGCCAGGGCAGCCACGTCGCGCTGTTCAGCTACTACGCCCTGCTCAATGCCGGCGTCCTTGCCATTGCGCTCAAGCGCTCCTGGCGCGCACTGAACCTGCTCGGCTTCGCGTTCACCTTCGCCATCGGCACCGCATGGGGCGTGCTGCGCTATGAGCCGCAGTTCTACCTGTCGGTGCAAGGCTTCCTGGCCCTGTTCTTCCTCTACTACGTCGGCATCGCCGTCGCTTACGCCCACCTCGAGGCGCCCAAGCTGAAAAGCTACGTCGACGGCACCCTGGTATTCGGCACGCCGATGCTGGCGGCCAGCCTGCAATTCGGTCTGGTCAAAGGCTTCGAATTCGGCATGGCTTATTCCGCCCTCGCACTTGGCCTGTTCTATGGCGGGCTGGCGCTGGCGCTGGCGCGCCGCCGTGCGACCTACGGCCTGCTGGTGGATGCGTTCACCGCGCTCGCCGTGGTGTTCGGCACGCTCGCCATCCCGATGGCGCTCGATGGACGCTGGACTTCCGCCGCCTGGGCCCTGGAAGGCGCCGGCATCGTCTGGATCGGCCTGCGCCAGCGCCAGCCGTTGGCGTGGGGCTTCGGCCTGCTGGTGCAACTGGGCGCGTGGGTCAGCTTCATCGGCTCGGTGTCCGGGCTGGACCAGGAAGCGGCGATGCATTCCAACCTGTGGCTGGGCTTCCTGCTGCTGGCGGTCAGCGCCTGCATCATGGCGATGCGCTTCCGCCGCCATGCCGGCGATGCGGGACTGGGCGGCCTGCAACTGCTGGGCGGGCTGTTCCTGGCCGGCGCCGCCATCTGGCTGGTCGGCGGCGCCTGGACCGAGGTCATTCTTCGTACCAGCGGCAAGCTGCAGGCCAACCTGCTGGTGGCCAGTGCCCTCGCTGCCGCGGTCGTGATGGCCCTGATCGGACGCCGCCTGGCATGGCCGATGGCGCGCGGGCTGGCCGTGGCCACGCAACTGCTGGCCGGGCTGGTGCTGGCCGGCCTGCTGGCACTGAACTGGCAAGTCGCCCCGGTCTCGCCGGACTTGTTCGCCACCCCATTCCTCGGCAGCGTGATGCTGCTGGCCGGCGCCGTGTTCAGCGCATGGACCCTGAAGCGCTACGGCACGGAGTATCCACCTGCCTGGTCAAATGCCGTGCTGGCGTACTCCGGAATGTGGTGGCTGCTGGTGATCGTGCCCACCATCGCGAACTGGCTGCTGGCCCACTACCAAATTGCGATCAGCGGCAACTTCGAACCGCACAGCCCTTTGCGTGCCAGCGCCTACAACCTGGTAATCGTCGCTACCACGCCATGGTTGATCAAGCTGGCGCAACGCCTGTCCTGGCCGGCCTTGCGTGCGGCCGTGCTGCCCGCGTGGCTGCTGTTCGGCCTCACCACGCTCGGGATGCTTGGCGCGCTGTATAGCAGCATCACGGTGCCGGCCGGCGAAGTATGGTTCGCCTACGCGGCGCTGTGGTTGCTGTCCGAGTGGCTGATGCGCGGCTCCAAGCTTGGCGCGGCGCCGCTGGTCTTGCTGCACACGCTGCGCAGCACCGGCCCATGGCTGATGATCTGGCCGGTAGGCGCCTACTGGATTTCGCGCGGGCTGGAAGGCAGCGGCGCAGATCCGGCCTGGGCCAATTTCCTGCCGGCCTGGCTGATGATGGGCGCGCTGGCCTGGCTGATGCGCCGTGTGCGCACCGATGCCTGGCCGGTGAAGCCGGTCGCTGCCTGGTACCGGGACGTGCTGCTGCCTCTGGGTGTCGGCTGGTCGCTGCTGCTGGTAGCGGTGTGGAACCTGACGCAGGACGGCACGATGGCACCGCTGCCTTACGTTCCGCTGGCGAACCCGCTCGACCTGACCAGCATCTTTGCGCTGCTGCTGTCGATTGCCGCCTACCGCCTGCTACAGGACAAGCTCGCGCCATACCGTCCGCAACTGCTGGCCGGCGCCGCATTGCTCGCCTATGCCTGGTTCAACCTGGCGCTGCTGCGCAGCGTGTCGCATTACGTCGGCGTGCCTTACCGGTTCGACGACCTGTTTGCATCGCAGTTCGTGCAAGCCATGCTGTCGCTGGTGTGGAGCGTGACCGCGCTGCTGTTGATGCGCTTTGCGACGCGCAAGCAGGAGCGCAAGTTGTGGATTGCCGGCGCAGTGCTGCTCGGCGTCGTCGTGGCCAAGCTGTTCCTGGTCGACCTGTCCAATGTCGGCGGCGTTGAACGCATCGTCTCCTTCCTCGGAGTAGGCGCACTGATGGTCGGTATCGGCTATCTCGCCCCCTACCCCTCGGCCCGAGGCGGCGCAACTGAAAAGGAAGCCGCATGAACGCGCTGCTCCTGGCGGCTGCTGTCGCCACCACCACGGCAAGCGATATGCCGCAGGACTATACCCACCTGATCCCGCTGTCGGTCGCCGGCAAACCAAGCGTGGTCCAGTTGCAGTTGCCGCGCGAGGCCTACCTGAACGCGCGCTCGGCCTCGCTCAACGATCTGCGCGTGTTCGATGCGCACGGGACGCCGCAGGCATTTGCGCTGCGCCAGCCGGATGCGGCTTCCAGCACCACCCATCGCGCCCTGCCGGTGCGTATCTTCCCGCTGATGGCGGAGCGCCCCGATGCCCCGCTGGCGGGGCTGGAAGTCAGCACCGCCACCGACGGCCGCGTGCTGTCCGTGCGCCTGCCTGCGCAACAAGGCACGCCATCGGCCAGCCGTACGCAGGAGCGCCTGGCCGGACTGGTGCTCGACTTGCGGCAGGAAGGATTGCCAGAGCCGCCGACAGTCGACGCCCTGCACTTCACGCTGCCGCCCGGCCGCCAGACCTATACCGGCCAGGTCTGGCTGGAGGCCAGCGACGACCTGAAACGTTGGGAGGCGGTCGGCGTCGCGGAGTTGAGCTGGCTGGCCAATGCCAGCGACGAAACGCTGGCCAACGACAAGCTGGAGTTTCCGGCCCGCCCGATGCGCTACGCGCGCCTGAGCTGGCGCAGCGGAGAACCGCTGCCGTTTGCCGCCATCAGCGCGCAAGCGCCGGTGCACCGGCTGGCCGCAACGCCGGTCGAATCGCTGCTGCTGCCGGCGCAGCCGGGTCGCGACCCGCGCGACCTGCAATACAGCAAACCGGCTGGCGTCACGCCTCTGGGCGTCGGCCTGCAAGTCGACAGCGGCAATATGGTGCTGCCGGCCATGCTGGGCAGCTACGTCGAAGTGCGGCGCACCGGCCAATTCCGTTTTGAGCCGGCCGTGCGCACTACCTTCTACCGCCTGGAACAAGACGGCAAGACGCGCTTTTCGGGCGACATCGCAGTCCCGGTCTGGATCGGCGAGCGTTGGGTGCTGCGCTTCGACCAGCCGCCGCCGGTCAAGCCCGCGCTGCGCATCAGCTGGCAGCCGGCCACGCTGGTCTTCGTCGCCGGCGGCACGCCGCCTTACACGCTGGCTGTCGGGCGCGACAAGGCAGCGCCGGCCGCGCGCGATATCGGCGAGGTGGCGCCCGGCTTCACGCCAGCGGAATTGCGCACGCTGGAACGCGCTACCGCCGGTGCGGCGCAAGAGCAGTTGGCGGCATTGGCCAACGCCGCCAAGCGCGCGAGCGCCGACAACAGCGCAGCCCAGAACCGCCTTGTGATCCTGTGGGGCGTGCTGGTGCTGGGCGTGGCGGTGGTGGCAGGGATGGTGTGGCGCCTGCTGCGTCAGGGCGGCGCCGGCAGCACTTAATTGGTATGCAGTTCCATCGTCGCCTTGGTGAAGTCGCCGGCGACAGCGGTAGGGATGATGCGCAAGGCTTTTTCGATCGCTTCATCGATCAGCAATTGCTCTTCGCGGCGCGGGCGGTGCAGCACGAAATCGGCCACCGGCTGGTTCAGGTTCAGGGTGCGCGGGTGGCCGATGCCAATGCGCAGGCGCCAGTAGTCCTGGGTGCCGAGCACGGAGGTGATGTCCTTCAGGCCGTTGTGGCCGCCCGACGAGCCGCCTTTTTTCAGCTTGGCAGCTCCCGGCGGCAGGTCCAGTTCATCGTGCACCACCAACACTTCGTCCGGCTGAATCTTGTAAAAGCGCGCAATCGCGCCGACCGACTGGCCGGAACGGTTCATATAGGTTTGCGGTTCCAGCAGCCAGACCTGGTTGCCGCCGATGACGGTCTTGGCCACCATCGCGTTATAGCCGGACTCGCGCTGCAGGCGCGCATTCGGCAGCGAATTGGCGAGATTGTCCACCAGCCAGAAGCCGGCGTTGTGGCGGGTCTGTTCGTATTCGGCACCGGGGTTGCCGAGGCCAACGATCAATCGGATGGGCATGGTCTTGCGGTAGCAGTAGCAAAGCCGCAAATTATACCCTCGACCTCAACCGAACAGCCCGCGTGCCAGCAAGGCCACTTCGCCCAGTAGGATCATGGTGGCCATCATGCCGAAACCCCAGCGGCTGATGCGGTCCACATGGTTGCGCAAGGCATCGATTTGTACTTGCAGCGGTGCGATGGCTTGGGCGATTTCATCCCGCGTATAAATCTGCATCTCGAGACGCAGTTTGACGAAGCCATCATCAACATATTGCCGCATGCTGGCAAATTGCGCGTCGGTTGATGCCTGCATGCTGGCGAACTGCGCGTCAAAGGATGCCTGCATGCTGGCGAACTGCGCATCAAATGAAGCCTGCATGCTGGCAAAGCGTGCGTCCACATGTTGTCGCAGCAAGGCCAGTTCGCAATTGACGGCATCCAAGGCTTTCTCCTGTCCGGCAATTCGGTCATCCGGAGTCAACTGTTCCATAGCAGCTTCCCGCTGTCGGCAAGCCACCATTGTTTGCCATTTTCGCGCCTTACGCTTTGCGCCGGCGCACAGGTAGCGACGGAACTATTTCGAGGGTGCCTTGTCAGCGTTCCAGGTATCGCGCCACAACAACCACTCTGGCCAGCCAGAACACCGGCAAGTTCCTGTCCGTGGAATCGGATGCAGGCAAATTTATTTCTTGACACCAGCTTTCACATGTAAGATATTTATTACACGTGTCTTCAATTTAAAACAGAAAGGACGTGCCATGAAATATTCGACCACCCTGCTGCTGGCTTCAATCCTGGCCGCGCCAGCGTTTGCAGCCGACGCTCAAATCGGCGACAAGGAACGCATTGACCAGCTGCTTGAACAAAACCGGATGTTGAGCGCCCAGAACGCCCGACTTGCCGAACAATGCGAGCGCCCCAAAACCAAGGAAGAGGCCTTCGCCCTGTGCATGCAAGCCGCACGTGGCGACAAAGGCGCGATGGCGACCGAATCGGTAAGCGCCAACTGCCGCCTGCTGTTGAAGTGAGTGGCATGCAAAAACTGCTGCCCGTGCTCGAAGCGCTCGCCAATCCGCACCGCTTGCGCATCATCGCTGCATTGAAAGCGGACGGCCGCAACTACGTCAGCCAACTGGCGCGCGACGTAGGCATCAGCCGTCCGCTGCTGCACCTGCACCTTGCCAAGCTGGAAGCGGCTGGCCTCGTCACCAGCCAGCATGAACTCTCCAGCGACGGCAAGGCGCTGAACTACTTCGAAGTGGCCGATTTCCGCCTGACGCTCGATCCCGCAGCGATCGTGGAAGCCGCCCAACATCTCAACCTGGAAGAGGAATGACCGTATGTCCGAACATATTTACCTGCTGACCCTGGGCCTGCCGCTGGCCACCGTGCTGGTGGTCTTTGGCATGAAGTACTGGTCTGCCGCGCACAAGGCGCGCGCCGAATCCGCCAGCGCCGAGGCGTACCGCGAACTGGCGGCACGTTCGGCTGCCGCGCAGGCTGAAAACGCTGCCGCGCTGGCGGCCATGCACGCCACGCTGGCAAACATGAACGGCCGCCTGGCCGAAGTCGAAACCATGCTGAAAGAGGTGGGCTGATGCTGGCCCGCCTGTGGCAGCGCGATCCGCGGCATGAAGGCGTCATGCGCATCAACCTCTACTTGCTGCGCCTGCTCTACGCGCTGATGTTCTTCATGCTGGGCCAGACGACCTGGACCGAAATCCTGACCCACCAGGGCCAGTGGGAGCCGAACCAGGCGGTGGCCTGGACGGTGTGGACCGCTTTTGCCACGCTGGCCGGCCTGGGCCTGCTGCGGCCGGTGAAGATGCTGCCGATCATCCTGCTGGAAGTCTTCTACAAAGTGATGTGGCTGGCAATCGTCGCCTACCCGCTCTGGGCGCGCGGCGAACTGGTCGGCTCGCCGGCGGAAAGCACCACCTATGCCTTCCTCGGCGTGCTGCTGGCCATCGTGGCCGTACCCTGGGGCTATATCGCGAAGTCTTACTTCACCTGGCCGTCCCCCACCCAAGCTGCCTGAACATGCCCCTCCTTGCCAGCATAGTATTGGCCGCCGCGCTCACCGCGGCGGCCGCTCCGAAACAGATTTACCAGATGTCGCCGCAGGAAGCCGGTGCCTTCATCGCCGACGTGCGGCGTACCGAACCGGACCTGCGCAAGCGCATCGCCGCCATCGGTCGCCGCAATATCGGCCAGCCATACCAGCTGAACCTGCTGGGCGAGTTCCCCTATGAGCTGCACGACACGCTGCCGATGTACAGCTTGTCCGCCAGCGACTGCCTGGTGTTCGCCGAACATACCTATGCGATGGCGCTCAGCGCCTCGTGGGAAGAGTTCTTCTGGACATTGCAGCGCATCCGCTACAAGGACGGGGTGATCGGCGTGGCCAGCCGCAACCACTACATGGAAGTGGACTGGAACATCAACAACCGCTGGCTGGTATCCGATGCCAGCAGCGGCGCGCGCTATGCCATGCGCGTCGACCGCGCGCAATTCCTGCTGTCCCAGCACCATGTGCGGCGCGACATCCCGCTGCAGGATACGCTGGAAGCCTTCCTGCCGGTCGACCGCGCGCTGCAGGAGTTCGGCACGCTGGACGAAGGCGATATGGTGCAAGTGGTGTCGCTGCGCAAGGGCCAGCACATGGTGACCCACGTCGGCCTGGTCGTGCTTGATGCGCAGGGCGCGCGCCGCTTCCTGCATTCGTCGGCGCCGGCAGTGCGCGAAGAATCTTTCGCAGCTTTCATTGCGCGCACCCAGGCACGCGCCAACAACGGCCTGGCAGGCTTCAAGTTCATGCGCCTGAACGAGGCCATCGTGGTGCCGCCGGCGGCACCACAGCCGCGTCCCGCAGCCTGACAACAAAAAACCCCGCCGGGGCGGGGTTCTTCATGCGGCGCGAAAGAGGATTACTCTTTGGCAGCAGCGGCTTCAGCAGCAACAGCGCCGGCTGGCACGGATGCGGTAGCGACGGTGGCATCGGAACCGTGGGTCACGATGGTCACGCCTTTCGGCAGCTTCAGTTCGGAAGCGTGGATCGACTGGCCGACATCCATCTTCGACAGGTCAACGGTCAGGAACTCTGGCAGGTCAGCTGGCAGGCAGGAGATTTCGATCTCGTTGGCCACGTGGCTGATGGTTGCGGAGTGCAGCTTGACAGCTGGGGACACGTCAGCGTTTTCGAAGTGCAGGGCAACTTTCACGTGCAGTGGCTTGTTGGCGTCAACGCGCTGGAAGTCAGCGTGCAGAACCAGTTGCTTGAACGCGTGCATCTGGAAGTCACGCAGCAGCACTTTCTGTACGGCGCCGTCGATTTCCATATCCAGGATGGAGGAGTGGAAAGCTTCTTTTTTCAGCGCGTGGAACAGTGCGTTGTGGTCCAGGGCGATGGTCACAGGGGCTTCGGTGCCACCGTAGATGATGCCAGGGGTCTGGCCGGAATTGCGCAGGCGGCGGCTCGCACCCGTACCTTGCAGATCACGTTTGAATGCTACAACTTTCATGGAATACTCCAAAAAATAAAACAAGGCTGGCGCCTTGTTGAGAAACGAAGTGCCCCGCGACCAGGGCACTTCAACAAATCGGCCACGGCTTGCGCCGCGGCCGGAAAATCGTTTAGTCGACGAACAGGGAGATCACGGAATCGCCCTTGATGATGCGCTTGAAGGTCTCTGCCAGCAACGGTGCGCAGGTCAGTTGACGGATCTTGCCGCATGCCTTGGCGGCCTCGGACAGCGGGATGGTGTCGGTCACCACCAGCTCGTCCAGCGAAGAGCCAGAGATGCGGTCGATTGCCGGGCCCGACAGCACAGCGTGGGTGCAGTAAGCGACCACTTTCTTGGCGCCGCGCTCTTTCAGCACCTCGGCAGCCTTGACCAGGGTGCCTGCGGTGTCGACCATGTCGTCCATGATCACGCAGTTGCGGCCTTCAACGTCGCCGATGATATTCATCACTTCGGACACGTTGGCTTTCGGACGGCGCTTGTCGATGATGGCCAGGTCGCAGTTCAGGCGCTTGGCCAGTGCACGGGCACGTACCACGCCGCCGACGTCCGGCGACACCACCAGCAAGTCTTCTTCGTTCTTCTTCTGCAGGTCGCCCAGCAGGATTGGCGACGCGTAAATATTGTCAACCGGGATATCGAAGAAGCCCTGGATCTGGTCAGCGTGCAAGTCCATGATCAGGACGCGCTCGACGCCGGCTTCTTCCAGCATATTGGCTACCACTTTTGCCGAAATGGCCACGCGGGCGGAACGCGGGCGGCGATCCTGGCGGGCATAGCCAAAGTAAGGAATTGCAGCAGTGATACGGCCGGCGGACGCGCGTTTCAGGGCATCGACCATCAGGATCAGTTCCATCAGGTTGTCGTTGGTCGGTGCGCAGGTCGATTGCAGGACGAAGACATCTTTACCACGGACGTTTTCGTTGATTTCGACCATGACTTCGCCGTCCGAGAACTTCGAAACGACTGCTTTGCCGAGTGGGATGCCGAGATTTTTCGCGACCCCTTCTGCTAAGGCTGGATTAGCGTTGCCGGTAAAAACCATCAGGTTTTCGTAAGCCATGGGAGTCCCGAGAGATAGTGTTGAATTCTTGAGGCACTCCTGCGGAGCAGGAGCTTTCGTCTTCACCCTGGCTGGAGACTGCTGCCTCGACAGAACCAGGGAAAACGGTGGCAGGGGAACAAGGATTCGAACCTTGGTATGCCGGAATCAAAATCCGGTGCCTTAACCAGCTTGGCGATTCCCCTACTCTTAACTGACTGTCTTTCGTCAGTAGGCCGACATTATATAGCCTATTTCACGAAAAACCAAATCTTTTTACGCTTCACAACTTTGCGATGATCGGATGCTGTTTCAGCGCCCGCGCTTTCCATCCGGTCCAGGCGCCCGGCACTTTCGCAAGTACCGCATCGGCCTGTCCTTCGCTTTGGACTGCGACGAACACACAAGCTCCGGAGCCAGTCATCCTGGCGTCACCGTAAGCGCCCAGCCATTCTACCGCTTCTGCTACCTGCGGGAATAAGCGGCACGCCACTTGTTGCAAATCGTTCTTTCCAAACTGGCGCAGATCTTGTCGATTTGCGTGGTGGCTGGAAAAGTCCGACATCTTAACGGGCGGAGTATCCCTTGTCAAATGCTCGGAGGTAAAAATCTGCGCCGTCGGGCAAGCCACGCCTGGCTCGATAACCACATACCAACAGTCCGGTGCGTCGACCGCTTGCAGCTCTTCGCCCACGCCTTCGGCAAAGCCGGTCTGGCCGAAGATAAAGAACGGCACGTCGGCGCCGAGCGGCAGCGCCAACGCCATCAGTTCTTCGCGCTGCAGCCCGGCGCCCCACAGCCGGTTCAGCGCCATGAACGTGGTGGCCGCATCGGAGGAGCCACCGCCCAGGCCGCCGCCCATGGGCAGGATCTTGTCGATGGTGATATTCACTCCGGGCGGCAGCGCACCCGTGCGGCGCCGGACTTCCGCCTGCAGGATGCGGGCGGCGCGGATCACCAGGTCCTGCTCGGCGGGAACGCCCGGGATGTCATTGATGCGGTGCAGCTCGCCATCGCCACGCAGCGAGAAATGCAGGCGATCGCAGCGATCGATGATCTGGAATACCGATTGCAGCAGATGGTAGCCATCGGCACGACGGCCGTTCACGTGCAGGAACAGGTTCAGTTTGGCCGGGGCCGGGCAGTTCAACAGGCTGTTCATATTATTCGGAGAGCACGATCCGCAAGGCCATTTGCTGCACATCCCCGCCGCCCGGATGCTCGGCATCAATCCGTTTCGGGCGCGGCGGTGAGCTGCCGGGCTGCCAGTCGGTGTAGTGCAGGCGCCAGCCTTCGCGCGTGCTCACTTCGCTGTGGGCGGGACTGGCCGACCACGGCTTGCCATCGGCAGCGGTGGCATGGCCTTGCAGCCAGCCGCGCAACCCGGCCACCGGCAGCGCCCAGCCGAGGGCGCGCGCGCTCAGGGCGTCGACGCTTGGCGCGCTCAGCGGAGGCTTGTTGCCGCCTTCGCGCAGCGTGGCGCCCTGCGGCGTCACATTGATCGTGGCGACCTTGCTGCCGAACGGGTCGAACAGCGCGACGTCGGTGCTCTGCGCGTCCTGCTTCCAGTCGAATTTGACGGTGCTCGATTCCTGCTTGCCGTCCTTGAGGTAGCGCACGTTCAGCCGGCCCGACAAAGCCACGCTGTCGGCATACGGCGCAACGACGGCAGTCGATGGCGGGGCGGATGGCGTGGTGGCGCAGCCGCACAAGATGGCAGCCGCGCCGGCGAGGGCGGCAAGTGTCTTAAAGCTCATCAGATTCCAGCGTTGAGGCGCGCCAGCGTGCTGCGCAGCGCGTCGTTTTTCGGGTCCTTGTCGCGCGCTTCGCGCCACAACCTGGCGGCGCCGGCCTTGTCGCCCTGCTTCCACAGCACTTCGCCCAGGTGGACAGCGATTTCTGCGTCGCTGCGCAGCGCATAGGCCTGGCGCAACGATTGCTCGGCTTCTTGCAGTTTGCCCATGCGGAACAGCACCCAGCCCATGCTGTCCATGATGTACGGATCGCCCGGCGCCATCTTCAATGCCTTGTCGATCAGTTCATAGGCTTCGTCCAGGCGCACATTGCGGTCCGCCAGCGAGTAGCCCAGCGCATTGTAGGCGTGGTGATTGTCGGGCACCGATTCGATCACCTTGCGCAGCGCGGTTTCCATCGCTTCCACCTTGCCCAGCTTTTCGGCCGCCAGCGCGTAGTCATACATCAGGTCAGGGCTGTTGGGGAAGCGCAGCACGCCATCCTGCAAGGTCTTGAAGGCTTCCTGCACGCGGCCGGAGTCGCGCAACAGCTGGCCTTCAGTCTGCAGGATCTGCACTTGCTCGGCCGGGTCGGCCGGCGTGATGTCTTTCAACTGGGCGCGGGCGCCGTCGACGTCGCCTTTGCGGGCCGTGAGGTGGGCGCGTTTCAGGCGGGCCGCCAGGATGGTGCGCGCATCTTCGCCGTCGATCTTGTCCAGCCACGCCAGCGCGCCATCGAGGTCGCCCTTTTCTTCGGCGATCTGGGCCAGCAACATCAGCGCCTTGTTCGGATCGCGCTCCGGATCAGGCGCCGCATCCAGCACTTCCACATAGCGCTTGAAATAGCCTTCCGCCGACTTGTTGTCCTGGCCTTGCAGGGCCAGGATGCCGAGCGCGTACACGGTGCCGGGATGGTCGGGCTGCTCTTTCAGCAACAACAGGAATTGCTCGCGCGCCTGGTCGTACTGCTTCTGCTCCACCAGCAGGCGGGCATAGGCCGAGCGCACTTCGCGCGCGGACGGATATTTCTGCAGGAAGTCGGCGAACAGCTTTTGCGCGCCATCCAGGTCGCCCAGCATTTGCGCCATGGTCAGCGTGGCCAGTTCGGAATCGGGCTTGATGGCAACCGCTTTCTGCGCTTCGGCGCGGGCGCGCCCGGCATCGGTGGCGGCGTTGGCGCCCTGTGCCAGCACCAGGTGCGCTTCCTGCGTATTCAGGTAGGGCTGCAGCACGCGCTCCATCAAGCCAAAGGCGGCGGTCTTGTCTTTGGCGCGCAGCAGGAATTGCTGCATCTGGAACATCAGCAGCGGACGGCCGTTCGGCGGCGCGGCTTTCAGGCGCTGCGCGAACAGGGTTTCCGCCTCGCCCAGGTCGTCGCCCAGCACGGCAAAGCCGAGGAAGTATTGCGCCGCCTCCTCGGAATCGGGCGCCAGCTCGCGCCACAGGCGGATCGCCGCCAGCGCCTCGTTGCCCTGCTTGGCCGACAGCGCCATCTCGGAAGCGCGGCGCGCCAGGCGCGGATCGCGCGTCTGCTGTGCCAGCACCATCATCGCCACATATGCGCTTTGCCACTGGCCGCGCTTGAAATCGAGTTCCGCCTTGGTCAACTTGTAGAACAAGTCGCTGGTCAATTCGACATTGGGCAGCTTGTCGTCAGGCGGGGCGGCCTTGGCGATGGCGTCGGCGGCCGGCGTGGGCGGTGCGACTGAGGGGGTTGCAGGCTCGGGCGCGGCCGGTTCCGGCGGCACGACTGCACAGGCGGACACCAGGGCCGACAGGGTTACAATGGCGAATGCGTTTTTCAAAGGGAGATCCTGCAAATCGGGCTCAAGACTTGATTCTACGCCAACCTGTAGAAAACCACCCTCATGCCTGAATTGCCAGAAGTAGAAGTCACCCGGCGCGGTGTCGCTCCCCACATCGAAGGCCGCATCGTGCGCAACGTGGTGCTGCGCCGCGACGGCTTGCGCTGGCCCTTTCCGGACGAGCTGCCGGAGCTGCTGGCCGGCCACCGCATCGTGGCAACCGACCGCCGCGGCAAATACCTGCTGCTGCAATTCGAGCATGGCACGCTGATCATCCACCTTGGCATGAGCGGCCACCTGCGCGTGCTGCCCACCGGCATACCGCCGGAAAAACATGATCATTTCGACATGACGGTGGAAGGCGCGGACGGCAAGCATGTGCTGCGGCTGACCGATCCACGCCGCTTTGGCGCCGTGCTGTGGCATGCCATGCAAGACGGCGACCTGGCCCAGCACACGCTGTTGCGCGGCCTGGGCGTGGAGCCTTTGGGGCCGGCGTTTACCGGCAAACTGCTGTTCGAACAGACCCGCACGCGCAGCGCAGCGATCAAGCAGGTACTGATTGCCGGCGACCTCGTGGTGGGCGTGGGGAATATTTACTGTTCTGAAAGCCTGTTCCGGGCCGGAATCAACCCGAAAACCGCCGCCAACCGCATCAGCGCGGCCCGCTACGACCGGCTGGCACAGGCCATCCGCGACGTGCTGGCCGAGGCAATTGTGCAAGGAGGCAGCACTTTACGCGATTTTATCGGGGTAAATGGACAATCAGGGTATTTCCAACAGTCATATTTCGTCTATGATCGTGCTGGTGTGCCTTGCCGTTGTTGCGGCGCGCCTGTGCGCCAGATCAAGCAGGGCCAACGATCTACTTTTTATTGTGTAAACTGCCAGAAATAACGAGAAGCTAATGGTACGGGACCTCGAACAATACAGCCAATGGCGCCAAGGCGTCATGGGCGCCGTCGCAAACTACCGAGACTGGATCGTGCAGGCCGATCTGTCCGACGCCGCGACCGAACAACGCCTGGCGCAAACGCTATCCAAACTGGCCGACGACAAGCTGTCGGTCGCCTTTGTGGCGGAATTTTCGCGCGGCAAATCTGAACTGATCAATTCGATCTTCTTCGCCGATTTCGGCCAGCGCATCCTGCCCTCGGCAGCCGGCCGCACCACCATGTGCCCGACCGAGCTGATGTACGACCCGGCGTATCCTGCCTGCATCCGCCTGCTGCCGATCGAAACGCGCGCCGAAAACCTGTCGACCAGCGACTACCGCGATGAGCCGCACGCCTGGACCGTCCTGCCGCTGCAGCTCGATTCGCCGGAACATATGCAGGAAGTGTTCAAGCAGGTCAGCCTGACCCGCCATGTGCCGGTCGAGGAAGCCAAGCGCTACGGCCTGTACGACGAGAACGATCCCGACATGGGCGCCACGCTGGACAACAACGGCCTGGTCGAGATCTCGCAGTGGCGCCACGCCATCATCAATTTCCCGCACCCGCTGCTGAAACAAGGCCTGGTGATCCTCGATACGCCGGGCCTGAACGCCATCGGTACCGAGCCGGAACTGACGCTGAACATGATCCCGCACGCGCATGCGGTGCTGTTCATCCTGGCCGCCGATACCGGCGTCACCAAGAGCGATATCGAAGTGTGGCGCACCCACATCGGCAACGGCGCCGGCCGCATGGTCGTGCTGAACAAGATCGACTCGATGTGGGACCCGCTGCGCAGCGAAGAAGAAATCGAATCGGCCATCGCGCGCCAGCGCGAGCACGCCGCCCATATGCTGGGACTCGATGCGCGCCAGGTGTTCCCGGTCTCGGCGCAGAAGGCGTTGCTGGGCAAGATCACCGGCGACCATGAGCTGGTGCACAAGAGCCGCATGAAGCAACTCGAGAGCGCGCTGTTCAACGAACTGATCCCGGCGCGCAAGGACATCATCCGCCGCCGCCTGGGCGACGAACTGGCAGCGCTCAGCGGTGCCCAGTACGCGGCGCTGTCGGCCAAGACGCGCGGCATCGTCGAGCAGCTGCTGGAGTTGAAGGGCCTGCGCGGCAAGAACCAGTCGGTGATTGCGCACATGGCACGCCGCGTGGAAGCGGAGAAGAAGGAGTTCGACGAAAGCCTGTTCAAGCTGCAGGCCACGCGCGCCGTGTTCACCCGCCTGTCCACCGAGCTGTATTCCAGCCTGGGCATGGGCATCCTGCGCGACAACCTGATCAAGGCGCGTGCCGAAATGCAGAACAGCCGCTTCACCACCGGCCTGCGCGATGCGATCAAGATTTACTTCGACAACATCCACGCCAACCTGGATGAATCGGAGCGCAAGATCGAAGAGATCCGCAGCATGATGGAAACCATGTACAAGAAGTTCTCGGCGGAGCACGGCCTGACCCTGCCGCTGCCGATGGCCTTCTCGCTGGCCAAGTACCGCGATGAGATCAACGAAGCCCATGGCATCTACGAGAAGCAGTTCGGTACCGCCGTGATGCTGACCACTTCGCGCGTGGTGCTGATGGAGCGCTTCTTCGATTCCGTGGCGTCGGCAGTCAAGCGCTGCTTCAAGGCGGCCAATGCCGATACCGATGCCTGGCTGAAGGTGATCATGGCCCCGCTGGAAGCGCAGATCCGCCAGCACAAGGAGCAGCTGAAACACCGCCAGCAATCGATCGCGCGCATCCACGATGCGACCGATACGCTGGAGCAGAAGATCGAAGCGTTCGAGACCACCCAGGCCGAGCTGGAGGCTCAGAAGGCCAAGCTGGCCGCACTGGCTACCGCCATCAGCGATGCCATTGCGGCCGATCATGTCGTACTGGAGGCAGCGGCGTAATTGCAGTACCAAGACCCGAGCTTTTCTGCCACGCTGGTTGCGTGGCAGAAGCAACATGGCCGGCACGACCTGCCGTGGCAGAACACCCGCGATGCCTACCTGGTGTGGCTGTCCGAAATCATGCTGCAGCAGACGCAGGTTTCGGCGGTGCTGGGGTATTACGCGCGCTTCCTCGAACGCTTCCCTACCCTCGCTTCGCTCGCCGCCGCGCCGGTTGAAGACGTGATGGCGCAGTGGGCCGGCCTGGGCTACTACACCCGCGCCCGCAACCTGCACAAGTGCGCGCAGCGCGTGGTGGCCGAGTATGGCGGCGTATTTCCCGCCGACCCGGCCCGGCTCGCCGAACTGCCCGGCATCGGGCGTTCCACGGCAGCCGCCATTGCGGCGTTCTCCGCCGGCCGCCGCGCCGCCATCATGGACGGCAATGTGAAGCGCGTGTTCGCGCGCGTATTCGGCATCGACACCTACCCCGGCGAACGCAAGACCGAAGAAGCCATGTGGGCGCGCGCGGAAGCGCTGGCGCCGGCCGAAGGTATCGAGGCTTACACCCAGGGCTTGATGGACATGGGGGCGACGCTGTGCACGCGCAGCAGCCCCTCCTGCGAGCGCTGCCCGATGGCGCCGCGCTGCGTCGCCTTCGCCACCGGCCGCACCGCCGAACTGCCGGTGCGCAAGCCGAAAAAGGCCACGCCGGAGAAAGCGGCGCACATGCTGCTGGTAGTCGATCGCGGCCAGGTGCTGCTGGAACAGCGTCCAGCCAGCGGCATCTGGGGCGGCCTGCTGTCGCTGCCCGAACTGGCAGGCCACACGGCGCTCGCCGCGCCAGCCGAGCCACCCGGCGATGCGACAGTGGCCGCCGCGGTACAGCCGTTCGGCACGATGGAATCCCTGGAGCGCCTGTTGCCGGTGCTGCACATCTTCACCCACTACAAGCTGCACATCCACCCCTTGCTGGTAACGCTTTCCAGCCGCGCCGCGCTGGCCGGCGAACAGCGCTACGCCTGGCTCGACGCCGCCGCCATTCCCGGCGCCGCGCTGCCCGCCCCGATCAAGAAACTCCTGCTCGACTTGCTGGGCGAGCGCAGCCAGGCGCGCATGTTCTGAGCGCGGTCAGGAGATAAATAGTTTCGCGAGGTTCAAAGCAGTTCCGATGACGCTGACGATGCTTGCGGCCATTGCACCGATCACCCATTTGACCAGGCGTGTTTCCATGCGCGCCATCTGGGTTTCAAGCCGCGCAATGTCTTCTTTCCTTGCGTAGTTGGCTCTGATGATGGCAACGTCGCGTTCAATCTCTGCGTGGCGTCGCTCATGCGCCAAGGAAGCGCCTTCTTGCTCGCCAACCATAAGTCCTCCTGTCCAGGCGCCATGGCTATTCTGCGCCGGGCCGGGGAGGACTTCAAGCAAGCCCAGGCTTAGCGCAGGCGGCGCGTCAGTACATTGCTCAATGGCCGCACCAGGAACAGCAGCATGAAGGCGAAGTTGGCCATGCCGGGCGCCTGCCCCGCCAGCACGACGGTCAGTGCCGCCACGGCAATCAGGATGCCCTGGCGGATGCACACGCCGGCATAGCTCGCCTTGTCCATCGGGTGCGCGCACAGCTCCGGATGCCGGTAAATGCGCGCCGCCACCAGCAGCGAGCCGATGGCCATCAGCGTCATCACGCTGGCATCCGCTTGCGCCAGCTGCGACAGGAAGCGCCCGTTCACGGCCGAGGCGAACGGCAGCAAGCTGGCACCGGCCAGCATCAGGATGGTGTACCAGGTCAGCGGCCCATCCAGGTGGCGTACGTAGCTGTACAGGCGATGGTTGCCGACCCAGAAGATCGCCAGCACCAGGAAGCTGATGACCCAGGAGCCAAAAGTCGGCGCCAGTTCACCCAGCACATGCAGCAGTTCCGCACTGCTGGTGGCTGGCACATGTTCTGGCAGCTTCAGCTCGATCACGAGCAGGGTCATGGCGACGGCGAAGATGCCGTCCACCAGGGCTTCAATGCGGTGTTTGCTGAGTTGCGGGCTGGCGCCGGCGGTCGCGGCAATGTCGGTCATGATTCTTCTGGCAAGTGTTGGTTGCCAGAAGATTAACCCGGCGCGCGTGGCGATGCAAGGCTAGAGGTCTTCCAGCGAATAAATGCGACGGTGCTCGGCAATGGCGTAGCGGTCGGTCATGCCGGCGATATAGTCGGCCACCCGGCGTGCCTGGCCTGGCATGTCGCCGCGCTCGGTGCGGTAGTCGGGCGGCAGCAGCGCCGGGTCGGCGGTGAACGCGTGGTACAACTCGCGCACCATGCGGCTGGCCTTCAGGCGCATGCGGTTGACCTTGTAATGCCGGTACAGGTTCTCGTGCAGGAAGCGCTTGAGCTCCGTGGCGTCCCGGCGCATCTGGTCGGAGAAACGGATCAGCGCCGGCGCCGCACGCACATCGTCCATGCCTTGCGGCTGGTGCGCGGCAATGCGCTCCAGCGACGTGGCGATCAGGTCATCCGCCAGCGCCGTGATCAGGCGGCGCAGGGTTTCGTAGATGGCACGACGGCCGGCCAGCCCCGGATGGGCGGCCTGCACTTCGCGCCACAAGCGGCCGAAGAAAGCCACTTCCTCCAGTTGGGCAATGGCGATCAGCCCCGAGCGCAGGCCATCGTCGATATCGTGGCTGTTGTAGGCGATTTCATCGGCCAGGTTGGTCAATTGGGCTTCCAGCGAAGGCTGCGTCTTGTCGAGGAAGCGCTGCGCCACGTCGCCCAGCAGGCGCGCGTTGTTGACGGAGCAGTGCTTCAAGATGCCTTCGCGCGTTTCGAACATCAGGTTCAGGCCATCGAAGGCGCCGTACTGCTCTTCCAGCAGATCCACCACACGCAGGCTTTGCAGGTTGTGTTCGAAGCCGCCGTGTTCCTTCATGCATTCGTGCAGCACGTCCTGGCCCACATGGCCGAACGGCGTGTGGCCCAAGTCGTGCGCCAGGGCGATGGCTTCCACCAGGTCTTCGTTCAGGCGCAGGTTGCGCGCCAGCGAGCGGCCGATCTGGGCCACTTCCAGGCTGTGCGTCAGGCGGGTGCGGAACAGGTCCCCTTCGTGGTTGAGGAAGACCTGGGTCTTGTATTCAAGCCGGCGGAAGGCGGTCGAATGGATGATGCGGTCGCGGTCGCGCTGGAACTGGGAGCGCGAGGCGTGCGGGGTTTCGGGGAAGCGACGGCCGCGCCCCTTGTCTGAATGTGCTGCGTAGGGGGCGAGCGTCTCTTCCATATCACTCCGTGCAGGCAGCCAGGGTTTGCCACAGCAGGTCCTGCGGCGCCGTCGTGATGCGGGCTTTGCCCAGCGGGTCGAGCAGGATGAACTTGATCGCGCCGCCCTCGTTCTTCTTGTCCACTTCCATCAGCTCCAGCCAGCGCCCGCGGCCCAGGTCAGGCGCCGCGATCGGCAAGCCGGCTGCCGACACCAGGTCGCGGATGCGTTCCACCGTGGCGGTGTCGATGAAGCCCAGGCGCTGCGACAGGTCGGCCGCCATCACCATGCCGCAACCGACCGCCTCGCCGTGCAGCCAGGCACCGTAGCCCATGCCCGCCTCGATGGCGTGGCCGAAGGTGTGGCCGAAATTCAGGATCGCGCGCAGGCCGCCTTCGCGCTCGTCCTGGCGCACCACGTCGGCCTTGATCTCGCAGGAACGGGCGATGGCATACGCCAGCGCACCCTTGTCGCGCGCCATCAGCAAGCCCATGTTCGCTTCGATCCAGTCGAAGAACGGCAGGTCGATGATGCAGCCGTACTTGATCACTTCGGCCAGGCCGGCCGACAGTTCGCGCACCGGCAGCGTTTCCAGCGTGCTGGTGTCGGCGATCACCGCCTTCGGCTGGTAGAAGGCGCCGATCATGTTCTTGCCCAGCGGGTGGTTGATGCCGGTCTTGCCGCCCACCGAGGAATCGACCTGGGACAGCAAAGTGGTCGGCAACTGCACGAAGTCGACGCCGCGCATGTACGAAGCGGCAGCGTAGCCGGTCATGTCGCCGATCACCCCACCGCCCAGCGCCACCAGGGTGGTCTTGCGGTCGGCCTTGTTGGCCAGCAGCGCATCGAACACCTGCATCAGCGATGCCCAGTGCTTGTGCTCTTCGCCGTCGGGCAGCACCACCTCGATCACTTCCTTGCCGGCCGCGGCCAGCGGGGCGCGCACGCGCTCCATGTACAGCGGCGCCACCGTGTCGTTGGAGACGATGGCGACCTTCTTGCCGCCCACGTATTTGGCCAGCAGGCTGGCATCGTCCAGCAGCGCCGGGCCGATGGCGATCGGGTAGCTGCGCTCGGCCAGGTCGACCTGGAGCAGGATATTGGTTTGTTCGTTCATGGCGGGTTGTGCCTGGGTCACGCAATTGGGCGCGGCCTGGCAGGCCAGCGCATCGAGTTGGTTGATGATGTTCTGGACCATCGATGGTACGTTGGGGCGGCCGGTGTCGATGACCAGGTCGGCCATGTCCATGTACAGCGGCTCGCGCTGCGCCAGCAATTCTTCGAGTTTCTTGCGGGGATCGGCGGTCTGCAGCAGGGGCCGGTTCTTGTCGTGCGCGGTACGCGACAGGATCGAGTTGATCGAGGCACGCAGGTAGATCACGGTGCCGCGTGCCTGCAGCAGGGTACGGCTGGCTTCATTGAGGATGGCGCCGCCGCCGGTGGCCAGCACCAGGCCTTGCTCGCTGGTCAGCTCGCGGATGACTTCCGCTTCGCGCCGGCGAAAGGCCGCTTCGCCTTCGATCTCGAAGATCCACGGGATCGAGGCCCCGGTGCGGCTTTCTATTTCATGATCGGAATCGACAAACCGCAAGCCCAGCTTGCGGGCGAGCTGGCGACCAATGGTCGTCTTGCCCGCCCCCATCAACCCAACTAAGTAAACATTTTGCATTCACGCATGATAGCGCAAATTGCACGGCAGCAGCCTGCCGCAGGGCAGGTGCCGCCCGGGTCGCACTTACACCGTCTCGACGGTGATGGTGTTGGAACTGACGTTCTCGACCCCTTTGACGCCGGCGGAAATCTTGATTTGCAGCTTGGTCGGCTGCGCAACGCCGTCCACGGTGACGCCTTTCACGCTCAGCTTCTCCGACACGGTGCCGGTGCTGTCGGTGACCGCGCCGCTATTGCTGATGGTGCCGGCGGTGGTCTTGAACAGCACGGTGGCGCCAGGCACGGCCTGGTTGCCGCTGTCCTTGACAATCGCGGTAATGGTCACTTCGGTGCCGTCGACGCCGGAGGCGGCAATGGTGTTGGAGCTGGAGCTGACGATCACGCTGGCGGCCTTGGGGGTCAGCGGATCCGGGTCGGTGCTGCTGACGCCAGGATTGCCGCCGCCGCCGCCGCAGGCGGCCAGCAGGCCGGCGCAGGCCAGCGCGCCCACCAGGCCGGACAGTTTTCGGAATACTACGTTTGCCATGTTCTTTCCTTTATTCTGATGACACTATGCTTCGTCTCAACGCGCAGAGAGGCGGTCGGTAACGATTTTCGGCGTAATGAAGACCAGCAGTTCAGTCTTGTCATTGGTACGCGAATTCTGTTTGAACAGGTTGCCCAGGATCGGCACGTCGCCCAGCAGCGGCACCTTGTTGGTGACGTTGCGCTCGGTCTGCTGGTAGATACCGCCCAGCACCACGGTGCCGCCGTTCTCCACCATCACCTGGGTCTTCACGTGCTTGGTGTCGATCGCGAAACCGGCGCGGGTTTCCTGCCCCACCGAGTCTTTGTTGACGTCGACGTCCAGCACCACGTTGCCATCCGGCGTGATTTGCGGCACCACGTCCAGCTTCAGGTTGGCCTTGCGGAACACGATCGAGGTCGCGCCGGACGAAGTTGCCACCTGGTATGGCAGTTCCACACCCTGTTCGATCACGGCTGGCGCCTTGTCGGCGGTCACCACGCGTGGGCTGGAAATGATCTTGCCGGTGCCGTCGGCTTCCAGGGCCGACAATTCCAGGTTCAGGAAGCGGTTGGCGGCCTGGTTGAACAGGCTGACCGCCAGGCTGCCGGCCTGGGCGCCGTTGATCGAGGACGCAGGCAGGTTGATGAACTGCATATTGCCGTAGTCATCGATACCGTTGTTGATCTTCACCACGCCCTGGGCCTGGCCCATGCCGGTCTGGCTACCGCTCAGGCCAACGCGGTTGTTGCCGTTGCCGATGCCCCAGCCGGCGTCGCCGCCACGGATGGCGCGCATGTCGGCAAAGCCCAGCTTGGCACCCAGGTTGCGGGTGAAGGTGTCGGACGCTTCGACGATACGGGCTTCGATCAGCACCTGTTTGGTGGCGACGTCGGTCTTCTGGATCAGCTTGCGTACTTCTTCCAGCTTGGCCGCGATATCGGTCACGAACAGCTGGTTGGTGCGGCTTTCGATGATGGCGCTGCCACGCTTGGACAGGATGCGGTTCTTGGTGTCGCCGCCGCCTTCAATGCCGAACACGGTCTTGAACGCTTCCGCCTTCTGGTAGTTCAGCTGGAAGATTTCAGACTTGAGCGGCTCCAGGTCGGCGATCTGGGCGCGCTGCTCCAGTTCCAGCTTTTCCTTGGTCAGCAGTTCTTCCTTCGGCGCGATCCACAGCACGCTGCCATTCTTGCGCATGTCCAGGCCTTTGGCCTGCAGCACCACGTCCAGCGCCTGGTCCCATGGGACTTCTTTCAGGCGCAGGGTCAGGTTGCCCTGCACGCTGTCGCTGGTGATGATGTTCAGGCCGGAGATGTCGGCAATTGCCTGCAGCGCTGCGCGCACTTCCACGTTCTGGAAGTTGAACGACAGTTTTTCGCCGCGGTAGCCCTGGGTGCCCTGCACCAGCTTGTTCGGGTCTTCCTTGATCGGCTTGACGTCCACCACCAGCTGGGTTTCGCTCTGGTACACGCTCTGTTCCCACAGGCCATGCGCTTCCACGGTCATGCGCACGTTCTCGCCTTGCGGTACGGTGGTGACGCGGTTGACTGGCGTGCCGAAGTCGGTCACGTCCAGGCGGCGGCGCAGGGTTTCCGGCAAGGTGGTCTTCAGGAAGTCCACCACCACCCCGGTCGGGGTCTGGCGCACGTCGACCGCGACCTGGTTGTTCGGCAGGTCGATCACGACGCGGCCTTCGCCATTGTTACCGCGGCGGAAATCGATATCGCGCAGCGCTTGCTTGCCGGCAGGCGCCGGCACTGCCGGCTTGGCTGCCGCGACCGGCAGGCCGCGCGCATCCACCGCCTGCGCCACGCCGCCGGAGGCGTCGATGGTCAGGATCACGTTCTTGCCGTCCAACGCCGTGGCGTAGTTCAGCGTGCGCTTCAGGTTGAACACCAGGCGCGAACGGTCGCCCGCCTGCACCACGTTGACGCTGGCCAGGTCACCCATGTTCAGGTCCTGGCTGGTCTTGCCGGTGGCATTGGCGGTCTGCCCGAAATCGAGCGCGATCCGGGCCGGATTGGTAATGGCAAAGCCGACCGGCAGCTTTTGCGGCGTGTCCTTCATTGCGATCTTCACGATCACATTGCTGCCCTGCTGGTTGGCCGTGATCGATTCGATCGCGTTGCCTTGCTGGGCCTGCGCAACAGCTGCGCTGCCGGCCAATGCCAGCATTACGCTAGCCTGGCGGCACAAGCGCTTCAGGGTTCTGATGGCGATCATTTGGAGCTCTCCTTACTTTCCTGCAGTTCCAGCTTCGACATGCGCTCGACCCAGTCGCCGGCCGCATCCTGAACAATTTCACGCACCGTGATCGCGTCATCCGTGACCGCGGTGATCAAACCATAATTCTGTCCCACGTACTGTCCCTTCTTGACCTGGTAGACGGTGCGGTCGATCTGCAACAGACCATTCACCAGATTATTTTTTTCCATGGTGCCGACCATCTTCATGGCATCCAGCGGGAAGCTCTCGAGGAATTCCTTGCGCCGGTTCTGGTCCGGCGCCTGGGCGCCGCCCGCGCGGCTCTTGGCCAGTTCGGTCAGCAGCTTGCTGGCGTTGAACGGATCCAGCGCATCGCCGGCCACGTAGGCAAACGGGAAGAAGGTCTTCGGCTCGGCCAGCGGCTTGACGGTCGGCTGGGTCTGGCTTTCGACTTCCTTCATCCAGGTACGCACCTGCTGCACATCGCTCTCACCGCAAGCGGTCAGCAGCAGCGCGAGGGCGAGGGGGGTAAGCTTCTTCATTTCTTCTTATCTCCCTTTTTCTTCTCGTTTGCTACTTTGCGCTGCTCTGCCACTTCCTCCGGATCGAGATAGCGGAAGGTTTTCGCGATGGCATTCAGTTGCAAGGTACCGGCTGGCAAATCCTTGCCGCCTTCTTTCGCCTTCACATCCAGCGAAACGTTGTTGAGCGTAACGATACGTGCCATGCCCGCCAGGTCGCCGGCAAAGGCACCCAAATCATGGTAGCTGCCGTTGACGCGCAGTTCGATCGGCTGCTCGGCATAGTAATCCTTGACGTCGACGCGGTTCGGCTTGAACAGTTCGAAGGTCAGGCCGCGCCCGGTGCCGGCATTGTTGATGTCCGACAGCAGCGCCGCCATTTCAGCTTTGCCCGGCAGCTGCTTCTCCATCTGCACCACGTACTTGTCGACTTGCTCTTTCTGCCGCTTGAGTTCTTCCAGGTTGACCGCTTGCGCGACCTTCTGCTTGAACTCGTCGCGCAGCTGCACTTCCTTCTGTGCGCCCGCTTCCAGTTCCTCGTACTGCGACTGCCAATACAGGAAATAGCCCCCCGCGACCGCCACTGCCGCCACGCCCAGCGCCAGCAGCATGCGTGGCAGGATCGGCCACAGGCCTGGGTGCACCCCGCTCAAGTTCCGGAACTGGTCCTTGAGCACCTCATCTAATTGTTTCAAATCAGTTGCCATGGTTATGTTCTCAGGACTTGGCTTCGGCAGTTGGCTTGGCGCCAGGTTTGGCGCCCGCCTTGCCGTCCGGGTTTTCGTCCTTGTCGCGTGGACGCTTGATCATGACCGACAGCTGGAATTCGACAATGGCGCGACCGCTTGCCTTGTCCTTGCCGCCAATCGTGCCGGCTTTGACTTCCTGCAGGTCGGGGCGTTCCAGCCATGGCGAATTGCCCGACAGGTTGCGCAGCAGCTCGGACACCCGTTCCTGCGACTGGGCGCTACCGGTCAGCGTGACTTTCTGCGCTTCCTGCTTGACCGTCTTCAGGAACACACCCGGCGGAGTCTGTTTGACCAGTTCATCCATCAGGTAGACCGGCTGGTTACGGTCGGCCTGCAAGTCTTCCACCGCTTGCTGGCGCGCCTTCAGCGCATCGATCTCTTCGCGCAGCGTCTTGATTTCGACAATCTTCTTGTCCAGTTCGACGATGGCGCCTGTCAACTCCTCGTTGCGCAGCGACTGGATCGAGATGGCACGTGCGTTATAGCCGCCCACCATCGCGACGATGGTCGCGCCCACGCCAAACCCGATGCCCAGCATCGCGTAAAAGGCTTTTTTGCGCAGTGCGCGTTTTTCTTCCCGGTGTGGGAGAAGGTTAATGCGTATCATCAGCCAAACCTCCGCATGGCAAGGCCGCAGGCCACCAGGTATGCCGGCGCATCGCTGCGCAGGGCCTGTTCACGCACGCCGGACGCCAGCTGCATGCCTTTGAACGGCGAAATAACGGCGCTGGAAATACGGGTGCGGCTGGCGATCATGTCCAGCAAGCCCGGCAACACGGCGCAGCCGCCCGCCAGGAAGATCTGGTCGATCTTGGTGAACGGCGTCGACGTGAAGAAGAACTGGATCGCACGCGTCACTTCCAGCGCCGCGCCTTCCAGCCACGGGGCCAGCACGTCGGACTGGTAGTTCTCCGGCAGGTCGCCCGCCTTCTTGCGCGCTTCGGCCTCTTCGAAAGCCAGGCCGTAGGAACGCACGATATCCTGGGTCAGCGAGTTGCCGCCGAACGGCTGCTCGCGCTCATACACGGTCGCGCCATCCAGCATCACCGAAATCTGGGTCGACACGGCGCCGATCTGGAACAGCGCGATCACCTGGCCGGCGCCGGCATTCGGCAGCTGGGAGGTGACGTGGTCCAATGCGGCGCGCGCGGCGTAGGATTCGACATCCACCACCGTCGCTTTCATGCCAGCCTCTTCAGCGATGGCCACCCGGTCGACGACTTTTTCGCGGCGCGCTGCTGCCAGCATCACCTCGATGTCTTCCAGCGAGTTGGCAACCGGCCCGATCACGTCGAAGTCCAGGCTCACCTCGTCCAGCGCGAACGGGATGTACTGGGCAGCCTCGGACTCGACCTGCAGTTCGAGCTGCTGCTCCGACAAACCGGCCGGCAGCACGATTTTCTTGGTAATCACGGAAGCAGGCGGCATGCCCAGCGCGACGTTCTTGGCGCGCGTGCCGCTTTTCTTGATCAGGCGGCGCACCGCCTCGACCACTTGCTCCATATTTTCAATATTGCCGTCGGCAACTGCGCCGCGCGGTAGAGGCTCTGAGGCGCACCGCTCCAGGCGCATGCCGTCCTTGCCCGCATCGGACAATTCCACCATACGCACACTCGAGGTGCTGATATCTAAGCCAACCAGCGGGCCTTGGGCGCCGCCAAACAGGGCTTTCAAGTCCAATGGCATGGATGCACTCCTGACAACTCCATAGACATTTACATATCCAAATTCGTTTAAAAACCCGTGTTTAGACCGCAAACATGAGACAGTACATTAGATGCTAGCAACATTGTCAGCGCCGTGTAAAGATATTTCTCCAGTGCACCATTAATGTTTTGTGAGGGATTTGCCACACCCAATGTTGCAATTAATGGCATATCAAGAAACTAAGTTGCTTGGTTGCCCACAGCAAATATTTCCGGAGATCACGTGCGCTCAGGCGCACAGGCCCTCATTTATAATGCCTTGCATAAAACTTAGTGAAGCCGCATATGACTGCAAACAACCACGAAACCACGGCAAAAAAATCGCCGAAGGGTTTTCTGCTGATGGCCCTGATTTCCTTGCTGGGCCTGATCCTGGCCGGCGTGCTGCTGGTGGTCTTCGGCCTGGCCCTGGCCTACCCCAACCTGCCGTCGCTCGATACCATTACCGACTACCGGCCGAAAATGCCGCTGCGGATCTACTCGGCCGACAACGTGCTGCTCGGCGAGTTCGGCGAAGAGCGCCGCAACCTGGTGCATATCAAGGACATCCCCGACGTCATGAAGCAGGCGGTGCTGGCCATTGAAGACAGCAACTTCTATGAACACGGCGGCGTCGACTACTGGGGCATCCTGCGCGCCGCAGTCCACAACGCAACCGGCGGCGCCCGCCAGGGGGCATCCACCATCACGCAGCAGGTGGCGCGCAACTTCTTCCTCTCCAGCGAGCAGACGTTCAAGCGCAAGGCCTACGAAGCGCTGCTGGCCTGGAAGATCGAGCAGAACCTGACCAAGGACCAGATCCTGGAGGTCTACATGAACCAGATCTACCTGGGGCAGCGGGCCTACGGCTTTGCTTCGGCCGCCCAAATCTATTTCGGCAAGAACCTGAAAGACATTAGCGTGGCGGAAGCGGCCATGCTGGCCGGCCTGCCTAAAGCGCCTTCGGCCTACAACCCGGTGGTCAACCCGAAGCGCGCCAAGGTGCGCCAGCAGTACATCCTGCAACGCATGGCCCAGCTTGGCTATATTACGCCCGCACAGTACGAGACGGCGAAGAATGAACAGTTAAAAGTGAAAACAGACAGCAGCGCGTTTGGTGTTCATGCCGAATATGTTGCGGAAATGGCGCGCCAGCTGGTCTACGAGCAGTTCAAGGAAGAGACTTACACGCGCGGCCTGAACGTGTTCACCACGATCACCAAGGCCGACCAGGACGCGGCCTACCTGGCGCTGCGCAGTGGTGTCATGGAGTACGAGAAGCGCCATGCCTACCGCGGACCGGAATCGTATGTCGACCTGCCCGCCAATAAATCGGAAGCCGACGAAATCATCGAAACCGAACTGGCCGAGCATCCGGACAGCGACAATATCGTGGCGGCCATGGTGCTGGCCGCCGCCGCCGACAAGGTGGTGGCCGTCACCGCCTCCGGCGAGGAAATCACCATCAAGGGCGCTGGCCTGGCCATGGGCAAGAACTGGCTTTCGGACAAGAACCCGCCCAACAAGCGTATCCGCCGTGGCGCCGTGATCCGCGTCATGCAGGACGACAAGGATTGGCAGATCACCCAGATGCCGGAGGTGGAATCGGCCTTCGTCTCGGCCAGCACCGAGGATGGCGCGATCAAGGCCATGGTGGGCGGCTTCGACTACAACCGCAACAAGTTCAACCACGTGACCCAGGCCTGGCGCCAGCCGGGTTCCTCGTTCAAGCCTTTCATTTATTCAGCTTCGCTGGAGCGCGGCCTGTCGCCGGCCACCATGATCAACGACGCGCCGATCTCCTTCGACGCCGGCCAGACCGGCGGCCAGGCCTGGGAGCCGAAGAACTACGACGGCAAGTATGAAGGCCCGATGACCATGCGGCGCGGCCTGACCAAGTCGAAGAACATGATCTCGATCCGCATCCTGCACCGCATCGGCGCCAAGTACGGACAGGAATACACCACCCGCTTCGGCTTCGATCCGGAACGCAACCCGCCCTACCTGACCCTGGCCCTGGGCGCCGGCGGCGTGACGCCGATGCAGATGGCCGGCGCCTACGCGGTGTTTGCCAACGGCGGCTACAAGATCTCGCCTTACCTGATCGCCAAGGTCACCGATTCCAACGGCAAAGTGCTGTCGCAGGCCAACCCGGACAAGGCCGGCGACGAAAAGAACCGCGTGATCGACGAACGCAATGCCTTCCTGATGGATTCGATGATGAAGGACGTGGTGCGCTTCGGTACGGCAACCCGCGCGCTGTCGCTCAAGCGCCCCGACATCGCAGGCAAGACCGGCACCACCAACGATTCGATCGACGCCTGGTTTGCCGGCTACCAGGCCAAGCTGGTGGGCATCGCCTGGATCGGTTTCGACCAGCCCAAGAACCTGGGCAACAAGGAAACCGGCGGCGGCCTGGCCCTGCCGATCTGGATCAGCTACATGGGCAAGGCACTGAAGAGTATTCCAGTGGAGGAAAGGTCGATTCCACAGGGCATTATTGCCCAGGATGGCGAGTACTACTATGCGGAGAATCCTCCGGGCGTGGGGATCGACAGCCTGGAAGGCGCCACCCGCGGCACGCCGGCGGAGGAAAAGCAGAAGGACGCCGTCAAGAACGAACTGTTCTAAACCGGCGCCGGATGGGCGGTTCTTAAGGCGCCACCACCACCGGCGCCCCGCCCTGCTCCGTCACGATCTCCGACAGCGCCGCATACAACTCCGTCCCGCGGCGCGTATCCGTCCACTTGCCCTCCACCTGGCGATAGTGGAAACCACCCGAGCGCGCCGCCACCCACAGCTCCTGCATCGGCGCCTGCGAGTTGATGATCACCTTCGATCCGTTCTCGACAAACTCGATCTCCAGCACATTGCCGCTGCGGCTGCACTCCACATCCACCATGTCCTGCTCGCACAGGCGGTCGAGCGATGCTTCGATCGCATCCAGGGTCGCCTCGGCCAGGTCCAAAAATTCCGATTCGGTCATGCTACACTCCAAGATTCCTATCAAGCCCCTATTTTAATCGTGAAGTCCCCAATCGCACTTGCTGTCCTTACCATGGCAGCCCTGCTGGCCGGATGCGGCCAAACCGGCCCCCTCTATATGCCCAAGCGACCCGCCAAGCCCGCCTCCGAGGCGAAACCGGGCGTGGCGCCACCGGCGGCTCCGGTTCCGTCCACACCACCAGCATCCCAACAGTAAGCTTATGTCCCACTTCGAATACCAGAACGGCGTGCTGCACGCCGAAGGCGTCGCGCTCGATTCCATCGCGGCGCAGTACGGCACCCCCGCCTACGTCTACTCCAAGTCCCAGCTCACCGAAAACTTCGACTCCTATGCCAACGCCTGCGCCGGCCGCGATGCGCTGGTGTGCTATGCGATGAAGGCGAACTCCAACCTTGCCATCCTCGACCTGCTGGCCCGCCGCGGCGCCGGCTTCGACATCGTGTCGGGCGGCGAACTGCTGCGCGTGATCGCCGCCGGCGGTGACCCGAAGAAAGTGATCTTCTCCGGCGTCGGCAAGAGCGTGGAAGAAATGCGCTTGGCGCTGGAACACGACATCCTGTGCTTCAACGTCGAATCGATCCCCGAACTGCACCGCCTGAACGAAGTGGCAGGCGGCATGGGCAAGAAGGCGCGCATCTCGCTGCGCGTGAACCCGAACGTAGACGCCAAGACCCACCCCTACATCGCCACCGGCCTGAAAGCCAACAAATTCGGCGTAGCCTTCGACGATGCGCTGGTAACCTACCGCACGGCCGCCAAGCTGCCGCACCTGGACGTGTCGGGCATCGACTGCCATATCGGCTCGCAGCTGCTGGACGACGCGCCGCTGCTGGAAGCACTGGACAAGCTGATTGAACTGATCGACGCCCTGGGCGCCGAAGGCATCCAGCTGCACCACCTGGATATCGGCGGCGGCCTCGGTATCGACTATGGCGACGGCGCACCGGTGCCGGTCGGCGACTACCTGGCGCGCCTGTTCAAGCGCATCGACACCTGGCGCAACGAGAAGCACGGCGGCGCACCGATCAAGGTGATCTTCGAACCGGGCCGCTCCATTGTCGGCAACGCCGGCGTGCTGCTGACCCGCGTTGAATTCATCAAGCACGGCGAAGAGAAGAATTTCTGCATCGTCGACGCGGCCATGAACGATATGGCGCGTCCCGCGATGTACCAGGCGTGGATGGACATGCAGCCAGTGGTGCGCAACGGCGCCGCGGCCGCCATGTTCGACGTGGTCGGCCCGATCTGCGAATCCGGCGACTGGCTGGCCCGCGACCGCGAGCTGAGCGTCGATGCCGGCGACCTGCTGGTGATGAAGACCGCCGGCGCCTATGGCATGACCATGGCCTCCAACTACAACACCCGCGGCCGCGCCGTGGAGCTGATCGTTGACGGCACCCAAGTCCACATCGTGCGCCAGCGCGAAAACCCGGCCGACCTGTTCGCGCTGGAATCCCTTATCCGCTAAAACCGGTAAGCCCGGGCAAGATCATCGTGGGTCGGACCCTCGGGTCCGACCCATGTTTGCCGGCTTACCGGCGCGCGCCCACCAGGCGCGCATCCCAAGCAAGAGCAGCACGATCAACCCGAACAGAATCGGCTTGTTGAAGTCGTGCTTGCCCGCCCGCATCCACCAGAAGTGCAAGATACCCAGCGGTGCGATGACGTACACCAGCTTATGCAGCAACTGCCAGCGCTTGCCGCCCAGGCGGCGCACCATGGCATTGGTGCTGGTCACAGCCAGCGGCACCAGCAAAACGAAGGCAGTGAAGCCGACGGTAATAAACGGCCGCTTGACGACGTCCTTCAGCATCTCCTGCACATCGAAGAAGTGATCGAACCACAGGAAAGTGGTGAAGTGCAAAAAAGCGTAGAAGAAGGCATACAGCCCCATCATGCGGCGCAGTTTGAGCAGCCAGTTCCAGCCCGACAAGCGGCGCAGCGGAGTGACCGCCAGCGTGATGCACAGGAAGTACAGGGTCCACGACCCGGTATTGCGCGTGATGTATTGCAGCGGTTCGACCAACTGGTCCGTCGCAACCAGGTAGGCCAGCGCGAAGAACGGCACCAGCGCCAGCATGAAGGCGATGGATTTGATCGCCGTCAGCTGGCGCGGTGTGGGAGTGAAGGCCATCAGCAGGACTTCTTTAAGTCCATGCAGGTGTACAGCGACGCCACTTCCGGATTCACGTTCGAGTAGAAGGCGTACTTATGAGGTTCGCACACAGTCAGTCAGATACCAATGGAGTAAAACCCTAGTTTAGCCTGACGTACAAAATTTGCGGAAAATGTCTACTTAAGAACCGCTTAGTGCAAATGCTGTATTCAAAATACTGTGGACGATGCCAAACTCGACAGTCTCATTCTCTCGCCGTTTCAGTATGCGGAGGTCTTCTGACAAAGGGATCGGCCAACCAGCACATTGAAACGTCGGCATCGTCGCTCCTGCTTGGCATCCGCTACCCCTTGGAGTGAGCCAGATGCCAAGTACGACTACCGCACTGTTAGATGGCCCTGATCATGATGGCTTTCTCGCCTTTCGGGCTGGTCCCTTTTTCGAACGACACGCGTTGGTTCTCCTTCAGGCTTTTGAAACCGTCAGCTTGAATGTCCCCAAAATGCGCGAACAGGTCGCCCCCACCGCCGTCTGGAGTAATGAATCCGAATCCCTTTGCATCGTTGAACCACTTAACGGTACCAGTCTGCACAGACATGTCGCGCTCTCCTCTGATTGTGATTATCGTTACGTCTCAAGATTCGCACTTGGACGCAGTTGCAGCAACTGAAGGACTCAAGCTTGAAGAGCCGGTGCTGAGCGCAACAAGAAAGGGACCAACCACTCCTGCAACGTATCCAAATGATAATTCATTATCAACTAGTTGAGCGTGAATCCCCGCCCGAGTTGAGTTTGTTGCATTGAAGGGACTGGTTCAAAAGTGAACAATAGAAAGGCCGGTAATGGGCGGGCTTGTCGCCAACAGTTGAGCAAGGGAGGTATGCAAGGACGACGCAGAGCAACAGGCATCTCAAGCTTCCATCAGATCCTGCAAGACGTGCTGTAAGTGATGCTGCGGATCGCCAGCGCATTTTCCGATCAGTAGATGGCGGACTTCCATGAAAAAGCCTAGGACAAATCGAGCAGTACACCGGTCTCGCGGTTTGGCTTGCGACCGCTGCCGTATTCCAAGCTCGTACTTTGTCCACTTCACCACGTGCTCCACGTGAGATAGCTCTAAGTCTGGTCGATGAAATTTGTCTGAAGGTAATTTAGCAGCCGTCGCATTGATTGCTTGTACAACTGATAGGCGAATTCCCGTTCAGCGCCACTTGCCTTTAGCAACTGCGTCGCATGTACCTCTACCTTGAACCTCAAGTGTCTAAGCTGCTCATCTTGCGATTCGATCCGATGAATGCATTCATCAGCCTTGCTGCTGAGCAAAGTGCTGTCCATGATTGCCTCAATTTGCAAGTAACTCAGCTTGAGAGTACGCCGTCCAGGTATGCGTGGCAAACAGAAAGTTACACGGCTGCTACACGTGTTGTATTGGCGACTGCATGAATTTTTCGCGCTTGACAGGGCTCGCCATCCGCATCGGCGTCAGCATCATGTCCAATGAAGACGTGATGCCGCGCGCTTGGTGTCGGGATTACGCGCACCGCAAAGGCGATCAAAAGCAGCGCTAACACAGTAGCGTACGTATGCCAGGACAGCGCATCGGCCGCCGAAGTAAATCGGCATTGCGTACCTGCAACTACCGAATATGCTTCCTTCTATCCGTCAGGTTGTCAGTTCCTGACGCTGCAATGCGCACTCTTGACAATGGACGATTGAAAACCGCTTCTGCGAGAAGTGCCTGAACGCCGTAAAACAAGGCTGTGCGCAAACCGGCTTGAGTTCCAAACGCTGCTCGCGTTAGCAGCGCAACAGAAAGTCTTTCAGCCGTGATAGTGTCTTTGCGCCGTGTCATGAAGCGAGGCTACTCCCAGTCAACCAAGCACGACGCACCATTGGTAAAAAAAAAGAAGCAAACGGTCTGCCATTAAGGCGCATACTCCTTACAGGAGAACATCATGGATGCCGACCGGCCGAACCACAACATGCAAAGTTTGGCCAGGTCGGCAATCGACATCGCGGCCAGGCAGTCGCGACTTGCCGCTGTGCGGTATCTATTTGACCGGGGCTGTGCTCCGGAAATGATTGCACGCGTTCTCGATACGCCAGCGTCCGCCGTCATCACCCGTGAATTGCGCATTCGCTAGACCGTAAACTTCGGCAATGGTTTGCCGTGCGCTTCCCGCCAGCGCTCAATAATCTCTTCCATGACTCCTCAAATTTTGTCAGCAATTGCAGTTCGCACTGCATGGCTTTCGCTTCACATCCCAGAAAACCTTCGCTAAACAGAACGGTTGGCAACCTTAGGTTGCGCAATTGCTCTGTAAATTTGCAGGGGCAGCGTGCTGAATCAAGTCAGCATTCCAGCTGGCGCCTATGTGCGGGTCTTGGTAGCGACCGACCAGCTGCCATGCAGCTGAGCGTTACGTTCTTTTGATTTCAAGCCTTCAATCGCCTCTGGCACCATAAATCATCAACTCACGATGACACATAGGAAAGCCCAATCCCATTGGCCGTAGATGCATGGTAAGGTGTCTGCCTCTCACGAACCTGATCGAGCTGGACCAAATCCCTTCCTGCAATCAAAGCTTTCGCCAAGCGTTCAGCGCGGGCGAGGTAAGGTGAGGTAACCTGACTTTTTCGGACACTCTCGTTTGTTAAACTTAGCAACGGGAGAAGCATTTATGAAATCGAAGACATACACACCGGAGTTCCGGGCAGAGGCGGTCAAACTAGTCCTCGCACAGGGACTGACACTGGAGGAAGCCGCGCAGCGGCTTGACATTCCTAAGGGAACACTGGGGACTTGGGTTAACGCTGCAAAGCGAAGCAATGATACTGGGGCTGCTCCCGGTAGTCGCAGCGTGGCGGAGCTTGAAGCGGAAGTGGCTAGGCTGCGCAAAGAATTGGCCGTTGAACGCATGGAAAAGGAAGTGCTAAAAAAAGCAACGGCGTACTTTGCAAGGGAGTCGCTGCCAGGTACGCGTTCATGAAGTCGGTGCGACTCGACGGATACCCGACGGATTTGCTTTGCAGGGTCTTCAATGTCTCTCGCAGCGGCTTTTACGCATGGCAGGGGCGCAAGCCGTCGCGCCGCGCTCAGGAGGACGCCAAGC
>NZ_FOOF01000033.1 GCF_900113115.1 Duganella sp. CF458 | reverse complement strand
TTCCCATCCCGAACAGGACCGTGAAACGACTTTGCGCCGATGATAGTGCTGCAACCAGTGTGAAAGTAGGTTATCGTCAGGCTCTTATTAGAAAAGCCCGCTAGGCATCTGCCAGCGGGCTTTTTGCTTTTCTACACATCAGAACTGGAATCGCACACCAGCGGTAATCAGCGTTGCGTCGCTCTTTGTCAGGCGCGTTGCTTCCAACTCAGCCGACACAGTCTTGTTGAAGTCATAGCGCACGCCGATGCCAATCGCTGGATCGGTTTCATGCTTGTCGGCCATGCTGGTGCGATTGGATTTCATCGTCGTCCGCCCTATGCCAAGACGTCCGTAGGCGCTGAACTGATTACCCATCGGTGCGGTGCCCAGGACTGCGACGCCATAATGGCGATCCGGATAGTAGCCCGCCTCGGTCAGCAGGCCGCGAAACGGATTCATGCTCAGGCTACGGGTATAGATTTCCATGCCCAGGTTTGGGTTGAGTTGGTAGCCGATGGCAGCACCGAAGCTGACATCATTACTGTCATCCACATATTTGGACGATACGGACGTGCGGCCGGCAGTCAGGTCGGCATACACGCCGGTCTGGGCGAAGGCAGGCATGGCCAGTGCAAACAGGCCGATTGCTATGAAGCGCATGAAATTTCCTTAAGATAGATCGACAATCGGCGTTATATGTTTTGTAACGACGACTGCGGATACTATTCGGAAATTGTTTTTATTGCAATCTTGCTTTCATTTCGGAAGGCTGGATATTCAACGCACGCCGGCGGCATGCAAAGTCAATCCGAACTCCACGCCGCCATCCACGTTGCGCACTGAGACAGTGCCACCCATTTTCGCCATATAAGTTTTCACGACGAACAGGCCCTGGCCGCGGTTGGCGCCTTCCTCCTGGCCGGACACACCGTACTCGAACACCTTGTCGATCAGCTCCGGCGCGATCGATTCGCCTTGATTGTGGATCGTGAGGCTGGCTGTGCGCTCGTCCGACGTGAGGGACAAAATGATCGGCGTGCCCGCTGCGCGATGGCGGTTGGCGTTGTTCAGTATATGGGTCACCACGTCTTCCAGAGAATAGGGATCGGCGCGAACCATGGCAGGCGTGCCGCCTTGATAGCTGACGTCGTCGATGCCGACGCAGGGCGCGTTGGCCGCGACATCGCGCAAGAAGGCGTCGAGGTCCAACGTTTCGAGCTGCAGCGTGGTGGATTGGAAGGCCTCGCTGGGCGAAGCTTGCCCGTACAGTACGCGCACCGCTTGCTGCATGCGGTGGATATAGCGTCCGCTGGGATCATGCTCGCCGCCGTGCAGCGCCATCAGCGACTGCAGCGGCGACATGATCTCGTGGCCGACAGCGTGCCACATATCGCGTTCCTGTTCGGCGCGGATCGCCTCCTTCTCGACATCTTCACGCACACGTCGCAGCAGGTCGTGCAGGCAGTTGGCCAGCACGCCAAGTTCGTCGCGGCCGCGCAGGTCCGACAGGTCGAATTCATCGAGCGCGCCTGCAGTCTTGACCGAGCGGGCGACCTTGTCGGCGCGCTTCGTCAGGATGCTGATCGGGCGGATGATGCCCGCTTCCACCACCAGCCAGGCTAACAGCAGCGCACCGAGGATAGCGCCGACGAACCACGATACACGGGTGGCCACCACGCTCAGCGTGTCGCTGACGCTGCGGGCATCCCCGCTCAACTCGATGTCGAAGTTGCCCAGAGGTGTCGGCACGCTGGTGCGCGTTTGCAGTGCTTTGACTGTGGTGTCGACCGGCAGGTGACGCACCAGAGTAAGCAGTGCGTGCCAGCTTTGGTCGCTGTTGCTGCTGGCTGCCGATAGCGACAGCAGTTCCTTGCCTTGATCGTTGCGGATGCGCAGGGTTTCGCCTGGCAGCAGCAGGGATTCCAGATCGCGCAGGGAAAACAGCGGTGTGGCCTGGTCGCGCGTGGTATCCAGTAGGGCTGAGCCATCACCCGGCGGCAGTACCGCCACGCTGACGCCGATGTCCGCCAGGTCTTGCGGCGGCCAGGTCGGCTTGGTCTTGGCGAACAGGGCATCCTGCAGCACGCCGACTGGCAGCCGCACCGAGAAGAAGGTGCTGTGCGCACAATCGGGAGCGGCATCCGGCGCGCAAACCGGACTTTGCCAGATCCAGCCGCGAAAATCCTTGACGGGGCGGGCGTGCGGCTTGCCCGCATCGGCCGCAGTGTAGCCGGTCAGCCGTCCGCGTATGCCGCCAGCGGCCGGGTCGCCGGTTTGTTCAAACGGCGCAATCCAATGGTATTCCTGGCCGCGCAAGCTCACCTTCACGTCGACGCGGTGGGCCTGATTGATCGATTCCTCGCGCAGCGGGTGCGCTGCAAGCGGCGGGGCATGGAAGGTCCCGGCGACGTAAACAAAGCCCCCGGCCCAGGGATTGTTGCCGATACCGACGCATAGCGTGCCTTTGTCGCCATATTGTGCGGCACAGCCGGCCATGGAGATGGCTTGCTGGACTTTGGCCTGGTCGTCGAAATCCAGCGCCGCGTAAGGCAGCAGCACTGGATGCAATCCCGGGGTCCGGCCCGCAGCGGGATTCAGCAATGCGAGCTGTCCCGTTGGATGGCGCAGCGTCGCGGCGATCTGTTCGCGCGTCTTGTAGAAGGAATTCTCGTAAGCCTGGTAGCTGAGCTGCTTTTCCTGCTGCAGTACGGAGACCGCCAAGCCCAAGGTCGCCACGGCCAGCAGGGGAAACGCCATGCGCAATACGATGCGCAGGCGGTATGGCGTCAGCAGGGAAAATGGATTCATGCCTGGTCGGTCCAGCGAAACCCTCGCATCGGAATGTTCTCGATGCATTCGAAGCCCGGATCGATTTCGCGGAAGGCATCGCGGATGGTGCTGACGTGCTTGCGGATATTGTCGCGGTTGCGACCGCTCTTCACCACTTCGAACAAGTCTTCATAAGACACCACCTGTCCGCGCCGCTCGAACAGCGCTGCCAGGATGCGCTGGGCCGTCAGCGGCAGGTTGATGCGCTGGCCGCGCCAGGTGGGTGTGCGCTGGCGCAGCGGATCCATGGCCAGTTCGCTGGCCGGGGCGGCAGGCTTGCTGTCCTTGGCCGCGCGCAGGATTTCCAGGAAGGTGTCGATGAAATCCGCTTCCTCGAAGGTGGTCTTTTGCAGGTAATCCCAGGCATCAAGCGCCTTCATGATCGAGCGGTAGATGGCAGCCGGCATGGCAGAGACCACCAGCACCGGCGTCGCGTGGCGCTTGTTGATGGCATTGATGATGGCGACGCCGGCATGCCGTTCGCGCCCCAGTTCAATGTCCAGCACGACCAGGTCATAACGTTCGCGGGCAATGGCCGCCTCGGCATCGTCTCGGTTGAACCATTGGTCGACCTGGATGCCAGGGCGGGCCGCTGCAATCCAGCCGGCGAGCTGGTTGCTGATAGGGAGATCGTCTTCGATGATGGCTACGCGTGTCATGCGGGAAGTATTACCCAAAAGCCCGGCGGCCGGCGTGAATTTTTCTTCACAGGACGGAAGGGAGTGGGCTGGCGGCAGCATTGAACGTTCGCGGCCGGTGGCGGGAAGATTGCTGCACCGGCGCCGTGCCGGGCCAACCAAACAGAAAGGCAATCATCATGAACAACCGGATCAGTACGATGCTGCAGGCGATACGCTCGACGCTCAGCCGTGCTGCCAGCAGCATGCATTTCCCTTCCGGCGCCCGCAAAGGCGCCGTGCTGCTCGCCGTGACCGGCGCCGCCGCTTACGGCTTGTACCAGCTCCCTCCAATGCGTGCGGTTGGCCGCGGCGAAGTGGCAGTGCGTACCAATCACCTGACCGGCGATACGTCGATTGTGCATGAAGGCCTGGCGCTGGACCTGCCTGGTATCCATGAATTGCGCGTCCTGTCGTTGCGCGACCAGACCTATCGTCCAGCAGCGGCGGGCGAGACGCCGTTCCAGTCCGGGGAAGGACTGTCGCTGGGCCTGGACATTTCGGTGCGCTATGGGCTGGACCAGGCCCGCCTGGCCCAGGTCGCTCCCAAGCTGCCGGCCGACATCTCCCGCGACGTGGTGGCGCCGGATGTGGAGGGCGTGATCTACAAGATCCTGACGCGCTACACCGTGCGCGAGATCTTCTCTTCCAAGCGCGCCGAAATCCAGCAGGCGATCGAGGCAGAGCTGAAACCGAAAATGGCTGCGGACGGTCTCGTGCTGCGCAGCGTCACCATCGGCAAAGTGGTGCTGCCGGAAGATTTCAAGGCTGGCATGGAACAGCTATTGGCCGAAGAACTGGCATCCGAAAAGATGCGCTACACGCTGGAGTTGAAAGAAAAGCAGGTACGCCAGACCGCGCTGGAGGCGGAAGCTGAAAAGGTGGCGCGCGAAAAGGCTGCGGAAGCTGCCGCTTCGGAGCAGGTGATTGCGGCCAAGGCGCAGGAGGAAGCCATGCGCCATGTGCTGCCGTTCAAGGAAAAACAGGTGAAGCAGCGCGAACTGGAAGCGGAAGCGGAAAAGACCGCCCGCATCAAGACCTCGGAAGGCAATGCGCAGGCCCGCATCATCGAAGCTGCCGGCGAGGCCGACTCGCGCCGCAAGCTGGCGGACGCTGAAGCCTATCGCCAGGAACTGGTAGGCAAGATCGCCAGCGCCCAGATGGAGCGCGACGGTGAGTTGCTGAGCAAGCATCCGTTGCTGATACAGAAGACCATGGCCGACAAGCTGTCGGACAAGGTGTCGGTCATCATCGCGCCGCCGCCGGCTGATGGTGGCTTCATCGGGTCGACCTTGGTCGGTGCGCCGAAGACTGCGCACGCCGAGCGCATTGCCGCCAACGCGGGAGAATAGTCATGGCCGTGTCGATGCTTGCCGCCACTGTGGCCCTGGCCATCGTCGCCCAGGATCAGCTCGCGCTGCGTGCGGCGCCGCGCGAATCGGCCCAGGCCCAGGCCGTGCTTTGGCAGGGCGATACGCTTGAGGTGCGCGGCACCCGCGGCGATTTCCTGCAGGTGTACGACCATCGCCGCGAGCGTGCCGGCTATGTGCGCGCGGCCCGCGTGCGGCAGGTCGATTTGCAGCCCGCGGCAGCACCGGAGTTGCTGGCGGTGATGCGCTTCCTGCGCGATACGCCGGGCGCCGAGGCGCTGGTCATCGGCTATGGGGCCGCTTACCTGAAGGCAGCTGCGCCGCAAGCGATCGATGCCGAACCGTTCGATGCGATCGGCAGCATGGCCGAACGGCTGGCGGCGCGCGCTTCCTCCAAGCTGGCGCCGCAAGCCGAGACGGCGCTGGCCGCCCACCTGGAGGTGGTGGCCAGCTACGGCGTGGCGATGCGCAGCTTCGAGAATGACGGCAAGGTTCGGGTGTGCTACGACGGCGATGCTTTCCGCCGTGTGCTGGCCGTGGCGGCAAGCGCCGAACAACGCTACCGGGCCGCGCTGGCGTTGAGCAACGGTGCCTGCATCGATCCGGCGCTGGGTGTCGCACAGCGCGCCGAGCATGACCGCTGGCGTGCCGAATTGCTCGACAAGGTGGACCTGGCGCGCCTGCCGGAGCATATGAAAAACCGCATCCATATGCGGCGTGCGGCGGTCTGGTCGAGCGTCGCCTTCCAACGTGCGCGCAAGGGCGAGGATGCATCGCAGGCAGCCGGCCGCGCGGAACAGGCCTTGGCGGCTGTCGACAAGTCCTGGCTGGCCGACGAGGACAATGCCGCCTATGCGGAAGCGGGCGTGCGCGTTGGCGCGGTTCGTTGGGCGCTGGAGCCGGTGCCCGCTCCAGGCAAGGCGGCGCCGCAGCTTGCCGTCACCGCGGCCCCCGGCCGGCCGGGCGAAACCTGCGTCAGCCTGCAAGGCGCAGGCAAGCAGCTCGCGAGCCGTTGCACCTGGGGCGTAGCGTGGACGGCATCGGCCCGCGCGCATCCGCAGGGCACGGCATTGGCACTTGCCGTGCAGCCGCTGGATGGCTGGCGTGAAATGTGGCTGTTCCGACGCCAGGGCGAAAGCTGGGTGGTGGACGTGTTGCCGCCTGCCTCCAGCGATCCGGACATCGGCTACGCGGAATTCGCGGGCTGGGTGCCCGGCACCGCCAAGATGCTGGCGGCGAGGGAGGTGCGCGCCGAAGGCAGGTTTTGCCGCAGCTTCGAGTTGCTCGACATGGCCACGCTGGCGACTGAACGCGGCGCAGACAGGCCGGAATCGCTGTCCACCTTCTACAAGTGGCAGGATCCGGCCTGGAAAAGGCAGACGGTCAGCTTGCGCTGATTACTGCGGTTTGTAGGTCACCTTCAGGTTGTAGTTCCCTGCGGTGTAGCCGTTGAGCATGACGTAGACATCGCCGTTGGCCGTGACGCTGGTGCTGCAGCTCTCGGTCGCGCTGGAGCCGTCCGACTTGCAGCTATAGCTGCTGGTGGTCGGCACGGAGCCTTTGCGCACGTAAAGGTCGATGTCGCCGGTGCCGGTGGTTTCAGCCTTGAAGGTGCCGACGCCGGCCTTGAATGGGCCGAAGGTCTTCTTCTGGCTCCGGGTCAGGGTGCCGGTGAAGGTTTCCACCCGGTCCGGCACGCCCACGCCAGGGCCATCGCTGCCCAGTTCGACCGCGTAGGCGGCGGCCAGTTGCGCAAACTTCAGGGCGTGATTGGCCTGGGCGTCGGAATTGGCCAGCGTATCGTTGGCGGTATGGATGTAGGGGTTGTCCTGGCCCATCTGCGCCTCGAACGGGAACGATGCGGGGAAGCCCTGGTTCTGCCAGGACGCGTGGTCCGAGCATCCGTAGCCGCAAGAACTGTAACCCACGGTCGCGGCGGGCATATAGGCCGACAGCAGGGAAGCCATGAAAGTGTTCTGCTGGCTGTCCGTATAGTCGGTATAGATCCAGACGTCCTTGCTGGAGCCGCGATAGTTGGTCATGTCCAGCTGCAGCACCCCGACTACATTGACGTTGTTGGCCTTGAAGTTGGCCGCGATATCCTTCGAGCCGAGCAGGCCGGCCTCTTCCGCCGCATAGCCCATGATCTTGATGGTGCGGCGCGGCTTGTAGCCGGACGCGATCATCGCCCGTGCCGCTTCGGTCAGGCTGGCAACGCCGGACGCGTCGTCATCGGCACCCGGCGAACGCGACGTCTCGCCATTGCCGCTCATGTTGATCGAATCGAGGTGGCCGCCCATGACTACGACTTCGGAACCATTGTCGGTCCCGTTGATGGTCATGATGACGGACTTCTGGTTGTAGCCCGAGTGCGTGAACTGCGTGACGCTGATGTCGCTGCGCCCGGCCGCCATGGCGGTCCACTTCTGTGCCAGCCAGTTGGCAGCATTGGCGCCGTTGGTGGTGCGGTAGTAGCGGTTCGCGAAGTTCGACATGTCGGTAATGGTCTGCGCGATATTGGACGCCTGCAAGGTCGGCAAGATGCCATTGACGGTCGACTGGTTGTCGATCGTGTAGCTTGGACGGCTCACGGCCAGTGCCAGCGGCTGCACGGTGCCGGCCTTGGCCAGCGCTTGCCGGCCTTCCTCTTCGCTGGCATGCGCAATGAAACCGCCACAGCGCTTCAATTCCTTGTGGATGGCGGCCGACAGTTTCAGCATGGTTTCTTCGTCGACCTGCACCAAGTGGACTTTCTCCTTGCCCAGGCCTTGCTTGCTCTGCTTCGCAACGGCCTGCGGTGCCGCGGCTTGCAACTTTGCGTAGGCGGCGTCGCCCAGGGTGATCCAGGTGGGGGCTGCATTTGCTGCGCTGGCTGCAAAGAGTCCTGCGGCCAGTACGACTGGGGTGAATCTCTTCATGACTGCTCCTTTGCGCAAAAAAAAATGCACCCGGGGCGGGTGCATTTGTCAAAAATCTTAGCAGATTATTGGTTTCGCACGATTATGTACCGATTTGATTTGCCTCAACTGTCGCAGAAATGCCGCGTCCATCATGGAAGCGTGCACTTTTCTTCCGGGGAGGTAGACCATGAAAGCGCAACTGCTGGCCGCATGTGCGGCCATATTCCTGACTGCCTGCAGTGGAAAGGGCGGTAGCGGCGGCACGCCATCACCGCAATTTGCCGCCGAAGTCACCCGTACCAGCTACGGCGTGGCGCATGTCCAGGCCAAGGATTTCGCCGGTGTCGGCTATGGCCTGGCCTACGCGTTCGCTGAAGACAACGTTTGCATGCTGGCCGACAGCTTCCTGACGGTACGCGGCGAACGTTCGCGCTACTTTGGCCCGGACGCCCGTGCCACCAAGCCCCTCAACGGCGAATATGGCGCCGCCCTCGACTTCATGGACTTGCGCAATGAAGACAGTGACTTCTTTTTCAAAGGCTACCTGGATATCGAGAAGCTGCGGGCCGGTTATGCCGCCGGCTCCAGCGAAATCCGGCAACTGCTGCGCGGCTATGCCGCCGGCTACAACCGCTACCTGCGAGAACATGGCGGGCGCCTGCCCGAGGCCTGCAGGAACGCGGCCTGGGTCAAGCCGATCAGCTTCGACGATGTGATGCTCCTGATCGCGGAGAAGGCACTGCACGCCACCGGCGAGGTGTTCGCCGCCGAGATCGTGGCCGCCGCGCGCGACGTGAGTGGCAACCTCACCCTGGCGCTGCAGGCCGGCCCGGTGGATGCTCCGCCGTCCAGCGAGCCTTTCATCATGCCCACCCAGGGTGCCATGGCCAGCAACGCACTGGCAATCGGCAAGGAAGCCAGCAGCAATGGCCGCGGCATCCTGCTCGGGAATCCGCACTATCCCTGGACCAGTACCGACCGCTTCTATCAACTGCACGTCACGGTGCCGGGCAGTTACGATGCAATGGGCGTCAGCCTGGGCGGCCTGCCGCTGGTGGTCATCGGCTTCAACAAGGACCTGGCCTGGACCCATACCGTGACCAAGGCCGTGCACTTCACGACGTTCCGCCTGACGCGCGACGGCTCCGATCCCATGCGCTACATGGTCGACGGCGCGCCGATATGGCTGGAAACCCGTACCGCGGCAATCGAAGTGCTGCAGCCGGACGGCAGCTTGCTGAAAAAGAGCAAAGCCTTCTACTTCAGCAAGCTGGGGGCGGTGATGGCTATTCCGGGCAGCCCACAAGGGCAGGGCGGCTTGCTGGTGCTGGGCGACCCGAATCGCAACAATACGCGCTTGATGGAGCAGTGGCTTGCGATCGGGCGCGCAGGCAGCGTGCAAGAGTTGAAGAAGCAGCTCGAGCGCCTGGTCGGCCTGCCTTGGGTGAACACGGTGGCAGCCGACCGCAACGGCGGCGCATTATATGCCGATGCCAGCGTCGTCCCACACCAGGGGGCCGACAAATTCGGCGGCGACTGCCTGTTGCTGGCGACGTTGCTGATGTTCGATGGCTCGCGCTCATCTTGCGCCTGGGGGCGCGATGACGATGGCACGCCCGATGGCATTTTCGGCGGCGCCAACGCACCCACCATGCTGCGCTCGGACTACGTGGCAAATTCCAACGATGGTTATTGGATCACCAATGCGCGGCAACTGCTGGTCGGGCCAACGCCGCTTGGATATTCGCCCTTGTACGGCCCGGTGGGCGTGGCGCAGCACCTGCGCACACGCAGCGGCTTTATCGGGATCGAAGACATGCTGGCGCAGCGCGGCCAGGTGGGGCCACAGGACCTGCAGGCGCTGATGTTCGCCAACCGGGTGCTGGCCGCAGAACTGGTACTGCCGGAACTGCTCCCGGCCTGCATGGCCGGTTCCGACGCCTTGCTGCTGAAGGCATGCTCTGTGCTGGCGGAGTGGGACCGCAAGTCGGAGCTGGATAGCCGCGGTGCGGTGCTGTTCCGCGAATTCTGGAATAGCGCCGCCAAGCTGCCCGGCATCTGGTCGCTGGCGTTCGATGCGGCCGACCCTTTGCATTCTCCGCGCGGCGTGGCGCCGGCAGCAATTCCCGGCATGCTGGCGGCGCTGAAGGATGCCGCGTTGCGCCTGCAACAGCTTGGCGTGCCCTTCGACGGGCGCCTGGCCGAGTTTCAGGTGGAGCCGCGCAACGGGCAACGCTTCCCCATCCACGGCGCCATCGGCGATATCGACGGCAGTTACAACTCCATCCATATGGCCGGCGTGCTGGGGGCATCGGGCTACGAGCGCGTTACCTGGGGCACCAGCTATGTCCACCTGGTCAGCTTTGACGAAAACGGGCCACAGGCGCGCGGCCTGCTGGTCTATGGCCAGTCCACCGACCCGCGCTCGGCGCACTATGCCGACCAGTTGCCGCTGTACGCGGAAAAGCGCCTGCCATTGCTGCCGTTCACCGCAGCCGCCATCGCCGCCGATCCTTCGCGCCGGGTCAAGCAATTGCGGGAATAGTGACGTAGTGCAACTGCACACACCGGACTTGCCAGTCACCGGGCATGGGCATACGATTGGCGCATGAGCTCACAGCGCATCCAGCCGCCGGCGCTGCTTTTCATCGAAGGCGACCTCACGATCCGGCGCGTGCAGGAATTGAAAGACGTGCTCCTGGCACGTCTTGCCCAGTCACAGGCGCTGGAGGTGGACCTGGCGGGCGTCACCGAGATCGACACGGCCGGCGCCCAGCTGCTTCTGCTGGCGCGCCGCGCTGCACAAGTGCACCGGAAGGAGGTACGGCTGGTGGCGCACAGCCCGGCCGTCGCCTCGTTGTTCGAGCTGCTGCGCATCGAATAGGAAGGCATGCCCCATGGACCTGGATGACGGCTTGCAGGCGTTTGTCACCGAGGCGGGGGAATTGCTGGCTGAGATGGAGGCTGGTTTGTTGCAGCTGGGTGAGGCTGCGGCGCGCGCGGAAGCCGTCAACGCGATTTTCCGCGCCGCGCACACCATCAAGGGCACGGCCGGCCTGTTTGGACTGGACTATATTGTGCTGTTCACCCATGCAGTGGAAAGCGTGCTGGACGAAGTGCGCAACGGTACGCAGCCGCTCGATGACGGCTTGGTGGCGTTGCTGCTGGCATGCGCCGACCAGATTGGTGCGATGGTGCGCGATGTCGAGCGTGGCGGCCGTGGCGACCTGGGTGAACGCTGCCGCCCGCAACTGGATGCGCTGCATGCCTATCTCGCCCCTGCACCGGGCCTGGCGCTGATGCCGGACGCGCTCCCGGTATTTGGCGCAGACGCCCGGCCAAGCGGCTGTTGGCTGGTATCGCTGGATTTTGGCCGCGACGTCTTCCGGCAGGGCATGGACCCGGCATCCTTTATCGCCTATCTCAGCCGCCTTGGCCGCATCGTGGCCTTGGCCACGGTGGACGCCGGCTTGCCGCCGCCGGAGCAGATGGATCCGCAAAGCTGCTATCTCGGGTTCGAAATCGTGCTGGAGACCGTGGCCAACGCCGAAGACATCAGCAAGGTGTTCGAGTTCCTGCACGACGAATGCACTATCCGGCTGCTGCCGCCCGGCAGCGGCAATGAAGACTTCCAGCGCCTGGCGGAAGCAGTGCCGTTGCACGGCGCGGCAATCGCGGAAGTGCTGCGGGCCAGCGCGCTTGGAACGCTGGCAGCCGCAACGCCGCCGCCCGAGGGTGCTGCCCCGGCCCCGGCCCTGGAGCCTGCCGGCGGCGCGACCAACGCCCGCCAGCACGAAAGCCGCACTATCCGCGTCGATGCCGAGCGCCTCGGCCAATTGATTACGCTGGTAGGTGAGTTGATCATCGCCAGCGCGCGCACCCGGATGATCGGCGGACGCTTCAAGGATGCCGGCCTGCAGGACAGCACGTCGGCCCTGTCGGACCTGGTGGAACAAGTGCGTGACAGCGCCCTGCAACTGCGCATGGTGAAGATCGGGGCCACCTTCAACCGCTTCCAGCGGGTGGTGCACGATGTAGCGCGTGAAATCGGCAAGGACATCCGCCTGGTGCTGAATGGTGAGGAGGTGGAACTGGACAAGACTCTGGTGGAACGCATCGGCGACCCTTTGACCCACCTGGTACGCAATGCCATCGACCACGGCATCGAAGCACCGGAGCTGCGGCGCCGGCGCGGCAAACCCCTGCAAGGCACCGTTTCACTGAATGCCTTCCACGACTCGGGCAGCATCGTGATCGAAGTAGGGGACGATGGCGGCGGCCTGCAGCGCGAACGCATCGTTGCCAGTGCCATCGCGCGCGGTCTGCTCGACCCGGAGCACAAGCCAAGCGACAGCGAAGTATTCGCGCTGATCTTCGAGCCGGGTTTTTCCACGGCCGGCGCTGTGACCAGCCTGTCCGGCCGCGGCGTCGGCATGGATGTGGTCAAGCGCAGTATCGAGGCGCTGCGCGGCAGCATCACCATCGACAGCGAAGCGGGCCGCGGTACCACGGTGCGGGTGCGCCTGCCGCTAACGCTGGCCATCATCGACTGCATGCTGGTCACCGTTGGCAGCTCATCCTTTGCCATTCCGCTCGGCACCATAGAAGAATGCGTGGCATATGCGCGTGAAGGGCAGCGGGGCTTTGTCGACTTGCGCGGCGAAGTGCTGCCGATAGTGGCCTTGCGCGAGCTATTCCGCCTGCAAGGTGCAACGCCGCGCCGCGAAAGCGTACTGGTGGTCCGGCATGCGGGGCAGCGGGCCGGCCTGGTGGTCGATAGCCTGCAGGGACAATGCCAGGCGGTGATCAAGCCGCTCAATCCCGTGTTCAGCGGCATATCCTGCCTGAGCGGGTCGACGGTGCTGGGCAGCGGCGATGTGGCACTGATCCTGGACATACCTTCCCTGCTCAAGCAGCTACAGGCCAGACAAGGTGGAAACCTGGCAGCATAGGAGTGAGACGATGCGGCGGAAACTGACGGTTGGGATGCGCCTTGGCCTGCTGGTCGGCCTGCTGGTAGTGATGATGGCCGGCATAGGCTATGCCGGCATGCGCGGCATGGAATTCAGCAACGCGCGCCTGAAAGCAACCTACGAAGACCGCACAGTGGCGCTGATTTACCTTGGCAAGGTCAATGAATACATGCTGCGCACCCGTCACCGCATGGTGATGACAGCTGCCGCCGCCAGCCTGGCCGAGGTGGAGGCGGCCCAGCAAGGCGACGCCTCGCACCAGGAATTGATCCGCAAGAACTGGAACGCGTATATGGCCACTTCCCTGACGCAGGAAGAACAGCAATTGGCCGCGCAGTACACGGCGGCGTGGAATGCCTGGCAGGATGTGCGCAGCGCCATTATCCAGAAGGCACGCGCCGGCAAGCCAAAAGAAGCCCTGGAAGATGCGCGGGCCGCCGATGTGCAGTTCCGCTCCGTGCTGGCGGCCATGGGCAAGGTGATCGAATTGCAGGAACGGGTGGCGCGCGAGGAATACGAGTCGGCCATGGCGCAAACCGCGGCCACCATGCGCACCAATGCCACGCTGCTGGGCGGCGGCCTGCTGGCGGGCATCGTCCTGTCGGCGTGGATGATACGTGGCCTGTTGCGCCAGCTTGGCGGCGAGCCGGATTACGCCGCTCACATCGTGCAGGAGGTGGCGCACGGTAACCTGGCAGTGCAAATCAAGCTGAGAAAAGGGGATCAGCGCAGCCTGTTGGCGTCAATGAAGCAGATGGTGGACAAGCTGTCAGGTGTCGCATCGGAGGTAAGCAACGGTGCGCTGGCGCTGGCGGCGGCCTCGGAGGAGGTCAGCGCCACGGCGCAGTCGCTGTCGCAGGCGGCCAGCCAGCAAGCGGCCAGCGTCGAGGAAACCAGCGCCTCGGTGGAAGAGATGAGTGCTTCCATCGGCCAGAACACCGACAATGCGCGCATGACCGACAGCACCGCCTCCAAGGCGGCTGGCGAGGCGGGGGAAAGCGGCGATGCTGTGCGAAGCACGGTGAGTGCCATGCGCGACATCGCCAAGCGCATCGTCATCATCGACGATATCGCCTACCAGACCAATTTGCTGGCGCTGAATGCCGCCATCGAAGCGGCGCGCGCCGGCGAGCACGGACGGGGCTTCGCCGTGGTGGCGGCGGAAGTACGCAAGCTGGCCGAGCGCAGCCAGGTGGCAGCACAGGAAATCGGCGACCTGGCCTGCGGCAGCGTGCAGGTGGCGGAACGGGCGGGCAGTTTGCTCGACGCCATGGTGCCTGCGATCCAGGAGACCTCGCGCCTGGTGCAGGAAATTGCCGCTGCTTCGACGGAACAGGCCTCCGGGGTAAGCCAGATCAATATGGCCATGGGGCAGTTGAACCAGACCACGCAGCAGAATGCGGCAGGTGCCGAGGAGTTGGCGTCCACTGCCGAAGAAATGAGCAGCCAGGCGGAGGAATTACAGCAGCTGATACGTTTTTTCCGTGTCGCGCAGGACGAAGCGCCGCGCCCCAATGATGCGGCGAAGCCCCCTGTCAGCCGGCGTGCCTCGCAGCGCCGCCTGGAGCGGGTGCCGCCGCTGGATGAAAGCAACTTCACACGATTTTGAGGCCGGGACATGGAGGCAGAGCATCAGTACCTGAGTTTCCGCCTGGGCGAGGAAACGTTCGGACTGGGCGTACTTGCCGTGCGCGAGATCATCGAGTACGGTGGCGTGACCGATGTACCGATGATGCCGCCATGCGTGCGCGGCGTGATCAACCTGCGCGGCGCCGTGGTGCCGGTGCTGGACCTGGCAGCGCGTTTCGGGCGCGCGCCTGGAACGATCGGGCGGCGCAGTTGCATCGTCATCGTCGAAAGCGGGACGGCGCCGGAGCAGCAAGTGTTTGGCCTGCTGGTCGACGCAGTGCATGCGGTGCTCGACATCGATGCCGCACAGATCGAACCGCCGCCCGGTTTTGGAACCGGACTGCGCAATGATTTCATCACCGGCATCGGCAAGGTCAATGGAAAATTCGTCATCCTGGTCAACCCGGGACCCGTCCTGAACGTGCCGGAAATTGCCGCAATGGCGGGAGAGATGAATTGATGCAGCCGGTTGTTCCCCTGACAGACCGCGAGTTCGTGCAATTCCAGCGCTTCATTCACGAAGCGGCCGGGATTTCTCTGTCGGACGCAAAAAAGCCGCTGGTGTCCGGGCGGCTCGCCAAACGCCTGCACCACCTGCAGTTCGATAGCTACGGCGCTTATTTCCAGTTGATCAGCAGTGGGACTGCACCCGAGGAAACCCAGATCGCCATCGACCTGCTGACCACCAACGAAACCTATTTTTTTCGCGAAGCCCGTCATTTCGAGCATTTGCGCACCGTGCTGAAAGAGCGCAAGCAGGGTAGCGCGCCATTCCGCGTCTGGAGCGCGGCCTGCTCCACTGGGGAGGAGCCGTACTCGATCGCCATGGTGCTGGCCGACCTGTTGCCGCCGCGCGGCTGGGAAGTGCTGGCCTCCGACGTCAGCGCGCGCGTGCTTGAGACAGCGCGCCATGGCCATTACCCGATGATGCGCGCCGCCCACGTACCGCAGGAATACCTGCGCCGTTTCTGCCTGAAGGGCATCGAGGTCGAAGACGGCACGCTGCTGGTGTCGCGGGTGCTGCGCGAGTGCGTGGAGTTCGCCCAGATCAACCTGAATGCCGCACGCCTGCCGTCGCTGGACAAATTCGACGTGATCTTCCTGCGCAATGTGCTGATCTACTTTGACGTGGAAACCAAGCGCCGGGTGGCGCAGCGGGTGCTCGAATGCCTGCGGCCGAATGGCCACCTGTATGTCGGCCACTCGGAAAGCCTGCACGACATGGAACTGCCGGTTCACAACGTCGCGCCGGCAATCTATCGCAAGGAATGACGTGGAAACCGGCGCCGCTTTCGAAGTCTACCTGCTGCCCGGTGAGTATTTCGTCGGCGATGCGCGCTACCGCATCCGTACCGTGCTGGGGTCCTGTGTATCGATCACGCTGTGGCACCGCCGCCTGCGCATCGGCGCCATGTCGCACTTCCTGCTGTCGGAGCGCGAACCCGGGCCGGATGCCGAGCCGGCCGCGGAACTGAGCGGCCGCTATGGCAAGGATGCGATGGAATTGATGGTGGCGCAGCTTCGCGAACGCGGGGTGTCCTTGCGCGAATGCGAGGCCAAGGTGTTTGGCGGCGGTACCATGTTCCCATCGATCGAGGCAGGGCGGCAACCGGGAATCGGCCATCGCAACGGTGTAGCGGCGGAAAAGCTGTTGGCGGAGTACGGTATACCCGTGGTGTCGGAAAGCCTGTTCGGCACCGGCCACCGGCATATCCTGTTCGACGTGGCTAGCGGCGACGTCTGGGTGCGCCAGGGGGAACTGGTGGAAAAGGGAGGAGCATGAAGCAGATCAAGGTCATGGTGGTGGACGATTCTGCCGTGGTGCGGCAAGTACTGAGCGGCCTGCTCGGGCGCGAACCGGACATGCAGGTCACCTATGCCGTGGCCGACCCGATCCTTGCCGGGGAGCGCATGCGCCTGCAGTGGCCGGACGTGGTGGTGCTCGACGTCGAGATGCCGCGCATGGATGGCATCACCTTCCTGCGCAAGATCATGGCCGAGCGGCCCACCCCCGTAGTGATCTGTTCCTCTCTGACGGAAAAGAGCACCCGCACTTCGATGGAGGCATTGGCCGCCGGTGCCGTAGCCGTGGTGGGCAAGCCCAAGCTGGACCTGCGCCAGTCGCTGCATGATGGTTGCGACGAGTTGGTGGCCGCCGTGCGCAGCGCGGCCCAGGCCAGGCTGCAGCCACTGGGCGGCAGCCGCCCGCCGGCGCCGCCGATGGTGCCATCGGCCAAGCTGAACGCGGATGCCATCCTGCCCCCGATGGGAGAGGGAGTGCTGCCAACGCGCGGGAATGGACGCGTGGTGGCACTGGGCACGTCGACCGGCGGCACGCAGGCGCTGGAACGCGTACTGGCCGAGTTGACGCCCGCTTCGCCGGGCATCGTCATCGTGCAGCACATGCCGGAGCAGTTCACCGCCGCTTTTGCCGAACGCCTGAACGGCTTGTGCCAGATCAGCGTGAAGGAGGCGCGCAATAACGACCCGGTGCGCCCTGGGCAGGCACTGATTGCCCCCGGCGGCCGCCACATGCTGCTGCGGCGCGGCCCATCCCAATATTTCGTCGAAGTGGTCGATGGCCCGCTGGTCAACCGGCACCGCCCCTCGGTCGATGTCCTGTTCCGCTCCGTCGCAAAATGTGCCGGCGCCAGTGCACTTGGCATTATCATGACCGGCATGGGCGACGACGGCGCGATCGGCTTGCTGGAAATGCGCCAGGCCGGAGCCCGCACGCTGGCGCAGGATGAACAGAGTTGCGTCGTATACGGCATGCCGCGCGAAGCCGTCAAACGGGGCGCCGCGGAGCGTAGCGTGGCCCTGGATGCAATCAGCCGCGAAATCCTGCAATATGGCGGTATGGAACGGAGGGCGAATGAAGGACTTTAGCGCAAGCACGGCCTTGATCGTCGAAGATAGCACGGTGCAACGCGAGCACGTTGCCGGATTGCTGCGCCAGATCGGCTTCGGCACCGTCCTGATTGCGAGTGACGGCATCAACGCGCTGCGCACGCTGGAACTGCGCGCCGCTCCGGTGGACCTGGTGCTGACCGACCTCGATATGCCGGGCATGGATGGCGTGGAGCTGATCCAGCAATTGGCCAAGCGGCGCTGGGCCGCCAATCTTATTGCGGCATCGGCCAACCAACCGCGCCTGCAGGAAGCGGCCGGCAGCTTGCCGCCTGGTAGTGCCATGCGCCTTCTTTCCACGATGCCCAAGCCGGTGCGGCTTGAAACACTGCAAGGATTGCTGCACGACGCATCGATGCTGGCGCTGGCCGAGCTGGAACAAGACGTTGCACCCGAAATCCCCAATATCACTGAGATTGAAGCTGGACTGGCGGCCCGGGAGTTCATTCCTCTATATGCGCCGCGCGTCGCGCTTGATAGCGGCCGGATGGTAGGGATCGCGGTACAAGGCGTCTGGCGCCGTCCTGGCCGCGACCCGATGGACATCGACAGCCTGCTGCCGTCGCTGGCGGGCGATAGCGAAACCATCGGCGCACTCTTGCTGGCGCTTGCAACGCAGGCCGCGGCGGACTTGCACGGCTGGCAGGAAATGGGACTGTCGGCGATCAAGCTGTCGCTCCCGCTGCCGGCCGAGCTGCTGGTAGACCTGGGGGAGCTGGGCAGGTTGGTGGCGGGCATCCAGGCGCAAGACGTCAAGCCGGGCAGCGTGTGCTGGGAAGTCAGCGAGGCGGTGGTGGCCGCCTGCGAACCGGCACTACTGCACAATATTGGCCGACTTAGCTTACGCGGCTACGGCGTCGGCGCGGTCCACTGCGGGCGCTACGAAGCAAAGACGCGGGATTTTGCCTGCTTCCCGCTGGCGGAGATTTCGATCGATCCCCTGTTTGTGCACGAGGCGGCGCAGCGCAGCCATCGCAGGCCTCTGCTTGAAGGCCTGCTTGCCATGGCCGGCAAACTGGGCGTGCCCGCTTGCGCCGACGGCATCGAAAACGTCGAAGATTGGGCGCTGATGCGGGAAATGGGTTGCAGCCTGGGCCAGGGGCCATTGGTTGCGGCACCGATGGAGGGGCGCGAATTTGTCGAATGGTACAAGGACAGCCGGCAGCGCCTGCGTGACTGCGCGGGACATCGCCTCAGTGACGTGGCGCCTCCAGCGGCAGGGACAGGGTAAAGCAGGTACCGCAGCCTTCCTCGCTGCGCACGGTAATCCGGCCGCCCAGGATATCGGACACGATGCTATGCACGATATGCAGGCCGAGGCCTGAGCCGCCCACCCCCATCTTGGTAGTAAAGAAGGGATCGAAGATGCGCTCCTGGTTGCCGGCGCTGATGCCATTGCCGTTATCACGCACATGCAGTGCAATCCAGTCGGGCTTCTCATATTCAGCCACCAGCTCCACCTTGCCTTCGCTGCGGCCGTCGAAGGCGTGCATGATCGCGTTGTTGACCAGGTTGGCGATGACCTGGCCGAGCGGGCCGGGATAGCTGTCCATCATCAGTTCATCCGGCACCGACTGCACCACGTCGAACGGCGTACGCCTGATCGAGGGCAGCAGCGTCAATACATTGCCCGATACGACCTCCGACAACAGGAAGGTGCGGCGCTGGGTGCTGGTCTGGTCAACCGCTACCTGCTTGAAGTTGGTGACCAGGTCGGCAGCCCGCTGCAGGTTACGCATCAGGATCTCGGTCGTTGTGCCGGCGTTTTCGATGTAGCCGACCAGCTCCGAGCGCCTCATGTTCTCGCCCCTGGTGAAGTGTTCCCGTATTTCGCCGGTTTGCGCTTCGAAGGTGCTGGCCACCATCAGGCTGTTGCCGATCGGCGTATTCAGTTCATGCGCAATGCCGGCCACCAGCGAGCCGAGTGCCGCCAGCTTTTCGTGGTGCACCAGGTCTTCCTGGGCACGTGCCAACGACTGGTACGCCTGTTTCAGTTCATTGTTCGCCCGGCGCAAGGCGATGTGGGTATTAATGCGGGCCAGGACTTCCTCGACCTGGAATGGTTTGGTGATGTAGTCGACGCCACCCACGGCAAAGCCGCTGACAATTTGCTTGGCGTCGCTCAGGCCCGTCATGAAGATGACCGGCACGTCGCGCGTATCGCCATCGGCCTTCAGGCGCCGGCAAGCCTCGAAGCCATCGAGGCCGGGCATGACTATATCCAGAAGGATCAGGTCCGGTTCGGCCAGCGCAGCGCGCATCATCCCTTCGCGCGCTTCGTGGGCCAGTATTACCAGGAAGCCGTGGTGGCTCAGGTGATCGAGCAGGGCCAGCAGCAAGGTCGGCGAATCGTCGACGACCAAGACTGTTGGCGGGCGCGCTTGAACTTGTTTAGCTGGCATCTCAAACCTTTTTCACGTGTGGCCCTTGTCAGAGTGAGTCTGGCTTGCTATAGTTCTGTCCCTCGCAACGCAGCGCTGACAAATCAGCGAAGCGAAACGAGAAAAAGATGGGGTTGACGAGTTGCACGCTGTACCGCATAATCTCGCTTCTCTGCTGCTGACGAACACAACGCTTCGTCGAATGAACAAGGCAGCGATCTTTAA
>NZ_FOOF01000032.1 GCF_900113115.1 Duganella sp. CF458 | reverse complement strand
GAGTAGAACTCCTGCGGTGCGCGACTCGCCAGGTACGGCACCACGACCAGGCGGCCACCGGTCAGCAGCGCGCCCCAGATTTCCCAGACCGAGAAGTCGAAGGCAAAGGAGTGGAACAGGGTCCAGACGTCGGATGGGCCGAAGCCGAACCAGTGGTCAGTCGCCGTCATCAGGCGCGCGACGTTGCGGTGCTCGATCATCACGCCCTTCGGCAGGCCGGTCGAACCCGAGGTGTAAATCACGTAAGCCAGCGAGGAAGGCGACACCTCCAACGCCGGGTTGTGTGCCGGCTGCACGCCGAAGTCGTCATCCAGCAGCATCAGCGGTGCTGCTCCCACGTCGAGGCGCGAAGCCAGCGCGCTATCGGCCAGGACCACGCGCGGTGCGCAGTCTCCCAGCATGAAGGCCAGGCGATCATCCGGATAGACAGGATCGAGCGGCACGTAGCCTCCACCAGCCTTCATGATGGCCAGCAGGCCGGCGATCATACCGAAACCGCGTTCCGCGCAGATGGCGACACGGTCGTCCGGCTGCACGCCCAGCTCCAGCAAACGGTGCGCCATGCGGTTGGCGTTGGCATTCAGCTCGCCGTAAGTCATCGGCTGGCCGTCAATGGTCAGCGCAATCGCGTCCGGCTGCGCAGCGACCTGCTCTTCGAAGCGGCCATGGATGGTGAATGCCGCGTCATACTCGCCACCCAAAGCGCCGTAGCGAGCCAAAATTTCTTCCTCTTCCTGGACCGACATCACCGGCAGGGTCGCGACAATCGCGTCATCGGCCGCGCTGGATAAGGCGGCCAACAGCACCTGGAAGCGTTCGGCAAACCGTCGCGCGGTTGCGGCATCAAACAGCGCAGTAGCAAAGTCCAGACTTCCGGACAATTCTCCCCCGTCATCCCGCATCGCCAGGTTCAGGTCGAACTGCGTCGTCGCGCGCGGTACGTCGAACTGCTCGATCACCAAACCCGGGAGGCTCAGTTCACTGCTGGCCGGTGCATTGTTCATGCTGAACATCACCTGGAATACAGGGTTATAGGCCAGGCTGCGTTCGACCTTCAGTGCTTCCACCACCTGCTCGAAAGGCAGGTCCTGATGTTCAAATGCTTCCAGCATCGACGCCTTGACCTGGGCCAGCAGGCTGCCGACAGTAGCTTCCGAAGTATTGACGCGCAACGCCACTGTATTGGCAAAGAACCCCAGCAAGGGCGAGGTTTCGCCGCGCTGGCGGTTGGCCAGCGGCGTGCCGCTGACGATATCGTCCTGGCCCGACATACGCGCCATCAACACCGACCATGCGCCGAACAGCGTCATGAAGATGGTGACGCCATGCCGGCGAGACAACTCGCGCAAGCGCCCGGCCACGGCACCATCGACAGCGAAGCGCAAGTGTCCGCCGGCACTGCTGCGCTGGGCGGCGCGCTGGCGATCGAGAGGCAGTTCGAGCAAGGATGGAGCACCAGCCAGCGCACCAGACCAGAAAGCAAGCTGCCGGGCCTGCGCCGCTTCATCCAGTCGCTCTGCCTGCCACGCAGCGACATCCGCGTACTGGACTTGCAAAGGAGGCAATGGATCGACTTGTCCCTGGCTGAAGGCGCCGTACAAAGCCGCAACCTCACGCAGCAGAACGCCGACCGACCAACCGTCAGCGACGATGTGATGCATGGTCACCAGAAGCACATGATCATCAGCGGCAATGCGGAACAGAACACCACGCACCAGCGGGCCGCGCTCCAGGTCGAATTTTTCACTGGCGGCTTGCGCGATTGCCTGGGCAAGACCATCCGCGCTTGCGGCAAGATCGCGTGCTTCCAGCGCAAATCGCGCATCCTGTTGGAAGGACTGCATTGCGCGCCCATCTTCACCGCGGGTGAAGACCGTGCGCAGCACTTCATGGCGATCCACGATACGGTCCAGCGCCGCCTGGAGTGCCAACACGTCCAGCCTGCCTTTCAGGCGCAATGCGGCAGGTATGTGATATGCGGCGCCCTGCTCTTTATCCAGCTGATCGAGGAACCACAGTCTTTGCTGCGCGGGGGCAGCAGCCAGAGGCTTGCTGCGATCAGCGCTCGGAATTCCGGACTCGCCAACGCCGCCCTGGGCGGCCATTTGCTTGCGCAGGCGTTGCTGGATGATTTCTTGACGCAGTTTGTCTAGTTGAGCCGTGTTCATTTGTTGCCACTTTCCGCTGCCAGGATTGCCAACAGTTCGCTCTCGCTGAGCGAACCAAGTTCTTGTTCCAGTTCGTCTTGCGACGCACCGAGGAAGTGCTCGTACTGCAGGGTTGATATGCGAGCCGCCAGGTCCGCCAGCACAGGGCTTTCAAACAGGTCTTTCAATGCCGGTTCGACCTGGAAGGCGGTGCGTGCCTTATCGAGCAGTTGGATCGCCATCAGCGAATGCCCGCCCAGCTCGAAGAAGTTGTCCTGGCGGCCGACATGCGCGACGCCCAGCATGTCGCTCCAGATGGCGGCCAAGGCACGTTCGACCGCACCTTGAGGAGCGACGTATTCCCGCAGTGCCATTGCTTCCGCACCCGGTTCCGGCAAGGCATTGCGATCCAGCTTGCCGTTTGCCGTAAGCGGGAAGGAATCGAGTACGACGAATGCAGCCGGGACCATATAGGCAGGAAGCGCCGCCGCGACGGCTTGGCGCAGCTGCTGCGGCGCCAATGAGGCCCGGACATCACTCAGGACATAAGCCACCAGGCGCTTGCCTTCCTGCCCATCGCCGCGGGCCAGTACGACAGCTTCACGTACACCTTCGCACGCAGCCAGGCGGGCCTCGATCTCACCGGTCTCGATACGGAACCCACGGATCTTGACCTGGGTATCGATACGGCCCAGGCATTCAATCAGGCCGTCCTCGCAGACGCGGCCCATGTCGCCGGTGCGGTAAAGGCGCGCACCGGGCTCGCAGGAGAACGGATCCGCCACAAAGCGTGCGGCCGTCAGCTCCGGACGTCCAAGGTAGCCGCGTGCGACGCCCGCGCCACCGATATGAATCTCACCGGTTGCGCCGATCGGTACCGGACGGCCCATCGCATCCAGCACGTAGACCTGCGTATTTCCAATTGGGCGCCCAATCGGTACCGAACGCGCTTCGGGTGCCAGCGCCGGGATATCGTAGGTGCACGCGAAAGTCACAGTCTCGGTCGGGCCGTAGCCATTGATGATGTGCAGCGGCGGAACGGCTTTGGACTGGGCCCGGCGGATCGTACGTGGGTCGAGTGCGTCACCGCCAACCAGCAGGTACTTGAGGCGACCGAACGCAGATTCGAGTGCATCGACGTACTCGTTGAACAGGCCAGCCGTCAACCACATTGCATTCACGCCGCCCTTCGCCAGCACGGCATCCAGTCGTTCGGGACGCAGCAGGTCTTCCTGCGCCACCAGTACCACCCGAGCTCCGCACAGCAGCGGCGCCCACAATTCCCAGGTACTTGCATCGAACGAAGGGCTGGCGCAATGTGCGACGCAGTCGGCTTCCGTCAACGGCGCGAAACCGGCGTTGACGGCGAGCCGCAGCACGCTGCGGTGTTCGACCGTGACGCCATTCGGGATACCGGTGGAACCGGAGGTGTACATGACGTAAGCCAGGCTCTGGGGTCCGGCTGAGCTGGACGGCTCACCGCATGGGCCTTCAGTCAGGCATGCTTCGTCAAGCACGATCTCAGGCAAGCCTTCGCTACCCACGCTGCCATGCAAGGACAACAATGCTTTTGGCATCGCATCGGCCAGCATCAGTGCGATGCGTTCCTGTGGATAGGCGGGATCGATCGGCAGGTACGCAGCACCGGCCTTCAAGATACCGAGCAGGCCGGCAACCATCGCCGCGCTTCGCTCGGCATGGATTGCAACGCGATCATCGGGCTGCACGCCGAGGGCAAGCAGTCGCTGTGCAACACGGTTGGCGCGCTGGTCCAGCTCCTGATAAGTGATGCGGCTTTCGCCCTCTACCAGAGCCACCGAATCCGCGAAGCGGCGAGCCACGTCGGCGAAGACCGCGTGCACGGTGCTGCCTGCCGGGTAAGGTCGGGACGTGTCGTTGAACGCGAGGGTCAACTGCGCCAGCTCCTGCGGTGGGATCACCGGGATTTCCGCCAGCGCGCTGTCCGGAGCGTCCAGCAGGGCAATACTGAGTGCATCGATGGCATGCGCCAGCATGGCGGCCACGCGCGATGGCGCGACGCCCTGGCAATGTGCTGTGATGGCGAAACTGCCGCCGAAGTCATCGACGTTGACGCCGACAGGGTAGCTCAGGTGCTCTTCGCTGGCCTTCAGGCGTATTCCATGATTGGCCAAGGCTTGCACGCGCTCCGTAGCAGGAGTGCTGTGGCGGTAGTTCAACAGCGACGAGAACAACGGTGTTCCCGCAGGCAGCGCGGCGCAGCGCTGGGCATCGGTCAGCGAAGCCTGTTCATGCTGCAGCAGGCCACTCAGTTGGGCAAATGCCTGGCGCACGCCGTCGGCGACACTGGTGCCGGCGCCCGTTTCCAGCCTTACAGGTAGGGTATTGATGAACATGCCGAGCGCGCCGGCAGCGTCGCCTGCGCGCATCCGGCCCAACAGCACCGTTCCAAACACCGTGTCAGTGCGCCCCGACACTGCCGCCAGAACTCGGGCCCAGGCCAGATGGAACAACGCCGCTGCGGTTACGCCCGCAGCACGCGCAGCCGAGGCAATGCGGATCGACGTTCCCGCATCCAGATTCACTGTATGCTGGCCCGCTGGCTCGCCATCCACGCGAACGGACTGCAAGCCGAACGGCAGGCATGGCTCACTGACATCGCCCACGAGATTGCGGAAGTATGCGGCGTGGTCTGGTTGGCGCGCCGCCAACAGCCCAGCGATAAAGTCGCGGTATTGCACCGGCGCCGGCAAGCCTGCTTCACGCCCTTCAAGCAAGGACATTACTTCGCCGACCACGGCCTCCATCGTTACGTGATCGCCGATCAGGTGATGGCTCAGTAGTGCAAGGTAAACGCGGCCATCTTCATCGCGCGCGCGGTAAGCGGCTACCAGTGGCGCTTGCGACAAGTCGAGGCGGACGTTCAGCGGATTGCTGCTGCGTACCAGTGCGTTGAAGGCCGGTTCACCGTCAATCACGGCCACGTCCCGCACCGGAACTTGCGCATGTCGTTGAACCACCTGGACCGGCTGCGCCAGCCCTTGCCACGCCATCGAGGTACGCAGGATGTCGTGGCGAGCCACCACGGCCTGCAGCGCGGCCATAAATGCATCTTGCGATGCGGCGCTGGTGAATTCCAGGATGGTGCGCAGCAGGTAGGTGTCGCCCTGCCCGTCCAGTAAATGGTGGAACAGGATGCCTTGCTGCAGTGGCGCTAGCGGATAGACGTCTTGCACATTACCTGCGCCACCGGGAACTCGGGCGACAATCGCCGATATATCCTCTGGTTCCAGGCGCACCATCTGGAGCATTGCTGGTTCGATTTCTTCGCAGCCTGCCGGGATCATTGCAGGCGGCACGTCGATCGAGTAAGCGCTCGCAGCGGCCTGGATCACTTGCGCCAGCGACGCAACGGTTGGATTGCTGAATACACTTCGAACGTCTGCTTGCCAACCCCGCTGTTTCAGTTCTCCGATGACGCGGACTACCAGCAGAGAGTGACCGCCCAGTTCGAAGAAGTGGTCATGGCGTCCGATGCGCTCCACACCTAGCAGCTCTTGCCACATTGCGGCCAGGGTCGACTCCAGTTCACCCTGAGGTTCTTCGTATTCGCGACGGCTCAGTGCCGAGGCATCCGGTGCCGGCAGTGCCTTGCGATCCAGCTTGCCGTTAGGGTTCACCGGGAATTCGGTCATCGCAACGAAAGCGGCAGGTACCATGTGTTCCGGCAGCTCGCGCAGCAATGCACCACGCAGCGCTGCCTGGTCGATCTCGCCGTCGGCCAGCAGGTAGGCAACCAGGCGCTTGTCGCCTGGCTGGTCTTCGCGCGCCAGCACGACCGCCTCACGGATGCCTTCGCAGGCCACCAGCTTGGCTTCGATTTCGCCCAGTTCGATGCGGAAGCCGCGGATCTTCACCTGGAAGTCGTTGCGGCCCAGGTATTCGATATTCCCGTCCGGCAGCCAGCGCCCCAGGTCGCCGGTCTTGTACATGCGTGCATTTGCTGCTGCGCTGAACGGATCACGAACAAAGCGTTCAGCAGTCAGCTCCGGGCGATTCAGATAGCCGCGAGCCACCTGCACGCCACCGATATGCAGCTCGCCTGCCACGCCTACCGGAACCGGCTGGCCATGTGCATCGAGCACGTACATGCTGGTGTTGGCGATCGGACGGCCGATTGGCACGATGTTCGGCCAGGCTTCCTCGGTGCAGTCAAACCAGGTCACGTCGACGGCAGCTTCGGTCGGTCCGTACAAGTTATGCAGTTCCACCTGCGGGAATTGCTGGCGGAAGCGGGCGCGCAGTTGCGCCGGCAGCGCCTCGCCGCTGCAGAACACCTGGCGCAAGCCGGTGCCCTGCCAATGGCCGGCGGCATCCACGAATACCTGCAGCATTGACGGCACGAAGTGCAGCGTGGTGACGCCAGCGGTATCGACCAGCTCGCGTAGGTAGTCCGGCGACTTATGGCCTTCCGGACGGGCGATTGCCAGGCGGGCCCCGGCCAGCATCGGCCAGAAGAACTCCCACACAGAAACGTCGAAACCGAACGGAGTTTTCTGCAGCACGCAGTCAGCCGCGTTCAACGCGAATTCCTGTTGCATCCAGCGCAAACGGTTGGCCACAGCGCCATGTTCGTTCATCACGCCCTTGGGCTGGCCGGTCGAACCGGAGGTGTAGATCACGTACGCCAGGCTGTTCGCGTCCAGCGCCACATCCGGATTATGTTCCGCACCCTCAGCGAAGCGGTCCAGCAGGACCTTCGGCGCCTCGCATTCAAGGCTCTCGGCCAGCGCGCCTTGCACCAGAACGGCTTTCGGTTCGCAGTCGGCCAGCATGTACGCCAGGCGGTCTGCCGGGTAGGACGGGTCGAGCGGCACGTATCCGGCACCGGCTTTCAGGATGCCGAACAGGCCTGCCACCATCTCGATGCTACGCTCGGCGCAGATCGCGACGCGGTCGTTCGCCTGCACGCCCATCCCGATCAAGTGATGTGCCATGCGATTGGCGCGGGCATTCAGCTCGGCATAGCTGACCTTCTGGTCGCCGAATACCAGGGCAACTGCCTCTGGCTCACGTGCCACCTGCTCTTCCAGCATCTGGTGCAGCAGGACCGTGCCGTCATAAGCCGCTTCGGTCGCATTGAAGCCGAACAGCACTTGCGAGCGCTGGGCGTTGTCCATGATGCTCAGGCGCGCCACCGTTGCATCGCCATCACTCGACGAGAGCGCCGCCAGCAGTACCTGGAAGTGACCGACAATGCGCTCTATGCTGGTACGTTCAAACAGCGCGCTCGAGTAATCGATACGTGCCCCAATCTCGTCGCCGTTCTCGGTCAGCGCCAGGTGCAAGTCGAATTGCGTGGTATTGCCCGGCTGCTCCAGCATTTCCACATCCAGCCCTGGCAGTGACAGAGTTGCAGGTGCAGGAGTGTTATTCATGCTGAGCATTGCCTGGAACAGCGGGCTATACGCCATGCTGCGTGCAGGCTGCACTGCCTCAACCACTTGTTCGAACGGCAGGTCCTGATGCTCGAATGCCCCCAAGGTGCTGGCTTTCACCTGCTCCAGCAGCGCTGCCACATCCTGGCCTTCTCCCAGGCGCACGCGTAGCGCCAGCGTGTTGACGAAGAAGCCGATCAGCCCTTCCGTCTCGGCGCGATGTCGGTTGGCCACAGGCGTTCCGATCACGATATCGTCTTGGCCCGACAGGCGTGCCAACAATGCCGCCCAACCGGCAAGCATCGTCATGAACAGCGTAGTACCGTAACGCTGGCTCAGCGCACGCAGGCTGTTGGCCAGTTCGGCAGGCACCGCGAAGTGCACGCTTGCGCCCTCGTAGCTTTGCGTGGCTGGACGTGGACGGTCTGTTGGCAGCTCGAGCAATGCCGGTGCCCCCGACAGGCGTTCCTTCCAAAACGCGGTTTGTTGCGCCAGCGCGTCGCCCTCCAGCCATCCACGCTGCCAGGCAGCGTAATCGGCGTACTGAATTGCCAGCGGCGGCAGCGGGTTTGCTTGTCCCTGGATGAAGGCGGCGTACAGCGCGCTCACTTCTCGAACCAGCACGCCGATCGACCAACCGTCGGTAACAATGTGATGCTGGGTGATCAGGAGGACATGCTCATCGTCCGAGAGACGCAGCAGACAACCGCGTACCAGCGGTCCGGCCGCCAAGTCGAAACGCGCGCTTGCCTCATCTGCAATCGCCATTTCCAGCGCCAGCTCCTGCTCGTGGCCATGCAAATGCGCCAGGCTGCGTTCCGCCATGGCAAAACCGCACTGCTCTGGAACGAAGCGCTGCACAGGTTCGCCACCCTCGACCGTGAAGAATGTGCGCAGGCTTTCGTGGCGCGCGACGACGGCATCCAGTGCAGCCTGCAGCGCTTGACGATCCAGCTTGCCGCGCAGGCGCAGTGCTGCCGGCATGTGATAGGCCGCGCTAGCGGCGCCGTCAAGCTGGTTTAGGAACCACAGGCGCTGTTGGGCGAAAGACAGTGGCACCGGCTTGCTGCGATCAGCCAGCGTAATAGTGTCTTCATCGCTACGACGCAGCACAGCCGCGAAGTCCGCCAGTTGCGGCTGTGCGAACAGCTCGCGTAAGCTGGCCTCCACGTGAAGCGACTGACGCAGGCGGCCCAGCATCTGTACGGCCAGCAGAGAGTGACCGCCCAGTTCGAAGAAGTGGTCATGGCGTCCGATGCGTTCCACGCCCAGCAACTCTTGCCACATTGCGGCCAGGGTCGATTCCAGTTCGCCTTGCGGTGCTTCAAATTCGCGACGGTTTAGTGCCGATGCATCCGGTGCCGGCAGTGCCTTGCGATCCAGCTTGCCGTTCGGGTTCAGCGGGAATTCGGTCATCGCAAAGAAAGCGGCAGGTACCATGTGTTCCGGCAGTTCGCGCAGCAATGCGCCGCGCAGCGCTGCCTGGTCGATCTCGCCGTCGGCCAGCAGGTAGGCCACCAGGCGCTTTTCGCCCGGCTGGTCTTCACGCGCCAGCACGACCGCCTCACGGATGCCTTCGCAGCCCACCAGCTTGGCTTCGATTTCGCCCAATTCGATACGGAAGCCGCGGATCTTCACCTGGAAATCGTTGCGTCCCAGGTATTCGATATTCCCGTCCAGCAGCCAGCGACCCAGGTCGCCGGTCTTGTACATGCGTGCATTTGCTGCTGCGCTGAACGGATCACGAACAAAGCGTTCCGCAGTCAGCTCCGGGCGATTCAGATAGCCGCGGGCCACCTGCACGCCACCGATATGCAGCTCGCCTGCCACGCCTACCGGAACCGGCTGGCCATGTGCATCCAGCACATACATGCTGGTGTTGGCGATCGGACGGCCGATTGGCACGATGCTCGGCCAGGCTTCTTCCGAGCAGTCGAACCAGGTCACGTCGACGGCAGCTTCGGTCGGGCCGTACAAGTTATGCAGTGCCACCTGTGGGAATTGCTGGCGGAAGCGAGCGCGCAGTTGCGCCGGCAGCGCCTCGCCGCTGCAGAACACCTGGCGCAGGCCGGTGCCCTGCCAATCTCCTGCGGCATCCACGAATACCTGCAGCATCGACGGCACGAAGTGCAGTGTGGTGACGCCAGCGCTATCGACCAGCTCGCGCAAGTAGTCTGGCGACTTGTGGCCTTCCGGACGGGCGATTGCCAGGCGGGCCCCGGCCAGCATCGGCCAGAAGAACTCCCACACCGAAACGTCGAAACCGAACGGGGTTTTCTGCAGCGCGCAGTCAGCCGCGTTCAACGCGAATTCCTGTTGCATCCAGCGCAAGCGGTTGGCCACTGCGCCATGTTCGTTCATCACGCCTTTTGGCTGGCCGGTTGAACCGGAGGTGTAGATCACGTACGCCAGGCTGTTCGCGTCCAGCGCCACATCCGGATTATGTTCCGCACCCTCAGCGAAGCGGTCCAGCAGGACCTTCGTCGCGCCGCATGACAGGCTTTCCGCCAGCGCGCCTTGAACCAGAACCGCTTTCGGCGCGCAGTCGGCCAGCATGTACGCCAGGCGGTCTGCCGGGTAGGATGGATCGAGCGGAACATAGCCCGCCCCAGCTTTCAGGATGCCGAACAGGCCTGCCACCATCTCGATGCTGCGCTCGGCGCAGATCGCGACGCGGTCGTTCGCCTGCACGCCCATGCCGATCAAGTGATGTGCCACGCGATTGGCGCGGGCATTCAGCTCGGCATAGCTGACCTGCTGTTCGTCGAATACCACGGCAACTGCCTCTGGCTCACGTACCACCTGCTCTTCCAGCATCTGGTGCAGCAGGACCGTGCCGTCATAAGCCGCTTCGGTCGCATTGAAGCCGAACAGCACTTGCGAGCGCTGCGCATCGTCCATAATCGACAGGCGCGCCGCCGCTGCATCGTCAGCACTCGACGAGAGCGCCGCCAGCAGTACCTGGAAGTGACCGACAATGCGCTCTATGCTGGCACGTTCAAACAGCGCGCTCGAGTAATCGATACGTGCCCCAATCTCGTCGCCGTTCTCGGTCAGCGCCAGGTGCAGGTCGAACTGCGTGGTATTGCCAGGCTGCTCCAGCATTTCCACATCCAGCCCTGGCAGTGACAAAGATGCAGATGCAGGAGTGTTGTTCATGCTGAGCATTGCCTGGAACAGCGGGCTATACGCCATGCTGCGTGCAGGCTGCACCGCCTCAACCACTTGTTCGAACGGCAGATCCTGATGCTCGAATGCCTCCAAGGTGCTGGCTTTCACCTGCTCCAGCAGCGATGCCACATCCAGTCCTTCGCCCAGGCGCACGCGTAGCGCCAGCGTGTTGACGAAGAAGCCGATCAGCCCTTCCGTCTCGGCACGACGTCGGTTGGCCACAGGCGTTCCGATCACGATATCGTCTTGGCCCGACAGGCGTGCCAACAATGCCGCCCAACCGGCCAACATCGTCATGAACAGCGTAGTACCGTGACGCTGGCTCATCGCACGCAGGCTGCTGGCCAGTTCGGCAGGCACCGCGAAGTGCACGCTTGCGCCTTCGTAGCTTTGCGTGGCTGGACGTGGACGGTCTGTTGGCAACTCGAGCAACGCCGGTGCCCCCGACAGGTAGTCCTTCCAGAACCCGGTTTGTTGCGCCAGGGCGTCGCCCTCCAGCCATCCACGCTGCCAGGCAGCGTAATCGGCGTACTGAATTGCCAGCGGCGGCAGCGGGTTTGCTTGTCCCTGGATGAAGGCGGCGTACAGCGCGCTCACTTCTCGAACCAGCACGCCGATCGACCAACCGTCGGTAACAATGTGATGCTGGGTCACCAGCAATACATGCTCGGTCTCTGAGAGATGCAGCAGGCAACCGCGCACCAATGGGCCAGCCGCCAGGTCGAACGGCGTGCTTGCTTCGTCGGTAATCGCCAGTTCCACCGCCAGCTCCCGCTCATGGCCTTGCAGGCGGCTCATCTCGCGCTCGGTCAAACCAAAGCCGCAATCGGCAGGCGCAAAGCGTTGCACCGCGATGGAGCTTTCCATGACAAAGGTAGTACGCAGGCTTTCGTGGCGCGCAACGACAGCATCCAGTGCAGCCTGCAGCGCTTGACGATCCAGCTTGCCGCGCAGGCGCAGTGCAGCCGGCATGTGATAGGCCGCGCTCGCGGCGCCGTCAAGCTGGTTCAGGAACCACAGGCGCTGCTGTGCGAAAGATAGTGGCACCGGCTTGCTGCGGTCTGCCAGCGTAATAGTGTCTTCATCGCTACGACGCAGCACAGCCGCAAAGGCCGCCAGTTGCGGCTGTGCGAATAGCTCACGCAAGCTTGCTTCGACGCGCAGCGACTGACGCAGGCGGCCCAGCATCTGTACGGCCAGCAGCGAGTGGCCACCCAGCTCGAAGAAGTGGTCATGGCGGCCGATGCGCTCTACGCCCAGTAGCTCTTGCCACACCGCTGCCAAGGCAGATTCCAGTATGCCTTGAGGTTCTTCGTACTCGCGGCGGCTAAGCGCAGATTCGTCCGGCGCCGGCAGCGCCTTGCGATCCAGCTTGCCGTTGGCGGTCAGCGGGAATTCGTCCAGCATCACGTAAGCACCCGGCACCATGTAGTCGGCCAGGTCAGCCAGCAGCGTGGCGCGCAGGGTTGCCGCTTCCAGGGTTACGCCAGCTTTTGGCACGACATACGCCACCAAGCGCTTGTCGCCCGGCTGGTCTTCGCGTGCCAGCACGACCGCTTCACGTACACCATCGCAGGCTGCCAGCTTGGCTTCGATCTCGCCCAGTTCAATACGGAAGCCGCGGATCTTCACCTGGAAGTCGTTGCGGCCCAGGTAATCGATGCTGCCGTCGGCCAGCCAACGTCCCAGGTCACCCGATTTGTACAGGCGGCCTTCCGGCGTGTTGATGAAGCGTGCGGCAGTCAACTCCGGACGATTCAGGTAACCACGGGCCAGGCCTGCGCCGCCGACGTGGATTTCGCCAACCACGCCGACCGGCACCGGCTGGCCGTGCGCGTCGAGGATGCGGATCGACAGGTCGGGAATCTGGCGGCCGATCGGGCTGCCGGAACCGGCCAGCGCATCGGCTTCGAACAGCTCGCGATAGGTCACGTGCACCGTGGTTTCGGTGATGCCGTACATATTGATCAGGCGCGTCGCAGCATTCTGCGCGCGGCGATACCACGGTTGCAGCGACGGCAAATCGAGCGCTTCGCCGCCGAACACCACGCAACGCAGCTGGTGGGCGGCACCGCCGTCGCCCTGTGCGGCCACCAGCTGGCGGAAGGCGCTCGGGGTCTGGTTCAGCACCGTGACGCCTTCGCTGCACAGCAGGGAGTAGAACTCCTGCGGAGCGCGGCTGGCCAGGTAAGGCACTACGACCAGGCGGCCACCAGTCAGCAGCGCGCCCCAGATTTCCCACACCGAGAAGTCGAAGGCGAAGGAGTGGAACAGGGTCCAGACGTCGGATGGGCCGAAGCCGAACCAGTGGCCGGTCGCCGTCATCAAGCGCGCCACGTTGCGATGCTCGATCATCACGCCTTTCGGCAGGCCGGTCGAACCCGAGGTGTAGATCACGTAAGCCAGCGAAGAGGGCGAAACTGCCAGCGCCGGGTTGTATTCCGGCTGGCCGCTATGGTCCGCATCCAGGAGCACCAGAGGCGCAGCATCAAGATCAAGGCGCGATGCAAGCGCGCTATCGGCCAGTATCGCGCTCGGCGCGCAGTCAGCCAGCATAAAGGCCAGGCGCTCGTCCGGATAAACAGGATCGAGCGGCACGTAACCTGCGCCAGCCTTCATGATGGCCAGCAGGCCGGCGATCATGCCGAAACCGCGCTCGGCACAGATCACCACCCGGTCATCCGCCTGTACGCCCAGTTCCAGCAAGCGATGTGCCATGCGGTTGGCTTGCGCATTAAGCTCACCATAAGTCATGTGCTGGCCGTCGACGGTCAGGGCAATAGCATCCGGATGCGCGGCCGCCTGCTCTTCAAAACGGCCGTGAATTGTAAATGCATCATCGAATGCACCGCCGCCATCACCGAAAGACCTAAGTGCATCACGCTGCGCATCGTCAAGCAGCGGCAAGGCGGATATCACCTGTTCTTCGTCGCGTGCCATCGCAGCCAACAAGACCTGCAATTGCGCAGACAGCCGTTCGATGGTCTGGGCATCAAATAATGCGGTTGCGTAGTCAATCTTGCACAGCACCGTTCCGCCGATATCGGTCAGCGCCAAATGCAGGTCGTAATGCGTAGTTGACACGAACTGTTCCATGCCACTGATCTCGAGCCCTTGCAAGCACAACGATCCTTCCGGTGGAAGGTTGTTCATGCTAAGGACTGCCTGGAACAGCGGGCTGTACGCCATGCTGCGATTTGGTCGCAGCGCTTCCACCACCTGCTCGAATGGCATGTCCTGGTGTTCAAAGGCAGCCAGTGAGGCGGATTTCACCTGTTGCAGAAGCGAGGAAACCGTCTGGTCGCCGGGCATGCGCACGCGCAGCGCCAGCATGTTGACAAAGAATCCGATCAGGCCTTCCGTCTCGCTGCGCTGGCGGTTGGCCACCGGCGTACCGATAACGATATCGTCCTGCCCCGCCACCCTCGCAAGCAAGGCGGCCCATCCGGCCAACACGGTCATGAACAGCGTGGTCCCATGGCGTTGGCCAAGCGCACGCAGGCCATCGGCCACGGCAACCGGCAAGGCAAACTTGAGGTGCGCACCCGCATGGTCCTGCACGGACGGACGCTGCCGGTCGAGCGGAAGCGCCAGCAACTCGGGCGCTCCGCCCAACGCGTCGCGCCAGAATGCAGATTGCAGCGCCAGCGCATCGCCTTGGAAGCTGCCTCGTTGCCACGCCGCATAGTCAGCGTACTGGATTGCCATTGGCGGCAGCGGGTCCGGTTGTATTTGCAGGTAGGCCGCGTACAGGATGCTGACTTCGCGCACCAGGATCCCGGTGGACCATCCATCGCTGACGATGTGGTGCATGGTCAGCAACAGGATGTGTTCTTCCGCGCCGGTACGCAGCAATTGGCCACGGATCAGCGGACCGCGCGACAGGTCGAACGGTGCACGCGCCTCTGCACGCGCAATCTCGGCTACCTGCTGGCGACGCTCTTCGCGCGCCAGGTGGCTCAGGTCTTTGTCCGTCATGGCGAAGCCGACACCCGGCGCGGCAAAGCGCTGCAGCGGATGCTCACCCGCATCGACAAAGCGGGTACGCAGGATTTCATGTCGTGCCACCACGCGGTCCAGGGCGCTTTGCAGCGCCGCGTGGCTCAATTTCCCGGTCAGGCGCAAGGCAGCCGGCATGTGATAGGCAACGCTTGCGGCAGGATCGAGCCGGTCCAGGAACCATAGGCGCTGCTGGGCAAAGGACAGGGGAACCCCCACGCTGCGGTCCACTTGCGGAATCTGTCCCTGTGCGGAGCGTCGTGCCATGCTTGCAACACGCGCGAGCGCCTCGACAGTCGGATTGTCGAACAGCTCGCGCAGGCTGACGTCCGTACCGACCTGTTCGCGCAGGCGGGCCAGCAGCTGGATCGCCACCAGGGAGTGCCCGCCCAGTTCGAAGAAATGGTCGTGACGGCCGACACGTTCGACATCCAGCAATTCCTGCCAGATGGCGGCAATGGCTGCTTCGATCACGCCAACCGGCGCGACGAAGGCATTTGCCGCCACCGCAGCCAGGTCGGGCGCAGGCAGGGCTTTGCGATCGACCTTGCCATTCTGGGTCAGCGGCATGCTGTCCAGGCACACATAGGCGCTGGGCAGCATGTACTCGGCCAAGTGGCGGCGCAGTTGCGCGCGCAGGGCGGCCGGCTCGGGCTGCACTTCGCCCTGCGCAGTGAAATAGGCCACCAGGCGTTGCTGCCCCTGGGCGTCCTCGCGCGCCATGACGACCGCTTCACGCACGCCATCACAGCCGGCCAGGCGCGCTTCAATTTCACCCAGCTCGATGCGGAAGCCGCGCACCTTGACCTGGTAGTCGTTGCGGCCGAGGTATTCGATGGCCCCGGTCGCGCTCCAGCGACCAAGATCACCGGTGCGGTACATGCGGGCGTGCGGCTCGGTGCTGAATGGGTCGCGGACAAAGCGCTCCGCCGTCATCTGCTCGCGGTTCAGGTACCCGCGTGCCACACCGTCGCCGGCGATATAGATTTCGCCCGCGATCCCGACCGGTACCGGCTGCAGCAACCTGTCCAGGATATACACCTGGGAATTTGCAAGCGGACGCCCGATGTCGCTGACGAAGCCCTGCTCGCGAGGCATGTCCACCCAAGTGGAATAGGTGGTCGTCTCAGTCGGTCCATACAGGTTGGCGAGTGCCGTAATACGGGAGCCGGCGAAAATGCTTTCGGCCAGCGCGCGCTTTAGCGGTTCTCCGGCCAGGTTGACCTGGCGTACGGAAGACGGAATTCCTTCCGCACGCAATAGCCCCTGCACCGCCGACGGCACGCTGTTGATCAGGGTGATGCCCTGCAAGCGAGGCCCGGCACTGAGTACATCCTGCACCACATGCACGGTGCCGCCGCAGGCAAGCGGCGCGAAGATCTCGAATACAGCCAGGTCAAAATTCAGGGATGTGGAAAACAGGGTATGCGCCAGGTCTTCCGCACTGAAAGATTGAACCGCCCACGCCACGAAGTTGCGTGCATTGCGGTGCTCGATCATGACGCCCTTCGGCACACCGGTCGACCCGGAGGTGTAAATGACGTATGCCAGCGCGCCGGCATCGCCGACGCGCGGCGGCGCCGCGTGACCGCCCTTGGCCAGCTCAGAGCGCAGCGGCTCGGCATCCAGCAGCAGCACCGGGATGCCGGCAGCCGGCAAGCTGCCTCGGGTTGCGCCATGTGCCAGCACCACGCGCGGTGCGCTGTCGGCCAGCATGTGCGCCAGGCGTTCCTGCGGATAGGTCGGGTCCAGCGGCACATAGGCCGCACCGGCTTTCAGTACCGCGAGCACCGCCACCACCAGGTCAAGCCGGCGCTCCAGGCAGATCGCGACGCGGTCGTCCGGCGCCAGTCCGATGGCGCGCAATTGCATAGCCAGGTTATTGGCGCGCTGGTCCAATTCAGCATAGGTCAGCTGGCCGTCGTCGGCTACCACGGCGCAGGCTTCCGGCGTAGCTGCTGCCTGCAGCTCAAAGGGATGCTGCAGCGCTTCGTGCGCTGGGTACGCCAGTGCCGTTGCATTGAAATCTTCCAGGATGCGACGGCGTTCTTCTTCTTTCATCAGCGGCAGGCGTGCTAATGGCAAGGCGGGATCGCCCAGTGCGCCATCGAGCAAGGAGCCGATGCCTTCGATGATGCGCGCCACTTCCGCTGCGCCATAAGCGGCACTGCTGTAAACGAATTCCACCAGCACGTCGGCGCTGGCATGATGGTCGCGGATCGCAATCGCCAGCGGCGTGCGTTCATGGCCATGGTCCAGAGGAATGACCGTGGTGGTGGCGCTGCCGAAATGGTTATCGCCATCGAACGACATCGACGACAGGCTGACATCGAACAGCTGGCTGCGACCGTGCTGCGACAGGCGCAGATGGCGATTCAGCTCGGTGATCGGGAAGCGCTGGTGACGGTAGCAGCGGCGCATTTCCGCGGCCACTTCGCGCATCAGCGCCGACAGCGGCGCTTCATGATCGGGTTGCACGCCGATCGGGCTCATCGACGAGAACATGCCGAGCGTCTGCTTCTGGCGTGCGTTGCCGCGGTTATGCACCGGTACGCCGATCACGATCTCGCCGGCATCGGTGGTGCGCGCATAGTAGGCGGCGATGGCGGCCAGCATCAGGTGGGTGATGGTCAAGCCCGCGCCTGCCGCGAACTCCGCATATGCCTGGTAGCGCGCGCGCGGGATGGTCCATCCCAGCAGACCGCTTGGCGCCACCCCGCCACCCGGCAGCGCCGGTGCGCGGCTGGCCAACGGCGCCGGCAGGTGGCGATAGCGCTCCTGCCAGAAACCGCGGTCGCGCTGGTAGCGCTCGGAGCCGAAGTAGGCGCTGTCGTCGGCCGCAAACTCGAGGTAGGAAGGTGCAACTGCTGCGCTGTCGCGTCCTTCCAGCAAGCGGTTATAGGCATCTGCCACCGCGTGCACGATGATGGCAATCCCGAAACCGTCCGTCACCAAGTGGTGATAACGCTGGAACCAGTAGTGCCGTGCGGGTGCCGAGCGCACCAGCTCAGCGCTCCACGCAGGACCGGCAGCCAGGTCGAAAGGCTGCGCGAACGCTTTCGCCATGTAATCCATTGCCGTGGCATCGGCTTCGGCTTCGCCGGCCAGGTCCAGCAGCGGCACTTCTGGAATGTATTCGTCCAGGAAGCGCTGGCTGGCCGAGCCGCCGTCGTCCGACAGGACCATGCGCAGCGCATCGTGGCGCGCGGCCACATCGGCCAGCGCGCGGCCGAACAGTTCAGGATCGAATGCGCCATCGATCCGCCAGGCGATGCCGACGTTGTAAATAGGGCTGGCGGCGTGCAAAGCCTGGTCCAGCCAGACTGCCTGCTGGACGGAAGTCAACGGATGGGCGCCGCCTGCCCCTGGCAGGGCCGCCGGATCGATGGAATGCGACATAGTTGCGTTCTGGCTGAAGTTGAAGTGAGGCGGGGCAGTTGCCCCGCCGTTGCGCAAGGACTCAGGCCGCCTTGGCCTGTGGCGACAAGTGAGGCCGCTCCTGGTAGATGCCGAGGCCGCGTTGCGGCGCGCCGACCAGCACGGCCATGTTGCCGTGCGGGTGAGCGTTCTCGAACATCAGTTGGTGCGCCAGCGGGATCTCATGGAATTCGAAAGTGCGCGACAGGCACGGATCGATCACGCCGTCGATGACCATGTTGTTGAAGGCACGCGACTGTTCGTCGTTGGCGAAGTGCGAACCTTGCAGGCGCTTCTGGCGCGTCCACAGATAGCGCACGTCCACCGTGGCGTTGTAGCCGCTGGTGCCGGCGCAGGTCACCACCATGCCGCCGGTGGCGCAGGTAAACAGCGAAGTCGGGATGGTGGTTTCGCCCGGATGCTCGAACACGATGCCCGGCGCACGCCTGTCTCCCAGCACTTCCCAGATCGCCTTGCCGAAGCTGCGCGCGCCCTTCAGCCATTGCTCGTAGCCCTGCTGGTCGGACCAATGCGGCAGCATGCCCCAGTGCGAGAAATCGTTGCGGTTGATGCAGCCCGTGGCGCCCAGGTTCATGCAGTATTCGAACTTGGAGGGATCGGACACCACCGCCACCGGCAATGCGCCGGCGGCGCGGCAGATCTGGATCGCCATCGACCCCAGGCCGCCCGCACCGCCCCATACCAGCACCGGCTCGCCCTTGCGCAGCACGTTCGGCGGGAAGCCGTACAGCATGCGATAGGCGGTAGCGCCGACCAGCATGTAGGCAGCCGATGCTTCCCAGCTCAGGTGGCGTGGACGCGGCAGGCATTGGTGCGCCTGCACGCGGGTGAACTGCGCGAAGCTACCCCAGTTCAGCTCATAGCCCCAGATCGAGAAGGTAGGCGAGAACATCGGGTCGATGCCCTCTTTCACCATGCCGCAGTCGGCATCCCATGTGCCGCAGTGGATGACCACCTCGTCGCCCACTTGCGGATAGCTGACGTTCTTGCCGACTTTGTAGACGATGCCGGACGCGTCGCTGCCGCCGACATGGAAGTCGTCGGCGCAGCCGGCCTTCTGCCGCATGGCGATGACATCGAGCGGCTTGCCGTGCGCGGCCCACACATTGTTGTAGTTGACGCCGGCCGCCATCACGTACACCAGCACCTCGTCATCGCCGATGTCGGGCACGGGCACGGTCTCGATGCGCAGGCTGTGCAGGGGTTCGCCGTAGCGGTCGCGCCGGACGGTGCAGGCATACATGTTCTTCGGTACTTCGCCGACTGGGGGCTGTTCGCCGATCGGCCACAGGTCTCGGGACACTTGTCTCTCCTCCGCTCCAAATGGAGCATCTCGGCGAGGATTAGACCGTAACGTGGGGGGGCGAAAGAACTGTCAAGGTTGACAGTTTGTCAGAATAGCAACGAAATCAGAGCAGGCGCAGCATGGCCGCCTTGATCACGCCGGCCGTCTTGTTGACGGCACCAAGCTTCTCAAGCGCATTGTTGATGTGGAAGTTCACTGTCCGTTCCGTGATCGACATGATCATGCCGACTTCACCGGAAGTTTTGCCATCGGCGGTCCAGCGCAATACTTCCACCTCGCGCGCCGTCAGTGCCGCGACCGGTATGACAGGACGCACGTTGGGGTGCAGGCGCGTCATGCCTTCCTGTGCGGCCTGCACCAGCCAGGCCATGCGCATGGAATTTTCTTTCAGCTCGCTTTCCGTGAGCGGCTCACCGCCGCGCGCCAGCGTCAGCATGCCGACCGCGCCGTTGGCGTCGTACGAAGACTGGGCCCAGCCGACCTTGAGCTGGTGGGCACGCGCATCTTCCCAGAATCCCATGCAGTTTTCGAACAGCGATTCGGTCCAGATCACCGGCAAGACCGAGCGCACGCCGTGCGCCACCGTGGGGTCGACCGCCAGGTAGTTCTGCTCGGCGTAGCGGCGCTGCCATTGTTCGGAGTAATCGTTGACCAGGATGATCTTCGGATTCGACAGCGGCAAAGGCAAGCGCATGCCGTAAGCGCAATGATCGAACCCAAGCTCGCGCGCAGCGCGGCTCAACGCTTCAAAGAATTCTTTCTCGGTCCGGGCGGCCGCGAACGCGTCCACGTGCCTGCCCTGCCAGTCCACCAGCTTGCTGCTCACGTCATTGTTCCCGTCTCTTCGGCGACCTGTCATTTCTGACAGGTACGCATCCTTGGTACTGCGAACTAATATATGATCGCCGGCTTTTCGCCCGTTTTTGGCGGGGTGACGAACAGTTGCTTCAGTATTACTAGTTTATTCAATATTGTCAATTTGAGAATTTCTGCTGTCACAATAGCAGCGCGATCTTCGAAAGTCAAAACAGTGTGGGACCGATCCGACAGCTGTTAAATCTTACAGTGGATTGTCATCTCACAAAGATGATCAAATAGCCATCTTCGCCGATCCGGCAAACTGAACTTGTGGGGTAAGGATGAACGTAACAGCTGGCACTGCCGGCGGTGGACTGTCCAAGCAACTGTTTTCTGAAATGGGCTGCTACCGCAACAAAGTATTCGTGGAAACGCTGGGTTGGGACCTGCAGCTGCAGGACGGCCAGGAACTGGACCAGTTCGACCGGCCCGACACCTTGTACGTGGTGTCGCAAGATGACGACGGTCGGGTCAATGGCTGCGCCCGGTTGCTCCCGACCAACCGTCCTTACCTGCTGGGCGAAGTGTTCCCGCAGCTGATGAATGGCCAGCCGGTGCCTTGCAGCGCGGACGTCTGGGAGCTGTCGCGTTTCGCCTCGGTCGACTTCGCCGCCGGCACCGTCACGCCGCTGTCGCAGTTCTCGGCCAGCGTTGCCGCCCAGCTGCTGCATGAATCGATCCGCTATGCCGCCGCCCATGGCGCCAAGCGCCTGATCACGGTTTCGCCGATCGGCATCGAACGTCTGCTGCGCCGTACCGGCGTGCACGCGCACCGTGCCGGCCCACCGATGATCGTCAACGGCCATCCGATCTTTGCCTGCTGGATTGAAATCGACAGCGCTGTTGCTTGAACCCGGAGGGTGCACGTGACGCAAGCTGCGCCTGGTGCCGGTGACGGCACCGCGTTGGAACTGACGGTATCGAGCGATGGCCAGGTATGCATCCCCGCCAGCCGCCTGCATGAAGTGGCCCTGGTCCACCTGGTCTCAGGCCTGGATGACACCACGGCCGCCGAGCACGAAGGCTGCGATTGCAGCACGACGCTATCGGGCTATACGGAGTGGGTGAACGCCTCCTCGCTGGTGACGATAGGCTGGGACTGGCAGTTGGAAGCTGCCAGCCTGACCTTGTCGCGTACCGGTCCGCCGTCCAGCAACCTGGTCTTGTATGATGAGGCCGCTGCGGACATCAGCGCCAAGGCCGCCAGGCAGTTGCTGGCACGCTTCGTCGACAATACCGACTGGCAGAAAGATACCTTCGGTCATCTTTCCAAGCGCTACCGGTAATGTTGCACTGCACCTTAAAATTCTTAACATTCGACTGGAACGTCAGGGATAATGCGCTATAGTGTCCGCATTTCCCAGAATTAATGATGTTGAAAACCTCCACCGACGGCTACATACGCCTGTCATTGTCCGAACTGGAAACCATTCCGCTGCACCTGCTGGTGGCCGGCAAATACGATGAGGTTTCAGGCTTCACGGAATTTGCCAGCGAAGGCCTGCCCGCCATCAGTATCGGCTGGGATTGGGAATGGCGCATCATGGGCGGCAAGCTGCGCCCGGTCCGTGTCGGCGAACCGCTGTGCAATCTGCTTCTGCTGGATGCGAGCGGTTGCCTGGGCGCCGCCGGGACGGCACAGGAACTCGCCCGCTTTGTCGATAATATCGAATGGATTGCACCGACCCTGGGCTACCTAGCCACCGTCGCCAATCCAGGTGGCGAGCTCAACGCCAGCTGAACACGGTCAGCACATCGCCTTCAGGGAGTTGGCGATACGGCATCATGCAATGCGCACCGACCGGTAAAGCTGGGCTGACCTGCCCCGTCACCGTCAGGCGCAAGAGCTTGCGTTCCAGGTCGATGCCGCTGAATGCCAGCGCATCGAAATCGAAAAAGCATCTTACTTCGTCGAACAGCGCCTTAAAGTAGCTTTCCTTGGCAGAAAATACCAGCGCGAGGTAGCTCGCCATATTGAGCTCGGCTGGCATCGCGGCCAATAGCCGGTATTCCTGTTCGGACACCGCAATCCCCACCACGTCTTTCCAGGCATCCTGACCAATCGGACTGGCGATATCGATTCCCAGTCCTCGGCATTGGGCTGCCGGCACGACCGCGGCAGCTGCCATGGCATCGCTATGCGTGATGCTGCCCCGGATGCCAGCCGGCCACAGCGGTTCGCGCGAGCCGCCGCTCAGGACTTGCACCCCCGTATGTCCCAGCGCCGCCAGCGCACGTTGCGCGCACAAACGGCCATGGAAATACTCCGCCCGCCGCTTCACGACACTACGCTGGATGTTCTCGGGACAATGAATATCATGACGAGCAAAGCTCGCATCATCAAACGATGCACAGTTGAACTGCTGCAGGAAGATACGGACAGGCGGCGCCGGATCCGGCGCGCCGGGGAGGTCGATGTCAATGAACATGCTGCCTTCCGACGACTAGCCAAGCAAAAAAGCCCGATTGCAATCGCAATCGGGCTCTCGAATTATTAGTCTGACGATAACCTACTTTCACACTGGTTGCAGCACTATCATCGGCGCAGAGTCATTTCACGGTCCTGTTCGGGATGGGAAGGGGTGGGACTGACTTGCTATGGTCATCAGACTGACCGGTACTTGGTTCGCGCTGGGCGCGTCACCAGGAATATTTAGCTTGACGATAACCTACTTTCACACTGGTTGCAGCACTATCATCGGCGCAAAGTCGTTTCACGGTCCTGTTCGGGATGGGAAGGGGTGGTACCGACTTGCTATGGTCATCAAGCATGACTTGTGTGCAGCGCGCCTGGCGCGCTGCGCAATCTGGGAAGAAGTAAAAGTGGGGGGTGTAGTCTCAAACACAGGCAAGTGCTGTATAACCGTCAAGGTTATAGGGACAAGCCGTACGGGCAATTAGTATCAGTTAGCTTAATGCA
>NZ_FOOF01000044.1 GCF_900113115.1 Duganella sp. CF458 | reverse complement strand
GGCAGGTTGCGCAGCTTGGTGCCGGCCGCCAGTGCCGGCTTGCCGAGCGCTGCCTCCAGCGCTGCCTGTGCGGCTGGATGATCGGTGCCGTACAGGGCCAGGGTGATGCCCTGCCAGGTATCGCCTGCCTTCACCGTATAGTACGGCGGCACAGCAACTTGCGTGGTGGTCTGGTAGGTCAGCGATGCGGGCGGGGTCAATCGTTGGCCCGGAGTCAGGTAAGAACCGCCCGTCCGGGTTTTCAGTGCCTGTACGGCATTCGGTTCGCTGGTACCGTACAGTTTCAGGGTGAGGCTGTCCCAGCTATCGCCCGACTCGATCACGTAATAATCCGGCACTACCTGCGTCACTTGATAACGCAGCGAACTCGGCAAGCCGGTCAGTTTGCCGCCGGCCACCAGCTCCTGTGGCGCGACGAACGCCTGCAGCGCCGATGCCGCCACGCTGGTGCCATACAGCATATTGGCCACGCTGGCCCAGGTGTCACCCTCCTTGATGCGGTAGTAAGGCGGTACGCGGTCACTGGTGTAGTCCAGCGAGTACGGCATGCCGACCAGCTTTTCCCCCGCGACCAGCGGCGGATTGTTCAACACATTCTTCAATGCGGCAACCACCGCCGGATCGCTGTTGCGATACAGGGTTTGCGCGATGTTTTCCCAGGTATCGCCTTCCTTGATGCGATAGTAGGTCGGCACCGATACCGTGTGGGTGGTGTAGGTAATCGTTGCCGGCAGGTTGGTCAGTTTGGTGCCCGCTGTCAAAGGCGGGTTGCCCAACAGATCCTTCAGTGCAGTTGCCGCCTCGTTCGCACTGGAACCGTACAGGGTGCCGGCAATGCTGTTCCAGTTATCGCCGCCGCGGATCAGGAAATAAGGCGGCACCGTCGTGCTGAGGCCATACACCAGGGTCGACGGCAACATGGTCAGCTTGGCGCCAGGCAGCAGGATCGGATAACCCAAGGCGTTGCGCAGGGTATCGATGGCATCGGCCTCGGAGGTTCCGTACAGGAACTGCGTCACCGACTGCCAGGTGTCGAGCTGCTGGACCTGGTAGTACGCTGGCACATCGACACTACCAGTCACCTTGGCGTAATCGAGCTTCGCTGGGAATGGCTGGAGCACGGTGCCTGCGGCCAGCTCCGGCGAACCCATGGCCGACTTCAGCGCGGCAGCGGCTTCCGCGTCGCTGGCGCCGTACAGTGCCAGGGCAATGCTGGCCCAAGTATCGCCTGCCTGCACGGTATAGTGCGGCGCCACGGTAATCGCCACCGTGGTGGTGTAATGCAGGGTGGCCGGCAATCCTTGCAGGTGAGCGACGGCATCCAGCGCCGCATTGCCCATGGCAGCTTGCAACGCGTCGACAGAGGCAGCATCGCCGTACAAGGCCGCCGCGATGGAAGCCCAGGTGTCGCCCGCTTGCACGGCGTAATAGGCCGGTACCGTAATGGTGCTGATGGTGGTGTAATGCAAGGTGGCCGGCAGGCCGGTCAGCTTGGCACCTGGCTCCAGCGCCGCGCCACCCATGGCTTGTAGCAATGCCGACGCCGCTTCCGGATCGTCGCTGCCGTACAGGCTGAGCGCCAGGCCGGCCCAGGTGTCGCCAGCTTGCACCGTGTAATAGGCGGGCACCGTGATCGTGCTGCCGGTGGTGTATTCCAGCACTGCCGGCAGGCCGGCCAGCTTGGTCCCCTGCCCCAGCGTCACATTGCCCATGGCCTGCTGCAATGCGGCCACGGCTTCCGGTGCGCTGCTGCCGTACAGGCTGGCTGCGATGCTGCTCCAGCTATCGCCTGCGCCCACGTTGTAGTAGGCCGGCACGGTGATCACGCTGGTGGTCTCGTAGTTCAGTTGCGACGGCAGGCCGGCCAGCTTGTCGGCATCCGCCAGCGCAACGTTACCCATGGCCGCCTGCAGGACGGCGCCTGCAATGTCGGCATCCGCAGCTGCCACGCCGTACAGGCTGGTGGCGATGCTGGCCCAGGTATCACCTGCCTGCACGCGGTAATAGGCAGGCACCGTAATGGTGGCCGAGGTGTTGTAGTTCAGCGTCTCAGGGAAGCCGGCAAGCTTCGCCCCCGCCGCAAGGGCTGGATTGTTCAGCGCAGCCTTCAAGGCCGCCACCGCCGCTGCATCGTCCGTGCCGTAGACTGCCTTGGTGACGGTTTCCCAGGTTGCGCCGTTCGGCACCAGGTAGTATGCCGGCACCGTGACGTTAGCCGGCGCCCTAAAACTGATACTGGCCGGGAAGGTGGTCAGGCGCACGTTGAGCGCCAGCAGCGGCGAACCCATGGCGGATTTCAGGGCTGCACCAGCGGCTGGATCCGCGGACCCGTACAGCGCAGCGGCAATGCCCGCCCAGGTGTCGCCCTCTTTCACCAGGTAGTAAGGCGCCACCGTAGTCTGGGTGCTGCCGTTTGCAACGGTAATGGTGATCGACTGCGGGAACCCGGTCAATTTTGCGCCGACCACGAGCGGGATATTTCCCATGACGGCTGCCAGCATGCTGGCAGCTTCCGGTGTCGCAGAACCATACAGGGTGCTGGCAATTCTGGTCCAGGTATCGCCCGCAACCACTCGATAGTAAGGCTGGGAGTACTCACCAACCTGGTAACTGAGCGTGTCCGGCAAGCCGCTTACCAGATCGCCCGACATGTAATCAGGATCCCCCATCGCAGCATGTAACGCCTCTGCTGCCTGCGGCATGCTGGCGCCGTAAACGTCCTGCGCAACGCGCGCCCAGCCCCCCTCCGCCGGCCAATGGTACGGAAGCTTGCTCTCGTCCAGCATATACGCATATAGCGTGGGCTGGTCCTCGGCTAGGCGGAAGAATTTGAGTCCAAGCTTTGTGGACGTCCTCGGAACATCGGTGGTCGTCAGTTTGCCGGCATTCAGGCTCGCCGTCTGGTCCTGCAGGCGCTGCTCCGTAGTCTGCAGGCTACCGCCGACAATATGATCGCCATGGCTGATAACTTGCGTATCGGTGGTGGAGAGTTTGCCGCCGTCCACATTGCCGGTGTGCGCATCAACGCGCGTACCACTGGTCGACAGTTTGCTTCCGTCAATTGGGTCGCCATGACTGGCCAGGGTGGATTCGGTGGTGGACAGCTTGCTGCCGTCGAGCGCCACTTCGTGGGCGTTCTGTTGCTGGCCGACGGTGCTCAGCTTCGTCGAATCAACGCTGGCATCGTGCCCCACGGTCTGGCTGCCGGCGGTCGACAGCCGGCTCGGATCGAGATTGGCGCTGCCTGGGGCTGTGATTGGATCCTTGGTGGACAGCTTGCTGCTGTCGATATTGGCGTTCTGGTCCTTGACCGGCGCTTCGATGGTCGACAGCCTGCCGCCGTTGAGCGCCAGGGTGTGGTCGATATCTTTCAGCTCGGTGTTCGAGGTCTTGCTGTAATCGATGATGGCCGTTTGCGGTCCGGCCTGCGACTCGGTGGTAGACAACCAGCCGCTATTGAGGCCGCCGTGCTGGTCAACCACCTTTGTTTCGCCTGTCACCAGCTTGCCTGGGTCCACGCCTGCGGAGACGTTGTTGACCTGCGGTTCGGTGGTAGAAGCTTTGCCGGTATCGAGCGGCGCGGAGTTGTTGCTGGTGACGTCGCCGATGGTGGACAGCTTGCCGCCATCCACGTCCGCCGTGGCCGGCACGGCGTTCATCAAGTCCGAGTAATCGTAGGAGGTGACACGCTCCACGCCATCGATCATCTGGCGCAGCCTGGCCACGCGCCAGGTGCCGTTGAACTCGACGTAATCGAAGCGCAGCAGCGTGCCGTCGGTCTGCGCGATGCTGGCGATACGCTGGCTGGCGCCATCGTAGGTGTAATTGGTGACGTAGACCTTGCCGTCGGCGATGCTGTTGTCGTCCGGGGTCAGGTCAACGGTGACGCTCGCCAGGCGGCCCTGGCCATCGTAGGCGTAGCGCACGCGGGTATGCGGCTGGCCGGCTTTATCGACCGAATGCACGCTGGCCAGCTTGCCGTTGGCGTAATCCAGCACGGTCTTCTCGCCGTCTTGGTTCGCCACTTCGCTCAGCAGGTCGCCGTTGTAGCTGTAGCTCAGCTGGTTGCCGCTGCGGTCGGCTTGCATCGCCAGCCTGCCGCGGCCGTT
>NZ_FOOF01000031.1 GCF_900113115.1 Duganella sp. CF458 | reverse complement strand
CCAGCGTTCAATCTGAGCCAGGATCAAACTCTTCAGTTCAATCTCTGTTTTTCGCTATTGCTAGCGAGGTCACTCACTCAAAATACTGACGAATCCCTTTCGAGATTACGTTTAATATATTTTGTGCGAGCGTTACAACGTATATTTTGAGCATCGAGCCCTAAGGCTCATGGCAATATCGTCAAACGCCCACACTTATCGACTGTTGATTTTTAAAGATCGCTGCCTTGTTTGTTCGACGAAGCGTTGTGTTCGTCAGCAGCAGAGAAGCGAGATTATGCGGTACAGCGTGCAACTCGTCAACCCCTTCTTTTTCTCGTTTCGCTTTACTGATTTGTCAGTGCTGCGTTGCGAGGGACAGAACTATAACCAAACATCCGGCGCTTTGCAAGTGAATAGTTCGCCATCACGACCAGACAGGCAACCCAGGCCGACCACAAGGTGTGCGTCAGGAAGTGGGCACCGCGCAGTTGCTGCATAAACCCGACGCCCAGTGCGAATGCCATCATTAAAGCGCCAACGCCAAGTGCCTTGCGCGGTTGCTCCGGCCACCAGAAGGCCGAGATTGCGATCAGCCATAGTGCGCTGGAAGCATGACCGCCCGGCAGGCAATGGCCGGGTTCGACTCCGGCCGGCATCAATTCGAGCAAACGTATATAAGGGGCGTGACCGCCGTAACGCTCCAGGTCCCATGGGCAGTGCGAGGTGCTGGCGCGCTTCAGGAGGCTGACTACCACCGGCACGCTGATAGCCGACATGCCGAGTACCCGCATACCAAGGCGCCGCGCCGGCCCCCAATTGGCGCGTGGCCGCCAGGCATCCCACAATGCCAGCACTACGGCGGCACCAGCCAGGCATGACAGCAGGGCTTTGAGGATCACATGATTGAATTGCTCGGCGAGCCAGGCGTGCTGCCAAGGGAACACTCCGCGCGCGCGGTCGTACACCATATCGGCCAGGCGCAAATCAACATCCGTGGACTGGCCAAGCCACAGGATCAGGGCGGCCGACGCTGTCAGCGCCAGCACACCCCGCGAAATCTTAAGCATCATCGTTACAGGCGTGGAACAGGTCCAACTTAGGGTTATAGACTGCGGTATTCACATTCAGCATGCCGAGTGTGGAGTGGAACACGTTATCGTGGGAGAACTGCTGGCTGCTGCGTGCCGCAAGGCAGCTGCGGTCGACATGGAAGCGCTGGCTGAAACTGTCGGACATCCATAGCATCATCGGCACCTTGCGTTGCTCTTCCGGCGAGAAGATATAGGGCGCACCGTGCAAGTACATATTCTTCTCGCCCAGCGACTCGCCGTGATCGGAGAAGTACAGCATGGAGGCCGGCACCCCGGCCTCTTTCAGCAGCCTGATCGTCTTATCAAGAAAATAATCGGTATACAGGATGGTGTTGTCATACGCCGCCGTGATGGATTCGCGCGAGCACTGCTCCAGTTCATTGGTCTGGCATACGGGGCCGAACTTCCTGAATTCAGCCGGATAGCGCTTCCAGTACGCAGGGCCATGGCTGCCCTTCTGGTGCAGTACGATCACCAGGTCCTTGCTGGCGTTGCGGATCAGCTCCGGCAATCCCTCGAGCAGGTGTTCGTCGTAGCACTCTTCGGCGCTGCACAACGGGTTGCCGGCAACCGGCTGGGACATGTCTTCATAGCGCACGCGGTCGCACACGCCCTTGCAGCCTGAGTTATTGTCGCGCCAGATCACTTCCAGGCCGGCGTGCTGCAGTACATCCAGCAGCCCCTCCTTGCTACGCGCCTTAACCTCCGAATAGTTGTCACGCGTGAGGCCGGAGAACACGCAAGGGACCGAAACCGCGGTCGCAGTGCCGCAGGAGCTCACATTATTGAAATTGACCAGCGACTGCACTTGCGCAAGGCGGGGGTTGGTCGCGCGCCCATAACCGTTAAGCGAAAAATTCATGGCGCGCGCAGTTTCCCCGACCACGATGACAGTCACCGTATGCTGGCCGCTGCCGGCTGCCGCCCACAAGCTGCCCTTGGTGGCATCGGTGCCGAGAGGCGCAATCACGGTCGGCGTCGCCCATTTATGTTTGAGGTAGCCGTTCGCGGCCTGGAACACATTGGTCGGCGTCAGCGTGAAGCGCAGTTCGCGGTGCTCGCGAATCGCCGGAGCCAGGGTTTTGAACAGCACAAGCAGCAATCCCGTGGCCAGCAACAGCGAGCCGGCTACCACCCCGATATTCGCCAGCAGCTCCCGGCGCAGGGAGCCATAGCGCACCGGCAGCCGCCACACCAGCCAGGAGGGAAGCGCGCCGAACAGCAGCACCGATTGCACCAGTTTCCAGCTGAACAGCTCACCCGCCTCGCGCACATCGGTTTCCACCACGTTCTGCACCATGGATGCGTCCACCACGATGCCGTACTGGGACATGAAGTAGGCCGTCATCGATGACAGCAGCAGCAGCGCTATCACAACGGGTTTGAACAGGCGGCGGAAGTTCACCAGCGCCAGCACCCCACTGAAAATCAGGACCAGCAGCAGGGCGGTACCCAGATAGACCAGCAGGTTGGCCATGCGGAGCCCACCGGTGGCAGAGACGAAGCCTTTCCAGAAGCTGATGTTGTAAATCAGGACCAGGAAGGACGCGCCGACCAGTGGAAGGCCGGCGGAGGGAATGCGAGGCAATTTCATCCTCGCACGATAGCGTCCGCCGGGTAAAGGCCATGTAAAGGCGGCGTTAAGTTTCCGTTAAATCGGCGCCGAAGCTGATATCGAAACGCGTGCCGCCGCCCTTGCGTTGCCGAACATGCAATTCAGCGCCGAGATAAGCGCAGATCCGCTGCACCAGCCCAAGGCCCAGCCCGGAACCCGATGAGGCGCCGTCATTGTCCGGCACCGATTCGCTGCGCAGGCGCGCCATGGCCGCTGGAGGCAAGCCGGGGCCGGTATCTTCCACAACGATCGAGCGCTGCTCCAGGCGCAGCACGACTTCGCCCTGTTCCGTGTAGGCACAGGCATTGCGCAACAGGTTGCCGATCGCTGCCTGCAGCAGCTCACGCGAGCCATGCACGGTGAAATCGGCACCGTCCAGATAGCGCAGCGTGACCGGCTTGCCGGCGACCAGCGGCTGGCAGCGCGCTGTTTCATATTCGGCCAATTCAGCCACCGACTGCGGCGGCGCCTCCATTCCTTGCGGCGAACGGGCCAGGCGAAGCAACACACTGGCTACGTCGCTGGCTTCGCGCGCGGCGCGGTAAATCCTCTCGGACGGGGCATGCAGCGTGGGTTCGCCCTCGGTGTGCGCCATCAGCACTTCCGCCGCGCCACTGATCACGGTCAAGGGCGTGCGCAGTTCATGGCTGACGTCGCCGGTGAAGAAGCGTTCGCGGTCGAGGAATTGCTTGAGTTCTCCGGTGCGGCTGGCAAACGCACGCGCCAGCATACCGAGTTCGTCGTCGCGCTCAAGGCAGGGCAATTGGTCCAGGCGCTCCTCGATCGCCCGCGACAGCAAGGTAATCGGCGTGACAATGCGGTTGGCAAGGAAGCGCGCCAACGCCAGGGAGCAGGCGACGAAAGCCAGGAAGCCCGCCGCGAACATCGAATACACGACTATCTCGATCTTTTCGTATTCGCTATCGTGGTCGACCACCACGAATTCGCCGTGCCCGTCATTCCCGGCAAGGACATGCAGGTCGGTACCGTCGACCGTAATTTCGCTCACCCCGTGTGGCATGCCTCGCAGCGAACGGGGGATATCGGCGCCATGGTGGAATGACAAGCCGGCCGGCATCTGCACCGGCATGCCGCCGGTATGGCGCGGTGCCGCCCACAAGGCCACTTCCTCCAGGCGCTCGTCGACCAGTTTTTCCTCGATGCCCTCCACTGCCAGCGCGGCAATGAGGGCAAATACCGCGGATACGACAATCGCGAAGGTCATGTAGGCGCCGACGATGCGGCGGCGCAGGGAATCAGGTTTCGTCATCTGAGGTCACCAGCTTGTAGCCGATGCCCGGGATGGTGCGCAGCATGGCGAATGGATAAGGCTTGTCCAAGGCCTGGCGCAGCGCGTGGATGTGGGTGCGCAGCGCGTCGCTGTCCGGACGGTCGTCGCCCCACACGTCATGCTCCAGCGCATCGCGCGGAACGATGCGCGGCGCTTCCTTCATCAGGCTTTTGAGGATGGTGTAGCCGGTGCGGGTCAGTGCCAGGGGGCAGCCGGCACGGCGTGCTTCGTAATTGACGGTGTCGAAAGTCAGGTCGCCGAACTGCAGCACCGGCGTTGCCGCCTGCGCGCCGCGCGCGCGCCGCACCAGGGCGCGCAAGCGGATTTCCAGCTCCACCAGGGAAAAAGGCTTGACCAGGTAGTCGTCGGCGCCGCTTTCGAAGCCGGCCACCTTGTCCTCCAGCGTGTCACGTGCGGTCAGCATCAGCACAGGAATAGCCATTCCCAGCTCCCCGCGCAGCTTGCGGCACAATTCCATGCCGTTCAGGCCGGGCAGCATCACGTCGAGTACCACGGCGTCGTATGCATGCTCGGTGGCCAGCGCCAGCCCACCGTAACCATTGGCTGCCGTATCCAGTACGTATCCTTTGGGCTCAAGGAAGCCGTACAGGTTGGCGACAATATCCTTATTGTCTTCAATGATAAGTATGCGCATACGGGCATTATAATTCCGCGATGACTATCCCACACATCACCCCACTCAAAGACGAAGCCCTCGCGGCCCAGCTGGATCGCGCCATCAACAACAAGACCAAACCGCTGGGCAGCCTGGGGGCGCTGGAGGGACTGGCGCACAAGGTGGGCATGATCCAGCAGACCGCCAGCCCCCAGCTGCGCGAGCCTGCCATCCTGGTATTCGCGGGCGACCATGGCGTGGTGGCGGAAGGCATCTCCGCCTTCCCGCAGGACGTGACCTGGCAGATGGTGGAGAACTTCCTGGCCGGCGGCGCCGCCATCAATGTCTTTGCGCGCCAGACCGGCTGCTCGCTGAAAGTGGTGGACGCGGGCGTCAAGCATGACTTCGGACCGCGCGAGGGCCTGGTCAACCGCAAGATCGCAGCGGGCACCGCCAATTTTGCGCAGCAGCCGGCCATGTCGGTGCAGCAGTGCATGGAAGCGATCGAATGCGGCATGGACCTGGTGGCCGAGCTGCCTGGCAATGTGCTGGGCTTTGGCGAGATGGGGATCGGTAACACCACGGCTGCGGCAGCCCTGATGCACCGCCTGACCGGCATTCCGGTGGCCGATTGCGTCGGCGCCGGCACCGGCCTGGCGCCGGAAGGCGTGCTGCACAAGCAGCGCGTGATCGAGGCGGCCATGGCACTGCACGCCGATGCGCAAGGTGGGCTGCAGGCATTGGCCACCTTCGGCGGACTGGAAATCGCCATGATGACCGGTGCGATGCTGAAGGCTGCCGAACGCCGCATGGTGCTGCTGATCGACGGCTTTATCGTCACCAGCGCCCTGTTGGTGGCGTCCCGCATACAACCGGCGGTGCTGGATTACTGCGTGTTCTCGCACTGCTCCGACGAAAATGGCCACAAGCGCATGCTGGACTTCCTCGGCGGCCGCCCGCTGCTGGACCTGGGCCTGCGCCTGGGCGAAGGCACCGGCGCCGCGCTGGCCGTGCCGCTGCTGCAAGCCGCCGTCAACTTCCTGAACCAGATGGCGACTTTCGAGTCGGCCCAGGTCAGCGAGAAGTCCGAGTAAGCGCCCATGCAGCAGTTGCGCCTTTTCTTCATCGCACTGCAATTCTTCACGCGATTGCCCATTCCACGCTGGGTCGGTTTCGAGCCGGCCTGGCTGCACCATGCCTCGCGCTACTTCCCTGCCGTGGGATTGGTGGTGGCGGCGATTGCGGGCGGCGTGTATGCGGCGGCGGCACTGGTGCTGCCGCCGGCGGTAGCCGTCCTGCTCTCCACGGCGGCCGGCATATATGCCACCGGAGCTTTCCACGAAGACGGTTTTGCCGATAGCTGCGACGGCCTGGGCGGCGGCCATACGCGTGAGCGCGTGCTGGAAATCATGAAGGATTCGCGCATCGGCGCCTATGGTGCCATCGGCATCGGCCTGATGCTGGCAATCAAGGTTACGGCCCTGGCCAGCATGCCGAGACTGGCGGTAGTGGGCGCGCTGCTGGCCGCGCATCCCCTGTCACGCCTCATGGCTTGCTCCCTGATCTGGCGCATGGAGTACGCCCGCGCCGAGGGCAAGGCCAAGCCGCTGGCGCAGGAGATGCGTAGCGGCGAATTTGCCATCGCGGCGCTGACGGCATGCGTACCAGCCGCAGGCGCTGTTGCCCTGGGCTGGCTATCGCCGGCCGCCATGGGGGCGGGCCTGGCCGGGATGTTGCTGGCGACTATCTGGCTGGCCCGCAAATTCCAGCACCGCCTGGGCGGCTATACCGGCGACTGCCTCGGCGCCGTCCAGCAATTGACGGAGGCCGTGTTCTATCTCGGCGTGCTGGCCTGCCTGTGGAACTGATCCTCATCCGCCATCCCCAGCCCGATGTCGCACCCGGCATGTGCTACGGCAGCAGCGACATCCCGGCCGCGGCGCACGCCCTCGCCGCCGGCCACGCAGCCCTGGCGCCGCGACTGGCCGACTTCCTCGCGCGGGGCTACCGCCTGTACTCCAGCCCCCTGCGGCGCTGCACCGCCCTGGCCTCCCTGCTGGGGGACTTCACGCCCGACGCGCGGCTGGTGGAAATGGATTTCGGCGGCTGGGAACTGCGCAGCTGGCCCGACATCGCATGCGCCGAGGTCGACGCCTGGGTCGCCGACCTGCTCGACTACCGCCCGGGCGGCGGCGAAACCGTGCGCGAAGTGGCCGGCCGGGTGCAATCCTTCCTCGACGACCTGCGGCACGACGCCATCGTCGTCTGCCACGCCGGCACCATGCGCCTGATGGCCGCCATCGCCGCCGGCGAGCCCCTGCAACAGGCGGCTGCCAAGCCAAACCACATCAAGTATTGCGAGATCCTTCGCTTGTCCTGGCCCGCCAAGTCCGTATAATGGCGGGGTTTTGGTGCCCGCAATCGAATTCTCGAATGCAGTTAAACGGGAAACACGGCGCTGTCCCTGACAGCCAACGTGTGCTGCCCCCGCAACGGTAAGCAAGTGCCGCCTTCAATGTGCGGCAGCGACCTCCCGGCCACTGTGCGAAAGCATGGGAAGGCCAGGCCGCCAGACTTGCCAGCCCGGATACCGGCCAGACCAGGTGGGAACGCGCCCAGCGCCCGTTCCTGTTCATGCCGGCTTACGGGGACGTGGGCCGGCGGCCCGTTACGAAAGTTGTCATGTCTTTTCCCGTCACCCGGCAAGCGGCCCTCGCGTCGCTGGCATTGGCCGTTGCCGCACCTGCCGTCCAGGCTCAAGCCCAGGCTCACCTGTTGAACTCCGTGCTGGTCACCGCCACCCGTACGCCCCAGGCGGCGCGCGACATTATCAGCGACTCGCTGAGCATCGGCGCGGAAGAAATTGCGCGCAGCGGCGCCGGCTCCATCACCGAATTGCTGCAGCGCCAGCGCGGCATTGAGGTCTCCCGCAACGGCGGCCCAGGCACCAACGCCAGCGTCTTCCTGCGCGGTTCCAACGGCAACCAGGTGATCGTGCTGATCGACGGTGTGCGCATCGGCTCCGCCAGCAGCGGCGCAGCGGCTTGGAATGCGATTCCACTGGGCGCCGTGGACCATATCGAGGTCGTGTACGGCCCCCTGAGCACCCTGTACGGGGCCGACGCCATCGGCGGCGTGGTGCAGATCTTCACCAGGAAAGGCCAGGGCAGCCTGGCGCTGGACGCCAATGTGCTGGCAGGGACTTACGGCACGCGTTCCGGCACCGCAGGCATTTCCGGCAGCGCAGGCGCCTTCAACTATGCGCTCAGCGCAGGCAAAGAACGCTCCGACGGTTTCTCCTCCGCCCTCCCAGCCAGCACCAGCTACAACATGGACGACGACGGCTACGAGCGCAAGCACGCCAACGGCCAGCTGGCATGGCAAGTCGCGCGCGGTCATGAGCTGGGCGTGCTGTTCCTGCATAGCGACCAGGAGGCCGATTTCGACAGCGGCAGCAAATTGCGCGCGTGGAGCACGCAGAAGCTCGACACCGCCGCAATCTACTCGCGCAATCGCCTGACGGACGCCTGGCAGATGACGACCCAGGTCGCGCAATCGCGCGACAAGTCCGGCAGCTTCGCCGCCACTGCCAGCCAGATCGATACCAGGCAATCCCAGTTCAGCTGGCAGAACGACATCGCGCTGGGCACGGACAGCCTGCAACTGCTGGCCGAACACCGCAAGGAAGAAATCGCATCCAACACCGCCGCCCTGGTGCGCGAACGCAGCACCACTTCCCGGGCCGCCAGCTACAACATGAAGCGCGGCGAGCACCTGCTGGCCGCTGCCGCCCGCAATGACGACAGCTCGCAGTACGGCTCCAAGAGCACCGGCTCGCTGGGCTACGGCTACCGCATCACGCCGGGCCTGCGCGTCAACGCCAGCTACGGCACCAGCTTCCGCGCCCCCACCTTCAACGAGCTGTACTACCCCGGCTACGGCTTGCCGACCAATCGTCCGGAACAAGGCCGCAACCGCGAGATCGGCATGCATTTCGAGCAGGGCGGCACGGCGCTGGGCGCAGTGGCTTACCGCAACAAGCTGACCGACCTGCTGGTGAACATCGCTCCTTGCCCACGGCCCGGTTTCCGTAATGGCTGCGCCTACAACGTCAACCAGGCCACGCTGGAAGGGATTTCGCTGTCGGCACGCCAGCAACTGGGCAACAGCTTCACGCTGTCCGCCAACGCCGACCTGCAAAACCCGCAAGACGACATCAGCGGCAGGTTGCTGGTGCGCCGCGCCAAGCGCCACGGCAACGTGTCGCTCGAATATACTGCTGGCAGCCTGAGCACCGGCGCCGAATGGCAGCTCTCCGGCTACCGCTTCGACGATACGGCCAACCGCAACCGCCTGGGCGGCTACGGTTTGCTGAACCTGTACGCGGCCTGGGAGTTCGACCGCTCCTGGACTGCCACCCTGCGCTGGAACAACGTGGCCGACAAACACTATGAACTGGCGCGCAATTACGCCACCGCAGGTTCCACCGTGTACGCCGGCCTGCGCTACCGCTACAAATAAATGAGATAAGCTGCCCGCTATGCACCCTCTTTCCGCCAACCTGCGCATGCGCGCCGTCACCGTCATCATCCTGCTGGTACTGTTGTCGCTGGCCAGCCTGGTGGCTGCCGGCATGATCGGCTCGGTCAGCATTCCGCTGGCCGAGTTGCCGGGGGCGCTGCGGGAATTCATCAGCGGGCAGCCGACCTCCCTGCCGGGTCACCTGCTTGGCCTGCGCGCCGAACGCGCGGCGACGGCTTTCGTCACCGGCGCTTCGCTGTCGCTGGCCGGTGTCATGATGCAGGCCTTGCTGCGCAATCCGCTGGCCGATCCCTATGTACTGGGCATCTCGTCCGGCGCGTCGGTCGGCGCGCTGGCCGCTCTGTTGTTCATGTGTGCGGCCTGGATGGTGGACGCGGCTTCCTTCGCCGGCGCCGTCGCGGTGTCGATGATGCTGTACTTCCTGGCGCGGCGCGACCTGCGCGGCGGCACCGCGGCGGAAGGCGGCACCGCGCTGTTGCTGTTGACCGGCGTGATCCTCTCTTCGGGCTGCATTGCCCTGGTAACCCTGATGCTGTCGATCGCTCCGGAGAGCCGCCTGCGCACCATGGTGTTCTGGCTGATCGGCGACCTGTCCGGCTCGCCGATCCGCTGGCTGCCGTGGATCGTGCTGGCCGGCGGCATGGCATTCGCCCTGCGCGCAGCGCGTTCGCTCAATGTAATGGCCCTGCATGCGGAAGCCGCGGCCACGCTGGGCATCCGCGTCGGCACGCTGCGCAAGGGACTGTTCTTCTGCTCCGGACTGCTGACCGCCAGCGCCGTGACCACCGCCGGCAGCATCGGCTTTGTCGGCCTGATCGTGCCGCACGCCTGCCGCTTCGCCTTCGGCCCCGACCACCGCTTGCTGGTGCCAAGCGCCACGCTGGTGGGCGGCGCTTACCTTGTACTGGCGGACACCGTGGCCCGCACCATCATCGCGCCGCAGCAACTGCCGGCGGGCGTGGTGACGGCGCTGATTGGCACGCCGGTCTTCCTGTACCAACTGCACCGCCTGAGGAAATAAGATGATCGGCACCCATCAACTGCGCCTTGCCATGGGCAAGCGCACCCTGGTCGACCAGTTGGACTGGCAGGTCGGCGATGGCGAATGCTGGAGCGTTATCGGCCGTAACGGTGCAGGCAAGAGCACTTTGCTGCGCACCCTGGCCGGCTTGCGCCAGCCGGAAGCCGGCTATGTCAGCATAGACCGCCGCGCACTGGGCCAATGGCCGCTGCAGGAACTGGCGCTCAAGCGCGCCTTCCTGGCGCAGGCGCGCAGCGACGCATTCTCGTACTCCGTGATCGAAACCGTGTTGTCGGCACGCCACCCCTACCACGACAACCGGTATTGGGAAAACAGCGACGACCACCATGCCGCCATTGCGGCATTGGGCGCGATGGAAGTCGACCACTTGGCGGCGCGCGACGTGCGCACGCTGTCCGGCGGCGAGCGCCAGCGGGTGGCAATCGCCGCCATGCTGGCGCAGGACACGCCCTTGCTGCTGCTGGACGAGCCGGCCAATGCGCTGGACCTGGCGCATCAGGTGAGCGTGATGTCGCTGCTGTCCAAATTATGCCGTGAGCAGCGCAAGACCGTGGTGATGGTCGGGCACGACCTGACGCTGGCGCACAGCGTGTCGTCCCACGCCCTGCTGCTGATGGGCGACGGACGTTGGCTGGCCGGGCCGGTTGAAGAAGTCATGCAGCCAGCGGTCCTGAGCGAATACCTCGACCATCCAATCGAAATCGTCCGCCACGGCGAACGCACCATCTTCATTCCAGGGAGCCCCCAATGAGCGACATCAACGACCGCCACCGCGACCGCATGGCGCGCAAGAAGGCCATCATCGACGCCAAGATCGCGGCGGCGGACAAGAATATCGGCGTCCTGATCGTCAACACCGGCAACGGCAAGGGCAAAAGCTCGAGCGGATTCGGCATGGCGATGCGCGCCATGGGGCATGGCATGAAGGTAGGCGTGGTGCAGTTCATCAAAGGCGCCATGTCGACCGGCGAAGAACAATTCCTGCGCCGCTTCCCGGACGAATGCAGCTTCCACGCCATGGGCGAGGGCTATACCTGGGAAACCCAGAACCGCGAGCGCGATACCGAAAAGGCGCAGCAGGCCTGGGAGCAGGCGCGCGCCTTCCTGCGCGATCCGTCCTATGGCATGGTGGTGCTGGACGAACTGAATATCGCGCTGAAGTACCGCTACCTGGACGTGCACGAGGTGATTGCCGACCTGCTGGACCGCCCCGACATGCAGCACGCCGTGGTGACCGGCCGCGCCGCGCCGCAGGAGTTGATCGAGGTCGCGGATACCGTCACTGAAATGACCGTGGTCAAGCACGCCTTCAAGGCCGGTATCGCGGCGCAGCCGGGCACGGAATGGTAGCCCGCGCCATCCTGATTGCCGCTGCCGCTTCCGGCCAGGGCAAAACCACGGTCACCGCGGCACTGGCGCGCAAGCTGGTGCGCGCGGGGCGCCGTGTGCGCGTCTTCAAATGCGGACCGGATTTCATCGACCCCATGGTGCTGGCGCGCGCCTGCGGCTCGCCGGTCGAATCGCTCGACCTGTGGATGGTCGGCGCTGAACGCTGCCGGGCCTTGCTGGCCGAAGCGGCATCCCAGGCAGATGCGATCCTGGTCGAGGGCGTGATGGGCTTGTATGACGGCACGCCTTCCGCTGCCGACCTGTCGCGCGAATTCGGCTTGCCCGTGCTGGTCGTGATCGATGCCGGCGCCATGGCGCAGACGGCCGGCGCACTGGTGCACGGCTTGCGGGACTACGGACCGGTCGCCATGGCAGGCGTGGTGGCGAACCGCATTGCCAGTGCGGGACATGCGGCCATGGTGGCGGCTTCGCTGCGCGACATCCCTTTGCTGGGGACCCTGCCCAAACAGGCGGCTTCGGTGCCCGAGCGTCATCTGGGCCTTGTATTGCCGGACGAAGTGGCGGGCCTCGATGAACTGCTCGACACGCTGGCCGACCAGTTGACGCTTGATCTTGCGGCGTGGGACGCCTTGCCAGCCGCACACATCGCCGCCGGCAGCGATTGCAGCGGCGCCGAAGCTTCGGCCGGGCGGGCGCTTGAAGGCGCCCGCATCGCCATTGCGCGCGATGCAGCCTTCATGTTCCTTTATCCTGCCAACCTGTCCACGCTGGAAGCGCTGGGCGCTCGGCTCGAGTACTTCTCCCCGCTGGCCGACGAGCCGGTGCCGCGCGAAGCCACCGCAGTTTACCTGCCAGGCGGCTATCCCGAATTGCACGCCGCCGGACTCTCCGCAGGTCAACACTGGCAAGCTTCGCTGCGCGCGGCACACGACGACGGCCTACCCATCGTGGCGGAATGCGGCGGCATGATGGCGCTCGCCGAATCGCTGCAGGACAAGCAAGGCAAGGACTGGCCGATGGCCGGCCTGTTACCGGGCAAAGTGGCCATGCAAGCCCGCCTGGCAGGCCTCGGCGCGCAGGCAATGCCCACGGCGCATGGCGCGCTACGCGGCCACACCTTCCACTACTCGCGGCTGGAGACCGCCGTTCCAGCCGACACGACGACGCAAAAACATCCAAGCGGCGTGGCAGGCGAAGCCGTCTACCGATTGGGGTCGCTGCAAGCGTCCTACTTCCACGGCTATTTTCCCTCCAACCCCGCCGCGGTCGCGGCCATGTTCTCACGGGGCGCAGCATGACGCGCACCCTGGTTTTTGGCGGCGCCCGGTCCGGCAAGAGCGCCCATGCCGAGCAGCTTGCCGCTGCCTCGGGCAAAGAAGTGGTCTATATCGCCACCGCAGCTGCGGGGGACGCGGAAATGACGGCCCGTATCGCCCACCACCGCGCGCAGCGCCCGCAGCACTGGCGGACCATCGAAGAGCCGTTCGCGCTTGCCGCCGCCCTGGCTGAATGGCGGGCACCGCAACGCCTGGTGCTGGTCGATTGCCTGACACTCTGGCTTTCCAACCTGATGTTCAGCGACGGCACGCAATACCCGGATATCGGCATGATCGAGCTGCCGGCCCGCTTCCACGAACAACGTGCGGCCTTGCTGGACGAATTGGCAGTCGACCGCGGCGACGTGGTGATGGTGTCGAACGAAGTCGGCATGGGCATCGTGCCTTGGGGTGCCGTCTCGCGCAGCTATGCCGATGAAGCCGGCCGCCTGAACCAGTCGGTTGCCGCCGTATGCGACCGGGTCGCCTTTATCGCGGCAGGCTTGCCGCTGATGCTGAAGGACACCTGATGCTGCTGGCAGGCCTGGACTGGACCATATTCGCAGCCGCCCTGCTGGCCGGGGTGCTGCTCGACGCCATCCTGGGCGAAGTTTCGCGCTACCATCCCCTGGTCGGCTTCGGCCGCATGGCCAACGCGATCGAACGGCGCCTGAATCGCGCCGCCGCGCAGCTGCCCGCTCCATTCGTCCGCTTTGCACGCGGTGCGCTGGCCTGGGCGCTCGCCGTGCTGCCGCTCACCATGCTGGCCGCCTGGGCCTGTGCGCAGCCGCTGCCTCTCGCAGCACAGGCAGCCCTGCACGCATCCATCCTGTACTTCTGTCTCGGCCTGCGCAGCCTGCGCGACCACATGCTCCCCATCTGGCGCGCGCTGCAGGCAAGCGACCTGCCAGCCGCGCGTGCCCTGACCGCGCGCATCGTCAGCCGCGATACCGGGCATGCCACCGAGTCCGACCTCGCCAAGGCGGCAACTGAGTCGATGCTGGAAAACGGCAACGACGCCGTCTTCGGCACGCTGTTCTGGTTCGCCGTCGCCGGCGGCCCCGGCGCCCTGATGTTCCGCCTGGCGAATACGCTGGACGCCATGTGGGGCTATCGCAGCGAGCGCTTCAACCTGTTCGGCCGTAGTGCCGCCCGCATCGACGACGCCCTGAACTACCTGCCGGCGCGCCTGACCGCATTCAGCTACGCTCTGCTCGCGCCCGGTGCGGGAAGCACACGCCGCGCGCTGGCATGCTGGCGCCGGCAAGCCCCAGCCTGGAGCAGCCCCAATGCGGGCCCGGTGATGTCCACCGGCGCCGGCGCACTGGGCCTGCAACTGGGCGGCGCAGCAAGCTACGGAGGCGAAGTCGAACAACGCCCGCCGCTGGGCCAGGGCGTCGAGGCATCGGCCGCCGATATCCCGCGCGCCTGGCACCTGGTGCGCAACACAACCGGGCTATGGATGGCCGTCATGCTGGCCATCGCCTATGGAGCACAGCATGCTTGAACACGGCGGCAAGCTGCGCGAGGCAGCGCAACGCTATGGACGCAACGACTGGCTCGACTTGTCGACCGGCCTGAATCCCCAGGGCTATCCAGCGCCAGCTTTGGCCGTCGCTGCCTGGCACCGCCTGCCCGAACACGATCCGCTCCTGCTGGAAGCTGCGCAGCGCTACTACAATGCGCCGCGCATGCTGGCCGTGGCCGGAACGCAGGCGGCAATCCAGGCCCTGCCCCGCCTGCGTCCGCCGTCGCGCGTAGTCGTCGCCAGCCCAAGCTATGCCGAACACCTGCACCACTGGTCGCAGCACGGCCACCACACCAGTGCAGTTCCGTACAGCGCGCTTGGCGCTGCCGCCGCCGCTGCCGACGTACTGGTGGTCTGTAACCCGAACAACCCCACCGGTGCCGCCGTGCCCCGCGCATCATTGCTCCAGTGGGGACAAGCGCTGGCTGCACGCGGCGGCTGGCTGGTAGTCGACGAAGCCTTCGCCGACACCGACGGCCATCACAGCATCGCCGACGCCACACAGGATCCCGGCATCATCGTGTTACGCTCCGTCGGCAAGTTCTTCGGCCTGGCCGGCCTGCGCCTCGGCTTCGTCGCCGCACGCGAAGATATCCTGGCGCCGCTGGCCGACGTGCTCGGCCCCTGGGCCGTCAGCGGCCCGGCGCAACAAGTTGCGCGCGCCGCACTGGAGGACAGCGCCTGGCAGCGCAACACGCAGGAAGAACTGCACGCGGCCGGCAAGCGACTGCGCACACTGCTGGCAGGCCAGGGCATCGCCAGCAACGGCACGGCCCTGTTCCAATGGTGGCCGGAACCGCGTGCAGAAGAATTCCACGACCACATGGCACGCCGTGGCATCTGGGTGCGCCTTTTCAGTGAGGCGGCGCGCGGCATCCGCCTCGGCCTGCCACCCGACGAAGCAAGCTGGAAACGCCTCGAACAGGCATTGAACGAATGGACCGAACGATGAAAAGATACCTGCTGATTCCCGCCCTGTGCGCGACCCAACTCCAGGCGCACGCAGCCATCACCGTCAATGACGACGACGGCAAGCCTGTCACCCTGCAAAAGCCGGCACAACGTGTCGTCGCGCTGGCACCGCACGTCACGGAACTGCTGTTCGCAGCCGGCGGCGCCGAAAAGATCGTGGGCGCGGTCAGCTACAGCGACTACCCCGAAGCCGCCAAACAGGTGCCACGCGTCGGCGACAACCGCCAGGTCGACATGGAGCTCCTCTTGGCAATGAAGCCGGACCTGCTGGTGGTCTGGCGCCACGGCACGTCGGAACGCCAGATCGACCAGCTGCGCCAGCTCGGCATTCCTATATTCCACAGCGAGCCGAAAAAGCTGGACCAGATCGCCGACAACCTGGAAAAGATGGGCAAGCTGCTCGGCACCGAGCCTGCCGCCAACGCCGCCGCCAGGGACTTGCGCCAAAAGCTGGCAGCCTTGCGCGCACAATATGCCGCGCGCCCGCCGGTGCGCATCTTCTACCAGGTGTGGGACAAGCCGCTTTACACCTTGAACGGTGAACACATCGTCAGCGACGCGCTGAAAGTTTGCGCCGGCCAGAATATCTTCGCCGACCAGAAAGTGACAGCGCCGGTCGTCAGCGTGGAAGCCGTGCTGGAAGCCGATCCCGAAGCGGTTTTCGCCACCGCCGAAAAGGACTACGGCGGCGTCAACCTGTGGCGCCCTTACAAGACGCTCAAGGCGACCAGGCAGGACAACCTGTTCACCATCGACGGCAACCTGCTCAATCGCGCCGGCCCGCGCATGATCGCCGGCACCGCCGTACTGTGCGAAAAGCTGGAAGAAGCGCGCAAGCACCGCCCGGCAAAATGAGCTTCCCTTACCGCACCCTGATGGTCCAGGGCACCACGTCCGACGCCGGCAAGAGCACCATCGTCGCGGCCCTGTGCCGCCTGCTCAAGCAGCGCGGCCTGCGCGTCGCCCCCTTCAAGCCGCAGAACATGGCGCTGAACAGCGCCGTCACCATCGACGGCGGGGAAATCGGCCGCGCCCAGGCGCTGCAGGCAATTGCCGCCGGCGTCCCGTCGCATACCGACATGAACCCCGTGCTGCTCAAGCCAAGCAGCGATATCGGCGCCCAGGTCATCATTCACGGCAAGGTGCGCGGCGACATGAATGCGCGCGACTACCATCAGTACAAGACCGTTGCCATGGCGGCTGTGCTGGAATCCCACCAGCGCCTGCTGGCGCAATACGAAACGGTGGTGGTGGAAGGTGCCGGCAGCCCGGCGGAAATCAACCTGCGCGACCGTGACATCGCCAACATGGGTTTTGCGGAGGCAGTCGACTGCCCAGTCATCCTGTGCGCCGACATCGACCGCGGCGGCGTGTTCGCCCATATCGTCGGCACCCTGTCCTGCCTGTCCGAACGCGAACGCAATCGCATTATCGGCTTCGTCATCAACCGCTTCCGCGGCGACATCAAGCTGCTTGAACCCGGCCTGGAATGGCTGGAACAACAGACCGGCAAACCGGTACTGGCCGTGCTGCCCTACCTGCATGGCCTCTACCTCGATGCAGAAGACGCGGTGCAAGCGGTGCAAGCCGAGCGCGGCGCCTTCCGCGTGGTGGTGCCAAGCCTGCCGCGCATGAGCAACCATACGGACTTCGATGCGCTGCGCGCCCATCCCGCCGTCGACCTGCGTTTTGTCCGCAAAGGCGAAGCGATCCCGCCCGCCGACCTGATCGTCCTCCCCGGCAGCAAGAACACGCGCGATGACCTGGCCGCGCTGAAAGAGGGCGGCTGGCCGCAGGCGATCACGCGCCACCTGCGCTACGGCGGCAAGGTGATCGGCATTTGCGGCGGCTTCCAGATGCTGGGCACACTGGTGGACGACCCGCACGGCGTGGAAGGCCACGCGGGCAGCGAAGCGGGGCTGGGCTTGCTGGACCTGCGGACAGAACTCACGCGCGACAAACGCCTGGCGCAAGTGGCCGGCCATTGCGCCTTCAACGATGCGCCGGTCAGCGGCTACGAGATCCACATGGGCGTCTCGAACGGCGCCGCCCTGGCGCAACCGGCCTTCTTCATCGATGGCCGCGCGGAAGGCGCCATTTCCGCCGACGGCCAGGTGCTCGGCAGCTACCTGCATGGCCTGTTCGACCATCCGCGAGGCGGCCGCGCCCTGTTGCACTGGGCCGGACTGGCGACGCAGCACACCGTCGATACCAACGCCTTGCGTGAAGCTAGCCTGGACCGGCTGGCCGCCGCCTGCGAACCACTGATGGAAGCGCTGCTCAAACCGCGGTAGTCATTGCTTTATTTGCAAACACTTTCAGGATTGGCTACCATCGTCCTGTTGAGTAACCGCATTTCAAACCAAGGCCGGTACTACAGTGAAGCTGATTCGGAAAAGCAGCCTGGTTCGCAGGCAAAAAGACGCCACCATCCATTGCGAAATCGAGCTATGCGAGGTGGCGGGTTCGCCAGGCCGCTACCTGGTCAACCTGCGCCAGGGCCGCACCGGCGAAGAATGGCGCGAGAGCACGCGCACGCCGCAACCGGTTGACTGGCAGGCCGCCGAAACCCTGTTCGAACTGGCGCTGGTCGAACGCGCAGCGCAAGGCTTCAGCGACCCCGCGTCCGCCCCTGAGGCGGTCGTGCCGCAACGCCCGGCACCCGCGCCTACACCCGCCCAGAACCCAACCGACGCTGCCGCCGTCACGCTGCTGCAGCAGCTGCAAGCCGCTAACTGGAAGGCGCTGGACCAGCACCACCGCAACCGCGTCATCTGGCGCGTCGGCGAGCGCCGCCTGCGTGCAGCCGTCCCCACCATGGTCGACCTGATTGCACGCGGCGACGCCATGCAGGACTATTGCCTGGCCTGGGCTATCGGCCGCTGCGGCGATGCCGGTGCCGCCATCGCCATGCAGGAACTGCACGCTCGGGGCCGCACCGATGCCGTGCGCCGCATCGCGCTGCAAGCCTGGCTGATGCTGGCCGATAGCGCAGCGCTGCAGGCGCATGCGGCCCGCCTGCTGGCCGACTGGCCCACCGTGCTGCGCAGCGCCTGGGACCAGCAGGACGAGGAAAAGCTGCTGTCGATTGCCGCCGGCGACGATGAATGGCAAGGCCTGTCCAAATCGGACTGGCTGGAACAATTGCACCAGGTAGCCCTCAGCCAGCCGATGGCGCGCCGCATCCTGCGCAGCCACCTGAAGCGGATGCGCCTGCGCGCCGGGACTTTCCGCGCTGTGCGCCACATCTACAAGGCGGCTGAAATGGCCGGCGATGCCGAGCTGTGGGGCCTGATCCAGCAGCGCTTCGACACCGACACCCATACCAGCAGCAGCCAGTGGATCTATGTGCGCCGCGCCTACACCAAGTATGCCGATGAGGCCTCGCGCCCGGACAGCAAGGTCGCTTACGGCCTGCGCACGCGCGACTACCTGCGCCGGCGCGGCTGGCGCACGCTGCGCCGCCTTGCGGAAGACCGCGATCCGGCCTACATCCAGATGGCCCTCGGCGTGCTGGCCGCGATGGACGATAGCGACGCCGGGCAGCCGAACGCACGCGGCGGCCGCTTCTACGATGGTTACAGCCATTGGATGGTCTTCAACCGCGTTCTGCGCGCACGCGGGCATTGGTTAAGCAACCGCCATGGCACCAGCTGGTACCAGCCGCACCCGGTCCAGCCCGACGCAAGGCGCCAGGAAGCCTTCCCCGAGCTGTGGGATGGCAAGCCGCAGGCCTTGCTCGCGCTGATGCAGCAAAGCCGCTGCGCCGGCGTGCACGCGTTCGCGGCGCGCGCGCTGGCCGATAACCAGGCTTTCTGCGCCGCCCTGGCGCTGGACGTGATTCGCGAGCTGCTGCGCAGCCCTTACCTGCCGACGGCGCACTTTGCCTTCCAGGTGGCGCGCCAGCGCTTCGAGCCGGGCATTCCGCCGACCGAGTGGCTGCTGTTGCTGATCCAGTGCACACTGCCGGAAGCCACCCAGTATGCGCTGGACTGCATCGTGCGCGACCCACTGAGCTACGCGGCCGACCCGCTGCTGGTCGCCACCGTCGCCTGCGCCCCGCTGGAGGCAGTACGCCGCCAGGGCCGCCTGCTATGCCAGGTCGCCGCCAGCTTGCCGGGCCAGGCGCCGGCCATTGTCATGCAACTGCTCGACTGGCTGGACAACTGCGCCGATATCGACGACGCGCGCAATGCCGTGCGGCCGATCGGCACCGACCTGCATTGGCTGATCGAGAACCCGCTGCGTGATGCCGCCGCCGGCGCGCCGTATGAGCGCCTGCTGCAGCTGCTTGGGCATCCGCTGGCCGCCGTGCGCCTGCTGGCCTGCCAGTGGCTGATGTTGCATCCAGCGCCGACCGGCATGCTACCCGGTTCCAAGCTGGCCATGTTGCTGAAGGACGAAGACGCCGAAGTGCGCGGCGCCGCAGTGCGCCTGTTCGGCATGCTGTCGGACCAGGTCCTGGCCGCACAATCGGACCTGATCGTCGCCTTCGCTACCAGCGCGGAAGCAAGCGTGCGGCACGGCGTCGACCCGGTCATCCAGCGCCTGAGCGCTGCCGATGCAGGCTTCCGCCACACATTGCTGGAAGGCCTGCTCGACGCCCTGTTCCGCAGCGAAACCGGGGAAGGCATGCACGCCGACCTGGTGGCCTGGGTAACCGGGCCCCTGAAGGATGAAGAACAACTGGCCGATACCGCCTTGCTGGCACGCCTGCTGGCAGCGCGCAGCAAGGGCGCCCAGCTGCTAGGCTCGCGATTGCTGCCGGAATTCCGCCCCGGGCAATTTGACGTGGCGGCATGGGCAGCCTTCGGCCGCAACCCGACGGCCAGCGTGCGGCAATGGGCATTTGACGCCTACCGTTCCGACCCGCAGCGTGTGCGGGGCCAGATGGAAGCGGCCCTGCGCATCTTCGACAGCCGCTTTGACGACAGCCGCGAATTCGCCTCGGCCTTCTTTACCGATGCCTGCACGCGTGACGACTGGACACCTTTGCTGCTGGTGAACCTGTGCGACCACCAGGATCCGGCGGCACAGCGCTTCGGCCGCGCCATGATCACCAGGCATTTCGACGTTGGCGACGTGACCGAGCTGCTGGATAAGCTGAGCCAGCACCCTTCCGCCAATATGCAGCTCTTCGTCAGCTCCTGGCTGGAAAGCGCCTGCGCCGGCGACCTGCACAAGCTGCAGCGCATGGAGCCGTACTTCCTCAACGTGCTGTCGCAGGTGAATCGCGGCCGCGTCGTCAAGGGCCGGGTGCAAGCCTTCCTGCGCGCCCAGGCCGAGCTGTCCGAAGACATCGCAGGCTTTGTCGCCAGGATGTTCGCGCGCCAGGTGCTGACCGTCGCCATCGCCGACAAGGCGCAATACATCGAAGGCCTGCGCGCCATCCAACAGCGTTATCCCGAACTACCCGCAGCCATCACCATCCACACGCCAGCGCCCATCGCCGGCCGGGGAAGCAAGTCATGAGATTCCAGTACCGCTATTACGGCGAGACTTACGTCAGCAACAGCGCCGCGTCGACCGACATGCGCTTCGTACCGGACACCCTGCGTGCCCCGACCCACTTCGTTGCCGGCATCAACAAGCACATCCCGTTCCGCGAGGCGATCTCCGCCCTGCATGATGTGGTGGTCGCCGACCAGCGCTACCAGCCAAAAGACAAGACGGCCTACAAGGAATGGCTCGCGCAAAACGAAGAAATGATGCTGGCGCAGTTCCAGGCCCGCAGCAGCGAGTTGAAAGAGCAGTTGCAGCCGCTGCAATCCGAAATGCGCGCGCTGCAGGCCCGCAAGTCGAAGCTGATGAAGCCTTTCTACGACGCGCAATCCAAGTATTACAACTACCTGTACCAGACCAATCGCGAGCTGTGGATCGCACTCGATCCGGTCATCACGGTACACCCGGACCGCGTGTTCTTCGAATGCTTCAGCCGCGACGAATCGAGCTATGCTTCGCTCAGTTGCAGCCACAATGTCTTCGACCATATCGGCGACTTCGCCTGCGGCACCACCAATATCGACTACTCGGAAAGCCTGTACGGCGAGTTCCAGAAGATCCGCGACTACAAGAGCACCAGGTTGTCGATCGACCCGAGCGGCTTCCAGGTCAAGACCGCGGACGATCCCGAATTCATCGAAGAGAAGATCGACGTGCCCGACACCTGGGTGCGCGGCTTCCTGCAAGTGAGCAGCGCCATGAATATGGTGGCGCGGCGGCTCGACCTGCACCCGATGGACGTGCATAACTTCTGCCTGCAGCTGCGACGCAAGAAAGAGCGCGTCGGCCCGCGTTCGATCCGTTTCGTCCTGACGCCGGGCGAGCCCGTGCGTGCGGTGTTCGAACCGTGGAATGACGAAGTAGTCTGCCGCCGCTCCATTTACCGGGGCAACGTGGCGGAAGAAGTTCGCGTCTGGGGCCGCCGCCGCCTGATGCTGCTCGAGCGCCTGATTCCTGTCGCACAAAGCTTCACGGTACACCTGATGGGCAGCGGCCTGCCAAGCTTCTGGATCGCCAACATGCCGGACATGCAGTTCACCCTTGGCCTTTCCGGCTGGACCGCCAACGACTGGTCGCATGCCGGCCAGTTCGACTTGCTGGCACCACGCGGCGAAATCGACAACGACAGCAAGGAAAAGGTCTTCACCGCACTTGGCAAGCGCTGGTTCGCCACCAGCGCCCAGTTGTCCCTCGACACCGGCCTCGATCGCATGATGGTGGAACGCGCGCTGACCTTGTACACGCAAGCCGGCCGCGTCATTTACGACCTGGTGAATGAAGTCTACCGCCTGCGCGAACTGGCACGCGACCCGCTGCCCCTGGATACGCTGCGCTTCGCCAGTCCCGAGGAAGAAGAAGCCCGGAAGCTGGTCGCCCTCCACGCCATGAGCAACCATGCCGTCGAGGCAGTTGCCGACGGCGGCATCCGACTCAGTGCGCAAGCGAAGCAAGGCGACCGGCAGTACCAGGTGATGCTGCGGCTGGACGCCGACGAGCGCATCGTCGACGGCGCCTGCCAGTGCAACTTCTTCACGTTCAACCGCATGCACAAAGGTCCCTGCGCGCACATGCTTGCGCTGCGCATGTCGCGGCAGCAGGCGGCATGAGGAGGGCGATCGATATGAAAAAAGCAAATGAACTGATATACTCGTTTCAGCAAACACGGCGGGATGGCTCTTGCAACCCGAACGGTGGATCGCCGTTCACGTATTCAGCTCTTCCCATGCGCCACTGGCACGCTCTTCACAGTGCCATACAGACACCGGTGCGGCAAGACGGTGTGACTGCCCTGCAGTCCATTCGCCGCACCGGTGCCGTATGGCATCGAGTGGAGCGCCCCAGTCTCAAAGGCTCTTCGATGACAATCCCGCCGTGCTTGCATCTTTCGCGCTCGCCTCGCCAGGAGGCCATGCAATGAGCGCCACCGAATCCAAGCCAGTCACTACCCGCGCTGAATTGATGGAGCGCCTGCGCAACAGCTCGCGCCAGGAAGTCGTGCTGGGCGAAATGCAGCGCCTTGGCTTCTGGCCAGCCAATTCCGGCCAACCTACCGAGCTTGAAGAAGTCGTCAAGCGCGAAGCTGAACTCAGTAGCGCCTTGCATCGCTTGGGGCAGGAACTGCGTACCATCCAGGACCCGGAGCAGGCACTCAAGGCCATGCGCAAGGAGCGCCTGGCCAAAGCGCGGCAACGCCGCGAAGAGACCCGCCAGAAGCGCGCGCGCGAACGTTTTGAACGCGCGACGGCATGGCACCAACGGCAGTCGGCCGAACTGCTCTACCTGGGCGAAGGCGTTTCCGCCGGCTTGAACCAGGCCGAGAGCAATACGGAAAAGCTGGCGCGCTGGTCTCTACCCGCATTGAACAACGCAAGCGAACTGGCAAGCGCCATGGGCGTCACACTGCCCGAGCTGCGCTTCCTCAGTTTCGAACGCCGCGTATCGCGCATCAGCCATTACCGCCGCTTCGCCATGCCGAAGAAGACCGGTGGCGAGCGCATCATCTCCGCTCCGATGCCGCGCGTGAAGCGCCTGCAATACTGGGTGCTGGACAACATATTGACCAAGGTGCCGCTGCACGACGCTGCGCACGGCTTCATCCCGGGCCGCTCGATTGTCAGCAACGCCCAGCCCCACGTGGGCAAGGCTGTGGTCATCAACCTGGACCTGAAGAACTTCTTCCCTTCGATCAGCCTGCCGCGCATCAAAGGCGTATTCAGGGAGCTTGGCTACAGCGCGCAACTGGCCACCACGCTCGGACTGATCTGCACCGAAACGCCTGTTGAAGAAGTCAGCGTGGATGGTGAAAAATTCTTCGTCGCGACCGGCGCACGTGCGCTGCCCCAAGGCGCACCGAGCAGCCCGGCCCTGACCAACATCCTGTGCCGGCGCCTCGACGCGCGCGTGCAGGCTTGTGCCGCAAAACTTGGCTTCGCCTACACCCGATACGCCGATGACCTGACCTTCTCAGGCGATGCCGCCGCACGCAAGCTGGCCGGCAAGCTGCTATGGCGCGTCAAGCAGATCATTGCCGACGAAGGCTTCACGCCGCATCCGGACAAGCAGCACGTCATGAGCGATGCGCACTGCCAGAGCGTCACCGGCATCGTGGTCAACAAGAAGCTTTCCCTGGACCGCGACACCTTGCGCCGTTTCCGCGCCACCCTGTTCCAGGTCGAGAAGGATGGACCTGCCGGCAAGCAGTGGAATGGCAATGAGAACGTGATCGACGCGCTCGAAGGCTATGCGCAGTTCATCAAGATGGTCGACGCAGCGAAAGGAACGCCTTTGCTGCAACAGGTTCGTGCAGCACGCGCGAAGTGGGCCGCTCCGGTGGCCGCAGCAAATGCGCCTGCGGCTCGCCGCAGCAGCGGTTTCCGCGCCTTGTCTGCGCAAGGCAAGGAGCCCTGGGCCGGATTCTGGCAAGCCGCGGCACCTCCGGCGCCCGTGATGGAAAAGATGCAGCAGCAACTGACGCAGGAAAAAATCGCGGCAAACCAAAAGCCTGCGAAACCTACCAGCGGCCCATCGAGGCCGACTGCCAGGCCGGCTACCGAAGCACCGGCAGCGACGCCAGCGCAAGGAGGCCGTGGTCCGTTCACAGGGCGGCCATGGGTGGCCATCATCGTCCAGCTCTACTTCGCCATCACCCTGTGCCTGAACTTCCACACACGACTGCCCTTTATCGTCGCGGCCGTGCTGGCAGTGTCAGCCTGGCGGAACTACAGCGCAAAGTGGCCGCGCTATTTCTGCGCCATGCTGCTGGCGGTCATTGCAGGCATGGTCCTGCGCTGAGGCCATCTGCGGCGAAGCAGGCCTAGTAGGGGTGCGGCAGCCTGGCCAGCTCGTAGGTGCGCCACACTGTGCGTCCCAGCGCACGCCAGTCCTGCGCATCGGCAAACTGGAAATCGCGCATGCGGCCGCGCGGTCCCTCTTCCGGCGGCAAGCCGCGGTCGACAACGGCAACGACCCGCGGCTTACCCTGCTCAAACACCAGCGCTTCATCCGCGGCTTCGTTGGTGTTCACGTCGACGGCAATCACGCGGCCATCGTGCAGCATGGTTACCTTGTCGACCAGCGTATGCCCGACTACAACAGTCGTCGCACCGAATCGCGCCAGCACATGCTGGACATCTTCCGCTGACACCAATCCGCTCTCCTGGTCCAGGTAGCCGCGGTACTGCGTCACACCGCTGCGGCCCAGAACAGCATCCAGCGCTGGCTTGGCCGCTGGCGTCCCGCTCCAATAATTCCGCATTGCTTCATTCAGCTGCGGCACGGTCAGTCCGCTGTCGGCGGTCGCCTTGCTGATACCGCCGTGAGTAAACAATACGCTGCCAAACTGCAGGATCACGGGCTGCGCGCGCAACCAGGCGCCGATCACGGTGTCGCCGGCAAATGCAGGCACCGGACCGCCCATTTGGCCCAGGGCATACAGGTGTTCCAGATGCGCGCGCGAGGTATTCCCGCGCAGGATGTACTGCTCGTGATTTCCCAGCACCATATGCACACCGCCGCCGGCGCGCTGTGCTTCTTGCGCCAGCGAATAAAGCCGCCACAGCACCGCGAACGCATCGCGGCCGCGGTCCACCGCATCTCCCACAATGACCAGGTGGCCTTGGCCGTATGCCCAAGCGCCACCGCCATCGGTCACACCCAGCTTTGCAAGGGCGCCATCGAGGAAAGCCAGGTTGCCTTCGATATCGCTTAATACCGCAACCCGGTCCGGCATAGGCATGACGCCTGCAACCGCAGGCATCGTCGTACCGATGGGGTAAGCACTACGTTTGCCGGCGCAATCGATGGTCAGTTGCGAGCCGGTGAGCTGCTGCTGCTGCACGCGATCTTCGCAGAACCAGCTCGCGGACCAGATGCCGTCTGAGGCCTTGCGCACAATCGGGCCGTCCAGGAACCCCGGCAAAGATGCGCCATCGCCTGTACCGGCATGCATCGCAACCTTGGCGTAGGCCTGCCCAATCGGGACATACAGGCGTTGATGTACGCCATTGGAGTTCAGCTCAAATCGGGAGTTATAGATTGCGACTGAGGTGAGGATAATCAGCAGCAGGACGAAGAGGCCAGCGACGATCGCCAGCCAGCGCAGGGGTTTCTTGATATTCATTTGGCAATATTAATCAAATACTGCCGAAAGCGCAAAGCAAAAAATCCCCTTCAGCCTGCACGCGCTCTAGATCGCGCGCGGTGCCGAAGGGGATTTTTCTAATAAGAGCCTGACGATAACCTACTTTCACACTGGTTGCAGCACTATCATCGGCGCAAAGTCGTTTCACGGTCCTGTTCG
>NZ_FOOF01000045.1 GCF_900113115.1 Duganella sp. CF458 | reverse complement strand
CACCAATTCCGGGCATGACATGCCGGTCGCGCCGAACTTGTTGAACCAAACGTTCCTGCCGACGCGGCCAAACGAAGCCTGGGTGGCAGACATCAGTGTGCCGCAGCAAGCGGCGTAAGAGATGAGGGTATGGCCCCTCGCAATCGGCTTGCAGGAGCGGGTTGCAAACCACCATAAGCGGCGTTGGTCAAAAGCCTGGGTCGTGAGCGTTATGGAAAAGGTGCCTTCGAGGCATCAGGTATGGATTAAGGAAGACGAACAACCGTGAACTGCCGTTCAAGTGTCGAAAGTACTCAGATGACATCAAAACCGGGGAGTGATGTTGCCCTGCGATTAGTCTGGCCGTTACCTGCTTACGGGCCAGGCGGTGTCCGGCATAGAGGCAGCGTCAGTCTGATCCGGGCTCTTACGTTGAACTGCGGGAACCTTCGGTGGCGATGTAAAGCGAAAGGCACAAGCCCGAAAGGCACAAGCCCGAAAGGCAAGGCCGATAGTAGCGATGCGCCACCAAGGGACGGAGCAGCTCGTAGTAGTGTTGAAGCCGCTGTAATGGCGGTGGAGCGAAGGGGCTGCGTCATCCTGGCATTTGGTTGTGTCAACCGTGCAAGCGGGAGGAGCGCAGCCCAATGACCAAGCCTTATGACATTCCCAAGGCGCTTGTATGGGAAGCCTATAAAAGTGTGAAAGCAAATGGAGGGTCTGCGGGTATAGACCGTGAATCGCTGGACCAATTCGAGAGCCGCCTAAGCGGCAACCTGTACAAGCTCTGGAATCGTATGTGTTCTGGGAGCTATATGCCGCCTCCGGTAAAAGGCGTGGCCATCCCGAAGAAATCTGGCGGGGTGCGCATGCTGGGAGTACCGACGGTGGCGGACAGGGTGGCGCAAACGGTGGTCAAGCAACTGCTTGAGCCAGTTATCGACCCGATATTTCATACCAATTCCTACGGCTATCGTCCTGGGCGCTCGGCGCACGATGCGATCGCCATGGTGAGGCGGCGAAGCTGGGAATATGACTGGGTGATTGAGTTCGATATCAAGGGACTCTTTGATAACATCGAGCATGATCTGCTCATGCGGGCGCTAAGAAAGCACTGTCAGACGCCATGGGCGCTGCTATACGTCGAGCGTTGGCTGAAAGCGCCAATGCAAATGTCGGATGGTGCGCTTGTAGAAAGGACGCGAGGCACGCCGCAAGGTGGAGTCGTCAGTCCTTTGTTGGCCAATCTGTTTCTGCACTATGCATTTGACAGCTGGGTAGGTCGTCATCTTCCAAGCGTGCGGTTCTGCCGCTATGCTGATGATGGGGTGATCCACTGCCGAAGTCAGGCGCAGGCTAAGTTCGTCTTGGCAAAGATTGGCGAGCGCTTTGGGCAGTGCGGGCTCGAACTACATCCTGAGAAAACGCGGATCGTGTACTGCAAAGATATCAATCGGCAGGGAGATTTCCCGTGTGTGCAATTTACGTTTCTTGGCTATACTTTTCGACCGCGCAAAGCGATGGACAAGTTTGGTCGCGTCTACGTGAACTTCGCCCCCGCCGTTAGTCGTGACGCCCTCAAGGCAATACGGCAGGCGATACGTGGGTGGCACCTTCAGCTGAAATGTGACAAGAGCGTGGCGGATCTGTCCGCCATGTTCGATCCAATAATCCGAGGTTGGCATCAGTATTACGGTCGATTCTACGAGTCGGCGATGTCCGCTGTGTGGAAGCACTTGAATGATTAGCTGACGCGCTGGATGATGCGCAAGTACAAACACCTTGCTCGGCACAAAACCCGTGCAGGGCATGCTCTTGGGCGACTTGCGCGCAAGTTTCAAAATGCCTTCTGGCATTGGAAGCTGGGATGTCTCCCTAATGCTGGATGATGGGAGCCGGATGAGTCGAGAGGCTCACGTCCGGTTCTGCGAGGGGCCGTGGGTGAAATTCCCACGGTCTACTCACCCCTACATCGCGACCGAGGAAGGCTGGCTCTATCTGGCCGGCGTGAAGGAGGTGTTCACCTGCGAGCTGGTAGGCTATGCGATGGGGCCACGCATGACGCAGGACTTGACGGCGCAAGCCTTGTGGCAAGCTGTGCGCAACAAAAGACCGGCGGCGGGATTGATCCATCATTCTGATCGCGGCAGTCAATACTGCGCAGAGAAATACAGGAAACTGCAGAACCAATTTGGAATGAAGACTTCGATGTCGCGCAAGGGAAACTGCTTCGACAACGCGCCGATGGAGAGCTTCTGGGGCAACTTGAAAAATGAGCTGGTTCATCATTGTCGCTTTGCATGCAGGGCTGAAGCGCAGGCGGCAATCACGGAGTACATTGAGATCTTCTACAACCGCCAGCGGCGCCACTCGCGCCTTGGCTACAAATCGCCAGCGCGCTTTGCGGCGGAATTCAATAAAGAAGCGCTGGCAGCTTGAGACGAGAGTGTCCACTATTGACAGTACACCTCAGTGGGGCAATTACGCTGCACTGAATGCAGTCGGTCGTCGAAACTGGGGCGGCTTCGCACCCGGCACTCTGTAAAGCGGTCAGTCCCACTCTTAGTCGGGAAAATGGCCCGCAAACGCGGGCTAAACCCGAAGACGGGCAACATGTCAAGAATCCCAGCGGGATTTTCAAATGCTGGGCATGTGGAGGTAAACCTCCTTCTGAACCGGACAATTGTCGGTAATCTTTGTATGGAGCTTACACTGGATATGTGAGGCGCACCGTGCTGAATTTCACACTTTGGCGCATTATTATCAGTGATACGTCGGTCTCAACGTGCTGCAGGCCGTTGCCATGCGATGTCATTTGCCCGCGTTGCCGAATGCGCCCGCCCCAAACGCGCTAAGATGAATAGGTAGCCAGTCATCTTCGAGCATGAGGTTGAGGTGCAAGAGCAATATTCACTTGCGACGGCGGACGAGACCAGGACGACCGATGGCTATGTATATAACGTGTCGGTCAAGGAAGTCCCTGACGGATTTCAAGCGCAATTGGTGTGGATCAGCATGCCCGCCGAGCGAATGGAGCACTTGGACGAAGCCATGACGACCACGACCTTTCACAGCGCGAGAGCAGCGATCGCTGAGGCGCACTCGCTGGCGCTGGAACGCATCCTTGCATGGCGCGAACCATCAAGTGCGCATCAGGACATGCCTACAGGAACCTAGCGCGGCGTCGGGATGGGCTCCTGCGCAATAGCGCGATGGCTAATCACCCACCAGGACCAACTTGAGTGGCCCACCAGGCCTACGAATGGCTGCAATGCTATTGCGGTATCCGCATCGCGGACAAAGAAAGTATGCACCAAGGTGGTCAATGGCGGGTTGGTATTCCGAATGATGCAGTTTGCCCGCGCATCGCTTGCAGATCCACATGTGCACCTCCCTTCGGAATGCTGAGCATAGCACGACCTGTCGACTGGCGCGGGCGTCAGTGCTTTGCCATGGCGCTCGTGCGGGCCGTACTTCCTTTGGACGAATTTGCTGGTCGCAGATGCTTAAGGCAAGACGGTATGCGGCGCGCAGAACCCCGGGCCATACCAGCATGTGCGGCCACGGTCGGGACGGCGGGGTAGTGAGGTTGTGGCACCGCTTGATGCAGGCCTTCCAAAGCGCGGTAGATGACACCGTCATCACTTCGATCCGGTTGACGAAAGAATCGGCGCTTACTTGGCAGAGGCGGCAGCAACGTGCGCGGTAAGCGGGCTTGCCGACGCCAGGCCGCGCAACGATCCTTGGTCGATACTTTTGGGGCGGAGGGCAGTTGGCGCCCATTCACCGAGCCATGCTCCTTCAGGAACTTGTACTGAGTGTGCCTGGGATCATTAGAATCAGTAAAGTGGACCCATCAGTCAAGACACTTTGCCGGGTAATTTAAGCTGCGTCCATTTCCAACTCAACAGCTGCTCGGCGCTGCCCCGTAGTACCTT
>NZ_FOOF01000030.1 GCF_900113115.1 Duganella sp. CF458 | reverse complement strand
TGCCTCTATTCTAACGAAACCTTGCAAATTACAGCAGTGTTTTTCAGGCGTTTCGCCTTTAGAATCAGGCTCCGTTCAATTGTTCAGGGCCGACTAATTGACGGAAAGGAGGCGTGGCGCGATAAAATCATCGCACTGAACGACGGAATTTAATCTGACAGCGCCGATGTCCAAACCGGGTCACTGTCCGATCAGATCGCGACCACTACACTTTACTCGATCAAATTAAGCGAAACAGCTTTCTCGAGGCTTCAAGAAAAAGCGTCTAGGGGGGGCAAAATCTTCTCTCGTTTTCGAGTGATCAGGAACGAACAACAGTTCATCGTTTTCGAAATAGGTTGCGTCGGTCTTAGAAAGTTTATCTGCCGCGCCCTTTACATTGCGCCGTCTAGCATCGAAAACAACTAAATAACCGCGTGGGCTACTCGCATTTGAATGCCTGACTTCACGATCCATATAGTCCGCAAGTTGGTTTGCCCCATCTTGAGCTCTTGCTGGATAATAGTCGGTAAACGTCGGACCTTTTTTCGGTTCCCTGGGAATTGCCGTCGAACGGCCGAGCCATTTGACTTCAATCAATGCGCTAGCTCCAGAGGCAAACCAATCGATTCGGATATCAACTGGTTTAGTCTCATCTGTATTTTGCTCAGGTCGAACGCTTGTGTCATGCGTCAGCAGCTGTAACGCTTGAATCAGTGAGTCTCGCATTTGGGACTCTGGCTTGTTCACCATAACTAGCCTCGGGCCGTCTACACTGCCCTCCCAAATGCCAGCAAGGATTCGGCACTCGCTATTCAGAGCGATCTCCTGATAGCGCGTAAGTGCCGCATCTAATCCAGATAATGTAGGCACTGCAAAATTGCTTACAAGCACTGGGGAGATTTTTGGTATATATGCATTGTGATCGTCTGACCTTATTTGTTCCCGACCTTTCTTAAATTGATACATTACGCATCGATTCCAAAGTGTCGACAATTCCGGATCGACGTTATGTTCCATGGTGCGGAACGTGCCGTCAGCGCAAATCTCAACTGTAGTATTTTTTTGACTGGCGAAAGCTTTAATTAAAAAATCGCCAACCTCAGCAACAGTATTCTGATGATGTAATGTTTTTCCGATTTCCTGAATCAAAGGAGCAAAAGGATCGGCAACGACTCCCACCAGCAAAGTAAACGTTGTTGAAATGCGTTCGGGCGGACATCTTTGATAAATCAGTCGCAATTTATCCAATAGTAAAACAACGCAATCTTTCCCTCGCTCGCCAAATGCAATTTGCGCGTGCGAAATATATGCCTGGCTCACCAGCGCTTTTACATTTTCGAGATTAAATTGCAAGCTATGTTCCCCCTGATCTCATGACCTTTGCCGACAACCACAAAACAGCGGGGGAAAGTAAGTCTTCAGATACTTCCCCCAATACCGATTCTACTATTTTGTATTCTTCATAGTAAAACGCTATCTCATGAGAATCAAGTAGCTGTCGGCGTTGTTTAAGCATCTGCGCAGACCTAATGCCTGGGGTTTTGCTCATTGCATATCGAATGGAACCGAGTGGTAATGCCAATGAGCACTGTGTTGCCGCCTGAAGCCACTTTCTTCTTGTTGAAGTCATTGACATACCTTGAAGAAAATCAATTTCAGCTCGGATCTCAGGATATATTGGAGTTAGGGAGCCAAAATCATTCGCGTCAATGAATCCATTATTTATTAACGTCTGCTTCGAAAATTCCAAATCAGCGCTGAAGGGAAAACCGTCTTGGCTAAGGCCAAAAGAATACCCCCAATCCCCAATCGGATTGCCCTGAAATAGAGAGAGGACGCATGCAAGGTAGGCAAAAAGATGCAATTCTGTAGTCGAAACCGGCAGTGCTGACTTGGGGGCATCGCCCACAATGATAAGCACATCGTTATAAGCCTCGAATGAGGTTTCGATATTCAGCATGTTAGATTAGTGCTTGCTCAATGTCACCATAAGCCTTGGTGAAAAGATCTTCTTCACTTTGTTGCACCTGAGTTAAATCAGTCCAATCTGTCATCCGAACGATTTGCATGCCGGCGGAGCGTTGAGATTTAGCAAGTCGAAGTACTAATTCCGAACTGCGAAGGTTTGCTGTCATCAATATCCGATTGCCTCCTTCTACATATTTCGAGAACATTGCTCCGGCACGGGCCTCGTAAGCAATATCCAAAGATCCCTCAGGCGTATCAATTAATATAGTGGATTGACCCACTGACATAAATTCTAAGAGCGCCATTCTCAATGCAATGTCAATGAAGAAACGCTGACTCTCTGAAAGCTTATCTGCCGAAAGGCGCAATTTGTCATTCATTCTCAAGCGAAGCCCAAAGCCTGAAGCATTTACGCCTTGACGATGTTCAAGCTCAACATCAACTGGGAGCCCAATAAATTCTTCGGCTAGCTCGCGAAAACGCGGCACGAACTTCTGCGAACAAATCTCATACCGAGATTTTAGATCTTTTTCGAAGGCATGGAGTTTTTTTCTAAGCTCGTCGCGCTTTTTGTAATGCGCCTCGCTCTGAGCGAAAAATTCTTTGCGTTCAGATTCAAGTTTTTCGATTTGCGTACTAATTAGATCAGTATTGCTATTTGCATTTGATTTCGTCAGCCAACTTGATTCCTTCTCTTCGAAATTCCGTAATCTTGAAAATGCGTCAGCTTCGTCTTTCTCGGTTGCAGACAACTCAATGCTGATCCGCTCTCGCGCAGTAAGTACTATATTGAGTTCGTTGCGGATGGTAATTATCTTCTCGTCGAGTTCTTTGAGTTTTCCAACTACGTCATCTTCACTTGATATATTAGGTAATTCAGAATCACACAAAGGGCATCGGCATTCGTTGAGTTTGGAGCGAATTAACGCAGAAACTCCACTCGAGCTACAAATCGCGCAAATATCATCAATTAAAGTAGCTCGAACTATTGGATGATGCTCTGCAGCATTCGTCTTCTTCACACGATTCGAAAACAGCTGCCGATATTGGAGTTGGGCTTCTGTTAACGCTGCACTTAATTGTGTCCATTTCATATCGCAGTCACGAAGTTCGCTTTGCTTTGCTCGGACACGCTGCTCAAGATTACCGTGAGTTGCTGTCAATTCATCGTATCTTAGCTTAAGCTCACTTTCAGTGATATGCTCGCTACTTTCTTCACCAGGAAGAATAGCGATTAACTGTTCGATTTGTTCAGAGACATGGCGAGCTGCATATCGGACGTTACGCGCCTTAGATGATTCACGCTCCATATCGTGCTGCAATCTGTCCGCAGCCTTTGCGGCCTCTGAATCTCCACCAAACGCTAGGTACATTGCATTGGTAAGTGCAGAATCGTCCCAGGTTAATAGGTGGCGTCCTTCGTCAAAAGTGGCTACGAAGTGTAGAAGGAAGGCAAACTGCGGAAAGTCATTGAGCCCTGTCAGCTCTAAAATTTGAGCTTCATATTCCTTAAGCAAATCGCTGGGATCGTTGTTTTCATCAGCTAACCAGATTTTTGTTGTTTGCTGGCCGACATCGACAATCTCCATTTTGGAAATGCCGGGACCATCGAAGAAAGGTCGAGTAATCGAAATCGTTTTCTGTGGCCAGGTTAAGCGGACAGTAGCTTGTGCCAATTTGCGCCGCGATTCGCTAATCCTGCCATTGAAATATTCTTCAGTACGGCTAACTCTGCTAGCATTTTTGAAATAGTCGTTTGCAGATTGAAAGCTACGAGCAGGGTCAGGAACGGCCCCCGTTATCACATAGTTGACGGTATTTAAGAATGTTGACTTCCCTAAGCCATTCGCGCCGATGAGACAGAAGACAGGCCTCGTTATACTCACCGCCGCATTAGGTTCTTGGGTATATAAGTCAAAATTCTCAAGCTTAACGTCCGCTATTTGCGGGAAATTTATTCTCGGTGAAACTTGATTCGGCTCCACGGCTATCTCCGACAGATTAAATTAGCAGCGTTCGAATACGAGGCAATGTTCGGAAAGATCCAAGTTTCCTCCGTGCTGGGAGCTACTACGCATTGATCGAATTGCATCGCTCTGCGTTAAGCGAAACCCTGCTGCAGAGACAGTCTCCCGTAAAATTTCCGAAACGTCAATATGGACATTCGCATATTGGCTGTCACCAATGGCTACAACAGCATGATGGCCCATCGGTAAGATGCGGCCGAGCTGTTCGAAAATGGTCACTAAATCATCAAAATAGAAGCCTACCATCTCAGGAATATTTGCATTCCAAAGCTCGTCGCGTTTATTTTGCAATGCTTCCAGAACGTTTGTTAGTTCCTTTGAGATTGCCTTTCTTGGTGTTGAGTTCCATTTCGTTTGGACGTGCGAACGCAACGTATTGGTACGTAGTACGCGGTTCTCGGGAGCCGACTGTAAATACCCCAACATCCATAGCTCGAGATTATAGACATCGGTATAGTCAAAGGAGTTGGGATACGGTGGAGAGAAAATTGCCACATCAGCGGAGTTTACCGCCGACAATGCGCTTCTCGCATCACCTCTTAATACTGAATGATGGCCTTTGGGAAGGTCGGAAAAACGCTCAAGATCGGCCGCCGCCACGAGCACTACCTTTTCGAGATTTTCCAGCAAGTCTTGTTTTGAACATTGGCGCTCCTGCCAGTTCTTGCGATAACGACGACCTTTTCCATTGATAGTTACATTGCTACACTCAACCAGTACACTCCCAAGCAAAACTTTGATCAGTCGCGCAGCACTAATATCAAGCTTTTGCGAATGTCGAACTAAAGCCCTAATCGTTGAGTAGACATCTTCGCTGAACACGTAGCGATCGTTCACCCCCGGTTCGGAGAGCGTGGGCGGCATCCCGGCAATTGCTACTCGATCAGCACCGCTAATGCGCAGATTTTTGATCAGACTTCTATACGAGCTAAGGAATTGATTGTGATTGAGGGGCGTCAGCTTTGCTTCGACCAAGTCGGCTAGGAAGGGATTAACCTCAACAACACTTGAGCTGAGGCCTAACATGCGAGCGGTTATTGCTGTTGTACCACTACCAGAAAACGGGTCGAGACAATGCCTGACCTTATATGGCAATGAGCCAAGTGTATCAGCAACGAATTTTGGTGAAAATGCTTCTTTGAAATGGAACCACCGCTGAAATGCAAGCCCAGCGGTACCTTGGTTTGACGAAGTTGGGGCTGCATCTTGATAAGAACTCAACCATGACGAAAAGTTGGATTCCCTGGCCTTCTCACTTACCAGCTGCTGAGAGTTCTTTAGCGTATCAGATAGCGACGTCTGCCAGAACGCTGTCATGTTTCATTCCTCGAATTGGATTACCTAGGAGCTCAACCTGATGGTTGTGCTCCTGCACTCACGGCCACTTGCCGCATCTTAAACTATGGGAGGCCAATTTTTAGCCGATTTAGAAAAAAGGCAGCACTGGCGTGCTGCCTTTTCTATACCAATGTGATTTTCCGCATTAAGGTTGCAGATTAACTTAAACGTCGATATTACCCGCGCGCAGCGCATTGGTCTCAATGAAGTTACGGCGTGGTTCTACGTCGTCGCCCATCAGCGTAGTGAAGATCTGGTCAGCGGCGATCGCGTCTTCGATCTGCACCTTCAGCAGGCGGCGGACGGTTGGGTCCATGGTGGTTTCCCACAGCTGCTCTGGATTCATCTCGCCCAGACCTTTGTAGCGCTGCTTGGAAACGGTGCGTTCCGCTTCGTCGCGCAGCCACTGCATGGCGTGGTGGAAGTCGACCACGGCGCTTTCCTTGGTGCGCTCGCCTTCGCCGCGGCGGATCACGGCGCCTTCGCCGATCAGGCCGGTGAAGGTGGCGGCGGCGTCGGCCAGCACGCGGTAGTCGGCGCCTTGCACGAAGTCGGCGTCGATCGAGGAGACCTTCACGTTACCGTGGTGCAGGCGTTCGATGCGCAGGGTGTGCTTGTCGGTCATCTCGTCGGTGGTCACCACGACGTTTACGGCGCTGTCGTTGATGTTGGCCAGCAGCGCTGCGGCGGACTTCTGGGCGGCCTCGATGGTGCCCAGGTCCAGCGTTACGCCGGTCATGATGGCGGTCAGCGCGGCGCGATCGATCACGCGGGTCAGGCGGGTCATGATGGCGTTGGCCATGTTGTAGGTGCGGGCCAGTTCGCCCAGCGCTTCGCCCTGGATCAGATCTGCGCCATCGCGCGGGGTCAGGGCGGCGGTGTTCAGCGCTACGTTCATCATGTAGCCGGCTTCTTCCAGGTCGTCCTTCAGGTAGCGCTCATCGCGGCCGGCCTTCACCTTGTACAGCGGCGGCTGGGCGATGTAGATGTGGCCACGCTCGACCAGTTGCGGCATCTGGCGGTAGAACAGCGTCAGCAGCAGGGTGCGGATGTGGGCGCCGTCAACGTCCGCGTCGGTCATGATGATGATGCGGTGGTAGCGCAGCTTTTCGATATTGAATTCGTCGGCGCCGATGCTGGTGCCCAGGGTGGCGATCAGGGTGGTGATCTGCTCGGACGACAGCATCTTTTCGAAGCGTGCCTTCTCCACGTTCAGCACCTTGCCGCGCAGCGGCAGGATGGCCTGGAACTTACGGTCGCGGCCTTGCTTGGCGGAGCCGCCTGCGGAGTCACCCTCGACGATGTACAGTTCGGACAGGGCTGGGTCTTTTTCCTGGCAGTCGGCCAGCTTGGCGCTCAGGCCCAGGCCGTCCATGATGCCTTTGCGGCGGGTCAGGTCGCGGGCCTTGCGGGCTGCTTCACGGGCGCGTGCTGCTTCCACGATCTTGCCGCAGATGATCTTGGCGTCGTTCGGCTTTTCCATCAGGAAGTCGGTCAGCGTCTTGGCGACGATTTCTTCCACCGGGCCGCGCACTTCGGAGGAGACCAGCTTGTCCTTGGTCTGGCTGGAGAACTTTGGCTCCGGCACTTTCACGGACAGCACGCAGGTCAGGCCTTCGCGCATGTCGTCGCCGCTGATTTCGACCTTGGCTTTCTTGGCGAAGTCGTTCTCGTCGATGTACTTGTTGATCACGCGGGTCATTGCCGCGCGCAGACCGGTCAGGTGGGTGCCGCCGTCGCGCTGCGGAATGTTGTTGGTGAAGCAGAGTACCTGTTCGTTGAAGGCGTCGTTCCATTGCATGGAGACGTCAACGGTGATCGTGGTGTTCTGGTCGGACTGGCGTTCGCCGGTGGCCTGGAACACGGTCGGGTGCAGTACGGTCTTGGCTTTGTTGATGTATTCAACGAAGCCGCGGGTGCCGCCTTCGAATGCGAAGATTTCTTCCTTGCCGTTGCGCTGGTCGGTCAGCTTGATGTTGACGCCGTTGTTCAGGAAGGACAGTTCACGGATACGCTTGGCCAGGATCTCGTAGTGGAATTCCACGTGCGTGAAGATCTCTTCGTCGGCCCAGAAGTGCACGTCGGTGCCGCGCTTGTCGGTTTCGCCGATCACTTTGATCGGGGAGACGGCCACGCCGTCGATCATTTCGATTTCGCGGTTTTGCGCGGCGCCACGGACGAATTCCATCTGGTGGACTTTGCCGTCGCGGCGGATGGTCACGCGCAGCAGCTTGGACAGTGCGTTCACGCAGCTGACGCCAACGCCGTGCAGGCCGCCGGATACCTTGTACGCGTTCTGGTCGAACTTGCCGCCGGCGTGCAGCTCGGTCAGCACGATTTCGGCTGCGGAGCGTTTTGGCTCGTGCTTGTCGTCCATCTTCAGGCCGACTGGAATGCCGCGGCCGTTGTCGGTGATCGAGATCGAGTTGTCGCTGTGGATGGTGACGTGGATCTCGGAGCAATGGCCGGCCAGGGCTTCGTCAATCGAGTTGTCCAGCACCTCGAATACCAGGTGGTGCAGGCCGGTGCCGTCGGACGTATCGCCGATGTACATGCCAGGACGCTTGCGGACTGCTTCCAGGCCTTCGAGGATCTGGATCGAGGCGGCGCCGTATTCTTCTGCTTTGGCCTTGGGTTGTTCGTTGTGGCTTTCGGACATGGACTGCTTTCTCTCTTAACGAATTTTCTTTGCTGCTCTTTTTAAACCGGTAAACCGGTGTCCGACCCATAGGGTCGGACACCAACTGTTTTACGGCCAGCGGCTTCGGCATACCAGTGTCTGACCCTGCGGGTCAGACACTGCCTTACCGGTTTTAGATGCGCATTGGCATAACTACATATTTGAAGTCTGCGTTCTCAGGGATCGAGATCAGGGCCGACGAGTTGCTGTCGCCCAGCGCTACGTTCACCTGGTCGCACTTCAGGTTGTTCAGCACGTCCAGCAGGTAGGTCACGTTGAAGCCGATGTCCACGCTGTCGCCGCCGTAGTCGATTTCCAGTTCTTCAACCGCTTCTTCCTGGTCGGCGTTGGTCGAAGAAATCTTCAGCGAGCCTGGGGTGATGATGCAGCGCACGCCCTTGAACTTATCGCTGGTCATGATCGCGGCGCGCTGCAGGGAGCGCAGCAGCTCTTCGCGGCCAATGGTGAAGTTGTTGGTGTAGCCCTTCGGGATCACGCGGGTGTAGTCAGGGAACTTGCCTTCCACCAGCTTGGAGATCAGTTCGATGTCGGCGAAGGTCAGCTTCACTTGGCTCGCGGCGATATCCAGGGAAACTGGTTCGTCGGTTTCTTCCAGCAGGCGTTGCATCTCGATGATGGTCTTGCGCGGGATGATCACTTCTTCGCGGGCGAAGTTCTGGTCGGTCTCTACCTGGCAGAAGGCCAGGCGGTGGCCGTCGGTCGCTACGGCGATCACTTTGTTGCCGTCCAATACCAGCAGCAGGCCGTTCAGGTAGTAGCGAATGTCCTGCTGCGCCATCGAGAAGTGCACCATGTTGAACAGGTGCTTCAGGGTTTTTTGCGGCAGCTGGAAGCTTGCGGTGAAGCTTTCGGCTTGTTGGACGGTCGGGAATTCTTCGGCGGCCAGGGTCTGCAGGGCGAAGCGCGATTTGCCGCTTTGGACGGTCAGGCGCTTGTTCAGCAGGGTCATGGTCACGTCGCCGGCTTCCGGCAGCGCGCGCAGGATGTCCAGCAGCTTACGCGCGGCGACCGTGGTGCCGGTGACATCGGCACCCGAGCCGATGTCTGCGTGCGTGGTGATCTGGACTTCCGTGTCGGTGGAAAGGAACGAGACGCTTTCGCCTTCCTTGCGGATGAGGATATTGGCCAGAATCGGCATAGTGTGCCGACGCTCGACAATACCGCTCACAATCTGCAGTGGCCGGAGAAGCGTGTCTCGGGTGGTTTTGACCAGTTGCATAAATATCCTCAGTTAATGGGTTGGTACGTTGGTTCTTTTGTTAACTCGACAGTATAGCAGTCTGAAACCGGTAGTTCTGGGTCTGACCCAAGGGTCAGACCCGATCGGCGGCTGACGCGTGTGCGGGTCCGACCCTTGGGTCGGGCCCTGGTTTACCGGTTTTAGCCTTTCAGCGTCTGCTCCAGCACGTGAAGCTCGTGGTTGCACTCCGGGTTCTTGGTGCGATCCGCGGCAATCTTGCGCACGGCGTGCAGCACGGTGGTGTGGTCGCGTCCTCCGAACAGTTCGCCGATTTCCGGCAGCGATTTCTGGGTCAGTTCTTTGGCCAGGTACATGGCGATCTGGCGCGGGCGGGCGATGTTGGCTGGGCGGCGCTTGGAATACATGTCCGCCACCTTGATGTTGAAGAAGTCCGCCACCGTTTTCTGGATGTTTTCCACAGATATCTGGCGGTTTTGCACAGACAGCAGGTCCTTCAACGCCTCTTTCACGATATCGATCGAAATGTCCTTACCGTGGAAGCGGGAGTAAGCCAGGATCTTGCGCAGGGCGCCTTCCAGCTCACGCACGTTGGAGCGCAGGTGCTTGGCTACGAAGAAGGCGACGTCGTCGTTCAGGGTCACGCCTTCGGACTTGGCTTTTTTCAGCAGGATCGCGACGCGCATTTCCAGCTCCGGCGGCTCGATCGCCACCGTCAGGCCGGAGTCGAAGCGCGAGATCAGGCGGTCATCCATGCCGGTGATCTCTTTCGGGTACGTGTCCGAGGTGATGATGATCTGCTTCTTGGCCGCGATCAGCGCTTCAAACGCATAGAAGAATTCTTCCTGCGTGCGGGATTTCCCGCCGAAGAATTGAATATCGTCGATCAGCAGCATGTCCAGCGAGTGGTAGTAATGCTTGAAGTCGTCGAAACCCTTGCGTTGGTAAGCGGTCACTACGTCGCGAACGTACTGTTCTGCGTGGATGTAGCGGATGCGGGCGCCTGGCTGGTCGGCCATCACCTGGTTGCCGATCGCGTGGATCAAGTGGGTCTTGCCCAGGCCCACGCCACCGTAGAAGAACAGCGGGTTGTACGACACACCAGGATTGTTCGCTACCTGGATAGCGGCGGCGCGCGCCAGCTGGTTGGCCTTACCGGTCACGAAGGAGTCGAAGGTCAGGTCCGGGTTGATGCGGCTGTTTTCGCGGGTTTTCGGGTTCTGGTATTCGGCGGCGGCGGTCGGCGCGGCGGCGGCGGCCGGGCTTTCCGGGCGCATGTCGCTCAGCGGGCCGGAGACTACGGCGGGTGCGGCGGGCTTTTTCAGGGCGTGGGTGCGCGGATCGAGGACGAACTGCACCTCGATGACGGTTTCCCAGTACTGGCAGGCCAGGGCCGTGATGCGGCTAGCGAATTGAGTCTTTACCCAATCCAGCTTGAACCGGTTTGGCGCAGCAACACGCAGCTTGTTGTCCTCGAAATCGAGGGGCACAAGCGGCTTAATCCAGGCACTGAATTGTTGCGGCGTCAGCTCAAGTTCCAGTTGCTGGGAACAGGACTGCCAGAAATTTTCCATGAATCTATCTATATGCAAAAAGTGTGGGAGGGCGTTCGTAATCGCCACACGTAACGCGCTATTTTAGCCGCTAAGTTGGAAGTTATCCACAGGTTAACCAGAATTTTTGCACAACCGTGCGGGGGTTGGGTTTTTTGCAACCGAACCGGATAGGCGGCCGCCGCAGGCAGTGTCAGACCCTGCGGGTCTGACGCTGGTTTGCCGGTTTAAGTGGTTGACAGTAAACCGAAAATTCCCGATAATCCTGGGTTCCCCGCCCGTAGTCCGTAATTTTTCAGATACGATGCGCGGATTTAGCGGGCAGTGAGATTGGCGCAGTGCGCGAAATGTCATTGGCACCAACATTTTTAGGGACACCGTCCGTCCCGATTTTGTATTTTTTAGCGAGACCAACATGAAACGTACTTACCAACCTTCCGTTGTGCGTCGCAAACGCACCCACGGCTTCCGCGCCCGTATGGCTACCCGTGGTGGCCGTCAAGTCCTGAACGCACGTCGTGCAAAAGGCCGCAAGCGTCTGGCTGTAGTTTAAGCACGCTTGTTAGCTGATCGCGTGGAAAGCTGTCCTAACAGCTCGACAGGCGAAGGCAGACACGACTTCGCTCGCGCTCGGCGCATCATAAAAACGGATGAATTTTCATCCGTTTTTAGTTTGCGGCCAACGCAGAAGAGCGCGCACTTCGTGCTCTATACCCGCCAGAACCAGCTGCCGAATGCGCGGCTGGGCATTGTCGTTGCCAAACGCTTTGCACCGCGCGCAGTCACCCGCAACACCATCAAACGCGTCACGCGCGAACTGTTCCGCGTTACCGACCTCCCTTCCATTGATTGCGTGGTGCGCCTGTCGCGCCCCGTCAATAGCAAGGACGGCCCGGCCACCACGGCCAAGCTGAAGGCCGAACTGCGGCAGGAACTGACGCGCCTCTTTGCACAAGCCAACAAGGCCAGGCCGGCAAAATGAAGACGCTGCTGACCATCCTGCTGCGTTTTTACCAATGGGTCATCCGTCCGCTGATGGGTGCACCGAATTGCCGTTTTTACCCTAGCTGCTCCAACTATGCGCTGGAAGCCCTGCGCGAGCATGGTGCGGCTCAAGGCAGTTACCTGGCATTGCGCCGGGTATGCCGCTGCCATCCCTGGAACGCGGGCGGGGTCGATCCCGTGCCGCCCAAGCACTTCAACCACTCCTGAAGAACCGAATGGATATCAATAAACGCTCAATCCTGTGGATCGTCTTCGCGGTCTCGCTGGTTATCCTGTGGAATAACTGGATGATCTCGACCGGCAAGCCGTCCATGTTTGCTCCGGCTCCTGCCAAACCGGCCGCTGTGGCTTCGGCCTCCGCGACTGCCGGCGGCACGCCTGCTCCTGCCGCTGCCGGCGCCGCCGCCGCGGTGAATGGCAGCGCGGTCGCTGCACCGATCAAGACCGAAGTGGTGACCATCACCACCGACGTGATGCGCGTCGATATCGACACCCTGGGCGGCACCATCAAGCGCCTGGAACTGCTGAAACATAAAGAAGCAGGCGACCCGGGTTGGCTGGGCGGCTGCTTTGGCATGTTCGAGTTCTGCAAGCCGAAGGGCGGCCAGAAGACCGAAGTGCTGTTCAGCGAGAATGGCAAGCATACCTACCTGAGCGAAACCGGCCTGGTGAACGCACCGAACCTGCCTAACCACCAGACCGCGTTCGTGGCCCAGCCGGGCGCGCGCATGCTGAACGACGGCAACCAGGTGAAACTGGTGCTGGAAGCGGAGCAGGGCGGCGTCAAGCTGACCAAGACTTTTGTCTTCAAGAAGGGCGATTACGTGGTGGACGTGCAGCACACCGTCACCAACACCGGCACCGCGCCGGTGAGCCCGCAGCTCTACCTGCAACTGAAGCATGACGGCACTCCACCGGAAGGCTCGGGCTTCATGAACCCATCGTTCATCGCTCCGACCATGTTCACCTCGGAGAGCCACTATAAGAAGTACGAGTTCAAACAGATCGAGAAAGATGCCAAGTCGCTGGCGGAAGATCCGAAGTTCAAGCCGAGCCACGTGACCGACGCCAAGGACGGCTGGGTCGCGATTGCGCAGCACTTCTTCGTGTCCGCTTTCGTGCCGCAGGATAAGCTCGAGCGCACCATCTTCACCAAGAAGGAAGGCGACAACCTGTACTCCATCGGTGTAGTGCAGCCGCTGGGCACCCTGGCGCCAGGCGCTTCGGTGACCAACAATGCCCGCCTGTACTCCGGCCCGCAGGATACCGACACCCTGAAGCAGGTTACCGAAGGCCTGGACCTGGTCAAGGACTACGGCTTCCTGGCAATCGTGGCACGCCCGATGTGGGCCGCAATGGCCGCCATCCACTCCGTGGTTGGCAACTGGGGCTGGACCATCATCGCCTTCACCGTGGCGATCAAGCTGCTGTTCTTCCCGCTGTCCGCCGCTTCCTTCCGCTCGATGGCGAAAATGAAGACCGTGACGCCGAAGATGACCGCGATCCGCGAGCGCCACAAAGGCGACCCGCAGAAGATGAACCAGGCCATGATGGAGCTGTACAAAACCGAGAAGATCAATCCTCTCGGCGGCTGCTTGCCTATCCTGGTGCAGATGCCGGTGTTTATCGCCCTGTATTGGGTGCTGAATGCGTCGGTTGAAATGCGCGGTGCCCCATGGGCGCTGTGGATCACCGACCTGACCCAGCACGATCCATGGGCGATCCTGCCGATCCTGTACGCGATCTCGATGTACATCACCACCCGCCTGAACCCGCAACCTGCGGATCCGGTGCAAGCCAAGATGATGATGTTCATGCCGATCGCCTTCTCGGTCATGTTCTTCTTCTTCCCATCCGGCCTGGTGCTGTACTGGGTGGTGAACAACCTGCTGTCGATTGCGCAGCAGTGGGTGATCACCAAAAAACTTGAAGTTGGCGCCGCCAAGTAATTTCTGAGAAGCCCGCGCCAGACGCGGGCTTTTTTTTAGAACCGGTTTACCGGTTTAAAAATAGAATCATCAGATGAACCTAGACTCCTCCCCCATCGCAGCTATCGCCACCGCCCCCGGCCGTGGCGGCATCGGCGTCGTGCGCGCGTCCGGCAAGAACCTGCGGTCGCTGGCGCAAGCGCTGTTCAAAGGCACGGACCTCAAACCCCGCCACGCCACCTACATCCCCTTCACGCAAGCCGACGGCACTGTCATCGACCAGGGCATCGCGATCTGGTTCAAGGCCCCGCACTCCTACACCGGCGAAGACGTGATCGAGCTGCAGGGTCACGGTGGCCCGATCGTGCTGCAGATGCTGCTGCAGCGCGTGCTGGAAGCCGGCTCCGAACAAGGCCTGCGGCTGGCCGAACCTGGCGAATTCACTCGCCGCGCCTACCTGAACGACAAGCTGGACCTGGCGCAAGCCGAAGCGGTCGCCGACCTGATCGACGCTTCCACCGAAGCCGCCGCCAAGTCCGCATCCGCTTCGCTGAGCGGCGCTTTCTCGCAAACCATCCACGCCCTGGTGGAGCGCGTCACCCACCTGCGCATGCTGGTGGAAGCCACGCTCGACTTCCCGGAAGAAGAAATCGACTTCCTCGAAAAGTCCGACGCGCGCGGCCAGCTCAAAGGCATCGTCGAAGCCCTCAACCAGGTGTTCAAGCAAGCCTCGCAAGGCGCGCTGCTGCGTGAAGGCTTGAACGTGGTGCTGGTCGGCCAACCGAATGTGGGCAAGTCCTCACTCCTGAACGCACTGGCCGGCGCCGAAGTCGCCATCGTCACCCCGATCGCCGGTACCACGCGCGACAAGGTCAGCGAAACCATCCAGATCGAAGGCATCCCGCTCAACATTATCGACACCGCCGGCATCCGCGGCCACGATGAGGCGGTGGACGTGGTGGAGCGCATCGGCATCGAACGCACCTGGGGCGAAGTGGGTAAGGCTGACGTCATCCTGCACCTGCTGGATGCCGACCATGGCCCGACCCGCCATGACGAAGCCATCGTCGCCAACTTCCCGCAAGGCGTGCCGGTGCTGCGCATCTGGAACAAGATCGACCTCTCCGGCCACAAGCCGTCCGTCGACGAGATGTCGGATGCAACGCACATCTACCTGTCCGCCAACGAGAAAACCGGCATCGACCTGCTGCGTGCGGAGCTGTTGCGCATCGCGGGCTGGCAGCAGACCGGCGAGTCGCTCTACCTCGCGCGCGAACGCCACTTGATCGCATTGCGCAACGCATCGCGCCACCTGGACTACGCCGGGCAGCACGCCGCGCAAACCGATCAGTCGCTCGACCTGTTCGCGGAAGAACTGCGTCTCGCGCAAGTGCAGCTCTCCACCATTACCGGCGAGTTCTCATCAGATGATCTGCTGGGCGTGATCTTCTCGCGCTTCTGCATCGGCAAATGATGACGCGGAACTAAGTCCTATCGCGCCAGTGCATCTCATTGGAATAATTTTGTTTCTTTTGGTGCGCTGACGCACGTTGAGTCCCCCATGCCACTGATTTAATCCTGCTATTATTTTGTTGAGGCAGGTCATATTCCTGTCTCGGTAATGCAGTAACCTTGGTTTCAGGGCATGTCTGTAAAGGGGAGTATCGTGGAGACGCAACAGGAAATCCCACCCGCTGAGATTGTCGCGACGGCCCCGCGCCCAAGCGGCGTGCGCCAATCGTTGCCTCCCAAGGGCTCCTGCTGGTACTGCGAAAAACCGTTGGATGCCGTACGGCGTTTCTGCGGCAAGGAGTGCGCGGATTCCTTCGATGAAGAGGCGCACTTCTCGGGGTGACAGCGGCTAAAGTTCCATCTCCAGCACGTCCAGCGCAGTTTCGAAATCGAATGCATGTGTAGCCGCCGCAACCATCTGGAAGGTCGGCACGCCCAGCGCGGATGCCAGTATCGTCGCAGATTTCTCCACCAGGTCGATGGCCGCGCCATCACCTTCACGCAGTAGTCCCACCAGTTCTTCGATCAATGCGCGCAACTGCGCGGGATCGACCGCGGGCGGATCGCTCGCCGCTGCTTTGCTGCCCTGTTCGAGCAGGAGATCGTCGATACTGCCGCAGGCTTCGCGCAACAGCACTGCGAGTTCCGATAGCAGGGCGGCGACTTCGACACCGTCGGCGATGGCGTTCTCCACCAGCACTGCCTGGTCGTGCACGAGCTGTGCACCGATCAGGCCCGCAGAACCTTTCAGCGAGTGCGCTGCCAGTTGCGCCTTGCCCTCCTGTTGCTGCGTGAGCAGCGACTGGATACGTTCGCAGGAATTGCGGTAGTCCTGCAGGAAGCGGCGCAGGATTTGAAGATACAGGGCACGTTCGCCCATCAGGCGGTCCAGTCCCTCCTCGACGTCGAGGCGCTGGCGTATTGGTGCGCTGGAAAGAAGCTTGCTCATCAGGACAGAATTTAGCACTCTGTCCCGATGGGGGCTAGGGGAGGGACGTTATTTTGTCGTAAATGACCAATTTTTCGTCACTGCGACACTGTCGACGGTACCGGTGAAGGCCACGTCGTAGATCGTGTTGCTGGTCAGCGTTGACAGCGGAACAATAGCGGCGGCATGCACCGGCGTGTGCTGGTCGGTGCCGCTGGTCAGCAGGCGCGTATTCAATTGCGCACCACCGCGCGGACGGACGGTGAAGCTTGTCACCGTGACATTGCCGGTGATATCCGAGTGCACACTGATCGGATAGCCGACGCGATTCAGGTTCGGTACCGGATCCGGCGATTCGGTATCGCTGTCAAAAGTGGTCGGGACCGCAGTCTGGGTGTTCTTCGGATAGGTGACGATATTGCCTTTGCCCAGTCCCGCGCCAAAACCGTTGCGGGTGGCCAGGTCGGCGGTGAAGTAGGTATAGCCGCCGCTCGCGGTCGAGGCGCCGGTACCCATCTCGCGGAACATCGGTTCGAAGATCACAAAGCGGTGGTAAATCGCCGCGATCAGTTCTTCCGCATGGTAGAAGCCTGCGCGGTCGCTGGCGGCGGAGATCACTTCGCCATATGCATACGAGGTGCCCAGGCTGTAGCCGGCGGCGGCGAGGCGATCCGCCAGCGAAGCGCCGGTAAAGCCGGGATTGCCGCCAACCTGGTCGTGTGACACCGTGTTATTCAGGCGCAGGTAGTTCGAATGCCCAACGGCGGCCTTGTTCAGCAGCTCATTGCAGGTCAGCATAGTCAGGCCGATATCGGCGCGGCGGTAATTGAACCAATTGAAGCCATCGATCGCCGTGTCGCCGGTGGCGCCGGGCAGGCCGGTTGGCGAAACCACGCAACTCGTGGTCGGTGGGGTGGTCGGTGGGTTAATCACCGGCGGCGTGGTGGTGCTTCCGCCGCCGCCGCCGCCACCACCGCAAGCGGAGAGGAGAGCTGCGACCACGAGGGTTGGCAACTTATGGTGCCACTTATTGAGCGTATACATAGTGAACTCCTTTATGGCGCGATTCTATGCCAATTTCAGGCAATATGTGTTTCTTTTGTAATCCATCGGGCGAGGTAGAATAGCCTTTCTTTTTTGATCATCATTGCCTTAATTTGAACACTCAACGACACCAGCGACTCCAACGCGCCAAATTTGCCTTACCAAGCACGGTAACGCTGCTCTCGATCGCCTGCGGCTTTGCCAGCATTGTGATTTCCGTCGACAACGCCCACCTCGGGCTGGCGCAGGATTACCGCCTGGCGGCGGCCTTGCTGGTGCTGGCGGGGATCTTCGATGCGCTGGACGGCTTTGTGGCGCGCGCCACCGGCACCGGCTCCGACTTCGGCGTGCAGCTCGATTCGATTGCCGACGTGATGAACTTCGGCTGCGCACCTGCGGTGCTGCTGTATTGCTATGGCTTCGTGCAAATGGGCCCGGCGGATCCGACCCTGCTGCGGGTGGGCGGGATTGCGGCGTTCTTCTTTGTCGCCTGCGGTGCGCTGCGCCTGGCGCGCTTTAATGTGAACGTGGGGCGTACCGATCCGAAGTACTTCGTCGGGATGCCGATTACCGCCGGCGCGGCTTGCGTGTCTGCGGTGGTGGTGGCCTGGCCGGAGTTTCCGGATTCAAGCCTCGAGGGGTATTTTGTCGTGGCGCTGCTGTTTGTGGTGGGCAGCCTGATGGTGTCGACCATTCGCTTCCCTAGCTCAAAGCAGAAGAAGAGTACTGCGGCGATGGTGCTGCTGGCGGTGAATGTGGGACTGCTGGTTTGGCTGAGGTACTACTACTTTGTGCTGTTCTTTGTGGTGTATATCGCGTTTACCGTGGGGCTGAACCTGGCCTGGCGTGCTGGTTGGCGTGGGATTGCGCCGCCGCAGGTTTTTGCGGACGACTGATTAAAACCGAACTTGGTGTCTGACCCTGCGGGTCAGACACCGGGTTGCCGGTTCTAGGCGACTTCATGCCCCCGCGCCGCGCGCAGGATCTCGAACCACTGCGGCCTGCTCAGCGCAAACTGCGTCGCCTCCACAGCCACCTCGATAGATTCAATGCGGCCGGAGCCGGTCAACGGCACCGGCCTGCAAGGCAGCTGCATAATCCACGCAAACACCACGCTGGCAAACGGACGATTCAATTCATCCGCCACTTCCTTGATCTTCAAGCGCAACCGCTCGCCTTGCTCGTCTCCGGCAGTGAACAAGCGCCCGCCGCCCAAGGGCGACCAGATCATCGGTTGCACGCCCAGGTCCTGCAGCCCATCGAAGGTCTCATCGAACATTGGCGCCAGGTGCAGCGGTGAAAACTCCACCTGGTTGGTCACCAGCGGCACACGCTTGTTCAGCGTTTCGAATTGATGCCGCGAGAAGTTCGACACCCCGAACTCCCGCACCTTCCCCTCGGACCGCAAGCGCTGGAACGTATTGGCCACTTCATCGAAGTCCATCAAAGGATCGGGACGATGAATCAGCAGCAAGTCCAGGTAATCGGTGCGCAGCTCCTTCAGCGAATTCTCCACCGACGCCACGATATGCGCGGAGCTGGTGTCGTAATGCTGGATGGTATGCGTCGGACGGCGGCCGGAGACCAGCTTGATGCCGCACTTGCTCACGACCTGGATCTGTTCGCGCAGCGAAGGCTTCAAGGCCAGCGCTTCGCCGAACAAGCCCTCCACGCCATAGCCGCCATAAATGTCGGCATGGTCGAAGGAGGTCACGCCCAGCGCAATGCACTGCTCGATGAAGGCCAGCCGCTGCTGCGGCGTCATGTCCCATTCGGTCATGCGCCACATGCCCGCGACGATGCGGGAAAGGTCCAGCTTCGCCATTACTTCATCCACAGGCGCACGGAATCCCATGCGCGGCCGAAGATCGAAGCCTGTTCAACAGTTTCCAGCGCGACGACTGGCAGTTCCAGCAGCGGTTTGCCATCCACCATCATCTTCAGTGTGCCGACGCGGGTGTTGGCGGCGATTGGCGCCACCAGCGGGTCCTTGCGCTCCAGCACAGGCTTCATCTTGGCAGCCACGCCCTTCGGCACGGTGACCAGCACGTCACTGGTGAAGCCGATCTTCATGGTCGCCTGCGAGCCTTTCCAGATCTCCGGGGTGTAGACGGCCTGGCCCTTGGAGTACAGCTTCACGGTGTCGAAGTTCTGGAAGCCCCAGTTCAGCAGCTTCTGGCTTTCCGCGGTACGCGTGCCGTCGGAATTGGTGCCCATCACCACCGAGATCAGGCGGCGTTCCAGGTTGCCGGCAGGGCGCTTGGCCGAAGCCACCATGCAGTAGCCGGCGGACTCGGTGTGGCCGGTCTTCATGCCGTCCACGGTCGGGTCGAGCCACAGCAGGCGGTTGCGGTTCTGCTGGGTGATCTTGTTGTAGGTGAAGCTCTTCACCGAATCGATCTTGTAGAACTCGGGGAAATCCTGGATCACATGGCGCGCCAGCACGGACAGGTCGCGTGCGGTGGTGTAGTTCTCCGGCGACGGCAGGCCGTGCGGGTTGGCGAAATGGGAATTGGCCATGCCCATGCGCTGCGCCTCGCGGTTCATCAGGGTGACGAAGGCCGATTCGTCGCCGGCCACTGCTTCCGCCAGTGCCACGGCGGCGTCATTGCCGGATTGGACCATCAGGCCGTGCAGCAGGTCGTTGATCGAGACCGGGGTGGCCGGGTCGATGAACATCTTCGACGAGCTGGAGTCCACTTTCCATGCCTTGACCGATACGTTCACCTTCTGGTCCAGGGTCAGCTTCTTGTCCTTGATCGCCTGGAAGGTCAGGTAGGCCGTCATGATCTTGGTCAGGGAAGCCGGTTCCACGCGCGAATCCGGGTCCTGGGCGGCAATCACTTGCCCGCTGGTGGAATCCAGCAGCAGCCAGGACTTGGCGGCGATGGTTGGCGGCGGCAGCGTTTGCGCTACCGCGGAAGTCATGAGCAGCACACTGGTTGCCAGTGCAGCGATGATCTTTTTCATTGGTGCTTATTCTTACTAGTAGGGGTTGCGGGGGGAAATTATTGTGCTTTCGATCCCCACAAGGCGATCACCCAATTCTTGATGTGACCGAGCTTGCGGTGGAAGAAATGGTCGGCGCCGGGAATCACGATCACAGGAATGTCCTGCGGGCGTGCGTAGTCCAGCACGTCGATCAACGGGATGGTTTCATCGTTCTCGCCGTGGATCAGGATGGTGTCCGCCGGTACATCGGCGATCTGCCACTTGGCGGCGGCGGTACCGACCAGCACCAGGCGTTCCGCCGGGGTGCCGGCAGCGGTCAGGCGCTGCGCCAGGTGCGACTGCACGAAGGTGCCGAACGAGAAGCCCGACAGCGATACCGGCAGGCCGGGATAGCGCTGCACCATGTGCTGGTACAGGATCATCATATCGTCGGTTTCGCCGTGGCCGTGGTCATGCACGCCTTCGGATGCGCCGACGCCGCGGAAGTTGATGCGTGCGGCCACGTAGCCCAGCGCCACGAAGGTGCGCGCCAGGGTCTGCGCCACCTTGTTTTCCATGGTGCCGCCGTACAGCGGGTGCGGGTGGGCCACCAGGGCGATGCCTTTCGGCGTACCGGCCGGCATGTCGAGCAGGCCTTCCATCAGGCCGGCATTGCCCTGCAGCGTAAACTTCTCGGAATTCTTGTTCATCATTTGATTTTGAGGCGCTCTACTTCTTTACCGTTGACCAGGTGGCTGTCGACGATTTCGTCGATGTCGGCGGTGTCAACGTAGGTGTACCAGGTGCCTTCGGGGTAGACCACGGCTACCGGGCCGTGTTCGCAGCGGTCCAGGCAACCGGCGGAATTGATGCGCACCTTGCCTTCGCCGTTCAGGTTCAATTCCTTGCAGCGTTTCTTGGCGTGCTTTTGGGCGGCTTCGGCGCCGCGCGGGCCGCAACTTTCGCGGCCGTCATCACGATGGTTCGTACAGAAGAACACGTGATGCTTGAAGTATTGGTTGTCGCTCATCTGAAGCCTCTTTTATGATGCAGGCGCTTATTTTACCGGGGTTTCCCGGGTTTCCTTGTTCAGCTTGTGCGATGGGAGGCAAAGGTACCAGAGGGCTGCCAATGGCCACGCCAACGACAGGAACTGGGCCGCGCCGTAGAAGTTAAGGAATTTCCCTTGCACCCAGGTCTGCAGCGTTTCGCTGAAATATGGGTTGGTCGGGGTCGTGTTGACGATCAAAAGGCTGAGCAGCAGCGTGGCCACCGCCAGCCTGCGTTGCGCCACGTGGGGCGCGAAAATCAGGCCGCCGAGCATGATCACGCCGATCAGGAAACCGCCCTGGGCGCCCGGCGTGACCCACACGAAGGCGGCATCGGGGCCGAGCTGCAGCGCGGTCGACAGGGATTTCACCAGCACGGCAGCCACCACCAGCAGCGCGACCAGCGGCGCGCGCGGGGCCGGCTTGCGCAGGATGCACAGCAGGGTCAGGGCCGCGCCCACCATGCCGCAGGCGGTGACGATGGTCTCGGACAGCCAGTATTGCTCCACCGTCAGCGTCACGTCGGGCCGCACCATGGCTGCCAGGTCGATGTCCATGTCCAGCAGTTCGCTGAGCCATTCGGACAGGATGGGCAGCAACTGGCCCAGCCCGAACAGGAAGCCTTGCGGATATATCTGCGTCAGCGGCCATAGTGCCACCAGCACCAGGCCCTGGCTGGCATGCTGGGCAAACCAGCGCTGGCGCAGCTTGTAGGCATTGCTGGTGTCCATCAGCTTGTGCGCGGTCAGCGCGCCGATGAAGGCGCCGATGATCGAGCCGCCGCTGTTGGTATAGAAGTCCAGGTTGGACGAAACGCGGGTCGGCAGGTAGGTCTGCACCGCTTCCATCGTGCCGGAGACCAGCATGCCGCCAATGCTGGCCAGCAGGAAGGCCCAGAAACCGGTGACTTTCGGCCGCATCGCATACACCAGCAGCATGCCGAATGGGATGTAGCCGATCACGTTGATGCCGGCGTCAAAGCCCGTCCAGTAGCGCGGCAGCGAAGTCCATTCGAGGAAGATCAGCGGCGACAGGCCCTGGTTTTGCCAGCCGGAGAAGGGGAACCAGCTGGCATACACGATCAGCACCATGTAGGCGAGCAGGGTCGCGCGCGCTACCGGCGAGCCGGTACGCTCCGGCGCCTTGGTGGGCGGGGTGGGCGCGGGGGCTGGGGCGGGCACTTCTTCGCTCATGGCTTAATTGGGCATGGTCGCCAGCCAGGCCAGGATGTCGGCGGCAATGCCGTCGGTGCTTTCGGCCAGCGCGCTGGCGCCACCGGCTGCGTCGGCGCTTGGTGCGCGTGCAGTGCGGCTGAAGGTGCGTTGGTCGACCAGCTTGTGGTTGCGGAATAACGAGGCGCGCAAGACGACGCTGGCGCTGCTCTGGGTGGCGGTATCGAAGTTCTGCGAAAACTCGTCGGCTTCGAGGCGCAGCAGTGGCAGGCCGCCTGCCGCGTCGCTGGTCGACACCACTTTGACGCCGGATTGCGCGATGCGGGCTTTCAGGCGTTGCGACAGCAGCTGCAAGGGCGTCACCGACCAGTTGTTGTAGGCATACGGGCGCGATTGGCGTGCGTCGGCATACATCAGGCGGTAGAACATGCGCTGGGTGTCGAGCGAGGCCGGGCCGTTCACGTCCGACACGACCAGGGCCTGTATGCCGGTTGCCAGGCCGCCGGCGCCGCTCGTGCCATTATTGCCATTGGTCCCTGCGAGGACCGGTGCCAGGCTGGCTGCCGCCAACGGCGCGCCCATCGGGCCAAAGTCGTAGGAAGTCGGCTGCGGTCCTTTGCTGGCGCAGCCGGCCAATGCGGCGGTAACAACGGCGATCAGGAGAATGTTGTTCTTCATTGCTGGTCCTTGTTTGCCTTATTTTCCAGTCGGGTCAAAGCCGGGTTCGCCCGGGCCCGGCGGCGTGCCGGGAGCACCGAACAGGATACTCGACGGGCGATCGCTAATATTATTCATGGTGCGGCGAATGGCGCGCATGGAAGACTTGGTTTCGTCCGCCAGCCCGGTCACCCCAGGCAGGGTCTCCAGTTCAACCCCGCTGGCCACTGCCTCGACCGACGTCGTGGCGCGGTCGACCGAGGCGGTAATCCGCTGCACTGCGCCGTCCGGGCCCTGCAGTGTGCGCGCCACCTTGCTCGCCTCATTGGCCAGGGTGTCCACCGATTGCATGGCGCGGTCGCCGTGCTCCACCAGCGCCGGAATTTTCTGCACAGCCGGATCCAGCTTCGCCGCCAGCTCCTTGTACGAATCGGCCGCTTCGCTCACGTCGCTGAATGCCTCCAGCATCGTCTTCTGGTTTTCGGGGCTGAGCAGGGTATCCAGTTTCCTGGTGACGTCTTCCGCCTTTTCCAGGATTGCGGTGCCGCGCTTTTCCAGCTGATCGAACAGGCCTGGTTGCAGCGGAATGCGGCTTGGATTCTGCTTGCTGGTCGCGAGTGCAGGCGAGCCGACGGATTCGTCATCCAGCTGGATATAGGCGATGCCCGTCACGCCCTGGTAGCCCAGTGTCGCGTAAGTGGTCTTGGTAATCGGCGTCGCGGGGTCAATGCTCAGGTGGATCAGGATCTGGCCGGCCAGCTTCGGATCGAAATCGATGTCGTCCACCTTGCCCACTTCCAGCCCGCGATAACGCACCGCGGCTTGCGGGTTCAGGCCGGGCACCGACTGCGTGGTCGCAATCAGGAAGGGGTCGTACTTCACCCGGTCGCGATTGAACCAGATGCCGAACAGGATCGCCGCGATCAGCAGCGTGATCGTGAAGATGCCAGTCATCAAAGCGTGTGATCTGTTTTCCATGCCTTGCTCCTTATTCCAAGGCCTCCAGCGCGCGCTTGCCGCGGTCGCCCAGGAAGAATTCCTTGATAAACGGGTGATCGGTCTTGATCACCTCGCGGGTCGGCCCGATCGCCAACACATGTTTTTCCGCCAGCACCGCAATGCGCGTGGACAGCGCGAACAGCGTGTCCAGGTCGTGGGTCACCATCACCACTGTCAGGCCCAGCTCGCGGTGCAGGGACTTGATCAGCGACACAAAGCTTTCCGACAGGTCCGGGTCCAGGCCGGCGGTCGGCTCGTCCAGGAACAGCAGCTTGGGCTCCAGTGCCAAAGCCCGCGCCAGCGCAACGCGCTTGATCATGCCGCCAGACAGGTCGCTCGGCATCTTGTTGGCGTGCTCCGGGCCCAGGCCCACCATATTCATTTTCAGCAGCACCGCGTCGCGGATCAGGTGCGCGGGCAGGGTGCCCAGCTCCTGCATCGGCTGCGCCACGTTCTCGAACACCGTCAGCGCGGAATACAGCGCGCCCTGCTGGAACAGCATGCCCCAGTGGTTGCGCAGCTCCTGCAGGTGGCCTTGCGAGGCGATCGTGATGTCCTCGCCGAAGACGCGCACGCAACCCTTGGTCGGGCGCTCCAGTCCCAGCATCTGCCGCAGCAGCACCGTCTTGCCGGTGCCGGAGCCGCCCACGATCGACAGGATCTCGCCGTTGTGGATGGTGAGGCTCAGGTCATTGTGGATCACCGTGCGGCCGAATTTGGTTTGCAGGTTGCTGATCTCCACCGCAGGTACGCTGCCATCCAGCGTCAGCTTGCTCTCGCCCTCGGGGCAACCGCAGCTTTCTTCTTCCTGTTCCGGCAGGTCGTTCATCAGTAACCCACTCCATTGAAGACGATTGCGAAGACTGCGTTCGCCAGGATCACCACGGTAATTGCCGTCACCACCGACGTGGTGGTGCCGCGGCCCAGGCTTTCGGTATTTGGCTGGATGCGCAGGCCGAAATGGCACGACACCATCGCAATCAGCATGCCGAATACCGCGCCCTTGAACAGGCCGATGTAATAGTTCGCCAGCGGGACTACTTGCGGCAGCTTCATGATGAAGTAGCGGACGGACAGGTTCAGTTCCACTTTTGCCGCGATCATGCCGCCGATCAGCGCCGCCGCGTCGGTCCAGATCACCAGCAGCGGCATGGAGATCGCCAGCGCGACCACTTTCGGCATGATCAGGCGGTAGCCATGCGAAATACCCATCACCAGCATCGCATCCAGTTCTTCCGTCACGCGCATCACACCCAGTTGCGCCGTGATGGCCGACCCGGAGCGCCCGGCCACCAGGATCGCCGCCATCAATGGCCCCAGCTCGCGCACGATCGACATGCCGAGCAGGTTGACCAGGTAGATGTCGCCGCCAAAGTTGCGCAGCTGCTGCGCCGACAGGTAAGACAGCACCACGCCGATCAGGAAGCCCACCAGCGCGGTGATGCCCAGCGCCTGGAAACCGGCATGGAAAATATTCGCCGAGATTTCGCGCCATGGGCCGCGCCTCGGATTGCCGGCAAAGCGCCCGACGTCCTGCACCACCGAGCCAATCAACTGCACGAAGCCCCGCATATGTTCGAGGAAGTGCAGGATGCCGAAGCCCAGCGATGTGACCCAGCCGAAACGCTCCTTGCGCGCACGCGGCATTTCCAGCTTGCCGGCTGCTTCGATACGCTTGAAGATTTCTTCCTGGCCGTTGGCCAGTTTCAATTTGGCCGGACGCTTATAGTCCCAGGCGCTCCACAACAATTGCGCGCCGACGTGGTCCAGCATGTCGATGCCGCTCAAGTCCCATTCGACCGCTTGCTTGTCTTTTAAGGGGGCAAGGCAGCCGTCGATAGCCTTCATCACCCGCTTGCTGGCGAGTGCACTGACTTGCCAGGTTCCCCCGGCTGAAACCGTGCGCCCGTCTGGGCTGATAGATAACGTTGGCTCTTGAGCAATAGGCATGCCACCAGTGTAAAAGAGTTTCGCCTATAGCGCCACTCAGCGCGGCTCAGTGCGGCCTAGGCGGCCAGGTGCCTCGCTTGACGCGCCGGCGCGGCGCTTGCCAGCGCCGCCACCTTCTGTTTTACGCCATGCCCATCGCGCGCCAGCAGTTCGGTCACAGCGGCGGCTTCCAAGCCGGCAACTCCCAGCCAGCGTCCGACCATCACTGCCAGGCGGTCCAGCGCGATCCTGTGGGTTGCGTCCGTGTTGGCATAAAGCCAATCGGAAAACGCCATGAACGATTTGAACGGGGACTCGCCCAGCAGCACCGGAACGGTATGCGTGAACCGTCCCGAATTCGCCACCAGGTCCCAATAGCGCGCGAAGCGCACCAGGCGCTGCATGGTCGGAAAATCAATATCCCGGTTCGCCAGGATCGTATATGGCGGGTATGGGTCGTACACCATCCCGAATTCCTGGGTATGGCGGATGATCGGCGTGCCGCGCAGGCGCTTCAGGATGCCGAACTGGATCTCGTGCGGGCCCAGCGCCCACAGCTTGTCGAAGCCTTCGGCAAAGCTTTCGACCGTCTCGCCCGGCAGGCCGGCAATCAGGTCGACGTGCATGTGCACGTCCGAATGCTCGCAAAGCCAGCGGATGTTGTCGGCAGCCTTGGCGTTGTCCTGCTTGCGCGAGATGTTCGCCTGCACCACCGGGTTGAAACTCTGGATGCCGATTTCGAACTGCAGGGTCCCTGGCGGGAATTTCGCAATGCCTTCCTTGAGCGCATCCGGCAGGTGGTCCGGCACCAGTTCGAAGTGCGCGTACACCGGATCATCCGGCGCCGCGGCCAGTTTATCCAGGAAGAACTTCATGATCTTCAGGCTGGTCTTGATGTTCAGGTTGAAGGTGCGGTCCACGAACTTGAAGGTGCGGGCGCCGCGCGCGTGCAGTGCTTCCATCTCCGCCAGGAAGGTGTCGATATTGAAGGGCCAGGCAGTCTTGTCCAGCGCCGACAGGCAGAACTCGCACTTGAACGGGCAGCCGCGCGAAGCCTCCACATATAAGGTGCGGTGGGCGATATCCTCATCCGAGTAGATCGAATAGGGCAGCTTGATCTCGGCCATCGGCGGCTGCACGCCCGCATGCACCTTCATCAAAGGTTTCGGACCGTTCAGGATCTCGCCGCACAATTTAGGGAAGGTCACGTCGCCCCAGCCGGTCACCACGTAGTCGGCCAGGCGCGTAATTTCCTGCTCGGCGGTTTCGTAAGAGACTTCCGGTCCACCGAGAACGATGACCAGGTGTGGCGCCACACGTTTCAGCGTTGCCACCAGCCGGCGGGTCTCTTCAACGTTCCATATATAGACACCGAAACCGACGATCTTCGGCTGCGCCGCCAGGATGCGTTCCACCATCTCGGTCGTCTTCGCGCCGATCACGAATTCCTGGATGCGCGTCTGCGCCTGCAGCTCCCCCATATTGGCGAGCAGGTAGCGCAGCCCCAGCGAAGCATGGGTGTAGCGGGCGTTGAGGGTGGAAAGCAGGATCGTCATGGCGGAAGCGGTAATACGGTATTACGAAACCATGCATTTTACCCTTGCGCGACCGGCGCCGGTCCGTTATAGTTCTGTCCCTCGCAACGCAGCAACGTCAACGACGAAGCAGCGAAGCGAAAAAAGAAGGGGTTGACGAGTTGCACGCTGTACCGCATAATCTCGCTTCTCTGCTGCTGACGAACACAACGCTTCGTCGAATGAACAAGGCAGCGATCTTTA
>NZ_FOOF01000029.1 GCF_900113115.1 Duganella sp. CF458 | reverse complement strand
ATTGATTCTCAGGTAGGAAATGACGGGATGTCAGGATAACATTCGGCCGACCGCCCCGGTTGATGCTTCGGGGCGGTATTTCAGCAGCCTGCTAGACCGGATGCTGGAATTGCTATATGTATTAGATGGCTCTGAGTTTGTTAAGTTGTTCCAGTAGAGACTTGATCATTGGTCCTGCTTGTTCAGCACGTCTTCCAGCAAATCGCGCAGCTCCTCGTCGCCATACAAGGCCTTGCGCAAGTGAGAAGGGTCAATGCGCTGGCGTTGGTCGAAGGCGACTTCGTTTCCGGCTAGTTCCAGCAATTCCGCAGTCAGATACTCCATGACTCCTCCCAGATATACTGCAGCACCAGGCTGGACGCGCACGCCGGTGTGGGCCCCTAATCGTCGATGCAGGCGGCCGACCGGGAATACCAAGCCGGCCCGTGCACTTCGTGTCGCAACGGCTGCGGGCGGCGGCGGAGCCGGGTCGGCCAAATTTGCTTCTGTTCTGCTCTCGAGGAAATTTGACATGATACGGGTCAATTCGTGTCTGCCGGAAGTGAATTGGCTCGGCTGCATCTTGGTTTCCGCCTCTACTAGCGCGGCCTGGCGTTCTGCCACGTTGTGGGCAAGGATCACATCGAAACCCAGGTTTGCGCCAACGTCGATCACATCGCTGGCGAGGTCGGCGCTCTCAGCATATGTGGCATTGCTATCTGAGCGCAGGCCATGCATCTCCTTCCACAGCAATTCCAGACTGTTCAGATACGAATTCAAATTCAAATTGTAGGCGGCCAAGCCAGATAGGTAGTTGGTTCGTGTTTCGCCGCTCATTTTGCCAGCCATCTTGGACATGGCGTCGATATTATCGTTGACCACGGTTTTTACTTCCCGAATGATAGCCTGGACAGAGACTTCCGCCTCACCGGTGCTGCGTAGTCGCAATCCGATGGCGGTTACCTTGTCGGCGGATAGTCCGATGGCGCGATTTACGCCGCCGGCGGCCGGGAACAGGTTGTGGGGGTTGAGATAGAGCTTGTTGTAAATTGCTTTCATCTGTAGCAGCGAGTGCTCGCACGACGGCACCCCCAGCTTTGTTGCCATCTCGCGGTAGTACTTCAGCAGATCATCCTCGCTCCAGCGAGCCTTTAAATTGTCGTACTCGTGCACCAGCGCTTTCAAAATGGTGGCGTTGCGCACCACGTGGCGCAAATCGTCCCCGCCCTTAGCGCCCAACTGTTCGCGGTATCCCTTCGGCCAAGCCGGGCGGCCGAATTTGAAATATTTGACGCGGCGCTTGTGCTTGACGCGGCGGCGCGCTTTGCTGATCTGCTTCTGCAAGGCGTCGTCAAGCTTGGCAATGTTGTGCATTTTTTCGACGAACTGCTCGGCGAAATCTTCTTTGCTAGCAAACCTGTGGAGTGTCGGGGATTTCAAATATTCTTTTTGATAGTATGTTGCCAGTAGACCGTGGGGCGAAAGGCCCTTGTTGAGTAACTTTATCTTGATCATCGCCCAAATCTCTTTTTGCATCGCTCCTGTCGCAGGCAATGGTTTGGTGCTCGTTCCAATCAGGACTTTGCGCTGTAGGGTTGGTGCTACTGGCGCTGTCGCCTGCGCCGTACGGAACGGGAGCGCGGCGTTCATTTGCGGCGCTGGCACGAAAGTGGCGGCGCGGGCGCCCAGCCGGTCGGCTTCAGCTTCCAGGGCCGGTTGGTTGACGATTACCGTGCCGGCTCCAACTGGCGCCTGTACTCGACCTGCGCGCTGTTGTACCACGTGTGCCAGCTCGTGTCCCAGTAATTGCTGGCCGCGCGGCGTGTCCGGGGCATACTGGCCGTGCGCAAAGTAAATGTCGCTGCCAGTAGTGAATGCATGCGCACCAATTGACTGTGCGTGCGATCCGACATGGATGCGGACCGCAGAAAAGTCCGTCCGGAAGAAGCTTTCCATCTTCTGTCGTAATGCTTCGGGAATTGGCCGGCCAATGCTGCCAGTCAGGTTCAGGCGACCCGCGTCCAGTGCAATGATGCCGCTGGGTGTGCACTTTGATTGGAGCACCCCACTCGAACTCCCAGACTGCTGCGCGGCGCGCGCCATCAGTATGATGCCGCCATTTACAAAGTGCGCCTGAATCAGACGTCTCATCGTATTTCTCCGTTGACGTTGAATTGTGGTCTACATTTGTCCTTGGCAAGCTCTCCAATTTCCACAGTTGCCATTTTTCTTGTGCTCAATGGGACACAGGCCGGCCACTAGGGAGCACGACTCAGGAGCTTCGCAAATGGCATGAAGGGGCTGGGAATATCGCAAATTCGGAAGGGCAGGCGCGATTGGCGGCAGACATTGCTAGGCGCGGGCTACCACGTCAAGGCCTTGCTGAACTAACCCGGTATCAAGGGCCTGGATTGGGAGCTTGGATGGCTGTGGCAGTCGATGCATCCGCTGGTGTTGACGATGTAGCTGCCCAGACCGACCATCGCGCGATTTTCCCCCTAAAACGGCAAGTCACCAAACTAACTGCAGTATTGAAAGAACTCCACGCCGAGAAATGAAATTAAATGGGAACCGATTTTGGCGAAGACTTGATCAAGAGTTTGAATCAGGCTGTTTCCCATGCAAAAGGGCAGTCAAGGGCTGGCCAAGTGCGTGTGGTGACTGTGCCAAATGTACGCTTATTGCGTGAGAGCTTGAAGATGTCTCAGCAGAAGTTTGCTTTAGCGTTCCGCATTCCCTTGGCAACGCTCAAAGGTTGGGAGCAAGGCAGGCGTCAACCAGCCTACCTGAGCGTCATCGAAAAGTTGCCTAAAGAAGCGCAAGCAGCTCTAGAATTAACTCAACGCTAGCCCCACCGAAATGTTAATCCGCAGGTCTCCGGTTTAAGTCCAGGTCGGGGAAATGAAAACGCCGACCAGCAGGGTCGGCGTTTTCATTCTGAGGAACGCTCAGCTTCCGGCTATCAGAAGTAGAAGTTGCCGGAGATACCGAAGTGGTCGGCATTCACATCGCGCATGCCAGCCGCTTTAAACTTTTCCTTCACGTAGCGCACTTTCATGCCGACTTGCGGGATGAAGAAGTATTCGAGTTCCACCACACCGCTGACAGTGCTGTCGGATTTGCCGCCTACATCTGGAGCGGCGCCGTCGCTGCTCAGCTTGGCGCTCTTGATGTAACGCAGGCCGGCACCGACGCGCCAGTTCTCGTCCATGTGATAGTAGCCCAGCACTTCAACCGGGAAGCGCTCGAACTTGAGTTTGCCGTTTTTGGCGCTGGCGTCGTCAACGTGGTAGTTGAGCGTGCCCTGAATCGAGAACTCTTCGTCCAGGCGATAGTTCGCGCCGAAAGTGAAGTAGACCAGGCCGCCGGCCTTGACGTCGCGCGACCAGCCACTTTCGTACTCGGCGGTGGCCAGGGTGTCACCACCGTGGCTGACGCCGGTACCTACCAGGAAGCGCAGCGGACGCTCGACGGCTTGGGTTTGGGCCTGGGCGGCGCCCATGGTTGCGAGGATGGTGCTGATAGCGAATACAAACTTTTTCATGCTTACAAAAGGGTTAGGGCTTAAGGAGGCAGGAGTCTAACCGGCAGCATTTCTGAATGGCAATTTATTTATTAGACGAAAAGCTTAATTAGTTGCTAAATGGCATAAAATGCATTTTTGACCATATGCACTGGAATGGCTTTGAAGCTCATTAGTCGTTTGATCGCTTGCGCAGTTTTCTCGGGCTGCGCTTTTTCTTCGGCGTTTGCACTTGCTCCCGTTTCCGCACTTGAGCAATCGCTCCTCGCGAAGAAGTACGGTGAGTTCCAGAAAAATGCCAAGCCGGCCGCTGAGCGTGGCGATGCCGAGGCGTTGTTTTTGCTCGGGAAATCGTATGACCTCGGCTGGGGTGTCGAGAAAAACCTTGAGCTTGCGCGTAGCTACTACAAGAAAGCCGAGGCCCTAGGGTCAGTACGTGCTGCTCACAACCTGGGTGTTCAGGCGCTGGACGCCGGGCAGCGGGAAGAAGCGATCAGGCAGTTCCAGAAGGCGCTCGATAAGGGCCTTGCCATGCCCACGCTGTGGAACCTTGGGCGCGCTTATGACCCGTCGGGGTCTGGTAGCAACTGGCCGCTTGCGAAAAAAATAGAGGCGGCGGAAAAGTCCGGCGATTACTACAGGCAGGCCTTTGAAAGATCGCAAGATGTCGAGCATGCCGAGAGCGCCGCAGCGCAGTACGTGCGGGTTTACGACTGGACGCGCATGGGACAAGCGGAAGGCATGTTGAAGGAAAAGGACTTGCCGGCATTGCGCGAGCGCACAGTAACTTGGTTGAACAAGGCCATGAAACTGGGATCTGCGCGCGCATGGTCAAACTGGGGCGGCATGCTCTATGTCGAGGAGGACTACGCACAGGCCCGCAAAGCCTTCGAGCGGGCTGCAAAGGGCGATGTTCCGCAGGCCTATCAGTATCTCGGGAAGCTGGAGGAGCGCGAGAATCCCGATGCGCCGCAAGCAGCCATTGCAAATTACGAACGCGCGCTCGCGTTGGGGCATCCCAGCGCGCGGGACGCGTTGTACCGCGTGCTGCTTGGTTCACTCAAGCACGAGCAAGACCCCGAGGTACTTGGGCGGGGGATCAAACGGCTCAAGGAGCTGCATCGGGAAGAAGACGATCGATCAGACCTCGAGGAGCTTGTTGACGAGTACAATTGGCGCGCCTTCCTTGCGCAGGAAAAAGCGCGCGGCCGGAAGCTGCCGAACCTTCCCGTGTATTTGAAAGCCTGCAATCTCAACGAAAACTTCAAACCGGATGGGGTGAAGGTGTTCTTTCCGGGCTCGTACTGGAGCATGGGTGGAGTCGGCGTGGATTTTGTCGACTATCTTGCGATCGATGGTCGTGTCGATGCCGCCGGCTGTGCAAGCCTGGCGCAACCTTTACCCGACAAAGTCCGGAAAATGCTGGAAAGCGGCGGCATGATTTTCCTGCGCTTTCCGCCGGCTGGGCGCTTCATGCTCGATTGGCAGCTTAAGGGCAAGGAGGTTCACCTCGTGCCGCGGCCGACCGGGGCGTTGAAAATCCAGCTCTAGTCCGGATCGGGCTCACACGGTGCCGCGGCCGCTGAAAGAGCAGGTCCAGGTGCCGTGATCCTGACCGTTGCTGTCCCTCTGCCCACAATCCCACACCATACCGCATCTGCCGAATAGTCCCGTCAGTTCCGCTCGCCCACAATGAATTCAATGTGATCCCGCATCCATTTTGGGCGCGGCCCGGATCACATTCAACTTCGAGAAAAGGGGCGTGATCATGATCATTTGGGGCAAAGAACACAAGGCGCGCGGTGAAGCGCTGGCGGCAGCGGTTGGTGAAAAGGCAGCAGAAGCAGCCAACCTGTCCCGCTCGAACGAGGGCATCCAGCCACTGCGATGCGACGACAGCACCCTTAGCATCTGGGGTCATGGTGGCGAGACCAGTTTGGCAGAAATGCTGGATGTGGAATTGGGCGCCCTGATCGTTGCGTGGAAAGCGATGAATCCGGCCCTGCGTACGGTGGAGCTGGTTACCTGCAACGCGCAGCACAACCAGGAGCCCCTGGCAGGTTATGCACGTCGTGTTGCCGCCTTCGTCGAGCGGAAATACAAGGACGTAGCCGTCAAGGCCCTGCCGCGCGGGCAGCATGCCGACGACTATTCGGTGCTCTGGGCAAGCAACGGAAATCCTGTGTCGTTCTGCTACATCACCGCACCATCCACCAGGACGCTGACCTATGCTTCGGACCAGTTGAAGGCGTTGGAGCCGGCAAAGAACTACGACCTGTCGCTGGTGGCCAGCGAAATGGCCAAGGCACGCCGGCTGGTTGAACCCTCAAACTACAGCGTGTTGGCCGGCCCTGACCTCAGCATGATTCGCGCCATGCTCAGCGTGGTGCGTCCTGCTGCCTAGCTGAAGAAGCCCGCATGGCGGCGGCCGTGCCTGCGCCGCCATCCTTCCCCCTCAGACAGGGCCGGCTATGGACATCCGCTTTACCTTCATCAATCGCTCGCACGATCAACGTCGGCTGCCGGTCTTCCTATGCCATGCGGATGCCGGGGATCGGGGCGCCGCCGGGGCGGTGGCCTGGAAAGTCATCAGGAACTGCGCGTACGACTGGCGACATCCGTTTGTCTATGCGTGGCAAATGGAAGCCGGCCTGGCGGACAGCTTTGGCAATTATTCGCCGCGCCTGGCGGCATCCTGCGGCCAGGTATTCGCGGCACTGCCAACGGTGGCGGGACGCGTGTTTCGACGCCATAGCGGCAGTTGCAGCGGCATCGCTATCGTGAACAAGCTGGCCCAGGGAGCGGTTCATGCCTGCCTGTTCAACGAGGGCCGCTTGCTCGCGTGCCATACCAACCTGGCGCCGGGCCAGACGGCGAATTTCCGTATTCCGGCAGTGCTGCGCATTGGTGCGGCGCCGAATGTCCAGCAAGGCCAATTGCTCGATGCCGAAGCAATGGCCAATGTCGGTTGCGAGATCCCTTTGCTGGGGCTGGCGAGCGCGGACATTGTCATGACGGGGGGCGGTGGCGGCCAAGCGCCCCCGCTGTCGTTTCACATCGAGAACATTGTCAAGTCCTGAGCGCGCTGCGGCCCAGGATGGCAACGTACGCCGGGACGCCGGCAACCAGCAGCATCCACTTACTTAACCGGAGCATATAAATGGACATCAAACTGAATTTCATCAACCGTTCCAACGATGCCAACAATTCGCAAATCGTTATCTTCCAAAAAAACGAGGCTGCGAACTTCGATGAGCTGTCAGTTGCATGGCACGTCATCAGGAATTGCGGCGTGTACGACAACCATCCCTTCACCTTCCCGATGGCGATGGAGGTCAGTGCCAGCGACAGCTGGGGCAATCACACGCCGCGCCTGCAGGCAGTGAACAGCGACCTGTTCCACGTTGCGCTGTCCAGCTCCGGCGATACGCTGTCCCGCATCGGCACCGGCAACAGCACCAAGGAGGTGCAGCTGCGCAATGACCTGCAGACGGGCGCAATCAATGCCGGGATCTACAAGAACGGCAAGCTGCTGGCGCTGAAGACGTCGATTGCGCCAGGCCAGAAGGCGGTGTTCGAGATCAAGCCGACCATCTGGATCGGCGTGGTATCCCAGGTCGAAGAAGGGCAACTGATGGCGTCGGCCATCATGTCTGACGTGAATACCGAACTGTCCCTGTTGAACATTGCCAGCGCCGACATCGTGCTGACCGGCGGCGGGCCAGGCCCGAATTCCACGCCATTCACGTTCACCCTGGAGAACGTCCGTACTGCCTGATAGTCTCGGCCGGCGGTGTGAGAAGCCCTGCAATGCAGGGCTCTTTTGTTTTGGGAGCGCTGGATGCGGCGGCCGGCTGCGCCAGCCAGCCATTCGTGATGGCCTGGTAGAGCAGGGCGCGCACGTTGGCGGCGCCCGCTTTGCGCAGCAGGTTGGCGCGGTGGGTGCGTGCGGTCTGGTCGCTGATGCCAAGGCTGCGCCCTACTTCCTTGTCGCCGAGGCCTTGCAGCAGCAGCCGGATGATTTCCATTTCACGCGCTGATACGGGTGGTTCGCTGGTGGTTGACGCGTTGATTTCCTGACTGCCGGAACCGAGCAGGAAATAGCGCGCCACGAGTTGCGTAGATTTGCGGACCTGGAATTTGGACAGGAGGTTTTCGCGATGCTTGCGTGCGGTCGAGAGCGAGATCGCCAATTCCGCGGCGACCTGACGGTCGGAGAAACCTTGCGCGATCAGGCCGAACACCGTTTGTTCACGTGCGGTCAGACGCATAGGGAATCTGGTGAAGTGTCGAGGCGGGGCGTGGTCGGCGATGCGCCCGGGCGCATTGCCGACGCGGCAAGCTAGGCGGGGCGACTGGCAAGCACCTGCCGCGCGAGCTTCCAGAGCGCTGACCGTGAGGCCAGGCCGTCGGCAGCCTGGTTGATGCGCTTGGTCAGCGCCAGGAACTGTGCATCGCCGTCAGGAGCGCTGCTCTTGTCGGCGAAGTCGTTCAAGCCGTGCGAGCTCCAGAACCAGGCGGCGGACAGCGCCGCTGCCGGCGGCGATAGCACCAGGTCAGGATTGGCCAGCGCATCGGTTTTCGTCGCCGCGGCGAACCGGGCATAGTTGTCGCGACCGGTCAGCTGTATCAACCCGCGGCCGCGATACTTCCAACCATCGCCGCTGGCTTCGTTGCCATTGCCCATGCGATCGGCGTAGATATAGTTGGCCAGTTTCTCGGGTTGATGACTGTAGGCGACGGCCTGTTCGTCGCTGGTGAAGCGGCGCCCGAATACCGCCCGCAAGCGTGGCGCGGAGTAGCTGAGGCCTTCTTCCAGGTGTTTCAGGCCGGCGGATTCGTGCAGCACTTGCGCCAGGAACGCCGACTGCCTGGCAGGGGTGGAGATATCGTGCGCCTGCATGCATTCGTTCAGCTGCGCGGTCCACAGGCCAGGACGCGGATCGGCATCCGAGGCAGCCAGCAGCGTGCGCAGTTGTTGCTCCGTGATCGGATTCATGATGTTTGCTCCAGGAGAGATGGTTGATCGCATCGGGCCGAACGCATTGAGCCCGTGCACAGGCCCAATGCTTCGGTCCAGCGGCTGGACCCGCCTTATTGCGCAGGCGCCGGTTGCTTGGCCGGTGCCGCTACCTTCGGCTGGATGGAGGTCTGCAAGATGTCGAGCACGCGCGCCAGGCCTTCGGGCATGCCGCTGTCTTCGGCCAGCACCTGGACGTGGTATTTCGCCGAGTTGTCCGAGCTGCGCGTGTTTTCCTTGTGGGTCGCGACCGAGCCCTCCAGGTGGACGTTGATGCTGACCGGGCCCCAGCCTGCCTTGATGTCGGCCGAAAATTTGCCCGACTTGTCTTCGCTTTCCTTGGAACTGAACGAGGACTTCACTTCCATGTCGAAGGTGATGTCGACCTTGGTGATTCCCAGGCTGGGAATCTTGACGATCGCCAGCAGCGGCACGTCGAGCGAGACCGCTTCTTCGATGGTCTTGCTGGCGTCGGCCGGGTCGGCCACTGGGCGGGTGAAGGCAAAGTGCGCCAGGCGGGTCGCGCCTACGCCATTCGCATCGCCATCGGCGGGCGGCAAGAAGCCGATGTACTTAATGAAGTTGGCGGTGGCGTTTGCCAGCTTCACCTGCGCGTCGCAGGCAGCGGACAGCGGACCGCCAATCAGGTCGCCCATTGGCAGGCCCTTGAATTGTGATGCCATCTCAATCAGTTCAGCCATTTTCTTACTCCTGTCAAATGAACCCTTGCGGGTACTGGATGCCACACGACTGGTGGCGCCATGTCGCGGTTGCGACATGGCTAGAGTAAGGCGGCGAAATTTGAATCACATGTCGGTTTCTGGCGCTGTTGCGCTGCGCCGGAAAGCGTTGCCGCACCATGCCAGAAAGCGTGTGCGCAGCGTACGCCGCACCGCCACTTGGCGGCGATGCACGTGTGCCAGTTCTGCTTGCATGTCCGGCTCCAGCCGCACCAGGTAGCGCGACCTGTTCGGCTTGATGCCATCCCGGGCGGCGTCAAAGACGATGCGGCCGGCGCCGGCATCGATCGCAATCCTGAGCACTAGCATTGGCGCCGGCCGAAGCAGCCGCCGCCACCAGGCGGGCGGTTGGGTGGTGAAAACGGTCTCCCGCCTGCGTTCCCAGCCAAACTGCCGCTCGGCGCAATAGCCGTTGATCGCCAGCTCCAGGCATTCCAGGTGCATTGCATAAGGCCGATGGAAGAGGGCCGCCGCGATGACGCGTTGGGCGGGGGCATCGGCCATCTGGTAGCGGAAGCCGGCCTGGCTTGCGCAGCGCTGTTCCTGCGTACCCGTTTCAGCCAAGGCCTGAAGCGAAGCATTGCCCGCGCGCTGCGCCCGCGCCAATGCATGCAGCAGGGAGTGCGCATCGTATTGCGCCGGCTTGCGCTCAGGCGGCATGTTCGTCGAGGAACAAGGGCTTGCGATCGAAGCCGATATGGTAGACCGCATACTGGAGAACGATCTGGTGTTCGCCGATGTTATACAGGCCGAAGCTCTTCTCCACATTGAGAATGTAGCCGCGCGGCGACGCTGCGACGCAGCGATTGACCAGGTCCATCGCCTGCTGCACCTCCGCTTCGGTGCGCATCGCTTGCGGATTGTCGTTGCCGACCACGATACGCTTGATGAAGCGGATATTGGAAAGCTGGAAGTTATTCGTGTTCAAGGCAGGCTCCCATCGTCCAGTGCATTACGCTGGTGTACGCGGGCTGACGGCGACCGGTCCCTGCGCCTTGACCACGTCGTCGACCAGGCGTGCCAGGCCCTCCGACTTTTCGGTGGCCACCAGCTTGAGTTTGATATGGGCCGCGTTGCCGGCTTTGTCGGCCAGGCCGCCGGAGCCGGGATTGACCATCAGGCCGGCTTTTCTTTCGGCCGGCGCGGCCCGTCCCAACTGGTCGATGATCCCTTCGTGCACCCCGTTGCGTTCGTGCTCTTCGAAAGCGCCGAGTTCGACATCGAGCTCGATTTCAGCTTCGCCGATCACCAGTGAACTGTGCGGCACCAGCGAAATGACCGGCACGCGGTACAGGTAGTGGGAATCGGGCGCTGCGCTGCTGTGAATCGCAGGCAGCTCCAGCTCAATGACCGTCGGCTGGTGCAGGTCGTTGAAGAAGGAGGCGATGTTTGCCAGTTGCGCTTTTTCCACCATGTGTTGTGCATTCATGACCGAGCCGGCAATCGCTCGCACCATGTCTTCAAGACTCGTCAAGATGGCCATAGAGTTTCCCCAGTGAGTGATTCGTTGACCCAGCATAGCGACGCCACGGTATGCCGGGCCTGACCGATTCTGGCGTCGTGCCAGCCGCGGTCAGGAAGCTGTCGCGCCGCGCAGCTAGCATGACCTTGGCGCGGTGCGCGTATCGAACAGGAGACTTGGATGAAGACCATCGTTTGTGTGCTGGCCTGCTGGCTGGCGATGAATAGCGTTCACGGCGCGGAGTCGGCAGCAGCGGATGCGTGTGCGGCCCGCCTGGCCGGTACGGTGCCGCCCGCGATGCAGGTAACGAGGTTGCGCGAGCCGGTGGAGCAGGCCATAGCGACGCTCGATAATGCGCAACTGGCCTTGCCCTCGCCATTACTCGCCAGCGGTACCATCAGCTATCTGGACATATCTCCCGCATTGTCCGAGCAGACCAGCCAGATCTGCGTGCTTGGATATTTCGAGTTGCACTTGGCGCGCGGCGGGGTGAGGAGCTTGCCGCTGGTGGTGGAAAGCGTGCGCACCTTGAATTCGACACCGCATGCCACACGCGTCTACTTCCGGGTCCCGCATGTGAACGACTTCAGCGATCCCGCCAAGCGCGAAAACCTGGACAACTGGTGGGAACGCGAGCATGGGCTGCAGCTGAAGATCGCCGCATTCGACCATTCGGCTGCGGGGCAGGACCGCCCTTACTTCGGCCGCGACCTGGCCATTGCGGTGTCATGCCGGGAGGCCAGCATTATCGGTGCCTGCATATTTGCGATCCTGTTTTACGTGGTGGCGGGCCTGGCCATCATGCGGCCGGCCAGCGGGCAGAAGCGGGCATGGAGCGGCGTCGGTCACCTGCTGCCCTGGAATATCGCCGGGGCCAATGGCCATGCCAGCCTGTCGCAGTTGCAGATGCTGGTGTTTACCCTGATCGTCGCCACACTGCTGTTCTACCAATGGATGCGAACCGGCCTGCTGCAGGAGATCTCCACCGACCTGTTGTACCTGATCGGCATCTCCACCGCCGGCACGGCAGCGACCCAGGTTGCGACGTCTATCCGCAAGGATCTCGATCCCGCCGTCTATCAGTACGTGCAGGAACTTGGTTGGTTCACCGCACCGCTTGCCAATGCCGGCAGCAAGGCCAGTGCGCGCGGTTTGCTGATGACGAACGGGCGCTTCGATATCTACAAGTTCCAGATGCTGGTCTTTTCCTGCGTCATCGCGGCCTATGTGATCGCCAGCGGCGCCAAGGAGTTGGGCAATATCCAGATTTCGGCCACCTTGCTGACCTTGATGGGAATGAGCCAGGGTGCGTATGTGGGCGGACGGGCCGCCGCCGACGCCCTGACTCCACTACAGGATCAGTTACGTGGCATGCAAAGCCTGCAGCTGCGCTACAAGGCCTGCCGCGACACTGAAGTCGGGGCGGAGCTGAGCCGGCGCTTCCGGCTGGCTGCCGGCCAGGCAGCGAGCTTGTTCAGCAATATGTTTGGGAGGGTGTTGCCGGACTATATGCTGGAGATGCCGCTCGACGCGGCCCTGGATGCGCCGCAAGAGCAGTGAACCCGCCAATGGAGAGAACCGCTGCAAGTCACAGTGGTTCCCTCCCTGCTTGGTTGCTGCGCCTATTGCCCCTGGACCGAAGTCGCCAGGCGATCGAGTGCGGTGCCGGTGAGGACGCTGGCGGCGGCCGTGGCCGACGTCAGGAGGGTAGCGGTCTGCTCCGCGTTGGCGCGCAGCTTCTTGCCGATATCCTCGAACAGGCCATGGGTGACCAACGCAATGTCTTCGCTGCTTTGGGCCTGGCGCAAATCAGCCATGCAGGTATCCAGCCTTTCGCAAGCCTCCTTCAGCGCGGCCCTGCGTTGCGCAGCCAGGTCGTGACTGAGCGAATCGTGCAGTTCCATCAGGTCCTGAATGGATGCGGTTTGCTGCGGCTTGAACAGGGCAAGCTGGCAATGCAGCAGCTGGTTGAAGGCGGCTGCCTGCATGGTTTTCCATTCCTCGCTCATGGCGAGGCTGGATTTGACCATTTGCGCAAGCTTGGCCTGGCCGGCGGGCCATTGGACGGCGAGTTCGCCCATGTTGGCGCTGCCTGCTTCGGCCAGTTGCTGGCACATGGCCAGTGCGAATTTGTTCAACGCCAGAAAATGCGGTAGTGGATGGGACATGGGAATTCCTTTCACGGTTGGGTAGGTGTGGCTGCCGATGAGTTGCGCGGTGCGCCAAGCCGGTCCAGCATGCCGATGATGGCGGCCATTTGCGTGGCGCCTTTGGCATAGAACGGCACGTGCCCGTCTTCGTTCGAGTAGCCCCAGAAATCCCAGCAGCCTTTGGGATTGGCCGGGATGCCATCCGAGGCCTGCGCCTGTGGATACAGGATGATCAGCTTGTTGGAGTCGGCAAATTGGTTGTAGCCCGTACCGTTGTAGAAGCGGTTCCCAATCCGTTGCACGCCTTGCTGGCAGCCATGGAAAGCCACGTGTACGGCGCAGGCTTTGGTCTGGCAATAGGCCGGGACGTAAGCGTAGCCGTTATCGTGCATGCTCGAGCGGCTGCCGTGGATGAACTCGCGCTGGTCGAAATCGATGATGGTGCCTGCCGCCGGGTTCTCCATATTGGCGGCTTTGCTGTCCGGCCCATACAGGTGCTTGAGCAAGACCTGCGACTGGATGAAGCCGCAGTTGTTGATGAACGGCGATTCGGTCTGCGCGCATGGCACATCTTCGTGCGACTTGGTGATGATGGCATGGCCGGCGTCGCTGGCCCTGTTGTAAAGGATTCGTTCCGGGGGCACGCCGGCCAGGCGATAGTATTTTTCCACCTCGTCGACCACCATCGTCTTGACCGTCTTGTCGCTGCTGCCGCTGAATGCGTACACGGCCTGGCCCGCAAGGTTGTCGACCGGATCGATCAAGCCTTGTTGGGCAAATTCCTGCGCGTGTTTCCAGGAGACCGCGGCATTTGCGGCCACCTTCGAGGTGGCAGGTGACATGCAGGCAGTAGTGGCATTCATCAGGAAGGACAGGTTGGGATAGGTGCCGGTGCAGTAATACGGGCCGGCAGCAATCACGCCGACGCCCTTGAAACGCGACGAATAGGCGGTGGCAAGCTGGGCAGCCATAAAGCCGCCGGAAGAGATGCCGGATACCGTTGTGCGGTCCAGGTCCGCGCCCAGGGACGGCAAGGGCGGCGAGGCCGCCAGCGCCGGAATCGAGAGGGTGCAGCTGCCGAAAGCGAGTACCAGACGAACATGAAGTTTCATGGTGGGCCCTTTCAAGAATTGGTTGGATGAGCATGCGCGAAGCCTGCCGATTCGAATATAGGTCGCCGGGCCAGGCTGCTTCGTGGCAGTTCCTGACCGGCGATCGCGATCGTCAAGGCAGGTACAGGTTGCCGGTGCGTGCAGCCGCTTCATACACACGCGGCAGGATGAAATGCTTCGCCTTCATCTTCGAACCGTTCATGCTGACGACGAATTGGTTGGTGGACGTGATGGGCAGCGCGCTCGCTACCTTGCGCTTGAGTGCGAGATCAAGTGCCAGCGCAGCTGCCACTTCACCTTGCTCATAAGGCGATGCGCCGATGGCCAGCATGCCTCCATCTTCCATGTAGAAGTAGTTGAAGGAGATGACCGGCAGCTTTGCATGCGTTTCGGTCCAAGCCACCACTTCACGGGGTGGCACCAGGTTGGCATCGGTGGCCGAGCGGCGCAGGCGCCGGTATCCGGAAACCAGCAGCACGTCGTTGGATGCGGCCAGTTCCAGCACGTTAGCCTGCCACTGCGGCCAGGTGTCGACCTGCCTGATGGCCGTGAGCTGCAGCGGGCTCCAATCAAAATGCCGCAACTGCTTGGCGTCGCCGTCCACGGTTTCGGATTGATCGCCCAGGAAGGCGAGGCGGATCGGTTGGCCCGTTTCCTTCAGGCTGGCGCTGCTGCCCAATGCCTCGCGCATGGCAAACAAGGGCAGTCGTTCCAGGATGCCGGTCACGTTATGGGCCACGTCATACCCATAGTCGCCGGTGGTGCCGTTGACGCCGGCGAACACGATCTTGATGCGGGGATTGTCACGGAAATAGCGTGCCGCGTATTGCTGGGCATCGTCGTCGATGGCAATCACCACATCCGGGTTGGCCGCTTCGATGACGTTACGCGCGGCGATGCCGGCGCTACGCTTGTAGTCAGCGAACGGATGACGCTTGGTGTCCATGTAATGCCAGCGCAACCTGTAACGGTAGCCGTCCTTGAGGATACGGTTCAAACCGACACTGATGTCCCTTGACCAGGCGTAATCGCGGTCATAACTGTGCAGGACAAGAATGCTCGGCTTGGTCAGGTTGTGCCAGGCGAACAGGAGCATGGCGCTGGCCATGAACAAGCCGACCATGGCATTCTCAGGCTTGAGATTCATAGCAGCCCCAGTAATCGCCAGTACGGAATCGAGGCGTACACGGCCAGCAGGCGCCCCAGGTTCATCAATGCGTTAAAGCGCAGGAACAGGGCCTCATCGTAAATCGGATGCCGGCGATTCATTTCTTGCAGCTGCAGGTAATAGCTGCACTGGTAGGGGAAAAACCATGCATCCGAAAACACCAGGATGATGTAGCCGATCAGCCACTCGTTGAGACCGACTGCACTGGCGAGCGGCATCAAGATGGTTGCCAGGATGACGGTCGTGGCATTGGCAGGGACGACCAGGCGGATCGCGTTGACCAGCGCAAACAGCAGCAACACGAACAGGCCGAAATCGCTGCGCATATTTGAATCCATCGGCGGCAGCATGGCGGCCAGCGTACGGTCCAGCCCCAGATGGTTGAACGCGGCGACAATGCCGGACACGCCGCTGAGGTACAACAGCAAGGTCCAGTCCACTTTCTCCTTCATCTCCTTCTTGTCTAGCATGCCGCACATGAGAAGGCCGAACAGCACGGCAAAGCCCAGCCAGGGTGGCTGCACCTTGTGGAGGGAACTGGTGACGACCCCGACCATCAGGAATGCGATGCCGGACAATGCGGCCCATTCCCGCTTGCTCAGTTTGCCCAGCAAAACACTTTGCTGCGCCACCCGTTCCTTGGGAACATGGGAAGATTCCTGGTTGCGGCACATCAGCACCGCTCCCAGCACGAAGATGAGCAGCATGCAGCCACCGGATACGGCTGCGCTAAGGGCCCAGGTCATCCACTGAAAGCGGTCCTGACCCTGCGGCGACAGCAGGCTGAACACGGCGAAGTTCAGTGATTTGCTGGTGATGAATACAGCGGAGAACAAAGTGGCGCCGTTGAAACAGGTAATCGCCAGCAGTGCGGCAGCGCGGCCATGCCGGTTCAGGTTGAGGCTTTCCACCATATCCGCATAAAACGGGGCCAACAAGGCAATGCGGCCATTTGCTGTAGGAATGATCGGTGTCAGCAGCAAGCCCGTCAGGAACAGGCCCACATTATGGTAAAGCTGGTGATTTGGTAAATGCCGCAACAGGAACAGCATGAAGCGATAGCCCAGGCCCGAGGTAAGCACGACGGCGCCCAGCGCGAGTGTGCTCAGCGCCATGAGAAAACCGTCGGACGCGAATCCGGACAGCACCACTGGAGCTGGAACCAGGCCGGTCAACATGGTTGCCAGCAGCGCGAACAGGGCCGGGACGTACTCATCGGCCAGGCTGCACATCCACATGGCGATCGTGACGGAAAAAATGGCCAGGAACATCGTGCCATTGGCAGGCAGCCCAAGCCTGGCGCCCATTTCGAATGTCAACAGAGGGAGCAGGGCGACCAGCAGCCATCCCAGGACAGCCCGGCGCGGAGAACTGTCGGCCGGATCGGGCGTGGGCGAGGCCGGCCGCACCAAGGGTTCGCCGGCCAAATGGCTGGCCAGCGACAGGAACAAGGCGGTCTTCAGGTGCGGATTCGCTTCCGCCAGATGGCGCATGGCATGGCGCGCGATGCTCACAACCGTGGCGGCGCTGGCGGCCACCGCGTCGGTCATATAGTGCGGCGCATCGGCTGCAGCGGCCTCTTCGCCAAAGCGACGGGAGGTCAGGCGGCACTCGCGGCCGCCGGGCGACACCAGGGTCACACTGCCGTCGATCAGCAGGTAAAGATGTTCAGCGTTGCTTCCCGCACGATAGATCGGTTCGCCTTCCCCGAACCGTTTCCAGCTCATGTGGGACAAGAGGCGGGCGAGGCTTTGAGGACTGCAACGGCAAATCACGTCGTCTGCCATGAGCGTGGCGATCATGCCGGCCTGCCCGGTCTGCGTATCCATGGCCGTCCCCTTGGCTACAGGTCGATGATGAGTGGCTCTCCAAATGAAAATCCGCGCACGCGCTCCGTATTCAAGGGCAGCCGGATCCCGGCGCGCGCCGTGAATTTTTGGCGCAGCCGCCGCACCAGCGTGTCGATGCGGTTCTGGTCGTAGCTGAGGTAGTCTTCACCAAATGCCTTCACGATCTGCTTGCGCGACACGGGCTCGCCTATTTCCACCAGGGCAAACATCTTGATGAAGATGAATTCGAGGCTGGTCAATGGGACGGATATTCCGGAAGGCGCCTGCAGGCGATGGTCGCGGATGCTGAGGCGCCAGCCCGGTGCTAGCTGACGGGCCAACTCGACAATGCACTGACGCAGTTCTTCCGTGCATGAGCTGGGATCGGCTTCGTCCAAGCCATATTGCAAATCTCGAGATTGCGCAGGCAATGCCTGGCTGATCGGGCCGCGCAACAATGCGGCGGGCGACTTTGCATTGCCCAGTTCGGACTGCAATTGACGACAATATGAAATCACGGCGCTGACATCAACAAGCTTATATCCTTCGTTCACGCAAATCGACGCCAGGTTATCTGCGATTCCAGTGGGCCGGCCTAACAAAAGTACATGTGTCATTGCTGCCTCTGAAGTGTGTTGCTGATGGGCTAATATTAGGGCAGCAGTAAGGTTGCTTTCTGACATTATCTGTCTTAACTTCTGTCAAAAGTTGTCAAGTTGCGAGCATAATGCAAGTATCGCCCCGAAGGGGCGAGTGGGGTGCTGGTGACGTGCGGGGGAGTGGGGCGGGACTTGCAGTGACGTGCTTCGTCGGGGCGTGTGCCGGTATTGCTACTTGTAGCCTTGGGCGGAGCGGTCTATTGCCCGATCTTGTTCAGCATTTCTTTCGCATTCCCGTTGTCGGGTGCCAATTCCAACGCGCGCGAGTAGGCGGTTCGTGCGCGCTCTTTGTTGCCAAGTTGCAAGTAAAGTTCGCCCATTGAATCGTGCAAATTCCCGTCCTGGGGGAATAAGGCGCTTGCGCGTCGCAAGATCGCGATGCCGGTCGACGCGCGGCCAGCTTCGGCATATTGATAGGCGAGCCGGTTCAGGCCGTCGCCAGTTTCCGGTTTGCCGCTTTGGGCAAGCAGGGTGTTGAAATGGGCTAGCGCGGACTCCTCGCCGGCGCGGCGAATTTCCGCTGCCAGCAGATCATGCAATGTGGGCTTCGGCTGCGCTACTGGCTGCCCATACAGCACGTCGGTGAAGTCGCGGCGCATGCTGTAAATCTCCGGGCCCTTGTTGCCATTGCCTTCATTGAGGAGGATGACGACCAGCTTGCCGTCTTCCGGATAGCGCGTGACCAGCGTACGGAAGCCGTTGCCGTTGCCGCCATGTTCGTGCACCAGGCGAGGCTTGCCTGCAATCGTGCGCGATCCTATCAGCCATCCATAGCCATAGCCGAGGTCGCCCCACACATCGTCCTTGACGTAGGCGGTAAACATCCGGCGTTTCGATTCCGGCTTGAGCAGCGCCGTGCCGGCCAGCGCCCGATCGAGCTTGAAGAAGTCGCCGGTCGTGCTGGCGACGCCGCCGCCGGCACCAATGTTGGGAATCCATAGCGGGTCTGCGGGACGGTACGCACCGAGCGAGCGCACATAGCCGGAAGCCTTGCGGGGAACGATGCGGTCCGGTGCATCGTACGCCGTGCGCTGCATGCCGAGCGGGCGCAAGATCATACTGTCGAGGGCTTCGCCGTATGTCTTGCCGGTTTGTTGTTCGATCACCCAGCCAAGCAGCGTGTAATTGGAGCTGCTGTAGTGGCCCTGGCTGCCCGGCTCGAACTCCAGTGGGCGGTTCATGATGGCGAGAAAGTCGGCCTTGGGTACTTTTTCACCCAGGCGGTTAGCCCAGAAGCCCGGGAAATTCGCGTAGTCGACAATGCCCGAAGTATGGTTCAGCAAATGGTGCAGCGTGACGCGGTTGCCGATCCCGGGGCCAAGTTCGGGAACGTATTTTCCAATCGGGTCGTCCAGCCGCAGCTTGCCTTGCTCGGCCAGTTGCATGACCAGGGTGGCAGTGAATTGCTTGGTCAGCGAGGCAACGCGGAAAGCGGTGTCCGTGGTATGTGGGATTTGCCATTCGCGATTGGCGAGGCCAAAGGCGCGATGGTAGACCACCTTGCCGTGGTCGGCGACCAGTACCGATCCATCCAGTTGGCCCAGGGCGTGATAACGCGTGGCGATGCGGTCAAGCTCGGCGGCGCGGTCGGCTTTGGCTGGCAGCGCGGTCAGCAGGAACAGGGTGATCAAGATTTTTCTCATTGGGCAACGATACCATACTGTCAACTAACATTGCTTTTGAATATTGGTCAGTCCAAAATTAAATGCGGTAAGTCCGATTGTTGTATTTTGGTCCGGCCAATTGACGCTTGATTGAATTGATTGCATCCTGTGCGCTCCTCAAACCAGAAAGTAAAAGGAGACAAGCGCATGAAAGTTACAAAGATGCTCTGTATGGCGGCCGCAGTGGCGGCAGCCACGTCTGCAGTTGCTGGACCGATTGGATATGGCGCCGCCACGACTGGCGGCGGAAGCAAGACACCGGTCAATGTGGCGACGCTGGCCGATGCGCAGGCGAAGATCAACGCCTACACCGATAATTCCGGCCTGGTGCTGAGGTACACCGGCAAGTTCGACTACAACACGATTACCGATGTGTGCGCGCAGTGGCAAAAGCCTGCGCAGACGCTGGAGATCAAGAACAAAAGCAATATCACCCTTATCGGCGCCGCCGATTCGAGCGCCAATTTCGGCATCCACATTGCCGGCAATGCGCACAATGTCATCGTGCAGAACATGATGATCGGCCTGTTGCAAGGCGGGGAGGCGGCCGATTCGATCTCGATCGAAGGCATGTCCTCCGGCCAGCCAAGCAATGTCTGGATCGACCACAACACCATCTTTGCTTCGCTGACTTCCTGTCCCGGCGCGGGCGATGCGTCGTTCGACGGCGGCATCGACATGAAGAAGGGCGCGCACCACATCACGGTGTCGTACAACCACGTGTACAACTACCAGAAGGTGGCGCTGAACGGCTACAGCGACAGCGACACGGCCAATGCGAATGCCCGCACCACCTACCACAACAACCGCTTCGAGCACGTCAAATCGCGCCTGCCATTGCAACGTTTCGGCATGACGCACATGTTCAACAATTACTTCAATGACGTACAAACCTCCGGCATCAATGTGCGCATGGATGGCATTTCGCTGATCGAGGCAAACTATTTCGAGAACGTGAAGAATCCAGTCACCTCGCGCGACAGCAAGCGCATCGGTTACTGGGAATTGCGCAATAACCATGTGGGCAGTGGCATTACCTGGGATACCCCGAGCGGCGCGGTCAATGCCACCAATTGGGGCAGCACCCAGTCGTACGGCGCGACCGGTTACTCCTACACCCCCATCGCGGGAGCCGATGTGAAGGCCAAGGCGATTGCCACGGCGGGCGCGCGAACCAACCTGGCCCAGTAATCGAGGCGCCGCCGCCCGTCGCGGCGGCGTTTATTGCAAAGATGAGTCCAAATGTTGACATGCTGCATACAACCATTTTTGCTTTTGGGATGGAATCAGTTATTCTTCAAGTTATCCATTAGATTTAATCCGGAGCATCTGAAGAATGATTACAAAAGAAGAGCGGGTGGTGTACGGCACCGAAGACCTGCTGACCACGCTGTGCTCGTCGGTCACCCGCGTGCTGAACGTGGCGTCGCAAAGCCGGATTACTTACTCGGCCATGGTGCAGCGCATCACCAAGGTCGGCCTGAAACCTGACATCGGCTGCTTCGTGTTGTTCGACGGCGGCTTTACCGGTCTGGTCGTGCTGAACTTCTCGGCCGAGGCGGCGATGGAGATTTATGAGCGCTACATGCTCAGCATGGGCATGCCGAAGTCGGAACTGGCCAGCTCCTTCACCTCCGACGAAGTGGCGAACATCATGGGCGAGCTGATGAACCAGATCGTGGGCGACTTCACCGGCAAGGTGCGCGGCGAGCTGCATACCAATATCACCCAGAACCAGCCGAAGATGCTGGTGCTGAACAAGCAGGTAACGCTGAGCGTGGATACTCCGCTTGACCGTCCGGAAATGCGCCGCGTCTCCTTCTTCACCGAGCGTAACAACATCTTTTACCTCGAGCTGGCGATCGATCGCACCGAGTTTATTAAATTGCATGATTTCGAGGCAACCGAAGTCGAAGACCCCGATGCGCTGCTGGAGCGGGAACAGGCCGCCCATAAGGCTGCTACGGCACCGGCGCCAGCCATCTCCTCGGACGATGCCGACGAACTTTTGAAGTCGCTCGGAATGTGATCTAAAATAGGCTTTGCAAAAGCCAAGACGGCAGTTATAATATTGCCTCTTTTCCCTGATAGCTCAGTCGGTAGAGCGACGGACTGTTAATCCGCAGGTCCCTGGTTCGAGTCCAGGTCGGGGAGCCAGAATGACTAAAAAGCCCAGCCTTCACCGGTTGGGCTTTTTGCTTTGGGAGGTGCGCAATGGAAAACAACGATCAACGATATTTGGTTCAACAAAACAAAATCAGTGAACCCGGCAAGCCGCCGGTCTTCGCGCGCGTCATGCGCAGCAAGGAGGGCGTCTTCGAAGGCGTCTCCTTCATCAAGAACAAGGAGAAGGCCTCGGTCCTGACCCTGGCCCAGGCGCAGGAGGCGGTGGCATGGGCTGCAAAGAAGAAGTCGGGAGCCCAGGAGTACGCCACCAAGATCATCTGCGTCGGACAATAAGCGCCTGCGGGTCGGCCTGCGACGGCGATGCGGAAAAGCAGTAAAATGTCGCTACTGAAAAGCCCAGCCATTCGGTTGGGCTTTTTGCTTTGCGCGGGAGAAATGACATGGCAAAAAAGAAAGAAGAACTCGATCCTGAAACCCTGGAGCTGATCCATTGGTGCATCGAGGTGGAAGGTTTCCTGGTCAAGGGCGGTGCGACGGTAGAGCAGGCCCAGGATCATATCGAAGAGCAGATTGAATGGTTCACGGACCTGTTCTATGACGGCCTGACGCCGGAAGAGGCGGCAAAGGAAGCGCTGGCTTGATTGCTTCACCCTGCCGCCGGGGCACCTAGCCCACGTGGTAGACCATGGACGCGCCGCCCACCGGCGTGCCCTGTTCATTCAGTTGGGCCACATTGACCTGGTACTGGCTTCCTTCGGCGGACGCTGGAGGAATGCTGGTTTGCAGCGCCAGTGGGTACATCATGGCCGGGTCTTTCTCCATGGTGACCTTGACCACCGACTGCCGGATCTCGACGTAGCGTTTGCCGTTGCGCAGCACCACATCCCCACCTTCCACCGACACATTGCCAAGCGTGCGATGCGGCAGGCAATCGAAATGCGAGCCTTTCGCCAGCGTCAAGATGCCGCAGCAGCATGCGAAGCGGGTCTTGACGCGGGTGTCCTGCAGGAAGACCAGGCCGCAATCCTTGTTCATGTCTTCATCACCGTGGGTCTGGCCGGGTACCGGGTCGACCTGGTTGTCGAAATCGATGGCGGGGAAGGCGGAGCCATCTTCATCCAGCGACAATCTCAGCGGCATGGTTTCCGGCAGGTGGCTGCGGTCGATCACCAGCGTCATGCGCGCTTCGCGGTTATAGCGGCTGCCGGCCACGAAGGGGAAGGCGGCGCCGGCGCCGGCCAGCACGTCGATCACCGACAGGTTGCGCTGCGCGAGGTTGTTGCGGCGGGCGCTGATCGGGTCGCCGGTCAATGGCGCCGTGGCGAAGGCGTAGTCGTTGTCGGAGTTGACGACGGCCAGCAGGCAAGGGTGCCATGGATGGTTCTCCTGCCAGCCGTACAGGTCTTCCGTCTGCGCCGCTTCGATGCGGAACTTGGCCATGACCGTGCCGCCGGCCGGCACACTGGCAAAGTTGGTGGTGATGCCGGTCGGGCTGACGTGCATGCCGTCGACCTGGGTCCAGTCGGGCGGGTAGACGAACTGCAGACCGACGTACGGCGTGATGCGGGTGCTGACCGAGACATTGCGCGCGTCGCGTGCGCCGTTGTTGGTGACGCGCACGTAGATGTAGTTGGCCTGTCCGCGCTCCACGTTCTTCGATTGCAGCGGGTCGCTCGGCACGAAGACATTGTCGTCGTTGATGCGCACCACGATGTCGGAGAAGTCCCAGAAATTACCGCCGGTGAAAGGCTCGCTGCCGCTGTCGGCCGGGGCGTCCTTGATCATCACGTCCGCTTCATCGAGCGCGCGGAAGACGTTGATGCGGCCATAGCCCATCTCCTGGTTCCAGGTGCCGTTGGACTTGCCGGCAGTTTCCGCATAGGCCACGGCGCCGACTTTCTGCGCGGTGCGCTCGATATGGGCGCGCACTTGCACGTTGTCCAGCATCGGGTAGACGCTGCGGATCAGGGCTGCCAGGCCTGCCACGTGGGGCGTGGCGGAGGAGGTGCCGTTGAACACCAGGTCATAGTCGGTGGCGTTGTAGCCCGCAGCGCCTTGGCGGTCGGTGGTCGGGATGTGCACGCCGGGAGATACCACCGAGATCTGCGGGCCGAAGTTGGAGCCCCATGGTTCGCCATCCGGGCTGCCCGGCGTCTTGCGGTTGTCGACTTCGTCCGAGGCGCCGACGGCGATCACCAGCGGGTTGGTGGCGGGGTAGGTGATCGGCCCGTTGTAATTGTGGGTGGCGACGCACATCACCAGGTCGTTGTTGAAGGCGCTCTGGATGGCGGGGTCGATGATGGCCGGGCTCCAGCCGTTCCAGCCGAAGCTCATGCTGATGATACTGGCGCCGTTGGCGGAAGCGTAGTTGATGCCGGCTGCCACTTCGACGTCGGTCCAGGCATCGAACGCAACCGGCAGGATGCGCGCATCGCCTGCCACGCCGGTGACGCCGGTGCCGTTGTTATAGGTGGCCGCCACGATGCCGGCGCAGGCGGTGCCGTGGTTGCCGGTGGGCGAGCCGTCGCCGCTCATGGTGCCGAGGTTGATGCCGGGCGCGGCAAAGCGCAGGTCCGGGTGGGTCAGGTCGCAGCCTTCATCGAGCACGCAGACCACGGTGGTGGCGGCGCCGGTGGTGATGTCCCAGCCGGTGGTGCCCGGACCGCCTGCTTGAATGCGGGTCATGTCCCACTGCTGCGGGAACAAGGTGTCGTTGGGCGCGATCGACGTGGGCGTCAGCAGCGGCATGGTCTCGAACTGGAAGTCCGAGATCGGCGCATTGGGAATCTGGCGCAACCGTTCGCGCAGCTGGTAGGCGTTGATCTCCTTGACGTTGCTGATCTGTAGATAGTGGTGGCCGTTCAGGTAGCGCGATTTCTCCGCGACCTCCTGGATCGCCGGTTCGGCTGCGCCTTTGGCGCCCAGGCCTTCCGGCAGCTTGAAGCCGGTATCGCGCTGGCGCAGCTTGACCAGGGCCACATGGGGCAGGGGCGACATCAGGGCGCGACGACCGCGCTGGCCAGCCTGGCGGTAGACCGGACCGATCCAGTCGATCCCCAGCTGGGCGCCGGCTTCCTCGATCTTGGCGAGACGGCCGTCATCGAGCGGGCGACGCGATTGCACGAAGTAGCGGGTCTTGGTGTGATTGACGCGTTCACCCGGCACCATGCCTTCATCCGCCTCATCCTCCAGGAACAGGTCCACACTGTGCAGGAATTGTTCGACAGCGTTGCGCTCCTTGGGCTGCTTGAGCGCGATGAGCAGGCGGGTGGTGTCGAGTGCCAGCGAAGCGCCCGAGGCGTGGCTCATTTCTTGCGGAAAGTTCTTCATCGATGTCTCCTAGCGGGTTCGGAAATCCCCTTTTGGCGCGGGGATCAAGCCAGTCTAGGAGGCCTGTTTGGCGCGGGTTTGACCTAGGTCTATGATGCGGCGAATATCCAGCGGGGTGAGGCGCAGAAAAAATTCCGATAGCACACCGGCACATACGTAATAGTGCTTCAATCTTATAGTGGGTATATAATGCGCGCTATTTTGCGGCGACAGACCGCAACCTGTGGGGAGAATAGGGGACATCCATCAAACCGCCCACAAGGAAAGAACATGATGAAGTTGTCCAAGATGCACGTGCTGGTAAGCCTTGCCACTGTGCAGATGGCCGCCATGGCCCAGGAAGCAGCCCAGGCCCCAGCCGGCCAAATGGAAGTAGTGACCGTCACCGCACAGCGCCGCGCCGAGAATATCCGCGACGTGCCGGTGTCCGTGTCCTCGATCAAGGCCGAGAAGCTGGACATTTTGCTGTCCGGCGGCCAGGACATCCGCGTCCTGGCAGGCAAGACGCCTTCGCTGAACGTCGAATCGTCGACCGGCCGTGTATTCCCGCGCTTCTATATCCGCGGCTACGGTAACGCCGACTTCGCCGTGTTCGCCTCGCAGCCGGTTTCGCTGATCTATGACGACGTGGTGCAGGAAAACCCGATCCTGAAGGGTTACCCGATGTTCGACCTGGCCAACGTGGAAGTGCTGCGCGGCCCGCAAGGTACCCTGTTCGGCCGTAACACCCCGGCCGGCGTGGTCAAGTTCGAATCGGCCAAGCCAAGCCTGCGCGGCGTGGATGGCTTCTACAACGTTTCCTACGCAAGCGATGCCACCGTCAACGTGGAAGCAGCCGCCAACGTGCCGCTGTCGAAAGAGTGGGCCCTGCGCGTATCGACCCTGCGCCAGCACCGCGACGACTTCGTCGACAACACCTTCACCGGCGAGAAAGACGCGCTGGAAGGCTACAACGAACACGCCGAACGCGTGCAGGTGCTGTACCAGCCGAACGGCGTGTTCAACGCCCTGTTCAACGTGCACCAGCGCCAGACCACCGGCAGCTCGCGCCTGTTCCGCGCCAACATCATCAAGAAGGGCTCCAACACCTTCGCAGACGGCTTTGATCCTGAAAAGATCGCCATCAACGGCCGTGAAGACCAGGAACTGAAGACCCAGGGCGCCAATGTGCGCATGAGCTGGGACCTGGGCGCGCACAAGCTGTACTCGATCACCGGTTACGAGACCGTGGCCCGCTACAACTCGCGCGGCGACATCGACGGCGGCAATCCAGGCAACGCGCCAGCCGTGCCGTTCCAGGTTGCCACCGGCGCCTTCGTCCCGGACATCAAGCAATACTCGCAGGAGTTGCGCGTGGAGTCCAAGTACACCGGCCCGATGAACTGGCAGGCAGGCGTGTACTACTTTGACGAGAAGGCGGTGGCAGGCCAGGACAACTTCAACGTTACCGGCGACCGCACCTCGCGCGTGAAATCGCAGCAGAAGAACGAAGCCTGGGCGATGTTCGGTTCCGTGAACTACGCCGTGACCGACGCATTCACCGTGCGCGGCGGCCTGCGCTACACCGAAGACAAGAAAGATTTCGACACCCTGGAAACCACCGGCACCGTGCTGGTCGGTCCTAAGTCGGTGTCCGAGTCCAAGGACAAGTTCAACTGGGACCTGAGCGGCACCTATAAGCTGAACAGCGATGTCAGTGTGTACGCCCGTTACGCGACCGGCTTCCGCGCGCCATCGATCGCCGCTGCGTCGACCTCGGTGCCTATTACCGTGGCCGACGCCGAAACCATCACGTCGATCGAAGCCGGCGTGAAGGCCGACCTGTGGAACCGCCGCGCACGCGCTTCCCTGAGTGTGTACGACTACGACGTGAAGAACCAGCAGTTGACCGTAGTTGGCGGCAACTCCAATGTCACCAAGCTGATTAACGCTGCCAAGACCAAGGGCCGCGGTATCGAAGGCGAGATCGAAGGCTTCATCACCAACGACTTCAAGATGTCCGCCAGCGCATCGTACAACTTCACCGAGATCCGCGATCCATCGCTGTCCGTGAACAAGTGCGCGCAGTGCACCATCCTGGACCCGGTCAATGCGTCCGGCCGCGTGGTCATCGACGGCAACGCGCTGCCACAGGCTCCGAAGTGGATCATCAACCTGAACGCCCGCTACAACTACCCGCTGGCGGAAGGCAACCTGTTCGTGGTGACCGACTGGTCCTACCGTTCGAAGGTGAACTTCTTCCTGTACGAAGCGGTTGAATTCACCGGCGCTCCGCTGACCGAAGGCGGCCTGCGCGTAGGCTACAACTGGGCCGGCGGCAAGTACGAAGTCGCAGCCTTCGCACGCAACATCACCGACCAGCGCCGCATCACCGGCGCCATCGACTTCAACAACCTGACCGGCTTCGTCAACGAGCCACGTCAGTTTGGCGTGCAGTTCAAAGGTTCGTTCTAAACTTTTTGGGACTGGCGCTTGCCAGTCCTGAAAATGGCCGATATAATGCGGCCTCTTTTCCCTGATAGCTCAGTCGGTAGAGCGACGGACTGTTAATCCGCAGGTCCCTGGTTCGAGTCCAGGTCGGGGAGCCAGAATATAGAAAAGCCCAGCCTTAACCGGTTGGGCTTTTTTCATTCCGGCGCTCTGGGCGCCGTTTAGTGGCCGTAGCTGACTACCCGTGCCAGCTTCCAGCCATCTGCGGTGCGTTTCCAGATTTGCAGGAATTTGAAGGTGCCGCAGTCGTTCTTACCGTTTTCGATGTGGCAGAAAGTGTGCTCGCCGGTTTGGATGGCGCCGTAGTTCTTTACCGGGTAGACCTCCATGCTGCCGGAGACCAGCTCCCGCTTCAGCTGCAGGTTGCGGGCGAACAGCTTGCGGGTGGCTTCATGGTTTTGCTCGTAGTTTTGCAAGCCGCCCATGTCATGAAAGAACTCGAGGTCGGTAGAGAATACAGCTTTGACTCCTTCGGCATCCTGGCGGTTGAAGGCGTCAAACAAGACCTTATCCATCGCTGCAATTTCCTTGTACAGGGGCGTTTGCTCTTGCGCGTGCGCTGGAATGGACAGGCTCGAAACAAGAAGTGCGAGAAGTAGGGATTTCATTACTTTCCTTTTTTGGGGAACGTGAGAACTTAATTCTCTTCAAGGCATTGTGCTTACGCCACTGCGATGCGACGAATGGTTGTTTTGAAAGGAGTAATGGTCAGCAAACCCAGTTCAATCGTCTGGCCGGCGATTATTTCCCGGCCTGGATCGGATTGAGTTGCGTCAACCGAACTGTTAGTCCGCAGGTCCCTGGTTCGAGTCCAGGTCGGTGAGCCAGAACATAGAAAAGCCCAGCCTTCACCGGTTGGGTTTTTTGCTTTTCAGGGCCGGATTATTTGCGCATAGTGGTCCGTGGTGAGGCGCTTGGCAAATTGGGATGGGGTAGGCCATGGGACCGGGTGTCGCGTCGGGCCCTCCGGTTGCAGAAAATAGCGGCTCAGGCGACTGATATTGCAGTCCATCGCACGATATGGGGGGGCGTAACCGGATCGCCGGTAGACTCCGTTCCATTGACATAAACTCAACATGATGGAGAGAACATGCGCTTTCGCTTACTTGCCGCCGCTGCGGCCCTGATCTTGACCACTGCAATCCCCGCTAGCAGGCTGCTGAAATACCCATGATTCGTGCTGGCCGGTAATGCCTGTTCGTTACCGCCAGACGCCTTCTTTCCACATCACGGGATTCTTGAG
>NZ_FOOF01000057.1 GCF_900113115.1 Duganella sp. CF458 | reverse complement strand
TATAGTGGCCCCCGAATTTGAGACGGTGGTTTAAGCTGTCGTCCGCGAAAGGATGATAGCAAATGAGTGAAGGCAAAAAACGCAGGGTGCATACGGCGGAATTCAAGGCCAAGGTGGGCTTGGAGGCAGTGCGAGGAGTCAAAACGGTGACCGAGATCGCGCAAGAATACGGCGTGCACCCGGTACTGGTCGGTCAGTGGAAGAAGGAGATCCTGGAGAACGCCGGCGCTCTGTTCGACGTCAAGCGCGGCCCCAAGCCAGTTGATGAAAGCAGCCCCGAGGACAAGCTGTACAGCGAGATCGGCAAGCTGAAGATGCAGGTAGATTGGCTCAAAAAAAAGCTCGGGGAATGAGCCCGGCGGAGCGGGCACAGTGGATCGAGCGGGATGACGAAGTGCCGCTGACGATGCAGTGCGAGCTGGCAAGCATTCCGCGCTCTTCGGTTTATCGGCGGATGGAAGCGGCAGCGCGCCAGCAATGCCTGGATGAGGAGGATGTCGAGCTGCGCGCCCTGATCGACGAGGAGTACACCAACCGGCCGTTCTATGGCAGCCGGCGCATGGTGGTCTTCCTGCGTAGGCGTGGCCTCACCATCAATCGCAAGCGCGTGCAGCGCCTGATGCGCGAGATGGGTTTGGCGGGGATGGCGCCGGGGCCGGCGACGAGCAAGCCGCATCCAGAGCACAAGGTCTACCCGTATTTGCTGCGCGGCGTGGCGGTCACGCGGCCAAACCAGGTGTGGAGTACAGATCTGACGTACATTCGACTGGCGCGGGGCTTCGCCTACCTGGTGGCCGTAATCGATTGGTATAGCCGCAAGGTGCTGTCCTGGCGCATCAGCAACAGCATGGACGCGTCGTTCTGCGTGGACTGCCTGGAGGACGCGCTGCGCAACCACGGGAAACCGGAGGTGTTCAACAGTGACCAGGGCTCACAGTTCACCAGCACGGCTTTCACCGACGTGCTGAAACGCGAAGGCGTGGCGATTAGCATGGACGGTCGCGGGCGGGCTCTGGACAACATCTTCGTGGAGCGCCTGTGGCGCAACGTGAAGTATGAAGACGTGTACCTGAAAGGGTACGCCAACATGGCGGAGCTGACGGTAGGTCTGGCGCAGTATTTTGCGTTCTACAACGCAGCGCGCCCGCATCAGGCATTGGGATATGAAACGCCGGATCGGGTCTACAAATCAGGCATCGGTGGCGGCGCAATCATCGTCGACAAATTCGGCGACAGCGGTGATGAGCCGGAAAACGAAGGTACTACGGGGCAGCGCCGAGCAGCTGTTGAGTTGGAAATGGACGCAGCTTAAATTACCCGGCAAAGTGTCTTGACTGATGGGTCCACTTTA
>NZ_FOOF01000028.1 GCF_900113115.1 Duganella sp. CF458 | reverse complement strand
CTGATGGGATTCTTCGTCAACACGCTGGCCCTGCGCGTGTCGACCGACGGCAACCTGGACGTGGCGCAGTTGCTGGCCAAGGTCAAAGCCTTGACGCTGGACGCTTACGCCCACCAGGACGTGCCGTTCGAGCAGGTGGTCGAAGCGGTGCAGCCGCAGCGCAGCATGGCGCACAGCCCGCTGTTCCAGACCATGCTGACGGTGGACCTGGACGCCCACCCGCAAGCAACCAGGGTTCCGGGCCTCGAGATCGAAGCCATGGGCCAGGACAGCCAGACTGCCCATTTCGATACTTCGCTGTCGATCGTCGACACCGGCGACACGCTGGAACTGGCACTCAACTACGCGAGCGAGTTGTTCGACGCGGCCAACATGCAACGCACCTTGCAGCGCTTCGGCGACCTGCTGCAAGGCATGCTCGCCCCGCACGCAGCAGTGCTGGCACTGCCAATGTACGCACCAGGCGAGCTGCAACTGGTGACCGAAGGCTTCAATGCAACAGCTGCGGCAGCGGCGGAGGGCTTGATGCAGGACGCCTTCGAAGCACAGGCCGCAACCAACCCTGCCGCCCTGGCACTGGTGGATGGCGACCGCCGCCTGAGCTATGGTGAATTGAACCGCCGCGCCAATGTGCTGGCAGCGCAGCTGCAGTCGTTGGGCGTCGGACCGGATGCACGGGTGGCCGTTTGCAGCAGCCGTAGCGCCGAGATGGTCGTGGCGCTGCTGGCAGTGCTCAAAGCGGGTGCCGGCTATGTGCCGCTGGACCCGGCTTATCCGGCGGAACGCATCGCCTATATGGTCAACGATTGTGCCCCGGCAGCTGTCCTGGCGTCGCCTGCCTGCGCGGGATTGGTGGCCGGTACCTCGGCACCGGTCGTGATCCTGGAACGGATGGACAACGACGGCGATGCGGCATCCGCTGCCGGCAACGTACGCCCGGCCGGGCTGGCCGGCGACAGCCTGGCTTATGTCATCTACACCTCCGGTTCGACCGGCGCGCCGAAGGGCGTGATGATCGAGCACCGCCAGGCGGCCAACCTGCTGGCCCACCATATCGCGATGTGCGGCATGGGCCCGGACGACCGCATTGTGCAGTTCGCCTCGTTCGGCTTCGACACGTCGGTGACCGAGATCTTCCCGGTGCTGTCGGTCGGTGGCGCGGTGGTGCTGCGTCCCGAGCACATGGTGGCGCCGGACCGCAGCTATGTCGAGTTCCTAGCCGAGCACCGCATCACGGTGGCCGACCTGCCAACCGCTTTCTGGCACCTGTGGACGCGCGAAGTGGCGCAGGGCAGGGCGCTGCCGCCGCCATGCGTGCGGCTGGTGGTGGTCGGGGGCGAGAAAGCCGAGCAGCGTTGCCTGGCCGACTGGTTTGCCAGCGGCGTGGGCGCCGGCTGCGACTGGATCAACACCTATGGCCCGACCGAGACCACGGTGTATGCGACGTCCGTGCGTTACAGCGCGGGCGATGCATTGCCGCCGCGTGAGATCCCGATCGGCCGTCCGGTGGCCAATACCCGCGCCTATATCCTGGACACCCAGGGCCAACCGGCTCCGCTCGGCGTGGCGGGCGAGCTGTATATCGCCGGTGTCCAGGTGGGGCGTGGTTACCTGAACCGTCCGGAACTGACCGCGGAACGCTTCCTGCCCGACCGTTTCGGCGGCCAGGCCGGCGGCCGCATGTATAAAACCGGCGACCTGGGCCGTTGGTTGCCTGACGGCACGATCGAATACCTGGGCCGTAACGATTTCCAGGTCAAGCTCCGCGGTTTCCGCATCGAACTGGGCGAAATCGAGGCGCGCCTGGCCGGTTGCGCGGGCGTTGCCAGTGCGCTGGTGATGGCACGCGAGGACGTGCCGGGCGACCTGCGCCTGGTGGCCTATGTGGCGCCGCAAGCCGGTGCCGGGCTGGCGGCGGCGCAACTGCGTGCGGAGCTGGCGCTAGGGCTGGCCGAGTACATGCTGCCGTCCGCCTTCGTGATCCTGGATCGTCTGCCGCTGAACCAGAACGGCAAGATCGACCGCCGCGCCCTGCCGGCGCCCGGCCACGATGACCTGGCGGCGGCCGGCTATGAAGCGCCGCAAGGCGCGCTGGAGCAGGCGGTGGCCGCGATCTGGGCCGAATTGCTGGGTGCCCAGCGCGTCGGCCGCAACGACAGTTTCTTTGCGCTGGGCGGCCATTCCCTGTTGGCGGTGCAGGTCGCGAGCCGGATCGAACAGCAGTTGGGCCTGCAGGCGCCGCTGCGCGAACTGTTCGTCCAACCAGCCCTGGCGGCCTTCTGCGCAGCCGTTGGGGCGGCAACTGCTAATTCTGACAGCTTGGTGCCGATCAGGCCTGAAGGTAACCTGACGCCGCTCTTCCTGGTCCATCCGGGCGAGGGAGAAGTGGGTTATGCGCGTGAATTGGCACCCTGGCTGCCGTCGGATTTGCCGGTGTATGGCCTGGCTGCAAAGGGATTCGGAATCGGGGAGGCACCGCTATATGCGGTGGAACAGATGGCCGCTAGCTATGTGCAGGAAATTCGCAAGGTCCAGCCGCACGGACCATACCGCCTGGCGGGATGGTCTGCCGGGGGGACTATTGCTTATGAAATGGCGCAGCAGCTGGTCGGGGCCGACGAAGAGGTCGAGTTCCTGGGCCTGATCGACACCCAGAGCCGCTACCGGGCCGGCGACGCCGGCCCGGCCGACTTCGCGGCTTGGCTGTGCAGCCTGGCATGGCTGCCGGCTGGCCAGGCGCCCGCAGCCTTGCAGCAGGCGGCCCAGGCCGGCGACTGCGATGCGCTGCTGGCGGCGGCACAGCGGGCCGGCATCCTGCCGTCCGAAGTCAGTGTCGGCGTACTGCGCCGCCACCTGGCTGTGCGCCACGGGATCGCCTATGCGCTGGAACACTATGCCCGTCCCCACACCGCCTTGCCGGTCACCGTGTTTGCCGCAAGCGGCGAGCAGCGCGGCGATGCCTCGCTGGGTTGGCAGGCGGAGCTGGGCCAGCGCCTGACGCTGCGCCAGCTGCACGGCGACCACTACAGCATCATGCAGGCGCCGCACATCGCGGCGCTGGGCCAGGCGCTGTCGGAAGAACTGCAGGCTGCCAGCGGCCGCCGCACGGCACTGCCGGAACACAGCTATGCACCGCGCATCCCGATCCAATTCGGGCGGCGCGGCGTGACGCCGCTGTTCTGCGTGCCGGGTGCCGGCGCCAGCGTGACGGCATTTACCGACCTGGTGCAGGCGCTCGATCCGGCCATCCCGGTGTTCGGCCTGCAGCCGCGCGGCCTGTGCGGCAAGCTGGCGCCGCATGCCGACGTGCCAAGCGCGGCGCGCGCCTATATCAAGTCGGTGCGCGAAGTGCAGCCGCGCGGTCCTTACCGCCTGCTGGGCCATTCCTTCGGCGGCTGGGTCGTCACGGAAATGGCACGCCAGCTGCGCGAACAGGGCGAGCAGCTGGCGCTGCTGGCGGTGCTCGATTCGCGCGCGCCGCTGGCGGCCGAGGCCACGGCGCCGTTCCACGGCCGCATCGATACGCTGCTGAAGCTGGTCGGCCTGTATGAACAGAAGCTGGGCCGCTCGATGGGACTGTCGGCCGCTTCGTTTGCCGGGCTCGATCACGATTCCCAGCTCGGCCTGTTGCTGGCGCGGCTGGTCGCGGCACGCCTGATGCCGGCCGGGACCAGCGTGGCCACCTTGCGCGGCATCGTGCGCGCCTTCAGCACCAACCTGAACACGCAATACCTGCCACCGTCCGGCTATCCCGGCGACCTGCACCTGGTGCTGGCGTCGGAAACCGCGGCGGCGGCCGATTCACCGCTGGAGCGGGCTGCCAACTGGCGTGCACATGCACCCGGGGCCACATCCTGGGTCAGTACCGGCAATCACATGACGCTGCTGGCGTCGCCCCACGTCCAACACCTGGTGAACTGGCTGTCACCGCTTTTGAAAGATCAATGATGCAGACTACGACGCAAACCATTTCCACCGTCGATGCGCCGCCGGAACCGCCGGTCCAGGAAAAGATCGGCACGCCCTTCTACCTGATCTGGGCCGGCCAGCTGGTGTCCACCCTGGGCACCATGCTGACTTCGTTCGCCGTGGGGGTCTGGCTGTTCCAGCAGACCGCCTCCGTGCTCGACTATGCGCGGCTGACCATGTTCGCCACCTTGCCGGCGCTGCTGTTGATGCCGTGGACCGGCAGCATGGCCGACCGCTGGAACAAGAAGTACGTGCTGATGATCGGCGAAGCCCTGGCCCTGGTCAGTACCGCCGGCATGGGCCTGCTGTTCTACCTTGACCGCTTCCAGGTCTGGCAGCTGTACGTGCTGCAGGTGATCCTGTCTGTCAGCATGGCGTTCCAGGCGCCGGCCGCCTACGCGGCAGTGTCGGTGCTGGTGCCAAAGAGCCAGTTCGGGCGTGCCAGCGGCATGTTCCAGCTGTCGACCGCGATGGCCCAGCTGGCGGCGCCGCTGGTGGCCGCCTCGCTGCTGGCTGCCATCGGCATCACCGGCATCGTGGTGCTGGATGTGGCTTCGTTCGGCTTCGCGCTGATGGGCCTGGCGCTGGCGCGCTTCCCGGCGGCGGCCGCCGCCACCTCGGCTTCGGTGGAGGCCAGCAAGGAAGCCTCGCGCGGCGCCATCCGCGACCTGCAATGGTCGCTGCGCTACCTGCTGGACCGTCCGACGCTGGCGATCCTGTACGGCTACACCAGCATGGGCGCCTTCCTGTCCGGCATGGTGGTGGTGATGATTTCGCCGATGGTACTGGCCAATTATTCGCCCCAAGTGCTGGCCTGGGTCACCACCTGCGGTGCTTTCGGCATCCTGGGCAGCGGCCTGGTGATGGTGGCATGGGGCGGTCCCAAGCAATGGACTCCGCTGGTGCTGGGCTTCAACCTGGTCGAGGGCCTGGCCATCGCCGCCGCCGGCTACTTCTACACGGTGCCGGTGATGTGCATCGCCGCCGTGGTGGTGATGCTGTGCAGCTCCTGCCTGGGCGGCTGCATGGCCGCCGTGTGGCGCCGCAAGCTGCCGCGCGACCGCCAGGGCAGTTTCGGCGCGTTCCAGCAAGCGGTGACGCTGGCCCTGATGCCGGCCAGCGCCTTCCTGGGGGGCATGCTGGCCCACCATTTCTTTGAACCGGCCCTGTTGCCGGGCGGCCTGCTGCACGAGAGCGTGGGCGCCTGGTTCGGCACCGGCAAGGGCCGCGGCGTCGGCTTGCTGTTCATGGCAGCCGGCTTGCTGGCCGCGCTGGTCTCGCTGTTCTCGCTGGCCCACCGCCGCCTGTACCGATTCGAGAGCGAGGTGCCGGATGCGCTGTAAGCCTTTGTTGCTGGCGCTGCCGCTGGCCGCCTTGGCGGCATGCAGCGTCGGTCCCACCCAGAAAGCGCCGGCACTGGAGCTGGCGCCGGGGTTCCAGGCGCCGCTGCCGGCCGCCGGCGCGGCGCAGCCGGCCTCCGCACTGGCCGGCTGGTGGCGACAGTTCGACGACCCCGCCGTGCTGGCACTGGTGGAGGCGGCGCAGGCCAGCCATCCGCAACTGGAGCAGGCGCTGGCGCGCATCGCCCAGGCCCGCGCCGGCATGCAGGCCAGCGGCGCAGCGCGCTGGCCGAACGCCGACCTGAACCTGCGCGGCGAACGTTTCAGCCAGAAGCAGCGCGGCCAACCGGCCGTGATCACCCATGCGGTCAGCCGCAGCGTCGACGCCAGCTGGGAGCTCGATCTGTTCGGCGGCCGCCGCCAGGCGGTGGCGGCGGCCGAGGCGCGCCTGCAGGCGCGCCAGGCCGAATGGCGCGCGGCCCAGGTGTCGCTGGCGGCCGAAGTGGCGGCCAACGTGGTCGGCCATCGTGCCTGCAGCGCCGCCGCGCGCCTGCTGGAGCAGGACGCCGCCTCGCGCGACAAGACGAGCGAGCTGGCGCGCCTCAAGATCAAGGCCGGCTTCAGCTCGGATGCCGATGTGATGCTGAGCGAAGCGTCGGCCGCCGACGCGCGCCAGCGGGTTGCCGAACAGCGTGCCGAATGCGATGTGCTGCTCAAGTCGCTGGTGGCCTTGAGCGGCCTGCCGGAAGCCCAGGTGCAGGCGCTGCTGGCGCCGCGCGACACGCTGCCGCGCCCGCGCGCGATCGCGGTCGATACCGTGCCCGCCGTGGCACTGGGGCAGCGTCCCGACCTGGCGGCCGTGTCGGCCGAACTGCAGGCGGCGGCAGCCGAGGTCAACGTGGCCCATGCCGCGCGCTACCCGCAGCTGACGCTGGGCGGCAGCATCGGCGTGGTGCGCCTGGCCGGCGGCAGCAGCGCCCTGGATACCTGGTCGGTCCTGCCGCAGCTGTCGCTGCCGTTGTTCGACGGCGGACGGCGCCGCGCCGAGCAGGCCGGGGCGCAGGCGCGCTATGACGAACTGGCCGGCCTGTACCGCGAGCGCGCCCGCGCCGCCGTACGGGAAACCGAGCAGGCGCTGGTGCGGCTGGACGCGGCCGGCCGGCGCGAAGCCGACGCGGCGTCCGCCGCGCGCGACTATGACCGTTACTTCCACGCCAGCGGCGAACGTTACAAGGCCGGCCCGGCCAGCATGTTCGAGCTGGAAGATGCGCGCCGCAGCGCGCTGGCGGCGCAACTGACCCTGCTGGGCGTGCAGCAGCAGCGCGTGCTGGCCTGGATCGCGCTGTACAAGGCCTTGGGCGGCGGCTGGCAAGCCGGCGCAGCGGCCATGGCGGCCCCCTGAATTATCTGGAGGAGCGAGCAATGAAATTCAAGCATATGAAGAAGCTGGGCCTGGCGGCCGTGGCGGTGGCCGGGGTGGCCGGCCTGGTCGCGGCCAGCGGCGGCGACAACGCCCCGCCTGCGGCAGCCGCGGCGCCGGCCACGGTGTTGACCGTCACCGCCGGCAAGGCCGAGCCGGCCGAGTGGGCCCAGGAGCTGGGCGCCAACGGCAGCGTGGCGGCGTGGCAGGAAGCGGTGGTGGGCAGCGAGCTGGGCGGGCTGCGCCTGGCCGAGGTGCGGGTCAATGTGGGCGACGCGGTGCGCAAGGGACAGGTGCTGGCGCGCTTCCAGAGTGAGACGGTGGCGGCCGAAGTGGCGCAGCAGGAAGCCGCGCTGGAAGAGGCGCGCGCCGCGCTGGCCGAAGCCGGCGCCAATGCCGACGGGGCACGCCTGCTGGCCAGCAGCGGCGCCCTCAGTGGCCAGCAGAGCAACCAGTACCTGATGCTCGAGCGCAGCGCGCGGGCGCGGGTGGCGTCGGCCCAGGCCCGGCTCAGGATCGACCAGTTGCGGCTGCGCCAGACCGAAGTGGTGGCCGACGACGACGGCACCATCTCGGCGCGCAGCGCCACGGTCGGTGCGGTGCCCGGCCAGGGCCAGGAACTGTTCCGCCTGATCCGCGCCAACCGCCTCGAATGGCGTGCCGAAGTGCCGGCCGATGCGCTGTCGCGCATCGAGCCCGGCCAGCCGGTGCGGGTGCAGGCCACCAACGGCGCCAGCGTGACGGGCAGGGTCAGGGCGCGCGCGCCGTCGATCGACCCGGCCACGCGCAATGCGCTGGTGTACGTCGACCTGCCGGCCGATGCGCGCCTGCATGCTGGCCTGTTTGCCAGCGGCGCCTTCCAGCTGGGCACCAGCCCGGCCCTGACGGTGCCGCAAAGCGCGGTGGTCACGCGCGACGGCAGCAGCTACGTGTTCGCGATCGACGGCAGCGGCAAGGTAGCGCGCACCAAGGTCGATACCGGCCGTCGCGTCGGCGAGCGGGTCGAAGTCAAGGGCGCGCTGCCACCGGCCGCGCTGCTGGTGGCGCAGGGCGCCGGTTTCCTGAACGACGGCGACCGCGTGCGCGTGGTGGCGGCGGCCCGCGTGGCCGCTACGGCCGCTACCATCGATGCCGGCGGCAGCGCCGCGCGCGGCCTCAACTAGGAGTGCGGCAAGCATGAACCTGTCCCGATATTCGATCCGCAATCCGCTGCCGGCCGTGCTGCTGTTCGTGCTGCTGGTGCTGTGTGGCCTGGCCGCCTTCCACCTCACGCCGGTGCAGGATACGCCCGACATCGACGTGCCGGTGGTGCTGGTCACGGCGGCCCTGCCGGGCGCCTCGCCGGCCCAGCTGGAAACCGAGGTGGCGCGCAAGATGGAAAACGCGATCGCCACCATCCCTTTCGTGCGGCATATCTCCAGCACCATCAACGACGGCCTGGTCTCGACCTCGGTCGAATTCCGCCTGGGCCGCAACGTCAATGAAGCGGTCAACGAGGTGCGCGATGCCATTGCCCGCGTACGCAGCGACATGCCGGCCGAGCTGCGCGACCCGGTGATCGGCAAGGTGGGCGACGCCGGCGTCACCGCCGTGCTGACCTATACCCTGAGCGCCGAGCGCATGAGCCAGGAGGAGTTGTCCTGGCTGGTCGACAGCAGCGTGGCGCGCGCCCTGATGCAGGTGGCCGGCGTCGGCCAGGTGCAGCGGGTGGGCGGCGTCAACCGCGAAGTGCTGATCGAGCTCGATCCGGTGCGCATGGCGGCGCTGAACGTGTCGGCGGCGGCCGTGTCGGCCCAGCTGCAGCGCATGCAGCGCGAAGCGCCAAGCGGACTGGCCGATATCGGCGGCACCACCCAGATGGTGCGCACGCTGGGCACGGTACGCGGCGTCGACGAGCTGGCGGCCATGGACCTGGTGCTGCCGGACGGGCGCCGGGTGCGGCTGGACCAGGTGGCGCGCGTCAGCGACGGCCATGCGGAGCCGCGCAGCGTGGTCTTGCTGGACGGTAAACCGGTGGTGGCCTTCGAGGTGATGCGCAATCCCGGCGCCAGCGACGTACAGGTGGCCGCCGCGGTGCGCGCCGCTGTCGCCAAGCTGCAGGCCGAGCACCGCACGGTGCAGTTCCGCGAGAGCCTGAACAAGGTCGACACGGTGCAGGAAAACTACCGCGGCTCGATGAACCTGCTGTACGAGGGCGCACTGTTGACGGTGCTGGTGGTCTGGTTCTTCCTGCGCGACGGCCGCGCCACCGTGATTTCGGCGCTGGCCCTGCCGCTGTCGGTGCTGCCGACCTTCCTGGCGATCCACCTGCTGGGCTTTACCCTGAACATGGTGACCCTGCTGTCGCTGGCGCTGGTGATCGGCATCCTGGTCGACGACGCCATCGTCGAGATCGAAAACATCATGCGCCACGTGCGCATGGGCAAGAGCCCGCTGCAAGCCGCGCTCGACGCGGCCGAGGAGATCGGGCTGGCCGTGGTGGCCACCACGCTGACCCTGGTGGCGGTGTTCCTGCCGACCGCCTTCCTGAACGATATCGTGGGCCAGTACTTCCGCCAGTTCGGCTGGACCGCCTCGATCGCGGTGCTGGCTTCGCTGCTGGTGGCGCGCCTGCTGACGCCGATGATGGCGGCCTACCTGTTGCGGCCGGTCTTGCACACGCCGCGCGAAAGCCGCTGGATGGCGCCTTACCTGCGCGCCGTCCAATGGTGCCTGCGTCGGCGCAAGACCACGCTCGGCCTGTCGGCCCTGTTCATGCTGGTGTCACTGGTGATGGCGGCATCGCTGCCGGGCGACTTCATCCCGCCGGCGGACGGCAAGACCACCAATGTGGCGCTGGAACTGCCGCCAGGCAGCACCCTGGCCGACACCCGCGCCGCCGCCGAAAGCGCGCGCGCGCTGCTGCGCCAGGACCCGGACGTGGTGCAGGTCTACGCCCACGTCGGCGCCGGCGGGCTGCGTTTCGCCGACCTGCAGGTCAGCCTGAAGCCGCGCGCCGAACGCCGGCGCCACCAGGTCGAAGTCAACGCCGCGCTGCGCAAGGCGCTGGCTGCGCTGCCCGGCGCCCGCGTCACGGTGGGCGACGGCGATGACGGCCACGAGATCAGCTTCATGCTCGCGTCCGACGACCCGGAATCGCTGCGCAATGCGGTGCGCGACGTGGAGGCGGCGGTGCGCACCCTGCCCGGGCTGGGCAGCGTGTACTCGAATATCAGCCTGGCGCGCCCGGAAGTGATCGTGACGCCGGACTTTGCGCGTGCCGCCGACCTTGGCGTGACGGCCGATGCCATCGGCGACACGCTGCGCGTGGCCACCGCCGGCGACTACGACCAGTACCTGGCCAAGCTGAACCTGCCGGACCGCCAGCTGCCGATCCGGGTGCGCCTGCCGCAGGCCACCCGCAGCGACCTGGCGGCGCTGGCGCGCCTGAGCGTGCCGGGCAAGCAGGGCAATGTGCCGCTGTCCTCGGTGGCCGAGCTGCGCCTGGACAGCGCGCCGGCGCGCATCGAGCGCTATGACCGCATCCGCAAGGTGCTGGTGCACGTCGAGCTGCAGGGCCGCGACGGCGACGAAGTGTTCGACCAGATCCTCGACCTGCCGGCCATGAAGGCCTTGCCGTCCAACGTCAAGCGCGTGCGCCAAGGCGATATGGAGCGCCAGGCCGAACTGCGCAACAGCTTCCTGCTGGCGGTTGGCATCGGCATCCTGTGCGTCTACATGGTGCTGGTGCTGCTGTTCCGCGGCTTCCTGCAGCCGGTGACGGTGATGGCGGCGCTGCCGCTGTCGCTGGGCGGCGCCTTCGGCGCGCTGCTGCTGACCGGGCATGCGCTGTCGATGCCGTCGATGCTGGGCCTGCTGATGCTGATGGGAATCTCGGCCAAGAACTCGATCCTGCTGGTCGATTACGCGATCCGGGTGCGGCGCGAGCAGGGGCTGGAGCGTGTCGCGGCCCTGCTGGAAGCCTGCCGCAACCGTTCGCAGCCGGTGATCATGACCACGGTGGCGATGGGTGCCGGCATGCTGCCGGTGGCGCTTGGCCTAGGCGCCGACCCCAGCTTCCGCGCGCCGATGGCGGTGGCGCTGATCGGCGGCCTGCTGACGTCGACGATCCTGAGCCTGCTGGTGATTCCGGTGGTGTTTACCTATATGGACGACCTGCTGCTATGGAGCCGGCGCAAGTTTGCGCCGCTGCGCCAGGCCGTGTCGGGGACTGGGACGGATACCGAGGCTGGCGCGGCAGCTGCGGCCGGGGAGGCATGATGGAACAACGTTATTCGGCGCGCCAGGCCATGGCGCAGGAACAGGGCACGCAGCCGGTGCTGGAGCTGGAGGGGATCGGCTTCCGCTATCCGAACGGGCACGCGGCAGTGCAGCAGGTCAGCCTGGCGGTGGGCACTGGCATCCTCGGCCTGCTCGGCCCCAACGGCGCCGGCAAGTCGACCTTGATGCGCATGCTGGCCACGCTGGCCCGGCCTGGCACGGGCACCATCCGCTGGCAGGGCGTGGACGTGGGCGCCGACCCGGAATTCCTGCGCGCGGCGCTGGGTTACCTGCCGCAGGAATTCGGCGCCTACCCGGCGCTCAGCGCACGCGAGTTCCTGCGCTATATGGCGGCGGTGAAGGGGTTGCCGCACGCCGGCGCAGCGGCGCGGGTCGAGCATTGCCTGCGCCTGGTGGGGCTGGACACGGTGGCGGAGCGTCGCATCGGCCAGTTCTCGGGCGGCATGCGGCAGCGGGTCGGCATCGCCCAGGCACTGCTGAACGACCCGGCCCTGCTGATCGTCGATGAACCGACGGTCGGCCTGGACCCGGACGAACGGCTGCGCTTTCGCAACCTGCTGACCGACCTGGCCGGGCAGCGGCTGGTCATCCTGTCGACCCACATCGTGTCCGATATCGAAGCCAGCGCCACCGCGCTGGCCGTGCTGGACCAGGGCCGCCTGCGCTACTTCGGCGACCCGGGCGAACTGATTGCCGCGGCCCAGGGCCAGGTCTGGGAGTGGACCGTCAGCGCCGCCGACCTGCCGTCCGTGCGCGCCCAACACCGCGTGTGCGGTTCGCGGCGCCGGCCGGACGGCGTGCTGGTGCGCGCCGTGGCCGCAACCATGCCGCATCCGTCCGCAGTGGCGGTCGAGGCCGGCCTGGAAGACGCCTATGTGCGCCTGCTGGCGCAGGGCGGGGCCTGAGATGGAAAGCTTGCGCCGCTTTGCCGCCATCGTGCGCGCCGACCTGCTGGAGCGGGTCCGCACGCGCGCCTTCCTGGCCGTGCTGGGTGGCGCCGCCGCGCTCACCTGGCTCTGCCTGCCGCCGGCCTCGGCCGGCTACATCATCCTCGGCCTGGACGGCCACCAGCGCGGCAGCTATTCCAGCGCCTGGATCGGCATGGTGCTGGGCATGCTGGCCACCTGGGTTTCGCTGGTCGGTTTCTACCTGGTGCGCGGCACCATCCGGCGCGATATCGACAGCGGCGTCTGGCAACTGCTGGAGGTGACGCCGCTGAGCCGTCCGGCCTATGTGCTGGCCAAATGGAGCAGCCACCTGCTGGTGTTTGCCCTGCTGCTGGGCGTGCAGCTGCTGGTGGGCGTGCTGGCCCAATGGGCGCGCGCCGAAGAGCCGGCGCTGCGGCTGGGGGAATTGCTCAAGCCGGCCCTGCTGCTGGCCCTGCCTTCACTGGCGCTGACGGCCACGCTGGCGGTGTGGTTCGACTTGCTGCCCTGGTTGCGCCGCACCGGCGGCAATGTCGTGTATTTCGTGTTGTGGGTCTTGTTGCTGGTCGCATCGGTGGCCAGCCAGCAGGGCGGCGCGCCGGCCGGCGGGTTGGGCGATCCGCGCGGCATCGGGCTGTTCCAGGCGGCGCTGCAACGCCAGCCGGCGGCCCCGGCCGACGCCCGCATCTGCCTGGGCTGCGGCCTGGGCGAACGGCCGGTGCAGCGTTTTGCCTGGCCATCCTGGCAACCGAGCGCCGGCGAAGTCGGCGGCCGCGCTGCCTGGCTGGGCCTGTCCCTGGCCGGCGTGCTGCTGGCGGCGCCGCTGGTCAACCGCCTGGCACGACGCGCGACGCCGGGCGGCTCGCCGCAAGCGCAGGGCGGGCGCCGCCTGGCCTTGCTGCAATGGCTGCTGCGCAGCGTGCGGCGCGGCCGGCTGGGCACGACGTTTGCCGCCGAAGTCGAAATGCCGCTGCGCCAGCGGCCTGGCTGGTGGTGGGCTGCCGTCCTCGCCGCGTGGGCCGGCCAACTGGGCGGCGATGCGCAGGCCGCAGGCTGGGCCGTGCTGGCGGCCTGGGTCTTGCTGCTGGATATATTTGCCCGCGCCCCGCTGCTGGAGCGCGAGGCCGGCAGCGCCGGCATCGTCCTCAGCGCACCGGGTGCGCGCTGGCGCGTGCCGCTGGCGCGCTGGCTGGCGCTGGTCTGGCTGGCGTTGCTGGCCGTAGCGCCGGCCCTGCTGCGCGCGCTGGCCGAACCGGCCCTGGCTGCGGGCCTGCTGCTGTCGGCGCTGTCGCTGCCGGCCGGCGCCATGGCGCTGGGCGCGCTCAGCGGCAGCGAACGCCCCTTCGAATTGCTGGCCTGCGTGCTGGTCTACCTGGGCGTGCAGGGGCAGGGTGTGCTCAATCCGGCTGCCGCTTCCGGCGCCAGCCTGCTGTTCCACCTGGCAGTGCTGCCGTTGGCGCTGCTGATGTTCCGCCTGGGCTGGCCGCGCCTGCATGGCCTGCCGCGCCAATGAGGCACCCGATCCGATAACCCGGCCCTGCGAGGGCTCCACAAGAAGGTAAGAAGATGACACATACCGTCAGTATCGAACAGCGGCCGCCGGCGACACCGGCGCCCGCCGCGCCCGGCCAGCCGGCCCTGGTCCTGATCGTCGGCGTGCTGGCCGCATTGCTGTTGCTGGTGCTGCTGGGCCTGCAGGGCCGGGCGCCGGCGGTCCCGGCCGGCACCGGCGCGCCGGCCAATGCTTTTGCCGCCGAGCGCGCGCTGGCCCACCTGAAGGGGATCGCGGCGGCGCCGCATCCGAGCGGCACTGCCGCCCACGCGGCGGTGCGCAATTACCTGGTGGGCGAGCTGCAGCGCATGCAGCTGGAAACCCAGGTGCAGGACAGCTTCGCGGTCGCCGCTTCGGGCGAGACCGCCGGCCAGGTACACAATATCGTGGCGCGCCTGCCGGGCACCGGCAGCGGGCCCGCCCTGCTGCTGTCGGCCCACTACGATTCGGTGCCGCACAGCTTCGGCGCGGCCGACAACGGCGCCTCCGTGGCCGCCATCCTGGAAACGCTGCGCGCGCTGCAGGCCGGCCCGCGCCTGCGCAACGACATCATCGTGCTGCTGAGCGACGGCGAGGAAATCGGCCTGCTGGGTGCGGAAGCCTTTGTCGCCAGCCACCCATGGCGCAGCCGCATCGGGCTGGCGCTGAATTTCGAGTTTCGCGGCAATTCCGGACCGATGCTGATGTTCGAGACCAGTGCCGGCAACGGCAAGCTGGTGCAGGCATTTGCCGGCGTCAACCAGCCGTTCGGCAACTCCCTGATGTCCGAAGTCTACAAGTTGCTGCCCAACGATACCGATTTGAGCGCGTTCAAGCGCGCCGGCCTGATGGCAATGAACTTCGCCGCCATCGAGCGCCCGAGCAGCTACCACACCCAGCTCGACAGCGCGGCCAACCTCGACCCGCGCAGCGTGCAGCATCAAGGCGATACCATGCTGGCGCTGGCGCGCCATTTCGGCGCCGCCGACCTGGCCCACATCAAGGATGGCGACCGCGTTTACTTCACGCTGCCGCTGGCGGGCCTGGTCAGCTACCCGGCCGCATTGTCGTGGGGCCTGGCGGGCCTGGCACTGGTGCTGTTCGGGCTGGCGCTGCATTCCGGCCTGCGTGGCGGCCTGCGCCTCGGCCGCGTGCTGGGTGCCGCCGGCCTGCTGCCGCTGCTTGGCCTGGGCATTGCGATCGTTTGCACGGTGACCTGGCTGCTGGTCAGCATGATCCACTTCCAGTATCGCGCCCTGATGGACGTGTACAACGTCGGCTGGTACTGGGCCGCCTTTGCCTGCCTGGCGCTCGGCCTGTACGGCCTGGTGCTGCGCCGCCAGCTGCGCAGCTTCGCCGCGATGGAACTGGCGCTGGGCGCCGCGCTGCTGTGGATGGCATTCCTGTTGGCGACGCTGATCTGGATGCCGGGCGCCAGCTTCCTGTTTGCCTGGCCCCTGCTGCCCTTGCTGGCCGCCTTCGCCTGGCTGCTGGGCGGTTCCGGCCGCCAGCGTCCGGTGGCGCAGCGCGCCCTGGTCCTGTTGCTGGCCGCCGCCCCGGCACTGCTGGTGCTGGCGCCGGTGGTGGAAGTGCTGTTTGCCGCCCTGACCACCCGCCTGTCCGCAGTGCCGGTGTTCCTGATGGTGCTGGCCTTCGGCCTGATGGCGCCGCTGCTGGCCATGGTGTCGCGCCGCTTCGTGTTCCCGCTGCTGCCTGGCGTGGCCGCGGTCGTGCTGCTGGGCGCGGGCTCGGCGACGTCGGCGGTGTCGCCGGCGCAGCCGCATCCGACCAACCTGCAGTACGCGGTGGACGGCATGACCGGCAATGCCATGTGGCTGTCGAGCGACCCGATGCTCGGCGACTGGGCGAAAAAGGTGATGGGCGACCAGGCCGAAAACCGTAAAGTGCCGGAAATTTACGGCGACTATGCGCAGACCTACTGGACGGCCCCGGCGCCGGCGGCCGGCATCAAGGCGCCGCAGGTGGAAGTCCTGCAGGACAGCGTGAATGGCGCCGTGCGCCAGGTCCGCATCCGTCTGCGTTCCGAGCGCTCGGCGCCGGAGGTCAAGCTGTATGTCGAAGGCGTCGACGTGCAGCAGGCGTCGGTCGGCGGCCGCCAGCTGTTGCGCGAGCCGGGCAAGGACTGGGGCTTCGCGGCCTATGCACTGGAAGCGGCGCCGCTGGAACTGGACCTGACACTGCCGGCCGGCAAACCGTTTACGCTGCGGGTAATCGACCGCAGCTACGGCCTGCCGGATGGGGTGCCGAAGCGAGGTCCGGACGCCATCATCCAGCCGTTCGGGCATAGCGACTCGATGCGGGCGGTGACAGCGATCGCCTTCAAGTAAGCGCAGGTGGCTTGTCATAAGCTTGTCACTTCGGTTGATTATGCTGGGCCTTTTTGACCCAGAGGCCCACATGAAAACCCTGTCGCTCCTTCCTCTCGCACTTGCCCTTGCCGCTTGCGGCGGCGGTGGCAGCAACGAACCGGCCAAGCCGGCGGTCAACGGCACCTTTGTCGATGGCGCGGTGGAAGGCGCGGAGTATGTCGCCGGCACGTCGGCCAAGGCGGTCACCGGCGCCAAGGGCGAGTTCAGCTGCAAGGAGGGCGAGAACGTCAGCTTCAGCGTGGGCGGCATGGCCTTGGGCAGTGCCGCTTGCGCGACGATCATCACACCGCTGCAACTGGCTGGCGTGAGCGATGTCAAGGACGCCAAGGTGGTCAACCGCCTGCTGGCATTGCAACTGCTGGACGAGGACAACGATCCATCCAACGGCATCAGGATCACCAACGATGTGAAGGCTGCACTGGCGGGCAAGAGCGCGGATTTCGGCGCCGCCGCGGCGGACTTCAACAAGGCTATGGCTGCCAACCTGGTTGCCGCCGGCCCCGCCTACGCTGCCCGTGGCATAGATGACGACCGCCGCCAGCTGGTGCGCGAGCACTTCGAAGACACGCTGGCCTCCAAAGTTGGCAAGCCTGTGCAGGAGAGCTTCACCCTGGCTGCCGCCACGGTGAGCGTGACGCGCTACCAGGTACAGGCGGCAAACAGCTTCTATATTCCTTACGAAGGCAGCAACGCCAAGGTGAAGGCAGACTTCCCGCTGGGCTTCCTGCCGTCCTATGGTTCGGCGCTGGCATTCAAAGGCACGAATGCCAGCGGCGACCTGGAATTCTACGGCCTGACCGACCGCGGCCCGAACGGCGACGGTCCGAACGTGCCGAATCCGGGCGGCAGCGGCACCATGGGGGCCAAGATCTTCCCGTCGCCAAGCTTCACGCCGTCGATCGGCGTCATCACGGTCGGCAAGGCCGGTGCGGTGCTGAACTCCACGTTGCCGATCAAGACCTCCGCGAATACCAACAGCTCCGGCCTGGCCATCCCTGCCGGTTCGCTGGGCAATTCCGCCGAAGTACCGGTGTTCGACGCGATGAAATACGATGCCGCGAGCAAGGCGGTGTTCAGCGCGAACGGCCTGGATACCGAAGCCATTGCCTTCGACAAGAAGCGCAATGCGTTGTGGGTGTCGGACGAATACGGTCCCTTCATTGTGAAGATTGACGCCGCGAGCGGCGTGATCCAGTCCCGTTATGCGCCTGGTAGCGGCCTGCCTGCCGTCTTCGCCAAGCGCCGCGCCAACCGTGGCATGGAAGGCATGGCGCTCGATACGGCAACCGACAAGCTGCACGGATTCCTGCAGAGCCCACTGACCGACGGCAATGCGCCGTATTCGGTGACCGGCAAGAGCGAGCAGGTGGAACGCTTCGCCCGCTTCACCCGCTGGATCGAATTCGATCCAGCCACCGGCACCACTGGCCGCATGTTTGCCTACCCATTGAATGGCGCCGATTACGCGGACGGCCGCACCGGCAATGCCAAGCTGGGCGACATGGTCGCTTTGGGCAACGGCAAGTTCATCGTGATCGAACAGGGCGCCGCACCTGGCGGCAAGGTATTCAACAAGTTGATGCTGGTGGAAATCGGCAGCGCGACCGACATCAATGCCGCAACATTCAACCCGGCCACCTCCGACCTGGAAAAGAGCTCGATGGGTGCTGCGGCAGTGAATGGCGCCGATTGGTCCAAGGTTGCGACATTGAAGAAGACCCTACTGCTGGACTTGAACGCCATCGGCTGGCTGGCCGAAAAAGCGGAAGGCCTGACCATCGTCGATGGCAACACGCTGGCGCTGGCAAACGATAATGACTTCGGCCTGAAGACCAGGATCTTCACGCCAAATGGTGAAGCGGTCGCCGATGCCGACGTCACCAAGTGCAATGTCGATGCAAATGGCACCATCGTCACCAGCAATGCTGCCGGCTGCAATGCGGCCAACGCCATCCGCGTTGCGCGTGGCGACGACCGTGAGCGGCCGAGCCGCCTGTGGCTGATCAAGTTCTCGAAGGCACTGAACACCTACTGATGTTCGTGCGCCGCCTCCCCTGCGGCGGCAGCATAATGCCGGCAGGGAGGTGCGCGATGATTGAACTGGACGGTTCGACGGGCGAAGGCGGCGGGCAGATCCTGCGCTCCTCGCTGACCCTGTCGATGATTACCGGCCAGGCTTTCCGGATCCGCAATATCCGCGCCAACCGCCAGCCGCCCGGCTTGCGCCGACAGCACCTGTCGGCGGTACGTGCAGCAGCGATTGCCTGCGGCGCTACTGTCACCCACGCCGAGGTCGGCTCGACTTCACTGGAGTTCACGCCCGGCCGTGTGAGCGGTGGCGTCTATGACTTCGATATTGGCACTGCCGGCAGCACGACACTGGTGTTGCAAACCCTGATCCCTGCCTTGCTGTTCGCTGAGCAGCCCACTGCGGTGACGGTGACCGGTGGCACGCATAATCCCAAGGCGCCGCCGGGCGAATTCCTGCAGCGGGCTTACTGCCGCGTGCTCGCGGCCATGGGCGCGCAGGTCGAAATCGAGATCGAGCGCTATGGGTTCTACCCGGCCGGCGGCGGCAGCATGTCGGCCAATGTGTGGCCATGCAAGCAACTGCGCCGCCTGGACCTGCTCGACCGGGGCGGCTTGCAACAGGCTTACGCGCAAGCGCTTGCCGCGCGCTTGCCGGCACAGGTGGCTCAGCGCCAGTATGCGACCGTGCGCAACTTGCTGGGATGGGAGGGCGGACAATTGCGCGAGGTGCTGTCGCCGGCGTCGGCCAGCCCGGGCAACGCGGTCTTGCTGACCATCGAGAGCGAGACGGTGACGGAAGTGTTCTCGGCCATCGGCGACCGCGGCGTGCGCGCCGAAGCAGTCGCACGCGAGGCGGCACTGGAGGCGCGCCGCTATCTGGCTTCCGGCGCGGCGGTGGGCGAGCACTTGGGCGACCAGGTGATGCTGCCGATGGCGCTGGCAGGCGGCGGTTCCTACACCCTGGATCATGTATCGCCCCACGCAATCACGAACGCGGAAGTGATGACGCATTTCCTGCCGGTGACGATCGGTTTCGAACAGGGCGAGCGCTTCAACACCTGCCATGTGCGCGCCAAGATTTAGCTGACTTGCTCCCACTCCAGGCCGAAGCGGGCCAGGTACTTCTTCAGGCGATCGGCGTCGTTCGGCTTTGCCTTGCCGAGACGCGAAGCGGCGAACAGCTTGCGGCCGGCATCGGACATGGTCTTGGATTGGCGGCAGACGGCGATCACGGATTCGAGCTGCATGCGGTCGAACAAGTCGATTTGCCCAAGCGCTTCTTCATCGAATAATCCATCGAGTTTCGCCGTGGTGTTCACGCCCTCGGCCAGGGGACCCCATTGGCGCTGCAGGCGCGCCACTTCGGCGGCGACGATGGGCGTGGTGATGCGCCCGGCATCGGCCAGCGTCGCCATGCGGGTGACGGAGGCCGACAGGTCGCGGAAGTTGCCGTTCCATAGCGCGTCGGCGGAAGCTGCGAAGCGCATGTACTGCTGGCGTGCCTCGGTATTGAAGCGCACCATGGCGCCGTTTTCCGCACCGAACTGCGCCAGCAGGTAGTCGAGGTTGGGCTCGATGTCTTCCGGCCGCTCGCCCAGGCCGGGCAGCGAATAGGTCCACAGGTTGATTCGGGCGAACAGGTCTTCGCGGAAGCGCCCCGCCGCCACTTCGCGCGCAAGGTCGCGGTTGGTGCCGGCGATCAGCTGGAAATCGCTGCGCACTTCATGATCGCCACCCATCGGCAGGAAACGCTTTTCCTCGACCGCCTTGAGCAGCATGGCTTGTTCGTCCAGTCCCAGTTCGCCAATCTCGTCGAGGAATAGAAGACCCTTATGCGCGGTGCGCAGCAAGCCGGGGCGGTCCGATGCCGCGCCGGTGAACGCGCCTTTCACGTGGCCGAACAAGGTTGAGCCGGCGCCGTCGCCGTGCAGGGTGGCGCAGTTGATCTCGACGAAGGCCCCGTCCACCTGGTGGCGCGCCTTCTTCAACTCGTACACGCGGCGTGCCAGGAAGGATTTGCCCGCACCGGTAGGCCCCATCAGCAACATGGGGGCACGTGAACGCGCAGCCACGTGCTCGATCTCGTCGATCAACAGGTTGAAGTGCGGGTTGCGGGTGGCGATGCCGGACTTCAGGAATTCCACGCCTTCCCGCTGCGCATTGGAGAAACGCTGTGCGATCTGGTCGTAACGCGACAGGTCCAGGTCGATCAGCACGTAGTCGCCGGTCTTGCCGGGCGCCGCGCGGCGGGGCGGGGAGGTCTGCAGCAGGCGGCCGGGGAAATAGCGCGCTTCCGTCATCAGGAACAGGCAAATCTGCGCGACGTGGGTGCCGGTAGTGATGTGGACCCAGTATTCCTCGTTATCGGTATCGAATTGGTAATTGCGCGCGAAATCGAAGAGCTGGCTGTAGACGTCCTCGAAATCCCACCAGTCGCTGATCGGCAGCGTGTGGCGCTGCACGACCGTCTCCGGCGAGACGGCGTGCATATCCTCCTCGATCTGCCGCGCCAGGCTGTCGTGGTGGGCGCTGGCCAGCAGTTCGAAACGGTCGACCACCAGGTCTTCGTGCTGCAGCAAGGAGACGCTGGGACGCCATTTTTCCCAGCGCGCGGGATTGCGAGGGCCGCCGTCCAGCTGCGAGCCGAGGAAACCAAGGATGACGATCTTCTTTTTCATTTGGGATAAATATTTATCTTTTTAGATAATTTATCACAATCATTGATTTCCGTGAATCTATATTTATCAATGACTTAGCAAGCTGGCACGCCCTTTGCAATAGATGAGGTACGCAAAGACGAAAGGAGATCAAAATGACGGAATCGCAAATCAAGGCTTGGACCATCAGCGCCGGCGCAGTCGGCAAGAAACCCGTAAAACGCAGCTACGGCGGCGTGAACGCGGCGATGAATATTTCCACCTGCCGCCGCCACACGACGCTTAGCTGGCATGCCGAGCCGGTGCCCGGCAAAGGCCGCACGGTGTGGAATGGCGTGGTCTCCACACTTGTCGGCGCAGATTAATCGTTAGAAGATGAGAACTATGATGAAAGATAATGAATTCGAAGTAATGGAAGTGTCGGGTGGTAGCCCGGTGAAGATGTGGACCAAGGGCGTGCCGGTTGAATCGGAAGCGCGCCAGCAATTGGCCAATACGGCCAAGATGCCCTTCATCTACAAGCACATTGCGGTGATGCCGGACGTCCACCTGGGTAAAGGTTCGACCATCGGTAGCGTGATTCCGACCCTGGGTGCGATCATCCCGGCGGCGGTGGGCGTGGATATCGGCTGCGGGATGATGGCCGCCAAGACCACCCTGAACGCGCGTGACCTGCCGGACAACCTGGGGCCGCTGCGTAGCGCGATCGAAAAAGCCATCCCGCACGGCTTAACGCCGAAGTTTCGTGGCCGAGACCGCGGTTCGTGGGAGAACCCGCCTTCGCCCGTGGATGTGGCATGGGGCCAGTTGAAGGATGAATTTGACGTGATCTGCGAGAAAACGCCGAAGCTGAAAAACACCAACAACTACCGCCATCTGGGTACCCTGGGTTCGGGTAACCACTTCGTTGAGGTGTGCCTGGATGAGGAAGGTTCGGTGTGGTTCATGCTGCACTCCGGTTCGCGCGGCGTGGGAAATGCCATCGGTTCCCACTTCATCGAACTGGCGCAAAAGGATATGCGTACCCACATTGCGAACCTGCCGGACAAGGACCTGGCCTACCTGGAAGAAGGTACCCAGCACTATGACGACTACGTGGAGGCGGTGGGTTGGGCGCAGAAATTCGCCCGCATGAACCGCGAGGTGATGATGCAGAACCTGATCGCCTCCGTACGCACCGTCATCACCAAGCCGTTCCAGACGCACGTGGAAGCAGTGAACTGCCACCACAACTATGTGCAGAAAGAGCGCCACTTCGGCAAGGACGTGCTGGTGACCCGCAAGGGCGCGGTGTCGGCACGCGAAGGCGAATTGGGGATCATTCCAGGTTCGATGGGGGCGAAGAGCTTCATCGTGCGCGGAAAAGGCAACCCGGAGAGCTTCAATAGCTGCAGCCACGGCGCCGGCCGTACCATGAGCCGTAACGAGGCGAAGCGGCGCTTCTCGCTGGAAGACCAGGTGAAGGCGACCGAAGGCGTCGAGTGCCGCAAAGACGAAGGCGTGATCGATGAAATCCCGATGGCCTATAAGGACATCGAGGCTGTCATGAAGGCGCAGGAAGAGCTGGTTGAAGTTGTGCATACCCTGAAGCAGGTGGTGTGCGTCAAAGGGTAAGTAAAAGGGTAAGTACAAGGATAAAAAGAAGAATGATTGAAATTGATGGATCCCAAGGGGAGGGCGGCGGCCAGGTGCTGCGCACCGCGCTGACGCTCTCGATGATTACCGGCCAGCCGTTCCGTATCTCGAACATCCGGGCCAACCGCTCGAAGCCAGGCTTGATGCGGCAGCATTTGGCCTCGGTCAAGGCGGCGACGGAAATCTCCGGCGCGAAAGTTGAAGGCGACACGCTTGGCTCCACCAGCCTGGCGTTTGCACCGGGCGCAATCAAGTCTGGTGTATACGAATTCCAGATCGGCACGGCCGGCAGCTCGACGCTGGTGCTGCAGACCGTGGTGCCGGCGCTGTTGTACGCCCCGGGCGAGTCCGTGGTGCGCGTCAGCGGAGGTACCCATAACTCCAAGGCGCCGCCGGCGGAGTTCCTGCAGCGCGCCTACGGCCGCGCCATGGCCGATATGGGCGCGCAGGTCGAATTCGTCCTGGAGCGCACGGGGTTTTATCCGGCGGGCGGCGGTGCAGTGCGGGCAACCGTGAAGCCGTTGGCAGGCTGGCGTCAACTTGCGCTGGAGGCGCGCGGCGAACGGCGCGAGGCGTATGCGGAGAGCCTGGTGGCAGCCGTGCCGGGCGGCGTGGCGAAGCGTGAGCTCGATTGCGTGGCGAGTGCCATGGGCTGGTCCGGCGACCAGCTGCGCTTCAGGACCTTGCCGGACAACTGGGGCCCGGGCAACGCGCTGCTGATCACGCTGGATCACGAACACGTGACGGAAGTCTTCGTCGCCTTCGGCGAAAAAGCCCGGCGCGCGGAGGAGGTGGCGCGCGACGCCGTGGCACAGGCGCGCCGCTTCATCGCTTCGGGCGCTGCGGTCAGCGAGCACCTGGCCGACCAGTTGCTGGTGCCGATGGCGCTGGCGGGTGGCGGCAGCTTCACCATGGACGTGCTGTCGCAGCACACCCGCACCAACGCGGAAGTGATCGCGCGCTTCCTGCCTGTGTCGATCAGGTTCGACAAGCGCGAAGCCTGCAGCTATTGTGAGGTAAAGCGTGGATAAGCCGGCACCGCACCCTCGATTTCGAGGGAGGCCGCCTCGCTCTGCACTTCAGCTCACCGAGCAGGAAATCCGCCAGTCCTATTGGCGCTACTCGAATGCCCATATCTTTCCACAGAAGGCCCTGCGCGCGGATGTGAGCGTGCAGCGCTACGCAGTCTTCCCACGGCCCTATTACGTGGACATGCTGAAGACTTGCGTGGAATGCTCACGCGCGTTCATCTTTTATGCACGCGAGCAGCACTACTGGTATGAGACCTTGGGCTTCTATATTGATGTCGACTGCGTGCGTTGCGTTGAATGCCGCCGCAAGCAGCGTGCAGCGAAGCGCCATATGGAACGCTATGCGGAGCTGCAGGCGCGCGACTCGTTGTCGCGCAAAGAAATGATGCACTTTGTGGATGACTGCATTTTCCTGTTCCAGCAGGGGCAGCTGAAAAACCTGTCCCACCTGGGAAGCATCAAAAACGCGGCTTTACAGCAAATCCCCGACTATGCGGGAACCAAAACGCTCCAGCTATTGCTGCAATCCGCCCGCACGATTGGCGAAATTAGCTAGCCAATTGGGTTACTCCGTGGCAAAATTCGGCGTCGTTGTATTTAATATAACTTTGCTGGACCCGCCATGAACAAAAAGACTCTGGCCAAAATCGCCGCGGCAGTTGTTGTCGTTGCCGGCGGCGTTTTCGCCTACCGGGCTTTTGGCTGGGGCGCCATGAATGGCCCCGTCAACAGCCTGAAGATCGACCTGTCCAAGCCGGACGCCTTGGTCGTCACCAAAAGCCTATCCAGCCTGCCGCGTGATCTGCTGACCGTGCCGTTGGCGCGCGACGTCCTGCGCGAGGACTTCCTGTTCTATTACGAGCAGACCGAAGACCGTCTTGGCTTGAAGGGCAGCCTGCGCCGCATCGCCTACGAACATGAACTGCGCTGGGGCGACCAGTTGATCCGCATGGTGCTGGACGAACCGGCGGAAGTCGCCATGTGGCGCGATGCCGATGGCTCCCTCAAACATTATGTGATCTCGGTTTCGCGCGGCAAGCTGGCGCGCGTGCTGGAAGAAGCGGGCAAGGTGGCGCTGAAGGATACGCAGCTCACCATTGCCGGCGAGTTGCGCGTAGACGGCGACAAGGTGCCGGTGTACGCACTGAACTACGCCTACCAGCGCAACCTGCTGTTCGCAGCACACGGCGACCGCATGGTGATCCTGTCGCACCCCGGCATGTTGTATGGCGCCGACCGCAAGGACAGCGACGATACGGCACAAGCCACCGTCACCAAGCTGCTGGCGAAAGACGCCGCGCAGCAAAAGGTCTTCCACGACCAGTTCCACTTCGGGAAAACGGCGCAGGATGGCCACAGCATCGCCATCAAGGCCGATTTCCTGTCCTTCGGCTACCAACCGTTCTTCGGCGGCCTGGAAGCGCTGCGTTTCGATTTCAGCAAGGGCGCCTGGCGCTCGCAGGTGCTGCTCGATGCGGCCAAGCTGCCGAAAAATGGCTATGACAGCAGCGCCCTGTGGAGCGCGCTGCCTTACAACCCGAGCAGCTGCTTCACGCTGCCGGTCGACTGGACCAGCCTGCAGCCGGTGCTGAAAAGCATAGGCGGCAAGACCAGCCAGCCGGTTCTGCCATTGGCGACCGAGTTGAGCGGGCCGGCGGCGGCCTGCTGGTACGGCAACTCCCGCCTGCACACGCCGGTGTTCGTGGCCAATCGTGCCGGCGGCAACGAGGCGCTGTTCGAAAGCCTGTTCCAGGCTGCGATCCGCGATGGCAAGGGCGTGCAGAAAGCGCAAGGCAAAAAGGGCGAGTTGCGCTGGAGCGGTGCGGTTTCCACTGCGCAGGGCGAAACCACGCCGACGCTGGCCATCAGCGGCAATACCGTGGTGTTTTCGGCGGACGGCAAGCTGGTTGACCAGGTGCTGGCCGTCAAGCGCAAGGAAATGCCTGCGGCTTCGGACCTGCTGCCGGATGCCAAGCACACCGTTGGCCTGATCGCGCCGGCTGCGCTGGCCAAGCTGATCGAACAAGAGAGCTTCAACACCTTGCCGGGCCAGCGCGAACCCGTGCTGCGCGGCGCAGTTGATGCGCACCTGGTGCCGCGCCTGCAGGCGCTGAAAAAATACCCGCCTTACCGCATGGTGCTGAAGTCCGTACCGGCCAAAGGCGTCTCCTGGCAAGCGCTGGAATGGCAGGCAGCGGGCAAATGAAGCGTCGCAGTACGCTGCGCCTGCTGGCCGGGTGCGCTGCGGCGGTAGCGGCGCCGAAGGTGCTGGCGCTGACCAGTGCCAAGGATGCACAGGTACGCCTGTCGCAGGCACAGTCGCGCGCCTTCCAGGCGTGGATGCTGCGCATTATCAGCGCCCAGGTCGAGCAGGGACCCTCGCCGCGTTGGCAGCATCGCGACTGCGCGGGCCTGGTGCGTTTTGCCGTCAACGAAGCCTTGTCCGTGCACGACGCCAAGTGGATGCGCGCCAACGGCATCGCCAGCGACCGTAGGCTGCCGCCGGAACTGGACCTGACGCCGCAACAGGCGGCCCTGCGCAACCGCTGGGTGCAAGGCGAGGGCAAGGTGGGCGCCTTCGTCACGGCGCTGGCGCTGGTACAGCACAACAGCCGCTTCGTGGCGCGCGAGATCAGCCAGGCGCTCCCGGGCGACCTGCTGTTCTACGACCAGGGCGACGAACAACATCTGATGGTGTGGATGGGGGCGCATATCGCCTACCACACGGGCACCGTCACCCCAACCGATAACGGTCTTCGTACCGTCGATATTCAACAACTTACGACATGGAAGGACACGCGGTGGCAACCAGCGGTCAACAATCCCAACTTCGCCGGCGTATTCCGGCTGTCATTTCTGTCCTGAAGCTGTGCCTCGCAGGCCTGTTGGCGCTGACGGCGCTGGCAGGTGCGCAAGCGCAGGAGGCGCCGTCGAGCGGCTACACGCTGTTCAAGGGCGAGCCATTCTTCCTCTTGTCCGATGCCAGCTATGGCAGCACGGACGAGGCGCGCGTGCGCCTGGAAGTGCCGGGCCGCGACTTCGGCCGCTCGCAACTTGAGCAATATTCCGGCGCCGACATCGTGGTTTACCGCGTGCCCGAGCCGCTGGAATTCCTGAAGAAGCAGCGCAACCTGCACCGCGTCCAGGTGGACGGCAATTACCAGGGCGAAGGCCTGGCCAATGCGCTGAGCTTCCTGTGGGATACCTGGTGGAAGCAATCGCGCCTGGCATGGCGTCGCGTCTTCTCGTCCGAAGCACGCCACGCGGTGACCACCAACCAGCCCAAGCTGGCGACGAACGGTGAAGCCATGAAGCGTGCCACCGTGTTTGCCAACAACCCGCAGTACAAGCCGATCAAGGGCTTCGAGATGGTGGACAGCTTCCGCTATCCGATCTGGCAGGCGAAGGCGATCGAACCGCCGAAGGGCGTCAAGATGGACGGTTCCAGCAGCGAGTTCATCGCCGGTAACAGCGGCAACGTGATGATCCCGGTCGGCAAGCGCAAGCCTGGCCTGTACCTGGTGGAGGCGATCATCGGCCAGCACCGCGCAACCACGCTGGTGTTCGTATCCGACACCATGGCGGTGACCAAGGTGTCGTCCGGCCAGATGCTGGTATGGGCCGCCCGCCGCGACAACAGCGCCGCCGTGGCCGATGCCAATGTGATGTGGACCGACGGCACCGGCGTTCTCCAGTCGGGCAAGACCGCCAAGGATGGCGTGGTGTCGATGGAGCGCGGCAGCCCTGAGCACACCTATGTGATCGGCGAAGACCGCAGCGGCGGCGTGTTCGTGTCGGAGAACTTCTACTACGACAGCGAAATCTATAACACCAAGATGTATGCGGTGACGGATCGTCCCCTGTACCGTCCGGGCGATGAAGTGAACGTCAAGTTCCTGGGACGCGAGTTCAAGTCGGCGCGCCTGTCGCAGGCCGCCGCGGCGGCGCCTGTCGGCCTGACCGTGTTCGATCCGAACGGCACGCCCGTGCTGACGCAAACCTTGCAACTGTCGCCGGAGACCGGCACGGAAACCCGCTTCCGCCTGCCGGAGCAGGCCAGCGCCGGCGGCTATGAGCTGCGCTTCAGCTATAAGGACGGCCTGTACGGCGCCGCCTTCCGCGTGGCGGAATACGTCAAGCCGCATTTCGAGATCATCGTCCAGCCGGCCAAGCCGGAATTCAAGACCGGCGAAAAAGTCAGCGGCACCATCTCGCTGCGCTACCCGGACGGCAAGCCGGTGAAGAATGCCAAGCTGTCGCTGTCCCTGCGCGGCCAGCAGAACACCATGGTGGAAGGCGAACTGCGTTACAGCGGCCTGTTCCCGGTCCAGTTGAAGTCGGAGGAGGCCGAGACCGACCGCAGCGGCGACTATTCGTTCACGCTGCCGGCGGCAGCCGACCCATCGCGCTATGTATTGACCGTGATGGCGACCGACGGCGCAGCCTACCGCGTCAAGGCCACGCGCGAGCTGATGATCGAACGCTCCATCAGCAGCTATCAACTGAAGGCGGCGCGCTCGTTCTCCGAACCGGGCCAGCAGGTGCACTTCGACCTGGTGCCGGATGGCCAGGGCGCGGCCCGCCCGGTGCGCTGGGAGATGGTGCAGCTTGAAAAACAGGAAAAGACCGAAGGCAAGTTCGATCCGGCGGCCAAGGGCTGGGACGTGAATTTCGCCAAGGCAGGCTCCTACCAGCTTTCGCTGCGCGATGAACGCGGTAACCTGCTGGCCGCTGCCAGCCATTGGGTCAGCGGCGAAGGCTTGCAGGCCGCGCCGGGCAGCATCGAGATCGTAATGGACAAGGCGCGCTATCGTCCGGGAGAGAGCGCCGAAGCGCTGGTAACCTTCTCCGATCCGGTCGACCAGGCTCTGTTGACCATGGAGCGCGACAAGGTCGAGCAGTACGGCCTGATGAACGGCGGTGCCGACTGGTACCAGGCCAAGCGTGTGGCAAAGAACCAGTGGCGCGTGCGCATTCCGGTGAAAGAAGAGCATGGCCCGAACATGACATTCTCGGTGGCGTACACCCGCAACGGCGACTTCGTATTCCAGAATGCTGGGCTGCAAGTGATCGAGCCGCGCATCGCCCTGAGCTTCAAGACCGACAAGGAAATCTACCAGCCGGGCGAAAAGGTCACGCTGGACGTGACGGCGCAACTCGACGGCAAGCCGCTGTCCACCCTGGTCGCGCTGGGCGTGGTGGATGAAATGATCTACGTGCTGCAGCCGGAAATCGCTCCCGACATCGCGGACTTCTTCTATCATCCGCGCCGCAACAACGTGCGCACCACGGCCAGCCTGTCCTTCATCAGCTATGACATGGCGCAGGGCCGCCGCGAGAACGTCCCGGCCCGCCATAACTACAATGAGCGCGGCGTGAAGGTGCTGGAACGCCCGCGCCGCGACAATATCGATACCGCCTTCTGGGCGCCGTCGCTGAAGACCGATGCCGACGGCAAGGCGCGCGTCACCTTCACCATGCCGGATGCCCTGACCCGCTGGCGCATCACGGGCCGCGCGATGGATGCGCAAGGCCGTGTGGGCCAGCGTACCGCTTACCTGCGTTCGGACAAATCGTTCTACTCCAAGTGGACGGCTCCGGACTGGCTGCGTACCGGCGATGCGCCGCGTGCATCGGTCGCCATCTTCAACCAGACCAGTGAAACGAAGGCGTTGGAAGTGACGCTGTCCGGCGGCCCGCAGCCGAAAGTGGAGAAGCTGTCGGCCAAGCCGGGCGTGAACTACGTCGAATTCCCGGTTGCCGTCGGTACCGCACCGTTGCGACTGGAAGTGAAGCAGGACGGCAAGCTGGTGGATGCGCTGGATACCAAGGTGCAGGAGCAGCCCGCCGCCTGGAGCAGCCCGCGCAGCATGAGCGTGGCCCTGGCCGGCACCGACAACGCGTTGAAGCTGCCGGCCGATGCACGCAATGTCCGCGTCTCGTTCGCGCAGGGCGCGGCCAGCCATTTTGCCCGTATTGCCGATGACCTGATCGAGTACCCGTACGGTTGCGTGGAGCAGACGGCCAGCCGCCTGATCCCGCTGACCATGGCGGCGCAAAGCATGCCGGCCGATGCCGGCCCGGTCCGCGAACGCCTGATGGCGATCATGCAGGCGCAGCGCCTGCGCCTGGTGTCGATGGCCGGTCCGAACGCCGTCTTCAGCTGGTGGGGACCCGCCACGCAGGCCGACGCACTGATGACGTCCTACGCCTACTACGCCGACTGGTACGCCTCGCGCGCCCTGCGCCTGGAATTGCCGGGCGAGCACTGGAACAACCTGGTCACCGTCTACAGCGAGCATGGCAAGAACAATGCCCCGCTGGAGCGCGCCATGAGCCTGTGGATGATGCACGAAATGGGCCTGCCGACCAAAACCCTGGCGGAAAGCCTGGTGGCCGACGCCGCCAGCCTGGAAGTCGGCTCGGCGCCGCGCAAGCAGGGCGTCACCAGCAGCGTGCTGCTGGCGGACGGCCAGGACAGCGTGACGCGCGCCATGGCGGTCGGCCTGGCCTCCGTCGTCGCCGCCCAGAACGGCATCGCCTTGCCGCCGCCGCTGCAGCAACAGTTGCCGCAGGCGTGGGCCGCATTGCGCGCTTCGCCGGCTCCGGTGGCGCAGGCCCTGCTGATGCTGGCCGGTGAACTGCCAGTGGCGCAGGCCGACGCCGTGCTGTCGTCCGTGCGTGCCGACATGCCAACCATGGACCGTGCCCTGACCCTGGTCTGGGTGCAGAAGAAGCTGGGCGGCTCGCCTGCCGCAAGGCCGCCGGTCGCCGCGCTGGAAGGCGCATGGCAGCAGACGGACAGCCGCAGCGGCCAGCCGGTATGGCGCTGGACCGATGCCAAGGCGTTGCCCGAGCAATTGAAGCTGGCGCAAGCCGCACCGGCCGGTACCGTCGCGATCGTGCAGTACGACAGCCGCGCCGTCGAACAGCACACGCTGGACGTTGGCATCGAGCGCCGCATCCTGCGCATGAAGGCGGGCTCCAAGGGCTACACCATGGAACCGGTCAAGCCTGGCGAAGCGCTGCGCACGGACGAACTGTACATGGACGAAATCAAGCTGAAAGCCGGCAGCGCCGCGCATCGTTTCGGCCTGCTGGAAGTGGCGCTGCCGCCGGGCGCGATGGTCGAGTCGACCACCTGGGGCATGAAGCTGGCGGGTGACGAGCCGGTGCAACTGGAGCGCGCGCGCCACGTCGAGCGCCGCGACGGCTATGCCGTCCCGGTCGAGCCGTTGAGCGGCGAGGTCGTCGTGCGCCACCTGCTGCGCTTCGGCCAGAAGGGCAGCTACACCTTGCCGCCGACCCGCTTCCACCGCATGTACCAACCGGAGCAGAAAGCCTTTGAAGGCGGCGGCAAGACCATGCATACGCTGAAAGTCGAGTAATGCTGGCTCGCCTCCTGCCCGCCATGTTGTTGGCCGCCGCCGCGCCCGTCGCGGCGGCGGCCTCGCTCGACCTGGCGTGGTGGCGCGACGGCAAGGTGCAAGCAGTGCAGCTGCAGCAGCGCAGCGCATCGGCGGTGCAGCCGATGGCCGCCAGCACGGAGATCCCGCTTGGCAGCCTGTGGAAATTGTTCATCTACGTTTACGCCGTGGACAACAAGCTGCCTACGCCCGACTACAATTGCGGTGGCCGTAAGCAGGAGGAAGTGTATTGCTGCGAAGCCGGCGCCAGTGTAAGCCGCGATGCCGCATTGGCGCAGTCCTGCGGCCTGTTTTTCGCACCTGAACGCCTGGGCATCGCCCAGAAGCCGTGGCAGGAATACTGGAAACGCAGGCTGGGCAGCGTACCGGCCGGTGCATTCGCCTGGTTGGCAGATCCTGCTAGGCTGGAACCTGCGCGCCTCGTCACCCTGGGCAGCCTGCTGCGCGCGCTGGCCAGCATTCCGGCAGCGAGTCGTGCCGATGCCGAGGCGGCCCTGCTGCGCGTGGTGCTGGATGGCCGTGGTGCAGGCAGCGTGCGCTGGTTCGGCAGCCAGCTCCGGGTAAAGACTTATTCCTGGCACCATCCGAAACGCGAAGATGCCAGGCTGGGTGGGGCAGCCGGCTGGCTGGCCGACGGCACTCCTGTATGGTTTGGCGGCAGCGACAGCAGCACCGGCATCTTCCAGAAATGGGCACCGCAGATTGCCGCCGCCTTGCCGCCGGTACAGCAGGCGGAAGACAGCGGTTGCGTGGTAGTCGACTACTTCACGCGCTACCCGCTGCGTGCGGTTCGCACGGCGGACGGCCATGCCGCGCCGGGTGCGCTGAACGGCCGCTACGTGGTGCAGTTCGAAAACGGCAAAAGCCTGCCCATCCGCAGCAATGGCGAGCTGACGCTGGCCATCGGCGCGAGCGGCAAGCCGCAAATTCGCGGCCGGATGGGTGTCAACGAATACGTGGGCCGGGTGATCGACCGCGAAGCCGGCGCCACCGAAACGGAAGCTGCGCGCGCCTTCGCCATCGCGGCCCGCAGCTACCTGCAGCAGAATGCGCGCCGCGCCGAGTCCTGCCAGTTCATCACGGACAGTAGCGCCACGCAGCGCGTCAGTCCCAATCCAGCCAGTGCTGCCGCGCTTGACGTGGCGCGCTGGACCGACCAGCTGGTGCTGGATGGCGCACAGGTGCGCTACCACGGCAGCAAAGGCGGAGCGAACGTCATGGCATGGAGCGATGCGCAGGCGCAGGCGCGCGCAGGAAAAGGTTTCGACGACATCCTGGCTGCGGCCTATCCCGGCACCACCCTCGCCATCGCTGGGAATGCCGGCACCGCCTGTGTGCGCCTCGCAAAGAACGAACAGTGGCTGGCCTTTGCGCTGCCTCGCTGGGAGCGCACGCTGCGGCGCGAAGACGGCTATGAGGCCCCGGCGCAACTGCCGGCCATATGCGCACTGGCTGCCGGCGCGCCATATTCCGAGCAGTCGCGCAACCGCATCTTCATGCGGCCGCTCGCCACGCGCGAGGACCGCATCACGCTGGCGCACGAATACTTGCACATCGGCTTGCGCCGCCACCCGCGCGGGCAGGACGAAGACTATGTGGAGCGCCTGGCGCGCCGCCTGAATGACCTCTCGCTGGAGGCTTTGTGAAAACACGCATCCAAGGTATTTGCACGCTGATACTTGCGCTGGCCGCCGCGCCGTTGCAGGCCCAGGACAAGACGCTGGCCGGCCCGGTCGGCGGCTGGAACCGCGCCGGCATGACCGACAAGTCCGGTGAACTGGCCGTCAGCTACCCGTATGCGCTGATCGACCGTGGCGCGCAGAAAAACCGCACCATGATTCGCGGCCAGCTGGCGAAGATCAGCGCCAAGCGCCCGTTCCATCAGTTGGTGGTGAATGGCAACCCGACGCCGCTGTACACGGACGAAGAGGGCCGATATGCGCGCGGCTATGCCTTCGGTTCGGGTTCCAACAGCGTCGAGATCCGTGCGCCGGACGGCAAACCGCTGAAGCGCATGCAGTTCTACGAGGCGGACACCGGCCGCCCGCAACCGCGGCTGCGCATCATCGGTGCCTGGGACGACAACCAGGCCGAGATCGACCTGCACATCATCACGCCGGACGGCCAGCATGCCTTCTTTGGCCATCCATTCCTGACCAATGGCGGCGGGCTGGATGCGGACAGTGTCGATGGTCCCGGTCCGGAAATGTTCACCATGACATCCCCCTTGCGCGGCACCTACCAGGTTTGGGTGAACTATTGGGGCAATTTCGGCAGCTCGGGCTACCACTTTGACGAAGCGACGCGCCAGCGGCCCATCATTACGACCCGGATCACGCTGGTTTTCAACGAAAACACGCCCAGCGAAAAGAGGCAGGACTTTGTTGTCCCCTTACGCAAGATCGGCGACCTGACCTTAGTTAAATCCTTTGTATATTGAACACATGAAGAATCTCTTCCTCCCGCTGTTGTTGTTGCCTGCCTGCGCCATGGCGCAAGTGAGCATTGAGTCGCCCAAGAGCGGCTGGCGTCATTCGGGCGGCAGCGAGGAGCAATACAGCCAGGCCGTGAACTACCCGGCATCGGTCGTGAACATGCAGCCAGGGCAGGCCGAAACGGCGCAGATCCGCGGCAAGATCGCGGGTGCAGGCCGCAGCAAGCCGGCCAAGCTGATCGTCAACGGCGTCGCCATGCCGGTCGAACTGCAGGAAGACGGCAGCTTTGCACGTCCCTACATCTTCGGCCCCGGATCCAACGGCGTCGAGGTGCGTTCGCCGGACGGCAAGCATCGCGCGCGCAGCCAGTTCTACGACAGTTACAGTGGCAAGACCAAATCGCGCCTGCGGGTTGTGCTGTCGTGGGACAGCCCGGGCACCGATGTCGACCTGCACGTGATAACGCCGAACGGCGGCCACTCCTGGTTCGGCCAGCGCATGCTCCCCGACGGCAGCGGGCTGGATGTCGACGTCACCGGCGGCTTTGGCCCGGAAATCTATTCCAGCCCGGCGCCGGCCAAGGGCAACTACCATGTCTACGTCAACTACTACGGCGGCAATTCCGAAAAACAGGTCATTACCGTTGCCACTGTGTCGGTCATCACCAATGAGAATACGCCAAGCGAAAAGCAGCAAACCTTCATGGTGCCGCTGCGTGCCGCAGGTGAGCTGACTTTGGTGAAATCCTTCGTGTACCCCTAGAACCGGTACCGGGCGGAGATGCCTGCCACCCAGTTTCGGCCGGGTGCCCCTTCGTAATAGCGCTTGCTCGCGTCGCCGACGATGACGGACCCGACATACTGCTTGCCTGCCAGGTTATTCAGGCGAACGAATTCGCTGAGGCGCCATTCCGCAACTGACTGCGCCGCAGTCAGGCGAAGATTCAGTACGCCGTAGCCAGGGGCGGCCCGCTCGGTATTGCTGTCTTCTGTATAGACCTTGCCACTCGCGACGGCTTCCAGCGCGGCGCCCCAGCGGCCAGCGCTTTCCCGCCATGCCAGTTCACCGAAAGCATAGGCATGTGCTACGCCGGGCAGGCGCGCGCCATTCTCATAGGTGGCGCGCAATGATGTCAGGGCAATCCGCGTGGTGAGCCCGGCGCCCAATGCTGCGTCGAAGGACATTTCCGCGCCTTTTCGTACGGTGCGGGCCGCATTGCGGTAGCTGGTACGTCCCCCGGCGGAGGATTCCACTACCAACTCATCGCTGGTACGAACTTCGAATACAGCGACATTGATCCTGGCACCTGACGTCAACATCGCCTTGACACCGCCTTCGACGTGCTTGCTGCGTGCGGGCCGGAGAGCGAAATTGAAGCCGGCGCCGCCGGCGGAGTAAAACAGCTCGTTCAGCGTCGGTGCCTCGAAGCCGCGCGCGGCGCTGGCGTACAGGTTCAGGGACGGGGTTACGCGGTACAGCACCGCCGCCAACGGCATGGTTGCATTGAAGCGCAGCTTTCCGCTATCGTCGCCATTGCTGGTAAAGCGATCCGCAACGGATACGCGAATACGGCTGTGACGCAAGCCGGCAGTCAGCTGCCAGCGTTCGCCCTGCCATTCCGACTGGATATAGGGATCGATATTGGAGACCGAGTCGTCTTCGTCGCGGCGCAGCCGGCCCTTTACCCCCAGCGTGGTGCCGGAAAAATTCTCGTATCCCTTGCGGTCGTCCGATGCGTTTCCATACTCAATGCCCGCCGAAGTTGTGAGCTTCCCACCGGCGAGCGGCAGCACGCCTTGCCAGCGGGCTTCTCCGCCATGGAAGTCGCGATCGAAGTCGACCACGCCGCCCGAGTGCGTCGCAGGAGCCTGGAAACCTCGCGAGAACGATTGGTATTGCACCACATGGCGGTTCCCGGCATAAGCCGTGAGCAGCAGCTTGGCAGCGCCGATTGGCTGCTCCCAGCTGACCCCCGCCTGTTGGTGGTCGATGCTCTTGCGGGTGTCGTAGCGCTCTGCCAGCGTACGCTTGGGCGCCGCGGTGTCGGTGGCATCGGTCTCTCCGGCGCGGGGATCGCGTTGCCAAGTCGCCCACGTAACGCCCAGCGGGTCCTGAGTATCCTTCTGGCGCAGGCCATTCGCGACCAGCGTTAGCTTTCCGCCACCGCTGACATTCATGTTCATCTTTACGTGCGCCTGCTCGCGCGTGGCAGCGCTGTGATTGCGAAAGCCGTCCGTATGAAAGCGCGAGGCATCGAGTACGTAGCCGATGCCAGCGGTTTCTCCCTGGGCGGACATGTCTACCTTATATAAGCCGTCGCTCCCGGCGCTGGCGCTGGTTTCCACGGTGGGGCGGCCTTTGCCTTCGCGAGTGAACAACTGGATTACTCCGCCGGAATGGTTGCCGTACAAGGCCGAGAACGGGCCGCGTAGCACTTCAATCCTGTCTGCCATATCAAGGTTGAATGTCGCGGCCTGTCCTTGACCATCCGGCATGCTGGCCGGGATTCCGTCGGCAATAAGGCGCACACCGCGAACGCCGAAAGCGGAGCGCGCGCCGAAGCCGCGTGAGGAAATCTGCAAATCCTGTGCATAGTTTTGGCGGTTCTGCGCCACCAGGCCTGGCACGGCGGCGAGGGCTTCGGAGGCATTGACCCTTGGCTGGCCTTCGCGAATGCGATCGGCATCCAGTACGTCGATAGCGGCGGGAACCTCGAAGATGGCGCGCTCGGAACGAGTGGCGCTGACAACGACGATTGGCAATTGGTCAGGTATTTGAATATAAGGCATGGACGAAACTATACATCCCCCCTTGCGGAGGTGAATTTCGTTTGCTATAGTTCTGTCCCTCGCAACGCAGCGCTGACAAATCAGCGAAGCGAAACGAGAAAAAGATGGGGTTGACGAGTTGCACGCTGTACCGCATAATCTCGCTTCTCTGCTGCAGCGAACACAACGCTTCGTACGATAAAAGCAGCGATCTTTAAAAATCAACAGTCGATAAGTGTGGGCGTTTGACGATATTGCCACGAGCCTTAGGGTTCGATGCTCAAAATATACGTTGTAACGCTCGCACAAAATATATTAAACGTAATCTCGAAAGAGATTCGTCAGTATTTTGAGTGAGTGACCTCGCTAGCAATAGCGAAAAACAGAGAT
>NZ_FOOF01000034.1 GCF_900113115.1 Duganella sp. CF458 | reverse complement strand
TCTGACAGCCGCACGCTTCATCAACACGCCGGAAGGCTGCCTGTACAAATCGGGTGACCTGGGACGTTGGCTGGCCGACGGCAGCATCGATTACCTGGGTCGCAACGACTTCCAGGTGAAGATCCGCGGCTTCCGTATCGAACTGGGTGAGATCGAAGCCAAGCTGGCAGCCTGCGACGGCGTGCGTGAAGCAGTCGTGCTGGCACGCGAAGACCAGCCGGGCGACAAGCGCCTGGTGGCGTATGTCGTGCCAGAAGTTGGTGTAACCCTGGAAGCGGCAATCCTGCGTGCCACGCTGCTGGCTGACCTGGCCGACTACATGGTGCCGGGCGCTTACGTGATGCTGGAGGAATTCCCCCTGACCGCCAACGGCAAGCTCGATCGCAAGGCCTTGCCGGCGCCGGACACGCTCGACTTTGCAGCCCAAGCCTATCAGGCACCGCAAGGTGCAATTGAAACTGCGCTGGCTGAGATCTGGGCCGAAGTCCTGGGCCGTGACCAGGTGGGTGTGAACGATAACTACTTCGCAATCGGTGGCGATTCGATCCGCAGTATCGCCGTGGTGGCCAAGGCGCGTGAGCGCGGCATGGAGATCGCGATCGTCGACCTGTTCAAGGCGCCGACCATCTCGGCCCTGGCGCAGCAGCTGGAGGGCCGCGCCGCGGCGGAAGGCCATGCGGACCACAATGCTTTCGAAAGCATCTCCGATGCAGACCGAGCCCTCATGCCGGCGGATGTCGAGGATGCCTATCCGCTGACGATGCTGCAGTTGGGGATGGTCTTCCACAACCAGCAGGAACAGGCCGAAGGCCTGTACCACGAATTGAGCAGCCATTGCCTGGACGTACCTTCGTGGGACGAGGCGGCCATGCGCCAGGTGCTCGCTGCCCTGTCGCGCAAGCATCCGGTGCTGCGCACCTCGTTCGCACTGCACGGATTCAGCGAGCCACTGCAGCTGGTTCATCCCGAGTCTACCGTACCGCTGATCGTTGCCGACATTTCGGCCGCCAGCCGGGAAGAGCAGGATGCCTCGCTGGCCGCCTTCGTGGAAGCGGAGAAGGGCGAGTCGTTTGACCTGGAGCAGGCACCCTTGCTGCGCATCTTCATCCATGTGCGTAACAAGCGTCAGATCCAGTACACCTTCAGTGGCCATCACGCGATCCTCGACGGCTGGAGCGTCGCCTCGCTGCAGACCGAGTTGTTCAACAACTATGTTGCGCAATTGGATCGCGGCGGCGCAGTCATCGACCTGGCACCACTGGCACAGACTCCACGTGCAACGTCGCTAGGCGAGCGTAAGGCGCTTGGCTCTCCTGCACATAAAGCCTTCTGGCAGGGATTCCTCTCGGGTCACGAGTTCTCTGCGTTGCCGCTGGCGGATGGCGATGGTGGCAGTGGAGCTGTCTCCGGCGTCGCTCTGGAACCCGGCCTGTGCCAGGATATCCGCGCTTTTGCAGCCAGTCTCTCGGTCCCTGTGCGCACCGTTCTGCTCAGCGCGCACCTGCGCCTGTTGTCGATGTTGTCCGGTAAAGATGCAGTGACCACCGGCCTGGTCACCAACGTGCGCCCGGAGGCAGTCGATGGCGACAAGGTGCTGGGTTTGTTCCTGAACACGCTGCCATTCCACAGTCGTCCCGGTAAAGGCAGCTGGCGCGACCTGGTACTGGCCACCTACCGCGACGAACTGGCAGTGATGGAATACCGCCATTACCCGTACTTCCAGCTGCACATGGACAATGGCCGCCAGCCGTTGTACGAAGCTGTTTTCAACTACATCAACTTCCACGTCTACGAAAAGCTGGCGGGCAAGGCCGAGGCGGAAGGCTTTACCCGTTCCTACGAAGCGACCGGTTACGGCTTGGGCGTCAGCTGCAGCGACGATGCGGCGCATGGCATCCACGTGGTATTCGATGCGCGCACGCTGTCGCCGCGCCAGGTCGAGCAGGCGCAGGCCAGCTTCCTGGCCATCGTTCGCGCCATGGTGGCGGCACCGGATGCCGCCCAGGCTGCGGTTTCCCTGCTGTCGCAGGCGGAATTGGAACACGTCACGCAGACCCTCAACGCCACTGCCGTCGCCTATCCGCAAGGGCAGTTGATGCACGAATTGTTCGAAGCGCAGGCCGCTGGCCAGCCGGATGCGCTGGCGCTGGCCTACGGCAGTACCGCCTGGAGCTACCAGGAGTTGAATCGCCGCGCCAACCAGGTGGCGCACTACCTGCGCGGGCTCGGCGTGCAGCCGGACGACCGCGTCGCGCTGTGCCTGGAGCGCGGCCCGCTGATGGTGGCCGGCCTGCTCGGCATCCTGAAGGCGGGAGCGGCCTATGTTCCACTGGATCCGGCCTACCCGGCCCAGCGCCTGGCCTTCATGCTGTCCGACAGCGCCCCCGCCGCGCTGTTGACCGAAGCAGCCATCGCCGCATTGCTCGATGGGGCCGGCCTGCCGCTGGTGGTGCTGGACGGCGAACACGCAGCCGAACTGGATCTCCAGCCTGCGGCCAATCCTGCCCGTGCCGATGGCATGGACGACAGCCACCTGGCCTATGTGATCTACACCTCCGGCTCCACTGGCCAGCCGAAAGGTGTGACGAACCATCACCGCGGCCTGTGCAACCTGGTGCATGCGCAGACCGCGCTGTACCAGGTGGATGCGTCGAGCCGCGTACTGCAGTTCGTCTCCCTCAGCTTCGACGTCTGCGTGTCGGAAATCGCCATGGCGCTGTGCAGCGGCGCATCGCTGCACCTGGCTGCGGCCGGTGAGCTGCTGCCGGGCGCGCCGCTGGTGGAATCGCTGCAGCGCAGCGCCGCCAGCCACGTCAGCCTGCCGATGGCGGTGCTGGCGGCACTGCCACAGGATGCATCGCTGCCGGCGCTGAAGGCATTGATCGTCGGCGGCGAGGCGCTGCCTGCGCCGCTGGCCAACCACTGGTCGGCACGCTGCCGCGTGTACAACTCCTACGGCCCGACTGAAACCACGGTGTGCGCGACGGTGTATTGCTGCGATGGTGTGCAGCAGGGCGCGGTACCGATCGGTCGCCCGCTGGCCAATAACCGCGTCTACATCCTGGACAGCCATGGCCAGCCGGTGCCGCGCGGCGTGGTGGGTGAGATCCATATCGGCGGCGTGCAGGTGGCGCGCGGTTACCTGAACCGTCCGGACCTGACGGAACAGCGCTTCGTGGCCGATCCGTTCGCAGGCGAGGCCGGGGCGCGAATGTACCGCACCGGCGACCTGGGTCGCTGGCTGGCGGACGGCAATATCGAGTTCGCAGGCCGCAACGACTTCCAGGTGAAGATCCGCGGCTTCCGCATCGAACTGGGCGAGATCGAATCGCGCCTGGCGGCCTGCCAGGGCGTACGCGAAGCCTTGGTGGTGGCGCGCGAAGACCAGCCGGGCGACAAGCGCCTGGTGGCCTACCTGGTGGCCGAAGCCGGCGCCACGCTGCAGGCCAATGAGCTGCGCCGCACCCTGGCCGCCGACCTGGCCGAACACATGCTGCCCGGCGCATACGTGGTGCTGGACGCATTCCCGCTCACGCCGAACGGCAAGATCGACCGTGCACGCCTGCCGGCGGCGGCGCTCAGCCACCGCAGCGGCGACTACACCGCTCCGTCCGGCGCCACCGAAACCGCGCTGTGCACCCTGTGGGGGCGCTTGCTCGGACTGCAGCAGGTCGGCATCCACGACAACTTCTTCGAACTGGGCGGGCATTCGCTGCTCATCGTGAAGATGCACAGCGAACTGTCGGCTGCCTATCCGGGCCGCCTGGCCATCGCCGATTACTTCAAGTACACGACGGTGGCCAAGCTGGCCGGCTACCTGGATGCCGAGACGGCTGCGGCCAGCCGGGTACCGGACGGCATCGCACGGGCAGCGGCGCGGCGCGACCGCCTGGCGGCCCAAAAAGGCAAACGTCTACAACGCAACCAATAAGCGCGGGAACAAGAACATGAGCACAACAGATATGCATGACGACGACAGCAACGCCGTGGCCATCATCGGCATGGCGGGACGCTTCCCCGATGCGGCAAACCTGGACGAATTCTGGCGCAACCTGCGCGATGGCGTGGAATCGGTGCGCCCGGTAAGCGACGACGAGTTGCGGGCCGCAGGTGTGGACCAGGCAACGCTGGATGACCCATCCTACGTGAAGGCCGCGTCGCTGCTGGATAACATCGACCTGTTCGATGCCGGCTTCTTTGGCATGTCGCCGCGCGAGGCCGAACTGATGGACCCGCAGCACCGTCTGTTCCTTGAATGCGCCTGGGAGGCGCTGGAGCATGGAGGCTACGAGCCGCGCGGTTATCGCGGTGCGATCGGCTTGTTCGCAGGTACCGCCACCAGCAATTACCTGATTGAGAATATCGCCAGCAACCCTGGCGTCCTGGCATCGGCCGGCGTGCGGCAGATCATGCTTGTCAACGACAAGGATTTCCTGTGCGGCCGCACGGCTTTCGAGCTGGACCTGCGCGGCCCGGCCGTAGTGGTGCAGACTGCATGCTCCACTTCGCTGGTGGCGGTACATATGGCTTGCCAGAGCATCCTCAGCGGGGAAAGCGACATGGCGCTGGCAGGCGGCGTGGCCATCTCCAACCTGGAGAAAACCGGCTACTTCCACAATGAAGGCGGACTGTATTCGCGCGATGGCCACTGCAAGCCGTTCGACGCCAGTGCCAGCGGCATCATTGCCGGCAGCGGCATCGGCCTGGTTCTCCTGAAATCCCTGGAAGCGGCTCGCGCGGATGGCGACACGATACACGCCGTGATCCGCGGCTCGGCCATCAACAACGACGGCAGCGACAAGCTGAGCTTCACCGCGCCAAGCGTGGAGGGGCAGGCTGCCTGCATCAGCGAAGCGCACGCGGTGGCGGGCGTCGATCCGTCCACCATCACCTATATCGAGGCGCACGGCACCGGCACGGCGTTGGGGGACCCGATCGAGATCGGCGCACTGCGCCAGGCTTTCGACGCGGATGGCCAGGGCCAGTACTGCGCCATCGGCTCCCTGAAAAGCAACCTGGGGCATCTCGACGTGGCGGCCGGCATTGCAGGCTTGCTCAAGGCCACGCTGGCACTGAAGCACGGCGAGCTGCCGGCCAGCCTGCACTTCGAACAGCCCAACCCGCACATCGACTTCGCCAACAGCCCGTTCTACGTCAATGCACGCCATGCGCCATGGCAGCCGCAGGGTTTTCCGCGCCGGGCCGGCGTCAGCTCGTTCGGGATCGGCGGCACCAATGCCCACGTCGTGCTGGAACAGGCGCAAGCCACTGCCAGCGCCCCTGCCAGCCGGGCTGCGCAGTTGCTGGTCCTGTCGGCCCGCACGCCCGCAGCGCTGGACGTTGCGGTTTCGCAGCTGGCCGCGCACCTGGAAGCAGAACCTGCACTCAACCTGGCCGATGCCGCATACACCCTGCAGCAGGGGCGTCGCCACTTCCGTTACCGCCGCAGCGTGGCGGCTGCCACGGCCGGCGATGCGGTTGCCGCGCTGCGCGCGGTGCCGGCTGTGCCGCAGATGCAGGCGGCCGAGGAAGCAGGGCTGGTATTCATGTTCCCGGGCGGCGGCACGCAGTACGTCGGCATGGGCAAAGAGCTGTATGCGCAGGAAGCGCTGTTCCGCAGTGTGGTCGACGAATGTGCCGGGCTGCTGCAGGCCAGCCTGGAGCTCGACATCCGGGCCTTGATGTTCGCGCAGGCTGGCTCGCCGCAGGCAGCCCAGCTGCAGCAGGTCCAGTACTCCCTGCCGGCCCTGTTCACCATCGAATATGCGCTGGCGCGCCAACTGATGGAATGGAGCCTGCAGCCTTCCGCCCTGGTCGGGCACAGCCTGGGTGAATACGTTGCCGCCTGTGTATCCGGAGTGCTGTCGCTGCAGGATGCCCTGTTCCTGGTGGCCACGCGCGGCCGCCTGATCGGCCGCCTGCCGGCCGCCAACATGCTGGCCGTACTGGCGCCCGCCGCAGCCATGGAGGGGCGCCTGGGTGAAGACCTGTGGCTGGCCTGCGTCAACTCGCGCGAATCCTGCACCATTTCCGGCACCCCGGAGGCGACCGCGCGATTGGCGGCGCAATTCGACGCAGACGGCATTGAGTACCAACTGCTGGCTGGCTGGCCGGCGTCGCATTCGGGCCTGATGGACCCGATCCTGGAAGAATTCCGTGCTGCCCTGGCACCGCTGCGCTTCGGCGCCCCGCAGATTCCTTATCTGTCGAACCTGACCGGTGGCTGGGCCGATGCCGCCCTGGTCGGTCATCCCGGCTACTGGGTTGACCACCTGCGCCATACCGTTCGTTTTGCCGACGGCGTCGCTGCGCTGATGGACGGGACGCCGAAAGCCTTCGTCGAAGTCGGGCCCGGCACCACGCTGGGCAACCTGGTGCGCCGCGACTTGCCACGCCACGAACTGGGCCGTGTCGCCACCAGCATGCCGCGCAAGGATGCGCCGGAATGCAGCGTGTCAACCGCGCTGGGCGCCTTGGGCCAACTGTGGGCAGCGGGTGTCCCCGTGGATTGGCTGCGCCTGCATGGATCCGACCGCCGTTGCCGCATTCCGATGCCGGGTTACCCTTTCGAGCGTCAACGCTACTGGATCGCCCGCGGCGACAGCCGTGCCCTGGCGGCGCCTGAACAAAGCGCTGGGGCAGTACTGGAAACCAGGCCGGCCGAAGCCGAAGCGGCGGTGCCTTCGCTCGCACGCTATCCGCGTCCCCACCTGCCGGTGCCCTTTGAAGCGCCGTCCACAGCGGCCGAGCAGTCGCTGTGCGCGATCTGGGAAGAGGTGCTGGGCGTAGCGCCGGTCGGTGTGCATGACGACTTCTTTGCGCTGGGCGGCAATTCCCTGATCGCTATCCAGCTGGGCTGCCGCATCCGTGGTGCCTTCCAGGCCGACCTGCCGCTGCGTACGTTGTTCCGTAAACCGACCGTGGCGCAGCAAGCCTGCGAACTGCAGGCAATCGGCAATGACTGCATCGAGACGGCCATTCCGCGCCGCGCGGAGGGCGAGCCGGTCAAGGCTTCGCTGGCGCAACAGCGCTTGTGGTTCATTGCCCGCATGGATCCGGCTGCAGCAGCGGCCTATCACATCTCCAAGGCGCTACGCATCCGCGGTCCGCTGCAGGCGTCATTGCTACACGCTGCAATGGACCGCCTGGTGGCCCGGCATGAAAGCCTGCGCACGCGCTTTACCGAGCAGGGTGGCGAGGCTTACCAGGAATTTGCACCTGCCGACTGTGGCTTTGCCTTGCACCGGCACGACCTGTCGCACCTGGCCGGCCATGAATTGGAATCCGTGATCGACATGATGGCGGCGGATGCCAGCGCTGCGCCATTCGACCTTGAACAGGGAGCGTTGATCCGCGGCATGCTGTTGCAAATCAGCGCGGAGGAACACATCCTGGTGATCACCCAGCACCACATCATCTCAGATGGCTGGTCGATCGGCGTGCTGGTGGAAGAAGTGCGCGCCTTGTACGAAGCTTTCCAGGCCGGCCAGGACGACCCGCTGCCGGCACTGCCGATCCAGTACGCCGACTACGCGGCATGGCAACGCACCTGGCTGCAGGGCGATGTCCTGCAACGCCACCTGGCGTTCTGGCGCGGCCACCTGGAGGGCGCGCCGGCCCTGCTCGAGCTGCCGACCGATCGTCCGCGTCCGGCGCGCCAGACCTATGCTGGCGGCCACGTCGAGTTGGCACTGGGGCAGGACATTGCGGCCGGCTTGCGCGCACTTGCCGAGCAACATGGCACCACGCTGTTCATGGTCTTGCTGGCCGGCTGGGCAATCATGTTGGCACGCCTGTCCGGACAGCGCGACATCGTCATCGGTACGCCGGTGGCGAATCGCCAGCGTACAGAAACCGAAGGCCTGATTGGCTTCTTCGTCAATACGCTGGCGCTGCGCGTGCGCCTGGATGATGTCCAGACCGTGAGCGAGCTCCTGGCCGCCGTCAAGACTGCGACGCTGGATGCGTATGAGTTCCAACAACTGCCGTTCGACCAGGTCGTGGAAGAACTCAAGCCGGTGCGCAGCATGAGCCATGGCCCGGTATTCCAGGTCATGCTGAACCTGCACAACACGCCGGCCGATACGACGGTGTCCATGTCGGCGCTGCAGTTCAGCCACGTACAGACGCCGGAAAACACTGCGCAATGCGACTTGCTGCTGGCGCTGCAGGACGGCAATGATGGACTGGTCGGCAGCCTGAATTACGCCAGCGACCTGTTCGACCGCGCAACAGTGGAAGACTATGCCGTACAGCTGCGGGTGCTGCTGGCGGCAATGGCTGCCAATCCAACGCAGGCAGTGGCGCAAATTCCGTTGCTGTCGGCAGAGCAGCAAGCCTGTCTGCTGGACAGCTTCAATGCGACGGGGACTGCATTCCCGCAAGGGCAGTTGATGCACGGATTGTTCGAAGCGCAGGCTGCTGGCCAGCCGGATGCGCTGGCGCTGGCCTACGGCAGTACCGCCTGGAGCTACCAGGAGTTGAATCGCCGCGCCAACCAGGTGGCGCACTACCTGCGCGGGCTCGGCGTGCAGCCGGACGACCGCGTCGCGCTGTGCCTGGAGCGCGGCCCGCTGATGGTGGCCGGCCTGCTCGGCATCCTGAAGGCGGGAGCGGCCTATGTTCCACTGGACCCGGCTTACCCGGCCCAGCGCCTGGCCTTCATGCTGTCCGACAGCGCCCCTGCCGCGCTGTTGACCGAAGCAGCCATCGCCGCATTGCTCGATGGCGCCGGCCTGCCGCTGGTGGTGCTGGACGGCGAACACGCAGCCGAACTGGATCTCCAGCCTGCCGCCAATCCTGCCCGTGCCGAGGGCATGGACGACAGCCGCCTGGCCTATGTGATCTACACCTCCGGTTCCACTGGCCAGCCGAAAGGTGTGATGAACCATCACCGCGGCCTGTGCAACCTGGTGCACGCGCAGACCGCGCTGTACCAGGTGGATGCGTCGAGCCGCGTATTGCAGTTCGTCTCCCTCAGCTTCGACGTCTGCGTGTCGGAAATCGCCATGGCGCTGTGCAGCGGCGCATCGCTGCACCTGGCTCCGGCCGGTGAGCTGCTGCCGGGCGCGCCGCTGGTGGAATCGCTGCAGCGCAGCGCCGCCACCCACGTCAGCCTGCCGATGGCGGTGCTGGCGGCACTGCCTCAGGATGCATCGCTGCCGGCGCTGAAGGCACTGATCGTCGGCGGCGAGGCGCTGCCTGCGCCGCTGGCCAACCACTGGTCGGCACGCTGCCGCGTGTACAACTCCTACGGTCCGACTGAAACCACGGTGTGCGCCACGGTGTATTGCTGCGATGGTGTGCAGCAGGGCGCGGTACCGATCGGCCGCCCGCTGGCCAATAACCGCGTCTACATCCTGGACAGCCATGGCCAGCCGGTGCCGCGCGGCGTGGTGGGCGAGATCCATATCGGCGGCGTGCAGGTGGCGCGCGGCTACCTGAACCGTCCGGACCTGACGGAACAGCGCTTCGTGGTCGATCCGTTCGCAGGCGAGGCCGGGGCGCGCATGTACCGCACCGGCGACCTGGGTCGCTGGCTGGCGGACGGCAATATCGAATTCGCGGGTCGCAACGACTTCCAGGTGAAGATCCGCGGCTTCCGCATCGAACTGGGCGAGATCGAATCGCGCCTTGCAGCCTGCCAGGGCGTACGCGAAGCGCTGGTGGTGGCACGCGAAGACCAGCCGGGCGACAAGCGCCTGGTGGCTTACCTGGTGGCCGAAGCAGGCGCCACGCTGCAGGCCAATGAGCTGCGCCGCACCCTGGCCGCCGACCTGGCCGAACACATGCTGCCCGGCGCATACGTGGTGCTGGACGCATTCCCGCTCACGCCGAACGGCAAGATCGACCGTGCACGCCTGCCGGCTCCAGGCGGGGACTCGGTGATCCGCCAGGCATATGAGGCGCCGCAAGGCGCGGTCGAATGCGCCATCGCCACGCTATGGGCGGACTTGCTCGGCATCGAGCAGGTCGGCCGTCACGACAACTTCTTCGAACTAGGCGGCTACTCGTTGCTGGCAACGCAGTTCGTCGCCCGCCTGCGCGATGAAATCAAGATCGATATCGCGCTGGCAAAGGTGTTCGAGCACCCGACTGTCGCATCCCTGGCGGAGGCGGCGGTGCTGGCGGAATTGGGCCAATTCTCGAACGAAGACATCGAAGGCCTGGCAGCCGACCTGGATCAGCTCAGTGACGAAGAGATCGAACGCATGTTGGCGCAGGAACGCGCCGAGCAGGGCCAATAAGAGACAACACGTACAACAACTAGAACAGAGCGATAGAGATGAATAACATTGTAAGCAAGGATATTGACGCACGCCGCCGCGAACTGCTGATGATGCGCCTGAAGCGCAGCGCCGCCCCACGCGCTGCCAGTTTCGCGCCGCCAGCAATTTCGCGTGCGAACCGCAACGCACCGCTGCCGTTGTCGTTTGCCCAGCAGCGCCTCTGGTTCCTGGACCAGCTCGATCCGAATGCCAGCCTGGCTTACCACATGCCTGCAGCGTTGCGTCTCGATGGTGACCTTGACCATGCCGCACTGCGCGCTGCGCTCAACGAAGTGGTTGCCCGCCACGAGGCCCTGCGCACTACCTTCGCTACGGAGGCTGGCGATCCGGTGCAGGTCGTAGGCCCGGCCGACGCAGGCTTCCCGTTGGCGGAACAGGACCTGTCGCATCTGGATGCGAAAGACCGCGAAGAAGCGGTGGAGCGCATCAGCCGTGAGGAAGTCGCCAAGCCATTCAGCCTGGGCGCAGGCCCGTTGGTGCGAGGACAGCTGCTGCGCCTTGGGCAGCAAAGTCATATCCTGCTGGTTACGCAGCATCATATCGTTTCCGACGGCTGGTCGATCGGCGTTCTGGTGCGCGAAATCGGTGCCCTGTACGCCGCCTTCGTGGCGGGCAAGCCTTCGCCATTGCCGCCGATGGTGCTGCAGTATGCGGACTATGCCGCCTGGCAGCGGGGCTGGCTGCAAGGCGAGGTGCTGGCGGCGCAAACGGCCTTCTGGAAGGATCACCTGGGTGGCGCGCCGGCAGTTCTCGATCTGCCGACCGATCGTCCACGCCAACTGGTACGCGCCAACGCTGGTGGCGTCGTCGAATTCTCACTGCCGGCAAAACTGGCCGAGACCTTGCGCCAACAGGCGCAGCGCCATGGCGCCACCTTGTTCATGAGCCTGTTTGCCGCATGGAGCCTGCTGCTGGCCCGCTTGTCCGGCCAGGGCGACGTGGTGGTTGGTACGGCCGTCGCAAACCGCCAGCGCACCGAGATCGAACACCTGATGGGCTTCTTCGTCAATACGCTGGCACTGCGCACCCGTATTGACGAGGACACCACTGTGGGCGGCCTGTTGGCCTCCGTCCGGCAAACCCTGCTCGGTGCATACGACCACCAGGACCTGCCGTTCGAGCAGATCGTCGATGCATTGCAGCCAACACGCAGTACCAGCTATAGCCCCATCTTCCAGGCGATGTTCAGCATGAATAACACGCCGGGCGGTGCGCTGGACATGGTTGGCCTCGAAATCACACCGCTTGAACAAGCCCGCAACACAACTCAATTCGACATCAGCATGATGCTGACCGAGGCGGCTGGTGGCATCGGCGGTAGTATCAGTTACGCCGCCGACCTGTTCGATGTCGGCACCGTTCAGCGCATTGCTTCCAGTTTCGTTACCATCGTTACGGCGATGGCGGAAGGAGACGAGCGCAAGGTTAATGCGTTGCCGTTGATGGACGCCGTGCAGCATTCGTCGGTTGCCTTGCTGGGAAATGCCTCCGGCGACTTCGATGCGAACTTCACCATCCATGGCCGCTTCGAAGAACAGGCTGCGGCGCAGCCCGACGCGATTGCGCTGATTGTCGACGGCCAGCAAATGACCTACGAGGAACTGAACTCCAACGCCAATCGAATGGCGCACCGCCTGCTGGAGCTGGGCGTGCAGCCGGACGACCGCGTCGCCATCTGCGCCGAAAGGGGTTTCGGTATGATCGCCGGTCTGCTGGCCATCATGAAAGCCGGTGCAGGCTACGTGCCGCTCGATCCTGTCTATCCGGATGATCGCCTGGCCTTTATGCTGGGAGACTGCGCACCGCGCGTGGTCCTGGCCGATAGCGCGCTGGCTTCGCGCCTCGACGTGGGAGCGGCATCACTGATGCTGCTGGATGACGACTTTTGCGCGCAGCCGGCACACAACCCGGCGTTGGAGGTGTCGCCTTCCTCGCTGGCTTACGTGATTTACACCTCGGGTTCGACCGGCCTGCCGAAGGGCGTGATGATCGAGCACCGCAACGTCGCGCGCCTGATGACGGCGACCGACCACTGGTTCGGCTTCGGCCCATCCGACGTCTGGACCCTGTTCCACTCCTTTGCCTTCGACTTCTCGGTCTGGGAAATCTGGGGCGCGCTGCTGACCGGTGGCCGCCTGGTCGTGGTGCCGTACCTGGCGAGTCGCGCACCGCAGGAGTTCTACTC
>NZ_FOOF01000027.1 GCF_900113115.1 Duganella sp. CF458 | reverse complement strand
TCGTTCCTGATTTGCCATCCGGTTCTCCAAAGTGAAAACCGAAGTTTGACCAGGCCTTGCCAACTTTCATATGTGGTCGCGCTGGACGCTTACCTTCGGGGCGGTATTTCAGCAGCCTGCTAGCGCACGCTGGTCCATATCAGTTTCCAATACCTTCGTTTAAATCAATGTCCGCACTTGGCCGAGTGTACTCGTTCGCCTGGCAGGCGCATCCGCCCCGCAGCGGCTAATGACGGCTATTGGCTGACATCAGTCGACCTTCGATACTTCGCGCACCGCGTCCAACCAATCTTCCCAAATCGCCGGGTCTGCGGGGCGACCATCCGCGAACAGGTTTGTATTCATGCTCCCTAGAAGGGTGCCAATGTCATCTGCACCGGTCATCTCGTAATACTTTTCGAGAAATCGGAACATGACTTTGAAGCCTAACTCCGGGTCGAACTCTTCCATCAGCTTCACTTTCTATTATTCGCGAAGTCCGCTCTTGGCCGGATGCCGCCCCGTTCAGTTACAGGAGAAAACAACGGTCGCCTTCGGATAGTTTCCCAGCACGTACGGCCCAGGATTCTCTGCAGTCGATATTAGCTTTAGAGACTTACTCATACCCGTACACTTCGCATTTGCTTCAGCAATTGCCTCCGCTAGCAACGGCTCACGGCCGCTCGGAAATGCGCCAGCTTGGCGAGATACTACGAAAGTATCATTGCCAGCTGCAATTGGACCGGTGCTCGTGGTGGCGCAAGCGACTAGAAATAGAGCTGCGACTACTGAAATGACACATTTCATTCGAATCTCCAGGCTGCTTAAAAGAAGCATCATTGCTCAATTGTTGGCGCTGCCAGGGGCAGCAGTTTCTGGTCGTTGAGGCGAGCAAAAATATGCATTACCAGAAACGGAAGTCGAACCGTACGGCGTAGAGAACGGCCCCCAAACAACTGTATTAGCGCCAAGGAGTCTTGCCTGCTCAAAAGCTTGTCGCCGAGCGTTGGCAAGGGCTGATTCGGCAAAAACACCGTAGAGACTGGATACGCCGTGCACGTCACCAACTAAGCGGCAGCTTGCAACCATCTCTGAAGTTGCAACTTTCATTCCGACTGGAACATGTATCGTGGTCGTTGACGCGCATCCCGATACAGTAGCTAGGAGGATTGTGGAGAGAGAATTTAGTGCACTTTTCATTCTAGCTGTTTATATGTCATGTTATTTGGTTCCGGCGGCTTGTGGCCGTTAGGCGCGCTGCTCGTTTGCTAAGCGAACCAGGAGCTCGCCCAGCTTCAATGCTTCCTGCTCGCCGAGTTCAACTGGATCCCTGCCAGGGGTATTGACCTTCAGGTGGATGCCACCGTCAACCCAGATGCTGATGTCGCCGCTCGCCATTTCGAAGACTTCCGTTTCTTGTTTGTTGTCAGACATTTCTTCACTCGCCTTCCTTGCGTGCTCTTATTGGATTAGCCAGGCGCTGTCTCGGTGGCTGCTGATGGCCGCAAGCACTCAGGACCTGGATTCAAAACCCCACCGTCAATAGAACTGCGAGGAGTAGAGGTCATATGTGTAGAGCGAACCATCTAGGTTGTATTTTAGTACGGCAAAGCAGATATTCGATTCGATGATTCCGCATGACTCGTCTTTGACTCCGCCAATTGCGCAGAAGACCCGGACGTGAACGGAGGTAGGAATCAGGTCGCATTGAAGCACGACGGTGCAGACCTCATGCTGGCACATTGATGGGATCTTGAACAGTGCTCCGTCAAGTTCGACAGAAAGGCTTACGCCGGCTGGCAGATCAGCAAATAGTTGCTCGTTCAGGTCGCGTGTGACCCGATCATTTGGAAACAACGCCGCAAGTTCATTCGAAATTTCTACGAGACTCAAAGTTTCTTCAATCGCTCAAATTATTTGTTGAAATGCAGGTGGGTAGCACACGCCGCTCAGGCCGGCTCCGTTCGGACGGCGGCCGTTGGCCGGATGCGGTTATCCGCCATAACTGGATACGAAGTAGACAACCGTTGCGGCAAACAGACCGATGCCCATCCCAGTCGAAAAGGCATGGCCCATTGAGCCCCTGGACCACGGTAAAAAATGCCACACAGCACCGCCAACGAATGCAAAACCGACTACAAAAACACCGAATACAAGTCGAGTGTTCAGCAGATGCATAAGGCTGTAATACGAAAGCGCAGCTGAGCCCAAAAGCATCAAAAGCGAGTATGCGGTCATCTTTAAGGTGTATGTCATTTCAAATATCCAACGTCGGCTGCTGGCCGATTTCAGTCGCCGTTTGACTTTAGCGCAATATGCAGATCGATCGGTAATTCTTCAGCGCGCCTGGTGACAAAATTATCCATGTAACAGACCAATATTCAAAGCAAATGGCTTCGCGCGCGCCCAGCGATTGGATGACAGCGAAAACGTCAGCGCGCGCACCTGGTGATACCAGCCGGCGGGGACGTAGAGCATGTCGCCCGGCTGCACGATCACTTCGATCATCGTGGCTTGTCGCGCCAATGGGTAGCGCTCGAAGTCCGGCGCCTCCGGGTCAAATGGGCTGCCGAACAGGACTGGATTCGCCTCGCGGATATAAAGGAATTCGTCGTGGTGCGGCGGCGACAGGAAAATTCGCTTGCTGCCCCACACTTGCGCGAAGATGTTGTCGTCAAAGTCGCAGTGCAGCGGCGTGACCGTTCCTGCGGGGCCGATCCAGAAGCGCGGCGGGCCCATCTTTTCGAAATACGTCGGCCAGTGGCACAGGCTATTCAGCTCACGCAACTCCAGGTTGCCGAGGTATGGCGGCAAGCCTTCAGTTGCCTCAGCGAGGTCGAGGTATTCGCGCATCGTGGTATCGAGCATTGCGCGGTCCGGTGCGAATGCGGTGCCGATATAGTCGCCAACCCGGGCGCGCACCGGCACGCCGCCGAAACGTTCGCGTAACACCTCCGGGCCGAGCGCACAGATCGGCCAACGCGCAACCGCCCCAGGAATCAGGAATGGCAAACCTTCGCGAGCCCGGGCGCGGAACGCGGTTGCGCTCATGGGACGAACACGCGGCACGGCATCGATTGCCGGTAAAGTGCGGGCAACGGCGCGGATTGCGTCACGCATTTCCTGCATCGACGAAACGCCGCGCATCTCGGCATCGCGGCGTTCGCGCGCTTCGTTTTTGGCGGCTTGGGCCGCCTCGCCGGCTGGCACGGCGCGCGAGGCTTCCAGTGGCGGCAGGCGTGATGCGGCAAGCGACGCGCCGGTCGCTGGTTCGCGCGGCGGCTGGCGGGACGTCATGGCCTTACGCCCCCTGGCGCAACACTAGCAGCGCTACAGCTTCCGCGTTAATGCCCTCTTCGCGGCCGAGATAGCCGAGCTTCTCGTTGGTCTTGGCCTTCACGTTCACATGGCCGGCCGGCACGCCCAGGTCGGCGGCGATATTGGCCGCCATGCTGGCAATATGCGGCGCCATTTTCGGGCGCTGCGCAATGATGGTGCAATCTACATTGCCGATATCGTAGCCGGTGGCGCGCACGCGCTTGGCGGCCTCGCGCAGCAGCACGCGCGAATCAGCGCCGCGGAATTCTTCGGCGGTATCCGGAAAGTGCTTGCCGATGTCGCCTAGCGCTGCCGCGCCGAGGATCGCGTCGGTGATTGCGTGCAGCAGCGCGTCGGCATCCGAGTGCCCAAGCAAGCCGCGTTCGTGCGGGATATCGACGCCACCGAGTATCAGTTTGCGGCCTTCAACCAGGCGGTGCGAGTCGTAGCCCTGGCCGATACGGAATGGGAGGTGCGTCATTTTGAATCCTGTCCTAAATACATTTCTGCGATCGCGATATCGCTCGGCAGCGTCACCTTCATATTGCGCGGATGGCCTTCGACCAGCTTGGGCGAAAAGCCCAGCATCTCGACTGCGCTGGCGTCGTCGGTAATCGCGTTCGGATCCGGCGCAAGCGCCAGTGCCCGCAGCAGCAGCGCGTAAGAAAACATTTGCGGCGTCTGCGCCAGCCACAGGCCGTCGCGCGGCGTGGTCTGCACGGTGCCCGAGCGCGTGGACTTTACCGTGTCCACCACCGGCAGCGCAAGCAGCCCGCCGCCTTCATGGTCGCCCACTGCCGCGATCAGCTTTGCGATCATGGCGGGGGTCAAACCGGGGCGCGCGGCGTCGTGCACCAGCACCAGGTCGTCGTCGCCCACGCTGGCGCGCATGGCACGCAAGCCGTTCAGGATCGACTCCATGCGCGTGGCGCCGCCGCAGCGCAAGACCGTCACGCCAAGTTCGGGGGTGATGGATTCGATATAGCCGTCGCCGGCGCTCACCACCACGAAGGTGTGTGCGATCAACTCGCTTTGGCGGAATGCGTCCAGCGTGTGCTGCAGCATCGGCACGCCATTGATCGGCAGATACTGCTTGGGGCTGGCGGCCGCCATGCGTGCGCCGACACCGGCGGCGGGAATCAGTGCGAAATATCGCTTCATTTTTTGTTACGTGACTTCCTCAAAATGGTTTGTATCTCGCCGTTGCATGCCTTGCTCAAACGGGCATATTCAGCCGGCGAATCGATCAATGCCTGCCGCACCTCCACTTTCGCCATTTCGGCCTTGATATAGGGCAGCCAACCGCTGTCGATTTCGTGCGCCAGCGCCGAGCGTGCGGTGCCGGCTGGAGCGTACAACGGCTTGGCTTCGAAACGCCGCGCCAGTGCTGTGCGCACGACTTCCTCGACCTTGACCAGGTGATCCATATAAGCGTTCATGTGCCGCAGTTCGTGCGTCAGGATTTCGGCGTAGCCGCAAGTCCCGGGCGGGAACTCGTTGCCGACGTAGATGCGCACCGGGGCGTACGTCAACTGCACCTTGATCTGTGGCGCCACGCATTCGTAGCCACTGGCGGGATCCATGAGCATCGGGCCGTCGAGGCCGATCTGCACGCGCGACTCGGTGCGGGTCAGGCCCAGCACATAACCGGTGGCCGGCATCTTCTCGGTGCGCATGGCCGAGAGCTGCCTGTACGAGAGCTGGGTGTTGACGGTGTAGCCGTTCTGGCGCGCCGACAGTACCGAGACTGTCTTGCTGATCGTGTCCTCGCAGCGGATCTGAAATGGGGTACGCTGCACTTGCGCCGCCTGCGCCTGGTTTGCCGCGAGGGCGCCAACCAGCAACAGGCTGCGCGAACCGTTCATGGATTCAGTCCAGCTTCCAGGCGCCGGCACGCAGCTTGTCGAGCCAGAAGGCACCGATCACGGTTTTGACGTCGGTGATTTTGCCGCCACGGACCCAGTCCAGCATTTCGTCGACGCTGACGGTGATCGTTTCGATGAACTCCCCATCATCCAGCTTTACTTCGCCGGCGGTCAGGCCGCGTGCCAGGTAGATGTCCAGGTGCTCGTCCGAATAGGCGATGGCATTGTGGATGGTGCTGACGAATTGCCAGTCGCTGGCGGTGTAGCCTGTTTCTTCTTCCAGCTCGCGCATGGCGCATGCCAGCGGGTCTTCGCCCGGGTCGATCTTGCCGGCCGGGAGTTCGATGAAGACGCGGTCGTTCGGGTAGCGGTACTGGCGTTCCAGCAGGACCTTGCCGTTATCCAGCACGGGAATAATCACTACGGCGCCGGGGTGGCGGATGTATTCGCGCTTGGTGTGCTTGCCGTCGGGCAGGCTGACCGTGTCGCGGTGGACTTTGAGGAAGCCGCCGTCGTAGGCGATGCTGCCGTCTATTTTGGTTTCTTTTAGGTGGTTGTCCATGGTTTGCTTTTTAAACCGGTAGACCAGGGTCTGCCCCTGCGGGCCAGACCCTGGTCTACCGGTTTATTCGTGGTGTTTACGCAGGTAGCGTACCACGAAGCCAGGAAAAGCAAACACCAGGAAAGCGAAAGCCGCGACCCAGTAGAACTCCCAGTTCTGTGGAAACGCGGTGCCGATGCGGGATTCGAGCGCGATGCCGATGCCGCCTACGACGACATACAGCATTGCCAGTTCCGCCAACCGCACCAGGAATGGCTTGCGCGCGGCTTTCAGCGGAACCAGGGCAAATACCTTCTCGTTCAGAAAAGGCAGGTTGGCGGCCACCACTGCAAGCAGGATGACCAGCCAGGATGATGCATTGACGTCCATCTATCAGGAAGCCAGGGTCTTCTGCATGGCCGCCATGCAGGCATTCAGCAGCGGACCTGGAATCATGCCCAGCACCACGACGGCCAAGCCGTTCAGTGCCAGCACAATGCCCTTGTCGCTGGTGACGGACAGCGGTGCGTTGTCGGCTGGCTCGTCGAACCACATGACTTTCACGATGCGGATGTAGTAGAACGCGCCCACCAGCGAGAACATCACGGCGAACACGGTCAGCCACACAGCGCCGGTAGCCAGCACCGATTGCAGCACCGCGAACTTGGCGGCGAAGCCCATCATCGGCGGCACGCCGGCCAGCGAGAACATCAGCACGGACATCAGCAGCGCGTAGGCCGGGCTGCGCTTGGACAGGCCCTTGAAGTCGTCGATTTCTTCCGCTTCGAAGCCCTGGCGCGCCAGCAGCATGATCAGGCCGAACGAACCGACCGTGGTCAGCACGTAGGTGATCGAGTAGTACATGGCAGCCGAGTAGGCAGCGGCAGCATTGGCGGTATCGTGGCCGCCAACCACGCCAGCCATCAGGCCCAGCAGCACGAAGCCCATCTGCGCGATGGTGGAGTAAGCCAGCATGCGCTTCAAGTTGGTCTGTGCGATGGCGGTCAAGTTACCGATCGCCAGCGACAGCACGGCCAGGATCATCAGCATCTGCTGCCAGTCGAATGCCATTGGCAGCATGCCTTCCACCAGCAGGCGCACGCAGATGGCGAAGGTCGCCAGCTTCGGTGCACCGCCCAGCAGCAGGGTCACGCCGGTAGGCGCACCCTGGTAGACGTCCGGTACCCACATATGGAATGGCACCGCGCCGAGTTTGAAGGCCAGGCCAGCCACGACGAACACCAGGCCGAATACCAGGATCGACTTGTCGACGGTGCCCGAGCCGATGACGGCCGCCACACGGGAGATATCCAGCGAGCCGGTCGCGCCGTACAGCATCGACATGCCATACAGCAGGAAGCCGGAAGCCAATGCACCCAGGATGAAGTACTTCATCGCTGCTTCGGTCGCGCGGGCATCGTCGCGGCGCAGGGCCACCAGGGCGTACAGCGACAGCGACATCAGTTCCAGGCCCAGGTAGATGGTCAGGAAATTGTTTGCCGAGATCATCACCATCTGGCCCAGCATGGAGAACAGCGCCAGGACGTAGAACTCGCCGCCCAGGTTGCCGCCCAACATGCCGCGGTCGGTGGAATACTGGCGCGCATACACCAGCGTCATCGCCGTGGTCAGGTAGGAGAACAGTTTCAGCAGGTTGCCCATCGGGTCGTTGATGAACATGTTCGAGAACGCGTACACCGTGCTGCCGGCCGAGAAGTCGGCAAAGCTGAAGAAGGCCGCACCCGCCAGGGTCGCCAGCGTCAGCATGTAAGTGATCGCACGTTTGCTCTGGTCCAGGAACATGTCGATCAGCAGGATCGCCGAAGCGGCGATCAGCAGAAAGACTTCTGCGTAGAGCGGGATCAGGTTAGTGGTATTCATGAAAACTTGGTCCTATTTGCAATCAAGGGGCCACGACGGCTGGCAGCTTGCTTTGAGCGGCATGCGCCAGCAGGTCGGCCACGGAAACCTGCATCACGTCCGTGAACGGCGCCGGGTACAGACCCATCACCAGCACAGCGATCGCCAGGATGCCCAGCATCAGGAACTCGCGGTTGTTAACGTCGGTCAGCTCTTCCACGTGCGGGTTGGTGATGGCGCCGAAGATCACGCGCTTGGCCATCCACAGGGAGTAAGCCGCGCCGAAGATCAGGGCGGTAGCGGCCAGGATGCCGGTCACGAAGTTGAACTGCACCGCGCCCAGGATCACCATGAACTCGCCCACGAAGCCGGAGGTGGCTGGCAGGCCGCAGTTGGCCATCGAGAACAGGATGAACAATGCGGCGAACTTTGGCATCTTGTTCACCACGCCACCGTAGTCGGCGATCTGGCGCGAGTGCATGCGGTCGTACAGCACGCCGATGCACAGGAACATCGCGCCGGAGATGAAGCCGTGCGACACCATCTGCACGATACCGCCCTGCACTGCCATGTCGTTGAACATGAAGAAGCCCAGGGTCACGAAGCCCATGTGCGCGATGGACGAATACGCCACCAGTTTCTTCATGTCTTTCTGCACCAGGGCCACCAGGCCGATGTAGATCACGGCGATCAGCGACAGCACGATGACGAACGGCGCCAGCTTGTGCGAAGCGTCAGGCACGATCGGCAGGGAGAAACGCAGGAAGCCGTAAGCACCCAGTTTCAGCATGATCGCGGCCAGCACGGCGGAGCCGCCGGTCGGCGCTTCCACGTGGACGTCCGGCAGCCAGGTGTGGACCGGGAACATCGGCACCTTCACGGCGAACGCCATGAAGAAGGCGAAGAAGATCGCGATCTGCTCACCCATGGTCAGCGGCAGCTTGTGCCAGTCCAGGATGCTGAAGCTACCCGACTTGTTGTACAGGTAGATGATGGCAACCAGCGTCAGCAGCGAGCCGAAGAAGGTGTACAGGAAGAACTTGAACGCTGCGTAGATGCGGTTGGCACCACCCCACACGCCGATGATGATGTACATCGGGATCAGGGTCGCTTCGAAGAAGAAGTAGAACAGCAGGCCGTCCATGGCGGCGAACACGCCGATCATCAGGCCCGACAGGATCAGGAACGCGCCCATGTACTGCGCCACGCGCTCGGTGATCACTTCCCAGGCCGAGATCACCACGATGACCGTGATGAAGGCGGTCAGCGGAATGAACCACATCGACAGGCCGTCGATGCCCAGCGAGTAGAAGATGTTGAAGCGGTCGATCCAGGCCGACTTCTCGACGAACTGCATGCCGTGGGCCACGTTGTCGAACTGCGTCATCAGCGGGATGGTCGGCACCAGGGATACCAGGGCGCCTACCAGCGCCAGCACGCGCACCATGCCGGCACGCGTATCGCGGCCGATGGCCAGTACGATCAGGCCGAAGACGATCGGAACCCAGATCGACAGGCTGAGGTAAGGAGGTAGAGTATTAATCGTTGACTGCATTTGTTATCTCTTTTGCGTCAGCTGTTAAGCGTGCCAAAACGGCAGGAAGTACACCAGGAAGCCCAGGATACCGATGATCATCACGAAGGCGTAGTGATAGATGTAGCCGGTCTGGAACACCTTGGTGATGCTGGAGAACCAGCCCACCACTTTCGCCGAACCGTTCACCAGCAGGCCATCGATGATGGCGCGGTCGCCCGCTGCCCACAGGCCCTCGCCCAGCAGGCGTGCGCCGCGGGCAAAGACAGCCTCGTTGAACTTGTCCATGTAGTACTTGTTATCCAGCAGGGTGTGCAGGAACTTGAATTTCGCGTAGAACCATGCAGGGACCTTCGGATTGACCATGTAGCAGTAGTAAGCCGAAGCCACGCCTGCAATCGCCAGCCACAGCGGCAGCGTGGTCAGGGAATGGATTGCCATGGCAACCGGGCCGTGGAATTCTTCCGCCAGTTCGTGCATCGCGTGGTGGTTCTCGCCGACGAAGATCACGTCCTTGAAGAAGCTGCCGAACAGCATAGGTTCGATCGCGATCGCGCCGATGATGACCGACGGGATAGCCAGCAGGATCAGCGGCAGCGTCACTACCAGGCCTGGCGAATGCGGCTTCTCGCCCGGGGCCAGGCCGTGGTGGCCGTGGTCGTCTTCCTCGCCTTCGTCAGCGTGGTGCGAATCGTGCGCGTGGTGGTGTTCCTTGCCGAAGTTCTCCGGGCCGTGGAACACGACGAAGTACATACGGAAGGAGTAGAACGCCGTCACGAACACGCCGGCCAGCACGGCGAAGTTGGCAAAGCCAGCGCCCGGCAGGTGGGTGGCATGCACCGCTTCGATGATCATGTCTTTCGAGTAGAAGCCGGAGAAGAACGGGGTACCGATCAGCGCCAGGGAGCCCAGCAGCGAGGTGATCCAGATGATCTTCAGGTACTTCTTCAGGCCGCCCATATTGCGGATGTCCTGGTCGTGGTGCATCGCCATGATGACAGCGCCGGCGCCCAGGAACAGCAGGGCCTTGAAGAACGCGTGGGTCATCAGGTGGAACACGGCCACCGAGTAAGCGGAGGCGCCCAGTGCCACGGTCATGTAGCCCAGCTGCGACAGGGTCGAGTAGGCCACCACGCGCTTGATGTCGTTCTGGATGATGCCCATGAAGCCCATGAACAGCGCGGTAATCGAACCGATCACCAGGATGAACGACAGCGCAGCGTCCGACATTTCGAACAGCGGCGACATGCGGGTCACCATGAAGATGCCGGCGGTAACCATGGTTGCCGCGTGAATCAGCGCCGAGATCGGGGTCGGGCCTTCCATCGAATCCGGCAGCCAGACGTGCAGCGGGAACTGCGCCGACTTGCCCATCGCGCCGATGAACAGGCAAATACAGGCAACCGAGATCAGCATCCAGTCGGTGCCCGGCAGGGTGCCGTTGATCAGCGCATCCTTCTTGGCGAACACTTCCTGGTAGTCCATGGAACCGGTGTAGGCCAGGATCAGGCCAATGCCCAGGATGAAGCCGAAGTCGCCCACGCGGTTGACCAGGAAGGCCTTCATGTTGGCGAAGATGGCGGTCGGGCGGGTGTACCAGAAGCCGATCAGCAGGTAGGACACCAGGCCGACAGCTTCCCAGCCGAAGAACAGCTGCAGGAAGTTGTTCGACATCACCAGCATCAGCATCGAGAAGGTGAACAGCGAGATGTAGGAGAAGAAGCGGTTGTAGCCTTCGTCTTCAGCCATGTAGCCGATGGTGTAGATGTGCACCATCAGCGACACGAACGTCACCACGTTCATCATCATCGCGGTCAGCGTGTCGATCTGGAAGCCGACCGCCAGCTTGACGCCGGCCACGGTCATCCAGCGGTACACGTCCGCGTTGTAGGTGGCGCCATCCATCACCTGCAGCAGGGTCTGGAACGAGATCAGGAAGGCGATCAGCACGCCCAGGATGGTCGCGGTATGCGACACCTTGCGGCCGACGACATTGCCGAAGAACTTGGTGCCCAGCAGGCCCGCGATTGCGGAACCTGCCAATGGCGCCAGCGGAACGGCCAGAAGGAGGGTTGGGTTAAGTTGCCCCGTCATGATTTACCTTATCTATTTTTCGAGGTTTTAACTTAGCCTTTGAGGCTGTCCAGGTCTTCCACGTTGATGGTGTCCAGGTTACGGAACATCACCACCAGGATCGCGAGGCCGATTGCCGATTCGGCAGCCGCCACGGTCAGGATGAAGAAGACAAAGATCTGCCCGGCCGCGTCGCCCAGGTAGTGCGAGAACGCGATGAAGTTCATGTTCACTGCCAGCAGCATCAGTTCGATGGCCATCAGCAGGACGATGACGTTCTTGCGGTTCAGGAAAATACCGACGATCGAGATCGCGAACAGGATCGCGCCCAGGATCAGTACCGAGGATAAAGTCATGGTGCCTCCTTCGTTTCCGCCGGGGCGACCGGAGCGTGGACGGTGGCGTCCATCTTCACGATCTTCAGGCGGTCATTACGCTTGACGCGGACGGCTAGGCCCGGGTCGATAGCCTTGGTGTCTTTGCGCTTGCGCAGGGTCAGGGCCACGGCGGCAACGATTGCCACCAGCAGCACCACGGCCGCGATTTCAAACGCGTAGATGTACTCGGTGTAGATCTTCAGGCCCAGCGCCTTGGTCTGGCCGATGCTGTTGGCTGCCTCGGGCACGGCGGTACCGGTGCCCGGGAAGGCGCGCCAGATGACAGCCGACATCTCGATCACGATCACGCCACCGACAATCGCCGCCAGCGGCAGGTAATTCCAGAAGCCGGCGCGCAGCTTGTCGAGGTCGATGTCGATCATCATCACGACGAACAGGAACAGCACCATCACGGCGCCGACGTACACCAGCACCAGCACGATGGACAGGAATTCGGCTTTCAGCAGCATCCAGATGCCGGCCGCCTGGAAGAAGGCCAGCACCAGGAACAAGGCAGCTTGCACCGGGTTGCGAGCCGTAATGACGCGCAGCGACGCCAGCACCAGGATGGCGGCGAACACGTAGAACAAAATAGAAGTGAAGTTCATATGATTAGCCTCGGCGATCAGCGGTACTTGGCATCGGCCGCGCGGTTAGCCGCGATGTCCGCTTCATAGCGGTCGCCTACGGCCAGCAGCATCTCTTTGGTGTAGTACAGGTCACCGCGTTTTTCGCCGTGGTATTCCAGTACGTGGGTCTCGACAATCGAGTCCACCGGGCAGGATTCTTCGCAGAAGCCGCAGAAGATGCACTTGGTCAGGTCGATGTCGTAGCGGGTGGTACGGCGGCTGCCGTCGTCACGCTGCTCCGACTCGATGGTGATCGCCATCGCCGGGCACACTGCTTCGCACAGTTTGCAGGCGATGCAGCGCTCTTCGCCGTTCGGGTAACGGCGCAGGGCGTGCAGGCCGCGGAAACGCGGCGAGATCGGGGTTTTCTCTTCAGGGAACTGGACGGTAATCTTCTTGGCAAACATGTATTTGCCCGTCAGCGCCATCCCCTTGAACAGCTCGGTCAGCAAGAAGCTGCCGAAGAAATCTTTCAATCGGTCCATTCTGTATTCGCTCTCTTACTTCCAAATATTCCAGGAGGTCTGCATCCAGGTCGCCACGAAGACCAGGTAAGCCAGGGTCAGTGGGATGAACACTTTCCAGCCCAAACGCATGATCTGGTCGTAGCGATAACGTGGGAACGTTCCGCGGGTCCAGATGAACAGCGACACGATGAAGAAGGTCTTGATGAACAACCAGAAGAAGCCACCGAACACGCCGCCGATATCCAGCGCTGCGATCGGAGCAGCCCAGCCGCCCAGGAACATGATCGACGCCAGCAGCGAGATCAGGATCATGTTGGCGTATTCCGCCAGGAAGAACATGGCATAGGCCATGCCGCCGTATTCAACCATGTGGCCGCCGACGATCTCGGACTCGCCCTCCACCACGTCGAACGGGTGACGGTTACATTCTGCCAGGCCGGAAATCAGGTACACCACGAAGATCGGCAGCAGCGGCAGCCAGTTCCAGGACAGGAAGCTGAGGCCCATGGCAGCCATGGTGCCCTTCTGCTGGCCGGCGACGATTTCCGACAGGTTCAGCGAACCGGAAACCATCAGCACGATCACCAGGGCGAAGCCCATCGCGATTTCGTAGGACACCATCTGTGCCGATGCACGCATCGCGCCCATGAAGGAGTACTTCGAGTTGGCGGACCAGCCGGCGATGATGATGCCGTACACCTCCATCGAGGCGATCGCCATGATCAGCAGCAGGCCGGCGTTGACGTCGGCCAGGGCGGCGCCCGGGGCGAACGGCACCACCGCCCAGCATGCCAGCGCCGGCATGATGGTCATCACCGGACCGATGAAGAACAGGGACTTGTTCGACTTGGTCGGGACGATGATCTCTTTGAACAGCAGTTTCAGCGCGTCGGCGATCGGCTGCAGCAGGCCGTTCGGGCCCACGCGGTTGGGGCCGATACGGATCTGGATCCAGCCCAGCAGCTTGCGCTCCCACAGGGTCAGGTAGGCAACCAGGCCCATCAGGGGCAGGGTCACGCACAGGATCTTGGCCATGGTCCAGACGAACGGCCAGAAGGTGCCGAGGTTGGCCTCGCCCATCACTTTAATCGAATCAATCATTTCTGGCAGAGCCATTACTTGCCCTCCCCTGCTTTAGCAACGGTGATCTCACCGAACATCGCGCCCAGCATCGAGGTCGATGCGTGTGCGGCGGACACGCGCACCACGTTCGCTGGCAGGCCGGCGTCGATGATGGCTTCCAGGATCGCAAAGCCGGAGCCCTGCTTCACTTCGACCTTGTCGCCGGCTTTCACGCCGATCTGCTGCGCGGTGGCAGTGGACAGGTGCGCTTTAGGCGCGGCAGCATCGGTGGTCGCCTGCAGCGGGCCGGAACGGCGCGCCATGGCGTCAGCGAAGTAGATCGGCACGTCGGCCAGGCGCTGCAAGCCGGTTGCGGTGAACGGCACGCCGGCAACTGCTGCCTTGCGCGACACGTTCGACAGCTTGGCCGACAGGTCGGACACGCCTTTTTCGAACAGTTCGTCGCGGATCGATTCCGACGTTTCGTAGTCGAAGCCGCCCAGACCCAGGATGTTGCCCAGTACGCGCAGCACTTTCCAGGCCGGACGGGCGTCGCCCATCGGCTTGACGGTGCCGTTGAAAGACTGCAGGCGGCCTTCGGCATTGACGAAGGAGCCGGAAGTCTCGGCGAACGGCGCGACCGGCAGCAGCACGTCGGCATAATCCATGCCGTGCTTGAAGGCCGACATCGCCACCACCATGTCGGCGGCGTTCAGCGCGGCCTTGGCAGCTTGCGGGTTGGCAGCGTCCAGTTCCGGCTCGGCGTTCAGCAGCACATAGGCTTTCTTCTGCACGGAGAAGGCCGGCGCAGCGCTCTTCGCGGTGGCGCCAACCAGGTAGCCGCCAACGGTGTTGGCCGCCTCGGTCAGGACCCCCAGCTTGGCGCCGGTCTGTTCGGCGATCCACTGCGCCGCTGCGTGCAGCTTCGACGCTTCCGGATGCGCCACGGCGGCGTTACCCAGGAACACCGCCTTGCGCTCGCCGCCCAGCAGGGATTCGGCGATCGCATCGGCGTTGGCCGAAGCCACCACGCCTTCAAAGCCGGCCGGAGCGGCCACGCCCTTGGCTTTCGCCACGGCGGCAACCACGCCGGACAACGCGGCCAGCCAGTCGGTCGGCGCAGCGATGATCTTGTTGGCGGTGGTGATCAGGTTTTCGGTATCGGCAGCGTGCAGCACGGACAGCTTGCCGCCGGCCTTCACGGCCGCGCGGATGCGGGTGGCGAACAGCGGGTGGTCCTTGCGCAGGAAGGAACCGATCACGAACACGCGCTGCAGCGCGCTCAGTTCGGCGATCGGCATGCCCAGCCATGGCTTCACTTCGCCGTCCAGCGCGAAGTCGGATTGGCGCAGGCGGAAGTCCACGTGCTCCGAACCCACGCCGTGCATCAGTTTCTTCAGCAGGGCCAGTTCTTCCACGGTGGAATGCGCGGTGCCGTAGGCAGCCAGCGCATCCGCACCGTGTTCGTGCTTGATGTTCTTCAGGCCGTGCGCCACGTATTCCAGCGCGACTTGCCATTCAACTTCCTTCCACTCGCCGCCCTGCTTCAGCATCGGCTTGGTCAGGCGCTCGGCGCTTTCCAGCGCTTCGTAGGAGTAGCGGTCTTTGTCGGAAATCCAGCACTCGTTGACGTCGTCGTTCTCGAACGGCAGCACGCGCTTCACGGAGCCCTGCTTCACTTGCACGATCAGGTTGGCGCCGGTGGAATCGTGCGGGGAGACCGATTTGCGGCGCGACAGTTCCCAGGTACGGGCGCTGTAGCGGAACGGACGCGAGGTCAGCGCGCCGACCGGGCACAGGTCGATCATATTGCCCGACATCTCGGAGCTCACCGCTTCGCCGACGAAGGTGGTGATCTCGGAATGCTCGCCGCGGCCCAGCATGCCCAGTTCCATCACGCCGGCCACTTCCTGGCCAAAGCGCACGCAACGGGTGCAGTGGATGCAACGCGACATTTCTTCCATCGCCACCAGCGCGCTGCCGGCCTTCGGCGGCACCACGCGCTTTTCTTCCTCGTAGCGGGACTCCATCTTGCCGTAACCTACGGCCAAGTCCTGCAGCTGGCACTCACCGCCCTGGTCGCAGATTGGGCAATCCAGCGGGTGGTTAATCAGCAGGAATTCCATCACCGACTTCTGTGCCTGCACAGCCTTGTCGGAGGCGGACTTCACAATCATGCCAGCCGATACCGGCGTGGCGCATGCTGGCAAAGGCTTCGGCGCCTTCTCCACTTCGACCAGGCACATACGGCAGTTTGCCGCGATCGACAATTTCTTGTGATAGCAGAAGTGCGGGATGTAGGTGCCCAACTTGTTGGCGGCGTCCATCACCATGCTACCCGCAGGGACTTCTACCTTTTTGCCGTCAATTTCGATTTCAACCATGATAATCGCAGCTTAGTAAGCCGAAACAGGCACCAGACAGTGCTTATGTTCGACGTGATATTCAAATTCTTCGCGGAACTGCTTGACGAAGGCGCGTACCGGCATGGCGGCAGCATCGCCCAGCGCGCAGATGGTGCGGCCCTGGATGTTGTCGGCGATGGAGTTCAGCATGTCCAGGTCGCTCGGACGGCCTTGGCCGTTTTCGATACGGTGGATCATGCGGTACATCCAGCCGGTGCCTTCACGGCACGGGGTGCACTGGCCGCACGACTCTTCAAAGTAGAAGTAGGACAGGCGTTCCAGGGCCTTCACCATGCAGCGCGTCTCGTCCATCACGATCACGGCGCCCGAACCGAGCATGGAGCCGGCTTTGGCGATCGAATCGTAATCGAGGTCAGTCTGCATCATGATCTCGCCGCGGATCACCGGAGCGGACGAACCGCCGGGGATCACGGCCTTGATCTTCTTGCCGCCGCGCATACCGCCGGCCAGCTCCATCAGCTTGGCGAACGGGGTGCCCAGCGGGACTTCGTAATTGCCTGGACGCTCGACGTCGCCCGAGATCGAGAAGATCTTGGTGCCGCCGTTGTTAGGCTTGCCCAGGCCGAGGTAGTTCTCGGCGCCGATGTTCAGGATGAACGGAACGGCCGCGAAAGTCTCGGTGTTGTTGATGGTGGTCGGCTTGCCGTACAGGCCGAACGAGGCCGGGAACGGCGGCTTGAAGCGCGGCTGGCCTTTTTTGCCTTCCAGCGATTCGAGCAGCGCGGTTTCTTCGCCGCAGATGTAGGCACCGTAGCCATGGTGGGCGTGCAGCTGGAAGCTGAAGTCCGAACCCATGATCTTGTCGCCCAGGAAGCCGGCGGCGCGCGCCTCTTCCAGCGCTTCTTCAAAGCGCAGGTAATCCTGGAAGATCTCGCCGTGGATGTAGTTGTAGCCCACGGTGATGCCCATCGCATACGCGCCGATGGCCATGCCTTCGATCAGCGAGTGCGGATTGTAGCGGATGATGTCGCGGTCCTTGAAGGTACCCGGTTCGCCTTCGTCGGTGTTGCAGACCAGGTACTTCTGGCCAGGGAACTGGCGCGGCATGAAGGACCATTTCAGGCCGGTCGGGAAACCCGCACCGCCGCGGCCGCGCAGGCCGGAGGTCTTCAGGTCGGCGATGATCGCTTCCGGCGCGATTTTTTCTTCGATGATGCGGCGCAGCGCGGAGTAACCACCGCGTTTGACGTAGTCGGCCAGGTGCCAGTTGTCGCCGTTCAGATCCTTCAGGATCAGCGGATTGATGTGACGGTCGTGCAGGGAAGTCATTTCTTGAGCTCCTCCACGAGGGCGTCCAGTTTGTCGTTGCTCATGTGGGAACACATGCGGTGGTTATTGACCAGCAGTACCGGCGCGTCGCCGCAGGCCCCCATGCACTCCCCTTCCATCAGCGTGAACGCACCGTCTTCGGTGGTGCCGCGGAAGTCGATGCCCAGCTTGGCCTTCAGGTGCTCGGCAGCTTTCACGCCGCCCGACAGTGCGCATGGCAGGTTGGTGCACACGGTGATCTTGTGCTTGCCGACCGGCTTCAGGTTGTACATATTGTAGAAAGTCGCGACTTCCTGCACGGCGATGGCCGGCATGCGGATGTAGTCCGCGATTTCCTTCATGGTTTGTGGCGACAGCCAGCCCAGTTCAACCTGGGCGTGGGCCAGCGAGGCCATCACGGCCGACTGGCGCTGGTCGGCCGGATACTTGGCCAACTCGCGGTCGATTTTTTTATAGCATTCTTGGGATAACAGCATTTCTTGCCCTTAGCGGTCGATTTCACCGAAAACGATGTCCTGGGTACCGATGATGGTCACGGCGTCGGCAATCATGTGGCCGCGCGACATTTCGTCCAGACCCTGCAGGTGGGCAAAGCCCGGTGCGCGGATCTTCATACGGTATGGCTTGTTGGCGCCATCGGAGATCAGGTAGATGCCGAATTCGCCTTTCGGGTGTTCCACCGCGCTGTACGCTTCGCCCGGCGGCACGTGGAAGCCTTCGGTAAACAGCTTGAAGTGGTGGATCAGCGATTCCATATTGGTCTTCATGTCCACGCGGTTGGGCGGCGCGACCTTGCGGTTGCTGGTCATGACAGGACCCGGATTGGCTTTCAGCCATGCCACGCACTGCTTGATGATCTTGTTCGACTGGCGCATCTCTTCGATACGCACCAGGTAACGGTCATAGCAGTCGCCGTTGGTGCCGATCGGGATGTCGAAGTCCATCTTGTCATAGACTTCGTACGGCTGCTTCTTGCGCACGTCCCAGGCGATGCCCGAGCCGCGCAGCATGGCGCCGGTGAAGCCCATGGCCTTCGCATCTTCCGGCGACACCACGCCCACGCCGACGGTACGCTGTTTCCAGATACGGTTGTCGGTCAGCAGGGTTTCGTATTCGTCGACATAGGTCGGGAAACGCTTGGTGAAGTCTTCCACGAAATCCAGCAGGGAGCCCTGGCGGTTTTCGTTACGCTCGGCCAGCGCTTTGGCGTTGCGGATCAGCGATGCCTTGTACTGCGGCATGGCGTCCGGCAGGTCGCGGTACACGCCGCCCGGGCGGTAGTACGCCGCGTGCATACGCGCGCCGGACACGGCCTCGTAGCAATCCATCAGGTCTTCGCGGTCGCGGAACGCGTACAGGAACGGGCCCATGGCGCCCACGTCCAGCGCGTGCGCGCCCAGCCACAGCAGGTGGTTCAGCAGGCGGGTGATTTCGTCGAACATCACGCGGATGTACTGCGCGCGGATCGGCACGTCCAGACCCAGCAGCTTCTCGATCGCCATCACGTAGGCGTGTTCGTTGGACATCATGGACACGTAGTCCAGACGGTCCATGTACGGCACGGATTGCAGGTAGGTCTTCTGCTCGGCCAGCTTTTCGGTGGCGCGGTGCAGCAGGCCGATATGCGGGTCGGCGCGCTGGATCACCTCACCGTCCAGCTCCAGCACCAGGCGCAGCACGCCGTGCGCCGCAGGGTGCTGCGGACCAAAGTTCAGGGTGTAATTCTTAATTTCAGCCATTTCTTACTTCCCGTAGTTTTCTTCGCGGATCACGCGCGGCACGTTTTCGCGCGGCTCGATGGTCACAGGCTGGTAGACGACGCGCTTCTGCTCCTGGTCATAGCGCATTTCAACGTAGCCCGACACCGGGAAGTCCTTGCGGAATGGGTGGCCGATGAAACCGTAGTCGGTCAGGATGCGGCGCAGGTCGTTGTGGCCTTCGAAAATAATGCCGAACAGGTCGAACGCTTCGCGCTCGAACCAGTTGGCGGCGCGCCAGATCGTGGTCACGGAGGCCACGATAGGCAAGTCTTCGTCCGGCGCGAACACGCGCACGCGCAGGCGCCAGTTCTTTTCCACGGACAGCAGGTGGGTCACGGCCGCGAAACGCAGGCCGTCCCAGGTGCCTTCACCGTAGGTCGAGTAGTCAACGCCGCACAAGTCGATCAGCGTATCAAAACGCAAAGCTGCGTCGTCGCGCAGCTCTTGCATTACCTGGTAGTAGTCCCCAGATTTGACTGTAATCGTCACTTCGCCCAGCGCGACGACGATGGAGGCCCGCTCGCCCAGCTTTTGCTCGAGGGCGGAGACCAGTGTTTGCAGATGTGTGTTCATAAGGTCTTACCGCGCGATCGTGTTGGTCTTCTTGATCTTGTTATGCAGCTGCAGGATGCCGTACAGCAGGGCTTCTGCAGTCGGCGGGCAGCCCGGCACGTACACGTCGACCGGCACGATACGGTCGCAGCCGCGCACCACGGAGTACGAGTAGTGGTAGTAGCCGCCGCCGTTGGCGCAGGAACCCATCGAGATCACCCAGCGCGGATCCGGCATCTGGTCATAGACCTTGCGCAGCGCAGGGGCCATCTTGTTGCACAGGGTGCCTGCCACGATCATCACGTCGGACTGACGTGGCGACGGACGGAACATGAAACCGAAACGCTCCAGGTCGTAACGGGCAGCACCAGCATGCATCATCTCCACCGCACAGCAAGCCAGACCGAACGTCATCGGGTACATCGACCCCGTACGCGCCCAGTTGATTACCGTGTCAAAGGTAGTGGTGATGAAGCCTTCGTTAAATACGCCTTCAATAGACATGGCTTATTCCCAATCAAGGGCACCTTTCTTCCAGATATACCAAAAACCGACCACGAATTCGGCGATGAACACCATCATCGTCACGTAACCCTGCCAGCCCAGTTCACGCATGGAGACGCCCCATGGGAAGAAGAATGCAGTTTCAAGGTCGAACAGAATGAACAGAATTGCGACGAGGTAGTAACGCACGTCGAATTTCATGCGCGCGTCTTCGAAAGCTTCGAAGCCGCACTCGAATGGGGAAAGCTTGGCCGCATCGGGCTTGTTCGGGCCAAGGATATGGCCGAGCACTTGCGGGACTACGCCGACACCAATGCCGACGAGAAGGAACAACAGGACGGGGAAGTAATTTTCGAGGTTCACGATGGGTAAGCAGCTTAGTTGAAATACGCTCGACCCCAATCACTTGCTACTGAGACCAGGATCAAACGACACATCCTCGTAAAAAAACCAGCTAAGCCCTGAATCTATGATTCAAACGACCTGCTGGCTTTTGATCTTTTTTGGTGCCGACGACGAGACTCGAACTCGTACAGCTTGCGCCACTACCCCCTCAAGATAGCGTGTCTACCAATTTCACCACGTCGGCAATAGGCCGCTATTCTACACTGTGATCGTCGCTTTGTTAATGCACATTGCGCATAATCAAGAAGAAAAACGGCAAAAAGTTCAAAGTTGCCAGTTTTACTTCGCCGGCGACGCCGCCGGCGCGGCCGCGGCAGGCGCCGACGCAGCTGGCGCGGAAGCCGCCGGAGCCTCAACAGGAGCCGGGGTTGCAGCGGCCGGGGCAGCAGGCGCAGGGGCCGGGGCAGCGGAAGGGATCGCTGCCGCGCCGCCGACCGGCGCAGGGGCTGCCGCTGGCGCCTTGACGTTATCCATCACGCCGGCACCGGCCGAAACGTTGCCCTTGCTGGCCAGGACCGACAGGCCCAGGGTGGCGCCGAAGAAAATCGCTGCCGCCAGGGCGGTCGACTTGGACAGGAAGTTGGAGGAGCCGGAGGCGCCGAACAGGCTGCCGGAAGCACCCGAACCGAAGGCCGCACCCATATCGGCGCCCTTACCATGCTGCAGCAATACCAGGCCGATGATCGCCACCGCGGAAATGACCTGTACTACGATAACCAGATTGAACAAAGTGTTCATGCTATTCCTTAATTAATAAAATTGCCCTGCTTATGCAGCAGCGATGATGGCGAGGAAATCCGCCGCCTTCAGTGCCGCACCGCCAATCAGGCCGCCGTCGATATCCGGCTGGGCCAACAGCTCCTTGGCGTTTTCCGGCTTCATGCTGCCGCCATACAGGATCTGCATGCCGGCGGCCGATGCCGCATCCTTCTGTGCCACCCGGGCGCGCAGCAGTGCGTGCACTTCCTGCGCCATGTCCGGGGTGGCGGTCTTGCCGGTGCCGATTGCCCAGACGGGCTCGTACGCCAGCACAATCTTTGCCAACTGCCCGGCGCCCAGCACCTCCAGTACCGCATCCAGCTGTTCACCCACCACGTCGGCGGTCTTGCCGGCTTCGCGCTGTTCCAGCGTTTCGCCGACGCACACCACCGGCACCAGGCCGGCATTCACGGCGGCCAGCGCCTTCTGCGCCACCAGGGCGCTGCTCTCCTTGTGATAGGAGCGGCGCTCGGAGTGGCCGACGATGGCGAATTTGCTGCCGAAGTCCTGCAGCATCGCTGCCGAGATCTCACCCGTGTAGGCGCCCGCAGCGTGGGCGGACACATCCTGCGAACCCCAGGCAATCGCGCTGCCGGTGAGTTCAGCCTGACATTGTGCCAGATACGGGGCTGGGACGCAGACCGCGGTATCGGCCCTTGCGTCACCCAGGCCAGCCTTGATGCCAGCCAACAGGGTAGTGTTGGCGGCACGGCTGCCGTTCATTTTCCAGTTACCGATGACGAGTTTGCGGCGCATAGTAGCTTAATTTTTAATAACCCGTAATTGTAGCGTGCGCCCCAAAGTCGGGTCAAACGCTAGACTCCGCGCCCTATGAAAAATAATATTTTTGACATCTCTTTTGGCTTCGCCCTGGCACTGCCGCTCTCGATCATGGCCGGCACCATACCGTTGGCCTTTGACAACGAAGCCGGCAGCCTGGCACTGCTGGCGACAGCCTGCACCCTGCTCCTTGCCTGGACAATGCTGGCCCAGCTTTGCATCGCGCGCCGCCATGGCGAGGGCAAGCGCGAGTTCCGCCAATACCTGGTCGCCGCCCTGCTCCTGCTGCCGCTGGCCGCCACCGCCGCCATGTTCGGCATGATCAAGCTGCCGGGCGGCTATGCCGGCGGCGCCTATTGGCTCTTGATGAGCATCGTCGCCGCCAGCACGGTTTGCCTGGGCTTATTGGCCGCAGCGCTTGCCTGGGCCACCAATTGATAGGTTGCGAGACATGCTGATGAAAAAAATCGGGCACTTCCTGTTAAGTGCCGTGCTGGCCCTCATCCAGGCCCTGCTAGCGGCCCTCATCGTGGGACTGATCGGAAAAAACGGCGAACTGGGTGCGCTGGTTTTCCTGGCCGGATGGCCGGCGCTCACCTATTACGGCATGCGCAGCGACGGCGCGAGGCAGACTGTCCACCGCTTCCTGCGCAGCATCATCGTCCCGCTCATCCTGATTCCTGTCGTTGCGATCATAGCCCTGTTTGGGCTCATCGCCGGCAAGAGCGCCACTTCGGCGGGCGCACCTGCCGCGGCGGCAGCTGGCGTCGGCGCGGTGGTCCTGGTGATCGTGCTGGGTGGCTTCGGCTGGGGAGCGGCCTTCGTCGCGTTTGTCGCCAGCCGCTTCACGAAGAAAAAGCCGCCCGCCAAATAGCGGATGCCGGACTAAAGCACTTGCAGCATGATCTTGCCCACATGGTGGCTGCTTTCCATCAGCGCGTGGGCCTGTGCCGCCTGCTCCAGCGGGAAGCTTTCGTAGATGACGGGCTTGATGTCGCCCGCTTCGATCAAGGGCCATGCTTTTTCGCGCAACTGGCGCGCGATGGCGCCTTTGAAGGCCACCGAGCGCGGGCGCAGGGTCGAACCGGTGATGGTCAGGCGGCGTTTCAGCACCTGGCCCATGTCCAGCATGCCCTTGGCGCCGCCCAGCAGCGCGATGATGGCGATGCGTCCGTCATCGGCCAGGCAGCTGATTTCGCGCGGCAGGTAATCGCCGCCCACCATGTCCAGGATCACGTCGACCCCGATATCACCGGTCAGCTCGCGCACCACAGCGGCGAAATCCTCGGTACGGTAATTGATGCCGCGCGCCGCGCCCAGGGCTTCGCACGCCCTCGCCTTCTCGTCGCTGCCAGCCGTGGCAAACACGCGATGGCCCAGCGCCCGCGCCAGCTGGATCGCCGTCACGCCGATGCCCGAGGTTCCGCCTTGCACCAGCAGGGTCTCGCCCTTGCCGAGCCCAGCGCGGTCGAACACATTGCTCCAGACGGTGAAGAAAGTCTCGGGCAGCGAGGCCGCCTCCAATGGCGACAGGCCGCGCGGCACCGGCAGCACCTGCTCCACCGGCGCGGTCACGTATTCGGCATAGCCGCCGCCCTGCACCAGCGCACATACCATGTCGCCGATCTTGAAGCCGCCTGCCGCGAGGTCGCCATCGACGATCTCGCCCGCCACTTCCAGGCCGGGGATATCGGTGGCGCCCGGCGGCGGAGCATAGCTGCCCATGCGCTGGAACACGTCCGGCCGGTTGATGCCGGCCGCGTGCACGCGGATGCGCAGCTCGCCCTCCCTCGCCACGGGCAGCGGGCGCTCGCATAAACGCAGCACATCGGCCGCGCCGGGTTTCTGGATTTCGATCGCACGCATCATGGCAGCACCTCCCTGGGAAAGAGGCGATTGTAGCGCTTACAGGCCGAAGCGTGCGCCCATGCCAAGCAGGGTCGCCAGGCCCAGCCCAGCGAACATGGCGGCAGCGATGCCGTGCACCAGCTTGAGGGGGATTTTCGCGGCCAGCTTGTCGCCTGCAAAGACGGCCGGCACGTCGGCGACCAGCATGCCGAGCGTGGTGCCGGCCACCACCATCAGCGGGTCGGGATAGTGGGCGGCCATGGCCACCGTGGCGACCTGGGTCTTGTCGCCCATCTCGGCCAGGAAGAAAGTCACCAGGGTGGCGCCGAACACACCGAAGCGGCTGGCGATGGTGGCTTCATCGTCCTCGATCTGGTCCGGCACCAGGGTCCAGGCAGCCATGCCGAGGAAAGACAGGCCCAGCACCCAGCGCAGCACTTCCGGTGTCAGCAAAGAGGTGATCCAAGCGCCCAGCGCACCGGCCAGGCCATGGTTGAAGATGGTGGCGATAAAGATGCCGGCGATGATCGGCAGCGGCTTCTTGAAACGGGCCGCCAGCAGGAAGGCCAGCAGCTGGGTCTTATCGCCGATTTCGGCCAGGGCGACGACGCCGGTTGAGATGAGGAGGGATTCCATTGTATTAATCCAGGCCGGGCACGGACGAATGACCACAGCACGCCCCCGGCCTAAATCGGCGGCGCTGTGGTCAAAGGTCTTGCCAAGTATGGGACCGCATATGCCATGGCCTGTGGGCCAAGTGTGTTGACATATGCCTCCTCCGCAGGTGGAGGAGAAGCTACTCCCCAATGACGGGCGGGATTGTAACCCGAAACCGGCAAACGGGGTCAGCCCCCCCCGTTTGCCGGTTTCAGCCGCCCCCAGTGCGCGACGAGCGCGGCAACGCCGTCCCCCGCCGCCAGGCCGACGACAACGCCTGCCCTTCCTCGATCTGCTCCTGGGTCATTCCGCGCGCTACCGCCGCCCGCTGCTCCGCCGCATTGGCAGACCCGCCAGCCGCGGCCAGGTTCCACAACATATAAGCAATCACGTTATCCTGCGGCATGCCGCCAATGTGATACCGGTACATCAGGCCAAGCACCTGCTGCGCATCCGGGTGCCCCTGCTCGGCCGCCTTGCGGAACCAGGTCACCGCCTCCTTATGGTCCTGGATCACCGCATTGCCGGTGTAATACATGGCACCGACCACATACTGCGCATCCGCCTTGCCCTTGGTGGCAGCCTTGCGATGCCAGGTCAGCGCCTGCTTGTAATCCTGCGGCACGCCACGGCCCATGTAATACATCAAGCCAAGCAAATGCTCGGCATCCGTATTGCCCGCCTTGGCCAGCGGCAGGATCTCCTTGTAGGCCAGCGCATAATTCTTGTTGTTATACGCCGTGGCCCCTTCCGCGAACCCGGCATGCGCACTGGCCTGTAGCCCAAGTGCGATGCCGAGCGCGATTAACACGCCTCGTAGTTTTTTCATGGTGCTTTAGATTTATCTCTTTTTATGCACTGCAGAATGTCTCTTACTTCCAGCTCACCTTGCCCAGGCCATCCACGCTCACGTTGCGGGTCGTAGGCTTGCCGTACACGGTCACCGAACCGAGCCCGCTCAAATTCAGGTTGGCGTTGTTGGACGCGTTGATGGTCGCGTTGCCCAAGCCGCTCAAATCCAGGCTCACGTCCTCCGCCTTGAACTGCTGCGCATTCAAGCCGCCCAGGCCACCCAGCGTGGCTTTCAGGTTCTTGCTGCGGCCGCCGATGGTGATGTAGCCCGCCCCCTGCAGGTCCAGGTCGACGTTTTCGTTCTCCGTCACCCACACATGCATGCTGCCCACGCCGCCCAGGTTGGCCTTCAGCTTCTTGTAGTCGCAGACCACCTTCATGCTGCCCGCACCATCCAGGGTGAGGTCGATATTCTCGCCGCTGAAGCCACTCACCTCCGTGCTGCCCACGCCTTCCGACACCAGTTCCCGCAATTGCGGCAGCACCAGCTCTACCTTCACCGCCGAAGACTTCAGCTTGACGCCGCGGCTTTCCGTATCGAGGTACAGCGTGTCGCCGGTCTGCACCGCCGTCACCTTGTTGACGTAGCGCTTGTCGGTGGTGATGTTGAGCGCCGGCGTGTCGCCGCGGCGCAGCTTGAGGTCGATCACGCCGTCGAGCTTGACGCGCACCACGCGCGCATCGATGGGCCGTGTTTCCGTCGTCGTGTCGTCGGCACGGGCCAGGCCCAGCAACAGACACAGCGCGGTGAACAGCCAGCCAATCTGGAATGGTTTCTTCATCTCGTATCCTTGGTAAGTCATCAGCGCATTGTTACAGGTTGGCTGCCGTGAGGACGAAAGGCAGTTCCGGGAGCGCGCCGGTGACGACGTTGGTTGCAATATTAATACCACCAAGGATAATAAGGGCGGCCAGGAAGATGGCTTCCATGTTTTTAGCGATTTTCATTTTGCACTCCCGAAATGACTGGTTTTTCGATGGTTTCATCATATCGGCCGCCCCTGCCCCCGTCCTGCCCTATGCGACGAAATGCAAAAAACAGGGAACAGGCGGATAATCCGACTGCCTTTTCGTCATTCCCGAGGGAAACACAATGCATAACAAAGTCCTGACCCTGGCCGCCCCGGCCATGGTTGCCGCCCTGCTCTCCTCCGCGGCATACTCCGCCCCGGAGCTGACCGCCGCCCACAAGCTGTACCAGGCCAATTGCGCCCAATGCCACGGCAAGGACCTGCAAGGCGCCGCCGGCCCCAACCTGGCCGACGCAACCTGGCTGCACGGACACCCCACCAAGGCCAACCTGGTGCGCGTGATCGGCAAAGGCTTGATCGACAAAGGCATGCCGGCCTGGGACAAGCAACTGGGCAGCGCCCAGGTCAGCCAATTGGCCGAATACCTGCTGCCGGCCAATGCCGCCGCCCGCAAGGCCGCCGCCGGGACCGGCCGCGCCACTGCGCCGGCCGCCCCGGCCAAAGGCCTGTCCGCCCTCACGCTGCCGAAAGGTTTCCAGATCGCCGTCTATGCCGACAAGGTTGATGGCGCACGCGAACTGGCCGTGACCGACAGCGGCCTGGTCTTCGTTGGCTCGACCAAGGCAGGCAAAGTCTACGCCCTGGTTGACGCCAACAAGGACGGCGTCGCCGAAAAAGTCGTCACCGTCGCCGAAGGCTTGAACAATCCCAACGGTGTCGCCCTGTTGAACGGCGACCTGTACGTCGGCGAAATTTCGCGCATCCTCAAGTTCGACGATATCGAAAAGAACTACGCCGCCAAGCCAGCCTACAAAGTCATCAAGAGCGACCTGCCAACCGAAACCTGGCACGGCGCCAAATACATCAAGGCCGGCCCGGACGGCAAGCTGTACATCCCGATCGGCGCACCTTGCAATGTCTGCGACAAGGAAAACGAGGCCTACGCCAAGATCTGGCGCATGAACCCCGATGGCAGCAACTGGGAACTGTACGCGCGCGGCGTGCGCAACACGGTTGGCTTCACCTGGCATCCGGTGACGAAGGAACTGTGGTTCACCGATAACGGCCGCGACGAAATGGGCGACAACACGCCGTCCTGCGAATTGAATGTGGCGCCGAAAGCCGGCATGCACTTCGGCTTCCCCTACTGCCATGGCGGCGTGCTGCCTGATCCGCAGTTCGGCAAAGGCAAGAGCTGCGATGCCTATGTCCCGCCAGTGGCGGCACTCGGGCCGCACGTGGCGCCGCTTGGCCTGGCCTTCTACACGGGCACGCAGTTCCCCGAACAATACCGCAACCAGTTGCTGATCGCGGAACACGGATCGTGGAACCGCGCCAACAAGATCGGCTACCAGGTGCGCCTGGTCACCCTGCACGGCAACAAGCTGGTCAGCGACACCGCCTTCATCGACGGTTTCCTGCAGAACGAAGAGGTCAGCGGCAGGCCGGTCGATATCGCGGTGATGCCGGATGGTTCGATACTGGTTTCCGACGACCACGCGCACAAGGTGTATCGCGTTACCTACCAACGTTGATGGGGCATATGCGCAAGGTATCGCCGCAGTCACTTTCATCAAAATATTGAAATTCCGCCTGCCTCCTCCAAGGCTATATTGGAAAGTGCCAGACAACAATTAGAACTGGCACCCTTGGTCCACGAATGGAGGCAGTCATGAAGCAATACTTCGCTGCCGCTGGGCTGTTTGTGTTCGCTGCGACCGCAGCGGCACAAAGCGGCACCAGCGCTGACCAATCGGTGGTTGTGCCCGCGCAGAAGCAAGTGAATTTGGAACGCAAGCTCATCTCACCGCAAGAGTTCTATCAATACCAGGGCGCCTATGCCCTGTCCAACGGCCAGACCCTCACTCTGTCGCGCGGCGCAGTCCACCTCTACGCGCAAGTTGGCCATCATCCCCGGCAGCAAATCCTTTGGCAAGGCGACGGCAAGTTCATTGCAGCCGACGGCAGCCTGGATATGAACATCGTCTGGAAAGACGACGATACCGCCACCGGTGAACTGAACTTTTCGCCAAGCATGGCCGGTCATCAACCGGTGCATGCCACCCTCTCAATAGCCTCGCGCTAAACGCGAGCGAAAGCCTGCGCATCGCGGTTACAAACCAAGGTGACGCAGGGGTAGCATCCTGCCCAACCGGGCACTATATTGAAAGAGCCAGGCAATTTTAGAGCCCTGGCCACACCAAAAAAATTGGAGGCAATCATGAAGCGGTTAGTGGCTACCGGCTGCCTGTTCGCGCTCGCCCTTACGGCGGTCGCACAGGGCAGCGAACAAACAGTTTTGATCCCCGCCTCGAAAGAGGTTTCACGCAGCTATATGTCGCCCGACGAATTCAGCAAATACAAGGGCGCATACGACCTCTCCAACGGCAAGACGCTGTACCTGATTCGCAAGGCTACGCGCATGTATGCGCGGGTCGACGACCAGAGCGAACACGAAATCACCCGCGCCGGCAATGGGAAGTTCCAGGCCCTGGACGGCAAGATGTGGATGGAACTCGTGTGGGCAAATGACAACTCCGTCGGCGGCAGCTTGAACTATGTCGACGAATCGCCATCGATGGCCGGCCTGGAACCCAAGGTAATCAGCATCCGGTTTGCGTCGCGCTGACCTTAGGGAGGCTATCGTGAAACGCCTATTGCTCGCGTGCGGCCTGGGCTTCTTCGCTTCTAGCGTTCCCGCCCAAAGCCAGACTTCGGTCGAAACAGTTGTGGTGCCTGCCCAGAAGGACGTGAAGCCGCTTACGTTGTGGCCCGACGAAATCCTTGAATTTATTGGCGACTACCAGCTCGCCAACGGCAAGACCTTGTACCTCACCAGGCAAGGCGCCAGGATGTACGGCCAGATTGGCTCGCTACCGAAGCACGAACTGATCGCCACAGGATTGCGCAAATTCAGCGCAGCGGACGGCCAGCTTTCCGTCCACATCAAATACACTTGGGACGGCCAGATCACCGGCAATGTAGCTTATGTCGATAGCAATCGCAGCGCAGGCCTCGTGCACGTGCTGGTGGAATTCGCCTCACGCTGAAAAGGGGGCGCCATGAAAAGAACAATTGCGACACTGGGGCTTGCCATGTGCTGCACGCAAGCCCTGGCGCAGCAACAAGCCGATGTCGGCCGGGTGATCGTTCCGGCCGCCAAACCCCAGCCATACTTTATCTGGCCGGACGACCTGCAAGCCTACAAGGGCGAATACTATCTTTCCAACGGCAAGAAGATGTACATCAACCGCATTGCCAACCACCTTTACGCGCAGGTGGGCAAGCAGACCGAAAGGGAAATTGTAGCCACGGGTGAGAACATGTTTGAATCGGTTGACAAGAAAATGACCCTCAACATCGTCATCTCGCGCCAAGGCTATGTCAGTGGCAGCATTGTTTATCAAGATGAGGACCTGCCAGAAAAACCGCTGGCCTATGCCTCCCTCATGACGCGCTAGCCGCGGGCACGTCCGGGCCGCCAGCAGGAACTGCGCTGGCGGCCTCTTTTTACTGGCGCAGCGCCGTCTCGTCCGCGCCTGGCTGGCGTACCAGCAGGCTGTGGACCTTGCCGTCCGCGCCGCGCTGGAACTCAAGGCTCGCCAGCGATCCTTCCATGTAGAAGCTGTCCGGCGCATGCGCCATGATCGGTGCGGCATCGCGCCCCTCTCGCTGCAGCACCAGTTTGTCGCCGTCGCGCCGCACCACGCGCTTGACCTTGTCCGTGCCGACGTAAGTGCCGACGAAGGCATCCAGCGACTCCGGAGCCAGCGCAATCGGCTTGAACTCGGCGAACGGCTGGCCGATCGCAATGCCCGCCGCCTTGTAGGCGATTACCGGCGTGTTCACCGCCCCGCCGTTGCCGTTGGTGAGCACCGCAACAAACACCTTGTCGTCCGGCAGCCGCAGCGCCTGTGCGGTAAAGCCCGGGATCGAGCCGCCATGGTGGATCATCTTGTGGCCCGACAGCGTGCCGATATGCCAGCCGTAGCCATAGTTGCATGGCGCCTCCTTCGGCAAGCGGCATGACGTGAAGGCCTGGCGCCAAGTGGCCGGCTTGAGCAGCTTGCCGCCGCTGACGGCTGCATCCCAGCGCGCCATATCCTCCGCCGTAGTCACCAGCGCACCGGCCGAATAGGCCAGGGTCACGTCGATATCCTTCACTGCCACGATCTCTTTTCCGCTCAGGCGGTGGCCCTTGATGTGGCGTTTGGCGCTGCGCTCGAAGCCTTCGTGGGCTGTGTCCTGCATGGCTAGCGGCTCGAAGATGTTCTTCGCGATGAAGTCGTGGTACTTCATGCCGGACAGCTTTTCAATGATAAGGCCCAGCAGGAAGTAGCCCGAATTGCTGTAGCTGTATCGCTCGCCCGGCGCGAATTCCAGTGGCTCCTTGGCGAAAACGTCGAACACCTGCGTGAGCGTGACGCCTTCATCCGGCAGATCGCGGAAGCCTTTCAGCGCAGTGTAGTTCGGGATGCCGGAGGTGTGCTGCAACAGGTGTTCGATGGTGATGCGAGGGCCCTTGTCCGGGAAATCCGGCAGGTACTTGCGGATATCGTCCTTCACCGACAGCTTGCCCTGCTCCGCCAGCATCAGGATGCCGACTGCGGTGAACTGCTTGGTGATCGAACCCATGCGAAACTGCATGTCCGGCTGCATTGGCGTGTTTTCCGCCACGTTGGCCAGGCCGTAAGCCTTGCGGAAGACCGGCTTGCCGTCGCGCGTGACGATGACCGTGGCGCCTGGCCAATTCGGCTTGAACATAGGCGCCAGCGCGGCATCAAGGCGCTGCTCGAGCGGGGTTTCCGCCATCGCGCTGTTGCCTAGCAGAAGAGAGAGTGATACGAAGAGAGTCGCGGTTATTTTCGTCACAGTGTGGCCTCCTCAAAATCTGGATGCTAATCCCGCCCTGCCCCGTGCGGTTGGGCGAACCGACGAATGGTTGATTCCGGGGGGCGAATGGCCGGATACCCGGCGTGAATGTCAGGCACCCTTGCGTTTCGGCGCTTTATGCTCCCACGCCTGCTTCACCAGGCGCTTGACCACCGCTGCATCGGCCTTTGCCAGTTCTACCCGCACGCCCAGCACCTTGCTGCCCCATACCAGCTTTTCCGCGAAGGAGGAATACAGCTCCAGTACTTCATCGCGCTTTTCGTCGGGAATGAAGATGTGGACGAATTCCTCCCCGGGAGGGGTGGTGACGAATATCTTGCCCTTCACGCGGAACGAGCCGAAATTGTGATGCGGCTCTTCGCTGACGTCCGGCAGCGACATGGCGAAGGTGCGGACAGTGGAGAATCTCACTTTGCCGCCGGCTTCATGATTTTCGAATGGACCTGGTTCACCATCATCAGTCCTGCCGAGCCGAAATGGGTGTGGTACTCCGCCACCATTTCGCCTTTGACGATGACGGGATCTGTCGCCACCAGCGCCTTGGCCTCATCGATGCTTTCCACTGCGAAGATGAAAATGCCGCGCGCGCCGCCGACGCCATCCAGCGGGCCGGCATAGGCCAACTTGCTCTCATCGGCCAGGCGCTGGATATTGGCCATATGGCCGGCGAACATTTCGGTTCGTTCCTGTCCCGCCGGCACCTTGTTCGGGCCCGTACGCAGCACCACGAACACGTATTTGCGCATGCCATGTTCATTCCCGCCCAACGACTTCGCCAGCTCGGCATCGTATGCGGGCGGCGTTGATGATTGCGATTGCGCCTGCGCCAAGCAGGCCAGCGCGGCCAGCAAGATCGCGCTCAAGACTTTTTTCATTTTCTCTCCCCTAGTCGCCAGTCGATCCCGGCATCGAGCACAATCATAACCCGGCGCTCCGCACTCACAAACGCATGCCAAGCCAAATCACTGATTCTGTGGAAATTTCGACGACGGGAGACAGGACTGCGGGCCAGAACTTGCCTTCAGCCGCGTGAGTTGCCGAGCGGTCGTGGTGTTCCTGCTCGTCCGCGACGATGTGCGAGATAGCGGCCGCGGCCTCCGCATCGCTACCGTCCAGGAAGCGCAACTGCTCCCGCAAGTGGGCAAGCACCACGCGCTCCACCGCCACTGTGGTCGCCGCAATGGCTGTCCTGCCAAAGAGTCCGGTCATCAGGCCAAGTACATAGCCTCCGATCGCGCACAGGACAAAGCTGCGGCAGCGCCTGATACCGCGACGCCGCAACTCGGACGCAAAGATCTCGCGATGCGTTTCCTCATGAATCCTGAACTCACGCAGTTCCGCCACCAACCCCGGTGCCGTCAACCGCCCGAAAACAAGCTGCCCTGCGTAGATATGCACCGCGCCATTCTCTCCAGCGTGGTTCACCTTTAAAACGTGCTCCGCAAACGTGTGCGCCCTATTCTTCGATTGCTTCAATGCCCTGCTCCTTGAGTTTTTCAAGGTGGTCAAGCATTTCACGAAGCCGTTCTGGCGGATGGCCTGTCCACTCCACGACTTCACCGGTGACACGCAGCGGTTCACGCGAGCGATATGACTTGGTCGGATTGCCGGGAAAGCGCTTGTTCGTCAGGTTTGGATCGTCCTCAATCGCCCCCGTCGGCTCCACGATATAGATCCTGCCCCGCCCTTCTCCTACCGCCAATTCGGCTCCCCAGGTTGCCGCTTCCAGGGTCGCGGAGAGATAGACGAAATTGGCCTGCCGCCGCGTCCCGTAATTGGAGGAAAAGCCGCGCTCAATCAGGTCTCCAACCTTCAGGTCGGCCTTGGTGCCATGATAAAAAGGTCCCTCGATCACAATACCCCCTTAGTTTCCTGCCACCGCGGCCGCCGAACCATCGATCACTCTTCATCGAGAATCTGGCCTAGCAGCCTTTCATCGGCAAATTCAAAAAACGGCATCTCGCCAGAAATCTCGCGTGTCTCATGATCCCAATCGACTGTGAGCGGATCCGCGTCGTCGCGACTGTGGCGGTGGAAGGCTTGGCAATTGCCCGCGCCATCCGAGCAGAACTCAAGCAGATCTTGAAACTGGTAATCGTCAGGAAGGAAGCCTTGTTCCTTCGCGATCGGATCCATGAGTTCGCCCAGATCCACCAAGTTTCGGCTAGCAAGCATTCCGCCCTCAAGAGCACCCAGGCCGTCATGGACCATGCACAGTTCGCGCATCGATTGAGGTACGATCCACCCCATGGCCTCCGCCCGCTCCGAGAGTCGCGGTGTTGGATTTGGGGCGCCACCGACGATCAGTTCGTAGTAAGGCCGGCCGTCATACAGTGCCCGGTCAACAAGATAAACAAGCTTCCAAGCGCCCTCGCTGCGCACTGGCACGACCCACCGAATTCGTTCTTCCAGCGTTGTTAAAAACTCCGGAAGCAGCCGGCGAAGTGGCGATAGCACCTGCTCCACAGCATCGATGGCCTCCATGCCTTCGATCTGCCACGGACAGGTGGCATCGAAAGAAGGGACGAGATCATATTGGCTGATAATGAACTCGGCCCCAGGTCGGCCGAAGCGGTCGAGAATCGATCGTTCCAAATCGGTTGTTCGATGAAATTCCGGCTCGAACGGCAACGCTCTATCGCGAATCAAATCGCGTTTGAGCTGGGCGCGTATGAGGTCATTCAGTTGTTCCATTTGATCAGATCCAGGTTCTTAAAGTTTCTGCTACGGGCGAGAAGCGACTCAGCTCCAGAATTTCCACCAAGGTTTCGTCTTGCTCTCCTGGTGAGGCTGGCGCTCCAAATGCTGCAGGGTTGCAGTTTGGTCCTGGTAGGTGAAATCAAGTTTGTACGACCAGGAGCCATCCTCCCGGAAGAAATGCAGCACCGCCTTGACCCACCAATCTCCCGACTCCCGCATCTCGACGTAAAGGTCTTCGCAGAGCTGTCGCAGCTGGCCACTGATTTGCGCCTTGTCTTCGCTGCTCGCATTCTTGAGCGAATAGTTCATGTAAGAGCCGTCGCAATCAATGGTCAGGTATCCTGCCTGCCAGCTTTCGGGCGAACACGAAATCGACTCTTTTAGCAGCGCAATCAAATGTCCGTTATAGCGGTCAAAACGATTTGACAAAGTACCTCCTCATAAATAGATAAAGTTCATCGCCAGCCTTTTCATCACTGCTGTGCCACCGTGGCGCCAGCATTGATCAGCAAGGTCTCAATCTCTTTTAACCCCTTGGTTCGCGCATAGGTCAGCATCGAAGGCTCACCATTTCTCATACGTCCATCCGGGTTTGCGCCAAGTTGCAGCAATAGCGCTACGATTTCGGCCTTGTCCTTACGGTGGCTTTTGATGACAAACGCCAGAGGCGTGCCGCCATACTTATGCTCGCCGTTGATGTCAGCGCCCCGCTCCACAAGCAAGCGGATGCTGTCCGGCGAGGCATCGACCGCAGAAGCCTCATGCAGCGCCGAATACGTACCACCGCACCACACATTGGCGCTGATGCCTCGGTCCAGCAAGAGTTTGACGACGGCCGGATATGGCATTGCCATGTGCAGAGCGCTGCGGCCGCCGAAGGTACCCGCAACTCGAACGTGCAAATCCGCGCCTTGTTGCAACGCCTTTTCGACACCGGCCATATCTCCCTTCTTGACAGCCGTGAGGAAAGCTTCATCCATTGGACGGTTCTTGGTCAGTTTCGTTGCGCCCTTTGCCACCAGCTTCTGGCGAATGCTTTCGCGGGCCGCCGCATTCTCGATCTGCGAAATATAGTCCAGCGTGGTGTAGCCGTCGGCATGGAACAAATCGGTGCGGGCGCCGTTGGCGAGAAGGATGTCCACGATGTCTTCGCGCGATTCGGCCATTGCGTAGTCCAAGGCGGAAATGCCGCCATTGTTCACGTCATTCGGATTCGCTTTCCGGTCCAGCAGTAGCTGCACCGTCTCGGGCTTGCCGGTCAACGCTGCGGCCATCAAATAGGTGGCGCCGTCTTTAAAGCGGTTATCGAGCTTCACGCCGCTATCGAGAAGGACTCCCAACGTTTCAACGTTCGCATCGGGCCAATTCACGAGCTGGAACACTATGTCGGTTTTGCGATTATCCCGCCACTGCGGATCGGCACCGCGGGCCAACAACGCACGCACGATATTGGTGTTGCCACGCATGGCCGCCGTGTAGATCGGCGTGACCAAATTCCCGTCAGGCATACGCACCGGGACATTGATTCCCTTGGCGCCGGCATCCAGCAGAGCTTCAACAACTGCAGCATTTCCGCTACCGAGTGCAATCCACAAAGCCGATACGCCGCGACTGTCCACCGCATCGGGATTACCACCTTTTGCCAGCAGGCCCTTGAGCTGAATCGCATCGCCTTGCGCTGCAAGCCGAAGAATATCGATATCAACTGGCTTGGCCTCGGCAGCTATCGCCGGCAGTGGTGCAACAGCGGAAGTCGCCACGCAACTAGCCGACAGCAAAGTGAACACCGCATACAGGGTGCTTGCGAGACGTGACATTGGCTCCTCCAAGGGCGCTCATCGCGTACATGCGCGACGGACTATTATGAGAATGAAATATATGGTGTTCGACAGGCCTTAACCGGTCGCCGGCGGCAGGATAGCATTCTTGTCCATATGCAAAATGCGCAAATTCTCACGCTCGGCAAATCTAGTCGCGAGCGCTGAGGCAGGCAATCCCGTTCGCTAACGTTCTCAGCCGTAGGTCACCATGGTCACAAAGCTCAACTGTCTGAGCGCAGAAACCAGCTCGCGGGCGATCTCAACACTCTGCGTGGGGACTCGCACGACTTCGCCTGACAGGCATTTGTCGATCGCCTCTTTTGCTGCGGCTAGGCCAATGCCGGAGTATGTTCGGATGCACTGGATGGCGGGAATCTTGAGCGAATCAGGCTGTCCTCCAGATATCTCGACCTCCGGATTTGCCTTTTCGTTCGCATCTCCACAAAAGGAAAACGCTTCCATCGACTCCACCGCGGGTCGGTGATAGCTGATAAAAGTAGCGGGAGCGCCATTTCGAGGTACGAAGAGCGGCGCATTTCCGACCAGACAGTCTCTAAAGTCCCCGGTCTCCAAAAACCGTGCGGACTGATAATAGTAGACCCATCCAGCCTCGAACTCTTCGATGTGGCCATCGATGAGCATTGCCTTCATTTCCCTGAAATCGCCTGAAGCCAGCATGCTGATGGCAACCTTTCTGGCTTGTTCTGCTGTGCGCAAATTCTGGGCAAATCCTTGCGGGTTCGTCATATTCAATTGATCCAACGCCCAAGCGCAGCCGCGGCTTTACGGTGGCGAAGCAAACATAAGGACGCCAACTGGAACTTGTGACTAAGCCTCATCTTCACCTGCAGGAATGTAGTCGTCCGGCTGCGCGATGTGGCCGGCTTCCAGCTGAGACGCCCGATGCTGCTCAATGGCGATTTCTCGAAAGAGCTGAACTCTCGCTCTCGCCTCAGGAAGAGTAAGCGGCTCATCCTCGCCCGCGCTATCCGATTGCTCCGAAACCGCGAGAGGCAGCCTCCCGCTTTCGATCTCCGTCAGCAAACGTACCACCCTTGGCCTGCCAGCCGGCCAATCGCCCGAAAAAACCTGAATCTCAAATAACCAGTCCGAGCGTCCCGCGCGCTCCTTGATCTCACTGATAGACAGGGTGCATTCGCGGCGAATCGCCGAAATGTCCCGGGCTGATAGAACCGCATCCGCAGCCCGAAATCGAATGTTCATAAATAGGCCCAATGTGCTATGCCAGCTCTTCAACCGTGACGGAACCAAAGTTTCGAACAAGCTGCGCCACTACGAACCCTAGGTACTTGCGGCCGTGTCCACCGTGGTCGCAGAAGTACAACCCATACTCCTTCACGATGGCCATTGCGTCGGGCATTCCGGAGAGGTGGTTAGGTTTCGGATCCGTATTCAATTAAAGTTGCCTGAAGTGCTTTGACCACTTTTACGCGTTTGGCTTCGGACTTGATCCCGGGGGCAAGGCGGCAAAACCACGGCTGCCAGTGGTGCTCAAGTCCGTTATTGTATTCTTTGGTGCTCGGATGGACCTTCTCTTCAAAATAGCGCAACGCTTCGTGAATTTGATCGACGGATACGAACTGAAAGGTGAACCCCGCAACTTCAACAAAGTAAACCCAAGACTCCAGAAGGTTGTCCCGCGGCGCATCCATAGGTAGGCCGCCCGCGTCCTGATAGCCGCGCATAAAGTCGCGATGCTTGCTGGGGTCCAGTTTCTCTTTCCAGTGCCTTGCCATAAGTGCGTACAACTTAATCTAACGTGCCCCTCAGCGGCGCCGCATGCCTTCCGCTAGAGCTAAATGTCAGGGGCTTTAGAATTTGAAATCCAGTTCGTGGTTTTCAAATACATAGGTACCCCTGAACTTATTTATCGATCCTACTACTTCACGCACTTAATCCGCGATGCGCTCGGCCACCTGGTCGCCAATGGTCTGCTGCATCAACAGGCTAGTAACTTTGCCGCCGGCATCGCGCCGAAATTCAACGCTATTCATGGTTCCCTCCATGAAGAAGCTGGTCGACGCATACGGCTTCAGGTCTGTCGCCGGACGGCCATCGCGCTGCCAGGTCAGAGTTGGCCCCTTGCGACGCACCGTACGCGTGCTGTTATCGGCCAGCTTATAAGTGCCGACGAAGGCATCCAGCGCCTCCGACGTCAGAGCGATGACCTTCCGCTCTGGGAATGGATCGCCGATTGCAATGGCTGCAGCATGCTGCGCAACGACTTCCGAATTGAGCAAACTGCGTTCGCCATTGCTCAACACAGCCACATAAACCTTATCGTCCGGCAGGCGAATCACGTGACCATTAAAGCCAGGAATATCACCGCCGTGCGCTATTTCCTGGTGCCCGCGCAGTTTGCCAATAGTCCAACCGAAACCATAATTACATGCCGACGCATCAGGCAGCGTGCATGGCGTGAAAGCCTGCTTCCAGCTTTCCGCCGTCAGCAGCTTACCGGCGCTAATGGCGGCATCCCAACGCGCCAGGTCGTCAACGGTGGAAACCAGCGCACCCGCCGCGTAGGGCAATGACATGCTGATTTGTTCGGCCGGACTATAGCCCGAGAAAAATCCGCCGCGATAGCCAGGAATGCGGCGCTTCGTGCTGCGCTCCGCGCCTTCGTAGGCCGTATCCACCATACCTAAAGGCTCAAAGATGTTCCGTGCAATAAAATCGGCATAGCGCATGCCGGAGGCTTTCTCGATAACTGCGCCAAGCAGGAAGTAGCCAGAGTTGCTGTAGGCCCAGCGTTCGCCTGGCGCGTAGTCCAGCGGTTCATTCTTGAACAAGTCGATCATTTGCGCGACGCTCATGTCCTTGCGCGCCACCGACCAGAACGAACGCATGGCCGTGTAGTTGTGGATGCCGGACTTGTGCTGCAGCAGCTGCTGTATGGTGATGGACTTGCCCTTGGTCGGATAGTCCGGCACGAACCGCGTGATGTCGTCCTGCAGCGAAAGTTTGCCCTGCTCCGCCAACATCAGGATTGCCACTCCGGTGAACTGCTTGGTGATTGAGCCCAGTCGCAACTGCATATCCGCCTGTAGCGGGACCTTTTTGTCGACGTCGGCCAGGCCATATGCTTTGCGGAAGACCATCTCGCCATCTCGCATCACAATGACGGCGGCGCCGGGGGCGCCGGACTTGAACATGGGCGCCAACTTGGCATCCAGCAGACCCTCCAGGGAAGTATTGTTAGCGTGTGCGAAGCAGGCCTGCAGCAACAGCGCTGCGCCAACGATTGGGTGTAAGGACATCAATGGGGCTCCTGAAAAAGTCGGCATATCTTAACTTACCAAGGATCAGGAAAGGCTCACCAAAATCCACCACGCTTCCCGGGCTGCGGCAATACGCAGCCTGGAGGTAATTGGCCAACAATGCCATCAGATCTCGCGTCCTCTTGAGCTGAATGTCAGGACAAATAAGCTCGTTCATTGGTGCACCTCGAGTCCATCCCACTTGGGTGAAAAGCCAAGAGACTTGGCCAGTGTTTCAAAGTCTTCAAACTTCGTACGTGAGATGGCATCCTTCGTGCGCCAAGTAGCGTCGCACTCATCGCACAGCCAAAGCTCCAGAGAAATTGCGCGGACAGTCACATGTAGTACGTGACCTTGACCGTCGCAACGTGGACAGGGAATCGGTGCACTCATTGAATTTCTAACGTCTAAGATATCTGGCTGAAGGAACCGCAGCGTAGGCAGTACGGTTGCCCGCAAGGTTAGCCCAATTACACATGCTCGATCTCCTCCGCGAAAAAATCCGCGAGCCAAATGGAAACACCGTCTTGACCGGAGCACTCAACGACATACTTGTTCGGGAGGCCATGGGCAGTCAAGATGTTAAGCAGCGTACCTACGTCACCAGGAGCCGGGGCTCGCTGATTCAAGCGCCAGCCATCGAGAGCACCGCCAGATTGAATCAGCCGGCACACGCGAACGAGTTCGTATTCTTTGAAAGGAGCTGCCATTGGGCTACCGTAATCGGTCGGCGGTGTGCGAAGGCGGGAACGGCCCGCTGTAGCACGTTAGCTGAGGCTTATTGTCGGACATTCCTTCGCCTCTTGAAAAAGAACCATAACGAGCAGACCAACGACGCTCCATAGACCAGCGCGCCCGAAAGCGCGTTTGCGGACCTATCGTGAAAATCTTCAAGCAAGAAGAACGGAGAAAACGGCGCGAATACCAAGAACTCAGGAAAACCACTAAATGGCACGTGAGCATGACCATCGTAGTGGGGCCACTTGAAATATAGCAGGTAGGCCGCGCCGGCAAAGAGATAGCTAGCAACGATCTTAGCGAGAATTGTGAACAGGACTTTCATTGCTCCGTAAATGCCCAACGTTGCTGTTCAGCGGGCGCCGAAGGCGATCCGCTGGAATAAATAAATGGTTAGACCGCATTTGCTCTTGCTACCGCGCGCGCCCTGGCGATTGCGGTCCAAGTAGTTTGGTCTAGGTCCAGTTCAGGAAACGCCCGTATCGCTGGATTGATAAGTTTTTCAACGACCTCCCCCATCACCTCGCCGAAGGCAAGTTTAATCTTTTTTTGGTCTGCGTCAGACAGTCCAACGAGCACCTCTCGCACTGCTTTGTCGAGAGCCGCCATAGCGTCGATGCCTCCGTCGCGAGCTGAACGAGCGGAGTCTAGTGTTGGGAAGGTCATTTGATTCATTCGTTGAATTCTAACGTGTAAGGTGAAGGCTCCACTGGTCACAACGGAAGCCCTCTCACAATATTGCCGGATTGTTGCCAGAATATGCACGGACAGTAGGAAAAGCAGTAGCCCAAAACTTAAAAATAATGTGGCCTTGTTCGCTAAGCCATGATTCAGCCTCGCTAGACGCGACCTTTGCCACGGAGAAGTGCAATTTATAACGGCGTACTGCTGCCGCAACATCGTTCCGCAGCCCAGCTGTATCTTCGGCGGAAATAACGAAGACCTTGCCTTGTTCTGACGCGTATAGCCGTTTTCGCCAGTACGAACTTTGGCTCGCATCAACGACGCCCAGCCCAAGCCAGTAGCGGTGGAGTTTTTTCGTGAGGCGCTTGCTTCGATTAGTCATTGCGGGGAGAACTAACGTCCAAATTCAGCGCGCGCCGTTGGCAGTCCGCTGGAACGCAGTACTGGACCGAGCGCCTGTACTGGCCACCGACGGCCAACGAAGCTGTCGACCACGAAACGCGAGCGGCATTGAGCGATATGTTAGCCATGACGCCAACCCAATAATGTGAATATACCAATACCATTCCGATAAAACCAACACAGCCAAAACTTATAACGAAAGACCAAAATAACACCGGTCGTTCCTCTGCAGTGGTCTGGCCACCGCTCTCCCACTCAATTTTCCGTTTCAGCGCGAACATGACACAGGCCATCAGAGTCACTGTTCCCGCAATTAACTATTCCCACGCGCACCGACGTTCTTCAGCGTCAATTATCGCAGCGCTTGGATCGCCGTAGAAGTCTCCGATCACCACGTTTGATTGATTTTCACGCTCAAGCCACACCGTCTCGTACTCGTGTGAGATTCGGAAGTTTTGCGAATTGGCGAGATGTATGTAAGAGCTAGGCATAACGTTGGACGTAACCGTGAGATAGCCCCCTGAATCGCCGGACACAGTCTATGCATTATCCTTACGACTAGGAATAGGACTAGGCATATGACTAAAAGCAGGCAAACAATCGAGGTGGTGACGGTCAGCGACGAGAAGCGTCGCCGGTGGTCCGCCGCAGAAAAAGCAGCACTAGTGCGCGAAACATACGAGCCAGGAATGAGCGTTTCGCTGGTGGCGCGCAAACATGGAATCAGCGCGAGCCAGCTATTCAACTGGCGGAAATTGGAGCGCGAAGGCGCCCTGGTGGCAGTCCATGCCGGCGAATCGGTCGTGCCAGCCAGCGAGCTCGCAGCCGCCCGTGCCCAAATCGCACAGCTGCAGCGCATGCTGGGCAAGAAGACCATGGAGGCTGAAATTCTGAAGGAGGCCGTGGATTTTGCCCGCGAAAAAAAGTGGCTTGCGCGCGCGCCCTTGTTGCCGAAGGACGACCAGTGAAACCGGTCTGCCAGGCCTTGGGCGTGGCGCGCTCTCACGTGATTGAGTTGATGACGCGGCCTCCGGATTGGGTTGATGGCCGCACGGTGCGCCAGATCGACGTACTTGCCGACCTTGCCTTGGTCGACGCGGTTCGCGCGGAGATTGGTCAATTGCCGACGTACGGATACCGACGCGCTGGGGCACTGGTCAACCGCCGGCGCATGGCAGCGGGCCTGGCGCTGTTTAATCACAAGCGCTTCTATCGAGTCATGAAGGCTTATCGGCTGCTGTTGCCGAAAGCGCCGAAGCGAATCGTCAGCGCCCGCGTGCACAACGGCACTGTGGCAGTTCAGGAATCGAATCGCCGTTGGTGCTCCGACGGCTTTGAGATTGGCTGCGACAACGGCGACGTGGTCACCGGCGTATTCCTGAAAGACTGCTGCGACCGCGAGATCATTTCTTGGCGTGCGTGGTCTAGTCGTGGCCTGCCTGGTGAGCCTGTGCGTGACATGCTGGTCGAGGGTGTTGAAACGCGTTTTGGCGAGGCCAAGGTGCGCAATGACATCGAACTGGAATTCTTGAGTGATAATGGCGGCGCTTTTCGGGCGAAGGATACGCACACTTTGGCCAAGGATCTGGGCATCAAGCCGGTCCACACCCCGGTGTGCAGCCCGCAGTCCAATGGCATGGCCGAGAGCTTCGTGAACACGTTCAAGCGCGATTACGTCAGCCAGATGGACCGGAGCAGCGCCGATATCGTACTGCGACAGATGCCAGCGGCATTCAGGCATTTCAACGAGATTCATCCGCATTCGTCCTTGGGCTATAAGTCGCCAAGCATGTTTCGGGAAGAGCTAACAGGCTGCTGAAATACCGCCCCGAAGCATCAACCGGGGCGGTCGGCCGAATGTTATCCTGACATCCCGTCATTTCCTACCTGAGAATCAATGCGC
>NZ_FOOF01000046.1 GCF_900113115.1 Duganella sp. CF458 | reverse complement strand
CTGATGGGATTCTTCGTCAACACGCTGGCCCTGCGCGTGTCGACCGACGGCAACCTGGACGTGGCGCAGTTGCTGGCCAAGGTCAAAGCCTTGACCTTGGACGCTTATGCCCACCAGGACGTGCCGTTCGAGCAGGTGGTCGAAGCGGTGCAACCGCAGCGCAGCATGGCGCATAGCCCGCTGTTCCAGACCATGCTGACCGTCAGCCCGCAGGGCGGTGCCGAGAGATTCAGCCTGCCAGGGCTGGAGTTGAGTGGCATCGAGCAGGAACGCACGACTACCCAATTCGATACTGCATTGGCCTTGACCGAGGTTAACGGTGAGCTGGCCGGCAGCCTGACATATGCCAGCGATCTGTATGACGCGGCCACTGCGGAGCGCATTGTTTCGTGTTTCATGCAGCTGGTGCAAGGCATGGCGCACAACGATCGTGCCGCTGTCGCTGAGCTGCCGCTGCTGAGCGCCGCTCAGCGTGAGCAGGTGCTGTCCGGCTTCAATGCAACAGCGACTGAATATGAAGGCACGGTACTGCTGCACCAGATGCTGGAAGAGCAGGCGGCGCGCGATCCGCAGGCAGTCGCCCTGGTATTCGACGATCAGGAGGTCACCTATGCGGAACTGAACACCCGCGCCAATCGCGTGGCACATCACCTGATCGGCATGGGTGTGCAGCCGAATGACCGAGTGGCAATCTGCGCCGAGCGTAGTATCGAGATGGTGGAGGGCATGTTCGGCATCCTGAAAGCTGGCGCCGGCTATGTGCCGCTCGATCCGTCCTATCCGGCAGACCGCCTGGCGTACATGCTGGCCGACTGCGCGCCGAAGGCGGTGCTGGTGCAAGGCGCGCTGTCGGAAAGCCTGGAATGCGACGCGCCGAAGGTGCTGCTGGACGGCTTCGCCGATCGGGCGGAACATAATCCGGATGTGCCGCTGGACGCGAACAGCCTGGCGTACGTGATCTACACCTCCGGTTCAACCGGCCAGCCAAAAGGCGTGATGAACGAACACGGCGCAGTGGCGAACCGCTTGCGTTGGATGCAGCAGGAGTTCGCGCTGGGTGCGGGTGACTGCGTGCTGCAGAAAACCCCGTTCGGCTTCGACGTTTCGGTGTGGGAGTTCTTCTGGCCGATGCTGGCCGGAGCCCGCCTGGCAATCGCCCGTCCGGAAGGCCACAAGTCGCCGGATTACCTGCGTGAGCTGGTCGATACCGCTGGCGTCACCACGCTGCACTTCGTGCCTTCAATGCTGCAAGTATTCGTGGACGCGGCAGGCAACTGGCAGGGCACCGGCCTGCGCCAGGTTTTCTGCAGCGGTGAGGCGCTGCCTGCGCAACTGCGCGCTCGCTTCCGCCAGCAATTCCCGCAGGTGGCACTGCATAACTTGTACGGCCCGACCGAAGCTGCTGTCGACGTGACCTGGTTCGACTGCACCGAGGAAGCCTGGCCGAACATCGTGCCAATCGGCCGTCCGATCGCCAACACCAGCATGTACGTGCTCGATGCACATGGCCAGCCGGTTCCAGTAGGCGTGGCAGGCGAGCTGCATATCGGTGGCGTGCAGGTGGCCCGCGGCTATCTGAATCGCCCGGAGCTGACTGCGGAACGCTTTGTTCGTGATCCGTTCAGCGCAGCAGCAAATGCACGCATGTACAAGACCGGCGACCTGGGTCGCTGGCTGCCGGATGGGAATATCGAATACCTGGGACGCAACGACTTCCAGGTGAAGATCCGCGGCTTCCGTATTGAACTGGGCGAGATCGAAGCCAAGCTGGTGGCCTGCGAAGGCATCCGCGAAGCGGTCGTGCTGGCGCGCGAAGACCAGCCGGGCGACAAGCGCCTGGTGGCGTACCTGCTGGCTGACGGCGAGATCGACCAGGCAGCGTTGCGTGGCGAATTGCTGCGCGAGCTGCCGGAGCATATGGTTCCCGCGGCTTTCGTTGCGATGACCGAATTCCCGCTGAACCCGAACGGCAAGCTCGATCGCAAGGCGCTGCCAGCACCGGATGCATCGGCGCTGAGCCGCCGCGAGTACGAAGCACCGCAGGGCGAGCTGGAATCGACACTGGCCGCGTTGTGGCAAGAGTTGCTGGGTGTAGAGCGCATCGGCCGCCACGACCACTTCTTCGAGCTGGGTGGCCATTCGCTGTTGGCAGTGCGCATGGTGTCGCGCATCCGCGAAACGATGCGTGTCGAGCTGCCATTGCGCACCGTGTTTGCCGCACCTGGACTGCAGGCACTGGCTGCCTGCGTGGCTGAAGCGGAAGCTTCCGGCATGGGCGCGATCGTGCTGGCCGACCGTAGCGAGCCGTTGCCGCTGTCCTGGGCCCAGCAGCGCCTGTGGTTCCTGGACCAGCTCGACGCATCGGCCGGCGCTGCCTACCATATGCCGGGCGGCCTGCGCCTGCATGGCCAGGTGGACGTTGCCGCCTTGCGCGCTGCGCTGGACCGCATCGTGGCCCGCCACGAAAGCATGCACACCACCTTCGAGCTCGAAGGCGATACACCGGTACAGCGCATTGCTGCCGTATCGGCCGGCTTTGCGCTGCAGGAGCGCGACCTGTCGCCATTGGACGAAGATGCACGCGGCCAGGCGCTGGAGGCGGCGCAGCGCGAAGTCTTCGGCACCTTGTTCGACCTGGCTGCCGGTCCGCTGGCGCGCGGCATGCTGCTGAAGGTCGCCGACGACGAACATGTCCTGCTGGTGTGCCAGCACCACATCATTTCCGATGGCTGGTCGCTGGGCGTTCTGGTACGCGAGCTGGCGGCACTGTACTCCGCCTTCAGCCAGGGCCAGGCCGACCCGTTGCCTGCGTTGGCAATCCAGTACGCGGATTACGCGGCTTGGCAACGCGAATGGCTGCAAGGTGCCGCACTGCAGGCGCAGCTCGATTACTGGAAAGGCCACCTGGCCGGTGCGCCGGAACTGCTGGCGTTGCC
>NZ_FOOF01000024.1 GCF_900113115.1 Duganella sp. CF458 | reverse complement strand
GGTGGACGACTTCCTGCCCTGGAACTGCGCCAGCAAACTCCCCGGCGCTTAAACTCCGCTTCCCAGCGGTGTTGGGAACATCTTCGATTAAAGTAACGTGGCGCTCAAGACGGCGCTGCCTTGACGCTTACTCTACTTCGAACTAATCTGGGCAATTTCGGTCTAAACGCGTCTGAACGAGCACTGTCATTATCTAAAACAGTCCGCTAATTCGGCACAAATGTCTAAGACGGTCCAGCGAAAAAGAGCCAAAGTCTAAGCGGAACTATATTTCCGTTCCACGATCCAATCTTTAGACCATTTTCGAGGGGGATTGGATCATGGAATACGAACCGACGCAGCCTGTGAATCTTCCTATCGCCGACTATATTGAACTGGAGTTTTTCCTTATGGATGTCCGTCCCGGCGTCAAACCCGACGCCTTTGTGTCAGAGTTGGTGCATCGCTGGCTAGCCATCGAAATGGAACGGCTCTCGCTGCGCAAAAATGGCCAGGCAATTCGTGGCTATCAATGGAAGAATCTCTTCTTGCCGGATGGGACTAACTTACGCACCAGCCATAACGGCGTCATCGAATTTGCCAAGGTCATCGGCGATCACATCGTTTCCGAAGATGGCGCTTCGTTGACGCCTTCGCAGTTTGCCAATCGCCACGCGAAAGGACGCAATGCCTGGCGCTTCGTTTGGGTTCGCTACCCTGGCGACGAGTATTGGATACGCGCGGCCAATTGCAGAACCCGCGCCGACGAACTGCGTCTACGGCAGTCGAAAAGTTTCCCGCAGGCGTCTACAACGGTCTAATCCATCGCAGCGGAGGATCTAAAACGGTCTGCATGTTTCTTCGGGGGTAAGTGTCAGCGAATCCCCGCCTATGCATGTCCTGCCCGATCTGCGAACGTACGTCACATCGATGACCACGCAGGGAGCAGACAATGGGAAAGCAGTTAGTTCAGCACGGCGCGGTGCGTTACTACCGGCACGGCGACGAATTCTGGCTTGATTTGATCACACGGTGGAAGACGTCGGGCATCGGCGTGCGCAAGTTCTGCGAACAGAACGGCGTGGCGACCAGCACGTTTCACAAGCGTCGCGCGGACCTGGCCAAGTGCGCGGCGTCGATGTCGATGGCGGCAAATGTGTTGACGCCGGACGCTTGCTTCATCCCGCTACTGTCCGACTCCGTGATGGAGTCAGCTGCGCCGGTCGTGCCCCCGGTCGTTGCGGCGCCGGGCAAGCCAGCGGCGCGCGACAGCGTCGTCATCAGCAGTGGCGGGATGCGCATCGAGCTGACCGGTGCCCATGCCGACCGTGTCGTGCGCCAGTTGCTTGGTCGCCTTGGCGGCTTCTCATGCTGATCGCAGGCTCCTGCCGCGCCTACGTATGCCGCGACTTGGTCGATATGCGCAACGGTGTCGATGGCTTGTCCTACCTGGTCGAGCCGCTGCTGGCGCAACAACCGATGTCCGGTCACCTGTTTGTCTTCGTCGGGCGCGACCGGCGCAAGGTCAAGATCCTGTATTGGGATCGCACCGGCTTCGCGCTGTGGTACAAGCGGCTCGAGCGTGGCCGCTTCCCGGCGCCGGAGTCGCTGACCCAGCGCGGTCTGTCGGTGGCCGAATTGCACGCCTGGCTCGAAGGCATCGACATCCCGCCGCTGCAACCACATCCGCCCGTCACGGCACAGCGCGTCGCGTGATGATGCGACAAATTTTTCATCCGCTGTAAACGCGCTGGCATGCTCATGCGTTTGATCTGCATGCTGGCGCTCATCGATCCCTCCGACCTCCCATCCGACCTCGACGCGATGCGCCGCATCGCCCTCGATCAGAATCGGATCGCCCACGATCTGTGGACGCAAGTCGAATTACTCAAGCACCAGTTGGCCCAGTTCGTCCGCGCGCGCTTCGGTGCCAGTTCGGAACAACTGCCTGGCCAGGGCGATTTGTTTGCCGAATCAGTCACCATTCCTGTGCCGCCGGCCTTGCCGACCACGCCGGTCGCCGGTCACGTACGTCGTGGTCGTCCTGCGCTGCCGAAGGACTTGCCGCGCGAGCGCGTCGAGTACGACCTGAGCGACGCCGAGAAGGCATGCTTCGACCGGATCGAGAAGATCGGCGAGGAGGTCTCCGAAACACTGGACTACACGCCGGCGAAGCTGACGGTGATCGAGCATGTGCGCATCAAGTACGCGTGCAAGAAAGACGGCGAGTCGACCGTGCGCACGGCGGCGGCGCAGCCGTCGCCACTGCCGAAGTCCAATGCCAGCGCCGGTCTGCTGGCGCAGGTGTTGGTGAGCACCTTCGCCGACCATCTGCCACTGAACCGCCAGGAGGCGATCTTCAAGCGCCACGGTGTGCACCTGCCGCGCGCCACACTGTGCGAGTGGAAGCTGGCCGCAGCTGAACTGCTGGCGGTGCTGCGGCCGGCTCTCAAGGCCCATATCCTGGCCGCGCCGCGCGTGCACTCCGACGACACCACGATGCCACTGCAGGAGGCCGGCCGTGGCAGCACCAAGACGGCGCGCCTGTGGGGTTACCTTGGCGCCGGTCAGCGCGAAGAAAATGGCTTGTGGGTCGATCATCCGCCGGCGGTCCTGTTCGAGTTCACCGAGTCGCGCGAGGCGATTCATCCGGCCACTTTCCTGGCCGAGTATCAAGGCTATTTGCAGGCCGACGCCTACAGCGGCTATTCGGCGCTGTATCGCGGCGGGCGCGTGATGGAAGTTGGTTGCTGGGCTCATTGCCGACGCAGGTTCTTCGAGATCGCCAAGGCGCAGAAGACACCGGGATTGGCCAGCGCAGCGCTGGCTTGGATCGCGCGACTGTATGCGATCGAGAAGACCATCCGCGATATGACACCGGACCAGAAGCTGCGGCAGCGCCAAGAACAGAGCGTGCCGTTGTTGGCCGAGTTTCGCCGCTGGCTTGAGGGGCACGTGCCACAACTGGTGCAGCAGGCGCCACTGGCCCAGGCATTTGGCTACGCCTTACGCAACTGGGAGGCACTGGTGCGCTATACCGAAAGCGGCGTGCTAGTGCCCGATAACAATGCGATTGAGCAGGCGATCCGGCCGATCGCCGTGGGGCGCTCGAATTACTTGTTCGCCGGCTCGGCGCGTGGCGGCCACGCGGCGGCGACGATGTATTCGCTAATCGGCACGGCCAGATTGAACGGGCTCAATCCCTACCTGTGGCTCAAGGACGTGCTGGCCCGGCTGCCATCGCATCCGATCAACCGGGTCGCCGAGTTGCTGCCGCTGGCGACCTACAAATGGGCCTGACACGTTAAAATTGCGGCATGGACTCTCGCCTTCTTGACGCCCTGCGTAACGCCCCCAGCCTCGACTTGTATGAATTGAGCTTGGCCCTCAACCAAATGCTCGCCGACCCGCGTCGCATTCTCGACGTGCGCCGCCATCTGCACCTCGGCGCGCAGGTGATGTATTTCGACCACCGCCGTGGCACCCTCGCGCCCGGCCGCGTGCTGCAACTGCAAGCGACCAGCGCCACCGTTCAGGACACCGCCACGCACACGCAATGGAAGCTGCCCTACGCCGCCATCGTCGCCGACCCGACCCAGCGCGCCGAGGCGCCTCCCATGCCGCCACGCCCCGTCGATGCGTCCGCGTTCAAGCTCGGCGACACGGTCAGCTTCACCGACAAGCACCTGCGCGAACGCATTGGCACCGTCACGCGCATCAACGCGAAGTCATGTTCGCTGCTGTGTGACGGTGAGCAATGGCGCGTCTCGCCTGGGCTGCTGCGTAAGATCATCGATTTGTAATCTGCGCGCCGGATACGGGTTCCGCTGACACTTACCTTCGGGGAGTCGAATTCGGTCTACGAATTGCAGCGTGAACTAGATTCTGGACCCTGTTAGAGAAGATGCGGCCGGTTTCGACCAAATTAGACGGGGCGCTCGAAAAACATACCGCGCCCTACGTCCTTCCAAGCCTTCCGCAAAGCCATAACCGTGATATCAGAGGAAGCCCATGTGCTTGCGCTCCAGCCCAGACATCACCAGCTTGATGTAGCGGTTGGGGATGTACAGCTCCACTTCCACCATGGCCCCTTCGGCATTGCGCGCCTCGGAGATCAGGTGGAAGAAGCTGCGGTCGGGACTGGCCTCCTTGCAGGGCAGGAATTTGCCGGACGGTCCGTCGGACAGGTAGTCCTTCAGCGTGGTGCCCAGTTCGGCCACGCCCTCGTCGGTCAGCAGCACACCAAAAGCCATGACGCCCTCCTATTGTCCAAACATGCGCACCTTGGCCAGCAGCTTGGTGGTCGAGCGGTCGTGCTCGAAGTCGATGGCCACCGCCTTGCCGCCGTATGCCAGCACCGCCTGCCCTTCCGGGATGGCGGTCATATCATAATCGCCGCCCTTGGCATAGATCTCGGGCCGGGCCTGCAGCACCGCTTCCAGCGCCGTGTCTTCGTCGAACGGCACCACCAGGCTGACCGATTCCAGCGCCGCCAGCAGCGCCATGCGGTCATCGCAATTGTTCAGGGGACGGTCGTCCCCTTTGCCCAGGCGCTTGACCGAAGCGTCCGTATTGGCCGCCACCACCAGCGAGGCGCCCAGCGAGCGCGCCTGCGCCAGATAAGTCACGTGGCCGCGGTGCAGGATGTCGAACACGCCATTGGTCATCACCACCGGCTTCGGCAAGGCCGCCACCCGCGCGGCCAGTTCGTCGCGCGCGCACAGCTTGTTTTCAAACTCGATCATTCGCCTTCTTCTTCCTCTTCTTCATCCAATTGCATGCTCAGGCCGCCCGACGATTTCGGCGCCGCCACGCTCGGCGCCGAGGCATCCGGTGGTGGGCGGGTGCTATTCAGCTTGATCTGCAGGCGCAGGCCGTTGGTCGAATCGGCATTGCGCAGCGCCTCTTCATAAGCGACGTAGCCCTTATTATAGAGTTCGAACAAGGCCTGGTCGAAGGTGCACATGCCCAGTTCGCGCGACTTGGCCATGATTTCCTTGATCGAGTGGAAGTTGCCCTTGAAGATCATCTCCGAGATGGTCGGCGTGTTCAGCAGGATCTCGATAGCGGCCTTGCGGCCTTTGCCATCCTCGGTGCGGATCAGGCGCTGCGACACGATGGCACGCAGGTTGGACGACAAGTCCATCAGCAGCTGGTTGCGGCGCTCTTCCGGGAAGAAGTTGATGATGCGGTCCATGGTCTGGTTCGCATTGTTCGCGTGCAGGGTGCCCAGGCACAGGTGGCCGGTCTCGGCGAAGGCGATCGCGTGCTCCATGGTTTCGGTATCGCGGATCTCGCCGATCAGGATCACGTCCGGCGCCTGGCGCAGGGTATTTTTCAGCGCATGGTGCCAGGACAGGGTATCGACACCCACTTCGCGGTGGGTGATCAGGCAGTTCTTATTCTTGTGCACATACTCGACCGGGTCTTCCACGGTGATGATGTGGCCGGCCGAATTCTGGTTGCGGTAGTCGATCATGGCCGCCAGCGAGGTCGATTTGCCGGAGCCGGTACCGCCGACCACCAGCACCAGGCCGCGCTTGGTCATCACCACCTCTTTCAGGATTTCCGGCAGGTCGAGCTTCTCGAAATTCGGGATTTCGGAGGCGATGGTGCGGCACACCATGCCGACCGCCTGCTGCTGCACGAAGACATTGACGCGGAAGCGGCAGACATTCGGCAGCGAGATGGCGAAGTTGCACTCCAGCTCGGTTTCGAACTCGCGCCGCTGCTTCTCGTTCATGATGGCGTAGGCCAGGGCCCGGGTCACATCGGGCGTCAGGCGCTGCTGGCTCAGGGCGCGCATCGAACCCTGCGACTTGATACTGGGCGGGAAATCCGCCGAAATGAACAAGTCGGAGCCGCCGACCTGGTGCATGGCCGTCAGCAGTTTGTAGATATAGGACTGGGCTTCTTCGTGGCCGAGTGTGGATGACATATTTGCCTCGTTAGGGGGTTTTGCAGATCATTATAGCCAGTGCCCTCCCCCATTCACGGCATTGCAACAAGGCATTCAACTGTGTTCAAATGGGTTCATGACACTGACCGAGCTCAAATATATCGTAGCAGTTGCCAGAGCGAAACACTTCGGCCATGCCGCCGAGGCTTGTTTTGTTGCTCAACCTACCCTTTCTGTCGCAATCAAGAAACTGGAAGACGAGCTCGGCGTCGTCCTGTTCGAGCGCGGCGGGGCGGAAATCTCCGTCACCCCGCTGGGCGCCCAGATCGTGGCGCAGGCCGAACGGGTGCTGGAGCAGACGGCAGCGATCAAGGAACTGGCAAAACAGAACAAGGACCCGCTGGCCGGCCCCTTGCGGCTGGGTGTCATCTACACCATCGGCCCCTACCTGCTGCCGCCGTTGGTCAAGCGGATGATTGAAGCGACGCCGCAGATGCCACTGGTGCTGCAAGAGAATTTCACCGTCAAACTGCTGGAAATGCTGCGCCAGGGCGAACTGGACGCCGCCATCATGGCGCTGCCGCTGCCGGAACACGGCATGGCGGTGCAGCCACTGTATGACGAGCCTTTCGTGGTAGCGATGCCAAAAAGTCATCCCTGGGCCGCGCGCGTCGCCATTCCTGCCGAACACCTGAAGACCGAGACCATGCTCTTGCTGGGCAATGGCCACTGCTTCCGCGACCAGGTGCTGGAGGTATGCCCGGAGATGGCGCGCTTCTCCTCGCCCGGCAACGGCATGCAGCGCACCTTCGAGGGCTCCTCGCTGGAAACCATCCGCCACATGGTGGCCAGCGGCATCGGCCTGACCGTGCTGCCGCGCGCCTCGGTGCCGGATATGGAAGGCCGCGACGGCATGTTGGCATTCCGCTATTTCGAGAACCCGGAGCCGAACCGGCGCGTGGTCATCGTCTGGCGCAAGAGCTTTACCCGCAAGGCGGCGATCGACGCGGTGGTCGCCGCGGTGGCCGACTGCCAGCTGCCCGGCGTCCGCATGCTGAACGGCCACGCAGAGTAAAATGGCGGGATGCATGCGACCACCCCACCCCTGAGCAAACTCGAACTCTACTTCCGCCTGGTCCGGCTGGACAAGCCGATCGGCACCGTGCTGTTGCTGTGGCCGACCCTGGCCGCGCTGTGGCTGGCTTCCGGCGGCGTGCCGGACTGGCAGCTGCTGCTGATCTTCTCGCTGGGCACTTTCCTGATGCGTTCGGCCGGCTGCGCCGTCAACGATTACGCCGACCAGGATTTCGACAAGCACGTCAAGCGCACCGCCGAGCGTCCAATCACCAGCGGCCGCGTCAGCGGCAAGGAAGCGCTGCTGATCGCCGCCGGCCTGGCCCTGCTCGCCTTCCTGCTGATCCAGCCGCTGAACGCGCTGGTCAAGCAACTGAGCGTGGCGGCGCTGGTGATTGCCGCCACCTATCCCTACTTCAAGCGCTTCTTCGCCATACCGCAAGCCTACCTCGGCATTGCTTTCGGCTTCGGCATGCCGATGGCCTTCGCCGCCGTGCAAAACGCGGTGCCGCCGGTGGCCTGGCTGCTGCTGCTGGGCAATGTGTTCTGGGCCGTGGCCTACGACACCGAATACGCCATGGTCGACCGCGACGACGACCTGAAGATCGGCATCAAGACGTCCGCCATCACCTTCGGCCGCTTCGACGTGGCCGCCATCATGCTCTGCTATGGCGTGCACCTGGCGATCCTGCTGGTGGTGGGCCGGCAATTCGGCCTGGGCCTGGTCTTCCTGCTGGGCATGGCGGTGGCTGCCGCCTGCGCGCTTTACCACTACTTTTTGATCCGCGGCCGCGAGCGTGCGCCCTGCTTTGCCGCCTTCCGCCACAATAACTACCTAGGCGCGGCAGTCTTCGCAGGCATTGCGCTCGACTACGCGCTGCGCTGACCTATACTGGAATTTACTCCGAGTGCTGTTCACTGAGACGAGGCGATCATGGACCAGACACCACAATCTACTGCAGCGAAACCAAACGGCGGCGGCGTTGCCAACGGCAAGAGCCATAGCCACAACGAAAGTGCGGAAGCCCGCGAGAAGCTGATGGGCGACCTGAAACAGGCGGTGCAGGATGCCGAAACCTGGCTGCGCAATGCGGCCTCGGCCAATTCCGAAGACCTGGGCATGGTCAAAGCCAAGTTCGAGGATACGCTGCGCACCGCCAAGCGCGATTTGCTGAAGCTGGAAGACAGCATGATCGCGCGCGGCAAGATGGCGGCCCAGGCCACCGACCACTATGTGCACGACAACCCGTGGAAAGCGGTCGCCACCGGCGCCGCCATTGGCGTGATTGTCGGCCTGCTGGTCGCGCGCCGTTGATCCTTCGCTTCAGTCGCGCCGCGCAGCCGCCGCTGCGCGGTAGGCGGCGGGCGTGGTAGCGAACAGCTGGCTGAAGCTGCGCCGCAGCATGGCTTCCGTGCGGAAGCCCGATTGCAGCGCAACCTGCAGCAGCGACAGGCCCGGCCGGGCCAGCAATTCCTTCGCATATTCGGCGCGGCAGCGCGCGATGTAGAGGTGTGGCGGCATGCCCACCGCATGCTGGAAGCGGCGCGAGAAATTGCGCACGCTCATCGCCGTGCGCTGGGCGGCGCCTTCCACCGTCAACTCCTGCTTGAAGCAGCGCTCGATGTATTCCTGTGCCTGGCGGATGCGCTGGTCGCCATGCTGCTTGAAGCCCGCGTTGCGGATCGCCAGGCGGCCGGCGCTGGGCTGGCTGGCCGGGTTGGTATAGCGCGACAGCTTGTGCGCCACCGCGTCGCCATGGAAGTGGCCGACCAGGTAGCTGCAGGCATCAAGGCAGGGATTGACCGAGCCTGCGCTGATGATGCTGCCGTCGATCACCAGCGGCACGTCGGGGCTGAAGCGCACTGCGGGATAGTGCTGGGCAAAGATGCGCTGGTCGGACAGGTTGCCGGTCACTTCGCGCCCGTCGAGCAGGCCGGTCTCGGCCAGGATGCGCATGCCGCCCGCCATGCCCACCAGCATGGCGCCCGCGGCATGGGCCTGCAGCAGCCAGGCGCGCAGCGCCGGCGCAATCGGCTGGCGCGCGGCCAGCGGGAAATAATACGGCGGCACGATCACGGCATCGGGTGCCGGCAGCTGGGCCAGCGTGGCCTCCGGCTGCAACGGCGGGCCGGTAAACGAGCGCACCGGCGCCATCTCGAGCGCGACCAGGGGCGCGCGCAACAGTTGCGCTGCCTGCACATCGGCGTTGCGGGCGTGCAGCGTGCCGGCGATGGCAAACGCCTCCCGCGCCAGCAGGGCAAGGCCTCCCCAGCAGTCATCTCCCACAACAATGGCGATAGTAACCGGCGCTCTCATCCTGGCCGATACTAACAGCAGATTTGGCCGATCTTGTGCATAACATTTCAATAATGGACAGATATACTGGCTGCGCTGCTGCATCCCTACAACAATAACTGGGAGACATGTATGTACAAAGCCATCGGCGCACTCGCGCTGTGCGGCCTGCTATCCGCCTGCTACAAGACCACGCCGTCCTTGCCGGCGCCTGCCTCGGCTGCCGACATCGCATTCCAGAAGCAACTCCAGGAACAACTGCTCGACGCCAAGCCTGGCTCGGTGATCGAGATCCCCGCCGGCAAATACAAGTTCACCAGCGGGCTGCAACTGCGTGCCGATGGCGTGACCATTCGCGGCGCCGGCATGGACCAGACCATCTTGTCTTTCAAGCCGCAAGTGACGGGGCCGGAAGGCTTGCTCGTCTACGGCAACAACTTCACCATCGAAGGCTTGACCATCGAGGACTCCAAGGGCGACGGGCTGAAGATCAATGACGGCGACCACATCACCATCCGCAGCGTGAAGGTGCAGTGGACCGGCGGTTCCAAGGTCAGCAACGGCGCCTACGGCATCTACCCGGTCAAGACCAGGAATGTGCTGATCGAACATTGCGTGGCCATCGCCGCGTCGGACGCGGGCATCTATGTCGGCCAGTCGCAGAACGTGGTGGTGCGCAACTCGCGCGCCGAGGCCAACGTGGCCGGCATCGAAATCGAGAACACCATCAACGCCGACGTGTACCACAACGTCGCCACCGGCAATACCGGCGGCATCCTGGTGTTCAATATGCCGAACCTGCAGCAGCCGGGCCACAGCACGCGCGTATTCAGCAACAAGGTCATTGAAAACAACCTGGGCAATTTCGCCGCCAAGGGCACGGCGGTGGCCAGCGTGCCGGCCGGTTCGGGCGTGGTGATCAACTCGAATTCAAAGGTGGAGATCTTCGACAACGACATCACCGACAACCAGACCGCCAACGTCATCATCTCCAGCTATCACTCGACCGGCTACTTCACCGAGAAGGGCGTGGCCAAGGACTACGACCCGTATCCGAAGGCGATCTACGTCTACGGCAACCGCTTCAAAGGCGGCGGCGATGCGCCCGACGGGCTGGACCTGAAAGCGCTGAAGGTGGCGCTGTACGGCTTGTCCGGCCACCTGCCCGACGTGCTGTGGGACGGCTATTCCGACAATGCGCTGGCCAGGAACGGTGTCATGCCGGCCGAGGCGCGCATCTGCGTGCAGGATGGCGCTGAAGTACTCAACGCCGATGGCCCCAACAAGTACAAGAACCCGAAAGCCGATTCGGCCCCGCACCGCTGCCAGCTCGCCAAGCTGCCGCCGGTCACCATCCCTCAACTCGGCTCGCAATCCTGATGAAGCTTGCCGTCCCTGCTTTCCGCCCGCTATGGGCGGTCGGCATGGCGGCGTGCGCGCTGGTTCTCGCATCCTGCGCACGCAACCCTGCCCCGCCTGCCGAACCCGTGAATTTCATCGCCGAAGGCCGGCCCGAGAAACTCAGCGCGTGGCGCCTGATGGCCGCCAGCGAAGGCCGCCTGGTACTGAACAAGGAAGTGCTGCCCTATACCCTGAACACGCCGCTGTTCAGCGACTACGCCCACAAGCTGCGCACCGTATGGATGCCGAAGGGCGTATCGGCCGCCTACCGGCCCGATACCGCCTTCGACTTCCCGCTCGGGACCATCATCAGCAAGACCTTCTACTATCCGCGCGACGGCAGCAGCCGGGCGGTGCTGGCCAGCGACGACAGCGGCACGGGCAGCACGCTCGACCTGGGCAAGGTGCGGCTGATGGAAACACGCCTGCTGGTACGGCGCGCAAGCGGCTGGGTCGCCCTGCCCTATGTCTGGAACGAGGCGCAGACCGAGGCCGAACTGAAACGCACCGGCGACCAGATTCCGATGGAGCTGGTGTCGGCCCAGGGCCGCCAGAAATTCACCTACGTGGTGCCGAACGTGAACCAGTGCGCCTCCTGCCACGTGGCGGACCTGAAGAGCAGGAAGTTCGAGCCGCTCGGGCTGAAGGCACGCCACATCAACCTGAACGGGCAGCTGGAGAAGATGGCGCTGGCGGGCTACCTGAGCGGCGTTCCTGCCGCCGCCGAGGTGCCGCGCAACGTCGACTGGCGCGACAAAAGCGCCCCGGTCGACGCCCGCGCGCGCGCCTACCTCGACATCAATTGCGCCCACTGCCACAACAACAAAGGCACCGCCAACACCACCGCCCTGCACCTGGAGATTGGCGCGCCGGCCAACCGGCACCTGGGCCTGTGCAAGCCGCCCGTGGCGGCGGGTGCCGGTACCGGCGGCAACGCCTTCGGCATCAACCCCGGCAAGCCGGATGACTCGATCTTCGTATTCCGCCTGAAATCGACCGAAACGGGCGTGATGATGCCGGAACTGGGACGCAGCACTGCGCACCGCGAGGGGGTTGAACTGATACGCGAATGGATCGCATCGATGAAGGAAAGCTGCAACCAACAATAACGGGGAGACCACATGAAGCTGCGCAAGAAAGTCCTGTCGTCCAGCATTTCCAGCGCCCTGCTCGTCTGCAGCGGCGCCGCCTTGGCCGCCGAACCGGCGCCGAAGGAAGAAACCCATGTGGTGGTCGTCACCGCGCAGAACCGCACGCAGCAGGCGCAGGATGTGCCGATCGCCTTGCAGATCATCGGCGCCGACCAGATCGACAAGCTGGCCGCTCCCAGCCTGGCCGAAATGAACGGCTATATTCCCGGCCTGTCGGTCAACGCCGAACAGGCCACCCAGCCTTCGCTATCGCTGCGCGGCATCGGCACCGGCGACTTCGGCATCGGCACCGATGCCCCGGTCGGCATGTACATCGACGGCGTCTACGCCGGCAAGACCGGCGGCGCGATCATGAATTTCAACGACGTGCAGCGCATCGAAGTGCTGAAAGGCCCGCAGGGCACCCTGTTCGGCCGCAACAGCGCGGCCGGCGCCATCTCGGTCGTGACGCGCGAACCGGGCCGCGACAACGAACTGGAGGCGCGCCTGCGCTATGGCCGCTTCCACACGCGCAATGTGGAGCTGCTGGCCAATACGCCGCTTGGCGACACCACCGCGCTGCGCATCACCGCCGTGCACCACGGCACCGACGGCTGGCTGAAAGACGCGGCCACCGGCCAACAGCTGCAGCACGGCACCGACAACGGCGTGCGCGCCACCCTGCGCTGGGACGCGCCGGCCCGCGCCAAGGTGCTGCTGTCGGTGGAAGCGGAAAAGCTCGATCACATGGCGCGCCCCGCGATCGGCCTGGTGGCCGGGGTACCGGTGGCGCCGGCCGATCCATCCACCTACCTCGACCCGCGCACGGCCCCGGTCCGCAACGACGCCATGCACAACGGCGAAACGCGCGACTTCCGCGGCAGCACCCTGCGCATCGAGGTGCCGCTGGGTTGGGCCACGTTCAATTCCACCACAGGCTACCGCCGCTTCGACTCGCGCAACCGCCAGGACAACGACGGCACCAACCTGCTCACGCATTACGTCGATACCGAAAACGCCGAACGCAATAAAAGCTGGCAGCAGGAGTTCCGCCTGTCCGGCAATACCGGCATGGCCGACTGGGTCACGGGCCTGAGCTTCTATCACGAGAAAGCCAGCCAGACCAGCCAGGTCAACACGAATACCAATTCCCTCGACACGATCTTCGGCAACGTGGCCAGCTTCCCCGTTTTCAGCCTGCTGGAAGGCGCGGCGGCCGCTGCTGGCATTCCAGCCGGCCTGCTGGGCAACCCGTGGCAGGAGAACATGCATGTCGAAGGCCGCTACAAGGCCAGCGCGCTGTACGGCGACGTGATCTGGCACCTGGCGCCCAAGCTGAACCTGACCACCGGCGTGCGCTACACGCGCGACGACAAGCGCTTCAGCTGGTATAGCCCGCCGCGCACGGCGGCCCGCCTGGACGACAGCATCACGCGCCTGCAAAACCTCGGCTTCTTCGACGCGCTGGTCGGCATGGGCGCGCTCACGCCCGAGCAACTGATGATGGCCCTGGGCGCCATGACCCAGAACATCGAGTTCACCAGCGCCGGCGCCGGCACGGCGCCGCTGTCCAAAAAGAACAAGTGGAACGACACCAGCCCGCGCGCGGTGCTCGACTACAAGCTCAATGACGACATGATGGTCTACGGGTCCATCGCCAAGGGCTACCAGGCGGGCGGCTTCAACGCGCTGCAGGTGAATGCCACCTACCAGCCGGAAAAGGTCTGGAATGCCGAAATCGGCATGAAAAACTACTACCGCCAGTACAAGCTGCTGGTGAACGCCTCGCTGTACAAGTACAAGTTCAGCAACCTGCAGTCGCTGGCCCTGGTCAATAACGGCTCCGCCATCCCGACCTACCAGGTCACCAGCAGCGACCAGGAAGCGCACGGCCTGGACGTCGAGATGCGCTGGCAGCCGCTGCGCGACCTGCGCTTGAACATGAGCACTGCCTATATCGACCAGACCTACAAGACCTTCACCACCAGCGACGGCATCAAGCTCGATGGCCAGCCGGTCGGCACGCCGAAATCGACCACCGCGCTGGGCGCCGACTACTGGGTGCGCGACGTGGCCGGCGGCGACCTCAATTTCACGCTGCAGCACGCCTACACCAGCGCCACCCGCTGCAATGCCGATGCACTGCAGGGCGCCTGCCTGAGCACGCCGCGCTTCCGCGTGGGCGGCGCCACCCAGCGTACCGACCTGCGCGCCGGCTACGAGGCGGCCAGCCATCGATGGGCACTGGCGTTGTATGCCAACAACCTGTTCGACAAGCGCTACGTGACAAGTATTGGCAATATGACCACGGGTTTACTGGGGACGCCCTATGCGATGGTGAATTCGCCGCGCCAGGTCGGGCTCGAACTTCGCGTAAACATGTGACGAGTTATAGTAAAATCAATCCCTTAGCCAAAACTTTTATGTTGCAATGTTCGTCCCCGCCAAGAGTTCTCCCGCCCAACCGGAACGGCCCGCGCAGTACCACGGGCCGGATGATTTCCTATCCCGGCGGCTGCATGGCCTGAACGAACAGGCTGACAGCCTGCAAATCTGGCGCAACAACCTGCTGAACGGGCTGTGCGCCGTTGCCTTCTTCCTCGGCATGCTGGTCGCGGTGCCCAGCGTCGTGGGCAGCATGAAGATGAACCAATGGCCGCTGATCGTGAGCGACATCGTCGCCCTGTTGTGCGTCGGCGCCTTGTATTTCTGCCGCGCCCCCTCTTTCCGCTTCCGGGCGCTGGCTTTCCTGGCCATCTGCTACCTGCTGGCGGTGGTGCAGCTGTTCTCCGTCGGCCCGCTGGTCCAGCCCTACCTGCTCGCCGTGCCGATCCTGTGCACCGTGCTGCTCGGCATCCGCCCCGCCATGGCGGCCCTGCTCTGGTGCAGCGCCACCTTGTTCGCGGTGGGCTATTTCGCCGGCATCGATCCGGGCTTGGCCAATGTCTTTGTCAGCATGCTGATGCACTGGTCGCTGGTGGCGTTGAATTTCACCCTGGTGGCAGCCGTGCTGGTGGTGTCCTGCGCCTACCTGCTGAACGGGCTGGAAGGCGCGCTGGCGCGCCAGCGCGCGGTGCAGCAGGCGCTGGAACAACAGGTCGCCACCCTGCAGGCGCGCGACCTGGAACTGCGCGAGTCGACCGCGGCCCGCAAGGCAGCGGAAGAATCGAACGAGCAGAAGTCGGAATTCCTGGCCATGATCAGCCACGAGGTGCGCACGCCGCTGGGCGGCGTGATCGGCATGCTGCAGCTGGCCAAGAAAGACCGCACCCTGTCGGCTGAAACGCGCAACAAGCTGCGCATCGGCCTGGGCAACGCCGAAGTGCTGCTGCACATCATTAACGACATCCTCGATTTTTCGCGCCTGGAAGCGGGCAAGATGCCGTTCGAAAGCATCGACTTCGATTTGCCGGCCCTGCTGCGCGATGTGGTGGCACTGCTGGCGGACCGCGCCGAAACCAAGGGCATTTCGCTGGTGGCGGAGATCGACCCGGCCTTGCCGCGCTGGTGGCGCGGCGATCCGGTACGGCTGCGGCAGGTGGTGATGAACCTGGTCGGCAACGGCGTCAAGTTCACCGAACGCGGCGAAGTGCGGATGACGGCCGGGGTGGCGCACAACGGCGGCATCGCGCTGACCGTCAGCGATACCGGCATCGGCATCGAACCGGATGCAATTTCCCGCCTGTTCCGCAAATTCGAGCAGGCCAATGCCGCCACTTCGCGCAAATACGGCGGCGCCGGCCTCGGCCTGGCAATCTGCAAGAACATTGTCGACGCCATGGGCGGCACGATCGAGGTACGCAGCGAGCGCGGCGCCGGCAGCGTATTCGAGGTGCATCTGCCGCTGCAGGCCGGACAGCCTGCAATGGAACGGGTGCTGCAGGCGCGCGCCCCGCATGCCCTGCGCCTGGAGGTCCTGTGCGCGGAAGACGGCAGCACCAACCAGATCATCCTGCGCGAGCTGCTGGGCGAAATGGGCCATGCGGTAACCATCGCCGAAGACGGCGCCGCTGCACTGGCGCGCCTGGCCGAACGCGATTTCGACCTGGTCATCATGGATAGCCGCATGCCGCGCATGGACGGCATTGCCGCCCTGCGCCTGTTGCGCGCCGGCGCGGCCGGCGTGCGCCAGCCTGCGATTCCGGTGATTGCGCTGACCGCGAACGCGGCAGCGGAGGAACGCGAGCGCTTCATGGAAGCGGGCGCCAATGGTTTCCTGCCCAAGCCGATCGACGAAGCGAACCTGCATGCGGAAATCGGCCGCCATGCCGGCTTGCTGCTGCATGCGCCGCGCCGGGACGAACTCGACGCCATGTTCGGAACCGCGGGCGGCAGCGTGCCGCCGGCGCCGGCGCGCGCCCTGAGCCCGGCCGCTTGCGCCGCCTTCAAGCAGGAAGGTCCGCGCCAGCTGGCCGCCATCCGGCAAGGCATCCAGGGCGGCGACATGCCGGCCGTCAGCCTGAACGCGCACAGCCTGCAGGGCAGCGCGGGCTTGTTTGGCGCACGCGAACTCAGTGCCCTGTGCGGCCTGGTCGAAATGCTGGCCGATGCCGGCAAGGTCGAGCGCATCGCAGCGCTGCTGACCGAAGTGGAAAGCGAACTGGCCGCCTTGCTGGCCAGCCTGGACCAGGTTGCCGCCAAGGGCCACCTGGCGCCGGCCTGAGCTTGCCTCAGCCGGCTGCGCCCAGCTGCTCGCCCAGTTCCTTGCCGCGCGCGGCGGCGGCTTTGACGGCGGCGATGATGGCGGCCTTGACGCCGCCCGCTTCCATACTGGACAGCGCAGCATGGGTGGTGCCGCCCTTCGAGGTCACTTTTTCGCGCAGCAGCGGCACCGGGTCGGGCGACTGCAACGCCAACTGGGCCGCGCCGGTGAAGGTGGCCATGGCCAGCTCCCGGCCCTGCTGCGCGCTCAGCCCCAGTTCCTCGGCCGCCTGCTGCATCGCTTCGATGAAATAGAACACATACGCCGGGCCGCTGCCGGAGACCGCGGTCACGGCATCGATCTTGGCCTCATCGTCCAGCCATACCGTGGCGCCGACGGCGCGCAGGATCTGGTCGGCCGCTTCACGCTGCCCGGCGCTGACGCCGGAAGATGCCACCATGCCGGTCACGCCCATGCCGATCAGCGCCGGCGTGTTCGGCATGGTGCGCACGATGGCCCGGTAGCCGCCCAGCCAGCGCGCCAGGTCGGCGGCGCGGATGCCGGCCGCGATCGACAGCACCAGCGGCGCCCGGCCGGCCGCCTGCGCCGCCTGCAGCAGCGGCAGCAATTGCTGCGTCACTTCGTGCATGACCTGCGGCTTCACCGCCAGCACCAGCACTTCGGCGGCGGCCACCGCCTCGCCCGCAGCGGCGGCGACGGTCACGCCGTATTCCTGGCGCAGCTTCTCCAGCGAAGCCGGGTTGGGGTCCACCACGTGGATATTCGCACCCGGGGTCAGTTTGCCGGCCAGCCCTGCGACCAGGGCAGCGGCCATATTCCCGCCGCCGATAAACGCAATCTTCATCTCTTTATCCTTTGCTGTAGTCGCGGGCGCCGAAAATGGCGCTGCCGACGCGCACGATGGTCGCGCCTTCGTGGATGGCGGCACGCATATCGGCCGACATGCCCATCGACAGCGTGTCAAGCGCAATGCCTGCGGCGCGCAATTGTTGGTGCAGTTCAGCCAGCACGCGGAAAGCCGCGCGCTGCTGGTCGAAATCGTCTTGCGGCTCGGGGATGGACATCAGGCCGCGCAAGACCAGGCGCGGCAGCGCGGCCACGGTGCGGGCCAGCGCTGCGGCGTCGGCGGGCAGCACGCCGCTTTTGCTGGCTTCCCCGCTGGTATTGACCTGGATGCAGACCTGCATGGGGTGCAGGCCCTGCGGGCGCTGCTCGCTCAGGCGCTGCGCGACCTTTTCACGTTCAATCGTGTGCACCCAATCGAAGTTTTCAGCTATAAGACGCGTCTTATTGCTCTGGATTGGTCCAATAAAATGCCACTCCAACGGCGTGCAGCCGCGCATCCGGGCCAATTCGTGGATCTTGTCCACACCTTCCTGCACATAGTTTTCACCGAAAGCACGCTGCCCCGCCAGCACCGCCTCGAAAACTGCCTGTGCCGGGAAGGTCTTGGAAACGGCCAGGAGCTGCACTTCGTTGGGCGTACGCTGCGCTTCGCGTGCGGCAACGTTAATTGCTTCAGTAACAACTTGCAAGTTGTGGGCTATTGTGGACATAATCGAATGAGACAGTGCCAAGCTTTTTTGGCTATTGAAAAAGCACAGGGATTATAAATGGACATTTCCGAACTTCTCGCATTCTCCGTCAAAAACAAGGCATCCGACTTGCACCTGTCGGCAGGGTTGCCGCCGATGATCCGCGTGCACGGCGACGTGCGCCGCATCAACCTGCCGCCGCTGGAGCACAAAGACGTGCACGGCATGATCTATGACATCATGAACGACGGCCAGCGCAAGGCATACGAAGAGATGCTGGAATGCGACTTTTCGTTCGCCATTCCGGGCCTGGCGCGTTTCCGCGTCAACGCCTACAACCAGGAGCGCGGCGCCGCAGCCGTGCTGCGTACCATTCCTTCCAAGATCCTCTCCCTGGAAGAACTGAATGCGCCGCGCATCTTTTCCGAATTCGCGCTCAAGCCGCGCGGCCTGGTGCTGGTCACCGGTCCGACCGGCTCCGGCAAGTCGACCACGCTGGCAGCGATGGTCAACCACCTCAACGAAAACGAGTACGGTCACATCCTGACCATCGAGGACCCGATCGAATTCGTGCACGAATCGAAGAAGTGCCTGATCAACCAGCGCGAAGTGGGCCCGCACACGCTGTCGTTCAACAACGCGCTGCGCTCGGCGCTGCGGGAAGACCCGGACGCGATCCTGGTGGGCGAATTGCGCGACCTGGAAACCATCCGCCTGGCGCTGTCGGCGGCGGAAACCGGCCACCTGGTGTTCGGCACCCTGCACACCTCCTCGGCCGCGAAAACCATCGACCGTATCATCGACGTGTTCCCGGCGGAAGAAAAAGAAATGGTGCGCGCCATGTTGTCCGAATCGCTGCAGGCCGTCATTTCCCAGACCCTGCTGAAGACCAAGGACGGTTCCGGCCGCGTCGCCGCCCATGAAATCATGATCGGCACCCCGGCCATCCGCAACCTGATCCGCGAAGCCAAGATCGCCCAGATGTACTCCGCGATCCAGACCGGCAACAACGTCGGCATGCAGACGCTGGACCAGAACCTGACGGACCTGATCCGTCGCAACCAGATCTCGCCGGCCGTCGCACGCGCCGCCGCCAAGATCCCAGACAACTTCCCAGGGTAATCATGGAACGCGACCAGGCATCAAAATTCATGTTCGACTTGCTGCGCCTGATGGTCAGCAAGAAGGGCTCCGACTTATTCATCACTGCCGGCTTTCCGCCGGCCATCAAGATCGACGGCAAGATGACGCCCGTGTCGGCGCAGGCGCTGACGCCGGCCCATACGTCCGACCTGGCCCGTGCGATCATGAACGACAAGCAGACCGCTTCGTTCGAGCAGACCAAGGAAGCCAACTTCGCGATCAGCCCGGGCGACCTGGGGCGTTTCCGCGTCTCCGCCTTCGTGCAGATGAGCTCCGTGGGCATGGTGCTGCGTACCATTAACAGCTCGATTCCCGAGTTCGACGAACTGGGCCTGCCGCCGGTGCTGAAGGACGTGATCATGTCCAAGCGCGGCCTGGTGATCATGGTCGGCGCCACCGGTTCCGGCAAGTCGACCACGCTGGCGGCCATGGTGGGCCACCGCAACGCCAACAGCTACGGCCACATCATCACCATCGAAGACCCGGTCGAATTCGTGCACCCGCACCGCAACTGCATCATCACGCAGCGCGAAGTGGGGGTCGATACCGAGGACTGGGAAATCGCCCTGAAGAACACCCTGCGCCAGGCGCCGGACGTGATCCAGATCGGCGAGATCCGCGACCGCCAGACCATGGACCACGCCATCGCCTTCGCCGAAACCGGCCACCTGGCGCTGGCCACGCTGCACGCCAACAGCTCCAACCAGGCGCTGGACCGTATCATCAACTTCTTCCCGGAAGAGCGCCGCCAGCAGCTGCTGATGGACTTGTCGCTGAACCTGAAGGGCATGATCTCGCAGCGCCTGATCCCGAAAAAGGATTCCAAGGGCCGTGCCGTGGCGGTGGAAATCATGCTGAACTCGCCGCTGATCGCGGACCTGATCTTCAAGGGCCAGGTGCACGAGATCAAGGAACTGATGAAGCGCTCGCGCGAACTGGGCATGCAAACCTTCGACCAGGCGCTGTTCGACCTGTACGAAGCCGGCCAGATCACCTATGAAGATGCGCTGCGCAACGCGGACTCGGTGAACGACCTGCGCCTGGCCATCAAACTGGAATCGAAGGAAGCGAAAACCCGCGACCTGGCGGCCGGCACCGAGCACCTGGGAATCATCTGATGACCTCGGTTTACGACTTCAGCGCCGACAGCCTGTCAGGCCAGCAGGTGGACCTGAAGCAGTACCAGGGCAAGGTGCTGCTGATCGTGAACACTGCCAGCAAATGCGGTTTCACGCCGCAGTACCAGGGGCTGGAGGAACTGCACCGGCAGTTCGCCGGCCAGCCCTTCGAGGTGCTGGGCTTCCCCTGCAACCAGTTCGGCCAGCAGGAACCTGGCAACGCCGGGGAAATCGGCGCCTTCTGCGAGACGAACTACGGCGTCACCTTCCCGCTGTTCGCCAAGATCGACGTCAACGGCGACAATGCGCATCCGCTGTACCAGCACCTGAAAAAGAATGCGCCGGGCCTGCTCGGCACGGAAGCCATCAAGTGGAACTTCACCAAATTCCTGGTGCGCAAGGACGGCAGCATCCATGACCGCTATGCGCCCACCACCAAGCCTGCCGAGCTGGCGGACGACATCCGGAAGCTGATAGCGCAATAAGGAAGGGGCGCCGTCATGGGCGAGATCAAGCACTACTTGATCCAGCTGTTCTCACCGCCTGCCGACCCGGCGCTACTCACCTACGGGATTTACACCCCCTCGCTGGTCATCCTGTCGGTGCTGGTGGCGGGTTTTTCCTCCGCCATGGGCTTGCAGATGGCCGGCCAGGCAGCACGCAGCAGCAAGCGCATGCTGCGCCTGGCCGCACTGATGACCGGCAGCATGGCCCTTGGCAGCGGCGTATGGGCCATGCACTTCATCGGCATGCTGGCCTTTAACCTGTGCACGCCGGTTTCCTACGATCCCGCCACCACCCTGCTGTCGATGCTGCCCAGCGTCGCCGCCTCCACCGTCGCCCTGTCGCTGCTGAGCCGCCACCGCATCGGCTTGCGCAGCCTGCTGGTGGGCGGCGCGCTGGTCGGCGCCGGCATCGGCGCCATGCACTACACCGGCATGGCCGCCATGCGCTCGGCATTGCAATTGCGTTATGACCCCTGGATGTTCGGCCTGTCCATCGTGGTGGCCGTCGCACTGGCCACCCTGGCGCTGTGGGTGCGCTTCGGCTTGCAGGGCCTGCAGGGTGTACGGCGGCAGCTGGGCGAAAGCGGCACCACCGCCCTGGCGGGGCTGATCATGGGTTGCGCCATTGCGGGCATGCACTACACCGGCATGGCGGCGGCGCGCTTCGTCGGCCGCGTGCCGCTCGATCCGGCCAGCGGCATTGCCAATGCCGGCTTCCTGGCGCTGGCAGTGACCCTGACCACGGCGCTGCTGACGGCGCTGGTGGTGTTCGCCAACGGCATGCTGCGCTACCGCGCCCTGTTCCATCACGTGAGCGACCTGGAACAGGCGCTGCGCGCCAGCGAAGAGCAATTGCGCTCGCTGGTGGCCAATATCCCCGGCATTACCTTCCGCTGCCGGAATGCGCCGGGCTGGCCGCTGGTGTTCGTCAGCGATGCCATTGAAAGCATGACCGGCTATCCCCCTTCCGACTTTCTCGGCGATCCGCCCAAGCGCCTGTTCGGGGAACTGGTGCACCCGGACGACTTCCCTGCGGTCGTGCAGGGAGCCCGCCGCGCCGTCGAACAGCGCCGCGCCTTCACGCTGGAATACCGCATCGTCCATCGCGACGGCAGCATCCACTGGTTCTGGGGCAACGGCAATGTGGTGCTGGGCCCGAGCGGCGAAGTCGAGCTGCTGGACGGCGTGGTGCTCGACATCAGCAACCGCCGCCTGATGGAGCAGGATTTGCGCTTCGCCAAGGAGCGCGCCGAGGGCGCCGCCGCGGCGCGCGCCGCCTTCCTGGCCAATATGAGCCACGAGATCCGCACGCCGATGAATTCCATCCTCGGCTTTACCGACGTGCTGCTGCACGGCGAACTGACCGCCGTGCAGCGGCGCCACCTCGACACCGTGCGCAATGCCGGCCGTTCGCTGCTGCGCCTGTTGAACGCCATCCTCGACACGGCCAAGCTGGACAAGGGCGCGGTGGAACTCGAGCTGCACGATTTCAGCCTGCTGGCCATGAGCGACGAGTTGTCATCGACCATGGGCAATGCGGCCAAGGCCAAGGGCTTGTCGATGGCGCTGCACTACGACCCTGCCCTGCCGAACTGGATCCACGGCGACGAACTGCGCGTGCGGCAGGTGCTGACCAACCTGCTGGACAACGCCATCAAGTTCACCAGCCAGGGCAGCGTGGCGCTGACCGCCAGCGCCGCACGCGACGGCGAACGGCGCATGGTGCATTTCGCCATCAGCGATACCGGCATTGGCATCGCGCCCGACCGCATGGGCGCCATCTTCGAGCCCTTCGTGCAGGCCGACGCGTCGATGAACCGCCGCTTCGGCGGCACCGGCCTGGGCACCACCATCTGCAAGCAACTGGTGGAGCTGATGGACGGGCGCCTGTGGGCCGACAGTACGCCCGGCAAGGGCAGCACCTTCCACGTGATGCTGCCGCTGCTGGCCGCGCGCGACGAGGCGGTGCGCAGCGCGGTCGCGCCGATCCTGCTGCCGCCGCTGCACCTGCTGGCAGCCGACGACGTGCCGCAGAACCTGGAAGTGCTGATGCTGCTGCTGGCAAAGCTGGGCCATACCGTGACCGGCGCCAGCGACGGCGCCATGGCGGCGCAACTGGCCTCGGAGGCGCAGTTCGACGCCATCCTGATGGACGTGCAGATGCCGGGCATGGACGGTCTGGAAGCCACGCGCCGCATCCGCGCCGACGAAGCGGCCAGCGGCCGCCCACGCACCCCGGTGATCGCCATGACAGCCAGCGTACTGGAACGCGACCGCGACGCCACGCGCGCGGCAGGCATGGATGGCTTCACCACCAAGCCGGTCGACGTGGCCGTACTGACGCAGGAACTGGCGCGCGTCCTGGGCATGCCTGCCGGTTCCCCGCAACTGGCGCCGGCCGCCGTTCCGGTGCGCGGCATGGTGCTGAATGCGGACAAGGGTCTGGCGCGCTGGGCCGGCCAGCACCAAGCCTACCAGCGCGCATTGCGCCGCTTCGCACAGGATTATGAAAGCGCAGAGCAGGAGCTGAGGTCCGCCTTGGCAGCCGGCCACCACGCAGCCTGTGCCGCGCTGGCCCACCGGCTGCGTGGCGCCGCCGCCAACCTTGGCATGGAACAATTGGCGGATGCCTTGTGGCGTCTGGAAAGCGGCTTGCAGGCACAGGACAGCCGCGCTGCATTGCCGGATTTGCTGGAACAGGCTGCGCAGCGCTTGACGCAAGCATTGGCAGCCGTGTGGACGCTGGACGATGTGCATGCCGAAGCCGCCGCTGCCGCCGATACCGCCGACGAAGACGCGGCGCGCCGCACCAGCGCCCCGGCCGCGCCGCTCGACCTCGCGCGCGTACGGGCGCTGGGCAATACCATGCTGCATTCGCTGGAGCGCGGCAGCTTCGACCAGCAGGAACTGGCAGCGCTGTCGGACGTGCTGCGCGGCTGCGCCGCCGAACAACAGCTGCAGGCTTTGCAGCGCGCACTGGACGATTTCGATGTCGCGGCCGCGCGCGATGCGCTGCAGGCGCTGCTCGACGAATGCCTGGACATGCAAAGGAAAACCCCATGACCCGACAAGCCAGCGTGCTTGCCGTCGACGACGAATCGACCAACCTGCAACTGCTGCGCCAGATCCTGCAGGACCAGTACCGGCTGCTGTTCGCCAAGGATGGCGCGCGGGCCATCGAACTGGCGGTCAACGAAAAACCCGACCTGATCCTGCTTGACGTGATGATGCCGGAGATGACGGGCTACGACGTGTGCCGGGTACTGAAAGCCAATCCCGCCACCAATGGCATTCCCGTGATTTTCGTCACCGCGCTGACCGATTCGACCGATGAAGTGGATGGCTTCGAGGCCGGCGCGGTGGACTTCATCAGCAAGCCGGTCAGCCCGGCCGTGGTGAAAGCCCGCGTCAAGCTGCACCTGTCCATGGTGCGCATGGAGGAGCTGCGCGCCAGCCGGCTGGCCATCGTGCAGCGGCTTGGCCTGGCGGCGGAATACAAGGACAACGAAACCGGCCTGCACGTGATCCGCATGAGCCATTACGCGCGTCTGCTCGGCACCGCCGCCGGATTCGACGAGCAGGAAGCGGACGACTTGTTCATGGCGGCGCCGATGCACGATATCGGCAAGATCGGCATCCCCGACAAGATCCTGCAAAAGCCGGGCCGCCTGACGCCGGAGGAATACCTGATCATGCAGACCCACCCCGGCATCGGGGCCCACATCATCGGCCAGCACGAAGGCGGCATGCTGGCCATGGCGCACGACGTGGCGCTGTCCCACCATGAAAAGTGGGACGGCAGCGGTTATCCCAACCGCCTGGCCGGCGAAGACATTCCCCTGGCGGGCCGCATCGTGGCGGTAGCCGACGTATTCGATGCGCTGACGTCCGTGCGGCCCTACAAGGCGGCGTGGGCGCTGGAAGAGGCGTGCGCCTGGATGCGCGACCAGCGCGGCCGGCATTTCGAGCCGCGCCTGGTGGACCTGTTCCTTGACCAGTTGCCCGAAGTGACGCGCATCATGGACAAGTGGGCCGAGCGCTGACGCTAACCGTGCAAGGCGCGGTCGACCAGTTCGATCCAGTGTTCGACCGGCGTTTGCGTGCCGGACTGCAGGTGGCCGATACAGCCGATATTGGCCGAGACAATCCGCTGCGCACCGGTGTCCGCCAGGTTGGCAAGCTTGCGGTCGCGCAGTTGCTGCGACAGTTCCGGTTGCAGCAGCGAGTAAGTGCCCGCCGAGCCGCAGCACAGGTGGGCGTCACGGCACATCGTTACTTCCACGCCGATCGCGCGCAGCAGGGCTTCCACCTTGCCGCGAATCTGCTGGCCGTGTTGCAGCGTGCAGGGCGGGTGCCACGCGACCGGTGTGCTTACTGCCTGGCGCGCGCCCGTGCGTTGCACCAGTTCGGCCTCGAACGCCGGCAGGATTTCGCTCAGGTCGCGCGTCAGCCCCGAAATGCGCGCCGCCTTGGCGGCATAGGCGCTTTCGTGCGCCAGCCAGTGGCCATATTCCTTGACCGTGACGCCGCAGCCGGAAGCGGTCATCACAATCGCCTCCACCTGCGCCTGCTCCACATAGGGCCACCAGGCATCGATATTGCGCCGCATATCGCCCAGCGCCGCGTCCTGGTCGTTCAGGTGGAAGCGCAGCGCGCCGCAGCAACCGGCGCCGGGCGCGGCGACCAGCTGGACGCCCAGGGTGTCCAGCACACGCGCGGTAGCGGCGTTGATATTGGGCGCCAGGCCAGGCTGCACGCAGCCTTCCAGCACCAGCATCTTGCGGGCATGCCCGGAGGCCGGCCATACCGTCGCCGGGCTGCGCGCCGGCAGCTTGTCCTGCAACGGCTTGCTGAGCAAGGGCTTGAGCAACTGTCCCGCGCGCAGGGCAGGCTCGAACAGCCAGCGGCGCGGCAAGGCTTCCTTCAGCACGTAACGCCGGATCCGGTCCGGCAGCCTGCGCGGTACGCGTTGCTCGACCACCTTGCGGCCGATGTCGGCCAGGCGGCCGTATTGCACGCCCGACGGGCAGGTGCTTTCGCAGCTGCGGCAAGTCAGGCAGCGATCCAGGTGAAGCTGGGTGCTGGCCGTGACGGGCGCCCCCTCCAGCACCTGCTTGATCAGGTAGATGCGGCCGCGCGGTCCATCCAGCTCATCGCCCAGCAGCTGGTAGGTCGGGCAAGTGGCGGTGCAGAAGCCGCAATGCACGCAGGCGCGCAGGATCGCTTCCGCCTCGTCGCCGTCCGGCGTGCCTTTGATGAAATCTGCCAGGTTCGTTTGCATATCAGTACATGCGGCCGCGGTTGAAAATGCCGGCCGGGTCGAAAGCGGCCTTCAAGCGCTCGTGAATGCGCGCAATGGCCGGCGCCAAGGGATGGAAGGCGCCCACGCCCGCCCCCAAATCCTCGCTCTCCACCCGGTAGCGGGTAGCGTGGCCACCCGCAGCAGCCGCGACGCGCCGGATATCATCGGCCACGCCGCGATCGACGCGCAGCCAGCGCTGCGCGCCGCCCCACTCGATCAACTGCTCGCCGCGCATGACCAGCGCGCTGGCGGCACCCGGTACCGAGAGGCGCCACAGCTCCGCCGCTCCCGCCTCCGCACTGGAGAAGAACTCGCCGCGCTGGTCGCGCAAGGCGTTCCAGAACGCGTCGCCGCCAGCCAATGCTTCGCCACCCATGCCGGCCTGCGCCGCCCTGACCGCCGCCTGCGCGCCGGACAGTCGCACGGTCAGCACGCCGGCATGCCAGCAAGTTCCCGACACCGGCAAAGGCCGCCCCGCCCACTCGTTCATCATGCGCAGCGCCCCGATTTCGTCCACCTCGAAGCGGATGCTCGCCTCGCAGAACGGCACCGGCAGCACCTTCAGCGACACTTGGGTAATCAACCCCAGCGTGCCCAGCGAACCGGCCAGCAGGCGCGAAACATCATAGCCGGCCACGTTCTTCATCACCTGGCCGCCGAAGGACAGCAATTCGCCGCGGCCATCCATCAGCTGCGCGCCAAGCACGAAGTCGCGCAGCGCCCCGGCGCTGGCACGGCGTGGACCGGACAAGCCGCTGGCCACCACGCCGCCAATGGTCGAACCGGGCCCAAAGCGCGGCGGCTCGAACGCCAGCATCTGCCCATGCTTCGCCAGCAGGGCTTCGATCTGCGCCAGCGGCGTGCCGCAGCGCGCCGTGATCACCAGTTCGGTCGGTTCATAGTCAACCACTCCCGCGTAAGCGCGCGTATCGAAGACCTCGCCCACCACGTTCTGGCCATACCAATCCTTGCTGCCGCCGCCACGCAGCAACAGCCGGGTGCCATCGGCGCTGGCCGCTTGTATGCGGGCGCGGAATTGTTCGAGGATCGCATCCATGTCAGAACCTCGGCAAGCCGGCATGCGGCAAACGCCCCGCACGCACGTGCATCTTGCCGAATTCCGCGCAGCGGTTCAGCGTGGGAATGGCCTTGTCCGGATTCAGCAGCGACCAGGGATCGAAAGCCCGTTTCACCGCAAAGAAGGCCGCCAGTTCGGCATCGCTGAACTGCGCGCACATCGAATCGATCTTCTCGATGCCCACGCCATGCTCGCCGGTGATGGTGCCGCCCACTTCCACGCACAGCGCCAGGATATCGGCGCCGAAAGCCTCGGCGCGCTGCAGTTCGTCGGGCCGGTTGGCATCGAACAGGATCAGCGGGTGCAGGTTGCCGTCGCCCGCATGGAACACGTTGGCGCATCGCAGGCCATATTTTGCTTCCATCTGTTCAATGCCCAGCAGCACCCGGGCCAGTTGCTTGCGCGGGATGGTGCCGTCCATGCAGTAGTAGTCGGGCGAGATGCGCCCCGCTGCAGGAAAGGCGTTCTTGCGGCCGGACCAGAACTTCAGGCGTTCCGCCTCGCTGCTCGAGACCAGTACCGCGCTGGCGCCGGCCGCTTGCAGCACGGCCGTCATGCGGGCGATTTCCTCTTCAACCTCGTCCACCGTGCCGTCGGCTTCGCACAGCAGGATGGCTGCTGCTTCGGTATCGTAGCCGGCACGCACGAAGGGCTCCACCATGCGCGAGGAAGTGCGGTCCATCATCTCCAAACCGGCCGGGATGATACCGGCCGCGATCACGTCGGCCACCGCGCTGCAGCTCGCCACAACGTCATCGAAGGACGCCATGATCACGCGCGCGCTGGCGGGCTTGGGCACCAGCTTGACGGTGACCTCGGTGACGATGCCCAGCATCCCCTCGGAGCCGACGAAGGCGGCCAGCAGGTCCAGGCCCGGCGCGTCGAGACCCTCCCCGCCCAGCTCCAGCACGTCGCCCTCGATGGTAGCCACGCGCACGCGCAGCACGTTGTGTACCGTCAGCCCGTATTTCAGGCAATGCACTCCGCCCGAATTTTCCGCCACATTGCCGCCGATGGTGCAGGCGATCTGCGACGAGGGATCCGGGGCGTAATACAGGCCGTAAGGTTCCGCCGCTTCCGAAATAGCAAGGTTGCGCACGCCCGGCTGCACCACCGCCGTGCGCGAATAGGCATCCACGCGCTCGATCCGGTTCATGCGCGCGGTCGACAGCACCAGTCCCTCGGCAATCGGCATGGCGCCGCCGGACAGGCCGGTGCCCGCGCCGCGCGGCACGATCGGCACCTTGAATTCGCGGCAGATCTTCAGCACCGCCAACACCTGCGCTTCGTCAGCCGGCAAGGCAACCGCCATGGGAAGCTGGCGGTAGGCCGACAGGCCGTCGCATTCGTAGGGACGGGTATCCTCCTGTTCCGACAGCACGCTGGATGGCGGCAGGGCCGCGCGCAGGGCGGCAACGAAGGCTATGCTGTTATTCATTAATCCATTGTAAGTTCAAATCCTGCAACGACGCGGAAATCCCCTCCCAACCATTGGTAATTTGTCGTATCCTGCCACCGTTATCGACAAAGTGAGGCTGCAATGGGTAATCGACTCTCGAAAATCGCCACCCGCACCGGCGACAAGGGCACCACCGGCCTGGGCGACGGCTCGCGCGTGGACAAGGACAATGTGCGCATCCAGGCCATCGGCGAAGTGGATGAGCTGAACTCCAACCTGGGAGTGCTGCTGGCCGAGCCGCTGCCCGACGAAATGCGCGATGAACTGGTCTCGATCCAGCACGACCTGTTCGACCTGGGCGGAGAACTGTGCATCCCGGGCTACCAGATGATCAAGGAAGAACACGTCGAGCGCCTCGATGCGCTGCTGGCGAAGTACAACGCCACGCTGCCGGCGCTGACGGAGTTCATCCTGCCGGCCGGTTCACGCGCCGCCGCCGTGTCGCACGTTTGCCGCACCGTGTGCCGCCGCGCCGAGCGCGCCATCGTCACGTTGGGCAAGGTGGAAACCATCAACGACTTCCCGCGCCAATACGTGAACCGCCTGTCGGACCTGATGTTCGTGCTGGCACGTGTGCTGAACCGCTTTGCCGGCGGCAGCGACGTGCTGTGGCACCACGACCGCAAGCGCGGCTAAAACCCTGCCTGCGCGGCAAAGCGCTGCTGCAGGTAATCGAGCATGAGCCGCACCCGGTGCGGCAGGTAGCGGCGGCTGGGGTACAGCAGGTTCAGTTCCTGCGCCGTCCCCTGCCAGTCGCGCAGCACCCGGCGCAGCTTGCGCTGGGCCAGCAGGTCGTGCACCAGCCACTCGGGGCACAAACCGATGCCCGCGCCCGCGGCCAGCGTGTCGCGGATGACCAGCGCGTTGTTGACGCGATAGCGGCCATGCGTAGCCACCGTCACGCTTTGTTCTCCATCCGATAGTTCAAGTTTGTCGCCTGTGCTCAGCCAGGCGAAGCGGATGTATTCGTGCCCGGCCAGTTGCGCGGGCGTTTGCGGCGTGCCTTGCGCCTTCAAATAGGCCGGGGCGGCGACCAGCAAGCGTGGCGAGGCACCCACGCGGCGCGCAACCACGTTCGGCGGCAAGTCGCTGCCGAGGCGCACCGCGATGTCGACGCCCTCCTCCACCATGTCCACCATGCGGTCGTTCAGGATCAGCTCCACTTCGACGCCGGGATAGAGCCGCAGGAAATCCTGCACGTAGGCGTTGAGGCAGAACTGCCCCAATGCTACCGGCGCGTTGATGCGCAGCAGGCCACTGGCAGCGGCCGTTTCGCCGCGCACCTCGGCCACCGCGTCGGCATATTCTTCGAGCATGCCGCCGGCGCGTTCGTAAAAGCGGCGGCCCGGCATGGTGGGCGCCAGGCTGGCGGTGTTGCGCTCGAGCAGGCGCACACCCAGTTCGTCCTCCAGCGCTGCGACGATCTTGCTGATATTGGATTGGGTGGTGTGCTGTTCACGGGCGACGGCCGACAGGCTGCCCAGTTCGACGGCGCGCACAAAGCATTGGAGGGAGCGTAAGGTGTCCATAGTCATTCCATTTTGGACTTAACTATAGTCGATTTAGCCAACTACCAGTCGCATTCAGAATAAATGAGAATGTTTCCACCGCACTTACCTGGAGAACCCTCATGAAACGCCTGACTTTTTCCCTGGCAGCCCTGCTGGCCGCAACCGCCGTCCACGCAACCGAGTGGCACACCACCTGGTATGCCGCACCGATGCCCGCCTGGGGCGCCGAATTCGGCCTGCCCACCATGATGCCGCCTGCACTGGAGGCCCAGACCGTGCGCGAAGTCGTCCGCACCAGTATCGGCGGCGAGCAGGTCCGCATCACCTACTCCAACCGCTATGGCAGCGCGCCGCTCGTGATCGGCGAAGTTCGACTGGCACCGACCCGCGACGAGTCGTCGCGCGCCGCCTCGTCGCTGCAGGAAGGCGCAGGGGTGCGGCTGACCTTTGACGGCAAGCGCGGCGTGACGATCGCGCCGGGACAATCGGCCACCAGTGACGCCGCGGCCCTGCCGGTGGCCGCCCGCCAGCGCCTCTCGGTGTCGACCTGGCTGCCGCAGCGTGCGCCGGTAACCACCTTCCATTGGGGCACGCAGCAGACAGCATTTGCAGCGCCAGGCAAGCAGGTCGCCGCCACCGCGCTGTCGAACGCTCAAGCGCTGACAGGCCGCGCCTTCCTGAGTGCCGTGCAAGTCTCCGGCGCGGCGCAACGCACTGTGGTGGCTTTGGGCGATTCGATCACCGACGGCAACGGATCCACGCCCGACCGCAACCTGCGCTGGCCCGACCAGTTGGCCGGGCACGCCGACGGCGTCGCCGTGGTCAATGCGGGCATTTCCGGCGCGCGCCTGCTGTCGGACGGCATGGGCGAGAAAGCGGCAGCGCGTTTCGAGCAGGACGTGCTGGCGCAGCCCGGGGTGGATACGGTGATCGTCCTGCTGGGCATCAACGACATCGGCTGGCCCGGCAGCGCCTTCGCCCCGCAGGAAGCGCCGGCCACCGCCGACGCCATGATCGCCGGCTACCGCAAGCTGATTGCCACAGCGCGTACACGCCAGGTCCGGATCATCGGCGGCACCCTGCTGCCATTTGAAGGCGCCCTGCAAGGCACACCCTACGCCGGCCATTTTTCGCCGGCCAAGGACAGTGTGCGCCGCGCAGTGAACGACTGGATCCGCCGTAGCGGCGAGTTCGATGCCACCATCGATTTCGACCAACTGCTGCGCGACCCGGCTCGCCCATCCCGCCTGCGGCCCGAATTCGACTCAGGCGACCACCTGCACCCCAGCGACGCCGGCTACGCGGAAATGGCACGCGCCGCAACGCTAATCGTCAAGTAAGCGCGACATGCCTTTGGCGAGGCTGAGACGTGTGGTACCGCTGGGATGGCTGGCGAGTATGGTGGTGGCGCTGGAGTCCGCGGCAAGTTTGCGATAGAAGGTCAACATGGCCGAACAAGGCCAGCCTGCGCGATAGGCGATCAGCATGCCAAGTTGGTCGGCCTCCCGTTCCTGGATCGCGGAGAGTCTGGACAGGCGAAATTGCAGGGGAACGTCGGAAGCGAGCCGCTCCGCCACCACGTCAAGCGGCAAGTCGCGCCGACTGTCGAGCAAAGCTTCCGACAATGTCTCGCGCTCATGTTCGGCCACGATGTGCGCAATTTCATGCGCCAGCAGGATCGCCAGTTCACCATCGTCCAGCCGCAGACGCCCGGCAAACAAGCTGCCGAGCAACAGCTTGCCGCCCGCCTGGCTTTCAGCTTCGACGGCAGGATCGTCGGTGACATGCACTTCCCACGACCATCCCTTGGCGTCGGGCTTGAGCGCTACTGCGGCGCGGACCAGTCCTTCAGCGATGCGCCGGGCACGGAACAGGAGGGCCTTGTCGCGGTCAAGCCGCCCCGCTGCAGCGAGCGACACCGTCTGCTCGATATATTGGTCCCCTGCGCGCTGCTCCACTTCTTCGGCCGGAAAGCGCAGTTCTTGCCAGCGGCCCGAATCCGGAACTTGCGCACAGACTTGTGTGGCGGCTACCAACAATGCAAGCAAACGAAAGCGCATGCCACGCCCCCATAATGGAATAAACTATTTATACCAATCTAGTCGACGCCCGGCATGGGTACAAGAAGTTTGCTAGACTGCGCAGATGCGAAAAATTCAACAATACGTCTTTGCCATCGTTGTGGCCCTTGCGGCCGGTGGTGCAACAGCCCAGGACACGACGCCAAGCGTCGAGGTTCAGGACGTGAAAAACCCGGACATGAAATCCTACCGCGCGGTCGTGGCGGGACTGGATGCCTTCGAGCAGCATCATGCGCTGGCGCCGTCAGTGCCGGAATTGCGCTTCCGGCTGGTGGCGCACGAAGGACAGGAGCAACTGGCAGGCGATCCCCTCTACCTGCGCATCCTCGGCAACGGCGATCCGATCCCGCTCCCGATCGCGCAAGACGGCACATTCGCCGTGCCGCGCGTTCAAGCGGCAATCGACGACGATGCCGACCTGATCCTGAACCGCAAGAAGGGCGTGCTGAAAGGTTATCCCGACATCCGCACTCCCGGTTTGCCGGAAAATGTCCGCCGCCTGGGCGACTTGCGCCTGGAATGCCAGGTGATGATCGCCATCGCCAAGAAGGAAATGGGCTTGATGATGAAGTTATTCGTCAACACGGTAACGATGACGAGCAACTGGTGCGACATGAGCTTCGACAAGAAAAAAGTCAGGTTCTCTTTCCGCAGCCAACACCCGCTGGAAAGTGCGGACATTGTGGATGGCGAGCGCCGCGAAAGGCTGGAGACCAGCGACTTCAGCTTCCGCTCGCCGGTTGGCGAAAGCGATTGGTCGAACGAGGCGCGCATCGAGTTGCACTACGCGCCGGAACTGACGCTGGAAGAGAAAGCCAATCCCTGGCTGCAAACGCTGTTCGTGGTCGGTTCGATGTCCGATTGGGCGTCGCGCAATCCGCTGCGCAAGGTTGAGGATGGCGTCTACGCTGCGGAACTGGAACTGGGCAAGGGTGCCCACTCATTCAAGGTCGGCACGCGCGGCTTGACGGCAATCAGCCTTGGCGCTCCGGCACCGGAACAGCAAGTCGCGGATGGGGTGGCCGTGCCACTGGCAAAACAAGGCAAGCGCCTGCGGCTCAAGGTGGAGGCCCCGGGCCGCTACGCATTCACACTCGATGCACGCGACAAAGAAGCGCCAACCTTGCGCGTGGCCCGACTGCCCTAACGCGGGCCGCCGTTGGCCTTCAACGCCGCAGTGATAACACCGGCGTTGAAGCCTTCGATACGACGCTCGCCGATCAGCAACAGCGGAACGCCGCTGCCGCCCAGCTTCTTGAATTCTTCGCGCGCCTGGCCCGGCTTGCCGACATCCAGGTCGGCATACGCGATGCCTTGCTCCTTGAAGTAAGCACGCGCCTTGGCGCAGTAAGGACAAGTCTCGGTGCCATACAACACCACCCGTGCCTTATGCTGCGCAAGGTAGGCGGAGTAATCGCCCTGCACAAAATCCTTCTTGAACAGGGCGGGCACTTTTGCCACCGCCACGCCGACCGCAAGGCCGGCTGCCAGGATCAGGGCATACATGCCCAGGGTCTTCAAATGCTTGATCATCGATGTCTTCAGGGCGGTTACGATTGACGTTCAACGTTAGCGGAAGCAACTTTGTTGCTCAAGCAAAAACATGTATGCCGAAGCAATATTGCAACACTATTAATATGCTAGGCAAAAAAAACGGCGCCGCAGCGCCAGGGCCGTCACCGGCCTTGGCGCTGCGGCGCACCGATTGTTTAATTCCCTCCGCGCAGTTCGCGCTCGCGCAGCCGGATGCTTTCCAGCACCGGCTGAATCACCTTCCGTTGCTGCAAGGTTTGCAGCAAGGTCGATTGGGCGTCGGCAGCTTCGTCCTGGCGTCCCTGGTCTTCCAGCGCATCGCTGAAACGATCGACGTAATAGTGATAGTCGAAGTGTGACAGCGTTTCCGCAGCTAATTGCGGCCTGGCCAGCAGCGCTTCCTTGAACAAACGCGCGCCAGTGCCAAAGTCGGCGCGCTGCACCAGCAAGGTGGCCTGGGCATCGCGCGCCGACAGCAGTTGGCCGTCGGGCAGCCTGGACATGTCGAGCGATTTGCCTTCCCGTACCAGCGGCGATGCCAGCGCCACTTTTGCATGCAGCGCCGAGCGCGACTCGGGCAGCCGCTCAACCAGGGTGTTCAAGGTATCCAGGCCGGAATCCAGCACGCGGCTGCCGTCGAAGCTGAGGATGCGTCCCACCTCGTCGGAGAACAAGTCCTGTGCCAGATACTCTTCTTCATAGCTGCGTGGCGGCGAAATCCGCAATTGCAGCGGTGGCGAGACGATGTCCTCCGCCTCCAGGTGCAGGCAGAGCTGGACCATGTAGCGGCCCGGTTCGGAAATGTCCCAACCATTGCGGCCTGCCGAAATGAACAGCGACTGGTACGTCGCCTGGCCCGCCTGCAGCACGCGCTTTTTCTCTTCCCAGCAGCGGTTGGCGAAAGGATGGAAGCTGCGCGCTTCCTTGCCATCCTTCTTGATGATCACGGTCATGTGCTCGAGCTCTTCCAGGATTTTGTCCTCGATGAGCTGCGGTTGGGTGCTGGTGTTGGTGAGCTTCAAATCCAGTGTGATCGGTTCCAGGAATTCGAAGCGGGCCTCGGCACGGTTGACGCGCGCCTCCAGCTTGAAGCTCGGCTCAGGCAGCACGCGCGCCTGCTCGAAACCATGGTGGTCGAACCACGCTGCATTGCCCATCTGGACCAGGCGCGCGGGCGCATGGCGCAGGAACAGCAATTCCGCGTCGCTGAAGCGGAACTGGAAGTTGCTGAAGAAGGCAGTCTGGCCACCGGACACGCTATACGGATAGTTCATGAAGCTGCGCGCTTCCGGCTCATTCGCCAGGCCGGGAATCCAGGGCACGCCCAGTGCTTTTTGCCAGGAGTGCGCCAGGTTGAAGGCATGGCCCATTTCATGGGTAGCGGTCCAGAACACCATGCGGTTGATCCAGGCCGCCGGGTTGAGGTCGCCGGCCGGCGGCACCGCAATAAAGGAATTGGTGAAGATGGCCGTGCCCTGCCTGTGATTAGGGCCGATATCGTCGAACATGATGCCGCCCAGGCTGCTGCCCTGTTCGTGCTGGGCGGCGAAGAAGGTCCACAAGGCCCACTGCGACTTGTTGGCGAACTTGGACCAGTAGACTTGCATGGCGTCGTGCATTTCCTGGTCGCTCCATAACCCGTTGGCACCGGCACCGGCCAGCGGCACAATGCTGGGCGCGGGCGAGGTGCTGACGTCGAAGCCGGCGCGCTGGTAGACCTTTTGCAGGGTCAGCGTTTCATTCGGCAGGCTGGCCGGCCGGTTGGGGTGGGCGTGGGTCTGGATGGCAAACACCGGCTTGGCATCGGCGGTGCAGTCAAACTCGAACTGGACCGGGTGGAAGTATGGCGACTCGTACTGGAAGCCGCGTACGCGCTTGGCCGCGCCGCCCCCGGTAAAGATGGCCACGGCTTTGCGCAGGCCGGGGAAGATGCTGGTCGTGACCAGGATTTCGACGTTGGTGTAGGGGAAGGCAGCCGCATTGCCATCCTTGTACCAGATCGACCCCAGGTACTGGTGGGGATTGGGGCCGGGTTTCAGTTTGGCGATCCAATGCGTCTGCTGGCTCAACAGGCGCGTGATGGTGCCGCTGGCCGTCATTTGCGGATAGCGCCCATCAATGTCGAGGCACAGTCTTTCAGAAGTCAGCGGGAACACGATGTCCAGCTGATCGGTCGGGCCGCTGTCGTCCAGCGCCAGCTTGCCGGCAATGGCCGGCAGCGGCACCGCGGTATTCCACAAGTACAGGCCGCTCGCTGTCACCAGCAGCGGCGGGATCGGCAGGATCGGCAAGTCCAGCGCTTCGATACTCTCTTGCTCGACCGGGTCCGCCAGGCTGGCGGACGCCTGCTGCATGATGCCGGCCGGGGTGTCTTGAACACGCATGATGTCTCCTTTCAGAAAATACTGGCCGCCGCGGGCCAGCGCGCGCGCTACACGTAACCGAACGGTGCTTGCGAAATCCTGAATTGGATAGCCTTGCCGGGTTCGACATGAATGCCGGCCCATAAGGTTTGTATAAGGTTGATTTCGGTACTCGCCTGTTGCCCTGAATCGGGTAATGCGACTTCCAGCACGGCTTTGCCATCGGCGGCTTGGGTTGTGCCGGCGGCGGCAAAGCCTGTTTGCATGCGTGTGGTCACGTGGTCCAGGCTCAAGATCTCCACGCCATTCAAACGCGCGACAACACGATCGTCATCGAAGCCTTCTTGCAATTCGAGGTGCAAGGTTTGCATGGCCTGCTCTGTCTTTCAACCTGGGACTTGCCCAGTATAGGCAAGCGCCAGGCCGATAAATACGCGCATTGTCACATGATGCGCGCAAGCGACTCAGCCAATCGCACGAAGCCTGTGCGGCGGGCATCACCACTGTTTGTAGGTCAAGATCCGCTGGCGATGACGCCTTTGAAAATCCTGCATGACAGTCTGGTGGAAGTCCCGGTTATTGGTGGCGGGATTGATCCAGTTCTCGAAGCGGTAGGGCCGGAATGGCGCATCGGGGAAAGCCTCGCGGTTCCCGCCCGGGGCGGACCACTCGACGCTGGCCCCGGTCATCGTATTCACGGTTAGAAAATTGTCGACATTGCCCGCAGCTGTGCCGTGGGTGAAGTAGACCTTGTTGCGGTAGGCGGGATTGGAAAACATCAGCCAGAATTCGTGTCCGGTGAAGGTGACGCGGTTGATACCCTCATACAGCAGGCCGAGCAAGGGATCCAGGGGCTGCAATGGCTCCGCTGTGAACGCCATGCAGCCGAAGTTGCCTTCAAAGTTATAGTAAGTCTGGCAGACCCGGTTCTGCCCGACCATCGTCGGCGTCAGGTCCATTTTGATGCGCAGCGCCGCGTACATCAGGATGCCTTCGCGCTCGCCATTGCTGACCAGCGTATAGCCCGTGCGCGCACGTGGATCTCGAGCGCCGATCCGGCCCGGATCCATCGCGTAAGTCAAGAAGGCAATCATTGCCGCCGCGTCGGCCGGTAACTGGTACAGGTTCTCGTCGCCCGCGGTCCAGGGAAGGCCGCATCGCGCGAGGACCAAAGCTCGCCTGAATCGTTGTGCCTCATTCAAGCCCATGTCGTGGTTGTCATCAGCGATCTTGAAGTGGAACCAGGACAACTCATCTCCGGCGGCGGCTCCTGCGATCCGTTGCTTCAATCGTTCTGTTGTCGACAGCACAAAAGTGAAGCGCGTATCCATCACGCCGCCGCGGAACGGGTCATTGATGGGTTGCGCGTTTTGCAGGCAGACGGCCGGCACGTCGATCGTGCGCCTGGTACGGTCGATTTCCACGGGAACGGCGCTGGCGGCGACGCAGATTCCCGCCATGCATACAAACGACAGGCAGCTCTTCATCAGATGGCGCATTGCAGGACTCCTCATTGGCAGTGGATGAATCGGATGTGTTGCCGATTCATGTTACTGACCGGGCGTCCCGGGAACATGTCATTATCTGGCCTACCGCAAATGAAAACGGCGCCTTCTCCGGCGCCGTTTGTGTGTCAACTGTTGGTATGTCAGCCGTTGTTGACCACCAGCCGCGGCTCGTCGCCAAAGCGCGCCTTGATCGAGGCGGCGATGCCGGCGGCATCCAGGCCCACCAGCGCCAGCAGCTTGGCCGGGTCGCCGTGGTCGATGAACTTGTCCGGCAGGCCAAGCATCTGGATCGGCTTGGTGATGCCCGCCGCCGACAGCGCTTCCGCCACGGCAGCGCCGGCGCCGCCCATGATGCAGCCCTCTTCCACCGTCACCAGGAAATCGTGGTCGGCGGCAAGCTGCTTGACCAGTTCCACATCCAACGGTTTCACGAAGCGCATGTTCGCCACCGTGGCGTTCAGCAGGTCGGCCGCGCCCATTGCCGGCGCCACCATGGAACCGAACGCCAGGATGGCGATCTTCTGGCCTTTGCGGCGGATCTCGCCTTTGCCGATCGGCAGCGTGGTCAACTCCTGGGCGATGGTCGCGCCGATGCCGGCGCCGCGCGGGTAGCGCACGGCCGCAGGACCAGGATAGTGGTAGCCGGTCGACAGCATCTGGCGGCATTCGTTCTCGTCGGACGGCGCCATCACCACCATGTTCGGGATGCAGCGCAGGTAAGCCAGGTCGTAGTTGCCGGCGTGGGTGGCGCCGTCGGCGCCCACCAAGCCTGCGCGGTCCAGTGCAAAGGTCACGTCCAGGTCTTGCAGCGCCACGTCGTGGATCAACTGGTCGTAGCCGCGTTGCAGGAAGGTCGAGTAGATCGCCACGACCGGCTTCAGGCCTTCACAGGCCAGGCCGGCGCCGAAGGTCACGGCATGCTGCTCGGCGATGCCGACGTCGAAGTAGCGGTCCGGGTATTCTTTATCGAAGCGCACCATGCCCGAGCCTTCGCGCATGGCAGGGGTAATGCCGACCAGGCGCTTGTCGGCCTTGGCCATGTCGCACAGCCAGTCGCCGAACACTTCGGTATAGGTCTTCTTGGAAGGCGCCAGCGCTGGCTTGATGCCTTCCGCCGGGTTGAACTTGCCGGTGCCGTGGTACAGGATAGGCTCGGCCTCGGCCAGCTTGTAGCCCTGGCCCTTCTTGGTCACCACGTGCAGGAACTGCGGGCCCTTGAGCTGCTTGATGTTCTGCAGGGTCGGGATCAGCGAGTCGAGGTCGTGGCCGTCGATCGGGCCGATGTAGTTGAAGCCCAGTTCTTCAAACATGGTGGCCGGAACCACCATGCCTTTTGCGTGTTCTTCCAGGCGCTTGGCCACTTCCAGCAGCGGGCCGGGCAGCACGGACTTGCCGACGTTCTTGGCGGCGGCATAGAACTGGCCCGACATCAGGCGTGCCAGGTAGCGGTTCAGGGCGCCGACCGGCGGCGAGATCGACATGTCGTTGTCGTTCAGGATCACCAGCAGGTTGCAGTCTTTTTCCACACCGGCGTTGTTCAGCGCTTCAAACGCCATGCCGGCGGTCATCGAGCCGTCGCCGATCACGGCGATCGCGTGGCGGTGCTCGCCCTTGATCTTGGCGCCCAGGGCCATGCCCAGCGCAGCGGAGATCGACGTCGAAGAGTGCGCGGTGCCGAAAGTGTCGTACTCGGACTCCACGCGGCGCGGGAAGCCGGAAATGCCGTTCAACTGGCGCAGCGTGTTGAACTGGTCGCGGCGGCCGGTCAGGATCTTGTGCGAATAGGTCTGGTGGCCCACGTCCCACACGATGCGGTCTTGCGGCGTGTTGAACACGTAGTGCAGCGCAACGGTCAGTTCCACCGTGCCCAGGTTGGACGACAGGTGGCCGCCGGTCTTGGACACGGAATCGAGCAGGAAGCTGCGCAGTTCCTCGGCCAGTGGCGTGAGCTGGTGGCGGCCCAGCTTGCGCAGCTCGGCCGGGTTATTGATGGTTTCAAGCAGTTTCATTTATGCCTTCCTCTGCACGATCAGGTCTGCGAGTTCACGCAGGCGCAGAGCTTGTTCTCCGAACGGCGCCAGCGCAGCGTGCGCTTGCTGCCGCAATTTTTCCGCCAGGGCGATCGATGGTTCCAGGCCGAGGATGGATACGTAAGTCGGCTTGTTGTCCGCCGCATCCTTGCCCGCCGTCTTGCCCAGCGTGGCCGAATCGGCCGTCGCGTCGAGCACATCGTCCACCACCTGGAAAGCCAGGCCGATGGCGCGCGAATAATCGTGCAGCGCCGCCAGCTCGGCTTCCGTCAAATCCTTGCCGGCCATCGCCCCCAGCACCACGGACGCGCGCAGCAGCGCACCGGTCTTCAGCTGGTGCATGCGTTCCAGCTGCTCCAGGGTCAGGCTGATGCCCACGCTATCGAGGTCGATCGCCTGGCCGCCGCACATGCCGGCCGAACCGGCGGCATCGGCCAGCAGGCGCAGCATGCCGACCAGGCGTGGCGGCGGCACCGAATCGACGCCGGCCAGCACGCCGAAGGCTTGCGCCTGCAGCGCATCGCCCACCAGCAGTGCGGTGGCTTCGTCATACGCCACGTGCACGGTCGGCTTGCCGCGGCGCAGCGCGTCGTCGTCCATGCAGGGCATGTCGTCATGCACCAGCGAATAAGCGTGGATCATTTCCAAGGCGGCGGCGGCGCGGCTCAGGGCTTGCGCGTCGGCGCCGGACAGCGCACCGGCCGCATGCACCAGCAGCGGACGCACGCGCTTGCCGCCATCGAGCACGGCGTAACGCATGGCGGCATGCAGCTTGGCGGGAACCACCTCTTCGGCAGGCAGGTAGGACGACAGGTCCTGCTCCATGCCGGCCTGGATGGTCTTCATCCAGTCCTGGAACGATGCGGTCATTGGCTTGCCTCCTCGCCTTCGGCGAAAGGCTTGAGCATATCGCCTTCCAGCACTTTGACCTGGGCTTCGACCTTGTCGAGCTGTCCGGCACAGAATTTCACCAGTTCGGAACCGCGGGCATAGGCTGCCACCGAAGCTTCCAGCGGCAGTTGGCCGGCTTCCATCTGGCTGACCAGCTGGGCCAGTTCGGCCATCGCTTCCTCGAAGGTGGCGGGCGCATTCATTTTCTTGGGCATGGCATATAACTTGAGTGTAGCCCGCTATTTTAGAACAAACTGCTGTTTCCGGTCTAAAAAGCGCCCTCTAAAGCGGTGAAAACGTTGCAATTCCTTTCATATTGCTTGCCGCGCGCCCGTGCCGAGAAAGTTCAGCGAAGATAGCCTATTTGGCGCTATAATCTCCGGTTCTGTCCGAAATACCGTTTTTATTATCTGAATTCAGGTCTTTACGGATCTTTCTCTTCTTGGTTTGGTTTTAATTAAGGGGGGTTTGGATGTCCGATCTGGGTAGCCACGCCAAGCTGGCGCGTTCGAACGCGCAACTTCCGGTCAACGTCTATTTTGACGAAACGCTGCTGCAGCGTGAAATGCAGGAACTGTTCAAGAAAGGCCCGCGTTACGTCGGCCACGAGCTGATGGTGCCGAATATCGGCGACTTTGCCACGCTGGCGGCTGAAAATGAAGGCCGCATGCTGGTGCGCAATGCCAATGGTATCGAATTGCTGTCCAACGTCTGCCGCCACCGCCAGGCGTTGATGTTCAATGGCCGCGGCAATGCCGACACGATTGTCTGCCCGCTGCACCGCTGGACCTACGACCTGAAGGGCGAGCTGATTGGCGCACCGCACTTCCCGGACACCCCGTGCCTGAACCTGCCGAAGGCCAAGCTGCAAAACTGGAACGGCCTGCTGTTCGAGCAAAACGGCTACAACGTGATGGAAAAGCTGGGCACCCTGTCCGTGACCAAGGACCTGGATTTCAGCGGCTACATGCTGGACCACGTGGAAGTGCACCACTGCGACTACAACTGGAAGACCTTCATCGAGGTCTACCTGGAGGATTACCACGTCGAGCCGTTCCACCCGGGCCTGGGCAGCTTCGTCACCTGCGACGACCTGCGCTGGGAATTCGGCCAGGATTACAGCGTGCAGACGGTAGGCGTGAACCGCGGCTTGAAGAAGTCCGGCTCCGACACCTACCAGAAATGGCACGAGCAGCTGCTCAAGTTCCGCAACGGCGAACCGCCGAAGCATGGCGCGATCTGGCTCACCCTGTACCCGAACATCATGGTCGAATGGTACCCGCACGTGCTGGTGGTTTCGACCCTGTGGCCGGAAGGCCCGAACCGCACCCGCAACGTGGTGGAGTTCTACTATCCGGAAGAAATCGTGCTGTTCGAGCGCGAATTCATTGAAGCCGAACGCGCAGCCTATATGGAAACCTGCGTTGAGGACGATGAAATCGGCGCCCGCATGGATGCCGGCCGCAGGATCCTGATGGAGCGCGGCGAGACCGACGCCGGCCCCTATCAATCTCCGATGGAAGACGGCATGCAGCACTTCCATGAGTGGTACCGGAGCAAACTGGACTTCTGATGCAATCACTCTGGATGCTAGTTGCCAGTTTCCTGTTCGCCGCCATGGGGGTGTGCGTGAAACTGGCATCCGATGAATTCAGCGTTTCCGAAATGGTGATGTACCGCGGGATCATCGGCATGGTGATCCTGTTCACCATGCTGCGCCTGCAAGGCGGCACCCTCAAGACCACCATGCCGCTGGCGCATTTGTGGCGCGGCGCGGTCGGCGTAGTCTCCCTTTGGATGTGGTACTACACCATCGCCAAACTCCCCCTGGCTACAGCCATGACGCTCAATTACATGGCGCCGATCTGGATCGCCGTGTGGCTGTTCGGCCATGGCTGGTGGCACCAGAAGAACCGCGTTGAATGGCCGCTGATCGCGGCAGTCGGCATGAGCTTTGTCGGCGTCACCTGCCTGCTGCAACCGGCTTTCGACGCCAACCAGTTGAGCCCCGCGCTGATGGCACTCGGTTCGTCCGTGCTGTCGGCCATGGCCTATATGCAGGTGCGCAAGCTGGGCCTGGCCGGCGAACCCGAATCGCGCGTGGTGTTCTTCTTCAGCGTGACCAATTTCTTCGCCGGCTTCACCGGCCATGTGCTGGAAAGCGGCTGGAACTGGCATCCACTGGACAATGCGCACAGCGTGTTCCTGATGCTGGGCATCGGCCTGTGCGCCACCGCCGCGCAAGTGGCCATGACGCGCGCCTACCGCCTCGGCAAGACACTGGTGGTGGCCAACCTGCAGTACACCGGCATTGTCTTTTCCAGCATCTGGGGTGTGCTGCTGTTCAGTGACAGCTTCGGCTGGCTGAGCTGGGTGGGCATGGCGATCATCCTGCTGTCCGGTGTGGCCGCGACGTTCTACAATACGCGCAGCACGGAACGTGGCAAAGCCATTTCCGACACCGACCCGATTGCCAGCGAAGTATAAGGACCACGCATGTTCACGACCCTGATCGACGCCAACACCCTTTCGCAGCACTTGTCCGACCCGCAGTGGGTTATCCTCGATTGCCGCCACGACCTGATGAATCCGGACTTCGGCCGCAATGCCTTTGCCGAAGGCCATATCCAGAACGCGCAATTCGCCAATATCGACACCGACCTGTCCGGCCCGAAAAAGAGCGACGACGGTGTTTTCCGCGGCCGTCATCCGCTGCCGCAGCGCGCGGCGCTGCTGGAAACCCTGCGCCGCTGGGGTGTCGGCGAAGGCACGCAAGTCGTCGCCTACGACGCACACGGCGGCATGTATGCAGCGCGCCTGTGGTGGCTGCTGCGCTGGCTGGGGCATGGCACGGTAGCGGTGCTGGATGGCGGCCTGGCCGCATGGAGTGGCGCCGGCCAGGCGCTGGTGACTTCCGTCGCCGAACGCCCGCGCGGCGATCTCGCCGATCAGCCCGCACTGGTGCGCACCGTGTCGGCAGGCGACCTGCTTGAAAACCTGGAGGCGAAACGCCTGCAAGTGGTCGACGCCCGCGCCAACGACCGCTTCCGCGGCGAGAACGAAACCATTGACCCGGTGGGCGGCCATATTCCTGGCGCGCGCAACCGCTTCTTCAAAGACAACCTGCAGGCCGACGGCCGCTTCAAGGATGCAGCGACGCTGCAGCAGGAACTGGCGCCAATCACCGGCACGCCAGCGAGCGCCGTGATGCAATGCGGCTCCGGCGTCACCGCCTGCCACAACCTGCTCGCGCTGGAAGTCGCCGGCCTGCCAGGCGCCGCGCTGTACCCCGGCTCCTGGTCCGAATGGTGCGCCGACAGCAACCGCCCCGTCGCCACCGGCCCCGCCTGATTTCTTCTAGTACAGCCCAGCCCGTGTCCCACCATGGGGTCACACCCGAATCGGGACACGGGCTCATCCGCGCTAGTGGCCGAGCCCGCGTCTCATTTCGGGTGTGACCCCATGGTGGGACACGGGCTCGGGCGTTAATCGCCGCCGCCGCAACTGCTGCCGCAACTGCTTCCACAACTACTGCCGCCGCTGTCGCAGCTGGAGCTGGAGGAGTCGCCGCTGCAGTCGACCGAGCTGCCGCAGCCGGAGCCGCAACTGCTGCCGCTGCTGCTATCGCTGCTGCTGGCGGCTTGCTGGCGGGCGCGCTGTTCGAAGTCGTTGAACTGCGCGGTCGTGATCAGGCCGGCGGTCAACAGGCCGGCGGCCGCCATTTGCGGTGGACAGTTGATGCTTGAATCGAAACGCCCCAGCGCGTCGAGCTGGCTGTAGCCCGGCTGGCCGCGCTTCACCGAGTAGCCGAAGCCGAACGGCATCTTTAGCTTCTTGTCCAATAGGAAGAGGGACGGCAGTCGCGGCCCTTCAGGGTTCAGGCCTTCGGCCCGGCGCGCCCGTACCAGGCACACCGCCAGCGCTTGATCCAGGTTGCCGCCCAGCGCGCTGCCGTCCAAATGCGGCACCACCCGGCCGAAGTGCCGGCGACAGAACGCTTCCAGCTTGAGCGGGGATAACCGCAGCCAGGCGTGCCACACCGAGTCGGCTGCCTTGGATGGCAAGGCGCAGGGCTGCTTGTCCTGCGCGGCGCAGGCGAAGAAGTCGAACAGGCCGAGCGTGGCGCGCGCAAAAAAAACGGCATCTGTCGGGATGCCGTGGTATTCGAGACGTGCGCTGCTTTTCCAGTAATTGTATAGGCCGGGAGGTAATTCCTTGAGGGCCTTGGCGTGCCGCGAGCGCTGCATCAAGCGCCGCGCGTACCAGGTATTCAACAATGTCCAAATCATGATGCCAGCCTAAGAAAAGATTGTGACAAGTGTATTACAACGTGGCGCGCTTGCCGCATCGGCCCGCTTTTCGTTGGAAATTTGGGTGGGAAAGTGTGACTATGTTCTTGGGAGTTCGCCGGGATAACGGTCTTGTTGCGAGAGCAAACATATGAAAATCAGAACAGAACTGGCGGCCGTGGAATTCGAAACCCAGGACATCGTCCAGATTGCCATGCGCATCAATGGGGAAGCGGGCAGCATTCATGCCTGGATCTTCCTGAAGCAGAATGGCTTCCGGGATGACGAGATCATGAACTTGTTGCGTCACACCCCGTCATTGCGCGTCGTTCACTAGCACTTACTTTTTTTTTGCAGCTTCTTTACGGGCGCGCTCGAAAGACGGCGTCCACAAAGGATGGCCTTTTTCGCCCGCGCTCAGGTCGAAGGACTTGTCCAGCTTGAAGGCCTTGACGAACTGCTGGCGGCACAGCGTGGTGCGGTTGGTAACGCAGTAGCTGAAGGCCGTGTATTTCAGCGCCTCCAATTGCAGCGGCTTGTCGGCGTTGGCCAGTTCCGGCGCGCCGAGTTGCTTGATGGCGCCGTTGAAATTGCCGGCCTTGTACATCTCGATACCGGCGTTCAGTGCCTTGCGCGCGTCCGACACTTCGGGTTCCGCTGGCGCAGGCGGCGGGCTCGGTTTCTTGACCGGCGCCGGGGCGGTTTCCTTGGCAGTAGGGGCGGCCGGCTTGTCTTGCAACGGGCCGAAGGATTCGCAGCCGGCCAGCAACAGTGTGGCGGCGATCAGGAAAATCTTATTCTTCATTGTCCAAAGTCATGCTTGATGGTGACCGGCTTCCTGGCGTCCACATTGATTTTCTGGACATAGGCCGGGAAGTTGGGGTTTTCGAGGCGTACTTCATGTTCGCCCAGCGGCAGCGTCAGTTTTTTCAAAGGCGGGGTGATGCCTTTCTGGACGCCATCGACGTAAATTGTAGCCCACGGCTGCACAGCGATGCTGAGCGTGCCCGTGGTGGGCGCGGAAGCTGCGGCTGCTGCGGCGGTGGGCGCGGCTTGTTCCACTGGCGCGGCGACGGGTACCGCGCCTGCCGATGCGGATGCGTTGGCGCTGCTGCCGGCAACGGCAGCCAGCGGATCCGCGTCAGGCACGCTGGCGGCAGCCACCGCGCTTGCCGGTTCAGCGGCGGCGGGGGCTTCGCCGCTTGCGCTGCCGGCCACTACCACCTGTGCACTGGCCACTTCCGGCGCGGCCGGCTTGACCGGGCTGCCGTCGGCAAACCACGAAATGCCAATGACCAGCAAGGCCAGGGCGCAAAGGCCGCCGGCGATCATATTGGTCGATGGGCGCGAGCTGCCTGCCACGGGCGCCGCCTGTTTGCCCGCCTTGCTGCTGGTCTTGTTGCGGCTGGAGCGCCGGCCCGAATCAAACGGCGAGCTTGCGCTCGGGCTCGAACTGGCGCTGGCCTCAGCGGAACCCGGCGCGCCCTTCTCGGCGCTGCGGGCGGAGCGCGAGCGGCTGCGGCGCGCGGCGCCGTCCGAAGCTGCGCTGGCGGCACTGGCCTCTGCCGCTTCGGCTGGGGCGTCGGCGGCGGCAGGCGCGCTGCTGCTGTCGGCTGCCGGAGCGGCGGCAGCCGCGGCGGCATCAAAGCCGAGCAGTGCGGAAAATTCGGCGATCGATTGCGGACGGATTTCCGGGCGCACGGCCATGCCGCGGTCGATCGCTTCGAGGAACTGGTTGCTGTAGCCTTCGCGCCCGCTGATCGCCAGCGGCTCGATCGGGTCGTTCAGCATGCGCGCCACCGCTGCCGGCGGCGCCTTGCCGGTGATCGCGGCGTACATCACGGCCGACAGCGAATAGATATCGGTCCAGGGTCCCTGGCGCATCGATTCGTCATCGGCGTATTGCTCGACCGGCGCAAAGCCCGGCTTCAGGATCACGGTCAGCGACTGCGCCATGTCCTGCACGATCTGGCGCGCGGCGCCGAAGTCGAGCAGCACGGGCTGGCCATCCGGCTGGATCATGATGTTTTCAGGCGATACGTCGCGGTGCAGGATCTGGGCCGCGTACAGCGCTTCCAGGGCGCCCAGCACCGGCTGCAGCAGGCGCTTGAGCCATGCTTCGTTCACCAGCTCCGGGTTGTCGCGCACCACCGACTTGAAGGTGCGGCCTTCGTAGTAGCGCATGGCCATGTAAGCCGTGCCATGCGATTCCCAGAAGCGGTACACCTTGACCAGCGCCGGGTGGTCGAATTGGGCCAGCAGGCGCGCTTCGTTGATGAAGCTGCGCAGGCCGGCGCCGAATGCTTCCGCATGGCGCTTGGAGCGCACGGTCACCGTATTGTCGTTGGCGCGCGCGGCCAGGGCCGACGGCATGTACTCCTTGATTGCCACCGTGCGTTGCAGCGAATGGTCGAAGGCGAGGTAGACGATGCCGAAACCGCCCTCCCCGATCACTTCGCGGATCTCGAATTCCGCGACGCGGGTGCCGATTGGCAGGCTGTTAGGCAGTTCGACTGCTTTGTTCATGGAGCTTCACCAATAAAGATCGCCTGCGCGCTGTAATTATCGCGGGCCTTGTGCACCAGGCCCGCGCGCTCGTCGGCCAGGGCGCAGATGGCGCTCAGCCATTCCTGCGCGCTGCCTGCTTTTGCCAGCAGCAATTCCATCTGTGGCTCGGCCACCCATTCCCACAGGCCGTCGGTGCAGATCAGGATCGCATCGCCGGCGCGCAGCGCCATCGGCGGCATCACGGACGGCTGCACTTCATTGTCGGTACCAATCGCAGCATACAACACATTGCGCTTGGGATGGCTGCGCGGATCGGCGCCTGCGGCCAGGCCGGCATCGATCATCTGCTGCACCATGCTGTGGTCGCGCGTTGCATGCAACAGGCGCCCACGGCGGAACAGGTAAATGCGGGTGTCGCCCATGTGGGCCCAGGTCGCCTGGGAGCCGGCACGGTCCACCAGCGCCAGCGCCACGGTGGCGCTCATGCCCTGCAGGGTTGGGCGTTGCTTCTTGCTGCGTGCTACCGCGATCGCCGCTTCAGCCACCATGGCCGGCGTGGCGTCGGCGCTGAAATCGGGGTGCTCGCTGAAATTGGCCAAGACCGATTGCACCACCGTCTGCGACGCGACTTCGCCACCCTCGTGGCCGCCCGCGCCGTCGGAGACGACGAAGCAAGCCAGTTCACCGCGCTCGGCACGGCCAATGGCATCCTGGTTGGATGCACGTCCGCCAACGGAGGTAACCTCCGCGACGCTGAGCGCAATGCGCTGGGGCATATCGGCCATCGCTGACTCCTTATTCCATCTCGTCCTGGTGGCGCTCATAAGCGCTCAGGAAAGCGTCGCCCAAGGTGGCGTTGAAGTCGGCAGCAGTGGCCTTGACCAGGGCCGCGTGGCTGGCGCGGTAGCTATCCCACAAGGCTGCCTTGCGCGCCAACGGCAGCATCGTGCCCAGCACGCCGCGCTTCTGTTTCTCCTCGACCGTCTGCGGCGAGACGCGCGCCAGCGCTTCCGCGACGGCGCCTTCCATGCCGGCTTTCACGCATTTCTGGTGGGCCGACAGGTCGGCGAAGGCATCTTCCAATGCTTCCACCGGGCCCATAAAGCCGGGCATCTTCTTGCGCAGCATCTGGGTCTTGGCGGCCTGGCTGTCGGGCAGGAATTTCAGCGGATTGTTGTTGCGCACGACGACGACGGTGGCATCGGCGTGGATATTGCGCTTGAGCTCAGCGCGATTCAGCAGCAGGCTATGCGCGCCGCTAATCGATGTGCCGACCAGTTTTCCCAGCATTTCCATGAATTCCGGCGTCAGTTGCCAGTTAGGTTGCACCCCCGCGCCGCGCTGGAAAGCGGCCATCAGGGCATCTGCAGTGTGGTGTTCGGTCGAATTTTCAAGCATGGGGCAATCTCCTATCCCCGTAAGCGTAGCAAAAATGATGCCAATGCGTAATAGTTCAATGCGTATCGTGCGCGATGGAAGTAAGGAATAGCACAATTACAACACCAAGTGCAATTAAGAAAACCTGCGGAATGGTTTCGCGCATGGTGGCGCGGCGCTGCATTTGGGGCATCAGGTCGCTGACCGCGATGTAGATGAAGCCCGAGGAGGCAAACACCAGCACGTAGGGGATCAGGTTGGTGGCCTGATCCAGGGTGTAGTAGCCGAGCACGCCGCCGGCGACGGACAGCAGGCTGCACAGCAGGTTGTAGACATAAGCACGGGTGCGCGAGAAACCGGCATTGAGCAGCACGATGAAATCGCCGATTTCCTGCGGAATTTCATGGGCGATGATGGCGACGCCAGTGACGATGCCGAGCTGCGGGTTGGCCAGGAACGCCGCCGCGATCAGGATGCCGTCGGTGAAATTGTGCATGCCATCGCCCAGCAGGATCATCCAGCCGGCGCGGCCGGCTTCTGCCTTGTCGTGGCCATGGTGGTGATGGTGGCCGTCGTGTTCGTGGTGGTGCGAATGGCGCAGGATTGCCAGTTTTTCAAGCAGGAAGAAGGCCAGCAGGCCGGCCAGCAGCGCGCCGAACAGGTGGCGCGGGTCGGTACCCGACTCAAACGCTTCCGGCAGCGCGTGCAGCAGCGAAGTGGACAGCATGATGCCGACCGACAGGCTGACCATTTTCTCGACCACCTTCGACAGCAGGGCGAACGAAAACACCGCCGCTGCCGTAATACTGGCAACGCCGGCAATCGTAGTGGCCAGCAGGATGGAGGTCAGGACGGGGTCGATGGTGCTTCCTTCGCGTGCAAACCGGGCATTTTACCGCCCTGCCGCATTTTTCGCTAACTTAAGCCACACCATGGGCTTTGAACCAGGCCATGGCCCGCTGCCAGCCGTCCTGTGCGTCGTCCAGACGGTATTCGGGCCGGTAGTCGGCATGGAAGCCATGGGGCGCCTCGGGGTAGACGTGGATCGTCGACTGGCTGCCGCCCCGGGCCAGCGCGGCACGCATCCGCTCCACCGTCTCGAGCGGGATCAGCTCGTCCTTGCCGCCATACAGCCCCAGCACCGGCACGGCCAGGTCCGGCGCGATATCGACCGGCAGCGTGGGCCAGTTGCTGGTGCGTTCGGCCACCAGGCGGCCATACCAGGCCACGCCGGCCTTGACTTGCGGATTATGGTGGCTGTACAGCCAGGTGATGCGGCCGCCGTAGCAAAAACCGGTGACACCAAGCCGCTCAACGTCCGCGCCGTAAGTGCGCGCCCACTCCACTACCGCATCCAGGTCCCTCATCACCTGCGCATCCGGTGTTTTGCGGACAATATTTGCCATCAGGGCCGGGATCGCTTGTTCGCGGCTGGCATCGCCCTGGCGCACGAACAGGTCCGGCGCCAGCGCCAGGTAGCCCGCCTTGGCGAAACGGCGCACGACCTCGGCGATGTGCTCGTGTACACCAAAGATCTCGGAAATCACCAGAATCACCGGCAGCGCAGTCCCGCCTTGCGGGTGGGCGAGGAAAACCGGCACTGATTGGCCGTCCACCGTGACATGAATTGTGGCGTCAACTTGTGAATCTTTTATTGTTGTCATTTCAAGTAAGTTGACAAGGTTTGTCGGGGATGGCTGCCAAAAATTGTCAGCACTGACAATTTTTGGCATCGGTCGCCAACTTTAGTGAGCTTCCTCCCAATTGCAGCCAACTCCGACTTCCGCCACCAACGGCACCCTGAGTTCCGCCACGCCTGCCATCAGCTTCGGCAGCATGTCCTTGACTAGGGCCAGTTCAGCATCCGGCACCTCCAGCACCAGTTCGTCGTGCACCTGCATGATCATCTTGCTGGCCAGGTCTTCGCGCTCGAGCCAGTCCTGCACCGCGATCATGGCCAGCTTGATCAAGTCCGCCGCCGTGCCCTGCATCGGGGCATTGATCGCCGCGCGCTCGGCGCCCTGGCGGCGCGGGCCGTTCGGGGAATTGATCTCGGGCAGCCACAAGCGGCGGCCGAACACGGTCTGCACAAAGCCCTGCGCCTTGGCTTCGGCACGGGTTTCGTCCATATAGCGCTTGACGCCGGAGAAGCGGGCGAAATAGCGGTCGATGTAGTTCTGCGCAGCGGTGCGGTCGATGACCAGGTTGGCGGCCAGGCCAAAGGCGCTCATGCCGTAGATCAGGCCGAAGTTGATCACTTTGGCGTAGCGGCGCTGCTCCGGCTGCACCTCCGCCGGCGCCACGCCGAAGATTTCCGCCGCGGTGGCGCGGTGAATGTCTTCGCCTTCATGGAAGGCGCGCAGCATCGCCTCGTCGCCCGAGATATGCGCCATGATGCGCAGCTCGATCTGCGAATAGTCGGCCGACACGATATGCGCGCCAGGCGGCGCGATAAACGCTTCGCGGATGCGGCGGCCTTCGGCAGTTCGCACCGGGATGTTCTGCAGGTTCGGGTCGTTCGACGCCAGGCGGCCGGTGATCGCCACGGCTTGCGCGTAATTGGTGTGCACGCGGCCGGTGGCCCTGTTGATCATCTTCGGCAGCTTGTCGGTATAGGTCGACTTGAGCTTGGCCATGCCGCGGTATTCCAGCAGCACTTTCGGCAGCGGATAATCTTCGGCCAGCTTTTGCAGCACTTCTTCGTCGGTGGACGGCGCGCCGCTCGGGGTTTTCTTCACCACCGGCAATTCGAGCTTGGTGAAGAAGATTTCGCCGATCTGCTTCGGCGAGCCGAGGTTGAACGGCTGTCCGGCCAGCTCATAGGCCTTCTGCTCCAGTTCGAGGATGCGCGCCCCAAGCTCATTGGACTGAGTCGCCAGCAGGCCGGCGTCGATCAGCACGCCATTACGCTCGATCTTTTGCAGCACCACGGCGGTCGGCAGCTCGATGGTGTTGTAGATGCGGGTCAGGCCTTCATCACCGGAGACCTGGCCGTGCATGGCCAGGTGCAGGCGCAGCGTGATGTCGGCATCTTCCGCCGCGTACTCGGTGGCGCGGCCGATCTCGACCTGGTCGAAGCCGATCTGGCTGGCGCCCTTGCCGCATACCTCTTCGTAAGCGACGGTCTTGTGATTCAGGTGGCGCAACGCCAGGCTATCCATGTCATGGGTGCGGTGCGATTCGAACACGTACGACTGCAACAGCGTGTCATGCACGATACCGCGCAGGGTCACGCCATGGTTGGCGAAGATGTGCGCGTCGTACTTCAGGTTCTGGCCCAGCTTCGGCTTGGTGGCGTCTTCCAGCCATGGCTTCAGCTTGGACAGCACCCAATCGCGCTGCAGTTGCTGTGGCGCGTCCGGATAACGGTGCGCCAGCGGGATGTAGCAAGCGATGCCCGGCTCGGTTGAGAGCGAAATGCCCACCATCTCGGCCAACATCGGTTCCAGCGAAGTGGTTTCGGTATCGAGCGCGGTCAGTTCGGCAGCGTCGATGCGCGCGATCCATGCTTCCAGTTGTTCTTCGGTCAGCACGGTTTCGTAGCTGATGGTGGCCGGCGGCGCGGCAAACAGGTCGGCCGTGGCGCCTGGCGCCGGCGCTGCGGCGCCCGCGCTGCCCGGCGCCGGTGCGGCCGGGGTCAGGCCGGACAGCTCGCGCAGCAGCGTCTTGAAACCGTATTTGGTGAAGAAGGCAACCAGCTGCTCACGGTCTTCGTCCTTGGCGCCCAGCGATTCGGAAATCGACATCATGTGCGCCGACAGGTCGCAATCGGTCTTCACGGTAATCAGCTCGCGGCCTTTCGGCAGCCATTCCAGCGCCGAGCGCAGGTTGCCGCCCACCACGCCGCCGATCTTGTCGGCGTTTTCCATGATGCCGGCCAGACTGTCGTACTCCTGCAGCCATTTCAACGCGGTTTTCGGACCGCACTTGGCCACGCCCGGCACGTTGTCGACGGTATCGCCGATCAGGGTCAGGTAATCGATGATGCGGTTCGGCGGCACGCCAAACTTGGCCAGTACACCCGCCTCGTCCAGCTTCTCGTTGGTCATGGTGTTGATCAGCATGACTTTCGGCGTCACCAGCTGGGCCAGGTCCTTGTCGCCGGTGGAAATCACCACCTCCAGGCCAGCCTGCTCGGCCTGCACCGACAGGGTACCGATCACGTCGTCCGCCTCCACCCCTTCCACCATCAGGATCGGCCAGCCCATCGCGCGCACCGCCTCGTGGATCGGCTCGATCTGCAGACGCAAGTCGTCCGGCATCGGCGCGCGGGTCGCCTTATAGTCGGGATACATATCGTCGCGGAAGGTCTTGCCTTTGGCGTCGAACACACAGGCAATATAGGCCGCCGGGAAATCGGCGCGCAGGCGGCGCAGCATATTAACCATGCCGTGCATGGCGCCGGTGGGATGGCCTTCGGCGCTGCGCAGGTCGGGCAGGGCGTGGAAGGCACGGTACAGGTAGCTGGAACCATCGACCAGCAACAGGGTCTTTTGCATAGCGGGAGGGTGGTGTAAATCTCAATATTCCATTATCGCAGAGTTTTACAACGGGACAGGAGGGCATTTGATACAATGGTTAAACCAATAAATTGAACGAAATCCCATCATGCGCGCCTCAACTTCCTGGCTTGCCCTCCCCCTTGCCCTGCTGGCTACCGGCGCCCTGGCGCAATCCGCCCCGCCCCAGCCGCAGCAACTGGAGCGCATCGAGGAAGTGGACAACCCGGTGACCGTCACGGCCAAGCCGAGCACGGAAACCAGGATTGTGGAAAAGCGTGAAGGTGGCCGCGTGACCGAAGCCAAGGTCAAGAGCGGCGGAAGCACGTATACCGTCAAGCCGAATACCCCGGCTGGCAGCGCACTGCCCGGCGATGCCGCCGGCTCGGCCAACCGTGGCCCGCAGTGGACTGTGCTGGAGTTCGACCTCCTCAGCAAAAAGAAAAAACGCTCTGCCGAGGAAGCGGATAAGGAAGACGGCCCGCCGCCTCCACCGCCAGCCCAGCCGGCCGCGCCAACGAAGTAAGCGCGCGCCTCCGTACGAACACTTAACCTGGTTTCTCATGGCAGTTTTTACCCCGGTCTCACTGGAAGATGTCGGCCATTGGATCAAGCAATTCCCCCTTGGCAAAGCCGTCGCGCTGAAAGGTATCGCTTCCGGCATCGAGAACAGCAATTTTTTCCTGACTACCGAGCGCGGCGAGTTCGTGCTCACGATTTTTGAAAACCTCACCTTCGAACAGCTGCCGTTCTACCTGCGGCTGATGCGCCACCTCGCCGAACACGGCGTGCTGGTACCGGCGCCTGTGCCCAACGACCAGGGTGAACTCTGCGTGCCGCTGCACGGCAAGCCGGCCGCCATCGTCTCCAAGCTGGAAGGCAAGCCGCAAATGGCGCCCCAGCCGGTGCACTGCGGCGCCGTTGGCGCCATGCTGGCGCGCATGCACCTGGCCGGCCAAGACTTCACCCTGCAGCAGCCCAACTTGCGCGGCCTGCCATGGTGGCGCGAAGCCACCGCCGCCGTGCTGCCGCACCTGGCGCTGGAACAAGCCCACCTGCTGCACGACGAAATGAAATTCCAGGAAGCGCTGCACGCTTCCGACGACTATCACACCCTGCAGCGCGGCCCGGTACACGCCGACTTGTTCCGCGATAACGTGATGTTCGACGGCGAGCGCCTGACCGGCTTCTTCGACTTCTATTTCGCCGGCTGCGACAGTTGGCTGTTCGACGTGGCGGTGACTGTCAACGACTGGTGCATCGACCTGGCCACCGGCGCGCTCGACGAAGCACGCGTGCGCGCCATGCTGGATGCCTACCACTCGGTGCGGCCATTCACCGCCACCGAGCACTCGCTGTGGCCTGCCCTGCTGCGCGCCGGCGCATTGCGCTTCTGGATATCGCGCCTGTACGACTTTTATTTGCCGCGCGCCGCCGAAATGCTGACGCCGCACGACCCCACCCACTTTGAGCGCATCCTGCGCACACGCATTGCCGTTCCGGCTCCGGAGTTGTATTAAATGAGTAACGTACCCGCCAGCGCAGGCCTCGCCTGGATCCGCGAAGGCTTTGCCATCTTCCGCAAACAGCCCGGCGGGCTGATGCTGTTGATGCTGGCCTACCTGGTGGCGGGCGTCATACTCGGGATTATTCCCTTGCTGGGCCAATGGCTGCCGATGATCCTGGCGCCGGTCTTCACCGCCGTTTTCGTGCAAGCCTGCGCCGCAGCCGACCGCAAGCAAAGCCTGACGCCGGAAATGCTGCGCCCGATCTTCCAGAAGCCGGTTTTCCCGCGCCTGGCGGGACTGGGCGCGCTGTTCGTGCTGGTGCTTGCGCTGTTGGCCATGCTGTTCGCGTCCGTGGTCGGCATGGACACCATGCGCCAAATGGCGGAGCAGCAGGTAAAGCCGGATGCGGCAGCGGCGGCAGCCGCTGCCAACGGCAACTTCGGATGGGCCATGTTCGTGATCTTCCTGCTCTCGCTGCCGCTCAGCATGGCGATGCTGTTTGCCGCGCCGCTGATTTTCTGGCAGCAGATGCGCGTTGGCAAAGCCCTGTTCTACAGCTTCTTTGCGGTCTGGCGTGCACTGCGCGCCTTCCTGGTGTATTTCCTGTGCTGGGTGGCGATCGTGATGTTGCTGACCAATGTGGTGCTGCTTCTGCTTGGCAAAACCCTACTGGGCATGGCCGTGCTGCAATCGTCGCTGATGGTGATCGTGATGGTTATCCAGTGCTCGGTCTATGCCGCTTATAAAGCCATTTTCAGCGAGCCTGAACTGCCGGGGACTGGCGCGTAAGGTTCCCTTTGGCATCTGGCCTTAGGCCCATCCTTTCCGACGCGCTGCCTCGGCCTGGCGCCGCTTCTCCACCTTGAACTGATTTTCAGCGTCCAGCTTTACAAAGTCAGGATGGCGCGCAAAGTACGGGCCCAGCCAGCCATCTTCATGCGTGAATGCCATGGTCCACGCGAGGTTTGGCGGGAACACATAATAATCACTAAGGGACGAAGACCCTGGGAGCAAATCGGTGACAAAGGCCAGTTTGCGATCGTTCGAAAGAACGACGAACTCCATGCCGGCCTGCTGCTCGTACTGCCGCTTTGCTGCGGCGCCGGCAGAACTTGGGTAACGGCCGCTGCTGAATACGTGCCAAAGGTATGCCTTTGTGTTGGTACCTTGCCGGTTCTTGCCAAATACCGCAAGCCAGTCGTCGGCAAGCTGACTCGCCTCCGCCTCTGAGAACTGGCGAACTACACGGCCAGGATGAATCACTGCCTCATTCCGCATACGCCCTCCCGGCTAGCTGCAGATGTCGCGGCGATGACACCACAATCCCTCCAAGCTCATAAGCTCCTCCCTGTTCAGCAGGACTCCAGCCTTGACGTAAGGCTTCTCGAATTGCGCGCTCAACGACGCTCGGCGAAATCACTCCGGTCGCCGCCGACATCCAATTATCAGGGCGCGGAGTATCAACTTGAACCACGAGCGTAGAACGGCCACCGGCTTCCAGTACTACGACAAAGGTCATATTTGATTGTGCAAGCGCCTGCGCATAGGTAGGGCTCGATCGAACCGCCCATCGGTATGACTTGGAGTCTACGACAATGCGGCGGCTTCCCTTTTTTGCAATCGCCATCGATTAGGTATGAAACTCGTGAATGACCTCAATGAGGCCCACGATGTTTTCATTCAACTCCTCCAATTCCTCAGCGGGCACCCACCATTCGGTACGGTTGCCGCCACCAACCTTCTGGATCGGATAACGGTCCATAAACTCAGCCTTCACTTCAAATCGCATTACGAAGCCGGCACCGCATTCACGCACATTCCATTCCTTCGAAATTTGAACGGCATAGGCCTCGTTTGTGACCGGGTAGAAAATGGGCTGTTCGGGAAGCCTGGGCGGCCAACGTTTGAAGCCTGACGCTTGCACGAGCTCGAGCTCGAGCTCCTTGGGGCCCGTGGGGCGAAAGAGGGTAATTGTCTTTTCCATGCGTGTCAGTTGCAAAAAATTGCTCGCGAGCGGATTTTCGATAGCGCCTGGTATTCAGGCGATTGTTCGATTATAAGGCTGCTCACAACTGGTCGAGCAAGGCCCTGAGTTCCATTCGAGCGAGCGTCAGGATAAGGTCCGTCATCCCAGGGTCCGATCCAACATCTGATCAATCTCGGTTATCGGAAAGCGCACATCACCGATCACTACGTAGCGGTGCGCGCAATCGACCTGCACCGATATCCCAAGAGGCAATCGATCTCCAGGAAATCGTCTCAAATCAAGGCGCACCGTCGTATCGGACTCCCACATCGCACGATCCATCGACCAGTTCGAGTCAGCCAGTTCCAGGATCACATCCTGGGTTCTCGCGTCAATTATCGAAGGCGAGTAGACCCAAAGCGAGTTACGCGCCTCCCATGGATCGACCAACACCTTATAGGACCCGGATGGAGAACTCGATTGAAAACCCGCAGTCATACCAAGTGGACTAGCGTTAAGGTTTGCAGCGTTCGATCCCACCTTTTCCTCTTGATGGGTAAGCTTTATTCGCAATCTCTCAGAGATCCGCTCCGTGATCCAGTTCGCTGGCCCATACGCGACAGCCTCCACCAGAAGCGCGTCGTGTTTTGCGTCTGCCCAGGTCACCGAAATTTCAAGTTGAATCACCTCACCATCGACAGATAATTCCTCGATCTGAGGTTTATGGCCGACCAGTTCTCGAAGCTGATCTTTCGGAAGCCCTGACCAGTATTCGAGGGCACGAGCCAAAGCTGGATAAACTTTTCCGGAATGCATATCGACGCTTGATGATTGATAATAATTGCAGAATTCCGCTGCGTGCGGTCCTCCAGTTGACGGCAAGTTGCCATCCGTACGCGCGGATAGGGACAATCGACGGATTGCCTTACCGGGCCTACGGAACGAAACCGCTTACATCCTCAAGGGTGACAAACGCTCCCGCTTCAACCCCGGTAACAATCAATTCCAGGTTGATATAGGCGCCATCTGCAACTGGCACAAGGCATTCGACCGCGGCACACAAATTACAATCGTTCGGGGCGAAGAACTTTACGTCAACTTCGACCGCAGTCACTGCCCGCGTCCGATTTGGCGATCCAACTGCATTCCGGAAATCGGCTTCGATCGCAGCGGGAATCGCACGATCAAATGCGACTGCGTATCCGAACCGTTCGGCCAAACCGGAGAAGTCTTGGCGCAAAAGCATAGCCGACGCTTCTTTTCCAAGCGCAACAAGAGACATCTCGTCGATCTGCGTAGAAACGAGTTTCATTCAGTGTGCATCGTGTTTTTTAGCGGCAGCAGGAGCCTGTTCGAACTGGCGTTCAGCGAAATTGCTTATATTCGTATAGCCTATCCGTTGGCCGGGATTCCATAAGCGCAAAGGTTAACGAGGTTGTGCGCAATCACTCTTTCGTCGGTTATCAGAGGCGTGAACTGAGTTCAACTTGCCGAAGATTATCAAAGCAATTCTAGCAAATCACGATGCATCCGCGACAGGCTAGGTCGTTGTCAACAACAAAATAAGTCCAAGAACGCCAATCCATCCACGTCGCCATTAATTTTTTCCTCGTGATATTCCTCAAACCTGAGCCGCTCAACGTGCAGGATAACCGGCGGCCGGAGCACGCAGCGAGGATGCCGTCCGGTTGATTAATTTGTTAGCCATTTGACTGTTCTTCCAAGGCCAAGAAAGCTGATATCTCCGCGTCGCTCGGGTGCCAGAACGCACCACGCGATTCAAAGAGCTGAATTAGTCCAAGGAGCAGCAACGGATCTTCAGCAAACAGCTCGCAACGCGGGTTCACGGCTTTGTACCGCCGAAGGCCAGTGAGCTCGCGAGTGACCTCGTACCCAAGCGCACGGGCAACCGCCAATGCCGGCGCCAACGTATTTCCAGCGGCAGATACGATGATACGTTCTGTCATAAGCGGGCTAACCTGCCAAGCTAACCGACACGACAAGCGCGAAGCGATTGGCGTGTCCAGCGAACGTAGTGAGCAAGATTGAGCGCAAGGTTGGGCTAGAAAGGCATTTTGATTTCATTTTTGGATTCTAGCGACATGCGTTCCTCCGAGTGGAAAGATGTGGTACCCGCAGTGTTCGGTGAAAACACCGACCTCATCAAGCTTAGGCTCCTCGATGACAAGCGCATGTTCGAACTTGGCCTCCGAATCGTCTTCGAATTTCAAAGAGACGTAGTGCGATACTGGGAAATCATCTGCGGCCAGTTCTGTTCTTTCGTCATCAGAGAATTGGCGAATCCAAAGTGTAAGGCGCGTTTTCCAGCGATCCGGCAGGTCAGCGTGCTTCATAGATGGCCCAACGTGGTGCTAACCGGCGCGCGCAAGCGCGTCCGGTTGAGCTAGAGTTTAGGTGCTTAGTGCGCCGCACCGAGCAAGTGTTTGCGAATGTTTTCATTGACGATTGCTCGGAACAGCAGTCCTTCGGAATGCTTTTGAACGACCGGATCAGGATCAGCCTTCATTGAATCTGAAAGTACCGTACGCGAGTCATCTTTCGCCGCCAGTGCAACGAGCTCCAGCGCTTCTATCCGTATTGAAGAGTCTTCGACATCGTAGGCGATGTCAACCAATTGGTCATACTCACCAGGAAGATGCTGGAGCAAAGCTTCTTGGCGCTCAACGTAGCCTTCTTCGGTTCGCGTTTTCGAAAGAACCGTAAGTGCCGAGATGAGATCTGGATTAAACATATGACTGGCTGATCCTAACGTGTGAATTCAGCGGGCGCCGTAGGCGATCCGCTGGAATGAAATGTTGTGCAACGCGCGTGAACTTGCCACGAAGGTGTTGCCGACAATGCGTCCGCGCCAGCGCCCGCACGAACGGCAGCATACCGCAACTGCTCGCCCTTGCCGCAAAACGCAGAATCGCCACCAGCCCAGGCGCCACCGCAAGCCGCACGGCCAGATTTGGCGGCGGCCCAATAGCGAAACGAAGTGGCGAAGGAAAACATCGTGTTCAAATCAAAGCGGGGCACAACGTAAATTCGACGTCATATTGACGTTTTAATAAACTTCATTATGACGCCTAATGCCGAGGCAATCAATCTCCAATGACCCAACCAACGAGCCGCCACGCCCGCTCTCCCGGCCCTCCAGGCGCTCCGCCGGTATAATGGCGGGATGCAAAATCTCCTCCACAACCTCAATCCCGAACAACTCGCAGCAGTCACCCTGCCACCGCAAAATGCCCTGATCCTGGCCGGTGCCGGATCGGGTAAAACGCGCGTGCTGACCACCCGTATCGCGTGGCTGATCCAGACTGGCCAGGTCTCCCCTGCCGGCGTGCTGGCGGTGACCTTTACCAATAAAGCGGCCAAGGAAATGCTCACCCGCCTGAGCGCCATGTTACCGATTAATACACGCGGCATGTGGATCGGTACCTTCCACGGCCTGTGCAACCGCTTGCTGCGCACCCACTTCAAGGATGCCGCGCTGCCGCAGACCTTTCAAATCCTCGACTCGCAAGACCAACTGTCGATGATCAAGCGCCTGCTGAAAGCGAACAATATCGACGATGAGAAGTTCCCGCCGAAGCAGGTGATGTACTTCATCAACAACAACAAAGACCAGGGCTTGCGCGCCTCGCAGGTGGAGGCCTACGACGCGCTGGAGCGCAAGCTGGTCGAGTTGTACCAGCTTTATGACGACCAGTGCCAGCGCGAGGGCGTGGTGGATTTCGCCGAACTGCTGCTGCGCACCTACGAGCTGTTGTCCCGCAACGAGCCGTTGCGCCAGCACTACCAGCAGCGATTCCGCCACATCCTGGTCGACGAGTTCCAGGATACGAATAACCTGCAGTACGCCTGGTTGAAGCTGATGGCGGGACACGCCTCGCCGATCGGTGGGGCACTGTTCGCCGTGGGCGACGATGACCAGAGCATCTACGCTTTCCGCGGCGCCAACGTGGGCAATATGCAGGCCTTCGAAAGCGAGTTCCAGGTCAAGAACCTGATCAAGCTGGAACAGAACTACCGCTCGCATGGCCACATCCTGGATTCCGCCAACCTGCTGATCGCGAACAACAGTCGCCGCTTGGGCAAGAACCTGCGCACCGACGCCGGCCACGGCGAGCAGGTGCGCGTGTATGAAGCCAGCTCGGACCTGCAGGAAGCGCAGTGGATCATCGATGAGGCCAAATCGCTGATCGCCGAAGGCGCCCTGCGCCGCGAGATCGCCATCCTGTACCGTTCCAATGCACAGTCGCGCGTGATCGAACATGCGCTGTTCTCGGCCGGCATGCCATATCACGTGTACGGCGGCCTGCGCTACTTCCAGCGCGCCGAGGTCAAGCACGCTATCGCCTACCTGCAGTTGATGGACAACCCGCACAATGATTCGGCCTTCCTGCGCGTGGTGAACTTCCCGGCGCGCGGCATCGGTGCGCGCTCGATCGAACAATTGCAAAATGCGGCGGCCACCTACAACTGCTCACTGTATGCCGCCGTGCCTTACATGATCGGCAAGGCTGGCAGCTCGCTTGCCGCCTTCACCAAGCTGATTGAAGGCGTGCGTTTCGAGACCCAGCAACTAGCGCTTCCGGAACTGGTGAAGATCACGCTGGATTCTTCCGGCCTGCTGCAGCATTACCAGAACGAGAAGGAAGGCGCCGACCGCGTCGAGAACTTGGAGCAGATGGTCAGCGCGGCAACGCAGTTCGTGTCGGAAGAAGGCTTCGGCCAGGGCGCGCCTGCGCACCTCGGCCCGCAGGCTTCGGCCTCCGCTGGCGCCCAGGTGGTGGTTGCCGATGGCGTGGAGATCATCGATGCCGATGCACCGTTGGCAACTGTGATGTCGCCGCTGTCGGCATTCCTGTCGCACGCTTCGCTTGAAGCTGGCGACAACCAGGCGCAGGAAGGCCAGGATGCACTGCAGCTGATGACAGTGCACTCGGCCAAGGGCCTGGAATTCGACAACGTCTTCATCACCGGCCTGGAAGAAGGCCTGTTCCCGCACGAGAGCAGCTCGAAGGAAGAAGGCGGGGTGGAGGAAGAGCGCCGTCTGATGTACGTTGCGATCACGCGTGCGCGCAAGAGGCTGTACATGTCGTTCTGCCAGACCCGCATGTTGCACGGCCAGACGCGCTACAACATGAAGTCGCGCTTCTTCGACGAATTGCCGGAAGAATCGCTGAAGTGGCTCACGGCGCGGGTGCAGAACAACTGGTTCTCCACCGGTTCACGCAAATCGGCATGGGATGAAATGCCGTCCGTGCCAAGTGCCGACAATCGCCTGGCAGCGCGCATGAACGAACGCTCCGGCGCTTCCGGCGGCTGGCGCATCGGCGAGTCGGTCGCCCACGCCAAGTTCGGTGAAGGTGTGATCGTCAACCTCGAAGGCAGCGGAGCCAACTGCCGGGCGCAAATCAATTTCGGCTCCTTCGGCATGAAGGTACTCGACCTCTCGGTGGCCAAGCTGGAACGGATTTGATCCAGCATCGGGCGGAAACATCTACATTTCCGCCCGATCGCTGCGCCGGTTCGGCGCGTCTTTCACTTACATTGCTGCTTGGTCATCGAGATCGCATTCAGGTCGGTCGCAGTGAAGGCTGTGGGGATAGTCGGATCAGGTACGGCCACCATCGCCGTACGGAGGTTGGCAATGGCATCCAGATGGCCTTGTTCTCCATTCCTGAATAGCTGCTGCGCTTGCGAGGTTGCGCCGTACATCCCATTACACAGAAGCGCCTTCCGGAAAATCTGCAAGACGGTTCGCCTTGCACCGAAGGTCGTTGAGCGATCTGCTGCCGTGCCGGGCGCGTGATTGATGTTTGCGTAGGCGTTCTCGCATTGTGTCCCGAGGATGGGATATGCATCCTTGATGCCCTGGCACGAGGCCACGGTGGCTGGCGGGGCCGCGAGTGCAACGGTCGGCATGAAAGCAACCAACACTAGCGACATCACGATCGACGCCAGGTTGACGACGAAGTATTTCGGTTGAGCTGCAATTTGGCGCAGGGTTTTCATAGGAATCCCTTTCGAAAGTAGTGGTTGTGGAAAGTGCCCGAGGTGATTTATCCACCCGGTTCAAATTGTGGCTGGTGCCGTCCGTAGGTTTCTGACACTGCCTGACTCAGAGCAGAACGAGGTCGTTGAAGGCAGATCATGCCCGCACGGCATCTGCAAATTTGCATAACTCATAAGCAATTATTTGGAATTTTCATGCAATAAAGCATGGCCTAAAGTGGGCGCCATCGTCACCCACATTCTTAATGGAGGCCATGCATGGAAACCCTTCTGATCCCCGCTTCACTTCTTGCCGGCGGCCTGCTTGCGGTGCAGGCGGGCGCCAATGCCCAACTGTCGAAAGCCACGGGCAGCCCCTTTGCCGCAACCACGCTGCAATTATCGGTAGGTACGCTTGCTTTGCTGGTGCTCGCCCTGTTCACTGGAACGCTGACCGCGGTTGCAGCCTTGCCCCATGTGCCTTGGTGGCATGCGGTCGGCGGAGTGGCGAGCGCCTTTTATGTCGTTTCGACGATCCTGCTGTTTCCACGCCTCGGAGCGATCGTTTCGGTAGGCCTTTTCATCGCGGGCCAGATGCTGGCTTCATTTGCGCTCGACGTCACGGGATTGGCTGGCGGTTCGCCGCGTAGCATCGATGCGCCGCTTGCCGTCGGAATGCTGGCGATCCTGGCGGGTGCCGCGATCATCGTGAAGGGGCAGTCCGGCCAGCAATCGCAGCCAGTCGCCGGCAAGGCCGGCTGGATCGTTCTCGCACTTCTGGCCGGAGCGGTTCTTCCGGTACAGGGTGTGGTGAATGGGTTGTTGCGGCATGATCTCGGTGCGCCATTCGTCGTGGGCGCCGTGAGCTTCCTCGTCGCTACGCTGTCGATGGCCGCGGCGCTGCTGTTCTCCGCCGCGGTTCTGCGTACACCGGCGCCTACGCTGCAAGGCCTGCCGGCCATGCCTTGGTGGGGGTGGCTGGGCGGCTTTGCCGGCGCGATCTACGTGACCACTGTGTTCACCGCGATTCCGGTCATCGGCGCGTCGGCGGCAGTCGGGCTGACAGTGGCTGGCCAGCAAGTGGCGTCTGTCTTCGTCGACCGGCATGGCTGGTTCCGGCTGCCTAAACGCGATGTCTCGGCACTGCGGCTTGCCGGCGTCGTGCTGCTGTTAGCTGGTGTGGCGGTCATCAAGCTGCTGTGAAACGTGATGCGCATCGCGGTCGGTACTTTCCCGTGCTGGCCAGATCCAGGTCAAGCCAAGCGCCGCCAACCCCACCATGTATAGTGATATTCCCGCTCCTCGACTTTGAAGGCTGATCCGCAAATGCTGCATGAACAACGATAGAAGTCGATCCAGTTACCGTCAAGGTAGGTGATTCCGTCGATGCTTACGTTCCCTGCAGCTTGCTCGTCTTTCGGGTCAAACATCATGTACTCGGGATAAAGGCGGCACAGGCACCCTTCACCGTCCCGGTGATAACGCAACTTCCGAAGCGCAAACTGCAGATGTTTGTCGTTAGGGATCAACATTCCCCCAAGCTCCAGATTCTTGGTACTGGACGTAATCTCGTCGAGAATCGATGCGAGTGCATCCAGTTCGGCGGTGTCGCGAAGCTTGATGATCGCGCATGCGATCGACCAGACCCTGGTCGCGTCACCAGAAAGGATATCGTTTATCAGTTTAGTCATTCTGTACGCTTCTTATTCGCGGGTAGTTTTGCTTTCTCCGTACCTTCATCGGGAATGAGATCTAAAACATCGTGCAGTTCCAAAGTTTGTAGATCCAACTTGATGATTGCCAGGCGGCGGACACGAACTTCATAACGAAGGTATGACTGAAGTCTATGGCCGCTAATCAGGTATTCACCAACACCTTGGTCATGGGGATCTCATCGTACATCACACCGTCGACGATCAGCGCGGCCGGTTCGTAACCCCAGGCATTGAAGCCCAATGATTCATATAGTTTTTGTGCGGGCTCGTTACCGGCAGTGACGGCGAGGCTCACATGGGTTACACCTTGCAGAGAAGCGGCGCAGTCCAGCGCGCATTCCATCAGCTGGCGGGCGGCGCCTTTGCCGCGATGTGCGGTGGCCACGTACACGCCACGGATATGTGCGCGGTGCCGCTGCTTCGGACTGCTATCGCGGTCCACACGCGCGATTGCAATCAGCGCCTCGCCATCGAACACGCCAAGATAGTCGCGTCCCGATCCCGGCGACAGGCGTCGAGCGATTTCACTCAGCGGTGTGGTGGACTCTTCTTCAAGGCTCGCAGTGAATGCAGTTGGCGCTTCGCGCAGGCCTTCCAGGCGCAGGGAATGGTAGACGGCGGCGTCGCCGGGTGTCAAAAGTCTGGTATGCATGGTGCCAGCATTGTACTGAATGATGGGTTTTCGCCACATGTTGTCGCGAAACCGCCAAGGTGGCGGGAGGGGCCTTGAAGGTGCGCTTGAACGTGCGAATATGCGCCTCACTCACACGAAAGGAGCAACGATGAATACGCAAAATAATCTCGCCGCTATCAACCAAAAGATCCTCGCCGACGGCGAATCCCTACCGCTGGTGCAGCTAAAGGATGGCAGCAAGGTCCAAACCGGCACCGTCGCCACGATGTTGCGCAATATCGACCTCTACAACTCTGGCGAGCGTGGCGATATTGAACAGCAACTGGAGGCCGCCATCCCAACGGTGGCCAAGGTCGGATTGTTCGACCTGTTCCCACCGGAAGAGTGGATTGCAGGCAGCAACCAAGGCCGCCGCCTGGTCGGCACCCTCGCTGCGCAGTATCTTGCCTTTAAGTAGTTGATATCTGTGGGGATTTTTTTCTGCTAGATTGAGGAGAGCGCTGTCCACACTGCAATACATACCGATAAGGGTCGCAATGTTCGACTACCTGATCCTCGTTCTCGGCGCGCCCGACAGCAGTGTGCTTTACCTTGGCCATTACGATCCCGTGCTGGTCATCCTGTCCGTGGCCGTCGCCATCTTCGCTTCCTATGCTGCGCTGCTGGTGGCGCAGTTGCTGCCTTCCGCAGCGAGTCCGGCACGCCGCGCAGGGTGGCTGGCGGCGGGCGGCGGCTGCCTTGGCCTGGGCATCTGGGCCATGCATTTCGTCGGCATGCTGGCCTTCACCCTGCCCTGCACGAACAGTTACGACGCCGGCCTCACGCTGCTGTCCACCGTACCCGGCATGCTGGCCAGTGGACTGGCTCTGCACGTGATCAGCCAGGGCCCGCCAAACACGCCGCGGCTGTGGATAGCCGGTACGCTGCTGGGTGCGGGCATCGGCGCCATGCACTACACCGGCATGGCCGCCATGCAATTCGACGGCATGATCAAGTATGACCTGCGCCTGTTCCTGTTATCGATTGCGGTGGCGGTAGCGATGGCGACACTGGCGCTGTGGCTCAAGTTCCGGCTGGCGCGCCTGAAAGGACGCTGGGCCTCCCCGCTGTGGAGTTCCGTGGTGATGGGCTTGGCCGTGGCGTGCATGCACTACACCGCGATGGCCGCCGCCTATTTTGTGCGCGACAACCGCGGCGGCAACGCAGCGGCGAACGCCGCCGAATCGGCGCATATCAGCCCCAGCATCCTGGCAGCTTCGGTCCTGGTGTTTACCAGCCTGCTGATCGTGGTCACCATCGTCGCCACGTATGTCGGTAAGCGCCGCCTGTTCACCTTTGAGCGCTCCTATCGTCTCGTGGCCACATTGATCATCGGCTGGAGCCTGATCGCCTGGCTGGGCGCCAGCTATCTCCAGCATCGCATGTCCGAAGACCTGTATCAGCACGAGCTGCAGGTGGCGCAGGTCCAGGCGGACAATGTGGCCAGCAGCATCGAGGAAAGCACGGCACGCCTGCGCGGCTTTGCATTGATGCTGGCGCGCGATGCGGGTATCCGCAGCATTGCAATACAGGGCGCCGCGGACCAGTCATCCAACGAACGGCTGGCGCAAACTGCACGCGCACTGAAGGTGGACAGCATGTTTGTACTCGACGCCAACGGCACCTGCATCGCTACCAGCAACCTGGCCGAAGCCGACTTCTATGTAGGCCGCAATTTCGCCAACCGCGACTACTACATCCAGTCGCACGCCAGCGAAGAGGGGCAACAGTATGGCGTCGGGCGCGACGGGCTATCGGGCGCCCTGTACTATGCCCATGCAGTGCGCGATGGCGGAAGATTCCTTGGCGTTGCCGTGGTCAAGCTGAATGCCGGCGCATTGGCCGCCATGGCCGGACCCTCGCAAGCCTGGGTAAGCGACCCCAATGGCGTGATCATCCACTCTGCCAACGCTGCCCTGCGCCACCAAGCCCTGCCTTCCGCCCGCGTGAACCGGCTGGACCCAGGGCAGCGCCGCCAGCGGTATGGACGCGAGACATTCGCCAGCATCGCACTGGAACCCTGGGACGCCGCAATGCCGGCCGTTTCCCGCATTGCCAACGCGCGCGTGCCCAGCGTGCTGGCAACCCGGCCGCTATCCGACGGCAGCTTATCGGTCACCGTTCCCCGGCCTTTACCTGCCCTGCTACACCAGGGCACGCGCCGCTTCTGGCTGTTCATGCTGATCGAATTTGCCGGCAGCATGCTGGTGGCTGCCGCCACTGCGACCGCGCTCTACCTGCGCGAGAAACAGAAGGCCGACGCCGACCTGCGCGTCGCCGCCACCGCCTTCGAATCGCTGGAAGGCATGGCCATCACCGATGCAGACCATATGATCCTGCGCGTGAACCGGGCCTACACCGACATCACCGGCTTTTCCGAGCGCGATGCCCTGGACCGCGAATTGCTGGTGTGCGACGAACCCGCCCTGCAACAGCGCATCTGGGATGGCGTGGCGGCGCACGGTGCGTGGCAGGGCGAGGTATGGCAACTACGCAAGGGCGGCGCGCGCTTCCCATGCTGGCTGGTGGTCACGGCCGTGCGCGATGCCGCCGGCGAAATCACCCACCATGTGTGCGCGCTGACCGACATCACCGAACGCAAGGCTTCGGAGCAGGAAATCCGCAACCTGGCGCTATTCGATTTCCTGACCCAGTTGCCGAACCGGCGCTGCCTGATGGATCGCTTGCAGCACGCGCTGGCGTCCAGCGCGCGTACCGGCCAGTGCGGTGCCCTACTGTTCATCGACCTGGACAACTTCAAGGACCTCAACGACACGCTGGGCCATAACGTGGGCGACATGCTGTTGCAGCAGGCCGCGCGCCGCTTCGTCGGCTGCGTGCGCGAGAGCGACACCGTGGCGCGCCTGGGCGGCGACGAATTCGTGATCATGCTGGAGAACCTGTCCGACGATACCGAACTGGCAGCCGAGCAGGCGCGTGCCATCGGCGCCAAGCTGCTGGCACGCCAGAACGAGCCGTACGTCATGGGCCCGCACCAGCATAGCTGCACTTCCAGCGTCGGCATCACGGTGTTCCGCGGCGAACAGGAAAGCCTGGAAGACCTTCTCAAGCAGACCGACCTCGCGATGTACCAGGCCAAGGCAGCCGGCCGCAACACCATGTGCTTCTTCGACCCCGCCATGCAGACCGTGGTCAGCGCGCGTGCCGCACTCGATGCGGACCTGCGCCAAGGCCTGTCGCTGCAGCAGTTCATCCTGCACTACCAGCCGCAAGTCGACGCCGAAGGCCGCATCACCGGCGCAGAAGCGCTGCTGCGCTGGCAGCACCCGATTCGCGGCCTGGTGCCGCCGATGCAGTTCATTGCAGCGGCCGAAGCGTCGAGCCTGATCCTGCCGCTTGGCGGTTGGGTGCTGGAGCAAGCATGCACCCAGTTAGTGGCCTGGTCGCGCCACCCGGCGACAGCCGCGCTGGAATTGGCGGTGAACGTCAGCCCGCGCCAGTTCTACCAGGCCGATTTCGTCGAGCAGGTGATGGGCGCGCTGCTGCGCAGCGGCGCTTCGCCGCGCTTGCTGAAGCTGGAACTGACCGAAGGCTTGCTGCTGGACGACGTGGAAGCCTCGATCGGCAAGATGGCGCTGCTGAAGGCAGCCGGCATCGGCATCTCGCTGGACGATTTCGGCACCGGCTATTCCTCGCTGGCCTACCTGAAACGCCTGCCGCTCTGCCAATTGAAGATCGACCGCTCGTTCGTGCGCGACATCCTGCACAACGCCGACGACGCCGCCATCACCAAGACCATCCTGACGCTAGCCGACAGCATGGGGTTGTCTGCGATTGCGGAAGGCGTCGAATCGCTCGAGCAGAAGAACTACCTGGCACGCCAGGGCTGCCGCGCCTTCCAGGGCTACCTGTTCGGCACGCCCTTGCCGGTAGCCGACTTCGAAGCCCTACTCCTGCCGGAACAGCTCGTCAGTGCCTAGAGGTTTGAAAGTCGGGGTCAGCTCTGGCTTCTCGAGGAACTTAATGTCCGATTGCCAGAGCTCGTATATTGAATCTGCACCTTTAGAAAAAGATATTAGGATTCTGAAGGCGGCGGGGCAAGGTCTCACCGAACAGAGTGGAAG
>NZ_FOOF01000036.1 GCF_900113115.1 Duganella sp. CF458 | reverse complement strand
CCACCCTGACCAGCGATGCCTGGGGGCGCCTGATCAAGATGCAGGCCCCGGCACTGGCCAATGGCAGCAGTCCGTCCGTCGCTTACAGCTATGACTCGGCCGGCAATATGCTGACCCAGGTCGACGGCACCGGCGCCGTGACCAAGTACGAATACGACGCCTTCGGCAACCAGACCAAGGTCACCGATGCCCTGGGCAACATCACCGAACGCAGCTACAGCAACGGCTTGCTGACCAGCGAAAACATCAGCTTCAACCAGAGCGTGCAATCCGCCAGCTACCGTAAGCCGCAGACTGTACGCATGGTGTATGACGCGGCGCGCCGCCTGCGCTTCGCCATCGACCGCGAAGGCGGCGTCGCTGAATACCGCTACGACGCCAAGGGCCAGCGCATCAGCAGCATCACCTATACCGGCGATGCCTATGCCGGCAGCGGGTATGCCGAAGGCGACCTGGCGAGCTGGGTCGCCGGCCGCGACAAGTCGCGCACCGTGCGTACCGATACCGCCTTTGATTTCCGTGGCCAGGTCAGCCAGGTCACCAAGTGGAATGCGATCGATGCCAGCGGTAATGGTATTGCCGACGGCAAGCAGTCGGTGACCAATTTCGTCTACAGCCAGGCTGGCCAGCTGCTGCAGACCATCGCCCCGGATAGCGGCACCACCAGCCTGACTTACGACGGCCTGGGCCGCGTACTCAATCGCATCGACGATTCGGGTGCCGTCACCAGCACCGTTTACGACGATGCGGGCCACAAATCCGTCCTGCGCATGGCCAATGGCCTGGTCACCACCTCGACCTTCAACGAAGCCGGGCTGCTGATTTCGGTATTGCAAAGCGACGGCAACCAGGCCTTGGGTGAAACCAAATACTGGTACGACGCCGATGGCCGCCTGCGCGTGACGCAAGGTGCGAACGGCGCCAAGAGCGCCGTGCTGTATGACGCGGCCGGACGCAAGTCAGCGGAGGTGGATACCACCGGCGCGCTGACCGAATACATTTACGACGCCAACAACCACCTGGTGCACACCATCCGCTATGCGACGGCGGCGAAGCCCGAGTTGCTGGTGCCGGCCAGCACCGATCTTGGACACGCCGACAACAGCGCGGCCCTGGAACGTGCACTGGGCTGGACCATCGATGCGCTGCGCCCGCAAGCCGGCGCGCAGGACGTGAAGTCCTGGAACTTCTACGATACGCTCGGCCGCCTGGCCTGGCAGGTCGACGGCATGGGTTTCGCCACGCAGACGCTGTACGACGGCGCCTCGAACGCCTATGCCGTCAACCGCCTGTCCACGCCGATCGATACTTCGCAACTGGGCAACGGCCTGGGTGTGACGCTCAAACTGGGCGGCAACACCACCTCGGTGCAACTGGCGGAGGTACGCGGCACCGGCAATACCCGCACCTACACTGCGGTCGTCACGGGCCAGATTCCGGTCGGCACCGGCGGCACCCCAAGCGGCACGGTCACCTTCTTCGCCGGTTCGACCCTGTTGGGCAGCGCTATCGTGCGCAGCGGCGTGGCCAGCTTTACCGGCACCATCCCGGCCGGCCACAGCGACATCAGCGCCGTGTACTCGGGCGATGGCGGCAACTTCGGCAGCACCTCCAATTCCATCGCTACCGATGCCGTGGTTCTGCCGGCGACCAGCATTACGCTGTCTGCGGACAGCACCAGCGTGCGTTTCGGTTCGCCGCTGCAGCTGACGGCAACCGTGACCGGCGCGGCGCCGGGCGGCGTGGTGGCATTCTTCAGCGGCGAGGTGTCGCTGGGCTTCGGCGCGCTGGTGAACGGAGTGGCGCGCCTGAGCGCCACCAATGTGCCGGTAGGGCAGGGCAAGCTGACCGCCGTCTACCTGGGCGACGCGGCCAATGCCGGCAGCACTTCCGCCGTGCTGGAAGAGACTGTGGAAAAAGCACTGCCAACCGTCGTGCTGTCGACTTCCCGCGACCAGACCGAATCCGGTGCCCTGATCAAGTTGACCGCGCTGGTGGATGGCCCGAATCCGCAAGGCACGGTAACTTTCTACGACCAGGCGAACGCCGTGATTGGTACCGCCAATGTGATCCGCGGCCGCGCCGAACTGGTGGTGACCAACCTGCCGGCAGGGACCGAGAAACTGGTGGCCGTTTACAACGGCGACGGCAACAATGCCAGCGTGGCGTCGGCCGCCATCGACGAGCGTGTCGCGCGCGTCACCAGCCATACCAGCCTGTATGTGGCACGCAACGACACCGCATTCGGCAACGTCACCAGTATGTATGCGCGGGTGACGGGCTTCAACCCGGCCGGCATCGTGTCCTTCTTCGACGGCAATCATAAGCTGCTGGGAACCAGCCAGGTGATCAACGGCGAGGCGCGCCTGAGTGTCGCCAACAGCAATGTGCCGCTGGCCGAGATCATCGCCAGCTATGCCGGCGACGCAGCCAATACCATCAGCACTTCCGACCAGGTGAACAATGCCCGTGCCGGCACGAGCTATACCTACAACGAATCCAATTCGACCCAGTACGCCACTGTGACAGTGGGCGAAACGTTCTACTTCGGCTTTGTGACGAACGGCCCACGTCCGGCCGGCGGCGCCAGCCTGTACGATATGCGCGGCAACCTGCTGGGCAGGGTTGATGGCGCGAACGGCAGTGGAGTCTATCGATTCACTATCGAAAACGCCATGCTGCCAGCTGGCGACCAGGTCCTGACCATGGTGCAGGACGGTGATGCCAACATCGCCCCGGCGGTCGCCAGCGGAGTCTTGCACGTGCGCCGCGGCGCCATTCAGATCAAGGCCGGCACCTTTGACAGCCGCAACGTCGAAGTGGGACAGACCAAGACGGTGACCGTCACGCTGGACAATGGCGGCAAGCGCCCGATCGGCGGCACGGTCACTTTCACGGACCTGACCACCAACGTGGTGCTCGGTACGGCGCCCGTCATCAATGGCGTGGCGGCGTTTGCCGTCGAGGCGCAATGGAACGGCGGCGGCCATACGATCCGCACCGACTACTCGGGCGACGACTACAACAGCGCCGAGTACACGATGACAAATGTCACGGCCGAGCCAGCGCCGCCGCTCAAACCGGCCATGACCTTGAGCACCGACGTCAGCTCGGTGGTACAGGGTGGCAATGTGACCATCACGGCAACGCTGTCGGGCCCGAACAACATCGGTACGCCGCTGGTTGCCGTGCTGTACAGCGGCATGCGCTGCCTGAACGGCCAGTGGTTCGCCAACGGTTCGAATACGGTATCGTGGACCATGCCGCTGGACCAGGTCGGCACCATGCCGCTGCGCGTGGTGTATTACCATAATGACTCCAATAGCATGTATGGCCAGTACCAGCTCTCCGAACAGAACGTCTCGAATGAGATCAACGTTCAGGTCACGCCGAATGCATCGTACGTGTCGCCGGTTGAGACCAAACCGGCACCGCCGCTTGCCATCAGCATCGACACCAAGGATGCGGCTGCAGTTGGCGGCGCCTCGATTACCGACGAACTGATTCTCAAGGCGACCTTCACCGATGGCTTCACCTCGCGCCAGGGCGCGGTGGTGGCCTTCTTCAATGGCGACAAGCTGATCGGCGTGGCGCAGACCCAGGGCAATGGCAGCACCGCCATCCTGAAGGTGGGCCACCTGCCGCCGGGCGACTACAAGCTGACCGCCAAGTTCTCGAGCGACGGCAATGCCCGCCAGGTGGAATCGCCGGTGATGAATTTCACCGTGGCGCGCGCCGCGACCAGCACCTCGCTGATCGTGGCGCCGACCGTCAACAAGCCAGCGAATACGGTCACCATGCTGGCGAAAGTAGCGGGTCCGCTGACCATTGGCGGCCGCATGAAATTCTTCAACGGTAACCAGCTGATTGCCGAAGTCGACGTCAAGGCAGGATTGGCGAAGCTCGAAACCGTGCTGCCGGATGGCGTGGCAAACCTGCGCGCCGAGTACGCGGGCGATGCGGCCAGCCAGGGCAGCGTTTCCACTTCCGTCAGCCGCGAAGTGATCGGCAACGGCGCACAAGTGAGCCTGGCTGCGTCCACCCTGACCAGCGAAGTCGGCGCACCGGTCATTCTGACTGCGCGCGTCACGGGCCACCAACCAGGTGGCGCGGTGGCTTTCTTTGCCGGCAACAAACTGCTGGGTAGTGCTTACCTGATCGGCGGGGTAGCGACGCTGAGCGTCAATCAACTGTCGTTGGGCGAGCAGCAACTGATTGCCGTGTATGGCGGCGACACCAGCAATGCCAGCGCCACTTCGGCGACCGTGACGGAAACTGTCGTGCGCAGCAGCAAGCCGCTGGTGCTGACGACGTCGCGCACGGATGCCAACGCCAGCGCGCTGTTGGCCTTGCGCGCTACCTTCGGCGATGCCAGCGTGACTGGCAAAGTCAATTTCATGAACGGCAGCACCCTGCTGGGCAGCGTCGACATCGTGAATGGCGAAGCCGTGCTGGAAGGCGTGCGCCTGCCGGCAGGCAGCAATGCCCTGCGTGCGGTGTACGCGGGCGACCAGTTGCATGTCGCCGCCAATTCCGAAGTGGTGACCGAAGATGCCGCAGCGGTACCGACCCTGGTGTACTTCACCAGCCCTGGCCAAGTACCATACGGTTCGCCGATCGTCCTGACCGCGCGCGTGGAAGGCGATCATCCAACCGGCAAGGTCGTGTTCCACAGCGGCAGTTTCAACGACCCACCATACGGTGTGGCGGACATTGTCGACGGCGTTGCGACGCTGGTGGTAACCCGTCCGATCGATATCCAGAACCGTTGGGCGGCAACCGCCTATTACCTTGGCGATGCCTATAACGCGCCGAATGTATCGGCGGCCAGCGCAACGAATGTGGTTCCTGCCTCGCCGGTCGTGACCGTGGCCGTCTCGCCGGCCTCAGTGCGCCTGGACGAACCGGTGGTGATTACCGCCTCCATGCCGCGCATCGGCGCCATGTACCCTGAAGGCACGGTGTCCTTCTATGACGGCAATACCCTGCTGCGTACGATGAATACTTCGGCGGCCAGCGGATTGGTGCAAATTACCTTACGCAACCTTGCTGCGGGTAGCCACAACATCACCGCGAAATTCAGCAAGTCGCATTCGAACTACGCCGATTCCGTGATGAGCGCACCGGTTGCGCTGCAAGTGCAGGCGGTGGCAACCACCACGCTGACCATGGCGGCCGGTTCCGTAACCCCGGTGGCGGCGGACCAGCCATTCACCGCCAGCGTGACCATCGGTGGCGGTACGTCGCCGTCGGGCCTGGTGACCTTCTCGGTACGCGACAGCAAATCGGTGCCGGCCACCGTGCGCGTGGTGGGCACCGCAGCTGTGGTGAACGGCGTTGCCAGCCTGACGCTGGCGGCATCGGCCTTCTCGACCTTGTCCGGCCAAGCCGCGATTATCGCCAGCTATGAAGGCGATGCGAACAACAAGCCTGCCGTCAACACGGTCGGTACCATCATGGTCACCACGCCGGTTGCCGTGCAAGCCCCGGGCGCAGGCACGGCCACCACAGTGTCGCTGAGCAGTTCCAACCAGTCCGCCCCGCACGGCACGATGACCGAGCTGGTGGCGCAATTGGGCGCGGTTGGCGGCGTTCCCGCTACCGGCACCGTGACCTTCTTCAACGGCACCGAGCTGCTGGGCAGCGTCACGCTGGTCAACGGCGTCGCGCGCTTCAAGACGAACGCGCTGCCAGTGGCGACCAACAAGCTGAGCGCCGTTTACTCCGGCGACGCGAACTACGCCCAAAGTGTATCGAATCCCGTCAGCCAGGCTACGGTAGTCGCTACCGATAATTCCGAGTTTGAAGCGACGGTATCGAGCGACACCGTCAGCACCTCCGGCGGCAGGATATCGTTCAAGGTCAGGACGATCGGCGCGCACCAGGACGGTGCGTTCGATATATACATCGACGGTGCGTTCAGCGGCAATCACAAGATAGTCGACGGCCTCATGCGTGGCTATGAATCGGGCTGGACCTGGGACTATTGGACCCTGGGCGGGGTTGGGCCGCACACGGTTCGCTTTGTGTTCAAGGCGGCCGATGGTACTGCTACAACGATGACAGACGTCAAAGTCAACGTAGTCTCTGCGCCACGCCTGCCGACCCCAGGTATCACGGTCACGTCGTCCGCTCCAAATCCGGTATATGGCTCTGCACTGACGCATACCATTCGCGTCACGGGCAATAATCCAACCGGTACGGTTTTCCTCTGGAACGTTGGTAGCTGGAACTCTGAGTCCCCTGTGCTGGCGGCCATGGAACTGGTCAATGGCGTGGCGACTTTCACCACGCGTAATACCGGTGTCAACAATACGAGCGCTTGGCAGGCGAGTTACTCTGGCGATGCCAATAATGCCAGCACCTCCACCGGGTATAACAGCGGCACTGCCGTCGTCCAGACCAATTATTCCGTCACGACGCTGCAAAGCGAGAACCTGGTCACGGCAAGCGGCACGGAACAGCGTCTCACGGCACTGGTCACTGGCGACCATCCATCCGGCACCGTTACCTTCTATGACCAGTACGGCAACGTCCTTGGCCTGGTCGACGTCAAGGAATCCGAGGTGCGTGGCCAGGGCATCGCAACCCTGACGCTCGCCAATGTTCAGCCGGGCCGCTTCTGCATCCGGGCCAGCTATTCCGGCGATGCCGCCAACAAGACCAGCGTGGCCAGCCTGGCCGCCGGCTTGCCGGAGCCGACTACCCTGTCGATCACCAGTTCGGACCCGCAGCTAAGGCAGGGCCTGCCGCTTACCCTGAGCGTGCGCGTTACCGGCGCGCAGCCGGGCGGCATGGTGCAGTTCTTCGATGGCGCCAACAATGCAATCGGACGCGCCGAGCTTGTCAATGGCGTAGCTACGCTCACCCTGGGCAAGCTGCCTGCCGGCCAGCATTCCTTCACCGCCCACTACCTGGGCGACCAACATAACGCGTTCAGCGTCGGCAGCATTGTGCAGAACGTCGCGTTGGCGCAAACCCACGTCTCGCTCAGCACCCCGCACGAGAACTGGAAGCAGGGCCAGCCGTTGGTGCTGACCGCCAAAGTGGAGCGCGAGGGCGTTGGTTTTGCCTCCGGCACAGTCACCTTCTATAATGGGGCCGAGATCATCGGCACCTCTGACGTGTACAACGGCTTGGCAGCCGTCACGGTGACCACGCTGCCGGTCGGTGTCAACAAGCTGAGCGTGCGTTTCTCCGGCGACAACAATAACCAGGGTAGCGCTTCCGAACCGATCACACAGGCAATCGAGCTTGCGCCGCAACCAGGCTCCCTGGCATTCACCAGCAGCGTAACCGGCTCGGCGCCGCAGGGCACCAGCATTACGCTGACTGCCAAGCCCAATGGCTCTGCAGGTAATGTCCCGGGCGGCATGGTCACCTTCGTGCATGGCGGCGACGTGCTGGGCACCGCGCCGATCGTGGACGGTGTGGCGAAGTTCACCTTCATTGCGAGCAAGATGGTGTCTGGCGCGCTGGGGGCCGTTTACTCCGGCGATGCGGCGAATGCCGGCAGCGCCATGGTGGGCAATTCCAGTTACAACCTGCAGGTGACGCAGCAGCCGGGCGTTGTGCTGCCTCCGGCACCGGCAACCACGCCGACCAGCGTCGTGCTGTCGCTATCCAATACCACGCCTGTCTATGGCGAGGCGCTGACCCTGAGCCTGAGCGTTTCCGTGCGCGATGCCAGCAAGCCGGCGACCGGCATGGTCATGTTCTACGACGATGCGAATGTGATAGGCTGCGCGATGGTCAAGGATGGCATTGCCACGATGACCTCGACGACCTTCCGCGGCGCCGGCCATCATTTCACGGCGGTCTACTCAGGCGATAGCAACAACGCAGCTGTGGTTTCCGGTCGGACGGACATTTACGTGAGCGATGCCAAGATCACCCCGACACTGATCCTGTCGAGCGATCATACGAATGTCGGCGAGTGGGTGCGCGTCGTCGCGCAGATCAAGGACCAGCCTGGCATCCTTGAGCGTCCAGACCTGGGCTACGACTATAGTGCCAAGGTAGTGTTCTCGCGCGGCGGCACCACTATCGGTTACGGCGTCGTCAAGGATGGCCTGGCCTACTGCGACTTCAATAGCAGCATTGCCGCCGGTGAGCCGATCACGGCCGAATACGTCGCAAGTTGGGTTTCGCGCAGTGCTAGCGTTTCGGCGCCGACGCCTCTGGCAACCGACACGCCGAAGTCCATCCCGCGCCTGCTGGTTTCGAGTTCGGCCCCGGCTTCTTCGCTTTATGGCAATGCTGTGTCGTTCACCGTCAGGTTGGCCACCCAGTCGGGCGACACGCGCTACAACGGCGTTGGTACCTTCACCTTCTACAACGGCGACAAACTGATTGGCAGTGCCAAGGCTGACTACTACTACCAAGGTACGATCCTGCTGGAGAACCTGCCTGTTGGCGCCAACCAGTTGCGTGCGGTTTATTCCGGCAACAACGGTGAAGAGCCTGTCAGCAGCCTTATCTTTACGCAGTACGTCACCAAACCGCAGCCTGATCTCAATTTCCAGAGCCAGACCGCTGCGGACGGCACCGGTACGTATACTGTCACCGTCGGGAACGGAAAACAGCCGCTTCCAACGGGTACTGTCACGATCTTCTCGCGCGATGGGCAACAACGCATCGGTTCCGCGAGTGTCGTTGATGGCAAGGCCGTGGTCACCATCCCACCGGGCCGTTGGCCCGGCGACGCCAAGACTCACAGTATCTATTTCTTCGACATCGTTTACTCGGGTGACGAGAACTACGCTTCGCGCAGCAACAGCAACATCACAAGTACGCCAAGCCAATACGGTTCGGCGTCGTTGACCAGCGTTCCAGGTGCGGAACCAGGAACGGTAGTCCTGGCTGCCAAAGTCACCGGGGCGAACCCGGGCGGCTATGTGAGCTTCAAGGACCAGTATGGCAATTTCCTGGGCAGCGCAGCGATCAACAATTCGCAGGCGCTCATCACGGTCAAGAACCTGCTAGGCGATCTGGCAGGTGTCAAAGCTTATTATGCCGGCGACGAAGTCAATCCGGCATTCACCATCAATTATTCGCCGAATGCCGACGCGACCAGGCAGCCGACCGTCACGACGGTGTCGACTGCGGCGGCGGCAGTGCAGCAGGGCAGCAAGGCGACCCTGAGCGCGCGTGTCAGCGGTGGCAACGGCAACCCGACCGGTACCGTCAACTTCTACGACGGCACCATCCTGTTGGGCGTGGGCACGCTGGTCAATGGCGTGGCGACCATCAGTGCCGGCGCACTTGTGGCCGGCCTGAACCAGGTCACCGCCGTGTACTCGGGCGACGCCTCCAACGCGACCAGCATGTCCGGCTCCATTGACGAGACGCTGATGGCGGCGCCGGTAACTGTGATCCTGAACAAGGTAACGGCGCCCGTGGTGCAAGGCACGTCGCTCACCTTGACTGCCGTGGTAACGGGTAATGTCCCTTCCGGCAAAGTGACCTTCATCAGCGGCAAAACCGTGCTTGGCGTGGTGGACGTGAACGCGGGTGTGGCCTCGCTGTTCCTGCCGCGTGTGGACCTGCCGGCTGGCGAGAATACGATCATCGCCAGCTATTCCGGCGACACGGAAAACCAGGCGAAGCTGTCGTCTTCCTTCACGCTGACGGTCACGCCGGGCCTGAAGACGGTCTCGCTGGGACAGGACACCATCGACCGCAAAGTCCAGCAGTACTTCAATAAGAATGGCCAGGTGCGTGCCACGATCAACGCCGAAGGCTTCATGACCGAGTACCGCTATGACGCGGCCGGCCGCCTGGTGGAAACGATCGCCTACGCAAACGTGACGGCAGCCAATGCCATCGACCTGGCCAGGGACGATGCCGACCTGTTCAGCATGGCGCCGGTTCCGGCCGCCAATGCGGCGGACATCCACAGCTTCGTCTACTACAACAAGAAGGGCCAGAAAGCGGGCGAGGTCAATGGCGAAGGCTACCTGACCGAGTACTCGTACGACACCAGCGGCAGGCTGGAAACGACCCGCCGCTATGCCAACAAGGCGCTCGGCACGCCAAGCACCACTTCGGCGCTGGATGCACTGCGTCCGGCTGTCAGCGGCGAAGACCAGGTCACCACCAGCAAGTGGAACAAGCTGGGGCAACTGGCCAGCCAGACCAATGCCGACGGCACCATCTCCACGTTCAGCTACGACAACGTTGGCGCATTGACCGGCACCACGGTTGCCAAGGGCAGCAGCGACGAGCGCACCGTATTGAAACGCTACGACCTGCAAGGCCGCGTCGTGGCCGAACTGCCGGGAACCGGCGTCGCGCTGCTGCGCGGCGACATGGATACGGCGGCAGTCGATGCGGTATGGGCGGCGCACGCCACCAACTACACCTACGACGCCTCGGGCCATCGCACCAGCATGAAGGATGCGCTGGGCAACCGCAGCCTGTTCTTCTACGACGACGCGGGGCGACTGCGCTTTGCCGTCAATGCAGCTGGCAATGTGACCGAATCCGAGTACGACACCCTGGGCCGCCTCAGCGCGACCACGGCTTACGCCACCAGTGTGCCTGCCGACGTGCTGGCCAGCCTGCAGGGCGGCGTGCTCTCCGCCGCCGCGTCTGCGGTAACGGCGCTGGCGACGGCGAAGTCCGGCGCCGCGGCGCAGAACAGCGTGACCCGCTTTGCCTACAATACCGACAATGAACTGGTGCAGACCACCAATGCCGCCGGTGGCGTGAACAAGGCCATCTACAACGCCTTTGGCCAAGTGGTGGCTTCGACGGAAGGCACCGACAACGCCGGCAACGGCGTGACCACGCTGCATACGTATGACCGCCGCGGCATGGAAACAGGCACCAACACCCTGCGTGAAAAGATCTACCACGTCACCAGCGCGCAGTACGACGCGTTCGGCCGCCTGGTGCGTTCGGTCGATGCCAACGGCAACGTCTCGCAGCAGGGCTACGACAAACTGGGCCAGGTGGTGACAACCACCGACCCGCTGAACGGCAAGCGCTCGGCCAGCTACGATGCCTTCGGCCGCGTTCTGACCCAGACCGATGCGCTGTCGCGTGTCACCACCCACAGCTACAACACTGCGGAACGCAGCACCACCGTGACCACGCCGGAGGGCGTGAGCGTGACCACTACGCAGACCCGCACCGGCCAGAAGCACAGCGTCAAGGACGGCAACGGCAACGTCACCACCTACAGCTACGACCAGGATGGCAAGCTGCTGGCCGTCGACAGCGCGCTGGCAGACAGCAGCTCCGAGTACGATGTGGCCGGCCAGCTGGTCAAGAGCCGCGATGCCAACGGCAACGAGGTGACATACACCTACGACAGCGCCCACCGCCTGCTGACCCGTACGGTCGACGCGGCCGGCGTCAAGCTGGTGACCCGCTACGGCTACGATGCCAAGGGCCAGCGCGTGAGCGTGACCGACTCCAACGGCACCGTCACCCGCATGGACTACGACCTGACGGGCCAGGTGATGACCCAGGTGGTCGATCCGGATGGACTGAACCTGACCACCAGCTACACCCACGACGTGCGCGGCAACACGCTGACCGTGACCAGTGCCGGCGGCACCACCATGCAGTACGTGTACGATGACCTGGGCCGCCGCATC
>NZ_FOOF01000023.1 GCF_900113115.1 Duganella sp. CF458 | reverse complement strand
CAGCGGGTGCTGCGGGTTCACCAACTCGTCTAGCCGTTGGCGAAACATGTCATTGCTTTGCGGTCCGACTGGCTTTGGTCCCATCTGCCCCTCTGAAATCTGCAAGGAATTGCCTCTATTCTAACGAAACCTTGCAAATTACAGCAGTGTTTTTCAGGCGTTTCGCCTTCAGAATCAGGCTCCGTTCAATTGTTCAGGGCCGACTACCGATGGTCCGGTCCGATTCGGAATCAACTATCGGTAGGCGCGTAAAGGCATCGTTGGCGACGCCGTCGCCGGCGAACTTTCTCTCCAGTTCCGAAGGCGAAACCAGGGCGCTCGGCAAATACTCGCCGCGCAGGTCATGGTCGTTCAACAGGGGCGCCAGCAAGGCCCGGTCGCTACTGTGGATGTGGCGAATGTGAATGGTGGAGCCGCGGATCATACCGTTTTCCGTGTGAGTGTCAGTGACATCTGCGCTGGCATTAGAACTCGCGCCGGTACCAGAAGCAGTCAGGCAAAGCGGCCATGCCGATGCGCTGATAGAAGGGAACCGCTTCTGGCACCGAACTGAGTATGAGGTTGACGGTCGGGCCGAGATGCGCGCGCATTTCTTCGATCAGGCGCGCACCGATTCCTTGTCCTTGCGCCTGGTCGCTGACGGCAAGGTCGGACAGGTAGCAGGCGAACGAGAAGTCCGTCATGGCGCGGGCGATGCCGACCAATTCTCCATTCCTGCGCGCGGCCAGGATCAGGTTGGCATTCGACAGCATTGCACCCAACCGCGCGGCATCATCCACCGGGCGGCGCCGGCCCAGGCCGGATGCGTTCAAGAGATCGCGGAATTCGTCGACGCCGACGTTCGTTTCAACAGCGTAGGTGATGGAAGAGGCATTCATGCGCCAGATTTTAACAAGTTGCCAACTCTACTGGATATAATGTTGCGACGTTAGAAATCAATAAGGATTCCAGGAATGTCCACTGCCAAAGCTGCCCTTTCCGTCCTGCTGGTGTTGGCGGGCATGAACGTGCAGGCCGAAACCGCGCCGATCCGCAGCATTGCCGTGCTCTCTTTGGTCGGCAACAGCCTCGCCCTCCACGCGCAGCGACATCAGGTTGGAAGCCGGACGGAAAGTTCGCCTGTTGAAGTGCTTACGGTTGAAGATCCGGTATTCGACCAGGTTGCGATCATCGCTGCTCGCGCGTCGCTGCTTAAATTGCTGCCGAATGCGAAATTGAGCCTGATGACGACGCAGGACAAGGGCCTGTACAGCGCCCAGAATGGTATGTTCGAACATCCCGAACAGTATGTGGAAGATCGCGAGTACCTGAAAAGCCTGTTGAAAGAGCAGGGTGTGAGTCACGCCATCGTGATCAGTAAATTCCGCGGCATTGCTGCGATCAAGCTGATTGACGCAACTGTTGGAGGCAGTGCGCTGGAAGGCTTGGGCTTTTATGTCGATGACATGATCCGGACCATCAACAGGAGCGACGATACTTCGTCACGCGGCATGGTTGCGCCATTTGCCTATGTGCGCGCGCGACTGGTCGAGGCGGATTCCTTGAAAGTGGTGGGAGAAGGGACGGCGAAGCAGTCCTTTATTATTGCCCGTCCTTCGGACGATTCTTACGGTATGGAGACCTTCAACAAGATGACCGGTGCTGATAGAGTCAAGAACGTCCGCACGGCGCTTGAACATGCGATGGAAGCTATCCTGCCGGGCGTACTGGCCCAGTAATCAGCAGTGCTGGTCGAGCCACTCGCCAACCAGCGGCCACAGTACTGTTTCCTGGTGCGGGCGGAAGAAACCGAAGTGGCCGATGCGCTCCTGGTTGAAAGTCCCTGGATTGAGTACGCGATAGTCGACCTTGGCGCTGGTGTAAGCCTCGTGCAGCATGCGCGAACCCGATTCGCGCAGTAGTTCGTCATCGCTGAAGGTGAGGCCAAGCACGGGGAAGCTGGCGCTGGCGTAGGCTTCGCGCGCACCGGGTTCGCCGGTGAGCAGGTAGTCCGGCGTAAGGCACCAGCGGCGCCATTGCATCATTGCGCCGCGCGGAATGTCGCCAAGGATGCCAATGCGCTTGCCGGGGAAGTAACCAAGCAGCCTGCATAGCAGCGGCGTCAGCACGTACCACAGCAGCGGTGCGGTACGCTGCACGCGCGGATGGTTGTGGCGCGTCGCGCCACTGCCAACGGCAATGTTGACCAGGCCCGCGACCTTGCGGATGGACGGCAGCAGTGGGGCGGTCTGGCCGCCCAGGCTGTGGCCGAGCAAGAACAGCGGTAGCGTGGCATCCTGCTGCGTGGCGTGCTGCACTACTGACTCGAGGTCAATCGCGATCCAGGTGGTGATGTCAGCCCTGCAGCGGCGCAGTGAGCCTTCACGCGATTCGCCCATGCCGCGATAATCGAAAGTCCACACACGGTAGCCCAGGCTTGCCAGGAACGCGGCGAAGGTGGCGTAGAAGCCTTGTGGAATCGCCATGCCGGGTGCGATCACTACTTGCGCGCGCGGCGCTTGCGATGGCTCGTGGCGATAGGCGACAAGTTGCTGGCCGTCGTGGGTTGTTAGCGTGAAGCGGCTGGCGCTCATGGTTTGGATACTCCGTAAGAGACGCCGGTGAGGGCTGGATTGGTGGCCAGCGTACGCCAGGCGGCGCTGCTCAGTTCATCGATGGCAGTGAGCGGGTTGAAGCCGATACGCCCGCCCAGCCAGTTACGCGCCAGTTCCTGTGAGGGGCCGAGCAGCAGGGGGCCGTACAGTTCGATGGGCAGCCGGCGCAGTACGCCTTGTTTGAACCAGGGCTTCAGTTTTTCGAAGACTTCCTTGAAATGCGCCGCGGTGCGCTGGCGGATGGCATCGTCATGCTCGGCGCTCACCGCCTGGCGCCGCGCAAACAGGAAGCGCGCCATGTCGGGCTGTTGCACAATCCAGTTCAGATGGGTGCTGACAATGGCGTGAATGGCGAATTCCGCGTTGCTGGCCTGGGCCACGTTTTCCTTGATCTGCTGCCAGTAGCTGTCGAGCCCCTGTGCGAACAGGGCGGCGGCGATGCCTTCCTTATTGCCGAAGTGATGATAAATGCTGCCCACCGACGCTTGGCTGCTCTGGCGGATGTCTTCTATCGATGTCGCCTCGATCCCTTTTTCAGAGAACACGGCAAGGGCGGCGGACAGGATGGCGGATTTTCGGTCGACTTGGATCATGTCTAGAATATTGTTCTAGAATTCCATTCTAGTCAAGTTCTTCGTTTCGGGTTAAGCTCACTAGCATGAAGAAGACCGGCCTGCTAATCCTGGCCCTGTTGTCGATGCGGGCGGCAGTTGCAGACCCTGCAAAGGCTCCGCAACTGGTGGTTTACCCGCGCCCCGAGTCCGCGCAAGACAGCCGCTACCTGTATGACTGGGAGGTGTTGCGCACCGCGCTCGAGAAGACGCGTGGCCGGTTCGGCCCCTACGAATTGCGCCAGGCCCGCCAATATATGTCGCCCGCGCGGGTGACTGCCGAAGCTGCAGGAGCTGGCGCCATCAATGTTTTTGTGCGCGCCACGTCGGCACAATTGGAGCAGCAATTCCGTCCCGTGCGGATACCGGTTGACCGTGGCCTGATCGGCTACCGCCTGCTGTTGGTGCGCCATGAAGACTTGCCCAAATTTGCCGAGGTCAAATCGCTCGACCAGTTGCGTCGCTTTAGCATTGGTCAGGGCAAAGGCTGGGTCGATGTCGGCATCCTGGAGGCCGGCGGCTTCAAGGTGGTGGAAGGGAATAATTACGACGGCTTGTTCTCCATGCTGGAGGTGAAACGCTTCGACGCGCTGTCGCGCTCGGCCGACGAAGCCCTGAGCGAATACGATGAACGGCACCAGCGCTTTGGTTTTGAGGTCGAGCCGGGCATCGCGCTTTATTACCCGCTGGCGCGCTACTTCTTCACGCGCCGCGACGCTGCAGGGGAGGTGTTGGCGAACCGGCTGGAGGCGGGCCTGGAGGCCATGGTGAACGATGGTTCGCTGCAGGCGCTGTTTATGACTTATAAAGGGGCGTTGATCAAGCGTTCCGGCCTGGCGCGCCGCCGCCTGTTCCGCATACCCAACCCCGGCCTGCCGCCGCAAACTCCGTTGGCGCGCAGTGAATTGTGGTATCGGCCGCAGGAGTTGTCGGGCAAGCGGTAGGCACGAGCGCTATAGCCGCGTTACACTGCTTGCCAAGGAGGAGGCGCCATGAGAGCTCGGATATTGGCCGTTCTAGCGGCTATCACCCTGGCAGGATGCAGCACCCCGCAACAACACGAGCAAGCGCAGGTGCAGCAGGACCTGCCCCAGCACCTGCAGCACCAGCTTCGACACCAGCAGCAGCCCTTTATCTGCCGGACGATGGAATCGGGGCTTGGCCAGCCTTTGGTCGATAACCATCAAGGCATCGGGCATCCTGTGCGCGACAACGCAGGCAAGGTGCTTGGCTACAGCAGCCAATGTGACATCAAGCCGCGAATCCAGCATTTCTATTTCAACGGCTCGGGCTTCAAGACGTTCGATGTCGAGAACGGCTACAAGACGCCGCCGGCCGACATGAAAACGGTTGTCGCCAATGGCGAGAGCATTCCGTTTGTGGTACGGGTCGAAGCTGGAACCATCAACCGTTTCATCTACACGATTGCGATGCTGGAGCGGGCGCCCTGGAACCGCAAGCTGGTTTACTGGATGCGCGGTGGTGTCGGCATCGGTCACCAGCAGGGCACGGCCATATGGTTCAACGACAAGCTGAATAGCTCGGAGAAACAACTGATGCCGAAGCTGCTGGCGGAGGGCTATGCGATTGCCAATTCGTCCGGCAACGAGAGCGGGGTTCACTACAATATGCGGCTTGCCGAGGAGACGGCGGCGCAAACCAAGGCTTACTTCGCCGAGAAGTATGGCCAGCCAGTTTATACGATCGGCATCGGCGGCTCTGGCGGCGCGGTGCAGCAGTATCTGTTCGCGCAAAACCGCCCCGGCCTGTTCGATGCGGGAATTCCGGTGCAGTCGTTTCCCGACATGGTGACGCAGTCGATTCCGATTTCCGACTGTCCCTTGCTGGGGCAGTATTTCCGCGACGAGGTGGCGCGCGATCCGAAATCGCCGTGGGCGACGTGGAGCCGCCAGTCGCTGGTGCAGGGCATGAATGCCAGCGATACCGCGAAAAATCCCTTCACGGGCAAGCCCGGCACGACCGAATGCATCAACGGCTGGCGCTTTGCGATGCCGTCGGTGCTGAACCCGCACTTCCGCGACAATAAATTCGATAAGGCCATCACCTATTATGGCTATGCGCCGAACGTCTTCGCCAAGGTAAAGTGGACGCACTGGAACGACCTGGAAGAATTCTATGGCACGGATGCCGAAGGATTCGCTCCGATCCCGCTGGACAACGTGGGCGTGCAGTACGGCCTTGCGGCGCTGGTGTCGGGCAAGCTCGATGCCAATGAGTTCCTGCGGCTGAATGCCTGCGTCGGAAGCTGGAAGGAGCAGCGCGACTTCGTGCAGTACAAACTGGACAGCGATCCATTCGATTCGGCGAATATGCACCGTAGCACGACCTGCCGCGAGCCGGTCGGCATTCCGGCGCAGCGGCGCGAGGGCGATCAGAAGGCGATTCGTGCGGCATTCGACTCCGGCCATGTTTTCACCGGCAAGCAGCTTGGCATTCCGATGATCGACTTGCGCCCCTATCGTGAGGCGGAGCTGGACATGCACAATGCGCGGCAGGCTTTCTCCGTTCGCGCGCGGCTGCTGGCGGCCAATCCGGGCGAGGCAAAGCGGCAGGTTGTCTGGTTTGTAAGGCCGGATGCCGACCTGGCAGTGCAGGTGATGACGGCGGTGTCGGTGCTGGACAAATATCTGGCCAGCGGCAGCGCGCCGGCGGAATTCGCCGACCGCTGCGTAGACAGCGCCGGCGTCGTGCTAGCGTCGGGCCCCGACGCCTGGCGCGGCATCCTGGATGGCGGCACGCCGGGCGCATGCACCCAGGCCTTCCCGATCCACAGCAGCCCACGCATGGTGGCGGGCGAATCCATTCGTGGCGACACCTTCAAATGCCGGTTGAAGCCTCTCGAGAAAGCCTATACTGACGGGACTTACGGGGCTGCGGTGAGCTTCAATGATGCACAAAAGGCATGGTTGTCACGGATATTCCCGCAGGGCGTGTGCGATTACAATAGCGGGTTATGAAGATCCCACCATTGAAATATCTTGTTCCCGGCACCTTGGCCGGGCTGCTGCTTGCTTACACCGGCATCGGCTTCCTGGCCGTACCGGCCATCGTCAAGTCGCAGGCGGCCAAACAAGCCTCGGAAAAATTGCATCGCCAGCTCAGCATTGAGGAAGTCTCCTTCAATCCATTCACGCTGGCCGCCTCGGTGCGCGGCCTGAAGATGATGGAGCAGGATGGCAGCACCGTCTTTGCCAGTTTTGACCGGCTGGGCGCCGACTTGTCGTGGCAGTCCGTCAGGCGCATGGCGCCCGTGGTTCAGGAAGTTCGCCTGACCAAGCCGTATGTGCATCTGGCGCGCGATGCCGACAACCGCTACAACATCGACGATATCCTGAAATTGATCGCGAGCCAGCCGCCGTCGCCTGAGCCGGCGCGCTTCTCGGTCAACAATATCCAGCTGGAAGATGGCAGCCTGTCCTTCGAGGACAAACCTGCCGGCGTGACGCATAAGGTGAAAGACCTGAAACTGGGCCTGCCGTTCGTATCCTCGCTGCCGGCGGATGTGACGATCTTTGTTGAACCGCTGTTCAGTGCCGACATCAACGGCGCGCCGCTGCTCTTGAAGGGCAAGGTGCGTCCGTTCGCGGAGCCGAAGGATTATGCGCTGGACCTCAAGCTGGATAAGGTCGACCTGACCAATTACCTCGGTTACCTACCGTTCAAGCCGGGTTTCAAGCTGCCGTCGGCGCACCTTGAGGCGCAGCTCAATTTGACCGTGGTGCAACCGAAAGAGAAGCCGGCGTCGCTGGTGCTGGGCGGCGAGGCTACCCTGTCGGGTGCGCAGTTGCAGCAACTGGATGGCACGCAGCTTGCCAAGCTGGATGCCTTGAAGGTCAAGCTGGGCAAGCTGGATTTGCTGGGGCAGCGATTCGAGATTGCGAAGGTCGGCATCGATGGCCTGGAGCTGGATGTCAAGCGCAGCAAGGATGGGATGCTGAACCTCGGCCAATTGATCCCCGCTGCTGCGCCTTCGCCGGCGGCGGCACCTGCGCCTGCCGCCAAGCCGGCGGGCGCCGGGCCGGTGGTGCTGCTCAAGGAGCTGGCCGTCACCGGTGCGGCGCTGCGCTATGTGGACGATACCCCGCAGGGCAACCTGCGGGCCGACCTGGCTAAATTCGGGGTGCTGGTGCAGGACATCGCTTTCGATGGCGGCAAGCGCACGCTCGATATTGCATCCGTCATTTCGGACAGTGCGGAAATCGATGTCCACCAAGGCAAGCTGGCGGACAAGGCTGCCAACGGCAAACCGGATACCAAGGCTGCGGACGAAGAGCCGATGCAAATCAAGGTCGGCAAGCTGGAAATCAGCGACTGGCAAGCGAAGCTGCGGGAGGATCTTCGCGCCGAGCCGACCATTTTCAACTTGTCTCCGCTGTCCTTGACTATTGAAGGCTATTCCAACGCCCCCGGCGCGTCTGCCGAGGTGGCGCTGAAGACTGTCGTCAACAAAGGCGAACTGGAAGTCAAAGGCCAACTGGCGCCATCCCCGCTCAAGGCCGACCTGGCCCTGGACCTGAAGAATTTCGACCTGCTGCCTTTGCAGCCCTACGTGACGGACTATGTGAACCTGCGCCTGTTGCAGGCGGCCGTTTCCAGCAAGGCGCAATTGCGGCTTGAAACCGGCAAGGACGGTAGCGTGGGCGGCGGCTTCAAGGGGGACGTCAGCGTGAGCCGTTTGTCGACCGTCGACAAATCGAGCTCGAATGACTTCCTGAGCTGGAAGTCGCTTGCCTTCGGCGGCATGGACGTGAACTTCAAGCCGTTCGCCCTCAATATCGATCGCGTGATGCTGGACGACTTCTTTGCCCGCGTCATCATCGACCCCAATGGGCGCCTGAACGTGCAGGACGTGACGCGCAAGGAGGGCGAAGAGGGCAAGAGCCTGACCGAGGCCGGGACGCGTGCGCAGGCGGTCAAGGACGCCAAAGCCAGGGCGAAAGAGGTGGCGCAGGCTGCGCCGCCTGCGGCCACCGCACCGGCGCCAAAGGCGACGCCGGCAAGACCCGCCGAACCGCTGCCGCCAATCCGGATCGGCAAGCTGGTGCTGTCCGGTGGGCGCGTACGCTTTACCGACAACTTCATCAAGCCGAACTACACGGCCAACCTGAAAGAGTTGGGCGGGACTGTGACAGGCTTGTCGTCCGACCCGGCGCATAACGCAAACGTTGACCTGCGCGGCAACGTCAGCGGAGCGCCTTTGCTGATCGCCGGGCGCGTGCATCCGCTGAAGCAGGAGCTTTCGCTTGATTTGCGCGCCGAGGTGCGCGGCATGGAATTGTCGCAGCTCTCGGCTTACGCGGATAAATATGTGGGTTACGGCATTGAGAAAGGCAAGATGACCTTTGAGGTGTCGTATGCGTTGGAAAACCGCCAGTTGAAGGCGGAGAACCGCCTGGTGCTCGACCAGCTTACCTTCGGCAAGGAGAGCACCAATCCGGACGCCACCAAGCTGCCTGTCAACCTGGCGGTGGCCCTGCTGAGCGACCGTAACGGCGTGATCGACATCAATGTGCCGATTGGCGGCTCGCTGGACGATCCGGAATTCTCGCTGGGTGGCATCATCCTCAAGGTGATCGGCAACGCTATCTTGAAAACGGTCACTTCGCCATTCGCCCTGATCGGCTCATTGTTCGGCGGAGGAGAAGAGTTGTCGATGCTGGAATTTGACCAGGGTCGTTCGGCACTGCTGCCGGCATCGGAAGGCAAGCTGAAATCATTGGCCAAGGCTTTGACCGAACGCCCCGGCTTGAAGCTGGACATCACCGGCCGCTTCGACGATGCGGCGGAAGCGGATGCCCTTAAACACGTGGCACTGGAGCGCAAGCTGCGCCAGCTCAAGACGCGTGAGCTGCAAGCGCGTAGCAGCGAACTGCCGGCAGGCGGAGTAGTGGTGGCCAAGGCAGAATACGCGGCCCTGCTGGAGCGTGCTTACAAGGACGAGAAATTCGTCAAGCCGCGCAATGCCCTCGGCTTTGCCAAGGCGCTGCCTTCGGAAGAGATGGAAAAGCTGATGCTCGCGAATATCACCCTTGACCAGGACGATTTCATCACGCTCGGCAATCGCCGCGCGCAGGTGGCCAAAGACTGGCTGGTGGCGCAGGGGCAGGTCGCGCCGGAGCGTATTTTCCTGGTGGCGCCTAAAGCCGGTGTGGCGGGACGCGCCGACTTCGCCTTGCGCTAGGAGCGGAACATGCCGATGCTCGAACTGGCTGGCGCGCAGCTGAACTATGAGCTGATCGAAGGCGATCCGACCAAGCCGCTAATGGTGTTCCTGCATGAAGGCCTGGGTTGCATCGGCATGTGGAAGGAATTTCCGGAACGCCTGTGCGCCGCCACCGGCTGCGCAGGGCTGGTCTACGAGCGCCAGGGTTACGGCCGGTCTTCGCCGCAGCCTGCGCTGCGCAGCATCCATTACCTGCACCAGTTTGCGCTGGTTGAATTGCCGGCGCTGATGGAGCGGCTGGCGCCGGGCCGCGAGCATATCGTTGTAGGGCACTCGGATGGCGGCAGCATTGCGCTGATCTATGCGGCGGCACGACCGCCAGGCCTGCGCGGCGTGATCACCGCTGCTGCGCACGTGTTTGTGGAAGACGTCACCATCGAAGGCATCCACATTGTGCTGGCTGCCCATAGCCCGGGCAAGATGCGCGCGCTGGCGCGTTATCATGGCGAAAAGGCGGAGCAGGTGTTTTCTTCCTGGGCCGATACCTGGCTGGCACCGTGGTTCAGACAGTGGAATATCGAATACCTGCTGCCGGCGATTGCTTGTCCTTTGCTGGCGATGCAAGGCAGCGACGATCATTATGGCTCCGCCGCACAACTGGATGCCATTGAAGGGGGCACGCCTGGCGCTCGCCAGTTGCTGTTGCCCGGTTGCGGTCATAGTCCCCATATCGAACAGCCCGAGACAACGTTGCAGGCCATGGCGACGTTCATCAATCTTTTGGTGACGTAACCGTAGACGGAGGCTGCTGCGGCTTGGCATGCTTGAGCATCGCTGTCAGCAGAGTCACGTCTTCGTCGCTCTCCGGTACTGCGTCAGCGGCTTGCTGCCTGCGCGGTGCGCCGGCCACTTTGACGGGGCGCGAATGTGCCGGCTTCGAATCCGCGGGTTTGGCAGCCACCTGGCTTGGCGCCGCACCGGTCGATAAGGCAGCCGGTGTTGGCGGGGGCGTGGCTGTGATGATCGTCGCGGCCTCGGATTGCACGTCCTCGCGGGCCGCGCTGATCGATGCGGGCATCGCCGGAAGCTCGGCGTGCATTGGCGAATCTCGGGGCGGTTCAGGCGAAGGCGCATGCCCAGCATTCTGCAGCCACACCCAGGCTGCAGCGCCGGTCGCCAGCAGCGTGGCCACTGCCGCAAGGCGTGCGCGCTGCGGCGGGGCCCACGGAATCCAATGGCGTGCCGGGGAGGGGATGCTTCCGCCATTCGCCAACCGCGCCAGGATGCGATGGCGATCATCCCGCAGTGCGGGGCTCGCAAACAAGTCCGGCCGCATAAGTCCTCCTAAAGCTTGATTTCGCTCGCCCCGTCCGATTGCGTGGCGGCATAGGATTCAAGTGTCGCGTGCCGTATGCGCTTTCGTATTGATGGATCGCACCATGCTGCCATTTATCGTTGCGGGCGTCTTCGTGGTGGCAAGTGCCGCCGGCTGGCTGTTGTTATTTCCACCCAAGCGACGGCCCAGCCTGCGCCAGCGGCGCATGCTATTGATCGGTGCCGGCACTGCGGTGCTGGCCGGCACTCCAGCGGCCCTGGTGCGCTTGCTGCGGCCGCAGCAGATGTTGCCGGAGTTTGAAGACAGCGGCCGCGCGGTCGATCCGCAAGTCGCAGCTTTGCTGCAAGGCGAACAACTGGTGCCCCCGCTGCCATTGCCGCCATTGGTTTTTTCGGCGGCGGAAGTGGAACTGCTGCGGCCAATGCTGTCGCAGGCCGACCGCGACTGGCAGCTCCTCGACAAGGACTTTGCGCGGCGCTTGCTGCTGGTGTTCAACCTGATGCGCGAACGGCACGGCTACCAGATGGCGTTGTTGGAGGGTTACCGCAGCGCCGAACGCCAGGACAGGCTGGCTGCGGCAGGCAGCCATGTCAGCAATGCACGCGCCTTCCAGAGCTTCCACCAGTTTGGACTGGCTGCGGATTGCGCCTTTGTTCGAGAAGGAAAGCTGGTGATCAGCGAGCGTGATCCATGGGCCATGCGCGGCTACCAATTATATGGCGAGGCTGCGGAAGCGCTTGGCATGGTGTGGGGAGGGCGCTGGACCATGATGGACTTTGGCCACACTGAATTGCGCACACGCGACACCGGGGCTTGAGCCGGCTCAAGGGGCTTCGCTCAGCTTGGTGGCAACATCGGCCAACCTGCCTTCCTTTTCCAGTCAATCATGCTGCAACGAACCTGGTACCTGCTCACCAACAGGCGCACCCTGAACATACTGGCCTTCGCGTTACTGGCCGGGCTGTTCTTGCTCGGTGCCGAATTCCTGCAACTTGCGCTTGTGTGGGCGGTGGCCGGCATCGCGGCAGTCGCCGCGCTGGCGCTGGCGGCATGGGGCACCCGCCGCTACCTCGCGCGTCGGCGAGAAGCCGAGCCGGAACCGCCAGCCGCAACACGCGCCGAAGCCGACCTGGATGCGGTGCGCAGCGCAATGCTGGAAGCGGTCGGCACGATCAGGAATTCGCGCCTTGGCCGCGCAACCGGGGCGCGCGCATTGTACGAATTGCCGTGGTATATGGTGATTGGCAATCCAGCAGCCGGTAAAAGCAGCGCGATCACGCAATCCGGACTGCAGTTTCCGTTTGCCGATCCGAAGGCGATCCAGGGCGTCGGCGGCACGCGCCAGTGCGACTGGTTCTTTACCGCGGAAGGCATCCTGCTCGACACCGCCGGCCGTTACGCGGTGCAGGCGGTAGACCGGGAGGAGTGGCATGGTTTCCTTGGATTGTTGAAAAAGCACCGGCCACGGGCGCCTGTCAATGGCATCGTCATCGCGGTGAGCATCGCCGAGTTGCGCGGCGACGACACGGAGTCGGTGATGCAGCTCGCGCGAAGCCTGCGCCAGCGGGTGCAGGACCTGATCGAAAAATTGGAAATCTTTGCGCCGGTGTATGTCATGTTCACCAAGGCCGACCTGGTAGCCGGCTTTGCCGATTTCTTCATGCATGCGGAGGCGGTGGAACGCGAGCGGCCGTGGGGGGCAACCATGCCGTTCAAGCAGAAGGCCGGCTGCGGCGACATGCTGGCATTTTTCGAGCAAAGCTTTGAAGAACTTTGCGAAGGGCTGCGAGAAATGGGCATCGCTACCATGTCCCAGCGCCGCCGCGAACTGGTGCCGGCCGGTGTGCATACTTTCCCTCTCGAGTTCGCAGCCTTGCGTGCACCGTTAAAGGCGTTCCTCGCCACGCTGTTCGAAGACAATCCTTTCCAGTTTCGTCCATTGTTCCGGGGGTACTACTTCACCAGTGCGCTGCAGGAGGGGCAGCCGCTGTGTGCACAGTCGCTGCGTGTCGCACAGCGCTTTGGGCTGACGCGGCCAGCCGATGCCCCGCCGCGCATGGGTGGGCAGGCGGGCTATTTCCTGCCCCGGCTGTTCCGTGAAGTGATCTTCGCCGACAAGGACCTGGTCTCCCAGTATGCGACACGCAAACAACTGCTGCTGCGGAATGGCGGCTTTGCGTGCGCGATCCTGCTTCTCGGCGCGACACTGGGCGCCTGGACCTGGTCGTATTCCGGCAACGCGCAACTGGTTGCCAATGCGGCGGCGGACCTGGACAAGGCGGTCAGACTGCAGGCGCAGCGCCCTGATTTGCAATCGCGCCTGGAAGCCCTGCAACTACTGCAGGACCGCATCGAACAGTTGGATAAGCTCGACCGCGAGTCGCCCTGGTTGCTGGGCATGGGCATGTACCAGGGCGGTGCGCTGGGCCGCAAGCTGCGCAGCGAATACCTCAAGGGCATGAACGAAATCCTGCTCAAGCCCGTTGCGGCCAGCCTGGAGACGCAATTGTTCGCCCTTGGCCAACGCGAGACGGGCAATGTCGAGGACTCCTACAACGCGCTGAAGGCCTACCTGATGCTGGCCGATAAATCGCACGCCGAAACCGGCCACCTGGGCGACCAGCTCACGCGCCACTGGCGCAACTGGCTGGAGAGCAACCGCGGCGCGATGCCGCGCGAACAGCTATTGCGCAGCGCGGAAGGCCTGTTGGCGTTCTACCTTGCGCAGCTGAACGATCCCGCCTGGCCGCGCCTTGAACCCAAGCTCGCGATGGTCGATGCGGCGCGCGAGCAGTTGCGGCAAGTCGTGCGCGGCATGACAGCGCGCGAGCGCGTCTATGCCGAGATCAAGGCACGCGCCAGCACCCGCTACCCGGCGATGACGGTGGCGCGCGTTGTCGGCGAGCAGGATCGGGAGCTGGTGCAGGGTAGCCATGCCGTATCCGGCGCTTTCACGCGCGAGGCGTGGGAGGGTTATGTCCGTACCGCCATCCGCGAGGCTGCCAACAATGCGCTGCAATCGAGCGACTGGGTGTTGAAAACGGCGGAGCGTACCGACCTGACGCTGGAGGGCAGCCCCGAGCAGGTGCAAAAGGCGCTGACCGATACCTACAAGGCCGAATACGCCAAGGAGTGGCAAGCCTTCCTGCAAGGAGTCGTGATTGCTGCGATGCCCGATTTCCAGCGCACGGCCGACGCCATGAATCGCCTGGGTGATCCAGCCATCTCCCCGCTGCTGAAAGTATGGACCACGGTAGTGACGCAGACAGGTTGGGATAACCCGGGCCTGGCGAAGGTGAGTGTGCAACAGGCCGACAAGGGCTTGGCGCACTGGTTCAAGGCGCGCCTGTTTGAACGCGCGCCGGCTGCAGGCGCCGTCGCGGCTGCGCTGCCGCAAGCCGGCGCGCTGGGCCGCGAATTCGCACCGGTGGCGGGATTGCTGGCAGTCCGCGACAAGGATGGTTCCCTGATGCGGACTTACCTTGAGCATCTTTCGCGGCTGCGGGCGCGTCTCAATGGCATCCGCAACCAGGGTGATCCGGGCCCGGGCGCCAGGCAGCTGATGCAGCAAACGCTGGAGGGTTCCGGCTCGGAGCTTTCCGAGGCACTGCGCCATGTAGATGAGCAGATGATGGCAGGCCTGGGCGATGCGCAGAGGCAGGCCATCCGGCCGCTCCTGGTCCGACCGCTGATACAAGTCTTCGCGGGGCTGGTGGTGCCGGCGGAAGCCGAGATCAACAAGACCTGGCAGGCGCAGGTGATTGAGCCATTCAGCCGTACGCTGGCGGGAAAATTCCCGTTCGCCCCGGCCGGCAGCGCGGAAGCCAGCCAGGCGGAAATCGGCCAGGTGTTCGGGCCGGAGGGCGCGATCGCGAAGTTTGTCGCCAATTCCCTGGGTACGCTGGTCGTGCGGCGCGGCGACGTGCTGGCGCCGCGCACCTGGGCCGACATGGGCATCAGCTTCACTGCGCAGACCTTGCAGCGTTTTCCTGCCTGGATGGCGCCGGTGGCGGCGGGCGGCGTGGCTTCGACGACGCAGACGGTATTCCAGCTCTTGCCGCATGCCGCCGGCGGCTTGGTGGAGTACTCGATTGAGATCGATGGCCAGTTGCTGCGATTCCGCAACAGCGTGCCGCAATGGGCGAACATGGTCTACCCGGGGCCGCAAGGAAGCAGCGGCGTGCGAATCAGTGGCGTGACACCGGAAGGCAAGGTGGTGGAGTTGTTCAGCGAAAGCGGCGCCGCCGGCTTGCGCAGGATGATCGATTCCGCGGTTCGCACGCGAAAGGAAGAGGGTGTACACGAACTGCGCTGGAGCAGCGGGGGCGTTGCAATCACGGTGGACTTGCGTATCACCAGCGCGCCGGGTAGTACCCAGGGCGAGACAGGCTTCCGTGGCATGCGCTTGCCCGAAACCGTGGTCGGCAAAGGAACCGCGCCATGAACGTGCGAATGCAGCGCATTGCCTATTTCGGCAAGCTGCCAGGATGCGGCGACTTTGTGCGTTCACCAGGCGACCAGATCCTGGTGGAGTTGATGGACCAGTGGCTGGCCGCTGTCATGCAGCGCCTGGCAGCCAACCCGCGTTGGCGCCAGCATTATGATGCATGCCCTCCGCTGGACTTCGCGTTTATCGGAACGCGTTCACGCCAGGTGGTCTGCGGGCACTTGCTGGCCAGCCGGGACCAGTCGGCACGCCGCTTCCCGTTCACCTGCATGGCCGTGCACCATATCGTAAAGCCGCGCGACTTCCTTCCCTGTAGCCCATTGGCATTGGCACCAGCCTGGGAAGGCCTTGCTATCGCGGCCGGCGCGGCAACTGGCGCCGCCGTGCGGCCGGTCGACGGCATCTCGCCGGTGCCTTTGACCGAATCGTCGCTGGCCGAGGCCGCCCTGCAGGACTACATGGCGGGCGCCTGCCTGGCCAGCCTGGAAGACTCGCTTGCCGGGCCGTCCGGGGGCGTGCCGGCGCGGAACCTGTTGCTTGCATTGGGTTTGTTGCTGTCGCCGCTGCGCGAGGGTGCACCGGTGACTTCGCGTTGCCTGGCCCTGCCTTTGCCGCGCCAAGCGGTATTGCGGGCACCGGTCGCCGCATTCTGGATGTCGCTTGCCGCGCCGCTGCTGGCGCGCCAGGACCTCGAAATCGCCATGTTCCTCGGGCCCGTCGCAGGCCAGCCATCCTTGGTGCTTGGCTTGGATGGCGCCAACCCGGCCAGCCTGTTCTCCGTGATAGATCCGGAGTCGGTGCAGGAAAACATGGTGGTGCTCGGCGACTGCGCCTGGGCGGAAGGCGCCGTGCATGGCGAGGCACCTTTGCAGCGCCTGTCGGCCTGCCTGGAACAAGGACAGCTTGGCCTGCCCGTTGCCATTCAACTGTTCCACGAAACCTTTTGCTGACAAAGGAGCCCGCCATGCGCAAGTCGGCCCTGGTCTCTCTGCTGGCCTGTACGCCAGCCTTCGCGCAGCTTGCGCCGGTCGTCGTGGCGGGCACGGTGCCCGACGAAGCGACCAAGGCTGCCATCCTGCAGCGCGCCCGCGCCTTGTACGGCGGCGCCCGGGTCGTGGACCAGATTGCAGTCGGCAGCGTGGTGGCACCGCCCAACTGGAGCGCGCATATGCAAAAGCTGCTCGGTGAACCGCTGAAGCAGGTCAGCCAGGGGCAATTGACGGTCGAAGGCAACCGCGTGGGGATTCGCGGCGATGTCGCAAACGAGGCGCTGCGGCAGCAGGTGGCGGGCGACCTGGCCAACAGCCTCAATCCGACCTACACGATCAGCAATGGCTTGCGCGTCAACGCCCCGGCGCAAAAGGTGCTCGATACTGCGCTGGCGCGGCGCATCATCGAGTTCGAAAGCGGGCAGGCGGTGCTGCGTCCGTCCGGGATGCAGATCCTCGATGAAATGGCGGCAGCGCTGGGCCAGATCGGCGGGCGCAAGGTGGAGGTCATCGGCCACACCGACAATACCGGCGCGCGCGAGGCCAACCTGGCGCTCAGCCTGGCCCGCGCCGCTGCTGTGCGCAGCTATTTGGCGGCCAAGGGCATTGCCGCGGCCAGCATTGCGGTGGCCGGCGCCGGGCCGGACCAGCCGTTGGCCGACAATGCCAGTGCGGAAGGACGCGCCCGCAACCGGCGCATTGAGTTCCGCGTGGCGGACTAGGGCAGCGTCATTGTCAGGGTGGCAGGGCGCGGCGGCTGTTTGACCACGTCCTGGTAGGCAGCCAGTGCGGCGCCGGTCGAGCTGGTGAGCGAATAGCGCATGGCGCCGAACGAGGCCAATGCCGCCAAGGAGAATACGCCGCCCGCGATCCAGAGCGGAGCATTGCTTTGCAGCTTGTGTGCGACATTGTCCGGCCGCGCCGCACGCGGGGCAAAGCCCTTATCCTTGCCGCGCAGGTGCGCTATCTCGTCGCCCAGGCGCGCGGTCAGGTAGGAGAGGCGATCGGCGTCGTCCAGTGCATAGCGGCCCTTGAAGCCAAGCAGCAGGCACATATGGAATACCTGGAGCGCCTGCAGCCTTTCGCTACCCTTCAGGCGTAGTTGTTCCAGCTTGTCGAAGAAATGCTCGCCCGCCAATTGGTCGCCGAACAGCAGCAACTGTAACGGCCTGCGCTCCCAGGCGTCCCGCAAGGGGAACGTGGACGCCAGTATTGTTTCGTCCAGGGCTGCGCAGAAGGCATATTTGGCGTGCTCGATATCGTCGGCCGCGATGTGCAGGTCGCGTGCCTGACTGCCGAAGTCGTCCAGGAAAGTGCGGATCGCACCCGCGAATTCCGCTTCACCCGGCGGGGCGCTGCCATGACGCAGCAGGGAAAGCATGTGGAATCCCTCGTGCATCAGGTCCACCAGGGCAGGGATGCGTTGCTGCGGCGGAGCGGCGCGCCGTTCGATGAAATGGCTCATGCTGTCACCACCAGCAGTTCGAGCCGCAGTTCCTTGATCCCTGCGGGCACGTAGATCGAAATGGATTGCGCCTTGAGCATCTGCTCATACAGCACGCCCCGGTTTTCGAGTGTGAAGTAGCAAGTGTCGGGGCGCACGGGAATGGCGGAAGGCACCTGTGGCGCGTGCACCAGTTTCACGCCAGGCATAGCCGACAGAACGCATTGTTCGACGTCGTCCGGCGCACCTGCTTTGACGCGTAGCGGCACCGCCTCAACCAGCTCCAGCAGCGGTATTGCCGCGGCGATGGCGAGGTAGAGCGTGGCGCCGGTGCTGATCTTGTCCGAATCGAGCTTGCCGAGATGGTAGCCTGGCTTTTCTTCGCGCAGGGCGATGGCGAAGTAGCGCGCCGAAATCACTGTGTCGAGCAGTTCGCGGATCAAGCCGTCGAGCTGCAGGAAGACGGCCCCCGGTGCCGCATGGTCGTAACAAGGCAGATTGCCAAGGTGGACCAGGCGCGAATACGTCATCAGGCCGCCCGCCAAGCCGAGCATGGCCTGGTACAGGCGCTCCGGATGAAGCGAAGGATGGCGCAGCAAGTGGAGCAGGATCGCTGCCGAGGTGGAGACTGTGTGCAGCAGCCAGAACGACGATACGTCGCCGGTGCGGAACTCGATGACATTGCGGCTTGGTTCGCGCATGTGGCCTTGCAAGGCGTTGATCTTGGCCTGCAGCGCATCCATCAACTGGTCGAGCAGCAGCTTGAGCCGCGGCGTTGCGCCGATGGACAGGGATGGCGGCATGAGTGATGGATCGATCTCGAAGCTGCCCGAGACCAGGCGGCGCAACCGCAGCAAAGGAAAGCTGTCGTAGGCGCCGCGTGGTTCCAGGTCTGACACCAGCCGTACCTGCTTGCGCAGGTAGGTCAGGCCGGCGGGCAATGCATCGCTGAACAGGTCTGCCGTCTCGCGCTCGGACTGCTGGAAGCGGTCGGACTCCTGCGACGGCAGGGCTGCGTGATAACAGATTTCCTGCACCTCCGCCGGCAAGGTCGTGAGGTCGATGGCTGGCGGCAGCGGATCGCTGGCGGGGGCGTCGAACAGTTCGCCCTCGCGGAAGATTGCGCGCAGGGCCAGCATGCGCAGCTTGCCGTTCGCCAGTGCCGCCGTGTCCCACTCCACCGATTGCACGCCCCACAGCATCGGCTGCGCGGCCAGGACAGTCGCGTGCATGCGCGCTTCGTGATAACGGTCTTGCTGCTGGAAGTGCTGCGGACGCAGGAACAGGCCTTCGCTCCAAAGGATCTTTGCAGGTAATGTCATGCCGGCCTCCTTGGTTGAGGTATCCATTAAAACTGGCGCTGTGCAGCCGGCGTTTGCGCGGGCGCAAACAGCGGTGCGGCGATGTCAGGGGCCTTTGCGACAACGCAATGGCGAACCCGCGCATCGATTCAATAATGGCCTTCACTTTGCGGAAGGAGGGAACGATGCGCAAATCATTGACGGCAGTACTGGTTGGCGCGGCCATGCTGGCCGGATGCGCCACCGAAGGACCATTGCAAGGCGCCGACAGGGCGGCCCATCAATCGCTTGAGAAAGTGCTCGCCGATGCCGATCGCGCCGCAGCGGCGGGCCAGCACGAGAGATCCTTCGCAGCGCTGAAGACTGCCGCTGCGAGCTACCCTTCCGAGAAAGCGCCGTGGCTGCAAATGGCGCAGATGCGCTTCGACCGCGGCAACTACAGCGACGCCATCTTGCAGGCGCAGGAAGCGCTGCAACGCGACCCGGCAGACAAGCAGGCCCTCAGCATCATTGCCGTCAGTGGGCTGCGCCTGTCGACACGCTCCCTGGCCGAACTGAACCAGCAAAGCAATCTTGGCGGGTCGGTGCGCAGCGAAGCCCAGGAACTGGCGCGCACGCTGCGCAACACGCTCGGCGAAGACGTCCTCGTTCCGGTGGCCGGCGGTGTGCGGCAGCCGAAAAAGACGGCGCCGCCCATCAAGCTGCCGGCAACGCGCACGGCGCCCAATCCTTCCACCGCAGCCGATCCTTTCGGCGCACTCAAATAGGAGCCGGCCATGGCTAATCGTGACAGCGTGCAGAAGCGCTTGAGCAAGGTGCGTCCGCCACGGGTGCAGATGACTTATGACGTTGAAGTCGGCGGCGACCTGGAAAACAAGGAACTTCCCTTTGTGGTCGGCGTCCTGGGCGACTTCGGCGGCAATCCTGCCGCGCCGCAAAAGCGCCTGAAAGAGCGTAATTTCGTCAATATCGACAGCAATAACTTCGACGAAGTGCTGGCCGGCGTCAATCCCGTGCTGAATTTCCAGGTGCCCAACCGCCTCGGTGCGGACGGCGAATTTCCGGTAGAACTGCGCTTCGGCTCCATGCAGGACTTCCGCCCGGAGGCTATTGTGCGCCAAGTGGAGCCCTTGCGCAGGCTGCTGGACGCACGCAGCAAGCTCGCTGACCTGCGCAACAAGCTGGCAGGCAACGACCGGCTGGAAGACCTGCTGACCGAGGTGCTGCAAAACACCGAGAATCTGGCGGCCATCGCGCCCAAGGAGGATTGAATGAGCGCGCAAATGAAGGCAACAGCAGCGGCGGTGGTAGAGGAGGATGGCGACCTGCTGGACCGCATCGTCGAGGAAAGCAAGGTTGCCAAATCCGGCAGCGAGCATGCGCGTGCCCGCGACATCATCGGCGAATTGGTGCGGCAAGTGGTGCAGGGCACCGTGCTCATGTCGCACAACCTTTCGTCCACCATCGATGCACGGGTGGCGGAGCTGGACCGCATGATCTCGGACCAGCTAAGCGCCATCATGCACACCCCGGAGTTCCAGAAGCTTGAGCAAAGCTGGACCGGCCTGCATTACCTGGTGTGCAGCACGGCCACCGGGCCATCACTGAAGATCCGCCTGCTGAACGCGACCAAGCGCGAACTGGTACGCGACTTCCAGAGCGCCCTCGACTTCGACCAGAGCACCATTTTCAAGAAAGTCTACGAAGAGGAATTCGGCACCTTCGGCGGTTCGCCTTACGCGGCACTGCTGGGAGACTTCGAGATATCGCGCCAGCCGGAGGACATTTACTTCATCGAGCAGATGTCGCACCTGGCCGCCGCCGCGCACGCGCCTTTCATCAGCGCCGCCGCGCCGGAGCTGTTCGGGCTGGAAAGCTACGGCGACCTTGCCAAGCCGCGCGACCTGGCCAAGGTGTTCGATACCGTGGAATATGCCAAGTGGAAGGCCTTCCGCGAATCGGAAGATGCGCGCTATGTCGGCCTGACGCTGCCGCGCTTCCTAGGACGCCTGCCCTTCAATCCAGTTGACGGTACCACGGTGGAGGGATTCACTTTCGTGGAAGACGTGGACGGCCGCGACCACCACAAATACCTGTGGTGCAACGCGGCGTACGCGTTTGGCGCCAGATTGACCAAGGCGCACGAGGAATTTGGCTGGTGCGCAGCCATCCGCGGGGTGGAAGGCGGCGGCCTGGTGGACGACCTGCCGACCCATACCTTCAAGACGGACGAAGGGGAGGTGGCGTTGAAGTGCCCGACCGAGGTGGCGATCACCGACCGCCGCGAGAAAGAACTCAGTGACCTTGGCTTCATTTCCCTGGTCCATTGCAAGAACACCGCCTACGCCGCCTTTTTCGGCGCACAATCGGCCCAGAAGGCCATGCGCTACAGCTCCGACGCGGCCAACGCCAATGCCGTGCTGTCGTCGCAACTGCAGTACATCTTTGCCGTATCGCGTATCGCGCACTATATGAAAGCCATGATGCGCGACAAGATCGGCAGCTTCGCCGCCGCCTCGAATGTCGAAGACTTCCTTAACCGTTGGCTGATGAAGTACGTACTGCTGGACGATAACGCCAGCCAGGAACAGAAGGCCCAGTTCCCGCTGCGCGAAGCGTCGGTCCAGGTCAGTGAAGTGCCCGGCAGGCCCGGCGTGTTCCGTGCCGTCAGCTTCCTGCGGCCCCATTTCCAGCTCGACGAGCTGACCGTATCCCTTCGCCTCGTGGCGGAGCTGCCGCAAACCACCAACTACTGAAAAGGAGTATTGCGATGGCAATTGACGTGTACCTGCATATCGACGGCATCAAGGGTGAGTCGACCGATGACCGTCATAAGGACTGGATCGAGTGCAAATCGGTCAGTTGGTCGGTGGAGCAACCGCGTTCGGCCACGTCCTCCACCGGCGGCGGCCACACGGCAGAACGTTGCGAGCATCGCGACGTGGTCATCACCAAGCTGGCCGACCTGGCCTCGCCGATCCTGCTGCAGACCTGCTCCGCAGGCCGCACCATTCCCAGGGCCAGGCTGGAGTTCATGCGCGCCGATGCGCAGGGCGAGCGGGTCAAGTACTTCGAAATCGAACTCGATAACGTGCTGATTGGCGCCGTGTCACCGTCGGTGAGCGAAGGCGATATCCTGACCGAGGAGGTGGGTTTCAAATTCTCGAAAGTGCGCTGGAAATACACACAGCAGCGCGTTTCGGGCGGCATGGGCGGGAATACGTCCGGCGGCTGGGATCTCGCCACCAACCGCATTGCATGATTTTGGAGGGAGTTGCGGCTGCGGCGCGCAAGTGCTGCAGCCGTTTTTTTTTCGGAGGTGCGGCATGGGCGGCTACAGGCCGGGATTGCTGGATCGCCTGCTGGGAAGCCATCCCGGCGCGCGTTTCCTGTCGCAGGAGCAGTTGAAGGAAAGCGTGGCGCGCGACCTGGAAGCACTGCTTAACACGCGCACCGCACTGTCGCAGCAGCTGTTGCAGTCCTACCCGGAGTGCGCATGCTCGCTGCTGAATTTCGGCCTGGCCGATTTCGCCAGCCTGTCGCATAGCAGCAGCGAGGACCGGCTGCGCATCTGCAGCAGTATTCGCCTAGCGGTTGAACGGTACGAGCCGCGGCTATGCAATGTGCAGGTGACACTGGCGGAGCGCACAGGCGCCGTCAATCGCATTGATATCGTCATTGTCGGCAGGTTGCGGGCGCATGGAGCGAATGAGGCCGTCAGCTTCAGCGCCGCCTTGCAACCGTCATCGCTGCATTATTCCATCAAGCGCGGAGCCATTGCATGAGCATTCAACTGAAAACCCTGATTGGAAAATTGAACGACAGCTGTCGCACTGCCGCGACCCGCGCTGCCAATATCGCGATCGGCATGGGGCATGGCGAAGTCGACGTGGAGCACCTGATGCTTGCGCTGCTGGAGCAGCCTGAATGCGACCTGCTGGCGATCATGCGCCGGAGCGACGTCAGCGCAACGGCACTTGAAGCAGACTTGCGGCGCGAGCTGGCCGGGTTTCGCATCGCCGCCACGCGAGTTCCGGTATTCGCGCGGCGCCTGCAATTGATGTTGGAACACGCCTGGCTGATTGCCTCGCTGGCCTTGCCGCAACCGGACCAGGTGCGGAGCTGCCACCTGCTGCTTGCCTTGCTGACCGAGTCGGAGCTGTCACAGCAGGCGGCGCGCAGTTCAAGCCTGTTCGGGCGCTTTCCGGTCGATGGCCTGAAGCACCGTATGGAGAAATATGTCGCCGGATCCATGGAATCCGCGGTGCCGGTAGCGATGCAGGTAGCGATGCAGGACGCGGGCACGCAGCAGGCTGCGTCGCCTTCAGCTCCGGCCCTGGCGCAATACACGGTCAACCTGTGCCAGTTGGCGCGTGACGGCAAGCTGGATCCTGTGATTGGCCGCGCTGCGGAAGTGCGGCAGCTGATGGACGTCCTGTTGCGCCGCCGCCAGAACAACCCGATCCTGACCGGCGAGGCAGGCGTGGGCAAGACCGCAGTGGTGGAGGGCCTGGCGCTGCGCATTGCGGCCGGCGAGGTGCCGGCGCCACTATGCAAGGTGGCCCTGCATGCACTTGACCTGGCGCTATTGCAGGCCGGCGCCAGTGTGCGCGGAGAGTTCGAGGCCCGGCTGAAAAACGTGATTGACGAGGTGCGCCGCAGCCCGCATCCCATCGTCCTTTTCATCGACGAGGCGCACACGATGATCGGCGCCGGCGGCAACGCAGGGCAAGGCGATGCCGCCAACCTCCTGAAGCCGGCCCTGGCGCGCGGCGAGCTGCGCACGATTGCCGCGACCACCTGGAGTGAGTACAAGCGCTTTTTCGAGAAGGATGCCGCCTTGGCACGCCGCTTTCAAGTCGTCAAGGTCGAGGAACCGGACGAAGACACTGCCGCGGCGATGCTGCGGGCCATGGTGCCGCTGATGGAGCGGCATTTCGGCGTACGCGTGCGGGACGACGCCGTGACGGCGGCGGTGCGGCTCGCGCATCGCTACATCAACAGCCGCCAATTGCCGGACAAGGCGGTCGGCGTTCTCGATACGGCATGCGCCCGGGTAGCGTTGGGACAGTGCGCCTTGCCGGCGCTGCTGGAGGACGCCGCCTGCCAGATCGAGCGGCTATCCGTGCGCATTGCGGCGCTGGAGCGTGACGCCACGACCAGTTCCGGCGCCGGAGACCTTGGGCCTTCGGCCCTGCCGGCCTTGCGCGACGAGCGGGGCAGCCTCCAGGCCTGGCATGCGGAGTTGGCCGCACGGCACGAGCGTGAGCGCGACTTGTGCTCGCGCGTCATCGCGCTGCGGCAGGAGGGCGATACAGCTACGGCGGCCACGGTGCAACAGCAGCTGCAGGCGATCCAGCGCGAAACACCCTTGGTGCCGCTGGAAGTGGACCGTCACGTCGTGGCTGGCGTGGTCGCGGCGTGGACCGGCATCCCGGTTGGCCGCATGCTGCGCGACGAGATCCGCACCGTACAGCAGCTCAAGGCGGCGCTGGAGTCGCGCGTATTGGGCCAGCCGCATGCGGTCGAAACCATTGTGCAGCGCATGCGTACTGCGCGTGCCGGACTCGATGATCCGCGCAGGCCGAAAGGCGTCTTCCTGCTGACCGGGCCGTCCGGCGTGGGCAAGACGGAAACCGCGCTGGCGCTGGCAGAGCTGCTGTATGGCGGCGAGCGCAAGCTGGTGACCATCAATATGAGCGAATACCAGGAACCGCACAGCGTAGCGGGACTGAAAGGTTCTCCTCCCGGCTATGTCGGGTACGGCGAAGGCGGGGTGCTGACCGAGGCGGTGCGGCGCAACCCTTACTCCGTCGTGCTGCTCGACGAGGCAGACAAGGCCCACCCGGATGTATTGGAGCTGTTCTACCAGGTGTTCGACCGCGGCATGCTGGAAGATTCGGAAGGGCAGATGGTCGATTTCAGCAACACGGTGATCGTCCTTACCGCCAACCTGGGTGCGGGCGCCATCATGCAGGCTTGCCTGAACCGCGGCAATGCGCCGCTGCCGGCGCCGCAGGAACTCGACGCGCTGCTGCGGCCGCAACTGGTACGGCACTTCAAGCCGGCCTTGCTCGGGCGCTTGCAGGTGGTGCCGTACTACCCGATTTCGGACGAAGCGCTGGCCCAGGTCATTGCGTTGAAACTGGGCCGGATCGGCCAGCGCATCAGCGAGAACCACCACGCTGAATTCTGCTGGGACGATGCGCTGGTCCAGGCAGTGCTGGCACGCTGCACCGAGACCGATTCCGGTGCGCGCAATGTCGACAGCATCCTGCACGGCAGCCTGCTGCCGGCGGTTGCCGATGTGCTGTTGGCGCGCATGGCCGAGGGCATGCCGGTAACGAAGGTGAAGGTGGGCGTGACGCGCCAGGGCCAGTTCCGGATCACCACTCGATAGGAGGGCATATGTTCACGAATGAGGATTTGCTGGTGCCGGTCAGCGTCAGCCAGCCATGCGGTGAGGACGTTTCGTTCGATGCCTGCATGGATGCCATCGCGGCGGCCCGGCGGCAGGACGATCCGACGTTGGAGCAGGGTGAGTGGGCGACTCCCTTGCATAGCGCCGACTGGCCGCTGGTGGCCAGTCGCTGCGCGGAGTTGCTGCGCTCGCGCAGCAAGGACTTGCGGCTGGCGGTGTGGTTGGCTGAGGCGCGTGCGCACACCCACCATATGCGTGGACTGGGCGATGGATTCCTGCTGCTGGCCGGCTTGTGCGAGCGCTTTTGGGAGCATGTTTACCCCTTGCCGGAGGGCGGCGAGCACGAGCTGCGCAGCGGGAACCTGGCGTGGTTGCTGGGGCGTACGCCGGCGCTGGTGCAGGACTTTCCATCCGAAGCCGACGGGGACGAACGCTTGCAGGATGCGCGGCATTGCCTGGCGGCGTTGCAACAGCTGCAGGCGGCTGTCGATGCCCGCCTGGGTGTGGCAGGACCGGCGTTCGGCGCCGCGCGCGAAGCGGTGCAGCGCGTGGTGGACCAAGCGCAGCAAGCATCTCAATCGCGCGTGACTGCGCGCGATGCCGACTGGGAAGGGCCGGCCCCGGACACCGCAGGTGCCGGCGCGCGAAGCGGGCCGGCGATGCCTGGCACGCGCGAGCACGCCTTGGCGCAACTGCGCATGGTGGCTGAATTCTTCCGTCGCACCGAGCCGCACAGCCCCGTTGCCTACCTGGCGGAAAAGGCCGCGAATTGGGGCGAACTGCCGCTGCACGAGTGGCTGCATGCCGTGGTCAAGGACCCGGCACAGATCGCGCAACTGGACGAGCTGCTGGGCGCCGCGCCGCAAGCCTAGTGTATGATCCGCGGCATGAACACCATGCCGCGGCGACCGAAGTGCGCCACCTGCCTGCGCCCCGTCGCCACCTGCATCTGCCATTGGACGGCGCCGGTGGCAAGTGCGGTCGAGGTCCTGATCCTGCAGCACCCGATGGAAGTGGAGAACGCCAAGGGCAGCGCGCGCCTGCTGCACCTGTGCCTGCCCGGCAGCCGCATCGAAGTCGGCGAACAGTTTGATGAGGCGGGGTTGCGCGCCATGCTGGGCGCAAATGGCCGCCAGCCGGTGCTGCTGTACCCCGACACACCCGGCGACCGTTCGCTCGGCATCGCCGCGCCGCCGCCATTCAATGCCGTGCCGGCACCGGTGCAACTGGTCGTGCTGGACGCCACCTGGCGCAAGAGCCGCAAGATGCTGTACTTGAACCCGGCCCTGCAGGCCTTGCCGCGCCTGCCGCTGCGCGATACGCCGCCATCGCACTACTTGATCCGCAAGGCACACGCGCCCGACCAGCTTTCGACTCTGGAAGCCACCTGCTATGCGCTGGCGCAGCTGGAAGCCGACGAGCATCGCTACGATCGGGTCATCGCGGCCTTCGACGGCTTCGTCGCGCAGCAGCAAGCACAGGCCGCGCGCGGCGGCGCTGTTAGCTGAGAAGCTTCAGGCCTGGCGGCAGCGCTTCGCCCAGCATGCGTTGCTCGCTGGCCTGGTCGAGCTGGACCACCTCGCGCACCATGGCCGGCCAGCTTGGCGGGGCGCCGGCAGCCTGCAGCCGCCGCACGACTTCGTCGCGCAAGGCGTCATTGATATCGCGTGAGCGGTCGCCGGTCATGCGCGCCAGGTGCGCAGCTGCGAAGCCTGCCGGTTCGACTTTGCGCCAGTCCAGCAGCATCACGGCCTGCAGCCAGTGCTCCACCGTGTCGACGGGCGCCACGTCGTGCGCGCTGCCGTGGAACGGCCGGCGTGCGCCGACCCTGCCCAGCGCCCACAGGTAGCGGGTCTGGACGGCCAGGCTTTTCGCCTTCGGCAGCTCGCCCACCATCCAGTTGCCGATTTCGGCTTTGTAGGCGGACGGAATGCGCTCGAGCGATGCGCCCAGGCGCAGCATGTCCTCTTCGCTGCCGTTGACCAGGGTGACGGGACGGCGCCCGCGTTCGCCGGCATCGGCCTGCAGGTTGAAGGCAAAATCGTCCAGCAGCCGCAGTTGTGCGATGGGTGGCAGGCCGCCCGATACGCGGCGCCACAGCGTCCACCATTCGGCACATACCTGGTTGTCCTTGTGGTTCTGCACGCCCGCTTCGAAAATCGCCCAGAGCTGTTCGATGCGCCATTCGTCCAGGGTGTGACCGAATCCCGGGCGCAGGCAGTAGCCGGCCAGGTTCATCCAGGCGCGCTCATGTTCCGCCGAGCGGCGGCGGCCCTTGGCGCGTTCCATCAAGGCGTCGAACAGGTGGCGCAATACCGGCGTGGCCCAGCGCTCGCGGCTTCCAAGCAGGTGTTCAAGTTGGCCGCGCAGCTGGCGTACTTCCTTGGCGTCCACTTGCATGGCCCGGCTGCCGAAGATGCGCTCGGTCTTTTCCAGCGCTTCGGGCAGGCGCGCCGGCAGGGCGGGCTCGGTTGCCGCATCGGAGCCGGCCTGTTCACCGTCGGCGGCGGTCGCATCGTCCGCGCCGTGTTCGCGCAGCTGGAATTCGAGCTGCCAGCGTTGCCCATTGCCTTCGCAATGCACTTCCATGGTGCCGACTTCGGTCAGCGAGGCCGCCAACTGCACGGCGATTTCCTTGCGCCCGGTGGCATCCTTGCTGTCGCGCAGGACGGTGGCGATGGCTGGCAGCGCGGTCAGGTCGTCGGGCGCGAGGTCGGCCACGTCGCCCGCTTGCGGAGGCACCGCATCGGCCAGCGTGGTGGCGATGTGAAAGCGTACCGGGCGGCCAAGCCGCAAGGCGAAGCTGCGCTCGCCCAGGCGTACCTCGTGGCAGCTGGCCGTGCCGCGCGGCAGCAGGCAAACAGCGCGCCGCGTCACGCCCGGCGCGCGTGCGTTATCGAGCAGCAGCCAGTAACTGCGCGGAGATCCGCCGGCGATGGTTGGCGCCAGGCCTTGCCGGCCAAGCGCATAGGCCACACCGCCGCGTGCGACCGCGACGTCAGGGTCGTCGTTATGCAGCACGCGTACCGGCTGGTCGCGCCATGCCGACAGTGTGTTGTGCAAACGCTCGGCCAGCTTGGCTGCGCGGAACACGCCGCCGTTCAGCAGCAGCGTGTCGGGAACAGGCAACTTGCCGTTGTCCGGCAGTCCCAACGCTTCGCGCGCGGCAGTCGCGTGCTGGCGCAGGAAGCTGGCCAGGTGACGCGTCACGGCTGGATCGCTGGCGTAGGGCAGGCCGAATTCGACGATGCCGCCACGCTTGGCCTGCGCCGGTTGCTGCGCTTCGTTGAGCGGAAAGAAACCGTCCAGCACAATGCGTTCAACGTCCTCGCGCAGCAGGGTGATGGAACGGCTCCCGCCAATCAGTTTCGTGCCCGAGCCGAGCAAGGTTACGCCGACTTGCTCGGGCGCGTCGGTGGCCAGCAAAGTCTCCTTCGCGGCACGGCAGCGTTCCGTCAGCTGTGCGAGGCGGGCTGCGGACAAGCGCTGCGGCGCGGCTGGCCCCCCGGCGTTGCCGCTGTCGGCGGACAGGCGCTGCTCGGCCAGGTGGGCCAGCGCCAGGTCCATATTGTCGCCGCCGAGGATCAGGTGGTTGCCGACGCCGATGCGCGTCAGTTGCGGCTCGCCGCCGGCCATCGCTACCTTGACCAGTGTGAAGTCGGTGGTGCCGCCGCCGACGTCGGCCACCAGCACCAGCCGCGCCTCGGACAATTCCTGCGCCAGCGAAGCGCGATGGCGATACAGCCAGTCATATAAAGCCGCTTGCGGCTCCTCCAGCAGCCGCAAAGCCGGCAGGCCGGCCATGCGCGCCGCTTCCAGCGTGAGGGCACGCGCGCCCTCGTCGAACGATGCTGGAATCGTCAGCACTACTTGCTGTTGCTCCAATGGCGCAAAAGGAAACCGCGTATTCCAGGCCTCCCGCAAATGCGCAAGATAGCTCGCGCTGGCAGCAACCGGCGACACCCGCGCCACGTCGTCCAAAGCACCCCAGGGCAGGATAGCCGCCAAGCGGTCGACGCCGGTGTGCGACAGCCAGCTCTTGGCGCTGGCGACCAGCCGGCCCGGCACCTGGCCACCCAGCTTGCGCGCCAGGCGGCCGAGCACAGCGCCGGAAGGCGCATCCGCCACGGCCGGTTCCGGCCACGGCAACTGCAGCTCGCCTTCGGCAAATTCGCCGGCGGCGGGGTGATAGCGGGAAGAGGGCAGCAGCACTGCGCTGCCAACTTCGCCGGGCGCGGTGAGCTGCTCGATGTCGAACAACTGCACGTCGCCGCCCGGCGCGGCATACGCTAGCACCGAATTGGTGGTGCCCAGGTCGATGCTGACCAGGTACTGCGTCATCGGCTTTCGCCGCCGCCGCGCACGTCGAACTCGACCTTCCAGCGTTGGCCGTCCAGCGCCACTGCCAGCAGTTCAAGCGTGCCGGACTCGCTGGCATACGCATGCAGGCGCACCTGCACCACTTCGCCAACGGAACGGCCTTCCGGCGACAGCGTAGCCTGGATTTCGTTCAGCTCAATCAGTTCGTCCGGGCCCCAGAAATCGAGTACGGTGCCGATCTGGTCCTGGCGGCGCACGGAGGAACCGAAGAAACGGAAGTGCACTGGCTCGCCGACCACCAGGCCGAACTCCTGGCCGGGCAATTCCAGTTCGCTGCCTTCTTCCATGCCGAATGGCGCCACGCACAGGGCCTGGATCGGCGGCTCCATGCCGGGAATGGCCGGCATCGACGATTCCACCGCGACGTAGTAGGAACGCGCCGTACCGCCGCGGATACGCACGCCGGCGCCGCGCCGCACGTAGCTGTAATACGCCGCGCCGCGCGCGACCGCAAGGTCCAGGTCCGCGCCGCCCAGCATGCGTGCCGGTTCGGCACCCTCCATGTACAGCCAGTCGTTGAGGGTTTCCATCACGCGATTGGCCAGCAGCTCGGACTTGAATACGCCGCCGTTGAACAGCACCGCGCTTGGGTGCAGGAAGGTGTGGGCCGGATTGGCCGCGAAGCCTTGCAGTTCCGCCGTTGCACCAGCCTGGCGCGCCAGGAAGGCTGCCAGGTGCCTGGTGACAGCCGCGTCCTGCGCATAAGGCAGGCCAAGCTGGGTCAGGCCGGCGCGGGTGCGCACGGCAGGGCGCGCGGACGCTTCCACTTTCGGGAAGAAGCCGTCGGTAATGAAGGCCGTAACTTCGGCGCGCGTCAGTTCGGTGCGGATCGAGCCGCCGATCAGCTTCGAGCCGCGGCTTGGCACCACGATCGGCCAGGTCTCCGCCTGCGCATTGGCCAGCAGGTTTTCCTTGGCAGCGCGGCAGCCGTAGGTCAGCGCGCGCATCTGCCAGGCGTCGAGCTGGGTGTTGTTGGCGGCCAGTTTGCGCGCCACCAGGTGGGCCAGCGCCAGGTCCATATTGTCGCCGCCCAGCAGGATATGGTCGCCCACGGCCACCCGGTGCGGCTCCAGCTTGCCATCGCGTTCGAGGATGGCGATCAGCGAAAAGTCGCTGGTACCGCCGCCCACGTCCACCACCAGGATGATGTCGCCCGGCTTGACTTCCTTGCGCCAGCGGCCGTCGCTGTTCTGGATCCAGCTATACAGGGCCGATTGCGGCTCCTCCAGCAGGGTCACGTTTTCGTAGCCGGCAGCGCGTGCCGCTTCGGCGGTGAGTTCGCGTGCGGCCGGGTCGAACGAGGCGGGGATGGTGACCGTGACCGCCTGCTGCGTGAAGGGCGCGTCGGGATGGGCGTTGTCCCATGCCGCGCGCAGGTGCTTCAGGTAGCGGGTGGACGCTTCCAGCGGCGACACGCGCGATACTTCCTCCGGCGCGTCATGCGGCAGGATGGCGGCGCGGCGGTCCACGCCAGGGTGGCACAGCCAGCTCTTGGCGCTCGATACCAGGCGGATCGGCGTGGTGGCGCCGCGGCTGCGGGCCATTTCGCCGCTTACCGCCGGTTGTCCGTCAGCAGCAGCCCAGGGCAGGGCCAGTTCGCCGGCAGCCAGTTCGTCCGGGTGCGGCAGGTAGAGGAAACTTGGCAGCAGCGGCAGTTCTTCGACCGTGCCGGGTGCGGTGAGCTGGGGTACGCCCAGCACGCCGTGCCGGGTTTTCTCGCCATCGCTGCCGGCCAGTTCAACATACGACAGCGCGCTATGCGTGGTGCCGAGGTCGATGCCAATGGCAAATCGCGGATCGCTCACAGTTCCACCTCGGCCGGTGCCAACACCTTGGCGTCATGCGCCTCCGCCAGTTTCGGCAGGCGCACGCTGGAAGCGCGCCAGCCGCGGTGGCTCAGGGTGCCGGTAAATGGCGCCTTGCCGACCACGTTGCCGGTCAGGCGCACGGCGGAGGCGTCAAAACCTTCCGGCAGGGTCACCCGGCTGCCTTCCGCTTCGCTGCGGATGGCGTCGATGGTGAAATGCTCACGCAGCACCTTGGAGCAGCCTTCATGCACCACGCGCGCGGCGGCGCCGATGTCGGCATCGGAGTAGCCGGACAGGTTTTCCTGCGTGAAGTCGATCAGGCGCGCTTCACGCTGGAACAGGGACAGGAGTTGCAGTGCGGCGTCGGGGGTGGCTTCGCGCAGGGGCGCGGCGGCTGGGACAGGCGCAGGTGCGACAGCCGGAGCCACCGCCGGGCCCACGCCGTCATCGCGCACGCGGGCGGCGAATTCCGCATGGCCCAGGGTTTTGAAAAAGGCGCCAAAGGCGAGGGAAATCCTGCTCCCAAAGGAAGGCAGATTGTTCGGTTTGCTCATGTTATTGCTCTTTGAATGTCGGGGGTATCCCGGAGAAGTGCGCATGATACCAGCTTGGCTTGCAGCCGCGGCGCGGGCCGTTTAGAATACTGTATAAACATACAGTAATGTATCGGGGCGCGCCATGCAGGACCATGAACCAGAAGGGCAGGTGATGCTGCCGCCGCAATCGCTCAAGGCTAAAAAAGGGCGCGGCGCGGTATCAAATATGCAAGGAAGGTATGAGCTGCAGGCGCGCGAGGCGTTCGATGACGGCTGGGAGCCGGATCCCGACGATGCCGAGGCCGAACTGCGTCCGCCGCGCACCGTCGTCACCGCCGAAACGGCCAAGACCATCCTCACGCGCAACCAGTCGCCCGATATTCCGTTCAATGTCTCGCTGAACCCATATCGCGGCTGCGAACATGGCTGCATCTATTGTTTTGCGCGGCCATCGCACAGTTACCTCGGCCTGTCGCCGGGGCTGGATTTCGAGACCAAGCTGTTTGCCAAGATAAATGCACCGGAGTTGCTGCGCGCCGAATTGTGCAAGCCGGGGTATGCAGTGGAGTCGCTCGCGCTGGGCGTGAATACCGACGCCTACCAGCCCTGCGAGCGAGAATACCAACTCACACGGCGCGTGCTGCAAGTGCTGGCCGAATGCAACCACCCGGTTGGCCTGATCACCAAATCCTCCCTGATCGAGCGTGATATCGACATCCTCGCGCCGATGGCTGCGCGCAACCTGGCCGCCGCTTCCATCACCATCACTACGCTGGACAGCAAGATCTCGCGCACCCTGGAGCCGCGCGCCGCTGCCCCCGCGCGCCGCCTGCGGACAATCGAAACGCTGGCCAAGGCCGGCATTCCGGTTGGCGTCAGCATCGCGCCGATCATTCCCTTTGTCACCGAGCCCGATATCGAGAAGATCATGTCCGCCGCGCGCGATGCCGGCGCCGTGATGGCAACTTACGTCGTGCTGCGCCTGCCGTGGGAAGTCAGCCCCCTGTTCAAGGAATGGCTGGAAGCGCATTTCCCCGACCGCGCCGCGCGCGTGATGAACCGGGTGCGCGACATGCGCGGCGGCAAAGACTACGAAGCAGAATTCGGCTCACGCATGCGCGGGGAAGGCGTGTGGGCCGACCTGATCCAACAGCGTATCGAAAAAGGCATCACGCGCTTCGGCTTCCACGGCCGCCATAGCAAATTCCGCTCACTCGACTGCACCCAGTTCAAGCGCCCCGACTACATTCCGCCCTCCGGCGCCCGCGCACGCGCCGCAGCCAAGGCAGGGCAGATGGATCTATTCTAAGTAGCGTCCGCGTTTGGTTTCGCCTGCGCCAGAGAGGCTTCGATCGCGTGAACGTGCTCATCGTGGTGGCCCATCTCGCGCAAGGCCGCGGCCAGGCGCAGCAGGTATTCGGTGTTCGGGCCGCTTGGGCCGGACGCGGAAGCGATGTGGCGGGCGATCTCTTCAATGGGCGCCTCGCCCAGCCAGGCAGCATTGTCGGCGGCGGCAATGTAGATCAGTCCTTCTTCCACGCCGCCGGCTTCAAAATGAATATCGATCGCCACGCGCAGGTAGCCGTTTTTCTCGCGGTGGTCGAGGTGCACGAATTCTTCCGGTGTCACAAGGTAAGCCATGCCATGGCACACCGCTCCCTCGGCCGGAATCAGCGTAGCGACGCGGCCCGGCGCATCCGGCGTTCCGCGGTGGTCGTGCGAACCTTGCCAGAACCTGCGCGACCAGCCGAAGATGCGCGCCGGCCGGCGCTCGATGAAGGGAAAGTCCGCCTTGTAAATCAGCGAACCATAACCGAACAGCCACACCTGGTGGTGGCCGTCGAACTTGTCCATTGCCTGGTTGGCTTCAATCGTATTGTGCGACATGCGGCAAATTATAGGGAATACTCGCCAAGCATGCTGATGAAGCGTTCCGCAGCGGGAGAGGGGGTGCGCGAGGTCTTGGTGTAGATGAAGAATTTGCGCTTCAATTCCGGCTCCACCAGCGGGCGCATTTCGAGGCCATAGCGGCGCACCATCGGTTCCGCATACGGCAGGCAGGCTGTGATCCCGAGTCCTTCCGCCACCATGGCCAGCGCGGTCGTCATGAAGGTCACTTCGTTATACGGTGCCAGCGTGGTCATGTCGCGCAGCAGCCGTTCCGTGAACTGGCCCTGCAAGGCAATGAAGGGATGCCGGTTGACTTCAGCCCAGGCAACCGTGCGCCGCGCCGCCAGCGGGTGGCCGGGAGGGAAGACCACGACGAAAGGCATCTCGAACAGCAGCTGCGCATCCACTTCGGTTGTCACGTCGCGCTCCGGCCCGATGCCGACATCGACCTCGCCGCTGACCACGCGCGCCGCCACATTGTCGACCGGGCAGTCGACCAGCTGCACCTGCACGGCCGGATAGGTCGAACGGAAGGCGCCGATCACCTGCGGCAGCAGGGTGCAGGCCATCATCTGCGGCGCGGCGACCCGGACGATGCCTTTCTTCAGGGCCTTGCGGCTGGCAATATCGGCCATCGCCCCATCCAGGTCCTGCAACATCTTGTCGAACAGCGGATAAAGCTCGCGCCCCACCTCCGACAGCTGCACGCGCCGCGTATTGCGCTCGACCACTTTCACGCCCAACAGCTGCTCCAGCTCCTTGATCTGCCCCGACAGGGCGGACTGGGTGACATGCAGCAGGTCGGCGGCCGCGGTGAAGCTGCCGGTGCGGGCGACAGCGACCAGGGCGCGCATCTGGCGAACGGTTGGACTCATCAGGAAAATTAATAAATAGACGTGAAAATATCGTTTGTATGATAGCTGAAACAAGCGTTTAATGGCGGGATACAAAGGAGCCCTGCCATGAAAATCAAGCAAATCCACCACGTTGCCTACCGCTGCAAAGACGCCAAGGAAACCGTCGAGTGGTACGTCAAGCACCTGAACATGAACTTCGTGCTGGCCATCGCGGAGGATGAAGTGCCGTCGACCAAGGCCCCGGACCCTTACATGCACGTCTTCCTGGACGCCGGCCAGGGCAACATCCTGGCTTTCTTCGAACTGCCGACCCAGAAGGAAATGGGCCGCGACGAGAACACCCCGGCCTGGGTGCAGCACCTGGCGCTGGAAGTCGCCTCGATGGACGAGTTGTTAGCCGCCAAGGAGCGCCTGGTCGCCGGCGGCATCGAGGTGCTGGGCCCCGTCAATCACACCATCTTCAAGTCGATCTACTTCTTCGACCCTAACGGCCACCGCCTGGAACTGGCGGCCAACATCGGCACCCCGGAAATGATGCAAAAGCTGGACGAAGTGAAATGGGAAATGCTGGAAGAATGGTCTAAAACGAAAAAAGCGCCGAAGCACGCAGCCTGGATGCACGCACCGCAGAACTAAGGAAATTCATGAAACTCGCCTCCCTGAAAGACGGCAGCCGTGACGGCCGCCTGGTCGTGGTTAGCCGCGACCTGAAATCCTGCCAGCCAGTACCCAACATCGCCGCCACCATGCAGGATGCGCTGGACAACTGGGACGTCGCCGCGCCGCAGCTCAAACAGATCTACGCCTTGCTGAACCAGGGCAGCGCCTCCGGCGCCCAGCCTTTCGATGAAAGCCTGTGCCACTCGCCGCTGCCGCGCGCTTACCAGTGGGCCGACGGTTCCGCCTACATCAATCACGTGGAGCTGGTGCGCAAGGCCCGCAATGCGGAAGTGCCGGCATCGTTCTACACCGACCCGCTGATGTACCAGGGCGGTTCCGACAGCTTCGTCGGCCCACGCGACCCGGTGTTCGCGCTGGACGAAGCCTGGGGTATCGACCTGGAAGCGGAAGTGGCCGTCATCACCGGCGACGTGAAGATGGGCGCCAGCGACGAAGATGCGGCCAAGGCAATCCGCCTGGTCATGCTGGTCAACGACGTTTCCCTGCGCAACCTGATCCCGAACGAACTGGCGAAGGGCTTCGGCTTCTTCAACTCCAAGCCGGCCAGCGCCTTCTCGCCGGTGGCCGTCACGCCGGAGGAGCTGGGCAAGTCCTGGCAGGACAACAAGCTGCACCTGCCGCTGCTGGTACAGATCAACCGCCAGCCGTTCGGCAAGCCGAATGCCGGCGAAGACATGACCTTCAGCTTCGCCCAGCTCGTCGCGCACGCCGCCAAGACGCGCGAACTGTGCGCCGGCACCATCATCGGCTCCGGTACCGTGTCGAACAAGCAGGGCAGCCTGAACGGCTCCAGCATCGCCAACGGCGGCGTGGGCTACTGCTGCCTGGCCGAAGTGCGCATGTACGAGACCATCGAAGAGGGCAAGCCGCAGACCGGCTTCCTGCAGTTCGGCGATACCGTGCGCATCGAGATGCATGACGCGCAGGGCAAGACCATCTTCGGCGCCATCGACCAGACCGTGCTCAATTACGGGGAACGTGAATGAAGCTCTATACCTATTTCCGCAGCTCGGCCGCCTATCGCGTCCGCATCGCGCTGAACCTGAAAGGCCTGGCGTATGAAGCGGTACCGGTGCATTTGCTGCGCGATGGCGGCGAGCAGTTGGCGCCGGCTTATCGCGAGGTGAATCCGGCCGGCCTGGTGCCTTCGCTGGAGGATAACGGCATCGTATTGACGCAGTCGCTGGCCATCATGGAATACCTGGAAGAGGTGCACCCGATGGTGCCGCTGCTGCCGCAGGATGCCGTGGGACGCGCCCGCGTGCGCGCGCTGGCGCAGACCGTCGCCTGCGATACCCATCCGCTGATGAACCTGCGCGTGCTCAAGCACATCAAGGGTCCGATGGGCCTGAGCGAAGAGCAGAAAATGCTTTGGTACTACCACTGGATGGGCGAAGGCATGATGGCGCTCGAGGCTCACCTCGAGCGCGACGGCGACACGGGCCGTTTCTGCTACGGCGACACGCCGACCATCGCCGATTGCTGCCTGGTGCCGCAGGTGTACAACGCGCAGCGTTTCAATATTGACCTGGCGCCGTATCCGCATGTGGCGCGCATTGCGGCCAATTGCGCCGACTTGCCGGCGTTCAAGGCCGCGCATCCGTCCACGCAGCCCGACGCCGAGTAATCAGAACTGCACGACGCGGTTGCGTCCTTCCTTCTTTGCACGGTATAGCGCCTTGTCGGAGCGTACCAGCAAGGAGGAGGGCGTATCCGGTGCGCCATGCCGGTCGGACGCCGCCACGCCGACACTGATCGTCAGCTGCACCTCAACCCCGCACTCTGTGCGCACCCGCATGCCAGCCGCCTGTTCGCGCAGGCGCTCTGCCGCATGCACGGCCACCGCGATATGCGTCTCCGGCATCAGCAGCACGAATTCCTCGCCGCCGAAGCGCGCCACCATATCCACCGCGCGCAGGTTCGCCGTCAACAGGGTGGCGGTCTGGATGATCGCCTGGTCGCCCACTTCGTGGCCATAGGTATCGTTGATGCGCTTGAAGTGGTCGATATCGATCATCAGCAGCGATAAAGGATGATGGAAGCGCCGCGCGCGTTCCAGTTCCTGCGCGATCTGCTCCGTCATCTTGCGCCGGTTGGCGATGCCGGTCAGCGGATCGGTGGTGGCCAGCTGCTCCAGCTTGCGATTGGCCTGCAGCAGTTCCAGCGTGCGCTGCAGGATGCGGTCTTCCAGGCTGTTGCGCTCGGACGCCAGCTCGCACATCGCCCGGCGCCTGGAGCGCAGCGACAGCACCAGCGCCGTGATCAGCATGCCTTCCAGGACGATCAGTGCGCCCGCGGTAATGATCTGCCAGCGGTACAACTCCCACACGTTGTGCGGTCGGTTCAGGATCACCGCGTCCGGCGGGATATTGCGCAAGCCGGCCTGGCGTGCCGTCGGGTAATCGAAATAATAGCCCTGCACCTGGCTGGTCATGGCCGGCTGGCCAAGCAGCAGGCGCGCCATCATGCGGCCCACCGCCTCGCCGCTGACGACGTAGCCACCCGCGACACCGGGCATCACCAGCGATTCGGAATGGGTGAACAGCGGCGCCTTGGTCGCGGCCGAAATCTGCAGCGCCAGTTCGCGCGGCTGGATGCGCGCGTTGCCTTCGCCGCGCAGCGATGCCAGCATGAAGATCGCGCTGCTGCGGTCCAGGCGCGCGGCACGCTGGCGTAGATCGTCCACATTGCCATCGTCCCAGAACTCAAAGCGGATCTTGGGGAAGCGTGGCGTGACGCTGCGGATGCGCTCCAGCCAGAGCTGTCCGCGCGAAGTCTTGTCGCCGACGATGGCGATATGCCGCACATTTGGCGCCACCAGCGGAATCACGCCGATCGCACGTTCAAAATCGGAGCTGACTTCGTAACCCATGCCGTCGCGCGGCAGCCATTGGTCGCGTCCATGATTGACGTAGTGGCGCGGCACGCCGGCAAACAGTTCGGGATGGCTGGACAGGAAGCGCGCCGCGACGAAGTTCTCCGTCACGATGGCGTCGAATTTGACGTCGGCGTACTTGGTGGCGAGGTAGGGTGCCATGCCCTCCTGCGACTTGTCTTCGCCGACGCGGTTGGCGTCGAAGCGCTCTTCGAAGATGGCCGGCGTCGCGCCTTGGCTGCTGCGTTCGAGTTCGTCGTACATGCCCTTGTGCACCAGCCTTTGCCAGGCCGACGAGGAATCGGCGCCGAGCGAGTACAGCACCAGCACGCGACGCTCATCGGCCAAGGCGTGGCTGCAGGCACCGGCAAGCCATGCAATGGCGGCCAGGCGCAGGAATGCTCGTCGGTAGAGGCGGGGGCGCATAGGGGAAACGAGTGTAGCACGGTCGCGTGCAACTAAATTTCCCCTGATGCAACTATCGTGGCAGCTTTGCAACGCTGCCGACGCATTTAGTCGACCAGCAGGGAGTAAAGCTGGGCCGGTGTAATTGGCTTGACAAGATGGACCGCGAAACCGGCGGCGCGGGCGCGCGCCTGGTCGGCCGGCTGGCCATAGCCGGACAAGGCCACCAGCCGCGTGTTGCCAAAACCGGGCCGGCGCCGCAATTCGGTGGCCAGCTCGTAACCGTCCATGCCGGGCAGGCCGATGTCGAGGATGGCCAGGTCGGGTACGAAGCTGGCGCTGGCCCGCAGCGCGCTGGCGGGATCGCCCACCGCCTGTACTTCATGGCCGCCGACTTCAAGCAAGGCGCGCAAGCCTTGCAACACGTCCTGGTTGTCGTCCACCAGCAGCACGCGGCGCGGCGTCACGGCGGCCGGCCGGACCGGCGTGGCGTCCAAGGCAGGCGCGCCGGCCTGTTCGCTGGCCTGCGGCACGCGGATGGTGAATTCGCTGCCGGCCCCGACGCCGCCGCTGTGCGCCTCGATTTCGCCGCCGTGCAGCTGCACCAGGCTGCGGGCGATCGCCAGGCCCAGCCCCAGCCCGCCGCGCGAGCGGTCGATCGATTGCGGCGCTTGCATGAATTTGTCGAACAGGTGCGGCAGCATGCCGGCATCGATGCCGATGCCGGTATCGCGCACTTTGATCACGACGCTGCCCTGGGCGGCTGCCGCATGCACCAGGATCTGCCCGCCCGGGTTGGAATACTTGGCCGCATTGGTCAACAGGTTGACCAGCACCTGCACAAAGCGCATCGGGTCGGCATCGATCGCCAGGCCCTGCGCCGGCACTTCCAGCTCCAGTGCCTGCTGGCGTTCTTCCAGCAGGCCGCTGACGGTTTCCAGCGCTTGCGCCAAGAGCTTCGCCAGTTCGACGCGCTCCAGCCGCAGCGCGATCTTGCCCTGCGCGATGCGCGCGACGTCCAGCAGGTCGTCCACCAGCCGCACCAGGTGGTGGGCCTGGCGCTCGATGGCGGCATGTTCGCGCGCCAGCCCGCCAACGCCTTTCAGCCGCATCAGTTCCAGCGCGATCAGGATCGGCGACAGCGGATTGCGCAGCTCATGCCCCACCATGGCCAGGAAATCGTCCTTGGTACGGTTTGCCAGTTCGGCGTCGCGCCGCGCACGCACCAGCTCCGTCACTTCAAAGGCCACGATGGCGACACGGTCCACTTCGCCGCGCGCATTGCGTACCGGCTGGTGCACGTAATCGAAGAAGCATTCCTGCAGGCCGCTTTCGCGCTTCAGCATGACGCGGCGCGCCTTGCCGGACACCGGCTGGCCGCTCACCAGCGCCAATTCCACCTCTTCCAGCATGCCCTGGCCCTCCAGTTCGGGGAAGGCTCGCCGCATCGGCAAGCCAATCAGCTCGCGCCGCCAGCTCAGCTCCACGAAACGGTCGTTGGCCAGTTCAAAGCCAAGGTCGGGGCCGCGCACGATGGCGATGGCGGCCGGCGCCTGCTGGAAGGTGCTGGCCATGCGCGCCATATGGGCGCGTTCGGCCTGGCGGATGCGGGCCCGCATCAGTTGCGAGTCCACGCGCGTCAACAGTTCGCGCGCGGAGAAGGGCTTGACCAGGTAGTCGTCGGCGCCGGCATTGACGCCTTCGATGCGCGCCTCTTCCCCGGCGCGGGCCGACAGCAGCAGCACCGGCACGTCGTGCAGCGCCCGCTCGGCGCGCATGGCGGCGATCAGGCCGAAGCCGTCCAGCTCCGGCATCATCACGTCGGACACCACCAGGTCCGGCAGTTCGCCCGCCATGGCTTCCAGCGCTTCGCGGCCGTTGGCGGCGGTGCGGACGTGCCAGCGCTGGCGCAGCAGGCGCGCCAGGTAGTCGCGCATGTCGGCATTGTCGTCCACCACCAGCACGCGCGCGCCCAGGGTCAGCACGCTGTCGTCGTCGGCCAGGTCGAGGAATGGTTCCTCGCTGTCTTCTTCCGGCAGCCAGCGCTGCGCCTCCAGCCGGAAGGCTTCGCGTATTTCACTGGTGTCGGCGGTGCCATCGTTGCACAACTGGTCGTCGCGCAGGTGGCTGCGGCCCAGCGGCAGCGTGATGGTGAAGGTGCTGCCAGTGCCCAGCGTGCTTGCCAGTTCGATGCGGCCGTGCAGCAGCTCTACCAGGTCGCGCACCAGCGCCAGGCCGATGCCGGAACCTTCGTGGGTACGCGAGCGTGCGCCTTCCACGCGGCGGAAGCGCTCGAAGATGTGCTGCTGTTGATCGTCCGATATGCCGACGCCGGTGTCGGTGACCGCCAGCACGGCTGCCTGGCCTTGCTGGCGCAGGCTGACCGTGATGCCGCCATCAAAAGTGAACTTGAAGGCATTGGACAGCAGGTTCAGGACGATCTTTTCGAACAGCGCGATATCGACCCAGGCGTGGGCATCGATCTCTTCGCAGTCGACGGCCAGGGTCAGGCCCGCGCTTTCAACTACCGACCGGAAGCCGCTGGCCAGGTCGCGGGTGAGGGCTGCCAGGTCGACCTGGGCGTAACTGGCCTGCATGCGCCCGGCCTGCACGCGCGAGAAATCGAGCAAGGTGTTGACCAGCTTTTGCAGGCGCAAGGCATTGCGCTGGGCCAGCCGCAAGCGCTCGTGATGCGCGGCAGGCAGGCGGCTGGCGCTGTCGTTCAATGCCTCTTCGATGGGACCGAGCATCAGCGTCAGCGGGGTGCGGAACTCATGGCTCACGTTGCTGAAGAAGGCGGTCTTGGCCCGGTCCAGCTCCGCCAGCGCTTCGGCGCGCTGGCGCTGCTCGGCCGCGGCGCTGGCGTTCTGCACCGCAGCTGACAGCTGTCCCGCCACCAGCTCGCAGAAGGTGCGGTATTCGGCATCGAGCTGGCGCACCGGACTGGTGCCCAGCACCAGTACGCCGTCGGTGATCGGCAAGGCCAGCGCCACCCTTACCTCTTGCCCGGCCAGGCCGCGCGGCAGGCCGGGCATGCCGGCGGTCGCAAACGTCACCGGTTCGCCGCTTTCCAGCACCGCGTCGACCGGCCACAGCGCCAGCTCGCAAGCCTGCTCCGCCACGTGCGCGGTTTGCTGCAGGCGCATCGTGTCGCCCACCCGCTTGAACAGCAGGGCGAACGGGATGTCCGCCGGATTCCCGGCGATGGTGTGCATGGCGGTGGCACAGGCGCTGGCCACGTCCGGCTCGCGCAGGGCGCTGGCCGACAGGGTCGACAGCGCGGCCAGGCGGCGCGCGTTCAGGCGCGTATCGGTGGTGTCGGTGGAAGGGCAGAACAGGCCGCCCACGGCGCCGGCTTCGTTGAAGATCGGGCTATACGAGAAGGAGTACCAGACTTCCTCCACCCAGTCGCCGCGGCTCATGAACAGTTGGACCGCGTCGACATAGCTTGGTTCGGCGCGCTGGAACACCTTGTCTGCCAGCGGGCCGCAAAAATGCCAGATCTCGGCCCAGACTTCCTGCGCCGGCCGGCCCAGCGCCCACGGGTGCTTGGCCGCGCCCAGCACGTCGATGTAGGCGTCGTTGTAGAGAAAGGTGGCGTGCGGGCCCCAGCCGATCCAGATCGGGTGGCTCGAGTTGAGCATCAGGTTGACGGTGGTGCGCAGGCTCTGCGGCCAATCAGCGAGCGGGCCAAGCGGCGTGGAAGACCAGTCGAAGGCCGCAATCTGCCGGCCTAGCGAACCTGGAGAAGCAAGGAATTGCAGGCCTTCCGGTTTGGTAGTCACATATTTCTCGAACTGTAATTTTTAGCAATTCTGCACTGTACGAAACTTCAACGGCGCACACAAGAGTCCTCTGTAAAGCGCCCCGGCCGCGTTTGACAGCACGATGCAAGCAACGGATACTGGGGCGATGACGATGCCGCCTTTCCCCATCCGCAAGGAGTGCCCGCCGGGCGCCTGCGACTGCCAGCGCGAGTCGCTGCTGGAGGACCCGCAGGCCGACTTGCGCGTGCTGCTTCTGACCAAGGAAGAAGAGAAGCGCCTGCTCGAGCGCATCGAGGCCATTTCCACCTATGCTGAGCTGATGCGCGTTGGCCAGCGGCTGCAAGAGCAGTTGGGCGTTTCGGTGCGTATCACCCCCGGCCCGAATGAAGTGCGCACGGTGCGCGGCTTCCAGATCGAGCTGGGCGACCGGCCCGGCCTATGCCGCAAGACGCGCCAATCTGTACCCGCGGCGATACGGAAATGCCTGGATCGTCACCCCGAAATCGCTTTCGCCATCTTGAATGCCCACGATTTGTTTGCTGGGCAGTAAAATATCTTTACTTACTATCAAATCGAAAGCTGTATGTTTTGCAATATTCCGCGCATGCTCGGCATGCCTCTCCTGGCCGCCATGCTGTTCCAGGCGCCGGCCTGGGGGCAGGATGTGTCGGCCCGCCTGGAGCAATTGCGCGAGTTTTCCTACCTGGCCACCGGTGGCACCCTGGCCGAACTGCAGAAGCTGAAACCGCAAGTGGGGCAGTGGCCGCAGCGCGACCAGGCGACCTATTTCTCGGTACTCAGCAAGGTAACCCGGAGCGCGGACCGTGCCGCGTCGCTGCAGGCGGTGGCAGAGGAAGAGCGCATCGGCCGTCAGTTGGATGACGAGTCGATCATCGCCAACAGCTTGCTCGACCGTTCCTACCTGTTTTCCGCCCTCGACGATAGGGAAGCGGCCAGCAAAAACCTGGAAATGGCGCGCCAGCTGGCCGACCAGACCAGCGACTTTGCGCTGCAGGCCAAAGTGATACTCACGGTCGGCCAGGACGAAATCCGGCAGGGCAATGGCCGCAAGGGACTCGAGTACATCGACCGTGCCGTGGCGCTGGCCGACAAGTCGGGCCAGCCCCTCGCCCAGTTCATGGCCTTGCGCGCCAGGGCGTATGCATTGAATGGCCTGGCCGGCGGCAGCCAGGAAGCGCTCAAGTCGATCGACGTGTTGAAGGCCAAGGCCGCACTGATCCCGCTCGACGGCCCGATGATCCGCGCCCGTTATGCCGAGTGGGAAATCGCCGAAAGCGCGGGCCAGGTTGCGCGCGCGCGGGATGCCCTGAACGATGTGGTGGCATGGCTCCAGAAGCATCGCATGGACGAAGATGTGCCCGAGTTGCAGGTCACCCTGGCCGACATGAGCCTGAAAAGCCAGGATTACAGGGAAGCGCTGGCGCTCAGCCAGGAGTCGAAGAAAGCGGCCCTGGCCACCGGCAACACCGAAATGGCGGAAATTTCGCAGTTTAACGAGGGGATCGCCCTGATCTACCTGGGCCAGCTGGACGTGGGGCGCGAAGCGATCGAGGCGGTCAACATCGAGATGATGGATGCCGACGCGCTGTCCGAATATGCGCGGGCGCTGGAATACGTGGGCCTGAAAGAACTGGCCCTGCAGGTCTATGCGCGGGCCAGGCGCAAGGCGCTGGACGCCAGCACGGCCCAGTCCCAGATCCAGAAAAAAGAGCGCGAGGACGAAGAACTGTTGCGCCAGAACGGGGAAAACTCGAAAGAGTTGCGCAACCAGTCGAAGTTGCGGCTGGCCTGGTCGGTTGCCGCTGCCCTGGCGGCGGCCGCCTTGTTGGCCGTAGCCTTCCTGTATCGCAAGCTGCGTGCCGCCAACGTCAAGCTGAAGCATTCGGATTCCCTGGCGGAGTAGCGGCATGGAGCGCAGGCGCGATCACCTGCCAGCCATAGACCGCGCCGGCTGGCGGCGATACAATCTCGCCTTTGCCTATCGCCGACAGCCGCCATGACGATTCCCAGCCCTATCCTGCAAGCGCTCGACCGCGCCCACCCTTCGTGGCGCCCGATCCTGGAGCGCGGCCTGCAGGCGATGGCGGCGGCCAACCCGTCCTACTTGCCTGAACTGGCGGCCGACAGCTACCTGCCGACCGAATTGCGCTTGTTCGCCGCCTTCCAGCAGCCGCTGGACCAGGTGCGCTATGTGCTGGTGGGGGAGGGGCCTTATCCGCGCGCAGAGAGCGCAACGGGCGTGTGCTTCATGGACGGCGCCGTGCAGGGCCTGTGGTCGGAACAAGCGGGCGGCGGCCTGTCCAAGCCGGTCAACAAGGCCACGTCGCTGCGCAACTTCATGAAAATGCTGCTGGTCGCCGACGGCCAGCTGGAAGAGTCGAATACCGCCGGTGAAGCGCTGGCTGCCTGCTCGACCCGCGCCAAATCGGGCGCCGCCATCCAGACCCTGGCCGAAATGCAGGAGCGCCTGCACCGCCATGGCTTCCTGCTGCTGAACGCCTCGCTGGTGTTCCGCGCGCATGTTGCTCCCGTGAAAGACGCCAAGGCCTGGCTGCCATTCTTTGCAACAGTCATGCAGTCGCTGGCCATCCAGCAGCCAACCTTGATTCTGTGGGGGAAAATCGCCGAGCAACTGAACAAGTTGCCGAGCGTGCAGGCGCTGCCGCAGATCGCCGCCGAACATCCCTACAACCTGTCGTTTATTGCCAATAAGGAAATGCAGGCGCTGTTTGGCCCGATGGGGCTGCTGAGGCGCTGAGCGGGGTAGCCGCGCCGGCGCGAATTGCCCCTCGGACAGCAAGAGGCGCGTCCGGCAAGGTCTGCGCAAGTCTGGTATACTTGACTAAATCGTTCAAGTAATCGGGTTTTGATTTGCGAGAACAGAACGATATTTTAACTGAGTTGAACCGAGGTTGTGATGCGTCTGACTACCAAAGGCCGTTTTGCAGTGACTGCGATGATTGACCTGGCCATGCGCCAGGGCAAGGGTCCGGTAACGCTTTCCGGAATCAGCCAGCGCCAGTCGATTTCCCTGTCTTATCTCGAACAATTGTTCGGCAAGCTGCGCCGCCACGAAATCGTGGAATCGATCCGCGGCCCTGGCGGCGGCTACAGCCTGGCCCGCAAGGCAGACAAGGTGACCGTCGCCGACATCATTATTGCTGTTGACGAACCGCTCGATGCAACCCAGTGCGGCGGCAAGGAGAATTGCCACGGCGCCGACCACGCCAACGGCGCCCGCTGCATGACCCACGAACTGTGGGCCACCCTGAATGAAAAGATGGTCGACTACCTGGATTCCGTGTCGCTGCAGGACCTGGTGGACCAGCAAAAAGCCAAAGCCGCGGCAGAGCAGCCAGTCCATGTGCACCGCAACAGCAACCAAGCAGCCCTCGGTTAACCGAATTGGAGTAATTTAGATGAACGCCCCCGAAAAGAACGTCGCCCAGGTAGCACCGGTAGAATTCAAGACCGCGCCGCACTTCCCGATTTACATGGACTACTCGGCCACCACGCCGATCGATCCACGCGTTGCGGACAAGATGATCCCTTACCTGCGCGAACAGTTCGGCAACCCGGCATCCCGCAGCCACATGTACGGCTGGACCGCGGAAGCAGCGGTGGAAGAAGCGCGCGGCCACGTGGCCGCCCTGGTCAACGCCGACCCGCGCGAAATCATCTGGACCTCCGGCGCCACCGAATCGAACAACCTTGCCCTGAAAGGCGCGGCCAACTTCTACAAGTCCAAGGGCAAGCACATCATCACCGTGAAAACCGAGCACAAATCCGTGCTGGACACCGTGCGTGAGCTGGAGCGCCAGGGCTTCGACGCCACCTACCTGGATACCCAGGACAATGGCCTGATCACCATCGAACAACTGGAAGCGGCCGTGCGTCCGGACACCATCCTGATCTCGGTCATGATGGTCAACAATGAAATCGGCGTGATCCAGCCGATCAAGGAAATCGCCGCCTTCTGCCGCAAGAAAGGCATCATCTTCCACTGCGACGCCGCGCAAGCGACCGGCAAGGTGGCGATCGACCTGCAAGAGCTGAAAGTCGACCTGATGACCTTCACCGCGCACAAGACCTACGGCCCGAAAGGCGTGGGCGCCCTGTACGTCTGCCGCAAGCCGCGCGTGCGTATCGAAGCGCAGATGCACGGCGGCGGCCACGAGCGCGGCCTGCGCTCCGGCACCCTGCCAACCCACCAGATCGTGGCGATGGGCGAAGCGTTCCGCCTGGCCAAGGAGGAAATGGAGTCCGAAATCGCCCGCATCCGCGCCCTGCGCGACCGCCTGGCGACCGGCCTGCAGGAAATCGAGGAAACCTACGTCAACGGCGACATGGACCACCGCGTGCCGCACAACCTGAACGTGAGCTTCAACTTCGTGGAAGGCGAGTCCCTGATCATGGCCGTGAAAGACCTGGCCGTATCGTCCGGTTCGGCCTGCACCTCGGCTTCGCTGGAGCCGTCCTACGTGCTGCGTGCCCTGGGCCGCAGCGACGAACTGGCGCACAGCTCGATCCGTTTCACCATCGGCCGCTTCACCACCGAAAAAGACGTCGACTTCGCCGTCGAACTGCTGAAAGGCAAAGTGGGCAAGCTGCGCGAACTGTCCCCGCTGTGGGAAATGTACAAGGATGGCGTGGACCTCTCCACCATCCAGTGGGCGGCGCACTAAGCGCACAGCAGAATTCTTAGATTACAGGAGCATCAAAATGGCATACTCGGAAAAAGTCCTCGACCACTACGAAAACCCGCGCAACGTCGGTTCCTTTGAAAAGGGCGACGAGACGGTCGGTACCGGCATGGTCGGCGCGCCTGCTTGCGGCGACGTGATGAAGCTGCAGATCAAGGTCGGCGCGGACGGCAAGATCGAAGACGCAAAGTTCAAGACCTACGGCTGCGGCTCGGCAATCGCCTCCAGCTCGCTGGTGACCGAATGGGTGAAGGGCAAGTCGCTGGATGAAGCGCTGGCCATCAAGAACACCCAGATCGCGGAAGAACTGGCCCTGCCGCCAGTGAAGATCCACTGCTCCATCCTGGCTGAAGACGCCATCAAGGCGGCTGTGAACGACTACAAGGCAAAACACGGCGCCTAATCAGCGCTCGGAGGAAGTAATGGCAATCACCCTGACCGAAAAAGCAGCCAAGCATATCAACCGCTACATCGAGCGTCGCGGAAAGGGCATTGGCCTGCGCTTTGGCGTACGCACGACCGGCTGCTCCGGTCTGGCCTACAAGCTGGAATACGTGGACGAAGTGACGGCGGAAGATTCCGTCTTCGAGTCGTTCGGCGTGAAGGTCTTCGTTGACCCGAAAAGCCTGCCGTACATCGACGGCACCGAGCTGGACTTCGCGCGCGAAGGCTTGAACGAAGGCTTCAAGTTCAACAACCCGAACGAGAAGGATGCATGCGGCTGCGGCGAAAGCTTCCGCATTTAATATCGTGCAGAACCACTTCGAACTCTTCCAGCTTCCCCAGCAGTTCGCCGTCGATACGGGCGCCCTGGACGCCGCCTACCGCGAAGTCCAGAGCCGCGTCCATCCCGACAAGTTCGTCAATGCCACCGATGCCGAAAAGCGCGTTGCCATGCAGTGGTCGACCCGTTCCAACGAGGCTTACCAGACCCTGAAGAATCCGCAGAAGCGCGCGCAATACCTGTGCGAGCTGAATGGCGTCGATTTGAAGATGGAATCCAACACGGCCATGCCGATGGAATTCCTGATGCAGCAGATGGAGTGGCGTGAAGAGCTGTCCGAAGCGCGCGCCGGCAAGGATGGCGATCTGCTCGACAAGCTGGACCGCCAGTTGCGCGCCGCCCGCAAGGGCCAGTTGGCGGAGATCGAACAGCATTGCAACGCCGGTGACTATCACGCCGTCGCGCAAGGTGTGCGCGCCATGATGTTCATCGAGAAATTTAAGGAAGAGGTAGAGCATACGTTTGCCATCATCGAGGAGGCTTGATGCCCGACAGCCAATTGTTTGGCGCTTTGTTGCCCAATTTGGATGCCTTTTGGCTCCAACACGGCGAAAAGCTTAAGTTGGTTGCAGAAGTATTTAAGATTGTTGGTGCAGGTGCTTCGTTTTTCGCAGTCTGGAAGCTGAAGGCAATCGAAAAGCGATACCTGTTCCGCGCCACGATTCCCGGGTTAATGGAAAAGATCGATGGCTCACTGGTGGTGCTGAATGCCTGGTTGGGCGAACCGGAAGCGTATCAAACCCAGTTAACTGAGGCGCTGAATCACCTTTGGGCCGATACTAAGTCTGCACGGCGAAGAACCCGGGGGGATGCGAACGAGGCGGCAGAAAGTTTGATCGCAGCAATGCGTCGCGGTGGAATTGAACCACGATTCTGGCAAGTCTGGATTGTTCATTTTGCTGGGGCGCCTTCGCCATCGCGGGAAGCGATTCTCGATATATTTGGGAAAGCGAGCGGCTTGGTTCGCACGTTGGAAAATGAGTTGGATGACGCTACTTGGAGTAACAAATGAGTGAAAACAAGTACGATCAGGCAGTCTTTAAGATCTTCGAAATGACTCATAATGGCGAGTTGGCGTGGTCAAAAGAGACGGCCCCAGAGACTCTCGTTAAAGGTACGGAGTCGCAATACCCTGCCTTTTATGAAACAGAGTATCAAGGGCGGCGGTTGGCGTTGTATCGTGAGCGTTATTACCATTTGCCAGGGCTTGGTGTAACGGCAGTGATGAGTTTCTCGGCGTTGACTGGGCGTGACGAAAGGCCCGGCTGGCGGGAGCGCGCAGTTCTTGCCTTGTTGGATGATGGTGGAGATGTTGTATTTGAGTTTCCTGCCTCTCGACAGACAAAACATCTGTTGGACGCTGTCTGTCATAAGACTTCTGATGTTGACCAGTTTGTAAATGGTCTTTTGAGTACTACAGAGCCTTCTAAGGCGTGAAATAGATAAATGGCACTTTTGCAGATTTCCGAACCGGGCATGTCGACTGCCCCGCACCAGCACCGCCTGGCAGTGGGTATCGACCTCGGCACCACCAATTCGCTGGTCGCGACCGTCCGCAGCAGCATTCCTGAAGTGCTGAACGACGAGGAAGGCCACCCGTTGCTGCCGTCCGTGGTGCGTTACCTGCCGAACGGCCATGCCAACATCGGCTACAAGGCGCAAGCCCACCAGACCACCGACCCGAAGAACACCATCGTTTCGGTCAAGCGTTTCATGGGCCGCGGCCTGAAGGACATCGCCTACGCCGAGAACCTGCCGTACGATTTCGTCGATGCGCCCGGCATGGTGCAGCTGAAGACCGTGGCCGGCGTCAAATCGCCGGTGGAAGTCTCGGCCCAGATCCTGGCCACCCTGCGCCAGCGCGCGGAAGACTCGCTGGGCGACGACCTGGTCGGCGCCGTGATCACCGTGCCGGCATACTTCGATGAAGCGCAGCGCCAGGCCACCAAGGATGCGGCGCAACTGGCCGGCATCAACGTTCTGCGCCTGCTGTCCGAACCGACTGCCGCGGCAATCGCCTATGGCCTGGATAACGGCTCCGAAGGCATCTTCGCCGTGTACGACCTGGGCGGCGGCACTTTCGACATCTCGATCCTGAAGCTGTCCAAAGGCGTGTTTGAAGTGCTGGCTACCGGCGGCGACTCCGCGCTGGGCGGCGACGACTTCGACCACCGCCTGTTCTGCTGGGTGCATGAGCAGGAAAAGCTCGCGCCGTTGTCCGACGAAGACACCGCCACCCTGATGGTGAAAGCGCGCGAAGCGAAAGAGCTGCTGTCGACCAAGCCGGAAGTAACCATCGACGCCATGCTGCGCTCGGGCGAAGAAGTCCACCAGCGCATCACCCCTGAAATTTTCGCCGACATCACCAAGCACCTGGTTGCCAAGACCATGAACGCGGTGAAGAAGGCCCTGCGCGACGCCAGCCTCGACGCCGACGATATCGACGGCGTGGTCATGGTGGGCGGCGCCACCCGCATGCCGCACGTGCAGCGCGCGGTAGGCGAATACTTCCACACCATCCCGCACGCCAACATCGACCCGGACAAGGTGGTGGCGCTGGGCGCGGCGATCCAGGCCAACCTGCTGGCCGGCAACCGCGCCGCGGGCGACGACTGGCTGCTGCTGGACGTGATCCCGCTGTCGCTGGGCATCGAGACCATGGGCGGCCTGGTCGAGAAGATCATTCCGCGCAACTCGACCATCCCATGCGCCCGCGCGCAGGAATTCACCACCTTCAAGGATGGCCAGACCGCGCTGGCAGTGCACGTGCTGCAAGGCGAGCGCGAACTGGTCAGCGACTGCCGTTCGCTGGCCCGCTTTGAACTGCGCGGCATCCCGCCCATGGCGGCCGGCGCTGCGCGCATCCGCATCACCTACCAGGTGGACGCCGACGGCCTGCTGTCGGTCTCCGCGCGCGAACTGCGCTCCAATGTGGAAGCTTCGATCACGGTCAAGCCTTCGTACGGCCTGGGCGACGACGACGTGGCGCGCATGCTGTCCGAATCGCACACCGAAGCGGAAGCCGACATGAAAGCCCGCGCTTTGCGCGAAGAACAGGTGGAAGCCGAGCGCATCATGCTGGCCACCCAGTCCGCGCTGGACGAAGACGGCAACCTGCTGAACGACGACGAGCGCGCCGCCATCAACGCCCTGATGGCCACCACCATGGACATGCTGGTGAAATCCGGCAGCGGCGAAGCCGACCACTACGCGGTAAAAGCCGCCTACGAAGCCCTGGCCCAGGGCACCGAAGAATTCGCATCGCGCCGCATGGACCGCAGCGTGCGCAGCGCACTGGCCGGCAAGACGCTGGACCAGGTTGTTTAATTGACTGAGGAATAGAAGTGCCACAAATCGTCATCCTGCCGCATGCCAAGCTGTGCCCCGAAGGCGCCGTGATCGAAACCGAAGCAGGGAAGTCCGTGTGCGACGTCCTGCTGGAAAACGACATCCACATCGAACACGCCTGCGAGAAATCCTGCGCCTGCACCACTTGCCACGTGCTGGTGCGTGAAGGCTTCAATTCGCTGAACGAAGCGACCGACACGGAAGAAGACCTACTGGACAAAGCCTGGGGCCTGGAAGCCTGCTCGCGCCTGTCCTGCCAGTCCATCGTGGCGGACGAAGACCTGGTCATCGAAATTCCGAAGTACACGATCAACCACGCCAGCGAAGGCGGCCACTGAGCCGAGGTGCACCATGCTGAAATGGAGTGATGTCACGGCGATTGCCGAAGCCCTGTACGACAAGTTCCCGGACGTCGACCCGACCACCGTGCGCTTTGTCGACCTGCACAACTGGATCGTCGACCTGGACGGCTTCGACGACGACCATAAGCGCGGCGGCGAAAAGGTACTGGAAGCCATCCAGCAGGCGTGGATCGATGAAGCGCAGTAAGGCCGCAACCGGCGCCAGGCCGGCACCGGCGCCGCTGCCAACCACCGTCACCGACATCCCGGAGGTCAAGCCCGGCCAATCGGTCGCGCTGCTGCAGGAACTGCATATCCTGACCCGCGACGGCAAACTGAATCAGGACAGCCGCCGCAAGCTGAAACAGGTCTACCACCTGTACCAGTTCATCGAACCGCTGCTGAACGACGTGCGTTCGGCCAAGGGCTCGGTCTCGCTGGTCGATCATGGGGCAGGGAAGTCCTACCTCGGCTTCATCATCTACGACCTGTTCTTCAAGGCCCTGGGCGACGACTCGCACATCTACGGCATCGAAACGCGCGAAGAGCTGGTCGCACGCTCCGAAGAACTGGCGCGCAAATTCGAGTTCCCTGGCATGAGCTTCCTGCCGCTGTCGGTGGCTGAATCGACCACCTCCGACCAACTGCCGGAGCAGATCGACATCGTCACCGCACTGCACGCCTGCAATACCGCCACCGACGATGCCATCGATTTCGCGCTGAAGAAGAAGGCCAAGCACATCGTGCTGGTGCCATGCTGCCAGGCCGAAGTCGCATCCGTGCTACGCAAGAACAAAGGCTCCTCGCTGGGCAAGAACGTACTGACCGAATTGTGGCGCCACCCGATTCACACCCGTGAATTCGGCAGCCAGATCACCAACGTGCTGCGCTGCCTGCAACTGGAATCGCACGGCTACCAGGTCACCGTCACTGAGCTCGTCGGCTGGGAGCACTCGATGAAGAATGAGCTGATCGTAGCCACGTACAAGAACCTGCCGCGCCGAAAGCCTGCCGAGCGATTGAAGGAAGTGCTGTCCACCATCGGCCTCGACGAAATGGGCGAACGCTTCTACACCGGCGCGCCCGCCGCTGTGCCTTCGGACGCCGAGGTGGCGCCGTGAGCACCGGCTATCCCGCCGGCGCAGGGTCGACTCCGCTCGCCGCTGACGGCGAGCGCTGGATCGACCTGCGCAGCGACACCGTTACACACCCGAGCGCCGCGATGCGCGAAGCGATGTTCACCGCGCAGGTGGGCGACGACGTGTACGGCGACGATCCGACCGTCAACGCCCTGCAAGCCTACGCCGCGGAACTCTTCGGTTACGAAGCCGCCCTGTTCGCACCCAGCGGCACGCAAACCAACCTGATCGCCCTGTTGGCCCACTGCGGCAGGGGAGACGAATACCTGGTCGGCCAGGAAGCCCACACCTACAAATACGAAGGTGGCGGCGCAGCGGTCCTCGGCAGCATCCAGCCCCAGCCGCTCACCAACCAGCCCGACGGCAGCATCGCCCTGCAAGACATCGAAGCCGCCATCAAGCCGCACGACTTCCACTTCGCCCGTACCAGGCTGCTGGCACTGGAAAACACCATCGGCGGAAAAGTCCTGCCGCAGCAGTACCTTGCACAAGCCACCCGCTTAGCGCACGCACGCGGCCTGGCCACGCACCTTGACGGAGCGCGCGTCTGCAACGCCGCAGTCAAGCAAGGCACCACCCTGCAAGAGGCCGTGAAAGGCTTCGACAGCGTATCCGTCTGCCTGAGCAAAGGCCTCGGCGCCCCGGTCGGCTCCGTCCTGTGCGGCAGCCGGGAACTGATCGAGCAGGGCAAGCGCTGGCGGAAAATGCTGGGTGGCGGCATGCGCCAAGCCGGCGTGATCGCCGCCGCGGGCCTGTATGCCCTGCAGAACAACGTCCAACGCCTGGCCGAAGACCACGCCAACGCCAGCTGGCTGGCTGCCGAACTGGCGAAGATCGGCGTGCTGCAAGTCAGCGTGCCGCACACGAACATCCTGTTCGTCACCATGCCGCGCGAAGCCTGCGAAGGCCTGAACTCCGCGCTGGCAGCGGAACGCATCCGCGTTTCGATGGCGCCGACATTGCGCCTTGTGACCCACCTGGACGTAACGCGCGCCGACCTTGAACACGTCGCCGCCGTTTTCGCCCACTACTTCAAGCAATAATGAACAACGAAGACAACACCATCCGCCTCGCCAAGCGCGTGGCGGACATGGTTCCATGCTCGCGCCGCGAAGCGGAAAACTACATCGAAGGCGCCTACGTCACAGTTGACGGCGAACTTGTCGAAGAACCAGGCGCGCGCGTCGCACCCGGCCAACAAGTTGTGCTCTCGCCCGACGCAACCCTGCTCGACATCGCGCCAGTCACGATCCTCCTGAACAAGCCAGCGGGCGCCGACGCACTGGCCTGCCTCCAGCCGGAAGCCCGCAGCAAGGACGCCCAGCGCATCCGCTTCCTCAAGCGCCACCTGCGCAATCTGACGGCGTGCCTGGCGCTGGACAAGCAGGCCAGCGGCCTGTTCGTGTTCACGCAAGACTTCCGCATCGCTCGCAAATTGGTGGATGAAGGCGCCACTGTCGAACAGGAATTGATCGTCGATGTGGAAGGCGAGATTGCCGACAACGGCCTCACGCTGCTCAATCAAGGCGCCGGCAAAGTAAGTTGGCAAAACGAGCACCGCCTGCGTTTCGCTGTGAAGCCGCCCAAGCCAGCCCTGGTCGCCAAGCTATGCGCCGACGTTGGCCTGGAGGCCACCGCCGTCAAGCGTCAACGCATCGGCCGCATTTCCATGGCCGGCCTGCAGCCCGGCGAATGGCGCTACCTCCAAGGCTACGAGCGCTTCTAATCCCACTAAAGCCGAGTTCGTGTCCCACCATGGTGGGACACGGGCTCTAGCGTAGTGCGGCGGCGAGGCGCAGGCTTGCGCGCTGCACCATCGGGGCGATCGTCATCACGGCGAAAAAGGCTGCCGGCCAGGCGGCAAGGAAGGCGTGTCCCCAACGCGCGGCATATTCCGTCGTGAGCCCGACATTCAGGAAAGTAATCCAGCCGCTCATGATGACGGTCATCAGGAACGACATCAGGGCCGCAAAAATCATCCGGGTACGCAGGTCTGTCATGGTGTTCTCCAGCTAATTGGTCATTGCCTCCAGCGTAGTCAATTCCGTTGGAGTACACTAGAGTTGAAATTTCAATCTCCAATTCCGAAAATGGAATCATGCTCGATGACCTTGCCTTATTCATCGCCATCGTCGAAGCGGGCAGCCTGAACGCCGCCGCCGAGAAGGAAGGCTTGCCCAGCGCCACCGTCACGCGCCGCCTGCAGAAGCTGGAGGCCGGCTTGGGCTACCGGCTCCTGCATCGCAGTGCGCGCCGCACCATGCTGACGGCGGAGGGGACCCAGTATTACGAGCAATGCCGGCCCTTGGTACAGGCCCTGCGCCAGGCCACCCTCCGGCTCGACGCTACGCTGGGCGCCGTGGAAGGCACGATCCGTGTGCTGGCCCCCGTGAATTTTGCCAGCGAGATCCTGGCGCCGGCCTGGGCCAGCTTCCTCGAGCAATTTCCCCGCGTGCGGCTCGAACTGGAACTGTCCAATGAAGTTCAGGACCTGGTCGGCAGCGGCGCCGACCTGGCGATCCGCATCGGTGCAATGGCCGATTCCACGCTGACGCAGCGCAGGCTTGGCGATGTAAGGCTGGTATTGGCCGCGTCGCCCGCCTACCTTGCCCGAAACGGCACTCCGCGCAATATGAAGGAACTGGAAGGCCACTCCACCATCGCCACACTGCCTTTGCGCGAATGGCATCTGCAGGACCCCGGAAGCGGAGCCCAGTTCGTGCTGCACCCTGATCCGCGCGTGCGCGTCAATGAAGTACGATTGGCGGTGATGATGGCGGAGGCGGGCCTCGGAATTGTCCTTGCGCCAGAACTGCAATGCCACGCCAGCCTGGAGTCGGGCGCCTTGGTGCGGCTGTTGCCCGGCTGGACCTCGCGCGAACGCAGCGTCTACGCCGTCTGGTCGCAGCAGCGCTACCTGCCGGCCCGCGTGCGCGCCTTGCTGGAGCACCTGGCTGCCTTTACCTCCCAGCACCCCTTACTTGCCGGAGATCTTTGATGCGTGCCTGCCTGCTCTTATTCCTGTTGATGCTGATGCCGTTTGGCGCCATGGCGGCCGGTCCCGGATGCCCGGCACGCGATGGCGAGGACGTCTGGCCGGCCGGCTGCTTTACGGAACGGGCAGGTGTGCGCCAACTCAAACCGCGCTACCTGCGCAAACTCTCTTTTAACAAATCCGGCAAGGCCGTGATTGTCATCGACAGCTGGCCCCACGAAGTCGCTGCACTGGACCGGCGCGGCCGCGTCGTCGTACCGGGCATCTACCATACCAGCGACTTCGACTATCCCTACGCGCCACGCGGCGTGGCCCGTTTTGCGGATAAAGACGGCAAATGCGGCTATTTCCAGTCGAGCTCCTTTACGATCCTGGCGCCGGCTGTGTATGACCATTGCATTGCCTTCCATGATGGTGAAGAAGCCAATGCCTGCGTCGATTGCGAAATGTATTGCACGCATCCTGATTGCTATGACTTGCGCCTGGTGGGCGGCACCGGATTTGACCTCGATCCCGAAGGGCGGGTGCTGAGGCGCTACTCCTTGCCGGACCTCGATAAGACCTGTCGCCATGGTATCCAGAAACTGGTGCGGGAAGGGCGCCGCCGATACCTGGAATGCAAAGATGATCCCAATTCACCATTCAAGCTATGATGGCGCTATGGACAACGACTTCTGCCTGGTTCGCCGCTGCCTGATTCCGGCGGATGCTTTCATCCTCTGCGGCTGCCTGCGTGCGGCGGGACTGAACGCCACGGTGATGGATGACCAGCATGTGCAAGCGGCTTTCCTGCTGGCGCCCGCCATTGGCGGGGCGCGCGTCATGGTGCCGCAAGATGAAATGGGGCAGGCCTTGGAGGTCGTCGCGGCTTTCGAGCGCGGCGAGTTGGCGCTGGACGACGACGAGGACGTGGGCGAGGGTGCGCGCGTCTACGAGTTCACGCCTCGCAAGTAAACACAAGCGCCTGCATTTTTCCTTCAATGGCGCCGCTGCCGAACTTTTCGGTCAGCGCTGCGATCGCCGCGTTCGTGGCTTCCTGCAGGCGCCCTGGATCGCGCGCTTCAATATCCGCCCTTAGCGGAGAACCCTGGCAGAGCGCCATGGCGGTGGATGCTGCGGACTCTGCGCGGCTGGTTGCCGTCACCACTTCATGCGTGATGTTTCCGGTCCAACCGCCGCGTTTCAGCTCTTCGACGATCACGTCGACGTCGTGCCAGCCATAGGGCACGCGCGCCAGGAAGCGGGGCGGGTCTTCGGGGAATACCTTGGCCAGAGCATGGTTGATGGCCGCGGAAAAGTCGTTATGACTGATGCCATCCCATACATTGAAGCAATATACGCCGCCCGGCTTCAATACGCGGCGCGCTTCGCTGAAGCCGCGCACCTTATCGGGAAAGAACATCACGCCGAACTGGCATGCCACCGCGTCGAAGCTGGCGTCGGGGAAGGGCAGTGCTTGCCCATCCGCCTGTTGCCATTCAACGCGCGGCGAAACGACGGCCTTGCGCGCTTGCTCCAGCATGGCGGGATTGAGGTCGCTGGCGACGATTTGCGCGGCGGGGATTTCCTGCAGCAGGAGCCGGGTGACGGCGCCGGTGCCGGCCGCCACTTCCAGTATGCGCGCCGGGCGCCGTTGTCCAATGCGGCGCGCCATGTCGATCGCATAGGGGGTGAAGAGGAGCGGCACCATGGCGCGCTCGTAAGTTTCCGGAATTGAGCCAGTGAAGCTGCTGTCCTTGTCCATGGTTGCCTCCCGTGTGCAAGTCCAGTATAGCGAGTGCTTAGGCGGCTTTGGCGCCTTTTTTCTCCGGTTTCGGCAATTGCACCAGGCGGGTCCCGGCGATGCGGTCATGCAGGAACTGGCGGTCCTTGTCGAGGAAGGCGGTCAGCGACCACAGCAGGACGCTGGCCAGCAAGGCGTAGAGCTTGTGCTTATTGCTGAGGTCGGCTGCGTAGGCGACGACGATGCCGGGCAAGATCCACAGCCAGCACAACAGGTAACGCAAGGCGGCGGTGCGGATCGGCAGGTACGCTTGGCCCGGCTGCACCAGCTTGATGCGCCAGGTTTGCATGGCCAGGGTCTGGCCTTTGCGGGTCCATTGGTGGATGAAGTAAGCACCCAGGATCAGGAAGGCCAGGAACTGGCGCATATGCTCGACCAGCGCGGTGTGGCTGGCCTTGCTTGCAATCTCAAAGACCAGGAATGGCAGGAACAGGGCAGCGAGCGCCAGCAGGATCTCGTAGACCATGGCAATCAGGCGACGCTTGATGGTTGGCACAGCGTTATTTGCTTGCATTGGGAAGCACTGGTGGCGCGCTCGGCGCGGCTGGGGTAGCGGAAGCGGGCGCGGTGGCATCCGTCGCCGGGGCCGCCGGACTGGCGGTCGGCGCGGTGGCGGGCGCGGTCAGCGGGGCGGTGCCAGGCGTGGCAGCCGTAGCGGAAGACGCTGTATTTACGCTGCCCGCGCCGAGCGAGCTGCCCGGCGGCACCACAGCCGGCGAACCTTGCGGCAAGCCAATCGGCGCTGGCGGCACCGTACCCGGCGGAACGGTGCCCGGTCCCCGCACCAGGCCATGGCCTTTTACCTTGACTGGCGCCGGTGTCTTCACGGTGGACTGTGCCAGGCTCGGCGTCTTGACGACCTGGTTATTCTTGGCTGCGGCCGCATCTGCCAGGGCTTTCTTGGCTTCGTCCGGCAATTGCTGATATTGCTCCCACTCGGCCGCACGCTGGCCCGGTGGCGTGGCTTTCTTCTGGGCGCGGGCAAAGTTCTCGCGCACGGCCTTGCGTTCGGCCGGCGACAACGCCACCCATTCGCGCATGCGTTGCTGCACGCGCGCTTTTTCGTCCGGCTTCATTTTGGCCAGGCGATTGCCGATGGAAATCCATTTTTGCTTGCGCACCGGGCCCAGCTCTTCCCAGGTCGCTTCAAGCGGTGCCAGGGCTTGCTGCTGGGCCGGTTTCAGGTCGGACCAGTGGGGCTTTTCACCGACTGGCTTGGCAGGAGCTGCAGCGGTTGCGGCAGTCGAAGGCGCCGGCGCAGGGGACGAAGCAGGCCGGCTCACCAGCCATACGACGGCAGCGATTCCCACGCCCGCTAAGGCGATTGCTCCAGCAACCCATGTTGTCCTGCCACTTACACGCGCCATACTTTATTGCTCGCGAGTCTCGAGATAGGCGCCAAAGCCTTGGTCAAGGTAAGCAGACAGCGGCAGTTCATCGGACAGCACAGCGGCGTCCATTTCTGCCAGTTCCACGATCGATTGCTGTTGTTCGTACTGGTACACGCCGACCATGCCGCCCAGCAGCAGGAGCAATGGCAGGGCCACGCTGACGCGGTTGAACCAGGCAAACGGGTTGGCGAAGAAGCCGCTTGCACCGCCAGCCACCGCCGGCGCGGTGCGGCTCACGCGTACGCGGGCCGGCGCATCGGCCTTCTTGCGCTTCATCGCAGCCATGCGGGCTGCGGCCAGGCGATCAGTCGTAGCGGCTGGCAGGTCGTCTAGCTTTTCATTGAGCGCGCGCCGCACGCCGTATGCAAAGTTGGTATCTTCGGTGTTCATAACTTAATTCCCTTGGCTTTGAGCGATTCAGCGAGAGTGTGTGTTGCTCGTGAGCAATGCGTCTTTACGCTCCCTTCGGAACATCCCATCGCTTCGGCAGTTTCTGCTACGTCCATGTCCTGCCAGTAACGCATGAGGAACGCTTCTCGTTGACGCGTAGGCAGTTTTTGCACTTCTTCTTCAATTATCTGCAAGATTTGTGCCCGTTCCACCTGATCCGCACTCGACTCGGCCGCCTGGGAACCCTGTTCAGCCTCGTAGGATTCCAGTATATCAAAGTCCTCATGCTCTTCCTGGCCAGGGCCAAGGCCCGAGAAAAGACTTACCCAGGTATTACGGACTTTTTCGCGACGGAAATAATCAAGTATCGTGGTTTGCAGGATGCGCTGGAACAAAGCCGGCAATTCGGCCGCCGGTTTGTCGCCGTATTTTTCGGCGAGCTTGATCATCGCATCCTGCACAATGTCCAGGGCGGACTCGTCCTTTCGGACGGCATAGACCGCTTGTTTGAAGGCGCGGCGCTCGACACTTTCGAGGAAATCCGATAATTCTTTGTCTGTGGCCATGCGTCGGGAAGAGGGCTGCGCTATATCGCTAGTCTGAACAATCCGGCATTTTAACAAAAAAAGCAGAATAAGCTTGACCAATATGGTGCAGCGCGGTAACGTTAAGGACGCTTTGTACACCACAAGGCTCCCCGGTTCTTCGGGACAGGCACACAAAGCCGTTCTGAAAAGCCAGCTTTCTATTGTCAGCAGTTTGCTCTAACCCGTGCCACAAGCGCGAGAGGTAGGCCAGAAACCGCTGCAAAACTCCAGCCAAACGAGTTGCGTTTAGCACCGGCTTGTACTCCAGCTACGCATGGGGGAAGGGTCAGTGTCACCGCAGAAAGAAGGGAAGCTGAGAGTCGTGCACGGTGTCGCCCACTTCGCTAGGCAAGAGCATCCGATCAATCTCCTATGGACCTTGAAAGGAATGTTTCATGAATACCGAAGCTCCCATCACGGGCGCCGAAATCGTTGTCCGCTGCCTCGCTGAGGAAGGCGTAGAACACGTTTTCGGATATCCCGGCGGCGCCGTCCTTTATATCTACGACGCCATCTTCAAGCAGGACAAATTCCAGCACATCCTCGTTCGCCATGAGCAGGCCGCCATCCATGCCGCCGATGCGTATTCGCGCAGCTCGAACAAAGTGGGCGTGGCGCTGGTCACTTCCGGACCCGGCGTCACCAACGCGGTGACCGGCCTGTCCACCGCCTACATGGACTCCGTTCCGATGGTGGTGATTTCCGGCCAGGTGCCGAGCCACGCGATTGGCCAGGATGCGTTCCAGGAATGCGACACCGTCGGCATCACCCGCCCGGTGGTCAAGCACAACTTCCTGGTGAAGGACGTGAAAGACCTGGCCGAGACCATCAAGAAGGCCTTCTATATCGCCAAGACCGGCCGTCCAGGCCCGGTGCTGGTCGATATTCCCAAAGATATTTCGATGCACAAGCACGTGTACTCGTATCCGAAGGATATCGAGATGCGTTCCTACCGCCCGGTCGACAAAGGCCACGCCGGCCAGATCCGCAAGGCACTGCAGCTGCTGCTGTCGGCCGAGCGTCCAATGATCTACACCGGCGGCGGCGTGATCCTGGCGCATGCATCGAATGAGCTGAACAAACTGGTGGAGAAGCTCGGCTTCCCGGTCACCAATACCCTGATGGGCCTTGGCGGTTCGCGCGCTTCCGATCCATGCTTCGTCGGCATGCCCGGCATGCACGGCACCTACGAAGCCAACCTCGCGATGCAGAACTGCGACGTGCTGATTGCGATCGGCGCCCGCTTTGACGACCGCGTGATCGGCAATCCGAAGCACTTCAGCCAGAACCCGCGCAAGATCATCCACATCGACATCGACCCATCGTCGATCTCGAAGCGCGTCAAAGTGGACATTCCTATCGTCGGCAACGTGAAGGACGTGCTGGTCGAACTGCTGTCGCAGCTGGAAGCGACCGAGCAGCGCCCGAACGCCGCGGCGCTGAAAGACTGGTGGAAGCAGATCAACGAATGGCGCGGCCGCGATTGCCTGAAGTACGCCACCTCCGACCTGGTCATCAAGCCGCAGCAAGTGGTGGAGTCGCTGTACGACATCACCAAGGGCGACGCCTTCATCACCTCCGACGTGGGCCAGCACCAGATGTGGGCCGCGCAGTACTACCGTTTCGACAAGCCGCGCCGCTGGATCAATTCCGGCGGCCTGGGCACCATGGGTGTCGGCCTGCCGTACGCCATGGGCGTGCAGATGGCCAATCCTGATGCGACCGTCGCCTGCATTACCGGCGAAGGCTCGATCCAGATGAACATCCAGGAGCTGGCGACCTGCAAACAGTACCGCCTGACGCCGAAGATCATCCTGTTGAACAACCGCTTCCTGGGCATGGTTCGCCAGTGGCAGCAGATCGACTACGGTTCGCGCTATTCCGAATCCTATATGGATTCGCTGCCGGACTTCGAAAAGCTGGCCGAGGCTTATGGCCACGTCGGCATGCGCATCGAAAAACCGGGCGATGTCGAAGGTGCGCTGAAAGAAGCGTTTGGCATGAAAGACCGCCTGGTCTTCATGAACTTCATTACCGACCAGAGTGAAAACGTGTGGCCGATGGTGAAAGCCGGCAAAGGCCTCTCCGAAATGCTGCTTGGCTCGGAGGACCTGTAATCATGCGCCATATTATTTCTGTACTGCTCGAAAACGAAGCGGGTGCGTTGTCCCGCGTGGTGGGCCTGTTCTCCGCCCGCGGCTACAACATCGAAACGCTGACCGTTGCGCCGACCGAAGACGCGACCCTGTCGCGCATGACCATCGTGACCACCGGTTCCGACGACATCATCGAACAGATCACCAAGCACCTGAACCGCCTGATCGAGGTGGTGAAGGTGGTGGACCTGACCGAAGGCCAGCACATCGAGCGCGAGCTGATGCTGATCAAGGTGCGCGCAGTCGGCAAGGAGCGCGAAGAGATGAAGCGCACCGCCGACATCTTCCGCGGCCGCATCATCGACGTGACCGAAAAGACCTACACCATTGAGCTGACGGGCGCCAAGAGCAAGCTGGATGCCTTCATTGACGCGATTGACCGCGCCTCGATCCTGGAGACTGTCCGTACTGGCGGCTCCGGCATCGGCCGCGGCGAACGCATCCTCAAAGTATAAATAATTGAACTGCAATTCAACCGAATTCACACCCAAGGAATGACCATGAAAGTTTTCTACGACAAAGACGCTGACCTCTCCCTCATCAAAGGCAAGAACGTTGCCATCATCGGCTACGGTTCGCAAGGCCACGCGCACGCGCAGAACCTGACCGAATCCGGCGTGAACGTGACTGTTGGCCTGCGCAAGGGCGGCGCGTCCTGGAACAAGGTCGAAGCGGCTGGCCTGAAAGTGGCGGAAGTGAACGAAGCGGTGAAGAACGCCGACGTCGTGATGATCCTGCTGCCGGACGAGAACATCGCCCAGGTCTACAAAGAAAACGTCGAACCAAACATCAAGCAAGGCGGCGTGCTGGCTTTCGCCCACGGTTTCAACGTGCACTACGGCCAAGTCGTGCCGCGCGCTGACCTGGACGTGATCATGATCGCTCCCAAGGCCCCGGGCCACACCGTGCGCGGCACCTACCGCCAGGGTGGCGGCGTGCCTCACCTGATCGCCGTGTACCAGGACAAATCCGGTTCCGCCCGCGATATCGCCCTGTCGTACGCATCGGCCAACGGCGGCGGCAAGGCCGGCATCATCGAAACCAACTTCCGCGAAGAGACCGAGACCGACCTGTTCGGCGAACAAGCGGTTCTGTGCGGCGGTGCCGTTGAACTGATCAAAGCCGGTTTCGAAACCCTGGTGGAAGCCGGCTACGCGCCTGAAATGGCTTACTTCGAGTGCCTGCACGAGCTGAAGCTGATCGTGGACCTGATCTACGAAGGCGGCATCGCCAACATGAACTACTCGATCTCCAACAACGCCGAGTACGGCGAGTACGTGACCGGCCCGAAAGTGGTGACTTCCGCTACCAAGGAAGCCATGCGCCAGTGCCTGAAAGACATCCAGACCGGCGAATACGCCAAGAGCTTCATCCTCGAGAACAAGGCCGGCGCACCGACCCTGATCTCCCGCCGCCGCCTGACTTCCGAGCACCAGATCGAAGAAGTCGGCGCCAAGCTGCGCGCGATGATGCCTTGGATCGCCAAGAACAAACTGGTCGACCAGTCCAAGAACTGATTGTCCCTAGAAGCAAACTTCAACGGCCCCTCGGGGCCGTTTTTTTATTTCCTTGTCGACGCGAGGCTGGTGCTGGCGGCGTCGCGAATGAAGCGGACCAGGATATCGTCCATCGCCAGCTTGGTCGATTGCTGGACCGCGTTCTTCATGGCGAACGCTCCGCCCCAGAACATCTTGCCGCCTTGCGTGCGGCCGTCGGCGTCATAGACCTTCCGGAATACTTCGCCTTTGGCATTGCGGATGCTGATCGCCAGCTCCAAGTGGGCGCCGTGGTCTTCGAAGGTATAGCGCTGCAGCTCGAACACCAAAGTGTTGCCGGAACCCGATTTGTCGTTCCCGGCCTTGCTGACGCTTCCCAACGCCGCGACGACATCCGAAGATCGCATGGTGGCATCGAGCACCTTGCCGAATTCGACTACCCAGGTATTCGCATAACCGCCCATGACGCTTTTGAATTCGTAGCGATGGGCTTGCGTGGCGGGCGGGAGATAATATCTGTCTGCAATCCTGGCGCTGGGCAGGTTGCCGGTCTTGACGTTGTTGCCCAGGTAGGTGCCGTAATCGTCGGCGACGGGGCGGTTGACCGAGCAGGCGGTGGTCAACGCCAGGGCGGCGGAAACGATGGCGATGCGGCAAATCGGCATATCGTGCTCCAGGACAGGATCGGAGCTTCATTATACGAGGGGGAATGTCCACTTTGGCTCCCGACACCAAAGTGGACATCTAATTTACTTCAATGCTTCGGTAAGGACGCGGCCTTCGGCGCCGGCTGGCGGGCGCACGTTCAGCAGGTAGGCGAGGGTAGGGGCGATGTCGACCACTTCAGCGTACTGGCCGTAGTGGCCGGTTTTTACCCATGGCTTACCCATCACGATCAGCGGTACGTTGGTGTCGTAGGCGTACGGCGAGCCGTGGGTGGTGCCTTTGCCGGTCGGGAAGCCGAAGATCCAGTGCGGCTTGGCCACCACCATCAGGTCGCCGGAAGTCTGGCGGTTCCAGGCCCTGCGCATCAGGGTCGCAATACGTGAGCCGCCGACGGCACCACTTTCCAGCTGGGTGCGGGTATACACATCGGCAAGGCCGGGCTGCGACAACAGGAAGCGTGCCGCGGCATTCTCAACCTCCTCGCGCTTCAAGCCTTTGCTCTCGATCTGGGCGTAGTCCAGGTGCAGGTTCGGAATCGACTGGGCGGATACGCCTTTGTTCAAGCCAAACCTGGTCGCCAGGTGGGCATTCAGGTCCTCCGCCAGCTTCTTGCCGTCGATGCGGTTGACGCCGGCCTTCTGGACTTCATTCGCAAATTCCGGGGTGTTCGCGAAACCATGGTCGGCGGTCAGCACCACCAGCACATTGTCCATGCCGATGCGCTTGTCGATGTAGGAGAAGAAGTTGGACAGCATGCGGTCCAGGCGCAGCAGGTGGTCGTGCGAGATCTTGCTCTCCGGGCCGTAGCCGTGGTTCGCCAGGTCGTGCGCGGAGAAGCTCACCCCCAGCAGGTCCGGTACTCCAGCCGGATTCTTGCCGAGGTTCTCGCCTTCGATGGCGGCCTGGGCGAATTCGACGGTCAGCTCGTCGAGGAAAGGAGACTCTTTCAGGCGCTTGTAATAAACCGCGTCGGTTTTGCCCGATTCGCTGGAGAGCTGCAGGCTCGGCGCATCGCCGTAATCTCCCGCATAGGCCGAATCAGCCAGCAGCGGCTTCCATTTCACACCGTAATAGCGCTCTTGCGGCTTGCCTGCCTGGTACTTCTGCACCCATTGCGGATGCTCCTTCATGTAGAAGGTGGAGGAGGCGAAGTTGCCGCTTTCTTCCATATACATGTAGGCCGTCCCGGTCTTGCCGCCCAGGAGAATCGCGCCGCGGTCCTTGCCCGATACGGTAATCACCTTGGACTGCTGGCCGGTTGCGTAGCGCAGCTGGTCGCCCAGCGTATCGACGCGCAGGTTGGCAGGGGAGGTGCCGTCATGCGGATCGGTCTTCTCGTCGCCGAGATACTTGTGGTTGGCGTCTTCGGTGCAGTACATGCTGCCGCCGTTGGCCGGGTTCACCCAGTTATTGCCGATGATGCCGTGCTGATAGGGATAGGCGCCACTGAGGATGGCCGCATGGCCGACAGCGGTCACGGTAATGCCATGGGCCTGGTGCGCATTGCTGAACCATGCGCCCTGTTCGAGCAGGCGGCGGAAGCCGCCCTGGCCGAACTGGTGGGCATAGCGCGTCACCTGCTCCTGCGGCAGGCCATCGACGGCCATGACCAGGACGAGTTTGGGTTGTGCAGGCTGTTTGGCCGGTGCCGCGTGGGCGCCGAACGAGGCCGCCAGGGCCAGTGCGGGAATCAGGTACTTTGCCATTTTCCTAGTTCATGTGTGGAGTGGACGACATGCGATCATGCCACAGCCGGATGTCTTGTAGATGACACTTTTGTATCAGTTTCAGTTACATTCGAGCTTCGAATAATTCATTGGAAGGTTTTGCATGCTCAAGCCCCTGGCCCTGCTGGCGATGATCGTTTCTGCCCAAGCAGCTTTCGCCGACACGCTTCCTACCGAGAATGCACTGGTGACGGTGACGGCCATCGGCAGCGTCACCGCACCAAACGATGAAGCGCAACTCGTTTTCGGCTACGAGGAGCAGGGCAAGGACAAGGCGGCGCTGGCGTCCAGCGTCAACCTGCGCCTGAAGCAGGGCATCGCGGCGTTGAAAAAAGCCAGCCCGAACGCGCGGCTGTCGCTGGACAGCTACCGGACTTACGCTGTCTACGACGAAGCGCTTGCGCGCATCCAAAAGCGCGAAGCGCAGCAAACCGGTTGGCGTGTCAGCCAGGATGTGCGGCTTGTCACTGGCGACTTCGCCGCCTTGCCGGCGACGGTTGCGTCGACCCAGAAGGTCCTGACGCTCAAGAGCGTCGTCTTCGGCTTAAGCGAGGAGACCAGGAAAAAGCTGGAACAGCGACGTGTGGAAGCCGCCTATCGCAGCCTGGAAGAGCAGGTCGCCTTCATTGCTGGCGCGATGCGGCGCCCGGTTGCCGATGCGAAGCTGGAATCGCTGGACTTCGGCTCCCAAGCGCTGGAGCAGAAAGTGTACGTCACCGGCAGCAGGCTTCGCCGCGAAGATAGCGGCGAGGTCGAAGAGCCAAACCTGCAGCCTGGCGAGAGCAAGCTGGAACTGCGCGCGACGGCAAAGCTCCGCTTCAAGTAGGAAGAGTGTTACAAACGCTCACGAATCGCGACAGTTTTGCGGTATGAATTCAGTTAAAGTGCGTCCATCGAAACCAAGCAAGGAGAATAACAATGACCGTCAAGAAAGCTGTAGCTGCTGCCGCGCTGGTGCTGGGCGCCCAGGCCGCCATCGCACAATCCGTCCCGACCGCGGGCGCCACCGTCATCGTGCCTGCCTATGGTGAAGTCACTGCGCCGAACGACCAGGCCGTGGCCGTGCTGGCGATTGAGGAGCAGGACAAGGACAAGGCTGCTGCCGCCTCGCGCGTGAACCAGAAAATCAAGCAGGGCCTGGACATCCTGAAGAAGGAAGACCCGCAAGCCAAGCTGAAAACCCAGGGCTACTACACCTATCCGGTCTATCCGGAAGACCGTCCACTGCCGCCGGGCGCCACTGCCAAGGTGCGCCAGCCGACCGCATGGCGCGTGGGCCAGTACGTGCAGGTGACCACCACCAATATCGGCGTGCTGCCGAAGACCGTAGCCGCTGCGCAGAAGGTGCTGACCCTGAACGGCCTGTCCTTCGGCCTGAGCCCGGCCGCCACCCGCAAGCTGGATGACGCCCGCATCGCCGCCACCTACAAGAACCTGAACGAGCGCATTGCCTCCATCGCCTCCGCGATGGGCCGTCCGGTGACCGACGCGGTGCTGGATACCATCGACTACGAAGGTTCCGGCAACTACGGCGGCGGCCCGGCCGGCGCGCCGGCGCCGATGATGATGGCGCGCGCCAAAATGGCAGAGATGGACCAGTCCGTGGCCGAGCCAAGCTTCGAACCTGGCGAAACCACGCTGGAAATGCGCGTGGTCGGCAAGGTCAAGTTCAAGTAAGCCAAAGTTGCCACTTCCATACTGGGTGTCCTCTATAATAGGGGCCACCCTCGTATAAAAAATGGAAGAGTATGGCCAAATTCCCCCGCCGCCGGCCTAAAAACGCCGCCGGCAAGCAATCGTTGTTCAGCCGCTTCGCCCGCCGCAAGGGGGCCGATGGCCTCGACAAGCCGCGCTCGCGCGGCATCTACCTGCTGCCGAACGCCTTCACCACCGGTGCCCTGTTCTGCGGCTTCTTCGCCATCGTCATGGCCATGAACCAGCGCTTCGAGCACGCCGCCTGGGCGATTTTCGTCGCCATGCTGCTGGACGGGCTGGATGGCCGCGTGGCACGCCTGACCAATACCCAGAGTGAATTCGGCGCCCAGTACGACTCGCTGTCGGACATGGTGTCGTTCGGTGCCGCGCCGGCGCTGGTGATCTATGAATTCGCACTGCGCGGACTCGGAAAGCTGGGCTGGATCGCGGCCTTCGTCTACTGTGCCGGCGCCGCACTGCGCCTGGCCCGCTTCAACACCAATATCGAAGTGGTCGACAAACGCTACTTCCAGGGCTTGCCGTCGCCGGCCGCCGCCTCCTTGATCGCCGGCTTCGTCATGCTGCTGACCGACCTGGAAGTCGATGGCGTGTTCTATCCTTGGCAGGCCTGGGTGCTGGCGGTATTTGCCGGCCTGAGCATGGTGTCGAACGTGCCGTTCTACAGCTTCAAGGACATCAATTTCCGCAAGTCGGTGCCATTCCTGGCCGTGTTCCTGATTGCGATGTTCTTCGCCCTGATCTCCATCGATCCGCCGAAGGTGCTGTTCGTGTTGTTCGTGGCATATGGACTGTCGGGCTATGTGATCTACCTGACCCGCCTGGTCAAAGGCAATCCGGTCAAACTGATCGAGAAAACTTCGCCGGAAGACGAATCGTAAGGCCGCCGGGGCGGCAATTCAGAAGGAGCGAATCCATGAATGACCGCCTCATCATCTTCGATACCACCCTGCGCGACGGCGAACAATCGCCGGGCGCTTCCATGACCCGCGAAGAAAAGGTGCGCATCGCCCGCCAGCTCGAAAAGCTGCGGGTCGATGTGATCGAAGCGGGTTTCGCCGCTGCTTCGCAAGGCGATTTCGAATCCATCCGCGCCATTGCCACCGCCGTGCGCGAGCCCATCGTGTGTTCGCTGGCACGCGCCAATGACCGTGACCTGGCCCGCGCCGCCGAAGCGCTGGAGCCGGCGGCGCGCAAGCGTATCCACACCTTCATTGCCACCTCGCCACTGCACATGCAGATGAAGCTGCGCATGGAGCCGGACCAGGTGCTGGAACAGGCCAGGCTGGCGATCCGCTTCGCCCGCAAATTCACCGATGATATTGAGTTCAGCCCGGAAGATGGCAGCCGCTCGGAAGAGGATTTCCTGTGCCGCGTGCTGGAAAACGTGATCGCCGAAGGCGCCACCACCATCAACTTCCCCGATACCGTGGGTTATGCCGTGCCGGAACTGTATGGCCAGACCATCCGCCGCCTGCGCGAACGCATTCCGAATTCCGACAAGGCCGTGTGGTCGGTACACTGCCACAACGATCTCGGCCTGGCCGTGGCCAATTCGCTGGCCGGCGTAATGATCGGCGGCGCGCGGCAGGTGGAATGCACCATCAATGGCTTGGGAGAGCGCGCCGGCAATACCGCGCTGGAAGAGGTGGTGATGGCCCTGCGCACGCGCGCCGGCTATTTCAACCTGGACTGCGCGATCGACACGACGCAGATCGTCCCGGCATCGAAGATGGTGTCGCAGATTACCGGTTTTGCGGTGCAGCCGAACAAGGCGGTGGTTGGCGCCAATGCCTTTGCCCACGCCTCCGGCATTCACCAGGACGGCATCCTCAAGGCGCGCGAAACCTACGAGATCATGCGCGCAGAAGACGTGGGCTGGACTGCCAACAAGATCGTGCTGGGCAAGCTCTCCGGCCGCAACGCTTTCAAGCAGCGCTTGCAGGAGCTGGGCATCGAGCTTGATTCGGAGGCCGAAGTGAATGCCGCCTTCACCCGCTTCAAGGAACTGGCCGACCGCAAGTCCGAAATCTTCGACGAAGACATCATGGCCCTGGTGAGCGGTGAAGAAGCCGCGTCCGGCGGCGAACATTACCGCTTCGTCTCGCTGGCGCAGCGTTCGGAAACCGGCGAACTGCCCTTTGCGCGCGTGGTGTTCTCGATTGACGGGGTGGAACACAGCGCCGAAGGCACAGGCGACGGCCCGGTCGACGCCATGGTCAACGCCATCGAAAGCAAGGCGCAAAGCGGCGCGGAACTGGTGCTGTTCGCCATCAGCGGCATCAGTCCCGGCACCCAATCGCAAGGCGAGGTAACGATGCGCCTTGCGCATTCCGGCCGCATCGTCAACGGCGTCGGCGCCGATCCAGACATTGTCGTCGCTTCCGCCAAGGCCTACCTGGCAGGCCTCAATAAGCTGCATTCCAAAATCGAACGGCTCAACCCTCAGGTCTGAACAACATGGACAAATTTGAACTTCGCCGCGACCGCTACGAGTCGTTTCGCCAGTATGCGAATCCGCTGCTGAACCTGAGCGTAGTCGCGCGGCTGCCGGAGTTTCGGCACTACTGCACGGAGCGGCAACTGCCGCCGTTCCATTTTCTCTTGTACTGCCTCTACATGAGCGTGAAGGATGTCGAGAACTTCCTGTACCGCGAGTTCGACGGGGAGGTGATCAAGATCGATGACTTCTACGGCGGCTACACCGTCATCAACCTGGACAACAACCTGAATTACGCCAGGTTCGATATGTCGACCGATCGCGCCGAATTCATTTCCCGCAGCCTGGCGGCGGGCGCGGAGGCGCGCGCGACGCGCGAATTCATCAACACCGGCCGCGATCTGACCCCGCGCGAACAGAAAAACAATGTCTACACCACCTGCATGCCGTGGCTCGACATGCGTGCGATCGAGCACCCGATCCACGAGTACAAGAGCGCCGACATTCCCTTGATCGCTTGGGGACGCTACAGCGATCTGGACGGCGACATGATGACGGTGCCATTCTGCGTCCAGGCGCATCACGGTTTCGTGGACGGATACCACGTCCACCTGTTGTTGCAAGGACTTGCGGAACGCATTGCGCGCGAAATGACTATTTGACGCGCTGCTTTTCGAGCTTGCGTGCCAGCGTGCGGCGGTGCATGCCGAGCCGGCGGGCGGCCTCGGAGATATTGAAGCCGGTTTCCGCCAGCACCTGGTGGATGTGCTCCCACTCCAGCGTCTTGATGGAGGTCGAACGGTTGGTCAGCTCCACTTCGGCCACACCGGCCACATGCGAGAAGGCCGCTTCGATATCGTCCGTGTTGGAAGGCTTGGCCAGGTATTGGCAGGCACCAAGCTTGACCGCTTCGACGGCGGTGACAATGCTGGCAAAGCCGGTCAATACGACGATCAGCATGGCCGGCGAATGGGTGTGCAGGGCCTGCACGCAGGCCAGGCCGGAAGTGCTGCCTTCCAGCTTGAGGTCGACCACGGCATGCGTGGGGGTGTGCTTTGCCAGCAGCGCGTCCACTTGCTCCGGGTTGCTCGCACGCAGAACGGTGTAGCCGCGCCGCTCGAACGAGCGCGAAAGGGTGCGCGCGAACGCGGGATCATCTTCCACGATCAACAATAAATGCTCTGCGGTCATGCTGCTTTTCCTATTCGAGTGCAATGGCCGACAGCGGCAGGCGCAGTTCGACCAGCGCGCCTTTGTCCAGGTTGCGTGCTTCAACTGTACCGCCCAGCGTGCGAATCACGTTCACCACCAGGAACAGTCCGAGGCCGCTGCCAGGGCGGCCTTTGCTCGACTGATAAGGCTTGCCGAATTGCGCCAGCATCGAGGGCGCGAAGCCGGGGCCGCGATCGCTGACCGCCAGTTTCAGCACGTCGCCCTCGGTGGATGCCTGCAGCCTGACCCATAGCGGAGAAGCTTCCAGTGCATTGTCGAGCAGGTTGAAAATCGTTTGCTTGAGCGCGGAATCGAACACCACCGGCTGGTCGCCAGGCAACTGGTCGTCGTATTCGAAAGCGATGACCGGGCGGTTGCCGCGCCATTCATCCAGCATCTCCTCAAGGAAGGAGCGCAGGGTGGTCTTGGCAGACGATTCGCCACGCAGCTCGCCGGCGGACAACAGGATGCCGGTGACAATGGTCTTGCAGCGCTGGAGCTGGGTCTGCATCTCCTCGATTTCCTCCAGCAGCGTCGCGTTCCCGGTAAATTCCGGCATGCGGCGCCAATCGCCCAGCAGGACCGACATGGTCGCCATCGGCGTGCCCAGTTCGTGTGCGGCGCCGGATGCCAGGAGGCCCATGCGCACGATATGGTCCTCTTCCGCGGCGCGCTGGCGCAGGTCGGCCAGGTGCGCGTCGCGCTCGCGCAGGTTGCCGGTGATGCGCTTGATCAGGATGACCAGCAGCCCGGCATTCAGCAGGAAGCAGAGCAACATGCCCTCCACGTACAGGTGGGCAAAGGCGCTTTCGTCTTCCAGCAGCACGGGCAGGGGCTTGGAGAACATCGCCAGGCCGCCCAGGCAGGCGCCCGTGATGCCGACGATGGTCCAGGCGGCCCATGCATCGAGCAGCACCGCCGACAGGATCACCTGCAGCAGGTAAAGGAAGGCAAACGGATTGGTGGTGCCGCCGCTGAAATGCAACTGCGCGGTCAGGCTGGCCACGTCGACCAGCAGCGCCAGGAGCATTTCGTTATTGGTAACGATCGGGTTCTCGTGCCAGCGCAAATGGCTGCCGATGTTAAAGGCGATCAGGCAGGCCAGCACCGTCAGCATCTGCGGCATCGGCAGGTTCAGGTCAAGGCCGAGGCTGACGCCGGCGATGGTCGTGATCTGGCCCAGTACCGCGATCCAGCGCAGCCGGATCAGGTACAACATGTTTTTGTGGCCGGTAGTGTCGCCGACGCCCGCCGCGAGGGACAAGGACATCATTCCGCCAGGTTCCGCCGTGTTTTCCGAGTGATTTGCCATGTTCGCCCGATGATCATCAACGCTAGAGCATACCAAGTCAATGCGTATACCAGGTGATTATCACGGAAAGCGATCACGGTGAGGCCGCCGACGGGCTGCCCGGCCTGCGGGGCGGGGCTGGCATCGGCATCGATGAAGTAGGGGGCGACCCGCGCCAGGCCCTGGGCTGCAGCGATGGCTTGCACGTCGCGCGAATACCAGCGCTGGCCGGCAGGATCGTTCTTGCGCAACAGGTCGCCGTCCGGTTGGCTCATGCGCAGCAAGCCGCTTACCGCGGCTGGCGCAGTGCCGGAGCCGGTGCCTGCCTTGCGGTCGGCGATGTAGCCGCGATTGACCAGCACGATGTCGCCGGAAGCGGTCTGCAGCGGGGTCATGACCCAGAAGCCGGGGCCAAGGTGGGTGGAGGCTTGCACCAGGGTGCTGCGATCGAGCAGCAGGGTGCCGGCAACTTGCACATGCCGGTATTCGGCATTGTCGGCCGTGATGGACGGCCATTCGGCAGCGGCGGGGGCGGCGACAGCCGCCGCGTGAGCGCGCTGGTTGACGCGGGCGATCAGCTCATGCTTCCAATGCATGCGAAACAGCTGCCAGGTCCCGAGCGCCAGGAATACGGCACAGGCGAGCGAGATCCCGGCGGCCCAGAAAAGGCGCGCCCGCGGGGAGGCGGTGCGCGCTTTACTCAAGGCATGTCGTGCATCTGCTGCACGGAAGAACTGCCGGCCGGTCCCATGGACGGCATCATATTGTGGTTCAGGTGGTACATGACCCAGATCGAGCCGATCAGCACGATCGCGACCAGCACGATGGTGAAGATCAGTGCCAGCAAGGTCCAGCCGCCTTCCGAACGCGAGTTCATGTGCAGGAAGTAGATCATGTGAACCACGATCTGCACGACGGCGAAGCCGAGGATGACGAAGGCGGTGGTGCTCGAATCCTTGATCACGTTGCCCATCACCAGCCAGAACGGAATCGCGGTCAGGATAACGGACAGGATGAAGCCGATGGCGTAGCTTTTCAGGCTGCCGTGGTCATGGCCGTCGCCATGCGCGCCGTGGCCATGGCCGTGTTCGTGGTCGTGGTGTGCGCTCATGGCAGGACTCCCATCAGGTAGACAAAGGTGAAGACGCCGATCCAGATCACGTCCAGGAAGTGCCAGAACATCGACAGGCACATCAGGCGGCGGGTGTTGGCTTCGGTCAGGCCATGGCGATTCAGCTGGACCATCAGGGTCACCAGCCAGATCACGCCGAAGGTCACGTGCAGGCCGTGGGTACCGACCAGCGCGAAGAACGAAGTCAGGAAAGCGCTGCGTTGCGGGCCGGCGCCTTCGTGGATCAGGTGCACGAATTCGTACATTTCCAGGCCCAGGAAGGCCAGGCCGAACAGGCCGGTGACAGCCAGCCACGCCAGGGTGGTGCCCAGCTTGGCGCGCTGCGAAGCCAGCATGGCGAAGCCGTAGGTGATCGACGACAGCAGCAGGAAGCCGGTGTTCAGCGCCACCAGCGGCAGGTCGAACAGTTCGGCGCCGGACGGGCCGCCCGCGAAGTTGCGGCCCAGGACTGCGTAAGCGATGAACAGGACGGCGAAGATCAGGCAATCGCTCATCAGGTAGAGCCAGAAGCCCAGCAGGGTGCCGTTTTCCGGATGATGTTCGCGGACGTGGAACGGCATGTCGTCCTGCGCGCCGTGCGCACCTGCCTTGGCAGGATCAAGAACGAGTTCAGACATTGGCTGCCTCCAGGGTACGGGTGCGCTCGGCTTCGGTCACAACGACTTCTTCGGCCGGGATGTAGTAATCGCGCTTGTAGTTAAAGGTATGGATGATTGCGGCGCCCACGGTGGCCACCAGGCCGAGCACAGCGAAGATCCACATCTGCCAGACCAGGGCGAAGCCGGTCGCGGCGCTCAGGCCGGCGATGACGAAGCCGGCAGCCGTGTTCTTCGGCATGTGGATCGCCACGAAGTCGCTCACTGGACGCAGGTAGTTACGGCGCTTCATGTCGGTCCAGCTGTCGTTGTCGTACACGCGCGGGGTGAAGGCGAAGTTGTAGTCCGGAGGAGGCGACGAAGTCGACCACTCCAGGGTACGGCCATCCCAGGGGTCGCCGGTCACGTCGCGCAGTGCATCGCGGCGACGATAGGACACATAGAACTGCACCAGCATGGAGCCGATACCGCCGGCGATCAGGACGGCGCCCACGGCGGCCACCTGGAACCAGATCTGCAGCGAAGGATCTTCGAAGTGGCTCATGCGGCGCGTCACGCCCATCAGGCCCAGCACGTACAGCGGCATGAAGGCGAGGTAGAAGCCGACCACCCAGCACCAGAACGAGACTTTGCCCCAGAACACGTCCAGCTTGTAGCCGAAGGCTTTCGGGAACCAGTAGTTAATGGCAGCGAACACGCCGAACACCACGCCGCCGATGATCACGTTGTGGAAGTGCGCGATCAGGAACAGGGAGTTGTGCAGCACGAAGTCGGCTGGCGGAACGGCCAGCAGCACGCCTGTCATGCCGCCGATCACGAAGGTGATCATGAAGGCGATGGTCCACATCATCGGCAGTTCAAAGCGGATGCGGCCGCGGTACATGGTGAACAGCCAGTTGAAGATCTTGGCGCCGGTCGGGATCGAAATGATCATCGTCGTGATGCCGAAGAAGGAGTTCACGCTGGCGCCGGAGCCCATGGTGAAGAAGTGGTGCAGCCATACCAGGTAGGACAGGATGGTGATCACCACGGTCGCGTACACCATCGAGGTGTAGCCGAACAGGCGCTTGCCGGAGAAGGTCGACACGATTTCCGAGAACACGCCGAATACCGGCAGCACCAGGATGTACACCTCAGGGTGGCCCCAGATCCAGATCAGGTTCACGTACAGCATGGAATCGCCGCCGAAATCGCTGGTGAAGAAGTGGGTACCGAAGGTGCGGTCCAGCGACAGCATGGCCAGCACGGCGGTCAGCACAGGGAAGGTCACCACGATCAGCACGTTGGTGCACAGCGAGGTCCAGGTGAAGACAGGCATCTTCATCAGCTTCATGCCCGGCGCGCGCATCTTGACAATGGTCGCGATCAGGTTGACCCCCGAGAGCAAGGTCCCGACCCCCGCCACCTGCAAGGACCAGATGTAGTAATCCACGCCCACGTCAGGGCTGGCCAGGATGCCGGACAGCGGCGGGTAAGCCAGCCAGCCGGTTTTCGCGTATTCGCCGACGAACAGCGAGACCATGGTCAGGCCGCCGCCGAAGGCGGTCATCCAGAAGGAGAAGTTGTTCAGGAACGGGAAGGCCACGTCGCGCGCGCCGATCTGCAGCGGCACCACGTAGTTCATCAAGCCGGTCACGAAAGGCATCGCCACGAAGAAGATCATGATCACGCCGTGGGCGGTGAAGATCTGGTCGTAGTGGTGCGGAGGCAGGTAGCCCATGCTGTCGCCGAAAGCGACCGCTTGCTGCAGGCGCATCATCAGCGCGTCGGCAAAGCCGCGCAGCAGCATGACCAGGCCCAGCACCATGTACATGATGCCGATCTTCTTGTGGTCGATACTGGTGATCCAGTCGCGCCACAGCGGGCCCCAGAGTCGGTATTTGGTCATGGCGCCGAGGACGGCCATGCCGCCCAGCACCACCATGGCGAAGGTGGCGACAAGGATCGGCTCATGATACGGGATTGCGTCCCAGCTCAGCCGGCCCAGCAACGGGTGGAGGGTTTGGTTTTCCATAATCAGTTCTTACGAGAAGTAGATGCGAGGGCGACGTCCTGCTTGGCTTCAGCGTAGGTATCGCTTGGCGTGCAGATGCGCGCTTCCATTTCTTTCTTGGCGGCGATGGCGCGCAGGCGGGCGGCATCGGCAGCCATGGTCTGGTTGGCGCAGGTCGAACCCGGTTCGACGCAGCGGTTGATGATCGCGGTGTACAGCTCGTTCTCCACCGCGCCATAACGGCGCACCGGTTCGCGCTCGCTTGGCTTTTCAAGGGCCAGGTAGTCGGCGCGGTTCAGGGTGCCGCCGCCCGCCTTGGTCTTGGCAACCCAGGCCTCGAAGTCGGCGGTCGACATGCCGTGGTACTTGAAGCGCATGTGCGAGAAACCCGCGCCGCTGTAGTTGGCCGAGAAGCCGTCATACGTGCCCGGTTTGTTCAACACCGCGTTCAGGGTGGTGTCCATGCCCGGCATGGCGTAGATCTGGCCGGCCAGCGCCGGGATGTAGAACGAATTCATCACGGTCGACGCGGTGATCTTGAAGCGGATCGGGGTGTCGATCGGGGTCACCAGTTCATTGACGGTGGCGATGCCTTGTTCCGGGTAGATGAACAGCCATTTCCAGTCCATCGCCACCACTTGCACCACCATCGGCTTGTGGTCGGCTGCCAGCGGACGTTTTTCGTCGATGCGGCTGAGTGGACGGTAGGGGTCCAGCAGGTGGGTGCTGATCCAGGTCAGCAGGCCGAGCACGATGATGATCATCAGCGGGGCGCCCCAGATCACCAGCTCCAGTTGGGTCGAATGGTCCCAATCTGGAGTATATTTGGCGTTAGTGTTGCCTTTTCGGTAACGCCAGGCGAACAGCACGGTCAGCGCGATCACCGGTACGATGATCAGCAACATGAGCAGCGTCGAAATGGTCACCAGGTGCGCCTGTTGCGAGGCAACATCGCCGGCAGGGTTCATAACGATGGTATTGCAGCCTGTAAGGCAGACGGCTGCGAGGAGGAGAAGTAATATAGGCATGCGCAAGAAACAATGTCCTAAGTCAAGAATCTTTCTATTCTGAAGCCTCTGGACACGGCGCGAAATTGGACATATTGTCCTACCAGCAGGTTAGATAACAGTAATAAACACCGGTGATATCTCTCAACCGGTGAGAAACAGGAGACTGAACCATGCAAAGTATGTCCGCACCAGCCCACGGTATTCCGATGCGGCCATCCGATTCGAGCGACCAGCACATCGCACCCGGCGAAATTGCCGTGGGTGTGGTGATTGGCCGGGCTTCCGAATATTTCGACTTTTTTGTGTATGCCATTGCCTCCGTCCTGGTCTTCCCGGCGGTGTTTTTCCCGTTTGCCTCGCGGCTGGACGGGATGCTGTACTCCTTCGTGATTTTTTCCTTTGCATTTTTGGCAAGGCCACTGGGCACCGCGACCTTCATGGCGATCCAGGTGCGGTTCGGGCGCGAAGCCAAGCTGACAGCGGCGCTATTCCTGCTGGGCGCCTCGACGGCCGGCATGGCCTTCCTGCCGACCTATGGCCAGAGCGGCCTGGGCGCCTTGGCCTTGCTGGCCATGCTGCGCTTCGGGCAGGGCATTGCGCTGGGCGGTTCCTGGGATGGCTTGCCATCGCTGCTGGCCCTGAACGCGCCGCCAGAGAAGCGCGGCTGGTACGCGATGCTGGGCCAGCTCGGCGCGCCAACCGGCTTCATCATCGCGGCCGGCCTGTTCTCCTTCCTGCTGTCGAGCCTGTCGTCGGAAGACTTCCTCGACTGGGGCTGGCGCTATCCGTTCTATGTCGCGTTTGCGATCAACGTGGTAGCCCTGTTCGCCCGCCTGCGCCTGGTGTCTACCAATGAATACGCGCGCCTGCTGGAAGAGCGCGAGCTGCAGCCGACCGATATTGGCGAGTTATTTAAATCACAAGGCCGCAACGTGGTGATCGGCGCACTGGCGGCGCTGGCCAGCTACGCCTTGTTCCACCTGGTGACCGTATTCCCGCTCTCGTGGATCACGCTGTACTCCGAGCGATCGGTCAGTGAATTCCTGGTGATCCAGATTGCCGGCGCGTTCATCGCCGCCGCCTGCATCGTCGCCTCCGGCTGGATTGCCGACCGCATCGGCCGCCGCCGCACGCTTGGTTCGCTGGCAGTGCTGATCGGCGTGTTCAGCGGCTTCGTTCCATTGCTGATGCAAGGCGGAGACGCAGGGCAGACCGTGTTCATCCTGATCGGCTTCGCGCTGCTGGGCCTGTCCTACGGCCAGGCCGCCGGAGCCGTGACCGCCAACTTCGAATCCCGCTTCCGCTACAGCGGCGCAGCGCTGACGTCCGACCTGGCCTGGCTGGTCGGTGCCGCCTTCGCCCCGCTGGTTGCACTCGGCCTGTCGGCACACTTCGGCCTGGCCTACGTCAGCCTGTACCTGCTGTCCGGCGCCGCCGGCTCGCTCGCCGCCCTCAGCCTGAACCGCGCCCTTGAAATCAAGGACTAAATAAATGGGGACGTACCCCATTTATTTATGGGGGCGTCCTCGTTTGCCTGGGGTAACCCTGCGGCCAAGTGCAGTTGCCAGTTCTTCTGTCGAAACCGTTTCGCCGAGAGCGTAATTCCCATTTGTTGCGCGGCGAATGTTGTCGGTATGGATTTGATCTTCATTGGATGAGACGAAATTGCGATAGGCCGAGCGCTGATCGGCTTCAGTGTCACCTTGAGACTGGTAGATCGCATGGGGCGTGATGCAGGGATTGAAGGTCCCTTCCGCATTTGCGCGATAGCTGGACCACGGATAATCGCGAGGGTGGCCCACCATTCCCGCTCGCACCGGATTGAGTTCAATGTATCGCATGCAGGTGAGGAAGTAGCTTTGGTCAAATATCAAGCACGACTTGAATCTCCCCTCCCATAGCGTGCCCGTCCAACTACGCTGCTTGTTGATGTGTGCCACATAGCGTTGATTAAGCATCTTCATGAGAAGGGCGAGACCTCCGCTGTCATGCGGGGTAAGCGCCAGATGGACGTGGTTTGTCATCAGCACGTATGAATGGATAGCGCACCCCGATTCCTTTGCGAAGCGCATCAACCAGCGCAGGTAGTATTGGAAATCGTCCTCGCCAAAGAAGCAGGCATGACGGTTATGCCCCCGCTGGATCAAGTGGACGGGAACATCGGGAATGACTAGTCGGGCATGGCGAGGCATTGCCCAATTCTGGGCCAAAAGCGCGCGCTGCCTTTGATGCAGGCCAATGTTGCTAATTAAATGGGGTACGTCCCCATTTTATTAGCGGAAGAAGCCGCGCTCTTCTTTTTCGAGGTCGGGGCCGCTCATGGTTTCGCGTACCACGCCTTGGCGGTCCAGCATGATGTGCATCATGGAGTCCCACACGCCGGATTCCTTGTAGCGGTAGCTCCACACGTTCAGGTCGCGCAATTGCAGGTAAGTGCGCTCGTCCGGCGGGCCGTACAGGCGTAACAGGTCGGACTGGGTGGTCACGCCGAGCTGGATCGGCTTGAAGCTGTCGTTGCCGCGCTGCCAGGAGGGTGGGGCGGCGGCGCAGGCAGCGAGCAATAGTGATAATAATGCAACGCGAAGAGTGGTTTTCATGGCTGATCGTGTGTGGCGGTAGCTTTCGACCCGCATTGCGGTTATACTCCCGTGTCTGGCCATCCGGCCGGATAGTTATATTAAACGTAATTCACGATGTTCAGGGTTCCAAAGACTCCGTGCATCGCATGTGAAAGGTAAGAAAATGACCGTTGAAAACATCAACAAGTCGGCCATCATCGCCGACAACGCCCGTGGCCAAAACGACACCGGCTCCCCAGAAGTGCAAGTTGCTCTGCTGACCGCTCGTATCAACGAACTGAACGGCCACTTCAAGGCCCACTCCAAGGATCACCACTCCCGTCGTGGCCTGATCATGATGGTTAACCGTCGTAAGTCCCTGCTGGCTTACCTGAAGAACAAAGACGCAAACCGTTACCGCGACCTGATCGCTAAACTCGGCCTGCGTAAGTAATTCTTGCGTTACCAGGTTTAATCGAGAAATGCCTGCGCCAGCTCGCTGCCGCAGGCATTTTGACTTTTTAAACCGTTAGTTTTATTGCAGTAAAGCAGTAAGGCGGCCACTGGCCGTCCGTGGTGAGGTGCTACGACAGCTCCTGAAAATCTGTCGGCTAAAGAGAAAGAGGGATAAACCCATGTTTAACAAAGTAACGAAGACCTTCCAGTACGGCCAACACACCGTGACGCTGGAAACCGGCGAAATCGCTCGCCAGGCATCCGGCGCGGTAATGGTATCGGTGGACGACACCGTGGTACTGGCAACCGTGGTGGCGCGTAAAGACGCAAAACCAGGCCAGGACTTCTTCCCATTGACCGTCGACTATCTCGAGAAGACCTACGCCGCGGGCAAGATCCCTGGTGGCTTCTTCAAGCGCGAAGGCCGTCCTTCTGAAAAAGAAACCCTGACTTCCCGCCTGATCGACCGTCCGATCCGTCCTCTGTTCCCAGAGGGCTACATGAACGAAGTCCAGGTGATCGTGCACGTGCTGTCCGTGAACCCTGAGATCGATCCGGACATCGCTTCGATGATCGGTGCATCGGCCGCCCTGTGCGTATCCGGCGTGCCATTCAACGGCCCAATCGGCGCAGCACGCGTCGGCTACAAAAATGGCCAGTACATCCTGAACCCAACCGCCTCCCAGCTCAAAGACTCCCAGATGGACCTGGTGGTTGCCGGTACCGAATCGGCCGTGCTGATGGTGGAATCCGAAGCACAGCAACTGTCCGAAGAAATCATGCTGGGCGCCGTTGTGTACGGCCACGAGCAGATGAAGGCAGTGATCGATGCGATCCATGAACTGGTGCGCGACGGTGGCAAGCCTGAGCAAGTGTGGACCGCACCTGCCAAGAACGAAGCCCTGATCGGCCGCGTTGCCCACTTCGCTGAAGCGAAGATCAACGCCGCTTACCAGACCAAAGACAAGCAAGCCCGTACCGACAAGCTGCGCGCCATGTCCGCCGAAGTGATGGCCGATCTGGCTGCCGAAGCTGCCGCCCACGGCGCCGACGCTCCTGATTCGGTCGAAGTCGGCAACATCCTGTTCGACATGGAAGCGAAAGTTGTTCGTTCCCAGATCCTGCAAGGCGAGCCACGTATTGACGGTCGCGACACCAAGACCGTGCGTCCGATCTCGATCCGTACTTCCGTGCTGCCACGTACCCACGGTTCCGCGCTGTTCACCCGCGGCGAAACCCAGGCACTGGTCGTAGCGACCCTGGGCACCGCCCGCGATTCGCAGAAGATCGACGCGCTGATGGGCGAGTACACCGACGACTTCATGCTGCACTACAACATGCCTCCGTTCGCCACCGGCGAAACCGGCCGTGTAGGTACGCCTAAGCGCCGCGAAATCGGCCACGGCCGCCTGGCCAAGCGTGCACTGGTTGCCGCACTGCCGGCACCGGAAGACTTCTCGTACTCGGTACGCCTGGTATCGGAAATCACCGAATCGAACGGTTCCTCGTCGATGGCTTCCGTCTGCGGCGGCTGCCTGGCTCTGATGGACGCCGGCGTGCCGATGAAAGCGCACGTGGCCGGTATCGCCATGGGCCTGATCAAGGACGGCGGCCGTTTCGCCGTGCTGTCCGACATCCTGGGCGACGAAGACCACCTGGGCGATATGGACTTCAAGGTAGCTGGTACCGCCAACGGCATTACCGCGCTGCAGATGGACATCAAGATCCAGGGCATCACCAAGGAAATCATGCAGGTTGCACTGGCACAGGCTAAAGAAGGCCGCCAGCACATCCTGGGCGAAATGCAGAAGGCCATGCCGACTGTGAAGACCGAGCTGTCCGACTTCGCTCCACGCCTGATCACCATCAAGATCAACCCTGAGAAGATCCGTGACGTGATCGGCAAGGGCGGCGCCGTAATCCGCGCGCTGACCGAAGAAACCGGCACCCAGATCGACATCAGCGACGACGGCATCGTCACCATCGCTTCGGTCGACGCGGCTGCAGGCCAGGAAGCCAAGCGCCGTATCGAAGAACTGACCGCTTCCGTGGAAGTGGGCAAGTGCTACGACGGTACCGTGCTGAAGCTGCTGGACTTCGGCGCCATCGTCCAGGTGATGCCAGGCAAAGACGGCCTGCTGCACATCTCGCAGATCGCCAACGAGCGTGTGAACGCTGTTGCCGACTACCTGAAAGAAGGCCAGCAAGTGCGCGTGAAGGTCCTCGAGACCGACGAGCGCGGCCGCCTGAAGCTGTCGATGAAAGCTGCCGCTGAAGAAGCTGCTGCCGCTGCACAGTAATCAGCCAAGCTGAAAAAAGCCGCCGGTGCGCCCGGCGGCTTTTTTTTTGCGTTGTATTTTGCTAGTTAGTGAAAATTCGAGAGATTCAAGCGACCCCAATTTGGGCATCATGCTGTCCGGGTGCGATTCAGCACCGTTAAAACTATAAAGGGAAAAAACATGATCGTCTGGGGATCGAAAGGTGAAGTATCGGTACTTGAAGCCAATGAGCACAAGCATTGCCCGGTGTGCGAAAAAGAGCGGACGTTCCTGGTCCAGCTGCATTACAAGGTCCATCACGTCTGGTACCTCTTCAAGTGGGTCACTTCGAAGCAGTACGTGAAAGTGTGTGAAGTCTGCCAGCGCGGGGAGAAGCTCGCTACCAAGGCGGTTGAAGAGACGCTTGGAAAGCCGGCTATCCCGTTCATGTCCCGTTGGGGCTGGGCATTCCTGGTGGCGCTGATCGTGGGCATTGGCGTATTCGGCTCGATCGCGGATTCAAACCGGAGTAGTCAGGTTCAGGCGCTGGTCGCGACGCCAATGAAGAACGACATCTACATCGCGAATGTCGCAAGCCTGCTGAAGTCGCCCGAGTCCACGTCCATGTATGGCGTGCTGCGGGTCAGGAACGTCGATGGAAACAATATCGAATTCGACACTCCTCGCGTTACCTATAACAAGCTGAAGGGCGTAACGAAGGACATGAGCAGCGGTAAGGCCTCCGCTCCCGAGTATTTCGAAGGGACGATTGTCTTCACCAAAGACGAAATTGCGGACCTGCAGAAGGCTGGTAATATCCATTCGATCGAGCGCCACTGATGATTGAAGTGGGCACGCGCCTGATCGCTCTGGAGATGACATGAAAGAATCACTCAAACCTGGCATCAGGTACGTGCACACATTCAAACTGCCGGCATCCAAAATGGTGCCGGCCTTGTACCCGGAGGCTCCGGAGTTTTTGGTGATGCCGGAAGTCTTCGCTACCGGGTTCCTGGTGGGTTTCCTCGAATGGGCATGCATCAAGGCGATCAACCCGCATCTTGATTGGCCTGCGGAGCAAAGCGTCGGAACCCACATTGACGTGAGCCACGAGTCAGCCACCCCGGCCGGCCTTGAAGTCACTGCAACCGTCGAATTGCTTGCCGTGGAAGGGCGCAAACTGACCTTCGCGGTAGAGGCTCACGATGGCGTTGACCTGATTTCAAAAGGTCGCCACCAGCGCTTTGTGATCATCAAGGAAAAGTTCAATGCCAAGTTGGCTGCCAAGTCATCGTCAGCATAGTTGGTTCGTAACATGCAGAGTTTGATTGATTCCGCCAGGATGTTGCAGGGGGCAGGGATGGCGCTGCCGTTCTCGGTCTATTCGTCGATCAAGGAGCAACGGATCGTCAATGTTCCGATCATCAAGCCGATGCTGATCTGTGTGCTCGACGGCAGCAAGCGGATTGGCGGAATCGGTGAAGTCGACTGCCCGACAGGTAGCTTCATCATCCTGTCGAACCATCCCAGCGTTAGTATGCGAAATATTCCAAGCGATGCGGAATATCTGGGCCTGATCGTCGAATTCGATTACGACGACTTCAACTGCCTGCCTCCGAGGGAGAGCAGGGCCACGCCATTTCTCCAGGGAGAGATAGGGCCCGCCTTCCAGAAAACTCTCCAGCAGTTCGTCGAATGGTCCGCGTTTGCGCCGCCCGCCATGTGGGCCATCCGCCGGCAGGAGATACTGCAGCTAATTTATCATCTGGGCTATGAGCAGGTGAGTGCGGTCATTGAGCCACCCAGCCTTAGCCACAAGCTGCACAACATTATCAGTGCCGACGTCGCCAACGACCTGCACGCGGATGCACTCGCGTCCCGGCTCGCAGTCAGCGAATCGACGTTGCGCCGGAAACTGGCGGCGGAAGGAACCACGCTGCAGGCGATCAAGGACAGGGCGAGGCTGGGATACGGCCTGCATCTGGTGCAGACAAGCTTCGATCCGATTGGCCGCGTGGCGGAAAAGTGCGGCTACCAGTCCCAGTCGCGCTTCACCGACAAATTCAAGCAGCTTTTCGGCCTTACGCCGACAGAACTCCGTAAAACGAGAATGCGCGATTAGGGCGAAGAATTGACTTGATTGGGGCTAAACGATTTCAAGCCCGTTGTCTAACATGCGTGTTCCCACAACGTAGGAGCACAAATGCGATACCTCATTCTTGCAGCGCTGCTGGCGTCCAACACCGCACTGGCAGGCTCGCTCACTCTGACAAGCACCGACATCGCCAACGGCAAATTCATGTCCAAGTCCCAGGAGTTCCAGGGATTTGGCTGCAGCGGGGGAAACCAATCCCCACAGTTGTCCTGGTCCGGCGCACCGGCAGGCACGGCGGCATTTGCCATCATGGTTCACGATCCCGATGCACCCACCGGAAGCGGCTGGTGGCACTGGCAGCTTGTGAACATCCCTAAAGATGTGACGTCCTTGCCGGCAGGAGCTCTCGCACCAGTAGGCAGCCAGTCGATGAACAACGACTACGGCGCCAAAGGATTTGGTGGCGCTTGCCCACCGCAGAAGCATGGCGTGCATCGCTACCAGTTCACTGTGCACGCGCTATCGCAAAAACTTGAGCTGCCGGAAAACGCATCGGGCGCGCTGACCGGGTATATGGTGAAAGCCCATTCGCTGGGCTCCAGCACCATCGAGGGCCTGTACAAGCGTGACTGAGGCAACGTGCGCAATTTGAGTGATCACGGTATGATGCGAAGCCTTTGAACGCCCTGGACCTGTCGGGTATGCCTGCATCCCCTGACGGTGCACGCCAGCTCGTTGGTCTTCACCCCGAGACGCTGCGAAATGAACGAAAAGACTGATATCCATTGCCCGCACTGCGAATGGCGTCCCCAACCGGAGGACCGCTGGGAGTGCGTGCCATCTTGCGGTACGGTATGGAATACTTTCTGGACAAGGGCCGTCTGCCCCGGATGCGCCGTCAAATGGCCCAAGACCCAGTGCCTGGAGTGCGGCCAATTATCAGCACATGAGGATTGGTATCACGACCCGCGTTCAACCGAGCAGCAAATGGAGCGCGAACAGGTAACCTCGGAATGACGGCGGCGCGGGTGTCATTCCAGTGTGACTAGTGAGCCGGACCGAAGGGTGTTATGCACCTCCGCCACAGCGTCGGTTTGGCGCAGCAGGTTCGCGATCACATCGTCCGGTGCGGATGAAGTGATGCGTGCGCGGTAACGGATGTTTGTCGCGGCCAGCCCTGGGCCCGGAAAATCTGCGCTGGCTTCCACCGAAACGCCATCAACCGGAATGTTCATCCGCTCTGCTTCGCGGTAGACATCGTTGCAGTAACAGGTGGCGAGGGCCAGCATCAGGAATTCGCCGCCATTGATGGCTGATCCCTTGCCGGTCCTTTTTGCAGGAATGGGCAGGGACTGCGCCGAGTCGTCTGTTGCGACGTGGACTTCATGCGAAGTAGGGGAGTTGCGAACTGTGGCTGAAATTTTCACGGGACGCTCCTGCAGGATGATCTGCCTATTCTACTAGCGTTGAAGGCACGCAATCCTGCACCAATTGGGTAGGGGGCGTGGCCCGGCGAGCCGAGGAACTAGCGATCGAGCGGGCTTATAACCCCGCGTCCGCCCCGATTAAGGACGTGAGTGTAGATCATTGTAGTGCGCACATCCTTATGCCCGAGTAGCTCCTGAACTGTGCGTATGTCGTATCCGGACTTTAAGAGGTCCGTGGCAAAGCTATGCCGTAGGGTATGCGGTGTAACCTTCTTTGGAATACCGGCGTCGCGCGCAGCCTGCTTGACTGCCCGTTGAATCATTTGTTCCTCCATGTGGTGACGCCGAACTTCACCTGAACGCGGATCGGTGGAAAAACGGTTAGCAGGAAATACGTACTGCCATTTCCACTCGGTTGGCGCGTCCTGATATTTGCGGTCCAGCGCAAACGGAAGAAATACTCGGCCATGCCCTTGCTCCAAGTCGCGCTGGTGCTGAAGCCTAACAAGCTCCAAGTGGGATTTGAGGGGATCCGTCAGCATATCGGGCAGCATGGTGACCCGATCCTTCGCGCCTTTGCCATTGCGAACCAAGATCTGGCGCGCACCGAAATCCACGTCGAGGACTCGCAAGCGGCAGGCTTCAAGCACACGGAGGCCACTGCCGTACAAAATAGACGCGACGAGCCAAGGCAGGCCTTCCATTCGTGACAGTACAGTCCTCACTTCATCGACCGTGAGTACAGTTGGCATTCGCTGAGGCTGCTTGGCTGCAACCACGTCCTTCAGCCAGTCGACATCCATTTTCAGGACCCTTTGATACAGGAAGAGCAGGGCGGCTTTCGCTTGGGATTGTGTGGACGCAGAGACCCGCCCTTCAACTGCGAGATGCGTCAGGAACGACTCGATTTCTTCTTTTCCCATTTCTTGAGGATGGCGCTTGTTATGAAAGAGGATAAATCTGCGAGCCCAGTCTACATATGCCTGTTCAGTGCGAATGCTGTAATGCAGGGTTCGAATCACCGCGCGCACTTGGTCCAGTAATTTTGGTTGGCTTGGCGACATGATGGCTCTCTCCGGCCGTTGGGAGTTTTTATGATCGCATCGCCGCAAATCTCGGCTTGGACATTCCTCAATCTGTGATTAGGCGTCGTGTTAAAATTTGCAAAAACGTCAATTTGACGTCTACTTTAGGTTGGGCCCCGCTTTGAACATGACTTCTGCTGCGACCACTTCGTTTGACTTTTCGGGCGCTGGCTATTCGGGCTGCGCGGTCATGGCCGGCGTTTGGGCCGCTAGCAGCGCAGCCTTCGGTGGCAAGCGCGAATCTATGCGTTATGCTGCTGTCCGCGTGGGCGCTTTCGCGGACGCGCAACCGGTGGGCATTCACGGCAAGTTCACGCGCGGTGTCCAACATTTCACTCAACCGGACGGCTACGGCGCTGCGCGCCTCCGCCGCCGGTTAGTTCTACGTTGGGCCCTGCTTTGAACATGACTTCTGCTGCGACCACTTCGTTTGACTTTTCGGGCGCTGGCTATTCGGCCTGTGCGGTCATGGCGGGCGTTGGGCCGCTGGCAGGGCAGCCTTCGGTGGCAAGCGCGAATCTATGCGTTATGCTGCTGTCCGCGTGGGCGCTTTCGCGGACGCGCAACCGGTGGGCATTCGCGGCAAGTTTACGTGCGGTGTCCAACATTTCACTCAACCGGACGGCTACGGCGCTTCGCGCCTCCGCCGCCGGTTAGTTCTACGTTGGTCATCGCTTTGAATATGATGCAGACTTCGACCATTTCGTTCGGCATCTGGGCCGCTGGCAAATCCGCCAGCGCGGCTTGCGGTGCCGCTTGGGTCGCCGTCTGCGCAAAGGATGGTGGCAAGTTCAGTGCAGTGCGGCCCGCCGCTAGCCTGGGCGCATTCGCGGACACGCCGTCGTCTGGTCCTTCACGGCCAGTTCACGCGCGTGTCCAACACTACACTCAACCGGACGGCTACAGCGCTGCGCGCTTCCGCCGCCGGTTAGCACAACGTTCGGCAGCTAATTCAAGAAGGACATGGGTTACACAATTCCAATAAATCAGATCGTCAATTATCCGCCTGAAGCCTTGGCGAATTTTCATTGTTACGGTTACGAATATATCGACAATCGCCAGTTCGCGTTGCGCCCTGAGCTTGTTCTCGGCTCCGAAGAGAAGGCTGCACCTTACATTGAACAGGCCAAGACGGCCTTTCTCGAAATGGGCTGGGCTGGCGATGGAGATATCGAGTTACTCTGGGTGCCGCCGTTTGCTTTTCCGTTGGCATTGCTTATCCCGCCAGTCGGAGTCGCCATCTGGCATGTCAAGCAATCAGAAGACGGAATTTCTTACCTGCTGTCGCCAATTGAACTACCCTTTGAGGAGTTTGAGTATGCTAACGGCCGAACCTAAAGTTCCAGCCGACGCCTTCGGCGCGGTTGAACAATCACGTTAGGCTCAGTATGACCAAGCGCCGTATCGCAACACATGAAGAATGCTTGAAGTCTTTCACTTATGCTTTGAAACGGGAAGTTAAGGACAATTTGGCCGCGTGGAAGGTTTTGAATCGCGAGCAGGCCATCGGAAGACGAATGGCTTTCTCGAACATTGTGTTTCTGCTTAAAAAGGAGGCCGAGAAACATGGCATCCCGCTTGCAGACTTAGGACTAGTCGACTACGAAGTGCCCAATTTTGAAGAATAGGCCTAACAATTTAATCAACCGGACGGCTTACGCGCTACGCGCTCCAGCCACCGGTTATCCTGTACGTTGTGCCCCGCTTTGATTTGAACATGATGTTTGCCTCCGCCACTTCGTTTCGCTTTTGGGCCGCCGCCAAATCTGGCCGTGCGGCTTGTGGTGGCGTCTGGGCCGGTGGCGGTTCTCCGTTTTGCGGCAAGGGCAAGCAGTTGCGGTATGCTGCCGTTCGTGCGGGCGCTGGCGCGGACGCATTGTCGGCAACGCCTTCGTGGCAAGTTCACGCGCGTTCGGAGCGTGTCAATGAATTTGAAACACCTTGTTGAATCGGCGAGAGTCTAAGACTCTGATTTTCAGGCAGCTTTTTTCTCCATGGTTGGTGGGTT
>NZ_FOOF01000010.1 GCF_900113115.1 Duganella sp. CF458 | reverse complement strand
CTCGTTCCTGATTTGCCATCCGGTTCTCCAAAGTGAAAACCGAAGTTTGACCAGGCCTTGCCAACTTTCATATGTGGTCGCGCTGGACGCTTACCTCAATCAACGTGACCGCATGCCTCGTCGAGAACCAAGTGGACAATCAATACATTGTTGGCTACGTCAAGAACATCACTAGCCTCGGAGGCGCAGCAAGCGTGGTCAAGGCTGGCACCGAGGTGGTGCTCGCGGTTGATGCCTTGGAATTCGATGAAACTCCACGCGGGTTGGTTCGGGGCGACTACGAAGTCTCGGCAAAAATCTCGGTACGGGTCTTAATGCCAGATGGCTCGCATCAAAATCGAGAGTTGCGCACATCGCGAAAGCTTATCTTGTATTGAGAGCGCTGCCTAACGCTTCCATCGCCCAACAAGCCACGCGCCGCCTTTCATGGCAAACGTTGAGCGACTGTTTTGTAGAATCACGAAGGTCCGCAATGGGGCGGTACCTGCCGGTCGCCTTGGATGCAGGACCAGACCAACCTCGGACTAACTGACCCCGGCCGGCGCCTCAGAATTCTTCCCATTCATCGTTGGCCGCTGCAGGCGTGCGACGTTCGGTTTTGCTGCGGCGGTCGGAAGTACGGTCGGCAGTGGTGCTCGCATCGCTCGCTGCTGCGCGTGAACTGGCGCGTTGATCAGGGGCGGTGAGGCGTTTCGTGCGTGCCGAAGATCCTTCGGACGAAGCGGCACTGCCATCTCTTGCTCCGTATTCGACAGCGCGTGCGGCAGCTCGGGGCTGGGCGCTCCAGCGGGCTACTGCGTCCGTACCAAGTTTGAACGAGGCGGCGACTTGCGCGAGCTGGGCGGCCTGCTCCTGCATGCTGGCGGCAGCGGCGGCGGCTTCTTCCACCAAGGCGGCGTTCTGCTGCGTCACCTGGTCCATCTGGCCGATGGCCTGGTTCACTTCATCGATGCCCACGCTCTGTTCGCGGCTGGCGGATGTGATCTCGCCCATGATGTCGGTCACGCGGCGCACGCTGGTCACCACTTCACCCATGGTGGTGCCGGCCTGTTGCACCAGCGAGGTGCCGGCGTTGACCTGCACCACGGAGTTGTCGATCAGCTCCTTGATTTCCCTCGCTGCAGCGGCCGAGCGTTGGGCCAGGTTACGCACTTCGGAAGCGACCACGGCGAAGCCGCGGCCTTGCTCGCCGGCGCGCGCCGCTTCGACGGCGGCATTCAGCGCGAGGATGTTGGTCTGGAACGCGATACCGTCGATGGTGCCGATAATGTCGACGATCTTGCGCGAGGACGCGTCGATGGAGCCCATGGTCTGTACCACCTGGCCGACGATCTCGCCGCCGCGTGCCGCCACGTCCGATGCCGCCTGCGCCAACTGGTTGGCCTGGTTGGCGTTGTCGGCGTTCTGGCGCACGGTGGAGGTCAGTTCCTCCATTGAGGACGCGGTTTCTTCGAGCGAGCTGGCTTGCTGTTCGGTGCGCGAGGAGAGGTCCAGGTTGCCCTCCGCAATTTCGCTGGAAGCGGTGGCGATTGCAGTGGTGCCGGTCTGCACCTGGCTCACCACGCGGCGCAGCGCATCGTTCATGCCGCGCAGGGCCTTCATGAGGTCCCCGATTTCATCCCGGGCGGTGTGTTCGTCGAAACGCGTGGTCAGGTCGCCTTCCGCCACGGTGTTGGCGATGCCAAGTGCGGAATTCAGCGGTACGGTGATACTGCGCGAGATAACCCAGGCGGCCCAGGCGCCAAAGGCCAGCAGCAGGACGCCGAGCGTGAGCATCAGGCGGTTGCTGCGCGCGTTGGCTTCGTTGATGCCGGCTGCGGTGGCGTCGATGGCTTTGCGCTGCTGCGCCAGCAGTTCCTTCACCTTCTCCTGGTAAGCCTTGGCCGCAGGATCGAACACTTCGCGGTACAGGCGTTCGCCTTCCGCGGCGTCGCCAGCCTTCTTGGCGTTCATTACCTGGTTTTTCGCGTCCTGGTATTTGCCGCGAATGGTAACCGCGTCCTGGTAGATCTTGCGTTCCTCATCCGTCTCCAGCAGGCCCTCGATGGATTTCAACAGTTCGGCACCGCGCTTGGCGCTGTCGGCAATCGCGGTGGCGAAAGTGTTCGACAGTTCGGCATCGCTGCTGCGTGAAATCATCTGGGTGCGTGCGATGGCCGAGTAGATCAGCACATACCAGTCCGACACGATGCGCTCCTTGGCCAGCGGCCGATCCATCATGGCGCGCGTGGCGTTGGCGGTTTCGTTGGAATGGTAAAGGGCATAGCTGGTGCCGATGGCCGACAACAGCAGGACGATGCCGAAGCCCGCCGCAAGGCGGGGCCCAATACGGAGCTGGGACAGGAATTGCATACAAGCCTCCACTGAGTTGGAGTTCTAGTATGCACCTGAATAGTTGCGTGGTAGATATCCCGTTGCAAGGCTGCAACAAGGAGTAACACCTAGCTTAAAACTGCTGAGCTACGTTCAGATTCGGTTTTTCGGCCCACGCGGCCAGCGCGTCGGCCATGCGCTGGCTTTCGCCGATCGCATGAGTCCAGTCGCGGATGCGGGCGGCGTGGTCCTGGCCGTAGTGCTTGAAGTCCGTGCGGTCCGGCAGTTTGCGGTTCGGCAGGCGCGCCACGAAGGATGGCGATGGCGACACCAAAATCACGTTGTCCAGCGCGCTGTCGCGGGCACGCCGCCACGGCATCGATTTATCGAGCCAGCCCGGTACGATATGGTCGGTGAAGTGCGGGTACAGCACCAGGCCTTCGTCGCGCTGGTAGGGCAGGTGCAGATGGTAGTCGATCAAGCCGCCGTCCCAGTAGTCGCCGGGTGGTGCGCCGTGGATGTCGCTGACCGCTTGCAGCACCAGCGGAATCGAGCCTGAGGCGAGCAGGGCGGAATGCAGGTTCTGTTCCGACAGGCCGACATAGTGCGAGACAAAGGCGTCGAAGCTGTTGCGCAGCCAGGCCGCGTCGTCGCGGGTGTCGTGGAAGACCACGCGTTCCATGGCGCCGGCCAGGCGGCTGCGCGAGACGGCGTTGCCGGCGGCGGCGCGCAGGAAGCCCGCCATTTCGCGCCAGCGGCTGCCGCGCGTGCGGGCCAGCGGGCCGATTCCGCGCACGGTGATCACCGATAGCAGGTAATCGGGATTGGTCAGCATTTCACCGCCGCGGCCATCGAGCACGCTGTCCAGCAGGCCGCGGATGACGCGGCTGACGTAGGCGTCATCGACCTTTTCCGGGTAAGTCTGGTGAGCGTAGTGGTGGGCCAGGCGCTGGTGCGCGGCCACGGGATCATGGAAGGCGCCGGCTGCCATGCGCCAGGCGCCGATGGAAGCACCGATCAGGCGCCGTTTGCGCGGCGCCTGCTTCAGCCACTCGCCGAACATCCATTGGTCGATGCCGTTCAGGATCAGGCCTTTGGGTCCGCCTGCCGCAGCAGGGATGATGGCGATGTCGGCGGCCTGCAAGCCTTCGCGCTCGATGCGCTGGCGGGCGCGCTGGCCGAGCCGGATACTGATCGGTGAATCCACTACTTCAAACCTCCTCCAAGCGCCCGGTATAGATCGATGGCGCTGGTTGTGCGCAGCAGGCGTGCCTGGACCAGGGCCTGCTCCGCGGTGAACAATTCGCGTTGGGCATCGAGCACGTCGAGCGAGCTGGCGACCCCGTTTTCAAAGCGTAATTGTAATAGACGCAGGCGCTCGGCCTGGGCGTCCTGTACCGCGCGCTGGGCGGCGACCTGTTCACCGAGGTAGCTGCGGGCGGCCAGGGCGTCGGCTACTTCGCGGAAGGCTTGCTGGATGGTCTTCTCGTAGTCGGCCACGGCGATGTTCTTGCGGGCGTGGCTGACGTCGAGATTGGCGAGGTTGCGGCCGGTGTCGAAGATCGGCAGCACCAGTTGCGGGGCAAAGCTCCAGGTGCTGCTGCCGCTTTCGAACAAGCCGCTGAAATCGCGGCTGGCGCTGCCGATCGAGGTGGTCAGCGTAAGGCGCGGGAAGAAGGCGGCGCGGGCGGCGCCGATGTTGGCGTTGGCGGCTTTCAGGCGCTGCTCGGCGGCGCGGATGTCGGGGCGGTTGGCCAGCAGGTCGGAAGGCAGTCCGGCCGTCAGGGCGGACATGGCGTCAGCCTGGGCGTCCTCCGTCGGGGCGGGGCCGCCGCTCGCTGTACCCGCCGGCAGCGCCTGGCCGACCAGCAGGGCCAGGGCATTGGTGGCTTGCGCCCGCTGGCGTGCAAGGGCGAGGGCAGAGGCACGCGCGGTCTCCATCTGCTGCTCGTTGGAGCGCAGGTCGAGGCGCGAGGAGGCGCCGCCTTCGACGCGCTGTTTCGTCAGTTCGAAGGTGCGCTTGCGGGCGTCGTACGTGCTTTCGGCCAGCGTTTGCTGTTCGGCGAAGGCGCGCTCCGTGTAGTAAGCCTTGGCGACTTCGGCGACCAGGCTGATCTGGGCTGCTTGCCTGGCTTCTTCCGTTGCCAGGTAGCTGGCGAGGGCGGAGTCGCTCAGGCTTTTCACCCTGCCGAAAAAGTCGAGTTCGAAGGCCGATATCCCAAGGCCCGCGTCAAAGCGTTCGTTGACCTGTGCCTGGCTGTTCGAGTTGGCGAAGCCGGGCGAGCGGCTGCGCGACTCGCTGAGCGTGGCGTTCAGCGTCGGCAGGCGGTCGGCGCGCTGGATGCGGTAGGCGCCACGTGCTTCCTCGATGCGCAGGGCGGCGATGCGCAGGTCGCGGTTGTTTTCCAGCGCTGTCGTGATGAGTTGCTGAAGGCGGCCATCAGGGAAGAAGGTGCGCCAGCCGGTGTCTGCAGCGGACAGCGTCGCGCCGGCGGATGCGTTACTACCGGCAGCGCCGACGGCGGCCGGTAGGGCGGCGAAGGTGTCGGCGATCGGTGCGGCGGGGCGCTGATAGGTTGGCGCCATCGAGCATCCCGAAACTGCACCGGCCAGCAGCAGCGAGGCGGCCAGCGCGCGGAACGCGGGGGAAGCGGGAGAGGCGGGCTTCATCATTGTTTCGACTCCGGAAGATCCAGTTCATGCGCGGCCAGGCGGCGTTGGCGTTCGCTGCCTTTGAAGATGCGGCGCACGACCACAAAGAAGACAGGCACCAGGAACACCGCCAGCACGGTGGCGGTAATCATGCCGCCCATCACGCCGGTACCGATGGCGCGCTGCGAGGCCGAGCCGGCACCGGAAGCGATCACCAGCGGCAGCACGCCGAGGATGAAGGCCAGGGACGTCATGATGATCGGACGGAAGCGCAGGTGCACGGCTTCCAGCGTCGCCTCGATCAGCCCCTTGCCCTGGGCTTGCAGGTCCTTGGCGAACTCGATGATCAGGATCGCGTTCTTGGCCGACAAGCCGATAATCGCAATCAGGCCGACCTTGAAGTACACGTCGTTCGGCAGGTCGCGGATATGCGCCCCCAGCAGTGCACCGAGCACGCCCAGTGGCACCACCAGCAGCACGGCGACCGGGATCGACTCCGATTCGTACAGCGCGGCGAGCACCAGGAAGGCGGCCAGCATCGACAGTGCAAACAGCGCCGGCGCTTGCGATCCGGACAGGCGTTCCTCGGCCGATTGGCCGGTCCACTCGATGCCGAAGCCTGGCGGCAGTTGTTCAGCCAGGCGTAACAGTTCCTCCATGGCCTCGCCGGTGGAGTGGCCCGGCGCGGCACCGGCGCTCAGGCGGTAGGCCGGATAGCCGTTGTAGCGTACCAGCTGGATCGGGCCGGTCACCCAGCGCGTACTGGAGAACGAGGCGAACGGCACCATCGTACCGGTGCTGCTGCGTACGTTGAGGCGCAGGATGTCCTCGGGCTGCATGCGCCGTTGCTGGTCGGCCTGCACGATCACGCGCTGCTGGCGCCCGCTGCTGGCGAAATCGTTCACATACGACGAGCCGAACGCCGTACCCAGCGTGGCGGTGATATCGGCGAACGATACGCCCAGCGCATTGGCTTTTTCGCGGTCGATGTCCACCTGCAGCTGCGGCGCATCTTCCAGGCCTTCAGGACGCATACCGGTCAGGATCGTGCTTTTGCCCGCCAGCTCGAGCAGCTGGTTACGTGCCGCCAGCAGTGCCTCGTGGCCCAGGCCGCCGCGGTCCTGCAGGCGGGCTGTAATGCCGGTGGCGTTGCCAAGCTCGCGGATCGGCGGCGGGCTCAGTGCGAACACTTGCGCATCCTGGATGTGGGCCAGGCCGCCGAAGGAGCGGCCGGCAATCGCATCGGCCGACTGGTCGGGGCCGCGCTCCTTCCAGTCTTTCAGCGGCACGAACACCAGGCCGGCGTTCTGGCCATTGCCGGAGAAGCTGAAGCCTGCCACCGCAATGGTGCGCGCCACGCCCGGCTGGGCGCGGAAGTAGGCATCCACCTCGGCCAGCACCGCCTCGGCGCGGTTGCGCGAAGCGCCTGGCGGCAACTGGACATTGGCGATGATATAGCCCTGGTCTTCATTCGGCAGGAAGGAGGAGGGCAGGCGCACGTAGAGCCAGGCCACGATGCCCAGCAGCGCTGCAAAGATCAGCAGGAAGCGTCCGGTGCGCGTCAGGATCTTCGCCACCCAGCCCTGGTAGCGGGTCGCGGTGACGGCGAAGGCGCGATTGAACCAGCCGAAGATGCCGGTCTTGGCGTGATGGTGGCCGGCTTCAACCGGCTTCAACATGGTCGCGCACAGCGCCGGCGTCAGCGACAGCGCCATCAGCGCCGAGAACACCATGGCCGATACCATCGACAGCGAGAACTGGCGGTAGATGGCGCCAACGGCGCCGCCGAAGAATGCCATCGGGATGAAGACCGCGATCAGCACCAGCGTGATGCCGATGATCGCGCCGGTGATCTGCGACATGGCCTTGCGCGTCGCTTCGCGCGGCGACAGCCCTTCCTCGCTCATGATGCGTTCGACGTTCTCCACCACTACGATCGCATCGTCGACCAGGATGCCGATGGCCAGCACCATGCCGAACATGGTCAGCACGTTGATCGAGAAGCCGAACACCTGCATGGCGGCGAAGGTACCCATCAGCGCTACCGGTACCACGATGGTCGGGATCAGGGTGTAGCGGATGTTCTGCAGGAACACGTACATCACCAGGAACACCAGGGCCACCGCTTCCAGCAGGGTCTTGACCACTTCCTCGATGGAGATCTTGACGAACAGAGAGGTGTCGTAGGGCACGGTGTACTTCAAGCCGGGCGGGAAGTATTTCTGCAGCTCGTCCATCTTTTCACGCACGATGGTGGCAGTGGCCAGCGCATTGCCGGTCAATGATTGCTGCACGGCGATGGCAACGAAAGGCTGTCCGTTCAGGCGCGCGCTGATGCTGTAGCTGGAGCCGCCCAGCTCCATGCGGGCCACGTCGCGCAGGCGCACCAGCGAGCCGTCGCGGTTGGCGCGCAGCACGATCTTGCCGAATTCCTCGATGGATGTCAGCTGGCCAGTCACCACCACGGGAGCAAACCAGGCCTGGGCGCGCGTGTTGGGCAGGTCGCCCACCGTGCCACCGGCCACGTTGGCGTTCTGCTGGCGGATCGCGGCGGTGACGTCGCTCATATTGAGCTTGTAGCCGGTCAGTTTGTCGGGATCGACCCAGATGCGCATCGAACGCTCGGTACCGAACAACTGGGCCTGGCCCACGCCTGGCAGGCGCTTGACCTCATTGAGCACGTTGCGCGCCAGGTAGTCGCCGATCGCTGTCGGATCCATGCTGCCATCGGCCGAGTAGGCGCCGACGAACATCAGGATGTTGGAGCGCGCCTTGTTGACCTGCACGCCTTGCTGGATCACCGCTTGCGGCAGGCGCGATTCGACCCGCTTGATGCGGTTCTGCACGTCCACCGCTGCCAGGTCGGGGTTGGTGCCCGGCTGGAAGGTGACGGTGATGCTGACGGAGCCGCTCGAATCGCTTTGCGACTCCACGTATTGCAGGCCGTCGGCGCCATTCATCTCCTGTTCGATCACGGAGGTGACCGAGTCGTCCAGTACCTGCGCGGTGGCGCCAGGGTAGGTGGCGCTGACCACGATCGATGGCGGTGCAATGGTCGGGTACTGCGCCACCGGCAGCATGGTGATCGCCAGCGCTCCACCCAGCAGGATGAAGAGGGCGATCACCCACGCGAACACGGGGCGGTCGATAAAGAACTTTGCCATGGGGCGGCCCCTTTACTTGGCCGCCGGGGCGGATGCGGCAGGCGCAGCGCCTGCCGGTGCCGGTCCGGATGCCGGACCTTTCCACGGTACAGGATTGACCGTGCCGCCTGGTTTGGTTTTCTGGAAGCCTTCCACGATGATGCGCTCGCCGCCTTTCAGGCCCGAGCTGACCACCCACTTGCCGCCGGCTGCTGCGTCGGCCTTCACCGCCACCGAGCTGACCTTGTTGTCGGCGCCGACCACCAGCACCGACGCGCCTTCCGCACCGCGCACCACGGCTTGTTGCGGCACGGTGATGGCCGATTCGTTGACACCCTGTTCAAGGCGCGCTCGCACATACATGCCCGGCAGCAGGGTGCGTTCTGGGTTCGGGAATTCGGCGCGCATCGAGACGGCGCCGGAAGATTCATCCACCGCCACGTCGGCGAACAGCAGTTTGCCGGCGCGTGAATATTCCAGGCCGTCCTCTGTCAGCAGGGTGACGCGGGCCTGATCCTTGCCTGCGCCTTTCAGCGTGCCGGCAGCCAGCGCCTGCTTAAGGCGCAGCAGCTCGGCGGAAGATTGGGTAATGGTGACGTAGATCGGGTCCAGTTGCTGCACGGTCGCCATTGGCGTTGCTTCATTCTGGCCCACCAGCGCGCCCTCGGTGACCAGGGCACGGCCGACACGGCCCGAGATCGGTGCGGTGACCGTGGCATAGCCCAGCGTCAGGCCGGCATTCTTGCGTGCCGCCCGAGCCGACTGTAATTCTGCGCCAGCCTGCTTTTGCGCGGTGACCGCATCGTCGTATTCCTGCTGGCTGACGGCCTGCGCCGCCAGCAGCGGCTTGTAGCGTTTGGCCTTCAGGTCGGCCTGCGCCAGGTTGGCTTCGGCGCGGGCGATGGCGGCATCGGCGCTGTCCACATTGGCCTGGAATTGCGCGGGATCGATGCGGAACAGGACTTCACCTGCCTTGACGTCGCCGCCTTCCTTGAACACCCGTTGCAGGACAATGCCCGGCGTACGCGCGCGCACCTGGGCGATGCGCGAGGCTTCGACGCGCCCCGGCAGCTCATTCGTAATGGTCACTTCGCCGCTGGTGGCGGTGATCACGGAAACGGTGGGAGGGGGCGGGGCCGACTTGCCGGCGTCTTTTTTATCGCCGCAGGCCGCCAGGATCACGGTAAGCGACAGGGCTGCGGCAGCCAGGGGCAGGGTGCGCAATACAGGTTTCATTGGGCGTCTCTTCTTGTGAGGTGGGACAGCGCCGAAAATTGTATAACACTAGCAATTGTAACGTTTTGTATAGCGAAAAGGGCGCCGAAGCGCCCTTTTTGAGGTGGCTGCGGGAAACACTTAGCGCATGGCCGAGATCATCTGCTTCAGCTTGTTGGAGTCGGCCACGAAAGCGCGGATGCCTTCGGCCAGCTTCTCGGTCGCCATCGCATCTTCGTTCAGCATGAAGCGGAACGTCTTCTCATCCATCGAGATCTTGACGGCGGTGCCGGTATCGGCCGGGGACAGCTTGCGCTCGACCGGTGCCTGGGTGTCGGCCAGCTTTTGCAGCAGGTCCGGCGAAATGGTCAGCAGGTCACAGCCGGCCAGTTCGATGATCTGGCTGGTGTTGCGGAAGGACGCGCCCATCACTTCGGTCTTGTAGCCGAACTTGCGGTAGTAGTTGTAGATGCGCTTGACCGACTGCACGCCCGGATCTTCGGCGCCCTGGTAGTCGATGCCGGTGGACTTCTTGAACCAGTCGTAGATACGGCCGACGAACGGGGAAATCAGCTGCGAGCCCGCTTCGGCGCAGGCGATTGCCTGGCACAGCGAGAACAGCAGGGTCATATTGGTGCGGATGCCTTCCTTCTCCAGTTGCTCGGAAGCGCGAATGCCTTCCCAGGTGGAGGCGATCTTGATCAGCACGCGTTCGCGCGGGATGCCGGCCTTCTCGTACAGGGCGATCAGCTCACGGCCTTTGGCCACGTTGCCGTCCACATCGAACGACAGGGCAGCGTCGATTTCGGTCGACACGCGGCCCGGCACGTACTTCAGGATCTCGGTGCCGAAGGCGATCAGCAGCTTGTCGATGATCTCGCCGGAGGTGGCGTTCGGGTTGTCGCGCACGGCTTTTTCCAGCAGCGGCTTGTATTCATCCTTCTGCACCGCCTTCAGGATCAGCGATGGATTGGTGGTCGCGTCGCGCGGCGCATAAGCCTTGATCGACTGGAAATCGCCGGTGTCGGCAACAACGGTAGTGTATTGCTTGAGCTGTTCGAGCTGATTCATTGAAGGCCTGGGTACGTGAGGGACGAAAAAAAACCTATTGTACTAAATCGGCGCGGTCCGCCATGTTGCGTTTACAATGGGGATTATTAGTATTTTCATATTTTGGTCTGAGGAGTTAGCCATGATTTTGGCAATTGTTGGTGCGCTGCTGCTGGCGCTGGGCCTGTTTTCCGGCGCCGCGCTGGTGTTGGCGCAACTGGGCGTTGGGGGATTGGCGGCCGGCGTTTCGCTGTGGCTGATGTTCCCCTTGTTTAGCGTGTCCGGTTACCTGTTGTTTGCGACCGGCGCGCGCGTGGCCAATTTCCGCGCGCTGTCGTTTGCCGTGTCGGTCGCCTTGCTGCTGCTGGCGCTCGGCTGCGCGGCTGCGCTGGTGGCCGATGCCACTGCCTTGTTGGCGCTGCACGGCGGTACTGGAGCGTTGTGGTATGTGTTGCTGATTGCCGGTGTGCTGGGCGCAACCGGCGCGGCCTCGCATGGAAGGGTGGCGACGCAGTAATCGCGCAATTCCTTCATGAAATCAGTCGCAGTCATCGGCGGCGGCATCACTGGCGTCACGACAGCATATGCGTTGGCGCGCCGCGGCCTGCAAGTCACCTTGTTCGAGCGCCATCGCTATCCGGCCATGGAAACGTCCTTCGCCAACGGCGGCCAGCTATCGGCCTCCCATGCGGAAGCGTGGAACAGCTGGAGCACGGTCGGCAAAGGCTTGAAGTGGATGCTGCGCAGCGATGCGCCGCTGCTGGTCAATCCCAGGCCGGGCTGGCACAAGCTGTCCTGGTTCGCCGAATTCCTGGCTGCCATTCCCCGCTACGAGAGCAACACCATCGCCAGCGCGCGGCTGGCGATTGCCGCGCGCGAGCACCTGTTTGGCTGGGCGCACGAGGAGGGCATCGATTTCGACCAGCGGCATGAGGGCATCCTGCATGTCTACCGCGACAAGGCCGGTTTCGAGCATGCGGCACGGGTGACCGGGCTGCTGGCGCAGGGCGGCTTGCAGCGGCGTGCCGTGACGCCCGCGGAAATGCGGACAATCGAGCCGACGCTGGAGGGCCGATTCTACGGCGGTTTCTACACCGAGAGCGACAGCACGGGCGACATTCACAAATTCACGTTGGGGTTGGCGCAGGCTGCCGAAGAGCGCGGCGTAGAAATGGTGTGCGGCGCCGATGTACACGGCCTGCAGGCCGGCGAAGAAGGCGCGCGGATTGCGCTCTTGCGCGATGGCGGGCAGGAGACGCGGCATTTCGACGCGCTGGTGGTCTGCGCCGGCACGGCCAGCCGCCGCTTTGCCGCCATGCTGGGCGACCGCGTGAATGTTTACCCGGTAAAGGGCTACTCGATCACCGTGATGCTGGAAGACCCGGCCAGCCGCGCTGGCGCGCCGACGGTCAGCCTGGTGGACGATGCCGCCAAGCTGGTCAGCAGCCGCCTTGGCGCCAACCGCTTCCGGGTGGCGGGAACGGCGGAATTCAACGGCTTTAACCGCGATATCCGCGCCGACCGCATCGCGCCGCTGGTGCACTGGGTGCAACAGTGCTTTCCAGGCGTAGGCACGCGCCAGGTAGTGCCGTGGGCAGGCTTGCGACCGATGATGCCGGACCTGATGCCGCGCGTCGGCGCGGGCAAGCGGCCGGGCGTGTTTTACAACACCGGCCATGGCCACCTGGGATGGACCATGTCGGCCGCTACTGCCGAGCTCATCGCATCGCAGGTGCAGGCCGCGTGACTGGACAGCGCGGCAGGATGGTCTATGGTGAAGATTGGCGGCCCGGCCGCGAATCAGGCAACCGAAGGAGACCATCATGCCACGCTATATTGTTGAGCGCACTTTTCCCGAAGGCTTGCACATCCCCGTCACGGCCGACGGCGCCAAAGCCTGCGAGGCAGTCATCGGCACCAATGCCCGCAGCGGTGTCACCTGGATCCACTCCTATGTGAGCGAGGACCTGCGCAAGACTTACTGCCTGTACGAGGCGCCATCCCCGGAAGCGATCCGCGAGACGGCGGAATTGAACCAGCTGCCGGTCGACAAGATCACACAGGTGACGGCGCTCGACCCTTACTTCTACAAAGGCTAGGCGGGCAGCCTGACCACCACGCGGTTGCGGCCTTCGCGCTTGGCGCCATAGAGCGCGCGGTCGGCCGCTTCCAGCAGCGACTTGGCGTCGTTCAGGTGCTCCTTGTCGAAACTGGCGACACCGATGCTCAGCGTGACGTGGGGATGTACCGCCTCTGGCGCGTGCGCCAAGTGCAGCGATTCAACGTGGGAGCGGATCACTTCCGCGTGCTGCGCCGCCTGTTCGGGCGTGGTGTCCGGCAGGATGGCGGCAAACTCCTCGCCGCCGTAGCGCGCGGCCAGGTCGGCCGGGCGTTGCAGGCGCGAGGCGAAGGCTTCGGCCACCATGGTCAGGCAGGCATCGCCTTGCTGGTGGCCGAAATGGTCGTTATAGGCCTTGAAGGAGTCGATGTCCATCAGCAGCAGGGATAGGCCGGCACCCTGGCGCTGCGCGCGGCGCAGTTCGCGGTCAAGCGCGACGTCGAAGTGGCGCCGGTTGGCGATGCCGGTCAGGCCGTCCACATACGATTGCGCCCGCAAGGCTTCGGCCTGGCCGCGCAGTTGGCGCTCACGGCCCACGGTGTTGCTGACGTCCGCCACCTCGACCAGGCAAAAGCGCTCTTTGCCTTCGTTGAAGGGCGTCAGCGTGACGGCTTGCTCGATACGCTCGCCGCCCCAAGTGCCGGCAGCGAACAGTGGGAATGGCGTGCGGTCCTGGTTTTGCGGCAGCACGGACGGCAGGTTGCTGGACAGCGCGGTGTGCAGCGATTGCTCAATGCGCTTGCCGGACAGCTCGGGGAAGGCTTCCACCAGCGTCAGTCCCTGCACGCGCGGTGCCGCCATGCCGGAGCGGCTGGCCAGCCATTGGTTCCAGAATATAATGCGTTGGTCGGCGTCCAGCACCATCAAGCCGAGGTTTGCGAGGCCCAAAACGCGGCCATATAGTGTTGATTCTTGCATGAAAGGCATTATATGGATTTTAGAGTTTCGTGTCGGATTTTCCTGTTGAAAAATTTCATTGTGGAAAAATATAATGCTGTCATGAAAAATCTAATTATCCTGGCCGCGCTCTGCGCCGCCTTCACCGCGCAGGCCGCGGAAGCAACGCCGCAAGCGGCACTTGATCAATTCCTGAAGTTCGAACTGGACGGCGGACGCCTTCACAACGATACCGAAGGCTATTACGAGCAGGTTCATCTGGTGGACGGCTGGAAAACCGACGCGCTGAACTGCGACGGCGCACGCTGCAAGGCAACCGTCACCTTCACCTACACCCCGACGGCAAAGCTGGATATGGAGCAGGCGGTACCGCATCCAACCGGCGGCACCGCGCAAGTTGAATACGTGGTGCAGCAGAAGGGCGGCCAGTGGCAGGTGGAAGCCGGCAAGGACACGCCCCACGTTTCGCGCGTGGCGCTGGAAAAAATGCTGAAAGAAGGTCTCTGATTAAAAGTCGGGGTCAGCTCTGGCAACCGGACATTTTGCGTCGCAAAATGTCCGGTTGCCAGAGCTGACCCCGACTTTTAACTTCTAACCGATAAAGGAGTCGAACTGCATGTCGAACTCCTGCAGCGCCTTCTGGGCGTTTTGCATTTTCTTGCGGAATTCGGGGCCGCGTTTCAGTGCCAGGCCGACGGCCAGCACGTCGATCACCACCAGGTAGGCCAGGCGGGCCGAGATCGGGGTGTAGGGGTCGGTATTGAAGATCAGGTCGATCGGGATCAGCACCGACGCCGTTTCCGCCAGCGGGGTGCCGGAGGGCGCCAGCACGATCACGTCGGCACCGCCTTCCTTGGCCAGCTTGGCCGAGCGTACCAGCGCGGGGCTGTTGCCGCGCTGGGAGATCGCTACCACCGCGTCGCCTTCATGCAGCAGGGCCGCTGAAATGCTGTGGATGGCCGGGTCGGCGTAGGCCACGGTCGGCACGCCGGAGCGGAAGAACTTGTGCTGTGCGTCGGCTGCCACGATGCCTGAGGTGCCGTGGCCGTAGAACTCGATCTTGCGCGCGCGCGACAGGATGTCGAGCGCCTTCTGCACCGGTTCCGCATTCAGGTTGTTGCGCAGGTCCAGCAGCGTGTTGATGGAGCGGCTGCAAATCTTGTTCACCAGGTCGGACGCCAGATCGTCCTGCGCCGGCTGGTCGTTCAGGCCGGGCAGGGCGAGCGCCAGGCCTTGCGCCAGCTTCAGCTTGAATTCGTGCCAGCCGTCGTAGCCTAGCGTGCGGCAGAAGCGCACCACGGTCGGCTCGGACACTTGCGCGCTCTTGGCCAGCGCCGTGATGTTGGCGCCCACCGTGCGGGCCGGATTGTCTAGCACCGCCAGCGCGACCTTGCGCTCCGATTTGGAGAGCGAGTCGAGCTGCGTGCGGATGGAGTCGAGCAGCATTTAGTCTTCCGGCAGCGCTTCTTCGCGCCATTGTAGCCCGTCGCGACCGATCAGGGCACTGGCGGCCGCTGGACCCCAGGTGCCGGAGGTGTATGGCAGCGGCGTGGAATCGTCCTGCTCCCAGTTGTTCAGGATCGGTTCGACCCATTCCCAGGCCGCTTCCAGCTCGTCGCCGCGCATGAACAGGGTCAGTTGGCCGCGCAGCACGTCCAGCAGCAGGCGCTCGTAGGCGTCCATGCGCGGCATCTTGAAGGTTTCGCGGAAGTCCAGTTCCAGCTCCGCCGGTTTCAGGCGCATGCCTTCGCCCGGGGTCTTGGCCATCAGGTTCATGCGCAGGCCTTCGTCAGGCTGCAGGCGGATCACCAGGGAGTTCGGCTGGAAGCTGGAGGTCGGCTGGTTGAAGATCGAGTGCGGGATCTGCTTGAAGCGCACCACGATCTCGGCCAGCGAGTCGGCCATGCGTTTGCCGGTGCGCAGGTAGAACGGCACGCCGGCCCAGCGCCAGGTGTCGATCTCCACTTTCATGGCGACGAAGGTTTCGGTCTTCGAGTTCTGCGGCGCTTCAGGCTCGTCGCGGTAGCTCGGCACGGCCTTGCCTTCCACGTGGCCGGCACGGTACTGGCCGCGCACGATGTTCTGCGCCAGCGTGGTCGGGGTGAAGCGCTTCAGCGAGCGCAGCACCTGCAGCTTGGAGTCGCGCACGGCGTCCGGAGCGATCGAAGTCGGCGGCTCCATGGCGACGATACAAAGCAGTTGCAGCAGGTGGTTCTGCAGCATGTCGCGCAGCGCGCCGGAGGTGTCGTAGTAGCCGATGCGATTGCCTACGCCCAGCTTTTCGGCGATGGTGATCTGGACGTCGGAGATCCACTCGCGGCGCCACAGCGGTTCGAACAGGATGTTACCGAAGCGTAGGGCCAGCAGGTTCTGCACGGTCTCTTTGCCCAGGTAGTGGTCGATCCGGTAGATCTGCTGTTCTTCGAAGACCTTGCCGACCTCCTTGTTGATCTGCTTGGCCGAGGCCAGGTCGCGGCCTAACGGCTTTTCCAGCACCACGCGCGAATTGGCGGTGGCCAGGCCGTTGTCTTTCAGGTTGTCGCAGATGCGCGAGAACAGGGCCGGCGGGGTGGCCAGGTAGTAGACGCGAGTGATCGCCGGATCGGTGCGCAGTGCTTCCACCAGGCCCTTGTAGGTGGCTGGATCGACAGCGTCCAGCGAAACGTAGACGATGCGTGCAATGAAACGCTCCCAGTTTTCATCGGTGGCTTTGGCTGACTTGATGTGGGGGCGGGACGTGGTGGTCACCATATTGATGAACTCTTCCTGCGTGCTTTCCTGGCGGCCGACGCAAACGATGCGCGCGGTCGGCGGCAGGTCGCCGCAGACGTCGCGGCTGAACATAGCGGGCAGCAGCTTGCGCATTGCGAGGTCGCCGCTGCCGCCAAACAGAACCAGGTCGAAATCAGAGAGAGCCATAATCTTCTTCAGTGTGGGGTGGATCAATTTTCTACGTAGGCCGGCTCGATGCGGCCGGCAACAGGCATGCGAACCGACAGTACTTTGCCGCTCAGCGGCATGGCCGCCAGTTCGTCCGCTGGGCGTTTGCCGGCAGTCGTGATATACAGCGTGCGCAGGTCGGGGCCGCCGAAAGCCACCATGGTCGGGCAGCGCACCGGCAGGCGGATCTCATCGAGCTGCTCGCCCTGCGGCGACAGCTTGAGGATGCGGCCGCCCTCGAACATGGCGACCCAGTAATTGCCTTCGCTGTCGACGGCCGCGCCGTCGGGGCGGCCGCCGTAGTCGGCCGCCGACTTGTCGGTGCCGAAGCGGCGTACATCGCGTTCATCGGTGACGGTGCCCGACAGCAGGTCGAAGGCGAAGCGCGTGACGCGGTGGCTGGCTGTCTCGGCGTGGAACATGGTCTTGTTGTCCGGACTGAAGCCCAGGCCATTCGAATTGACCATGCCGCCCGACCAGACCTTGCGCACCTGGCCGCGTTCGAGCACGTACATTTCCGCCGCCGGCTTGTCGCGCGGCTCGTAAATGGTGCCGCACCAGAAGCGGCCTGCCGCGTCGCACTTGCCGTCGTTGAAGCGGGTAGTCGATTGGTCGAACGGCGCCTCCGCCACCAGTTTCAGTTCGCCGGTATCCGGGTTGAAGTGCGAGAAGCCGCGGCGCTGGGCGACCATCAGGCCGCCGTTTGCCGCGCGTGCCAGCGACGATGCTTCGCTGTCGACCTTCCATTGCTGGTGCCGGCCGGTGGCGGTGCACAGGCGATGGATGGCAAAGCCTTCGATATCGACCCAGTACAGCGCTTTCTCGTCCGGCGCCCACAACGGGCTTTCGCCCACGGTCATGGTGGCATCGCAGGCGACTTCGATCCGGTAGCTGTTCATTGGATCTGGGCCGACTTGGCCATCACGATCAGGCCATTGGTCGAACTGTCATGCGCTTCCGGATCGACCTTGCCGGTCAACTCAGCCTGGATTTTCCTGGCCAGCACCTTGCCCAGTTCCACGCCCCATTGGTCGAAGCTGGCGATATTCCAGATCACGCCCTGCACGAATGTCTTGTGCTCGTACAGCGCGATCAGCGCGCCGAGGGTGGATGGCGTGAGCTGGTCCATCAGGATGGTGTTGGACGGGCGATTGCCTGGGAAGGTCTTGTGCGGGGCCATCTCCTCGATTTCAGCGGCCGGCAGGCCGGCGCCTTTCAGCTCCGCGCGCACTTCGTCTTCGGTCTTGCCCTTCATGAAGGCTTCCGACTGGGCGAAGCAATTTGCCAGCAGGGCGTCGTGGTGGCCCGGCAGGTCGTGCGTCGCGCGCAGCGCGGCGATGAAGTCGATCGGCGTGATGTCGGTGCCCTGGTGCAGGAGCTGGAAGTAGGCGTGCTGCGCGTTGGTGCCGCATTCGCCCCAGACGATAGGGCAGGTTGGCGTGTCGACCGGCTGGCCGTTCCTGGTCACGCGCTTGCCGTTGCTTTCCATGTCGAGCTGCTGCAGGTAGGCCGGGAAGCGGTTCAGGTCCTGGTGGTAGGGTGCGATGGACAGCGAGCCGGCGCCCAGGAATTGGCGATTCCAGAAACCGATCAGGGCCAGCAGCACCGGCATGTTCGCCTCCAGCGGCGCTTCGCGGAAGTGTTCATCCATCGCGTGCGCGCCTTCCAGGAAGGCCTGGAAGTAGCCGAAGCCGATCGCGACCGCGACCGACAGGCCGATTGCCGACCACACGGAATAGCGGCCGCCAACCCAGTCCCAGAACGGGAACATGTTTTCGGGATCGATGCCGAAGGCACGCACCGCATCGGTATTGGTGGACACGGCGACAAAGTGGCGCGGCAGGTCCGCTTCCTTTGCCTTGGCCAGGAACCAGGCGCGAGCGGTCTGCGCGTTCAACATGGTTTCGGCGGTGGTGAAGGTTTTCGAGGCGACGATGAACAGCGTGGTCTCAGGATTCACCTGCCCGAGCACCGCATCCATATCGTGGCCGTCCACGTTGGAGACGAAATGCATTTTCATGCGTGGATGGCAGTAGGAACGCAGCGCCAGGACGGCCATTTTCGGGCCCAGGTCGGAGCCGCCGATGCCGATGTTCACCACATCGGTGATCGGCCTGCCGGTATGGCCCAGCCAACCGCCATTGCGCACCTTGTCGGTGAACACCTTGATGCGGTCCAGCACTGCGTGCACCTCGGCGTTGACGTCCTGGCCATCGACCTTTTGTTCCTTGCCGCGCGGCATACGCAGGGCGGTGTGCAGCACGCTGCGGCGTTCGGTAATATTGATTTTTTCGCCGGCGAACATGGCATCGCGCTGTTCCGCCACGCCGCGCGTGCGGGCCAGGTGCACCAGCAGCTTGATGGTTTCGTCGTCGGCGCGGTTCTTGGAGTAGTCCAGGAACAGGCCAGCCGCATCGACCGTCATGCGCGGAAAGCGGCCAGGGTCGTTCTGGAATAACTGGCGCATTTGCCAGTCGCGGGCATCGTGGGCGTGGTTTTCGAGGGCCTGGTAGGCGGCGGTGGAGGTCAGGGCGGGCAAGCGCATAATGTCCTGTGGCATATGGTTTTGTGAATTGTGTTTAACTATACAGGAAAAGCAGGTAAATTCACTACAAATCTTTATGCGCGCTGGTGAATTGCGGGGCTTTTGCGCGTGATTAAGCGTGGTGAGAGCGCTCGCAGTCGGAAATTTTGTAGTAAAATTTCCGTAAATTCATTGAAAAGGAACGATCATGCCGTTGCATCCAGTCCTGGAAAAAGTCACCGCACGCGTCATCCAGCGCAGCCGCGTTTCCCGCGGCGCCTACCTGGCGCACCTCGAGGCGGCCCGCGTCAAGGGCCGCACCCAGCGTGGCACCCTGTCCTGTACCAACCTGGCGCACGGTTTTGCCGCGTTCCCGGCGAACGATAAGCTGATCCTGAAGGAGGTGAAGCAGCCTTCCGTGGCGATCATCTCCGCTTACAACGACATGCTGTCGGCCCACCAGCCCTTCGAGGCCTTCCCGGCCATCATCAAGGATGCGGTACGCAAGGTTGGCGCGGTGGCGCAGTACGCGGGCGGTACGCCGGCCATGTGCGATGGCGTGACCCAGGGTCAGCCCGGCATGGAGCTGTCGCTGTTCTCGCGCGATGCAATTGCCATGTCGGCGGCGATCGGCCTGTCCCACAATATGTTCGATTCCGTGTTGTACCTGGGCGTGTGCGACAAGATCGTGCCGGGCCTGCTGATCGGCGCGCTGCACTTCGGCCACCTGCCTGCCGTGTTCGTGCCGGCCGGTCCGATGACCTCCGGCCTGTCGAACAAAGATAAAGCGGCGATCCGCCAGCGTTATGCGCAAGGCAAGGCCACCCGCGAAGAGCTGCTGGAAGGCGAGTCCCAGTCCTATCACGGCGCCGGCACCTGTACTTTCTACGGTACCGCCAACTCCAACCAGCTGCTGATGGAAATCATGGGCCTGCACCTGCCCGGTGCCGCCTTCATCAACCCTGGCACCCCGCTGCGCGATGCGCTCACTGCCGCCGCCGCACAGCGCGCGGCGCAGATCACTGAGATGGGCAACGAATACATCCCGGTCGGCCATATCGTGGACGAGAAGTCCATCATCAACGCCGTGGTGGGCCTGCTGGCGACTGGCGGTTCGACCAATCACACGCTGCACCTGGTCGCAATCGCCAAGGCGGCCGGCGTGGTGATCGACTGGGACGATTTCAATGAGCTGTCGGCCGTGGTGCCGCTGCTGTGCCGCATCTACCCGAACGGCGACGCCGACGTGAATCACTTCCACGCTGCCGGCGGTACCGGCTTCGTGATCCGCGAACTGCTGGATGCGGGACTGCTGCACGACGACGTCAACACCATCCTGGGCCGGGGCCTGCGCGGGCACTGCGCCGAGCCGTTCCTGAACGACGATGCGACCGGCGTGGTCTTCAAGGAAGCTCCGCTCAAGAGCGCGGACGAAAAAGTGCTGCGCGGCGCCGCCGATGCGTTCTCGAAAGACGGCGGCATGGTGCTGGTGCAGGGTAACCTGGGCCGCGCCATCATGAAGGTTTCCGCCGTCAAGGAAGAGCACCGCAGCGTGGAAGCGCCGGCACTGGTGTTCGATTCGCAGGAAGCCTTCATGGCAGCCTACAAGGCCGGCACACTCGATCGCGACTTCGTGGCGGTGCTCCGCTTCCAGGGCCCGAAAGCCAACGGCATGCCGGAACTGCACGCCCTGACCCCTGCACTGGCCAACCTGCAGGACGCCGGCCGCAAGGTGGCCCTGGTGACCGACGGCCGCATGTCCGGCGCTTCCGGCAAGGTGCCTGCCGCGATCCACGTGTCGCCGGAAATCCTGGCGGGCGGCCCACTGGGCCTGGTGCGCGACGGTGACATCATCCGCCTGGACGCCGCCAGCGGCACGCTGGAAGCGCTGGTTGCCTCCGACGTGTGGCATGGCCGCTCGCTGGCGCAGGCCGACCTGTCGCCAAACCAGATCGGCATGGGGCGCGAACTGTTCTCCATGTTCCGCAGCAGCGTGTGCGCGGCGGAGCAGGGCGCGACCATGTTCCCGCTGCCGTCCCCGATCCCGACCACCGTGCCGCTGCACGGCGAAGACAATGTGGGCAATACCGTGCCCGGTTCCGATGAAGATTTCCTCGCAAAGAAAGCCTGACATGACCCTGCTCGACATTATGCGTACCTCGGCCGTGATCCCCGTGATCGCGATTGACGATCCTGACCACGCCGTGCCATTGGCGAAAGCGCTGGTGGCTGGCGGCATCCGCGTGCTGGAAGTGACCCTGCGCACCCAGCACGGCCTGGGGGCGATTCGCGCCATGAGCCAGGTGGAAGGCGCCATCGTCGGTGTCGGCACCTTGACCCAGCCTGAGGAATTCGCCGCCGCGCGCGATGCGGGTGCCGTGTTCGGCGTGTCGCCGGGCCTGACCGATGCGTTGATCGCCGCCGCCAAATCGAGCGGCCTGCCGCTGCTGCCTGGCGTCATGACCCCGTCGGAAGTGATGAAGGCGCGTGAACAGGGCTTCAAGCAACTGAAGCTGTTCCCGGCCGTTCCCGCCGGCGGCGTTGGCATGCTGAATGCAATTGCCGGTCCGCTGTCGGACGTGGTGTTCTGCCCGACCGGCGGCATTTCGCAAGACACCGCGCCGGCCTTCCTGTCGCTGAAGAATGTGGCCTGTGTGGGCGGCTCCTGGCTGACGCCGAAGGACGCCATGCAAGCCGGCGACTGGGACCGCATCACCGCCATTGCCAAGGCGGCCAGCGCTCTGCGCCACTGATGGAAGTCATTGCCCGGCCGTTGACGCCGGGTGAGATTGCGCTGGCCCGGCTGGTATTCGGCGGCGCGATCGACTACAAGCGGGTGCGCATCCACAACACCCGCTTCATTCCTTTTTTGCAGCGCAAAGATGTCTGCATCACGCCGAACGGCGAACTGTACTTCCACATCTCCCGCTACCGCCCGGACTTCTCGCTCGCATCCGAACGCGAACAGCATTGGTTCATGCACGAGATGGCCCACGTCTGGCAGCACCAGCTTGGCTATCCCGTGATGTGGCGCGGCGCCATCCGCCTCGGCCTGAACTATGACTATGAAGTTTCGCCCGAGCTGCGGCTGCGCGACTTCAATATGGAAGCCCAGGCCGAGGTGCTGGCCGACTATTTCGCCATGGTCTATCTGCACAAGCTGGATGCAGGCTTGTACCACGACATGCTGCGCGATTTCCTGCGTGATCCGGCGTCGCCGGCCAACCTGCCGCGTATATTTTTTGCTAACGGTATGCTATCGTAGTTGCTTTAGAGCACAATTTTAAGCAACCATGCATAACCCTTACCAATCTCCGTTAGCCGATCTTGACACCGCGCGCGCTGAAGAAATCGGCACGCCGCCCGAAGTCGGCGGTTTCTGGATTCGCGTTGGCGCCCAGATCCTGGACGTGATCTTCCTGTTGCCCGTCATCGGGCTGACCTTCTGGCTTAGCTCCCTGTCGCGTTATTTCTACGCGATCTGGCTGATTCCCGGCACGTTGCTGGGCATGTTCCTGACGGTCTACCTGGTGCGCCGCTATGGCGGCTCGCCTGGCAAGCTGGTGCTGAAGCTGCGCGTCCAGATGCGCGATGGCGCACCGGTTTCGACCAAAGCGGCCTTGCTGCGCGTAGCGCCAATGCTGGCGCTGTCGCTCGCAACCAATATCGGCACCGCCTATGCTGCTGTGAACCTGGATCAGGCGACCTACTTCTCGTTTGGCTTCATGCAGCGGGCCGCTGCCATGGCGGCTCTTTCGCCAGGCTGGGCAACATTGGCACAGACGCTGATGCAAGTCTGGATGTTGGCATGCGCGGTGGCCATGTTGTGCAACACGCGCCGCCGCGCCGTGCACGATTTCCTGGCAGGGACTGTGGTCGTCAAGGCGAAGCGGAACCTCTGATGGCGCAGCGCCGCACGCCACCGCTGGTCGATGGAATTCTCGGGGCCATGCTTGGCGGTGTCATGGGCGCTGCCGTAAAGGGTTCCGTCCTTGCCTGGAACCAGGCGGATCCAGGATGGGGGCTGGTGTCGGCGCTGCTTGGGTTGGTCACCGGCCCTTTCATGCTGGCGCTCGATTTGCTGGCCCTGTTCGGGAAAGGCCTGCCAGGCAACCTGGAAATGTTGTCATGGAGTGGCATTGGCGTCGTGATCGGGGCATTCGCCGGCTACCTTAGCAATAAAGATCAATAATTTGCTAACATGCAAACTTTGCATTGGGCGGAGCGGCGGCGATGGGGATGGAGATTGAAGTGGCAGGCGACCTGGTAACGGCCAGCCTGGTAGCCAAAGAGGTTGAAGGCGACGCTGGCAAGTCCGGCCAGCACGCGCATAGCGCATCATGCGCCAACTGCGGCACGCCGGTCACCGCCAATTACTGCGGCAACTGCGGCCAGAAGGGCCATCTGCACAAGTCGGTACTGCACCTGGGCGAGGAGTTGATCCACGGCCTGCTGCACTTTGACACCAAGGGTTGGCGCACCTTGCCGCTGCTGATTGCCCGTCCGGGCCAGCTGACGCGCCGCTACATCGACGGCCAGCGCACGCGCTTTGTCTCGCCGTTGGCGCTGTTCCTGTTCATGATGTTCTTCATGTTCTTCGTCTTCTCGCTGACGATGGGCACCAGTTCGGGACCGGGCACAGGCAAGGTCGCCGAAGGCAAGAACGGCAAGGCTGCCTTCGAGAAGACAATGAACGGGAAGATCGCCGAGCAGAAAGTGAAGATTGCCGAGGCGGAGGCGGACCTGAAGGCCGCAGAACCCGGTACGGCGGAAGTCCCGAAGGCACAACACAGGCTGGATGAGGCGAAGAAGGCGCTCGACGGCTTGAATAGCGCCCTGACCGCCGGCAAGATTGCGATGACCGGCACCGCCAAGTTCACTGAAACGATCAAGCCGGCCGGCAAGGATGCAGCCAAGGAGGCAGACCAAGGCAGTGCGAAGGAAAGCGCGAACACGAAGGAGCCGGGCATCATTGAGGAAATCCTGAACGATGTCAGCGAAGAAGTAACGGAGGAAGACGGGGCTGGCGGCAAAGACGCCAAGCATTCCGATTCAGGCTGGATTGGCAAGGGTATCAAGCACGCTGTCGACAACCCGGAGTTGGCCAAGTACAAGCTGAAGAACGCGGCCTACAAATACTCCTTCCTGCTGGTGCCGATTTCCCTGCCTTTCCTGTGGCTGATGTTCTTCTGGCGCCGTGGCATCACGATGTACGACCACGCGGTGTTCTCGCTGTATTCGCTGTCGTTCATGTCGCTGCTGTTCACCATCGTCGCAACATTGAGCTACTTTGATTTCGGCGGCCTGGGCGCCAGCCTGTTCGTCTTCATCCCACCGGTACACATGTTCCTGCAACTGCGCTGCGCCTACGGCCTGTCGCGTTTCGGCGCACTGTGGCGTACCTGCTTCCTGCTGTTCATGACCTTCATCGTGCTGACCATGTACACCCTGGTCGTGTTGGCGCTGTCGGCAACTTAATCCTGCAGCAGCGCCGCGCCGGCGCGGGCGATCTGGGCGTCTTGCGATGCCTGGACGCCCGCGACTCCGATGGCGCCGATCACTTTGCCCGCGGCTAGCAGCCGCACCCCACCTTCTACCGGCAGTGAATCCGGCAAGCCGAGTACCACGGCATTTCCTTTTTCCAGTATTTCCTGGTGAAATTTGGTATCGCGGCGGTAATTGACCGCATGGCGCGCTTTGCCTTGCGCCACATTGACCGTGGAGTTGGCCGTATCGTCCATGCGGATGAAGTGCATTAGCTGGCCGGCTTCATCGACTACGGCGATCGATACGTTCCAGTTGTTCTTGCGCGCTTCCGCCTCGGCGGCTGCGGCGATCTGCTTCACCACGTTCAGGTTCAGCACCGCGCGTTGCGTGAGCTGGGCGTTGAGTGGCGCGGCGTAGGTGGTGAGCGGCAGGGCCGTTACCAGGCAAAGCATGGCAGTTCGCAGCATTGGGGTCTCCGAGGTTAGAATGCTTGCAATTCTGGCATAGATTGCATATGAAAGTTGACATCGAACGTATCCGCGCCGGCGCTGCAGGCGCCGAAGCCGCGGGCTTCCTGTTGATGGACCAGCAGGCGCTGATCCATCAACAGGGCTGGTTGAAAATGCTGGCGCCGCGCGCTGTCGGCGGTACGGAAATGCCTTTGCCGCAAGTAGTCCGGCTGGAAGAGGCACTCGCGCAGGCCGATGGCAGCATGGGCTGGGTGGTCACGCTGTGTGCGGGGGCGGGCTGGTTCACGGGCTTCCTGCCGCCTGAGACGGCGCGGGAAGTCATCGCGACGCCTGGCGTCTGTCTCGCCGGCAGCGGGGCGCCGACCGGTTTCGCCGACAAGGAAGGCGATGGCTATCGAATCACGGGCCGCTGGGACATCGCAAGCGGTGCGCCGATGGCGACGCATTTCACGCTCAATGCGGTGCTGCGCGAGAACGGCCAGCCGCTGGCGGGGCCGGATGGCGCGCCGCGGATCCGGGCTTTTGTCGTGCCGGCCGCGCAGGTGGTGATCGAGCCGACCTGGCGCAGCTTTGGCATGAAGGGCTCCGCCTCGCACAGCTACCGCATCGAAGGCGCCTTGGTGCCGGCAAGCCATGGATTCACGATCGACCCTGCCCATGCGACGGCACAGGGCACGCTGTACCGATTCCCCTTCATGCTGCTGGCGTGGGTGACGTTGGCGGCGAACTTGTCCGGCATGGCGCGGCATTTCCTGGCGCTGGCGCGGGACATCGTTGCGGCACGTCGCCAGCCGCCTGCCAGCGCGCAGGATGCACTGGCACGGGCGGCCGAGGCGCTGGAAGGCGCGCGTGGGTGCATGCTCGCGCTGCTCGACCAGGCCTGGGCGCAGGCGGAAGGGGCAGGTGGCCGCATCGACCAGGAGCTTGACGCACAATTGCGCGAGGCTTCGATGGCGCTGGTGCTGGCGGCGCGGCGCACGGTGGCAGAAACCTATCCTTACTGCGGGCTGCGCGCGGCGCAGGAAGATTCCGAGATCAACCGTGTCTGGCGCGATTTTCACACCGCCAGCCAACATGCCTTGTTCGCATCATGATTGAATTCCTGTTCGAGCTGATTGGCGAGTTCCTGATCCAGGTGGCGGTGGAAGCATTGGTGGAGCTGGGCTTTCATTCGTTCGATAAGTCCCGCCGCCCATTGAACCCGTGGCTGGCAGGCCTGGGCTACGCCATCTTGGGTGCTGTTGCGGGGGGCATTACGCTCTGGCTGCTGCCCGACCACCTGGTACGCAACGAAGTCCTGCGCAAGCTTAACCTGCTGCTGACGCCACTGGCAGCCGGCGGCATGATGTGCCTGGCAGGCGTCTGGCGTGCTCGCCGCGGCGACGCCGTGCTGCGCATCGACCGTTTCGCTTATGGCTATGTGTTCGCGCTGTCGCTGGCGCTGGTTCGCTTCGTCTTTGCACAGTAGGAGCGGGCAAAGTCCTGCCGATGGTGAGGGTGCCAGGCAAACGGGTTCAGATCGAGTGCACGCGGTTGCGGCCGCATGCCTTGGCCTGGTACAGGGCGCGGTCCGCAGCGTTGATCAGGTCATACACTTCGCCGCCATTGCTGCTGTCGCTGCTGGCAACACCGATGCTGATGGTGACGATGCGTTCGTCGGTGCGTGAGGCCTGGTGCGGGATGCGCAGGTCGCGCACCTTGCGGCACATGGCGTTGGCCATCATTACCGCGGCGTCGGCCGGCGTGTCGGGCAGGACCACCGCGAACTCCTCGCCGCCGTAGCGTGCGAACAGGTCGGCCGGCCGCTGCTGCATGGTCGACAATGAGGACGCCACCGCTTCCAGGCAGGCATCGCCTTGCTGGTGCCCATAATGGTCGTTGTAGGCCTTGAAGTAGTCGATATCGAGCATCATCAGCGAGAGCGGAGTGCCCATGCGCCGCGCGCGCCGCGTCTCGCGGTCGATCGCCATGTCGAAGTGGCGACGGTTGGCAACGCCGGTCAGGTCATCCAGCAAGGTCTGCGAACGCAGCGCCACGGCCTGTTCGCGCAACAGGTTCTCGCGCTGCACTGCCGCGCTGACGTCGCTGACCTGGATCAGGCAATAGCGTTCATTGTTGCCCAGGTTAAGCGGCGTGACGGTGATCTGCTGTTGCATGCGCTCGCCTTTTTCGGCGGCCGACTTGCTGGCATACAGCGGCAGCGGCCAACGGTTCAAGCTCTGCGACAGCAGGGAGGGCAGGTTGCTGCGCAGCGCCTGGCCGATGGCGGCCTCCAGCCGCTTGCCGCGCTGCTCGGGGAACAGGTCGAAGAAGCTGCGCTCCAGCGTTTCGGCGCCGAGCACGCCCGAGTGCTGGTCCATCCAATGGTTCCACAGCACCACGCGCTCGCTGCTATCGACCACCAGCGTGCCGACGTCGATGCTGTCGATAACGCCCTGCAGAAGCGGCAGGGACTCGACCGACGATTTCATGGCTGCGCTCCGCCGATGGACCTGTCGAGGAAGTCCGTCACATGCTGCTTCAAGTCGTGCAGCGCGGTCATGTCCATGATGAAGGCGACGTCGCCGGCGATCTGCTGGCGCTCGATGACAAACTCGATATGCAGCATCAGCACCGCGTTCTCGGCGCTGCCGGCCTGCGCCAGGATCTCTTCGCTGTAGCCGACGTGGTAATCGGGCAGCGAACCATGCAACTCGTGCCCCAGCAGGTTGGCCAGCGATCCGACGCAGCTGTTCAGCAGGATATTGCCGATCTCGCTCATCGCTTCCTGTTCCATGGCCGACAGTTCGGCCAGCGGCATGGCTTCGCCCACCATCAGGCGCACGATTTCCTGGCTTTTCTCTTCCGGAAACATCAGGATGGCATCGGTGTCGAAGGCGCCGCTGTAGTGTTGGCTGATGCCGCACAGGCGGCCGTTGCCGGTGCTGCGGCTGGCCAGCAGTTTGGCGGCGGTAGCGCGGGTCAGAAAGCTGATGGCAGGCACCGACATGGTGACCGTTTCGCTGACGATCTCGCTCATGGCGGAGGCTGCCTGGCCCACGCCAATATTGAACAGCTCGACGAGGGCGTCGTGCTCCAGTTCGGTGAGCCGGACCATGGTCAGGCTTCCAGCGGGGCAATCAGTTGCGCGATGCGCTCGGCGGTGATCGGTTTCTCCATGAAGCCCACGCCGATCTCTTCGGCCCGCTGGCGGGTGGCGGCCTGGACATTGGCAGTCAGCAGGGAGATGTGGGCATTGGGCAGCATCACCCGTAGCGCGGCGGCAGCATCGACGCCATTCATGCCCGGCATGTTTACGTCCAGCAACACCAAGTCGGGCTGCAATCCTTTGGCCTTGGCGATGGCTTCATCGCCGGTGGCGGCTTCCTCGACAACCCAGTCGGCATGGCGCACCTGGATGTGCTGGCGGGTCAGCATGCGCGACACGCGGCTGTCATCCACGATTAATACGGTACTTGGCTTCATGGCGTTTTTCCCGGCTCAGTTGACAGTTCGGATAAAATAGGCAACCTTTATTGAATCCATTGTAACTATGACGCAAGACAAATTGAAACAGGCTGTTGCTATTTCGGCGATCGAGTACGTGATCGACGGCGAAATTATCGGCGTTGGTACCGGTTCCACGGCAAACTACTTCATTGATGAACTGGGCAAGATCAAGCACCGCATCAAGGGTGCTGTTGCCTCGTCGGAAGCGACTGCAGCGCGCCTGGCCGGTCACGGCATTCCTGTCTACGATCTTAACGAGGTTTCGGAAATCGCGGTGTACATTGACGGCGCCGATGAGATCAACGCGGCAGGCCACATGATCAAGGGCGGCGGCGCAGCCCTGACCCGCGAAAAGATCGTGGCGTCGGTATCGAAGCAATTCGTCTGCATCGCAGATGGTTCCAAGCTGGTAGAGACCCTGGGCAAGTTCCCGCTGCCGGTGGAAGTGCTGCCGATGGCCCGCAATTCGGTGATGCGCCAGTTGGCGGCCCTGGGCGGCCAGCCGAAAGTGCGCACCAAGGCCGGTTCCGACGAGATCTTCGTGACTGACAATGGCGGCAATATCATCGACGTGGCCGGCCTGTCGATTACCGATCCCGTTGCGCTGGAAACCCAAATCAACCAGATCGTCGGCGTGGTTGCCGTCGGCCTGTTCGCTGCCCGCGGCGCCAATGTGTGTCTGCTGGGTACCCCTGACGGCGTGCGTACCGTTAAATATTGATTCTTCCCTTTAGAAAGAACCCATGAAACGACTGTTCCTGCTCTTGCTCGCTGCTGGTGTATTGAGTGCTTGCGCATCCAAAAAACAGGTTGCCCAGGCGCCTGTGAAGCGTAAATCCGTGCTGGAAGCGGAAGCTGTTGCCAAGCGATCGATGATCGATGGCGTGCCGGTGGAGAAAGTGGAATTCCGTCCCGGCATTTCGTCGGCAACGGTGGAGCGCCTGGCCAGTGCTGAAGAGTGCCGTGGCGGGCGCGGGGCAGGGCTGGTGACCGAACGCGGTCCGGTGGAGATTTACCGTATGTCTTGCAGCAACGGCAAGGTATTCATGGCGCGCTGCGAACTGCGCCAGTGCAAACCGATGAATTCGGATGTAGCCAGCCGCTAAAAAATTAAATGGGGACGTACCCCATTTAATTTGCAACAATTAAATGGGGTACGTCCCCATTTAATTTTCCCATTCAATTCAGGCGCTTGGCGGGACGTAGCCGGCGGCCTGGTCGGCGCCTTCGCCGAAGAAGTGCTTTTCCATTTGCGCGGCCAGGTATTTGCGGGCGCGTACGTCTGCCAGGTTCAGGCGGTTTTCGTTGACCAGCATGGTCTGGTGCTTGATCCAGGCGGCCCAGGCTTCCTTCGAGACGGATGCGTAAATGCGCTTGCCCAGCTCGCCCGGATATGGCGGGAAGTCCAGGCCTTCGGCTTCCTTGTTCAGTTTGATGCAGTGGACGGTACGGGCCATCTTCGGTGCTCCTAAAAAAGTCAATTATAAGGTCTTGATCAAGACTTGCGACTTGCGCTGCCAGTTGTAGAGGCGCTGGCGGTCTTTCGGCAGCGCGTCCACCGTGGCGGGGATGAAGCCGCGCTTGATGAACCAGTGCGCGGTGCGGGTGGTCAGCACGAACAGCTTGCTGATGCCCTGCGCCCGGGCGCGGTTTTCCATGTGCTTGAGGATGCGCTCGCCGTCGCCCTGGGTTTGCACGTCGGGGTTGACGGTAAGGCATGCCATTTCGGCCATTTTTTCTTCCGGGAAGACGTACAAGGCCGCGCAACCGAAGATCACGCCATCGTGCTCGATGACCGAGAACATCTCGATCTCGCGCTCGATCAGCTCGCGGCCGCGCTTGACCAGGGTGCCGTCGGCTTCCAGCGGCTCGATCAGCTTGATGATGCCGCCCACGTCTTCGATGGTGGCCGGGCGCAGCGATTCCAGGTTCTCATGCGAGATCATGGTGCCCACGCCATCGTGGGTGAACAGTTCCAGCAGGGCCGAGCCGTCCATCGCGAACGGCACGATGTGGGCACGCTCGACGCCGTTGCTGCAGGCCTTGATGCAGTGCTTCAGGTAGTAGGCGGTGGCGTCCGGCAGGAAGCCTGCCTGCAGCACGGCTTCGGCCTGGTGCGAGGACAGTTCGCGGATCTCGGTGCCGCCGGCGTCGGTCATCATGTCGGTTTCGGTGATGAAGACCAGCTTGTCGGCGTGCAGGGCGATGGCGGCGGTGCAGGCCACGTCTTCCATCGTCAGGTTGAACGTCTCGCCGGTAGGCGAGAAGCCCAGCGGCGACAGCAGCACCACGCCGTCCGAACCCATGATCGAATGGATGGTTTCCGCGTCCACCTTACGGGTCAGGCCTGTCAGTTCGAAGTCGACGCCGTCGATCACGCCGAGCGGGCGGGCGGTGATGAAGTTGCCGGAAATGATACGGATCGCGGCATGCGACATCGGGGTATTCGGCAAACCTTGGCTGAAGGCGGCCTCGATGTCGAGGCGCAGTTCGCCGGCGGCTTCCTTGGCGCACTCCATGGCGGCCGTGTCGGTGATGCGCACGCCGTTGTGGAAGCGGCCTTCCACGTTTCGCAAGGCGAGCTGCTCGGCAACCTGGGGACGCGAGCCGTAGACCACGGTGACGTTGATGTCCAGCGCGTGCAGCAGGGACAGGTCGTGCGCCAGCACCGAGAGGGCGCCTGCGGCAACCAGTTCACCAGGGAAAGCGACCACGAAGGTCTTGCCGCGGAAGGCGTGGACGTAAGGCGCTACGGAGCGCAGCCAAGAGACGAATTGGATAGGGTTTTCCATTATCCGCGCATTATAATGCGCTGCGCGGTTTTCGCGCCCAAACTATGTAAAAAACGATGTCTGAAGCAAGCAAGAACAATCCTCCCCAGAAACCATCCGGCCAGCGTGCGCAAGGCGGGGAGCGCCGCGGGCGCGAGAGTGCGGAGCAGCGCGCCGAACGCGAGGCGGCGCGGGCGTTCCGCAATCCGCTGCCGCCGATCACCTTCCCTGAGGAGCTGCCGGTCTCGGGCCGCCGCGCGGAAATCGCCGAAGCCCTGACCAGGCACCAGGTGGTGATCGTCTCGGGTGAAACCGGCTCCGGCAAAACCACCCAGCTGCCGAAGATTTGCCTGGAACTGGGACGCGGCCAGAAAGGCCTGATCGGCCACACCCAGCCGCGCCGTATCGCCGCTTCGTCCACCGCGAAACGCATCGCCGTCGAACTGGGCTCGCCGCCGGGCGAACATGTCGGCTACAAGGTGCGCTTCAACGACACCCTGAGCAAGGGCGCCTCGGTCAAGCTGATGACCGACGGTATCCTGCTGGCCGAAACCCAGACCGACCCGCTGCTGAAGGCTTACGACACGATCATCATCGACGAAGCCCACGAACGCAGCCTGAACATCGACTTTCTGCTTGGCTACTTGAAGCAGATCCTGCCGCGCCGCCCGGACCTGAAGGTGATCATCACCTCGGCGACCATCGACGCCGAGCGTTTCGCCCGCCACTTCGCGCAGGAAGGCAAGCCTGCGGTGCCGGTGATCGAAGTCTCCGGCCGCCTGTACGCGGTCGAAGTGCGCTACCGTCCGGTGGAGCGCGACCAGCTTGTGGCGCCCGGCGCACAGCAAGGCGCCGACGCCAAGGGTGCCCGTACCGCGGCCGCCCGCGATAAACGCGACCTGATGGAAGCCATCGTCGACGGCGTCGATGAAGTCTGCCGCATCGGCAGCGGCGACGTGCTGGTGTTCCTGCCCGGCGAGCGCGAAATCCGCGACGCCGCCGAAGCCCTGCGCAAGCACCATCCGCCGCACGTGGAAATCCTGCCGCTGTTCGCCCGCCTGTCGGTCGAAGAGCAGGACCGCGTGTTCCGCACCACCAACGCGCGCCGCATCGTGCTGGCCACCAACGTGGCGGAAACGTCGCTGACCGTGCCGGGCATCCGCTACGTGGTGGACGCCGGCCTGGCGCGCGTCAAGCGCTACAGCTACCGCAACAAGGTCGAGCAACTGCAGATCGAAGCGGTGGCGCAATCGGCCGCCAACCAGCGCGCCGGACGCTGCGGCCGTGTGGCCGACGGCGTCTGTATCCGCCTGTACGACGAGCAGGATTTCCTGCAGCGGCCCAAGTTCACCGATCCGGAAATCCTGCGTTCCTCGCTGGCGTCCGTCATCCTGCGCATGAAGTCGCTGCACCTGACGGACGTGGAGAGCTTCCCATTCATCGAACCGCCGCCGGGGCGCGCGATCGCCGACGGCTACCAGCTGCTGCAGGAACTGGGTGCGGTCGACGACGACAACCAGTTGACGCCATTGGGCCGCAAGCTGGCCAAGCTGCCGCTCGACCCGCGCGTGGGCCGCATGATCCTGGCCGCGCAGGAATATGCCTGCCTGACCGAAGTGCTGATCGTGGCTGCCGCCCTGTCGGTACAAGACCCGCGCGACCGGCCAGTCGAACACCAGCAGGCCGCCGACGAAGCGCACAAGAAGTTCGCCGACGAAAAGTCCGAATTCCTCAGCTACCTGAAAATCTGGAAGTGGTTCGAGAATGCCGTCGAGCACAAGAAGTCCAATCGCCAGTTGATGGACGCGTGCCGCGCCACCTTCCTGAACCAGCTTCGCCTGCGCGAATGGCGCGACGTACATTCGCAACTGCTCACCATCGTGAAAGAGCAGGGCTGGCGCACCAACGAACTGCCGGCTACCTACGACCAGCTGCATATGGCGCTGCTCACCGGCCTGCTGGGCAATATCGGCTTCAAGGGCGAGGACGAGCCGGGTGGCACCTACCTGGGCGCGCGCGGCATCAAGTTCCATATTTGGCCAGGCTCGCACCTGTCGAAGAAGCCGGGCAAGTGGATCGTCTCCGCCGAACTGGTGGAAACCACCCGCCTGTACGCGCGCTGCGTGGCGCGCATCGAGCCGGAGTGGATCGAAAGGATCGGCGGCCATTTGCTGAATAAATCCTGGGGCGAGCCGCGCTGGGAAAAGCGGCCGGCGCAAGTCACTGCGTCCGAACGCGCCACGCTGTACGGCCTGGTGGTCTACAGCCAGCGCCGCATCAACTACGGCCTGAAGAACCCGGTGGAGGCGCGCGAAATCTTCATCCGCGACGCCCTGGTTGGCGGCGATTACGATACCCGTGCGCCGTTCTTCGCCCATAACCACAAGCTGGTGCGCGAGATCGAGAACCTCGAGCACAAGTCGCGCCGCCAGGACGTGCTGGTGGACGACCAGTTGATCGAAGCCTTCTACGATAAGGAAGTTCCGGCCGACGTGGTGAACGGGGCCGGTTTCGAAAAATGGTACAAGGACGCCTCGGCCGACAATCCGAAGCTGCTGTACCTGATCCGCGACGACTTGATGCGCCACGAAGCGGCCGGCATCACGACCGAGCTGTTCCCGAAGAAGATGATGGCCGCCGGCCTGGAGATGCAGCTGTCCTACCACTTCGAGCCGGGCACGCCGCGCGACGGGGTGACGCTCACCGTGCCGCTGTATGCGCTGAACCAGCTCTCGCGCGAACGCTGCGAATGGCTGGTGCCGGGCATGCTGAAGGAGAAGGTGCACCTGCTGCTCAAGACCCTGCCGCAAAAGCAGCGCCGCCACATGGTGCCGTTGCCGGATTACGCCGCCAAGTTCTGCGAGCGAACCGAGTTCGCGCGCGGCGACTTGATCGACGCGATCATTGCCGACATTCGCAAGCAGATCACGATCAGCGTGCTGACTTCAGACTTCAAGCCGGAGCAGCTGCCGGCGCACCACTTCATGAATTTCAAGGTGGTGGACGAACATGGGCGCCAGCTCGACATGGGACGCAACCTGGCCACGCTGCAGGCCGAATACGGCCTGCAGGCGCGCCAGAGCTTCCAGCGGATGGCGGAAGGGGGCAACGCGCCGGCTTCGGCCGCGCAGTTGGCGCAGCTCGCGGGCGGCGCAGCCGCGCCGGCCAGGCAAAAGCACGGCGGCATTGCAGCCGACGCGGCACGTGGTGCGGTCCCGGCCCGCGCGCCTGCAGGCACGCCGGCGGCTACCGCGCCAAGCGCCGCTTCGCAGCACACCAACATCACGACATGGAGCTTCGGCGAACTGCCCGAGCTACTGGAAATCACACAGGGCAAGCTAAGCCTGATCGGCTTCCCCGCGCTGGTCGACAAGACCACCCATTGCGACCTGGAAGTGTTCGACGACCCGAACGTCGCCGCACGCACCCACCGCATCGGCCTGCGCCGCCTGTTCATGCTGCAGATGCGCGACCAGATCAAATTCGTCGAGAAATCGATCCCCAACCTGCAGCAGATGGGCATGCAATTCATGTCCATGGGCACGCAGGAGGAATTGCGCGACCAGGTCATCGCCAAGGCCATCGATATCGCCTGCCTGCAGGACCCGTTGCCTACCGACGAGGCGAGCTTCAACAAGCGCAAGGATGAAGGCAAGTCGCGCATCGTACTGCTGGTGAACGAGATCGCCCGCCTGGTTTCGCAAGTGCTGACCGAGTACCACGGCCTGCCCAAGCGCCTGCAAGGCATCAACCAGCAGGTGGCGCAGGACATGCAGCAGCAACTGCAAGGCCTGGTGCACAAGCGCTTCCTGATCGAGAACGAGTTCTCGCAGCTGGCGCACTTCCCGCGCTACCTGAAAGCGATGAACGTGCGCCTGGAAAAGCTGCGCGCCGACGCCGCGCGCGACACCAAGTCCATGTCGGAATGGAACCAGGCGGCGGCACCTTACCAGCGCCTGATGCGCGACAAGTCGGCCGGCAAGAACACCGACCCGAAACTGGTTGAATACCGCTGGATGCTGGAGGAGTTGCGCGTGTCGCTGTTCGCTCAGGAGCTGCGGACACCGATGCCGGTGTCCGTCAAGCGCCTGATGAAAGTGTGGGAATCGATGCAGCGCTAAGCGCTTAGTAATTCCCCTTGTTGCCGCCGCCGTAGCTGCTGCCACCCGTCGAATCGCTTTGCATGGTGCTGGTGCCCGAGCCCATGACACTGCCGGTCGAGGTGCGCATGCCGCTGGCGGTGGTGCCGTAGAAATTATGGATCTGCGTGCCGAATTCGGGGCTTGCCATATCCGGCCAGCGGTCCTTGTCGAAGCCTGGCGCGTTCTCCAGTTTTTCCTTGGTGCAGTCCAGCACGAAGCGCTTGTTGACTGTGTCGAGCTGCAATGCCTGCCATGGCACGGCAAACAGCTTGTCGCCCATGCCCAGCACGCCGCCGAAGGACAGCACCGCATAGGCGATCTGGCCGGTTTGCATGTCGAGCATGATTTCCTTGATGTCGCCCAGGTCTTCTTCCTGGCGGTTATACACATCTTCGCCCATCAGCGTGTCGGCGCCCATCAGGCGCGGGCCTGGGCCGTCGTTTTCGTCACGGTCGCGATAGATGCCGAATTTGTCACGGTCTAGATAGCTCATTCTGCTCTCCTCATTAGTGTGAACGGGTGAGATTGAGAATAGCGCAGTCAGGTTTTTTGCGTCCTTGTCGAAATTCAATAGTGTGGGGCTACAATGCCACCATGAGTTACAGACACGCTTTAGTTGTCGGCAAATTTGCGCCCCTGCACAAGGGGCACCAGCAGGTGATTGAATGCGCACGTGGCGAGGCTGCGCGGGTGACTGTGCTGTGTTATGCCACGCCCGACTTCACTGCCATGCCGTCTGCATTGCGCGCGGCATGGATCGCGGCCTTGTATCCGGAGGTACAGGTGTTGGTGCCGGAAGTCGCCCCGCCCGACAGTGCGCCTGGTCCCGTGCACTGGCATTACTTGCGGCAGTGGCTGGCGCAAGCAGGCGTGGCGGCCGACGTTGTGTTCTCCAGCGAACAATACGGCCCGCCTTTCGCCGCTGCATTGGGTGTGGCGCATCGCATGGTCGACCAGGCGCGCGTGCGTCTCCCGGTTTCCGCCACGGCGATCCGCGCGGATGTGCATGGACTGCGCAACTGGCTGGCTCCCGGCGTGTACCGTCATTTCGTCCAGCGCATTGCCTTGGTGGGTGCCGAATCGACCGGCAAGTCGGCGCTGGCCGCTTATCTCGCACGGCATTGCGGGACGCGTTACATACCCGAGATTGGACGCGAAGTATGGGAGGCACGCCAGGGACGCCTGGCACCTGCGGACTATGTCGACATCGCTGAACGCCATCGCGCGGAGGAGGACGCGGCATTGGAGCAATGCCGGCGTTTCCTGTTCGTCGACACGAATGCGCTGACGACCTTGCTGCTGGGTTTCTGCTACGGCCACTTGCGAGAGGCGCCACCGGCCTTGCTCGACTACGCGGGCGACTGCGCCCGGCGCTACCATGCGCATTTCCTGTGCGGCGATGAGATACCTTTCCACCAGGATGGATGGCGCGACGATGCGACTTGGCGCAGCCGGATCCAGGGCATGGTGCGTTACGACCTGCAGGTGCGCGGGATTGCATACACCGAATTGCATGGCACGCTGGAGCAGCGTGCCATGCAATTGTTGGGGAAATTAGAGGAAGAACGCGGCAGCGGCGACCGCGGTTGGAGCGAGCGCGCCGGCTAACAGGCCGAGGGCGCCGATCGATTCATCGCGGAACCCTTTGCGCAGCAATGCAACGCCGGCAGGATTGGGAGCGTTGGCGATCACCGTCAGGCCGCCGCCGGCAACGGCGCCTGCCACCAGCATGTATTGCGCCTGCGGCGAAATGCCGTCGATCAGGGAACCGAGATAGGTGAGGGCGGCGTTGTCGGTGATGGCGGTCAAGCCCAGCGCGCCGAAGAACAGTGCCACTGGCTGCAGGCTTTCGACTATCGGTTGCAGCCACCATTGCTGCATGCTGCCCAGCACCACCAGCCCGGCGAGGAAGAATCCGACCAGCAAGGCTTCCTTCAGGATCAACGGGGATTGGTGCTGCGGATAGGCGGTGGTGAAGCCGATGAAGAACAGGAACAGGCCGAGGAACAGTACCGGATGGTGCGCCAGCAGCACCACGGCTGCGAGGAAGCCGAGGTGAATGATGCTGGTCAGCATGGGTGCCGCAGTGCGGGCGCTGTGTGCAGCTGTATCGCCTTTGCTGCCGCTGCGCAGTTGTTCGCGCAGCAACCAGGTCACCGCGCTGGCGTTGACCAGCACGGCCAGCGTGGCTTTCCAGCCGAAGTTGGCGGCCATGAAGGCGCTGTCCCATTGCCAGGTGGCGGCGACCATCAATACCGGTGGCGCGGCGTAGGCGGTCAGCGTGCCGCCGATGGAAACGTTGACGAACAAGACGCCGAGCGCGGCGTACTTCTGCCATTCAGGCACGCCATGGCGGAAGATTTGCGGCGCCAGGATGAGCGCGGCCAGCGTCATGGCGGCCGGCTCGGTGATCAGGGAGCCGACCAGTGGCACCAGCGCGAGTCCCAGCCAGGCCTGCAGCAGCGGGCGGCCGCCGGACAGCATGTCGATCAGGCGCTGCACAAAGTCCAGCACCGGCCGCGAAGCTGCCACCACCATCACCACGAAGACGAACAGTGGTTCGGTGTATTGCTGCGTTTCCGCATAGGCGATGGCATTTTGCGGCCCGGCCACAAAGGCCATCGCCACCAATAGCACCATGGCCCAGAAACCAAACACCACCTCGACTTCACCCAGCAAATGCAGCAAGCCGCTGTGGCGCGGGAACCGGTGCGACAAACGCTCGAACGCCTTGGCGCTGAAAGTGTGGAGCAAGGCGAGGGCAAACAGGATGGCGCCGATCAGTTGCATGGCAGGGAGCTGTAAGTTGGCAATATTGCCGATTCTATCAGGCGAGCCGCCGAAAGCGGTGCCGGATGCCCAAACGCCGAAACAGGTTTGCGCTTCGCGTTGGTGCGATTATACTGTATGCATATACAGTATTGATCAGTATGGCGCTTTTCGACCCCCAACCCCTGCATCCGGCCCTCTGGCTGGCCTCCCAGCTCAGCAAGGGAGCCACGTCCTGTGTGGATACCGGCATTCCCGTCCTCTCCCGCCAATTGCCGGGAGGCGGCTGGCCTATGGGCGTCCTGACCGAGTTGCTACTCCAGCAACCCGGGATCGGCGAGTTCCGATTGTTGAAATCCACCCTGGCCAGCCTGACGCGCCCGGCGGCCTTGCTGCAGCCGCCGTATGCCCCGCAAGCCCTCGGCCTTGACTTGCCTCCACAGCAACTGCTGTGGATCCGCCATACCGGCAAGGACGCCGACAGCCTGTGGGCGGCGGAGCAAATCCTGCGCAGCGGCAGTTGCGGCGCGGTGCTGTTGTGGCAGCAGCACATCCGCAATGAATCGCTGCGCCGCCTGCACCTGGCCGCCCAGTGCGGCGAAACGCTGTTCTTCCTGCTGCGGCCGATCGCGGCCGCCCAGGATTCCTCGCCCGCGCCGTTGCGGCTGGCGCTGCGGCCCGCGCCCGGCGGCATCACGATCGAATTCGTCAAACGCCGGGGACCGCAGCGCGACACGCCGCTGTTCCTGCCCTTAACCCCAACCCTGTTGCAACGCCATGCGTCTGTGGATCGGCCTGTACCTGCCCCGGCTACCGCTCGAAGTGTTCTGTCCGAACTGGTCGGATGACCTGTGCAGCGTGGTGCTGGAGCAGGAGGGCGTGCTCGCGGTGTCGTACCGCGCCCATGTGATGGGCGTGCGTCCCGGCATGCGCCGCAGCGGCGCCCTGATGCTGGCACCGGAAGCCCGGATGCACGAACGCGCTCCGCAGCAGGAAAAAGAAGCGCTGCATGCAGTCGCCATGGCCATGCTGCAATACACGCCCCAGGTAGCGGAAGGCGAGGGTGCGACCCTGTTGCTGGACGTGGGGGCCAGCCTGCGCCTGTTCGGCGGCATCCGCCGCCTGTGCCGCCTGGTGCGGGACAGCTTGCAAAAGCTCGGCTTCAGCGCCGTGCTGGGCGTGGCGCCCACGGCGCGTGGCGCCTGGCTGCTGGCGCGCGCCGGCGGCGGCAGCACGCTCAAGCTGGAGAGCCTGCTGCGCCGCCTGCATCGCCTGCCGGTAGGCTTGCTGCCGCCGCTGCAGCGTCACCAGCGCTGGCTGGATGGCATCGGCTGCCTCACTATCGGCGACCTGGTACGCCTGCCGCGCCCCGGCCTGCAGCGCCGCTGCGGCAGCGAGGTGCTGGACATGCTCGACGCCGCGCAAGGCCTGGCGCCCGAAATGCACGAATGGATCGCAGCGCCGCCCAGCTTCAAGGCCAAGCTGGAACTGTTTGGCCGCATCGAAAATACCGACCTGCTGCTGGCCGGCGCCTGCCGCCTGCTGCAGCAGCTGACCGGCTGGCTGTGCGCTCACCAGTTCGCGGTCTCGCGCATCCAGCTGCTGCTGGAACATGAACGCGGCCGCGAGGCCTGTCCGCCGACGCCGGTGGACGTGATGCTGGCCGAGCCCACCTGGCGCGACGACCATATCGTGCGCTTGTTGAAGGAACGCCTGGCCAAGGTGGAATTGCCGGCGCCGGTGATCGGGCTGGTGCTGGAAGCCGCCCAGGTCGCGCCGATGGCGCCGCTCAGCGACTCGCTGTTCCCCGAGCCCGGCGGCAGCCCGCAGGATCGCCAACGCCTGTTCGAAGTGCTGGTGGCGCGCCTTGGTGCCGAGAACGTGCTGCAGTCCTACCCCAAGGCCGACTACCGGCCCGAAGTCGCCAACCGCTGGGTGCCGTTGCACGAGAAAGTGCGTCCGGCCGACGTCGCGGCCCAGATGCCGCCGCGCCCCTTGCCGCGCCCGGCCTTCCTGTTGCCCAAGCCGATCCCGCTCCTGATGCGCGACCATCGTCCGTTCTACTGCTCGCCGCTGCGCATGGTGTCGACCGCCGAGCGCATCGAAGCCGGCTGGTGGAGCGCAACGCAAAGCCGCGACTACTTCATCGCCGAGGGCGAAGACAATGCCTACTACTGGGTCTACCGCGAACGCACGCCCGGCACCGAGGAAACACGCTGGTACCTGCATGGTTTGTTCGCCTGAACTATGAACCATGAGCCATGAGCACAAGAGACAAACCACTGCGATTAACGGACGCAAGCAAATGGCCGTGCTTCGCAGCTTGCTGTCCGCACCGCGTCGTTGGGTGGAACCAGGCTAACTTTGGCAGCAATGCTGCAATTGCTGTCCGTCAAAAGCTCCTCGCAAAAAACATAATGATTGGCATCAAAGCGTTTCGGCTTTGAGCGCCAATCTTGAGGAGCCACCAATGTTTATCAGATTTCGACCTTATCTTGCTGTTCACATGGCCGCGACGGCGCTGTTGGCGGGCTGCTCGCTGATGTCGCCACCCAAAGACCTGGACCTTCGCACGACCAGGCCCAGCCTTGCGAACGCCTACCAGGTGTCGATCCGTCCCATCGACGACGACATCGAGATCAACAAGATCCACTCCTGGGAAATCCAGCTCGCCGGCGCGGCCGGGGAGCCCGTCCGGAACGCCCGCATCCTGGTCGACGGCGGCATGCCGCAACATGGCCACGGGCTGCCAACGAAACCGCGCGTCACCGCTGAACTGGCGGCTGGCCGCTATCGGGTGGACGGCGTCAAATTCAGCATGACCGGATGGTGGGAGCTGAAGCTGGACATCGATGCAGGCAAGGGGCGCGACCAGGTGACGTTCAACCTGGTCCTGCCGCAGGCTTCCGGCAACGCGGGCATGCCATGACGACCGCAGCGAAAATCCTCGGCACGCTTGCCATCGCGGCATCGGCTGCGGCGACCCATATTGTGCTCGGCACCGAACTGCCGGAATGGAGCACTGGGGAACTACGGATACTGGGCAGCCTGCACCTGGATGCGTTGCCCCCGGCGCCGGCGGATCCGTCGAACAGATTCGAACGTATGCCGCAAGCTGCAGCCCTTGGCAAGAAGATCTTTTTCGATCCGCGCTTCAGCGCCAATCAAAAGATTTCCTGTGCAAGCTGCCACGCTCCGGAGCTCAAGTTCCAGGACAACCGCCCAGTAGGCCGGGGCATTGGTAGCGGACTGCGAAGAACGATGCCGCTGGTCGAGAGTAGCCGCAGTGCCTGGCAGTTCTGGGATGGACGCAAGGATAGTGTGTGGTCCCAGGCGCTTGGCCCGCTGGAGGACCCCATGGAGCATGGGGGAAACCGGACCGCTTTCGCCCAGTTGATGAGCCAGCATTACCGGACCGAATACGAAGCAGTCTTCAAGCGCTTGCCGGACCTTGGCGGCTTGCCGGCGAACGCCAGCCCAAATGGATCGCAGCAGGAGCGACTGGCATGGGAAAAGATGGATCCGTCCATGCAGCACGCCGTCTCCGAGGTGTATGCCAATATGGGCAAGGCGATCGCGGCGTACGAGAATAGGCTGCGCTTTGGCCATTCCAGGTTGGATGCGTATATATCTGCGACATTGAAGGGCGATCCGGATGCTCCCCGCAAGTTCAGCGCGGCCGAGAAGCGCGGACTTCGCCTGTTCATCGGGAAGGGACAGTGCGTGACCTGCCATGCCGGACCGCTGTTGACCGACCAGCATTTTCACAACACAGGGGTGCCCGCACGCGATCCGCAGGCGCCGGACCAAGGGCGTACGGCCGCCATCGCCAAGCTGCTGCGCGATGAGTTCAACTGCATGGGACCGTTTAGCGACGCAACCCGCCAGCAATGCCAGGAACTGGAATTCATCGCTGACGACGATCCGCATATGGTTGGCGCTTTCAAGACGCCGAGCCTGCGCAACGTGGCGGAGCGCGCGCCGTATATGCACGCTGGGCAGATCGCCAGCCTGGCCGACGTCGTCCGTCATTACTCAGCCGCGCCGCCGGCAAAGACCGGCAAGAACGAAAGGCACCCCCTTGCCCTGAGCGACGGCGAGATCGCCGACCTGGCCCGGTTCCTGGAGACGCTGTCCGGCCCCATTGTTGAGCAAGGCGCCACGTTCTAAGGGAGACGCCAGTGCTATACTCATTGACCCAACTGACGCTAATCATCGCCAACAAGTACTATGAGTTTGCAAGAATGAGCAAGCCCCGCCGTGTCGTCATGGTTGCGTTCCCGCCGGCCCAGATGCTGGATATCACGGGACCGCTCGATGCGCTGGCTGCTGCAAATTCTGCGCTGGCGGAGCTGGGCAAATCGCCCGCGTATGAGGTCTTCCTGGCGGCTCCCGGCGGCGGTGCGGTAGCCACAACGTCCGGTATTTCGATCAACGCAACCGTGGATCTTTTCCAGCCTGGCCTGGAGGCCGATATCGTGATTATCGCGGGCGGCCCCGGAGCGCGGGCGATGATCAACCATCCAGGACATGTCGAAGCCATGCGCAATCTTTGCCAACGATCGGGCAGGGTGGCCTCCATCTGCACCGGCGCCTTTGCGCTTGCCTCGACCGGCGTATTGAACCATAGCCGGGCGACCACGCACTGGGCCCATTTTGAGGAGTTCGAAGAGGCGTTCCCGGCAATCGACCTGGAACGCGATGCGCTGTACCTAAGCGATGGCAAGTACCACACCTCGGCCGGCGTGTCGGCGGGCATCGATTACACACTTGCGCTGATCCAGCACGACCTGGGCAAGCAGCTTGCATTAAGCGCTGCCCGCGCCCTGGTCGTTTTCCTGAAACGGCCTGGCGGCCAGAGCCAGTTCAGCGCGCACCTTGCCGCGGAAGTCAGGGCAGAAGATCCCGATCGTTTCGGTGACCTGAGCCGCTGGATGGAAGCCAATCTGGCGGATGATATTTCCGTGACGATGATGGCGGACAAAATGGCCATGAGCCCACGGAATTTTGCGCGACGCTTCAAGCAGGCGATGAATGTCACGCCGGCCACGCACCTTCAAATGCTCCGGGTCGATGCTGCCCGGCGTTTGCTCAGCGAAAGCTCCTTGTCTGCCGCCCGCATCGCCAAGCGCTGTGGCTTTGCCTCCACCTCGGCTATGCGCGCCGATTTCCTGACCCACGTTCACGTCACGCCCGAAGAGTTTCGATCCCGCTTCCAGAGTGCAGGCAGAAAATTCCTGGAGATGATCCAGGTTCCTGCCATGGTTGACGAAGCGGGGGAGCAAGCATCGCCATGATCCGCTACCAGCAAGCGTAATGCGCCTGAAGTATCATTGTTTGCGAAAGGGGGACGTATGACTGCACAACGACTCGAATTCCCTGGCGCGGACGGCCAACTGCTGGCGGCGCGGCTGGACTCTCCGCAGCATGGTGTACGCGCCTACGCGCTGTTTGCGCACTGCTTCACCTGCGGCAAGGATGTTTTCGCTGCCAGCCGTATCGCGCAGGCGCTGACCGAGCACGGCATTGCCGTGCTGCGCTTCGACTTCACCGGCCTGGGCGCCAGCGAGGGCGATTTTGCCAACACCAATTTCTCATCCAATGTGGCCGACCTGCAGGCCGCTGCCGATTTCCTGCGGCGCGAATTCCAGGCGCCGCGCATCCTGATCGGGCATAGCCTCGGCGGTGCGGCGACGCTGGCCTTCGCCGGCACCGTGCCGGAAGCGCAGGCCGTGGTCACCATTGCCGCGCCGAGCGACCCGGTGCACGTCACGCATTTGTTCGGCGACCAGATCGATGCGATCACGGCGCAAGGCGAGGCCATGGTGCAACTGGCCGGGCGGCCGTTCCGCATCAAGCGTCAATTCCTGGAAGACGTGGCGGAAAACAGCTTGCGCCACAAGATCGCCAATATGCGCAAGGCTTTGCTCATCATGCACGCGCCGGGCGACACCACAGTCGGCATCAATAATGCGCTGGACATTTTCACGGCGGCCAAACACCCGAAGAGCTTCATCTCGCTCGATACGGCGGACCACTTGCTGGCCGTGCGCGAGGATGCCAACTATGTGGCAAGCCTGATCGCCGCGTGGAGCGCGCGCTACCTCAAGGATTAAGCAGGTTTAAACAGGATCAGGCAGGTTTCCAGGCCATCGCCTTCTTGACGGCGGGGCGCTCGCCGACCTGCGCGAGCCAACGCTGCACCGCAGGTTTGCCGGACAGGTTCAGTTCCAGGTGGGAGGCAGCCGCCTGCGTCCAGGGATAGCAGGCGATGTCGGCGATCGTGTAATGGTCGCCGGCGACGTAGGGGGTGCCGGCCAGTGCGCGGTCGAGCACATTCAGCAAGCGCTCCGCCTCGGCGATGAAATGCTCTTTCGGCAGCGCCAGGTCGGCCTTCGCGAAAAAGCCCAACTGGCCCAGCATCGGGCCAAGGCCGCCAACCTGCCAGTGCAGCCATTGCAAGGTGCGGTAGCGTTCCGCACCTTCCGGGGCCAGAAAGCGGCGGTGTTTTTCAGCCAGGTAGGTCAGGATCGCGCCGCTTTCGAACAGCGTGAGCGAGCCATCTTTCAAAGCCGGGATTTTGTTATTGGGCGAGATGGCGAGGAATTCCGGCGCGAACTGTTCGTGCTCGCGCAGGTTGACCGGCGCCACTTCATAAGGAAGGGAAAGTTCCTCCAGCAGGATCAAGGGCTTGCGCCCATTGGGCGTGACCCAGGTATAGACGGTGAACATGGTGGCCACCACTCTAGCGCGGCCCAAAGAAAACGGGCGCACCGCAGTGCGCCCGTCGGGAAGTGATCTACTGTCGCGGCGACAGGATGGCTTCCAGTCGGTCAGGCGTGCCTTCGACGCGTTCCAGGCGCGGATACTTCAGGCCATCGTAGTAGGCCAGCGCGACGGTGCGGTATTGCTGTCCGTGTTTTACCAGCAGTTCGATCGGCTTCTTGCTGGTCTTGGCTTCGGTGACAGCCTTGCGCAGCAGGTCGGACTTATAGGCGCGGCCATTCACTGCCAGCAGGGTGGTGTTGCCGGACAGGCCAGCCTGGAAGCCGACGCCTTCCCACTGGATGCTTTCGATCTTGCCTTCGTTGCCGACGTTGAAGCCCAGCGAGTAGGTGAAGTCGGCGGACTTGCTGCGCTCTTCGGCCGCCTTCAGGAAGTCGGTCTGCTTCTCGGCGAATACCAGCTTGTAGCCGGCGCGGGTGATGCCATCCATCGGCACCGGTCCCAGCTCTTCAATGCGCTTGCGCAGGAAGCTCGACCAGTCGTGCGGCTGCACGCTGTTGAGCACTTTGACCACGTCCTCGAAGCTGTAGTGCAAGGCTTGTACGCGGCCATCTTCGACGCCGAAGAATTTGGCCGAGAAGTCGTCGAGCGAACGCTTGTCGCCCGACAGTTCGCGGATCCTGGTATCCACGTCCAGCCAGATCAGCATGCCTTCGTTGTAGTAGTCCTCGCTGCGCTGGTAGTTCGACCATGGGATGGCGCGGCGTGCGTTGATGATCGGATCGTAGGTGGTGTCCTGCACCGAACGCCATTCGCGGCCCTTCTGGATGCTGTAGCGCGCGGCGGTGGCCGCCATGATGTCCTTGATGCTGGCAGCCTTCATCAGGCCGGAGCGCGCCGCCAATACTTCGCCGTAGTAGGTGGTCTGGCCCTCATACACCCACAGCAGGTCGTTTTGCAGCGGCTGGTTGAAGTTCAGCACATCCTGGCCTTTCGGACGGCGGAACTTGCCGTTCCAGGAGTGCGTGAATTCGTGCGGCAGCAGGCCGCGTTCGGCTTCGGTCTTGTTCCACTCGGTGAAATAGTCGGTCTTCAGCGCGTTCTCGCTGGACTGGTGGTGTTCGCGGCCCACGCGGCCGAATTCATCGCTCAGCGCGAACAGGAAGTCGTAGTGCTTGAAGTGCTGGGAACCGAAGACCTTGTAGGTCTGCTTGACCAGGTTGCGGTGCAGTTCGATGTGCTCTGGCTTGGCCTCCAGCGCTTCGGCAGTGTCGGCCACCACGTTCAGGTGCACCGGCACCTTGGCACCCGGGTCGAGGTCGAAGCGCTTGAAATGGCGGCCGGCGAACAGCGGCGAGTCGACGAAGGTTTCCACGTCGGTGGTCTTGAAGGTCACCACGTCGCCTTGGCGTTCCGCTTGTTCCAGCGCGGAGCCGTACTGCCAGCCGGCCGGCAAGGTCAACGTGGCCTGGATCGGGATGCGGCGGGTGGCGTAGCCGGCCGGGTACATGGTCAGCGACTGCCACTGGATGCCCAGCATGTCGGGCGTGATCGAGGTGCGGCCCTGCGCGGCTTCGGTCGGGGCCAGGTGCTGGTATTCCAACTCGATCGACCTGGCGCCGGCCGGCACTTCGATGTGGAAGGCGTACACGTTCACGTTGTCGCGGCGCCATGGCAGGCCTTTGCCATTGGCCGATACCTTGAAGCCGGCGAACTGGTTCAGCGCACCGGTCGGGCCGTGCTGGGCCGTCACCCATTGCGGGAACAGCAGCGTCATCTTGCCTGGCCTGGCGGGAATGGTCTGCTGGATGCGGTAGATATTCTGCGCGGTATTCGAGGCATCGACCTTCATCACGATGGTGCCCGGGTAAGGCTGGTCGGCCGGGGCAGGGATGGCTTGGCCGGCATGGACGCTGCAGGCGGTGCCCAGCAGCAGGGCGAGTGCGGTGTTGGTGAACAGTTTCATTTATTTCAACGAGGAAAGTGCGACGGGCGAGTTTAGCACGCAGGGGAAGCCGGATTGTTTCGGAACGTAACGCGAAAAAAAACTCTTGAAATCCTTTTGGGGGGCACTTATATCGGATTCAGCGGTTGCCCAGCCGGGGACCGCCGGACCTTATATCGCTTAACCTTGAAAGGATATGAACATGCGTACTTTTGACCTGACCCCACTGTATCGTTCCGCTATCGGCTTCGACCGCCTGGCCCAGATGCTGAATGATTCGCATCGCAGCGACCAGCCGAGCTACCCACCCTACAATGTCGAGCTGGTGACTGAAGACCAGTACCGTATCGTGATGGCGCTGGCCGGCTTCGACCGTAGCGAAATCGATATCACCTCCGAGCGCGATTCCCTGGTGGTGACTGGCCGCAAGCAGAAAGACGGCCAGGAGAAAACCTTCCTGCACCGCGGCATCGCTTTCCGCGATTTCGAACAGCGCTTCCAGCTCGCCAACCACGTGAAGGTGACGGGTGCTTCGTTCGACAACGGCATGCTCACCATTGAACTGGTGCGCGAAGTGCCGGAAGCCCTGAAGGCCCGCAAGATTGCGATTGACGGCGTGGTCAACCACGCTGCCCTGGAGCAGAAAGCTGCCGCTTAAACGCGTCCAGCTTTCATGAAAAGGCCGGATTTCCGGCCTTTTTTGCGTTAAGACGCGTCTAAGTTTGATGCCGCATATTAGAGCCGTTGAGAAAGCAATCTTCACCAGGAGTTTAATCATGCGCAACGCCACCACCATGTTCCTCGCCCTGGCCACCGCCGGTGTTATCGGTGCCGGTGCAGCCATCGCTGTCCAGCAGAGCCAGGCCTTCGCATCGCCGCATCCTGTGGTTACCGCCAACGTCCCGGCCAATGCCGCCCAGGGCGCGCCGGCGCCGGTACCCGCGCCGATGATTTCCCTGCCTGACTTCAGCGTGATCGCGACGCGCAACGGTCCGGCGGTGGTGAATATCAGCACCACCGGTACCACCAAGGCGCAATTCCGCGGCGACGACGATGCGGAAAACGATCCATTCTACGAATTCTTCCGCCGCTTCCAGATGCCTGGCCAGCGCGGCCGCGGCGGCGCGCCCAGCCCGACCCATGGCGTCGGCTCCGGCTTTATCGTCAGCGCCGACGGCATCATCCTGACCAATGCCCACGTGGTGCGCGACGCCAGCGAGGTGACGGTCAAGCTGACCGACCGCCGCGAATTCCGCGCCAAAGTGCTGGGCTCCGATCCGAAAACCGACGTGGCCGTGCTGAAAATCGAGGCCAAGAACCTGCCGGTGGTGCCGCTGGGCCGCTCCACCGACGTCAAAGTGGGCGAGTGGGTGCTGGCCATCGGCTCCCCGTTCGGGCTGGAAAACACGGTGACCGCCGGTGTGGTCAGCGCCAAGGGCCGCTCCCTGCCGGACGACTCCAACGTGCCCTTCATCCAGACCGACGTGGCAATCAATCCCGGCAACTCGGGCGGCCCGCTGTTCAACACCAAGGGCGAAGTGATCGGCATCAACTCGCAGATCTACAGCCAGAGCGGCGGCTACCAGGGCCTGTCGTTCTCGATCCCGATCGACGTGGCGACCCGCGTGCGCGACCAGGTGGTCAAGACCGGCAAGGTGGTGCATGCGCGCCTGGGCGTGATGGTGCAGGAGGTGAACCAGGGCTTCGCCGACTCGTTCGACCTGGAGTCGCCGGAAGGCGCGCTGGTGTCGAACGTGGAGCGCGGCGGCCCGGCCGACAAGCTTGGCCTGAAGGCGGGCGACGTGATCCGCAAGATGAACGGCCAGAAGATCGTCGCTTCCGGCGACCTGCCGGCAATGGTGGGCTTGGCCATGCCGGGTGATAAAGTAGCGCTTGAGGTATGGCGCCAGGGTAAAACCATCACGCTGGAAGGCAAGTTGGGCAACGCTTCGGAGCGCAATGTGGCCGCGCTGCAGAACGATGAAGCGGCCGCCAAGCTGCGCCTCGGTTTGTCGCTGCGCCAGCTCGACCCGCAGGAACGCCGCGAATCGGGCCTGGCATCGGGCTTGCTGATCGAGGATGCCGGCGGCGCGGCCGCCAGCGCCGGCGTGCAGCCGGGCGACGTGCTGCTGTCGGTGAATGGCCGGGCTGTCACTTCCGTGAACGATGTGCGCGACCTCGTGGCAAAATCGACGAAATCCGTAGCGCTGCTGATCCAGCGCGGCGAGGACCGCATCTTTATCCCGGTGCGCCTCGGCTAACAAAACAAGAAAGGTAGTAAGAAATGCGCCTCCTGCTGGTAGAAGACGACACGATGATCGGCGAGGTAGTGCTCGACCTGCTCAGGGCAGAGCACTACGCCGTCGATTGGGTCAAGGATGGCGCGATGGCCGACACCGCCCTGCAAACCCAGACTTACGACCTGGTGCTGCTGGACCTGGGCCTGCCGAAGAAGGATGGCCTGGAGGTGTTGCGCTCGATGCGCACGCGCAAGGAGCTGACGCCGGTGCTGGTGGCGACCGCGCGCGACGCGGTGGAGCAGCGCATTGCCGGGCTGGACGCGGGCGCCGACGACTATGTGCTCAAGCCCTACGACCTGGACGAGCTGCTGGCCCGCATCCGTGCCTTGCTGCGCCGCGCCGCCGGCCGCGCCGAACCGGTGTTCGAGCACAAGGGGGTGTCGATCAATCCGCAGACGCGGGAAGTGATTGCCAACGGCCAGCCGGTCAGCCTGTCGGCCCGCGAATGGGCCGTGCTGGAAGCGCTGATCGCGCGCCCCGGCATCGTGCTGTCGCGCGCGCAGCTGGAAGAAAAGCTGTACAGCTGGAAGGACGAAGTCAATTCCAACGCGGTGGAAGTGTATATCCACGGCTTGCGCAAGAAGCTCGGGTCGGAACTGATCCAGAACGTGCGCGGCCTCGGCTACATGGTGCCTAAAGCATGATGATGGGGGTCCCGAAGGTCAACGTCACGCACTCGCTGCGTGGGCGCCTGCTATGGTTCTTGCTGGCGGCGATCACCATGGCTGCCGTGGCGCAGGCCATGATCGCCTACAGCTCGGCGCTGAACGACGCCGACCAGATCTTCGACTACCACATGCAGCAGATGGCCATGTCGCTGCGCTCCAACGCGCCGATGGCGGCCACCGGCAACCGCGACCCCAATGATCCCGGCAACGACGAAATGGTGGTGCAGGTGTGGACGCCGGACGGCATCCAGGTGTTCCGCTCGCTGTCGCGCGCGGAGCTGCCGCAGCGCGCCGTGCTGGGTTTCTCCAATGTGCGCGCCAATGGCACCACCTACCGCGTGTTCTCGGCGCAGACCGCGACCCAGACCATCCAGATCGCCCAGGACCTGGCCGTGCGCAAGCGCATGGCCGGCACGCTGGCGCTGCGCACCGTCGGCCCGATCGCGCTGATGGCGCCGGTGCTGATGATTGTCGTGTGGTGGGTGGTGTCGGGCTCGCTGGCGCCGGTGGCGCGCGTGCAGCGGCAGCTCGCTTCGCGCAAGGCCGACGACCTGTCCGAAGTTTCCGATGCCGACCTGCCGGACGAGGTGCGGCCGCTGGTGCAGGAGCTGAACCTGCTGTTTTCGCGCGTGCAGGCGGCGTTCGAGGCGCAGCAGAACTTCGTGGCCGATGCGGCGCACGAACTGCGCACGCCGCTGGCCGCGCTCAAGCTGCAGATCCTCAGCCTGGCGCGCGCCGATTGCAGCGAAGCGCGCGACGTGGCGATCGGCCGCTTGTCGGCCGGCGTGGAGCGGGCTTCGCGCCTGGTCGAACAATTGCTGGTGCTGGCGCGTACCGAGGCGACCGACGCCAAGCTGGAGCCGGTCGGACTGGCCGAATTGGCCAAGCGCGCGGTGGGCGACATGGCCGGCGCCGCGCAAGCACGCACCATCGACCTTGGCCTGGAGCAGGCCGACGAGGCAACGGTGCAGGGGCAGGGCGACGCCCTGGTGATCCTGCTGCGCAACCTGGTCGACAACGCCGTCAAGTACACACCGGCCGGCGGCACCGTCGACGTGTCGGTGCTGGCTGCGGCGGGCGGCGCCGGGCCGCGGCTGGTGGTGGAGGACAGCGGCCCCGGTATCGAGCCGGAAGAGCGCCAGCGCGTGTTCCACCGCTTCTACCGCGTGCCGGGCAGCGAAGCCCAGGGCAGCGGCCTTGGCCTGGCCATTATCCGGGCCATCGCCGAGCGGCATGGCGCCAAGCTGGCGCTGGACGCTTCGGAACGCCTGGGCGGGCTGAAAGTGACGGTGGAGTTTGCCCCGCGCTAGAATGTCGTTTTTGACAATCGGAGCAGGGCATGCAGAAGATCGGTTTCTCGGGGACCTTGGACCCCATCACCAACGGCCATATGTGGGTCATTGGCGAAGCGCGTTCCATCGCGGAGGAAGTGGTTGTATTCCTGTCCGAGAACTCCACCAAGGCGCCCAAATTCTCGGCCGAAGAACGCAAGGCCATCGTGCTGGCCAGCTGCGCCGAGCGCGGCTGGGGCAATGTCAGCGTGCAGATCGTCAAGAGCGAATACACGGCGCGCGTGGCCAAGCGCAACGGGGTCGATTACCTGATCCGCGGCATCCGCAGCACCGCCGATTTCGATTATGAAAACCTGATCCAGCAAACCAATGTGGAAGTGATCGGCGGCGCCAAGACGCTGTTCGTGATGCCGCCGCGCGACCTGGGTTCGGTCAGCTCCAGTTTCGTCAAGGCGCTGGAGGGGCCGGTCGGCTGGAACTGGACCATGAAGAAATTCGTCCCCGCGCCGGCTTACCAGGCCTGGATCCTGGGCTGGCTGCGCAAGGAGTGGGACAGCCTGTGGTGCGAACGCCCGCATGCGGCCGACTGGTTCGAGCGCGTGACCGGCGAGGCAGCCTACGGCGGCGCCGCGCGCCATTACCATAACCTCGACCACCTGGTGCACGGCCTGGCGGAGATCCGCGCCTGGGCCGCCAATACCGGCGCGGCGCCGGCCGACGTGGCCCTGGTCAAAGCGGCCTTCTGGTTCCACGACGCGGTGTATGCCCACGGCGCAGGCGATGTGACGAATGAAGAAGCCAGCGCACGATTGTGGCTGGGCAGCGGCCTGGAAGCGGACGCCGTGCGCGCCGACGAGGTGGCGACCCTGATCCGCGCCACCGACCACTTCCAGGGCGGCGCAGTGGTGCACCCGCTGAAAGACACCATGCTGTCGGTGGACCTGGCCATCCTCGGCCAGGAAGCCGAGGTGTACCAGGCCTATGCACGCGGCATCCGCGGCGAATACGCCCATGTGCCGGAACAGCGCTACAACAGCCAGCGGGCCCAGGTCCTCGCCCATCTGCGCAGCAAGGCGGAAGCGGGCACGCTGTTCGCCGACCCGTTCTTCACCGATAACTACACTGCCGCGGCGATTGCGAACATGGGCGCCGAGCTGGCGCTAATTTCGAAGGGGTAGAGGGAGGGCGAGGTCGCGCCAGAAGGTCTCGACTTCCTCCAGTGCGGTCGCTTTCGCGCACTTTTCGGACACGGCGCTGAGGATGAATTCTTCCGCCGACATGTGTTCTACCGGCGCCCATTTGGCGATTGCGGAAATAACGTCGCCAGCCAGGTGGATCGTCATTGCAGCCATAGCACCTCCTCCGAGTGGGTTGTGATTCCACATTGCATCAATTGACCGGACGCGTCTTTGCGCTACATCAAACCATGCGCAAGAGCCCGTGTCCCACCGTGGGGTCTGACCCCAAGGTGGGACACGGGCTCGGCCGTTGCGGCGCTTAGAACTTCAGGTGCAGGCGGGCGAAGTAGGACACGCCGTTCAGGCCGAACTGCACGCTCTCGTACTTGAAGCCGTTGTCGGTTTCGTTCGGGTCTTGCGGCGTCGGGTGCACGTCGAAGATGTTGGCGGCGCCGAAGCTCAGTTTCGCGTTCTTGCTGAAGGCGTAGGTGAAGCCAAGGTCGGCCGAGGTCTTCGCTTGGTACTTCTGGTTCGCCACGCCGGCTGCGGTGCCGCTCCAGGTGCCCAGGGTTTGCGGGCCGAAGTGGATGATCTTGAAGTTCGTTTCCAGCGGGCCGGTGACGTAGTCGAAGCCCAGGGTGGCTTTGCGGCGCGGGCCGCCCTGTTCCAGGAACAGGCGTTCGCGCTCGGACAGCAGCACGTCCTCGAAGCCTTGCAGCGCTGCCGGGGCGTGGATGTCGGTCACCTCGGTCTTGCTGAAGTTCGCGGCCAGGAAGGTGGTCAGCTTGTTGCCGAACAGGGTGCTCTTGTGCGATGCGGTCAGGTCCAGGCCCTGGGTCTTGGTGTCGACCGAGTTGACGAAGAATTGCGCGCCGCCCACGCCCAGGGTCGCCAGCTTGGCGGCCAGGGTGGGGTAGTTCGACTCATCGAACAGGCCGGACAGCACGATGCGGTCCTTGATCTTGATGTGGTACAGGTCGGCGGTGACCGACAGGTCCGCGTTCGGCGTCCAGGTGGCGCCGAAGGTGAAGCTGCGCGATTTCTCTTCTTTCAGCGGATCGAGGCCGGCCACCTTGCCGACCGGGCCCACGGCCGGGGTGATCGAGATATCGGTCGGCACGCCGCCCACGAAGTCGGTGTAGGTCGAGGAGAAGTAAGCCTGCTGCAGCGACGGCGCGCGGAAACCGGTCGATGCCGATGCGCGCAGCAGCACCGGATCGGTCACGCGGTAGCTGCCTGCGATCTTGCCGGTCACGGTGGAGCCGAAGTCGCTGTACTTCTCCCAGCGCAGGGCGCCTTGCAGGCGGGCCTTCTGGGTCAGGTCCGCTTCCAGGTCAAGGTAGGCGGCGCTGCTGTGGCGCTTGGCGTTGGTCACGTCGCCCGGCTGGAAGCCCGGGAAGCCCTGGCTGCCGGCATTGCCGCCGCCGGCGCCGTCGGCGTCGATGTACGAGCCAGGCTCGCCGGCGTAAATCTTGTATTTCTCGGCGCGGTATTCGGCGCCGAACGCCACGTTCAAGCCTTGGCCCACCAGGCCTTCGAAGTAGCGGTTCATGTCGAAGTTGGTGGTCGACTGCTGGAACGAGAAGCCGCCCGCGTCGAACCGGTCGGGGCTGATGCCTTTGCCGCCGTTCAGCAGGTCCAGGTTGGCGATGGAGGCGTTCAGCGTATTGCTGATGTTGTATTTGAGGCGGTTGTAGCCGTAAGTTTGCGACAGGTCGGCATTCCATTCGCCGATCTTTTGCTTGTAGCCGAAGATGGCGTAACGGTCATCCAGGTCGCCGTTGATGAACGGGACGAAGCCGTTCGGGTACATGGCGGCGGAGTTGCGGGTCGGGATGTCGTCGCTGCCGTTGCGCGCCCAGGCCGCGCTGGAAGCGTCGCGTTGCTGCACGCCGCCGGTGAAGTACACACGGCCAGGGCCGGCCGGGATCTCGCCATTCACGTACAGGGTCTTGTTCTTGGACTTGGAGTCGCCAATGGTGCGCGGGTTGCCTTCCTCGGCGCGGTTGGAGCGGCCGCGGTCCAGGAATTCGCCGGTGATGCCGACCGTGCCGCCGGCCACCGCGAAGCCGCAGTAGGCCGATGCCAGCCAGTTCTTGCCGTCGCCCGCGCCGTACTGGCCGTAGCCGACTGCCGATTCGCAGCCCACGTTCTTTTTCAGGCCGATGTCCATCACGCCGGCAATGGCGTCCGAACCGTATTGCGCAGCAGCGCCGTCGCGCAGCACTTGCACGTCCTTGATCGCCATCACCGGGATGGCGTTCATGTCGGTACCGGTGGCGCCGCGGTTGCGGGCGCCGAAGATGTTGACCAGGGCGGAGGTGTGGCGGCGCTTGCCGTTCACCAGCACCAGGGTCTGGTCCGAGCTCAGGCCGCGCAGTGCGGCGGAGTCCACCAGGTCGGCGCCGTCGGCACCGGTCTGGCGGGTCGAGTTGAACGATGGCGAAATGAAGGTCAAGGTTTGTGCCAGGTCGAACTGCGCGCCTTGCTCGGAGGCCTTGCTCAGGGAAATCACATCGACCGGCGCCACGGTATCGGTGAGCGAGCTGGTGGCGCGGCGCGAACCGACCACGTTAACCACGGTGATATCGCCGGCGGCGGCTTGGGCTTGGGTTTGGGCTACGGCGGGCAGGGCAGACAGGGCACCGGCGCCATACAGCGCGGTCAGGACGGCGTTACGCAGGATCGAATGGCTTGACAATTTTTTGCTCCAAGGAAAAATTGCCTTTAATTCTAGCCGAACTACATTTGTGCAGCGTTCACAAATGACAAGTTTACGTTGCAACTACGCCACGGCTGGGGCTGCGGATCATACGTATTCCGCCGCGCCACCGATCAGGACCTGGCCGCCGTCCAGCCCGGTGCGCAGCAGGCATGGTTGGCCGAGCTGCGCGCCCTGGTAGAGTTCGAGCGAGCGGCCGAGGTGGACGGTGAGGGCGCCGGCGGCGACGCCGGTGGCGCTGTCTTCGCCAGCCGGATCGAGGTGGTTGAAGTTGCGGCCTTCGAAGGCGCCGTCGGAACGGCGGCACCAGGCGTAGATGCCGTTCACGCCATTTGCCTTGCCCCAATCGGCAATCGCAGCCAGGTCCGGGCGCAGCGCGTGCAGCGCGGCGCTGCCGGCCACTTCCACCAGCAATTTGGCACTGCCCACCGAGGCGACGGCGGGCGGCGAAACGATGGCCAGGCCGGGCGCGGCTAGCAGGCGTTCAGCCAGGTCGGCGGGCAGCGCGACATCCGGCACTGCCTGGGGCGCCAGGCTGGCGAAGATGGCCGTGCCATTACTGGTCAGCAGCAACTGTTGTCCGCCCATTGCCGTGCGCACCGGCAGCGGGCCGGGCGAATCGCCCAGCAGCACGCGGGCAGCGGCCAGCGTGGCGTGCAGGCACAGGGGCGAGCGTGCGTGTGGGTAATAGTAATCCAAGGAATCCAGTGTCCCGCCGTCGACAAACACGCAGGCGCTCTTGTTGGCCGACTGGGCGAATGCCTGCCTTTCCCCGGCGCTGGCGGGGCCGTCGATGATCACCAGCGCCGCATTGCCCGCGCCCGGGCCGGTCCCAAAACATTTCAGTTCGTAAATAGCCATCGGCGCAGGATACAGCAGGGTGGCGCGGCATGCAGCAGGCGGTGTAGAATACTGTATGGATATACAGTCATCGCGCGCCGGGCTGCCCGCCTATGCGGAGCTGTTTTGCCTGACAAACTTTTCATTTTTGCACGGCGCGTCCCATGCCGAAGAGCTGGTGGAGCGTGCGGTAAAACTCGGCTATAGCGCGCTGGCCATCACGGACGAATGCTCGCTGGCCGGCGTGGTGCGGGCGCATGGCGAGGCGAAGCAGGCTGGCCTGAAGTTGCTGATCGGGGCCCATTTCCACCTGACCCATGCGGACGGCAGTGCCGCGCTCTCGCTGCTGGCGCTGGCCATCAACCGCAATGGCTATGGCAACCTGTCCGAAATGATCACCCTCGGCCGCATGCGCGCCGACAAGGGCAGTTACGAACTGCACCCGGATGATTTCGCCAATCCACCGCCCGAGCGCGCGCATCTGCGCGGGCTGCCCGATTGCCTGCTGCTCCTGCTGCCGGAATACCCGGCCGAGGTGGAACGCCTGCACCGGCAGGCATCCTGGATGGCGGCCACGTTCGGCGATCGCAGCTGGCTTGCCGTGACCATGCTGGGCCGCGCCTTCGACGAGGCGCATGGCGCGGCGATCGAGGAAGTCTCGCTGCAGCATGCCTTGCCGATGGTGGCGGCAGGCCACGTGTGCATGCACGTGCGTTCGCGCAAGCCGCTGCACGACACGCTGACGGCGGTGCGGCTTGGCAAGCCGGTCGGCGAATGCGGTTATGAACTGGGCCAGAACGCCGAGCAGCATTTGCGCTCGCGCCTGCGCCTGGCCAACGTCTATTCGCCGCCAATGCTGGAAGAGAGCGTGCGCATTGCCGCTCTGTGCCAGTTTTCGCTGGACGAGCTGCGTTATGAGTACCCGAACGAACTGATCCCGCCTGACCACACCCCGGCCAGTTTCCTCCGGCAGGAAACGTATAAGGGCGCGGAATGGCGCTACCCGCACGGCGTTCCGCAACTTGTGCACGACCAGATCGAGATGGAACTGGACCTGGTGGCCCAGCTGCGCTACGAGTACTTCTTCCTGACGGTGTATGACATTGTCCGCTACGCACGTTCGATCGACATCTTGTGCCAGGGCCGCGGCTCGGCCGCCAATTCGGCCGTCTGCTATTGCCTTGGCGTGACCTCGGTCGATCCGGTGCGCGGCAACAGCGTAGTCGGGCGGTTCATATCGATCGAACGCAATGAGCCGCCCGATATCGACGTCGATTTCGAACACCAGCGCCGCGAAGAGGTGATCCAGTACATCTACGAGAAATACGGCCGCCACCGTACGGCATTGGCGGCGACGGTTATCTGCTACCGCACCAAGAGCGCGCTGCGCGACAGCGGCAAGGCATTGGGGGTGGACCTGGAGATCGTCGAGAAGGTCGCCAAATCCCACCGCTGGTTCGACCGGAAAAGCGAGTTGATGGAGCGCTTTGCCGAATGCGGCATGGATCCGGCTTCACCCATCGCGCACCAATGGGCGCAACTGGCGCTCCAGCTGCTCAGCTTCCCGCGCCATTTGTCGCAGCATGTCGGCGGCTTTGTTATCTCGCAAGACAAGTTGTCGCGCCTGGTGCCGATCGAAAACGCGGCGATGCAAGACCGCAGCGTGATCCAGTGGGACAAGGACGACCTGGAAGAACTGGGTTTGTTGAAAGTCGACGTGCTGGCGCTTGGCATGCTCACGGCGATGCGTCGGACTTTCGACCTGGTCTCCCAGCGTTACCAGCTTCGTTTCGGCATGGCCAGCGTGCCTTCCGAGGACCCTGCAACCTACGACATGATCTGCGAGGCGGACACCATCGGCGTGTTCCAGATCGAATCGCGGGCGCAAATGAGCATGTTGCCGCGCCTGCGGCCACGCACCTACTACGACCTGGTGATTGAGGTGGCGATCGTGCGGCCGGGACCGATCCAGGGCGGGATGGTGCACCCCTACCTGCAGCGGCGCACGGGAAAGGTGGAGGCCACTTATCCCGAAGGACTGAAGAAGGCGCTGGGCCGCACGCTGGGCGTGCCGATCTTCCAGGAGCAGGTGATGCAGGTCGTGATTGATGGCGCAGGTTTTACGCCAGGCGAAGCGGACCAGTTGCGGCGCTCGATGGCGGCCTGGAAGCGCAAAGGGGGGCTGGAGAAATACCAGGACCGCATTGTGTCCGGCATGAAGGCCCGTAATTTTGACGAGAAATTCGCATTGCAGATCTGCCAGCAGATCCAGGGCTTCGGCGAATACGGCTTTCCTGAATCGCACGCGGCGAGCTTTGCGTTGCTGACGTATGTGAGCTCATGGCTCAAGTGTCACGAACCGGCGGCCTTCCTGTGTGCCTTGCTGAATAGCTTGCCGATGGGCTTTTACAGCGCCTCGCAACTGGTGCAGGATGCGCAACGGCATGGGATTGAAGTGCGGCCGGTGGATGTGACGATCAGTGGTTGGGAATCGTCGCTGGAAGAGGTGGATGCCGTCCCGGCACCGCTGGGGGAGGCGCTCGAACGCGACGTGATGCCGGACGAATTCCTGGCTGTGGTGGCCGCGCAGGGCGTACGGCGGCAGCCGGCGGTGCGGCTCGGCATGTCGCGCCTATACGGCATGCGTGAAGATGCGGCGAAGCGTATCGAGGAAAAGCGTGCTGCACGCCCATTCGCCAGCGTGACTGAACTGGCGCGTTGCGCCGATCTCAATCGCCATGACCTGCAGGTACTGGCGGCAGGCAATGCCTTGCGTTCGCTGGCCGGGAATCGCCGCCAGGCGCTATGGGACGCGGCGGGCGCGGTGCCGGACAAGGATTTGCTGCGCCCGACCGAGGTGCAGGAGGATGTTCCGCAACTGGTGCCGCCAACCGAGGGCGAAGAAATCCTTGGCGACTATCGCTCGCAAGGCTTGACGCTGGGGCGCCATCCGTTGGCGTTGCTGCGGCCGGCGCTCTTGGCCAAGCGCTTCCTGCCGGCCGATGTGCTGAACACCTTCAGCAATAACCAGTTGGCGCGCGGCGCCGGCATCGTCACCGGCCGCCAGCGCCCCGGTACCGCCAAGGGCGTGCTGTTCGTCACCATCGAAGACGAGACCGGCTATGTCAACGTGATCGTCTGGCCCGACATGGTGGAAAAATACCGGCGCGAGGTGCTGGGCTCCTCGCTGCTCGGCGTGTACGGCGTGTGGCAGCAGGAGGGCATCGTGCGCCACCTGGTCGCGCGGCGCCTGGTCGATTTGTCGCACCTGCTCGGACGCCTGCCGACCGCCAGCCGTGATTTCCAATGATGGCGAAATAGCGCGCCGGTGATTTTTGACGACAATGTGCGCAGGTTGCCGGTGCTACCATGCCGGCATGAAAATAACAGCTACAAGAATGGCGATGCTGCTCGCCATAGCGGTCATGGCGACCGCCTGCCAACGCAGCGAGGAAACAAGCCCTTCGTCCAAAGTTCAAGCCGAAACGCCCGCCGCTGCAGCGCAGCCTGCCGCAAGCCCCGATGAAAAGCCAAGCCAGGAAATGGCGCGCATGATGGAATTGATGCAGGCCATTTATGGGCCCGCCGACGGCGGCCATGTGATTGCAGAACTGCCGGACTATGGCGACGCCAGAGGGAAGAGCCAATATCGCATCACGCCAGTCGGCATGCATGAAATCGCGCCGGACCGCGTGGCCTTGGTGGCGAATGCCAACGATGCAAGCGACGAGACGCCTGGCCACGGCCAACCGGGCCTGCTGAATGTCTACCTGCTGCGCAAGCAGGACGGCAAGTGGAAGGTGGAGCGCCGCTTTGAAAACGTCGCCGAGATGGGCTCCTGGGGCCGGTTGGGCAGCGTCGAATGGGTGGAGTTGGGCGAGGGACGTCCAGGGTTTGCGGTGGTCGCGGGCGGAACCTGGCAAGGAATCAGTATCCGGGATATGGCGCTCTTTGATCTCGGCGATCCCAAGTTGCGTAACCTTGCCACGAAGATTGGATTGGTCGGATCCGACAACAAAGGCGATTGCGATGAGCGCCGCCATCGCTGCTGGAGTGTAAAAGGGAAGTGGCGTTTCGAACGCACTGCGCAGCAGGCCTACGATGACCTGGTGTTCGATTTCAGCGGCTATACCGAGTCCCGTCCCGAGGATTCCGCCGAAGACGTGGCCCGCAGCCGCAGCGCCGTGAGCAACTCGGCACGCTACGCTTTGCGCGATGGCGACTATGTGCTGGCGAGCGGTGAACATTCCGTTCCAAATCCTTGAACCCCGGAGAAAATCTGATGATGAAAATGAAGAAGCTTGCGCTGGTTTGCGCAGCGTTGGCCCTGGTTGCTTGCGAAAAGAAAACGGACTTGCCAGCAGTCGGTGAGCCGGCATCGGCTTCCGCTTCGGCTGTTGCGGTCGAGGCGAAACCCGCTGCAGATCCCAAGACCGCCCGCATGATGGAGCTTTTGCGGGCCGTGTATGGCGACAAGGCCGCGCACGACAATTACCTGGACGTTGAACTGCCGGACCAGGAAAAGCGCAATGAAATCGGCAGCTATCGCCTGGAACCCGTTGCCATGCATGAGCTGGCGGATGGGCGGGTTGCCGTCGTCGCCAATGCGCAGATGGTGGATACGAATGGCGAGGCGATGGCTTACCATGTCACTTCCGGCCTGCTGAATGCCTACCTTCTTCGCAAGGATGGCGGCAAATGGAAAGTCGAAGCCCGTCATGAGAACGTCGCATCACTGGGGTCGAACGGCACGTTTGGCGAAGTGGCGTGGGTCTCCTTGGGACAAGGCAAGCCGGGCTTCATCGTGCAGCACGGCGGAACCTGGCAGGGTAATTCGATCAACCTCATGTCGGTTTTCGACCTGGCGGATGGCAGCATGCACGACCTGGCGGGAAGCGTGTCGCTGTCGTCGGATAACGAGGGTGCCTGCGGCGATGAAACGTCGCATTGCTGGTCGATCCAAGGCAAATGGCAATTCGAAAAGCGCGAGCAAGCTGCATACGATGACCTGGTGCTGCGCTTCGCCGGCTATGAAGAAACCCGGGCCGAGAATGCGCCGGATACCGCGGAGCGCAAGCGGGATGAGTTGAAGGGCATGGCGCGCTACAAATTCGATGGCGGCCGCTATGTGCTGGTTGAAGGGGAGAACATTGTCCCGGGAGTTTGACATACGTCCAGGTGTGGCCGGCGACGCGTCGGCGATCAGTGCGCTGATCCTGTCGCTGCAGCCCTACCTGACCATCGAAGCGGATGGAAGCGGCGCGGAAGAATTCCTGGTATCGCTGTCGTCCGATATCATCCGCCGCAACCTGAAAGACGAGGCCTACCGCTACCAGTTGGCCTTCGACGGCGGCGTGCTGGCAGGCGTGGCCGCGGTACGCGACAACACGCATCTGTTCAGCCTGTACGTGGGCTCACCGTGGCACGGGCAAGGCGTCGGCAGGCGGTTGTGGGAAGTTGTCCGCGATGATGCGCTGGCGCGCGGCAATCCCGGCAGCTTCACCGTCAATTCCTCAACCTTCGCTGAAGGCATGTACCGCCACCTGGGCTTCGCGGCGACCGGCCCGGTGGCGGAAATGCACGGGATACGCTTTATCCCGATGCGGCTGGAACTCTAGCGGGAGCTCTGGTCCAGGTGGCTCGGGCCGCTGGTGCTGCTGCTGGTGCCGTAAAAATTGTGCAGTTCGGTAGCCCAGGTCTGGTTGGCCATGTCCGGCCAGTGGCTCTTATCGAAACCGGGCGCCTGTTCAATGCGCTCTTTATCGATATTCAGCGTCATGCGATGGTTGGACGTGTCGAGCGACAGCGCCTCGAACGGCACCGCAAACAGCTTCTCGCCGATGCCCAGCACGCCGCCGGACGCCATCACCACATAGGCGATGTGACCGGTCTGCATGTCGAGCATGATTTCCTTGACCGTGCCCAGATGTTCATTCTGCAGGTTATGGACATGGTCGCCGATCAGGGTGTCCGCGCCCATCAGGCGGGGACCTGGACCCTGGTGGCCAGTGTCGACATAGTTGCCATATTCGTCGCGATCCAGACTCATGGTGGCCTCCTGTTGAAATAAAGTTATTGTTGCTGCTTGGCGGGGCCAGGGTCTGTTCGGTGCCGCACGCATTTGCTTCCAAAATGAGCTATAATTTCAATTTCCCGCTGCGCGCCTCCCCGGCGCCGATCTCGCAATGACCAAATTTGTCTTCGTCACTGGTGGCGTTGTGTCGTCCCTTGGTAAAGGGATTGCCGCCGCCTCCCTCGCCGCGATCCTCGAATCGCGAGGCCTCAAAGTCACCATGCTCAAGCTGGACCCGTACATCAACGTGGACCCAGGCACCATGAGCCCAATGCAACACGGTGAAGTTTTCGTTACCGATGATGGTGCTGAGACTGACCTGGACCTCGGTCACTACGAGCGTTTCATTTCCACCCGCATGCGCAAGGTGAACAACTTCACCACCGGCCAGATCTACGAATCCGTGATCCGCAAGGAACGCCGCGGCGAGTACCTGGGCAAGACCGTGCAGGTGATCCCGCACATCACCAATGAAATCCAGGATTACATCCGCCGTGGCGCGGAAGGCTACGATGTCGCCTTGTGCGAAATCGGCGGTACCGTCGGCGATATCGAATCGCTGCCATTCCTGGAAGCCGCCCGCCAGCTGTCGCTGCGCGCCGGCCGCAAGAACTGCGCCTTTGTTCACCTGACCCTGGTGCCGTTCATCGCATCGGCCGGCGAACTGAAAACCAAGCCTACCCAGCACTCGGTACAGAAGCTGCGCGAAATCGGCATTTCCCCGAATGCGCTGCTGTGCCGCGCCGACCGCAAGATTCCGGAAGACGAAGTGGCGAAGATCTCGCTGTTCTCGAACATCGAGGAGCGCGCCGTGATCTCGGTATGGGACGTGGACACCATCTACAAAGTGCCGCAAATGCTGCACGACCAGGGCCTGGACGCGATCATTTGCGAAGCGCTGGACCTGAACCCGGCGCCGGCCGACCTGTCGATGTGGGCAAAACTGATCCACAACCTGGAAAACCCGAAGGCGGAAGTGTCGATCGGCATGGTGGGCAAGTACGTCGAACTGACCGAGTCCTACAAGTCGCTGACCGAAGCGCTGCGCCACGCGGGCCTGCACACCGAATCGCGCGTCAACATCGAGTACATCGACTCGGAAGAGATCGAAAGCAAGGGCACCGCCGAACTGGCCAAGTTCGACGCGATCCTGGTACCGGGCGGCTTCGGCAAGCGCGGCGTGGAAGGCAAGATCAAGGCAGCGCAATTCGCCCGCGAATCCAAGGTGCCTTACCTGGGCATCTGCCTGGGCATGCAGGTGGCGCTGATCGAATACGCGCGCCACATGGCCGGCTTCAGCAAGGCCAACTCCACCGAGTTCGAGCCGGACACCGAGCAGCCGCTGGTGGCCCTGATCGACGAATGGCAGAACGAAGACGGCAAGATCGAGAAGCGCGACGCCAACTCCGACCTGGGCGGCACCATGCGCCTGGGCGCGCAGACCTGCGAAGTGAAGCCCGGCACCCTGGCCTCCGAGATCTACGGCAGCGTGGTCACCGAGCGCCACCGTCACCGCTATGAAGCGAACAACCATTACCTGGCCCGCGTTGAAGAAGCCGGCCTGGTGGTGGCAGCGCGCACCCCGAACGAGAACCTGTGCGAGATCATGGAACTGCCGCGCACCGGCGCCAATTCGCACCCATGGTATATGGGCGTGCAGTACCACCCTGAATTCAAATCGACCCCGCGTGACGGCCACCCGCTGTTCACGTCGTTCATCAAAGCAGCCCTGGCGCATAAAGCAGCCGGCTCCCGCCTGGAGAATGCAGCATGAAGCTCGCTGGTTTTGAAGTAGGCCTGGACAAGCCATTCTTCCTGATCGCAGGCACCTGCGTGATCGAGTCGCGCCAGATGGCGTTCGATACCGCCGGCGCGCTGAAGGAAATGACCGCCGAACTGGGCATCCCGTTCATCTACAAGTCGTCCTTCGACAAGGCCAACCGCACCTCCGGTACCTCGTACCGCGGTCCGGGCATGGAAAAGGGCCTGGAGATCCTGGGCGACGTCAAGCGCGAGCTGGAAGTGCCGGTGCTGACCGACGTGCACACCGTGGAAGAAATCGCCGCCGTGTCGTCCGTGGTCGACGTGATCCAGACCCCGGCCTTCCTGTGCCGCCAGACCGACTTCATTACCGCCTGCGCCGAATCCGGCCTGCCGGTCAATATCAAGAAGGGCCAGTTCCTGTCGCCGCACGAGATGAAGAACGTGATCGACAAGGCACGCGCTGCCGCCAAGGCCAAGGGCCTGAATGAAGACAACTTCATGGCGTGCGAGCGTGGCGCTTCCTTCGGCTACAACAACCTGGTGTCGGACATGCGTTCGCTGGCCATCATGCGCGAAACCGGCGCACCGGTGGTGTTCGACGCAACCCACTCGGTGCAGCTGCCGGGCGGCCAGGGCGGCTCGTCGGGCGGCATGCGCGACATGGTGCCCGTGCTGTCGCGCGCTGCCGTGGCGGTAGGTGTAGCCGGCCTGTTCATGGAAACCCACCCGGTTCCAGCGCAAGCGCTGTCGGACGGCCCAAATGCCGTACCGCTCGGCCGCATGAAAGAACTGCTGTCCGTTCTGATCGAACTGGATCGCGTCACCAAGAAGGCTGGCTTCCTCGAGTCCAACTTCAACTAAGTCATATCCCAAAGGGCCGCGTTATTTGCGGCCTTTTTTTGGTCCCGTCTGTTATTCTTGCAACAATTTTGCCCCAGATATTTGCTTTAACTTTGGAGAAAACACATGAGTGCAATCGTTGACATCATCGGCCGCGAAGTAATTGATTCGCGCGGCAATCCGACCGTGGAATGCGACGTCCTGCTGGAATCCGGCGTCATGGGCCGTGCCGCAGTGCCGTCCGGCGCCTCGACCGGTTCGCGCGAAGCGATCGAACTGCGCGACGGCGATGCCAAGCGCTACTTCGGCAAGGGCGTGCTGAAGGCCTGCGAAAACATCAATACCGAAATCTCGGAAGCCATCATGGGCCTGGACGCCAATGAGCAGGCTTTCCTGGACCGCACCCTGATCGAGCTCGATGGCACCGAGAACAAGTCCCGCCTGGGCGCCAACGCCATGCTGGCAGTGTCGATGGCCGTGGCCAAGGCCGCTGCCGAAGAAGCCGGCTTGCCGCTGTACCGCTACTTCGGCGGCTCCGGCGCGATGCAGATGCCGGTGCCGATGATGAACGTGATCAACGGCGGCGCGCACGCCGACAACAACCTGGACATCCAGGAATTCATGATCATCCCGGTGGGTGCGCCATCCTTCAAGGAAGCGGTCCGTTACGGCGCCGAAGTGTTCCACACCCTGAAGAAGATCCTGCACAAGAACGGCATGAACACCGCCGTGGGCGACGAGGGCGGCTTTGCTCCTTCGCTGGCTTCGCACGAAGATGCGATCAAGCTGATCATGCAGGCGATCGAAGAAGCCGGCTACGAAGCGGGCACCCAGATCGCCATCGGCCTGGATTGCGCTGCTTCCGAGTTCTACAAGGACGGCAAGTACCACCTGGAAGGCGAAGGCATGGTGCTGTCGGCTGAAGAGTTCACCAACCTGCTGGCTACCTGGTGCGACAAGTACCCGATCATCTCGATCGAAGACGCGATGCACGAAGGCGATTGGGCTGGTTGGGCGCACCTGACCCAGGCCCTGGGCAAGAAAGTGCAACTGGTAGGCGACGACCTGTTCGTCACCAACACCAAGATCCTGAAAGAAGGCATCCAGAAGGACATCGCCAACTCGATCCTGATCAAGATCAACCAGATCGGCACCCTGACCGAAACCTTCGCGGCAATCGAAATGGCCAAGCGCGCCGGCTACACCGCGGTGATCTCGCACCGTTCCGGCGAAACCGAAGATTCGACCATCGCCGATATCGCTGTCGGCACCAACGCGCTGCAGATCAAGACTGGCTCCCTGTCCCGTTCGGACCGCATGGCCAAGTACAACCAGCTGCTGCGCATTGAAGAAGACCTGGGCGATATCGCTTCCTACCCAGGCCGCGATGCGTTCTATAATCTGAAGTAACTCAGTACCCACCGGCCGGGTCCCCCGGCCGGTTCAGTTGTGACCCAATGCGCCTGATTTCCGTTGCCCTTGCCCTGTTGCTGCTCTTGATCCAATACCCGCTTTGGCTGGGGAAGGGCGGCTGGCTGCGTGTGGCGGAGCTGGAGAAAGAAGTCGCGGCTGCGCAGGAAAAGAATGAAGGCCTGCGCCAGCGCAATGCCAAGCTGGCTTCGGAAGTGAACGACCTGAAAGACGGCACCGGCGCTGTCGAAGAGCGTGCCCGCTTTGAGCTGAGCATGATCAAGCAGAACGAAATCTACGTTCAAATCCTCGGCAAGGACCAGGCCAGGCCGGCCCCCGCCGACACCAAGCCTTAACTGGCTCCTCCGCTGTATCCAAAGAAACGCAAGTAGCTGCTACTTACCTTGGCAACCTCGCACCTTTTGGCAAGGGACACGGTGGTGGTGGAACGGGCTCCTGCTCGGTTCGATCTGTGGCTGCTTTTGAAAATACGTCCTCGAAACGCGTTTTCCCGGCAAGTAGAGCGTTGACCTTCACCTGCGTATCTTGCAGATCAAATCGATCAACTTCCACGACGTTCCCGTTGTTCGCTGCAAAGCGTTTCCCTGTTTGCGGAAGGAATGCTACGAAGTATCCGCCGACGTCCAGGCGCGTGCCACAGCAGCGCTGAGTCGAAAAGGACAGCTCACTGACGTGTTCCGATGAACCGCGAAGTTGGGAGACAATCTCGATGCGTCCGATTATTTCGTTATCGCCCATGCCATCACGCGCGCCACCGCCGATCTCTGCCGAAACGAGACGAAAAACAAATACCTGTTGTGCACTACGGGCTGCTGCCGTATCTAGAAACAAAAAGTCGCAAGTGCACGCCTTCGCCACGTTGCAATACACGGCGACGAGCAAAAAAAGAATTCCTTTAACCATGGGTACCGCTCGATTAAATCGTTTACATTGTCTTGACTGAAAAGTAGACCTTTCGCTGCTGACTGGTTACTGCCATGTCCAGTTGCCGAGGCCAATTCAACTCTTAGCCCTCATCGGTTTTTCCTTGAACGGGAACGAGCATAAAAACACCGACCCAAGAATAACGTGGAGGAACCTCGGGCCTGAGTTCGCCGGACGACCAGGACCGTGCATTAGGACTCGAAAAAACTCGCCGATCGACGATGCGCCCGATTGCAACCAGCCGATGCGCCGTAGCCAAACGCCGCCAGCGCAGGCGTGGTGCGACTCTCTTGGAAAATTCCCCGCCGAGGCACTTACGCTCCGCCACGATGAGCCGACGGAGATACAAGGCGAGCTCATCACGGCCAAGCAATTTCCAGCGCGTGCCCAAGAGTAGCTTCGGGGTGACGCTTGCTGGAGTATGGGTTCGATTGCGGCGCATCGTTAGATCAGTTTTTTTTCATCAACGCTTGGTTTGCTCAATCCATGCGTTGACGCGCTTTTCAAGCAGCGGCAGGGGAAGGGTGCCTTCGCCCAGAATAACTGCGTGGAAGGCTGGGTAGCTGAACTTATTACCTAGTACCCGTTGCGCCTTGTCGCGCAACTCCAGGATCTTCAACGAGCCGACCTTGTAGCTCAAAGCCTGCGCCGGCCAGACCATGTAGCGTTCGATCTGGTTCTTGGCGCGCGCTTCGGATACGCCCTGTTTTTCAACCATATAGGCGATGGCCTTTTCGCGGCTCCAGCCCAGCGCATGCATGCCGGTGTCGACCACCAGGCGCACGGCGCGCAGCATTTCCGCATTCAGGTGGCCGTAGTACCAGACCGGGTCTTCATACAGGCCGAAGTCCTTGCCCAGGGTTTCCGCGTACAGCGCCCAGCCTTCGGTGTAGGCGGCGTTGTTCTGGTTTTCGGTGCTGAACATGCGGAAGTCGGGCAGCGGCATTTCCTTCAGCAGCGCGGCGTGGAAGTGGTGGCCTGGCACGCCTTCGTGCAGCAGCAAGCTGGCCATGCCGGTTCGGCTATAGTCTTTCGGGTCGTTGACGACGGCCCAGAAGACGCCGGGGTGCGATCCGTCTGCTGCGGGCGGCGTGTAATGGTCGGAGGCTGTAGCGCGCGTCAGTTCGGGCTCCAGGTCGACCACCAGCGTTGATTTCGGCACCAGGGTGAAGTAAGCAGGCAGCTTGGCTTGCACCGTGTCGTAGATCCTGCGGTATTCGGCCAGGACTTCCGCCTCGGTGGTGAACGGCTTGAACTGCTTCTGGTCGCGCACCCATTGCGGGAAAGCCTGCGCAGGACCGTCGTAACCCAGCTTGCCCATCAGGGTTTGCATTTGTGCGCCGATGCGGGCGACTTCTTTCAGGCCAAGATCATGCACTTCCTGCGGCGTCAGCGGCAGGGTGGTGCTGTCGTTGATGCGGGCCTTGTACCACGCGGCACCATTCGGTAGTGCGCTCCAGCCGGTGCTATTGCGGCTGGCCGGCAGGTATTCCGCTTCCAGGAATTTTGCCAGGCGTTCCAGTGCCGGATTCACTTTTTCGACGGCGGCGCGGTAGTCGTGCGCCAGGCGCTGCTTGTCGGCGTCGCTGAAACTGGCCGGCATGCGCTTGACAGGGGAGTAGTACACACTGGCTTCAGCAGTTGCGCTGCGCAGCGCGGTCATCTGCGGCAGCATTGCTTGCGTGATCGGCTTGGGTTGCACGATGCCTTGCTTGATGCCTTCGCGCATATTGGCAATGGCTTGGTCGATCCACGGCGCGAGTTGCTGTACGCGGCTCAGGTAGTCCTGGTATTGCTTGACGGTGGCCAGTGGCTGCGAGCCGGTGCCGCCAGCGTAATTCGCCAGGGTATTGGGAATGTTATCGAAGTGGTTCAGCGGCAGCAGGTGTTCCGGGAAAGGCGCCAGCGCCAATGCCGCATCCAGTTCATACGCCAGAAGGTCAAGCGTCATCTGGTCCTGGTTTGCCAATTGCGCGCGAGGGATTTGCGCGAGGCGCTTCTGCATCTGGCGATAGGTCGCGAACTGCTTGGCGCGCACTGCCGGCGAGATCGCCATGCCGATCTGGTCGTTGTAGCGCGGGTCGCCGTTGGCGGTGGCAAACAACAGTGGATCGAACTGCGCGCGGGCGACGTGGAACTCATTGGCGAGCTGCGCCAGTTTGCGGCTGGCCTGGGAGACCTGCTGTTTGGCGGCCGGTGCTGCCAGCGCAGGGCTGAAAGCGAGAGGGGAGGCCAGCAAACTGGCGGCAAGAACTGCGGTCGAGAAACGGGTTGGCAGCATTAGGTATCCAGGATGAAAACGGAAGGCGCTCAGGATACTCCAAATTTTCCACGACGGCCGGTCAGGTCTTGCGAATGAGAATTATTCGCATTAAAATGATATTCCCATGCCAGCCGTGAGCCAGCATTTGACTGACTCTCGACTGGACCATCATGAAAGCATCCGTATTGCGGCCGCGGCGCCTGGCGCTGTTGCTGGCTGCCGCCTTGGGCGCACACGCCCACGCCGAAGAGGCGACCCGCCTCGGCGAAATCCTCGTCACCGCCAAGCCTGAAGAAACCAAGACCATCAACTCGCGCGAGCTGGATAAGCGCGGCGTGACCGATATGTCGCAGATCGCGCGCTATGAAACGCTGGTCACCGTGCCGGCGGCGCTGAGCGGCGGCGCCAACATATGGGACGGTGCGGGCAATACCGGCTTCAATATCCGTGGCGTGGAAGGCAATCGCATCGGCCTCGATCTCGATGGCATCGCCTTGCCGGATGCTGCGCCACGGCCGGACAGCTCGACGCTGAACAGCTTCGGCGTGGGGCGCGACTATTTCGATCCCGAGACCTTCCGCGAAGTGCGCATTGGCGCCGGCAGTACAGCGGCCGACGGCGGCAGCGCGGGCCTGGGCGGCAAGGTGTCGTTCGTGACCAAGGCGCCGTCGGATTACGTCAGCGACGAGCGGCCGGTGTATGCCGAGTACAAAGCCGGCTACCACGGTGCCAATAACGCGCGCCTGAACGCTCTAACCGGAGCGGCCCAATTCGGCACCTTGCAGGCGCTGGCAGTGGCCGTACACCGCAGAGGTGAACAGACCGAAAGCGAAGGCAGCGTGCCGCCGAACCCGGACGACTGGAGTTCCGACGCGCTGCTGGCCAAGTTGGCGTGGCGCCTGGCGCCGGGGCAGAAGCTGGGCTTCACCTTCGATGGCTTCCGTTCCGAGCACGAGCGCGAATTCGACAACAAGCTGGGCACCTCTTATCCGCAAGGTGCCATGCAATCGTCCCGCACCCGCCGCAACCGCTTCAGCGTGGAGCATGAGCTGGCAGCCGGCCCATGGCTGCTAGAGAGCCGTGCTTACGTGCAGGACGCACGCGTAGAGGACCACACCAATGCGGCCTATGTGGTGGGTCCGCAGCGTTATGCGCGCAGCATCGACACCGCATTCCTCAACAAGAGCAAAGGCCTGGCGGCCAACGCCACGCGGCAGTTCGGTGCCGACAGCATCGCATTCGGTGCGACAGTGGAGGACCAGGAATCCCGCCGCCCATGGCGCGAAGAACGCACGGTGCTGGCAACCGGTGCGCACCAGGTCACCAACAAGAACCGCATGGCGGACATGGACACGCTCAAGCTGTCGGCCTTCGTGCGCGGCGAATACGTATTCGCACTGGCTGGCCTGCGCGCCACGTTGGCACCTGGCCTGCGCGCCGAATACCGTAAGCTGGAGCCGAAAAACCTGCAGAACTACGTGATCGCCGTGCCGGGCGCCGCGAAGGAGATCAGGAAGGACAGCGACAGCTTCCTGTCGCCGAGCCTTGGCCTGACGGTGGCGCTGACGCCGGACTTCGAGGTGTACGGCAAGTTCACGCGCGGCTATCGCATGCCGACCGCCGCCGAACGAACCGGCACCTACGACTCGTTCAGCTATACCGGCGCGGGCAACGGCTACGCGACGCTGGGCAACCCGAACCTGGGCAAGGAAAGCAGCAACGCCTTCGAGCTTGGCATGCGCGCTCACGCAGCGCGCTGGCTGATGGTAAGCGCATCGACCTTCTATAACCGCTACAAGGACTTCATCGAGTACGTGGCGCAGCCGGCCGACCCGGTCAACTTCCCCACCATCACTTTCGGCCTGTTCCGCCCCGAGAACATCGGCAATGCCCGCAGTTGGGGCGGTGAGCTTTCGGCGGTGGCAGACCTGGGAAAGCTCACCCCTTCGCTGCAGGGTTTCAGCGCCTCGCTGGCTGCCGGCGCTTCGCGCGGCACGCTGGAGAACCAGCACACCGGCAAGAAGGCAGGCATGAATTCGATCCAGCCATACAAAACTACCGCGAGCCTTGGCTGGGATGATCCGCAAAAGCGCGGCGGCGCATCGCTGACGGCCTTCCACACGCGCAGCAAGCAGGCCGAGCCCGAAGTGGCGGCAGCGCAGTCGCAGCCGGCAGCATATTTCGCCGTGCCCTCGGCCACGGTGGTCGACCTGGCCGGCTACTGGAAGATCGGCAAGCAAGCGGAGCTGAATGCCGGCATCTACAACCTGGGCGACAAAAAGTATTGGGACTACGCCACCGTGCGCACACTGGCGGCCGGCACCACGGCAGTCGCACAAGCCGAGATTGAACGACAAGCGCGCCCGGGCCGTCACCTGGCCGTCAATTTCAAACTGATGTACTGATAAGGAGAAGAATATGAAGACGAAAAAGATTTACGCAGTGCTGGTACTGACTGGCCTCATCGCAATCGCTGCCGGCACCGTCAGCGCAGCCTCGCCAGCGCCTTCACTGGCCGACCGTTGGAACACGCTGCGCACCGAGCAGCCCAAGCTGCAAATCCGCGACGCCGCGCGCACGCTGGGCACTTCGGAAGCGGAGTTGCTGGCAACCGGCATCGGCAAGACCGTCACGCGCCTGTCTGACGCGGACCATGCCGTGAACGACATCATGATCCGCGCGCTGGACCTTGGCACCGTGCTGGCACTGACCCGCAATGAGAACGGCGTGCTGGAACGCACAGGCGTGGCGACCAAGGCCAAGCCGGAATCGTTCACCGACAAGGAACGTTTCCGCGCGGTGGCTGGCGGCTACCTGGGCGGCGAGATCGACATGCGCTTCCACTTCGCGAACTGGAAGCACGCGTTTGCGGTGGTGCAGCCAGGGCGCGATGGCGCGACCAGCCGCAGCCTGCAGTTTTTTGACGCGCAAGGCAATGCGGCGCATAAGGTGTATGTGAAGAGCGAGGCAGGCATAGCGGTGTTCGACAAGATTGTGGCGGACTTCAAGCACCCACAGCAAACGGGCGAGTTGAAGGTTGTAGCCGCTGCACCGAAGGCAGCGGAGATGGCCGATAGCGCGGTTGACGTGAAAGAGTTCCAGCTGGCCTGGAAGGAAATGACTGACGTGCACCAGTTCAACCGCATCGTCAGTGAGTTCAAGCTGACCCGCGAGCAGGCCATGCGCCTGGCGCCGCAGGGCGTGGTGCAGAAGATCGGCCCGCAGGCACTGCGCAAGCTGCTGGATGAATCGGCCAAGCAGCAGATGCCGATCATGGCCTTCCTGGGTAACGGGGCGGCGACGCAGATTTACAGCGGCAAGGTCGGCAAGACGGCTGCCAGCGGCGATTGGTACAACGTGCTGGACCCGGAGTTCAACCTGCACATTCGTGAAAGTGCTTTGAAGAGCGGCTATGTGGTGCAGCGCGCCGGCGTGACGTCGGTGGAATTCTTCGACCAGGACGGCGAGCTGGTGGTGACGTTCTTCGGCGTTCGCGAACGCGCGAAGCCGCAACCGCAAGCGTGGATCGACCTGACTCGTAGCCTTTGATTTTCAGCAGAGCCCGTGTCTCATTTCGGGTGTGACCCCATGGTGGGACACGGGCTCGGCTGTGGTTAGTGCTTGGCTTCGGAGCCGTGGATCAGCGCTTCGGCGGGGGCGTCGGTGATGAAGAGCTGGGCGCAGTCGACGGCGTCGTACTCGTAGTGCTTGCCGCAGAAGTCGCAGTTGATGCCCAGCTTGCCCTGTTCGGACAGGGCGTCTTCCACTTCCTGCTGGCCCAGCATCTTCAGCATATTGCCCACTTTCTCGCGGGTGCAGGAGCAGTGGAAGGTGGGATGCAGCGGCTCGAACACGCGCAGGGTCTCTTCCCAGAACAGGCGCTTTTGCAGTTCCTCGATGCCATGCTCCAGCATCTCCGCTTCTTTCAGCGTGTCGCCCAGCATGACGACGCGGTTCCAGGTTTCCTGCGAATGCTCGACCGCCTGCGCGGTGGTTTCGGCTTTGCCGCCATGCAGCGGCAGCTTTTGCAGCAGCAGGCCGCGCGACACCTGGTCATCGGCTGCCAGCCACAGCTTGGTGTCGAGCTGCTCGGAACGCAGCATGTAGTGTTCAATCACCGTCGCGACGTCGTCGCCGTCCAGCGGCACAATGCCCTGGTATGGCTGCTGGCCCGGCACCTTCTCGGCCGGGTCGAGCGTGATCACGAAACGGCCGTGGCCATGCGCATTGACCAGCGGCTGCAGGCCGGCGTCTTCCGCGATCGCGAATTCGGCATTGAGCTTGGCGGTGGCGCGCATGCGCAGGTCGGAATCGCATTCCACCACCAGCAGGCGCACCGGGCCATCGCCGTGCAGCTGCATGATCAGCGAGCCGTTGAACTTGAGGTTGGCCGACAGCAGGGCGGCCGCCGACACCATTTGTCCCAGCAGTCGTTTGACGGCGACCGGGTAGTGGTGGCGAGCCACGATTTCGCGCCAGGTGGCGGAAATGTCGACCAGCTCACCGCGTACGGCGGCGTCTTCGAAAACAAACTTCTGCAGGGTATCCGGGGTGTTCGTCATTGTTTTTATCCAATCTTTTTCAGTTGCGACTTGAACAGCTGGCCACGTTTGACATAGCTGTCGGCGCTGCCGGCCAGGCGCGCCACGTCTTCCGCTGTCAGTTGGCGCACTACCTTGGCAGGTACGCCGACGATCAGCGAGTGGTCGGGAAATTCCTTGCCCTCGGTGACCAGCGCGCCGGCGCCGACCAGGCAGCCCTTGCCGATCCTGGCGCCGTTCAGCACCACCGCCTGGATGCCGACCAGCGAGCCGTCGCCGATGGTGCAGCCATGCAGCATGGCCTGGTGGCCGATGGTCACATCCTTGCCCACCGTGAGCGGGTAGCCCATGTCGGTGTGCATTACCGTACCTTCCTGCACATTACTGTTTTCACCGATTGTAATGCGCTCGTTATCGCCGCGGATGGTTGCGCCGAACCAGACGGAGCTGTTCGCATGCAAGCTCACCTTGCCGATCAAGGTCGCATTCTCCGCCACGAAAGCGGAAGCATCAATCTCTGGCGCGTGTTCGCCAAGCTGGTAAATTGTCATGGATGGTCCGGTAAGGGGAGGGGAAGTGGCGCTATTGTACGTCAAGCAGATTTTAGAACGGTCGTGCTATTATTCCGGTTCACCCATTTCAAGGCAGGCACCATGATCCCATCCCGTTCCGACTTTATCGATGTGCGCGGCAAGCGCACCCACGTACTGCACTGGGGCCGGGAAGGCGCGCCCAAGGTCTTCATGGTGCATGGCTGGATGGACGTCGGCGCCAGCTTCCAGTTCGTGGTCGATTGCCTGAAGGGCGACTGGCACGTGATTGCGCCGGATTGGCGCGGTTTTGGCCTGACCGAACGCAATGGCACCGATACCTACTGGTTCCCCGATTATGTGGCCGACCTGGATGCCATCCTGCGCCATTACCAGCCGGCGGGCGCGGTCAACCTGCTGGGCCATAGCATGGGTGGCAATGTTGTCAGTTTATACGCAGGTGTGCGCCCGGAGCGTATCCGCCGCCTGGTCAACCTGGAAGGCTTCGGCCTGAAGGCGACGGTGCCGGAGCAGGCGCCGTCGCGCATGCGCAAGTGGCTGGACGAGCTGCTGGTGGCGCCGGACATGCGCAGTTACGATTCCCAGGCTGCCGTTGCCGCCCGCCTGCAAAAGACCAATCCGCGCTTGTCCGACGCGCGTGCCGCCTTCCTGGCCAGCCATTGGTCGGCCCGCAATGCGGAGGGCCGCTGGGAGATCCTGGGCGACCCGGTGCACAAGCGCCCCGGCCCGTCACTGTACCGGGTGGAGGAAGTGCTGGCTTGCTGGAAGAAGATCACGGCGCCGGTGCTGTGGGTGGAGGCCGAAGACACCAATATGTGGCTGTGGATGGGGCCCAAGGACGAGGCGCGCGCCGAAATCGACCGCCGCCTGGGCCACCTGGCCAGGGTGACGCCGAAAATGATGCCCGATGCCGGCCATATGCTGCACCACGACCAGCCGGAACTGCTGGCGGAAATGCTGGAGGAATTCCTGGCCTGAGCTTTCAGCGTACAATGAAACCTTCGCAATATTGCAACCTGTATGCTGAACGTAGATCTCCATTGCCATTCGAATGTGTCCGACGGCGTGCTGCCCCCTGCGGCAGTGGCCGAGCATGCCCATAAGGCGGGTGTGAATGTTTGGGCTCTGACTGACCACGATGAAGTAGGCGGCGTCGCTACTGCGCGCGCGGCCGCGCAGCTTTACGGCATGCGTTTTGTGCCAGGCGTGGAAATTTCCATTACCTGGGCGGGTGAGACGGTGCACATCGTCGGCCTGCAGGTCGATGAAAACAATGCCGGCTTGCTGCAGGGGCTGGAAGCCACCCGCTCGGGGCGCGATAACCGTGGCCGCGAGATCGGGCGCCAACTGGAGCTGGCGGGCATTCCGGGCGCTTACGAAGGCGCCCTGCATTACGTCGATAACCCTTCCCTGATGTCGCGCACGCACTTCGCGCGTTTCCTGGTGGAGCAGGGCGTTTGCGCCTCGGTGTCGGAAGTGTTCCGCAAATACCTGTCGCCCGGCAAGCCGGGGTTTGTCGAGCATCGCTGGGCGTCGCTGCAGGATGCGGTGGGCTGGATTTTGGGCGCGGGCGGGATTGCGGTAATTGCGCACCCGGGGCGCTACAAGTTCACGCCGATGCAGGAAGGCGTCCTGTTCGACGAATTCAAGCAGCTTGGCGGGACGGCGATCGAAGTGGTGACCGGCTCGCATACGCCGGACCAGTATCCCAAGTACGCGAATCTGGCCAACAGCTACGGTTTTCTGGCTTCGCGCGGGACCGATTTCCATGCGCCGGGCGAGGCGCGGGTGGATTTCCGCCTGTTGCCGCCGCTGCCGGCCAATGTGACGCCGGTCTGGCATGACTGGTTCTGACACCGGGGGCTTGTAAATCCCTACTGCTGACCATAGATTATCGTTCGGTAAGTTGACCGGAGGCGCTCTATGAAACGCATCATCCTGTTTATTGCCACCAACCTGGCGGTTGTCGTGGTGCTGTCGATTGTCCTGTCCCTGCTGGGTATCGGGCGTCCAGGCTCGGGAACGAGCATGGGCGGCTTGCTGGCATTTTCCGTGGTGGTGGGCTTCACCGGTTCCATTATTTCGCTGCTGATGTCGAAGCCGATGGCCAAGTGGTCGACCGGCGCGCGCGTGATCGAGCAGCCGCAGAATCCTACCGAGCAGTGGCTGGTCGGTACCGTACACGCGCTGGCTGACAAGGCCGGCATCGGCCGCCCGGAAGTGGCGCTGTACGAGGGCGATGCCAATGCCTTCGCTACCGGGGCCTTCAAGAATGATGCGCTGGTGGCGGTGTCCAGCGGCTTGCTGCAGTCGATGAACAGGGAAGAAGTCGAGGCCGTGCTGGGCCATGAGGTGGCGCACATCGCCAACGGCGACATGGTGACGCTGACCCTGATCCAGGGGGTGGTGAATACCTTTGTGGTATTCCTGGCGCGCATCGTCGGCTCGGTGGTCGACGGCATGCTGAATAAAGGCGAAGAGCGCCGTGGCCCGGGCATTGGCTATATGGTGACGGTGTTCGTGTGCGAGCTGCTGTTCGGCCTGATCGCTTCGATGATCGTGGCCTGGTTCTCGCGCCAGCGTGAATTCCGCGCCGATGCCGGCTCGGCGCACTTGCTGGGTTCCACCGTGCCGATGCAGCATGCCCTGGCGCGCCTGGGCGGCGTGCCTCCAGGCGAACTGCCGCAAGGGATGGCGGCATCCGGCATTACCTCGCCGAGTGGCTGGGCGGCGCTGTTCTCCAGCCATCCTCCGATCGAAGAACGCATCGCAGCCTTGCAACAGCTACGTTAAAACATGACCCAATTCTTCCAGGTACACCCGGACAATCCGCAGCTAAGGCTGATCAAGCAGGCCGCGCAAATCATCCACGGCGGCGGCATTGTCGCGCTGCCGACCGATTCCAGCTATGCGCTGGTGTGTCACCTGGACGATAAGGCGGCCGTTGAAAAGCTGCGCCGCATCCGCGGCATCGACGAGAAGCACCATTTGACATTGCTTTGCCGCGACCTGAGTGAAATCGGTGTCTACGCGCGCGTCGACAACAAGCAATTCCGCCTGCTGAAGGCGACCACGCCGGGCCCGTACACCTTTATCCTGGAGGCGACGCGCTGCGTGCCGCGCCGCCTGTCGCACCCATCGCGCAAGACCATCGGCTTGCGGGTGCCGCAAAACCCGATCACCGAAATGCTGATGGCCGAACTGGGCCAGCCGCTGCTTGGCACCACCCTGATCCTGCCGGGCGACGACCAGCCGCTGACCGATCCGGACATCGTCCTGGAACGCCTGTGCAAGCAGGTCGACCTGGTGATCGACGGTGGCGCCTGCAGCCTTGAACCAACCACAGTGGTGGACCTGACCGGCGCCGAGCCGGAACTGGTGCGTACCGGCCGCGGCGACCCGGCTGCCATCGGCCTCTAACCCCTCGCCGATCGCCCCGCGCGCTGTGCCGGCAGAGCGGGGCGGTAGAAGCCCTCTGATAGAATCCCTTTTATGAACGATTTTGACCAGGTTATCCGCAACATCGCGGTCTACGCGATTCCTGTCCTATTTGCGATTTCTCTACACGAAGCTGCCCACGGTTACGTAGCCCGCTATTTTGGCGACGATACCGCTGAAAAGCTGGGGCGGTTGACCCCCAACCCGATGCGGCATATCGACTTGTTCGGCACGATCATCTTGCCGGTTCTACTCTTGTTGTCGCCGTTGAATATGGCGTTCGGTTACGCCAAACCGGTACCGGTCGATTTCAACCGCCTACGCAACCCCAAAAAGCAGATGGGTTTCGTGGCAGCAGCCGGCCCTGCGGCCAATTTTGCAATGGGTCTGGGATGGATGCTTTTGCTGGTGTTGATGATCAATCTGGGGGTGACCGAGCGCTTCCCCATTGAGGTGTGCCGGGCAGGTGTGATCGCCAATGCGGTCATGTGCGCCTTTAATCTGATCCCGATTCCACCGCTGGATGGCGGCCGTATCGTGACATCACTGCTTCCACGTGATCTGGCGCATAAATTTGCCAGCATAGAGCGCCTGGGACCGTTCATCTTCATCGGCATTATCCTGCTCCTGAACACCGGACCGTTTCGGGCTTTGGTGGGCGCACTGGTGGGCATTGTGATGACCTTGATCGAACTGCCGTTCCGCCCTTTCCTGAGCTGACACCATGTACCCTGACCGCGTAGTCTCCGGCATGCGCCCGACGGGTTGCATGCACCTGGGCCACTACCATGGCGCGCTGAAGAACTGGATCAGGATGCAGTCCGAGCAGCCTTGCCTGTTCTTCGTGGCCGACTGGCACGCGCTGACCACGCATTACGACGACCCGGCCATCATCGAAAAGTCCACCTGGGACATGCTGGTGGATTGGCTGGCGGCCGGCATCGACCCGACCCAGGCCACGCTGTTCATCCAGTCGAAAATCCCGGAGCACGCCGAACTGCACTTGCTGCTGTCGATGGCGACCCCGCTGGGCTGGCTGGAGCGGGTGCCGACTTATAAAGACCAGATCGACAACCTGGCCAACAAGGACCTGCAAACCTACGGCTTCCTCGGCTACCCGCTGTTGCAGGCGGCCGACGTGCTGATCTACCGCGCCAGTGAGGTGCCGGTGGGCGACGACCAGGTGCCGCACGTGGAAATGATGCGCGAGATCGCGCGCCGCTTCAACCACCTGTACGGCAAGGAAAAGGGCTTCGAAGTCAAGGCGCAGGACGCGGTCAAGAAGCTGGGCAGCAAGCGCGCCAGGTTGTACCACGAACTGCGCACCGCATACCAGCAGGAAGGCGACGACGCCGCGCTGGAGCAGGCCAAAGCCATGCTGGACGATGCGCACAACCTGTCGATGATCGACCGCGAGCGCCTGTTCGGCTACCTGGAAGGCGCGCGCAAGCTGATCCTGGTGGAGCCGCAGGCCAGGCTGACCGAGGCCTCGCGCCTGCCGGGCCTGGACGGACGCAAGATGTCCAAGAGCTACGGCAACGCGATCGCCCTGCGCGAGGACAAGGAGGCGGTCACCAAGAAGGTGCGCACCATGCCGACCGACCCGGCGCGCGTGCGCCGCACCGACGCCGGCGAGCCGGAGCGCTGCCCGGTCTGGCAATTCCACGTCGTCTATTCGGACGGACCGACCCAGGAATGGGTGCAGCGGGGCTGCAAATCGGCCGGCATTGGCTGCATCGAATGCAAGCAGCCGGTGATCGACGCCATCATGAAAGAACTGGAGCCGATGCACGAGCGCGCGCAGCCTTACCTGGACGACCCGTCCCTGGTGCGCGCCATCGTGGCGGACGGTAATGAAGCAGCGCGCAAGCTGGCGCAGGAAACCATGCGCGATGTGCGCGAAGCAATGGGATTGAGTTATGGCTGATGTTTTGAGCCCACCTTCTGCCTGGGTGGAACGGTTCGCACCGCTGGTGCCGAACGGGGAAGTGCTGGACCTGGCTTGCGGCAATGGCCGCCACGCGCGCTACCTGGTCGCGCTGGGCCATGCCGTGGTGGCCGTCGACCGCGATGCCGACGCGCTGGCCGCGGCGGCCGGCGACGGCATCGTCACCAGCCAGATCGACCTGGAAGAAGACGGCGCCTGCTGGCCATTCGGCCCGGCGCGTTTCGCCGGCATCGTGGTCACCAACTACCTGCACCGCCCGCTGCTGGCCGAGATGCTGGGCAGCCTGGCGCCCAACGGCATGCTGGTCTACGAGACCTTCGCCGATGGCAATGCCGCCTTCGGCAAACCATCGAATCCGGCCTTTTTGTTACAGCCGGGAGAATTGTTGGAATTGGCTAGAATGCATGGTTTGCGTGTCATCGCATTCGAAGATGGCGTCGTTAATACACCGAAACCGGCCATGGTGCAGAGGATTTGCGCCGTGAAAGGGGAGTTTCCAAGGGAGGCGGCGCTGTTGCCGTCATTTTGAGCGACCAAAATGCACCACGGGTGCAGGGTATGCTCTACAATCGTCGTTTTAATTCTTATTGCAATTGGTTTCCTATGATTAAGGGTAGCATTGTAGCAATCGTAACCCCGATGCACGCCGACGGCAGCCTGGATTACCCGGGCTTGAATGCGCTGATCGACTGGCACATTGCCGAAGGCACGGACGCCATCGTCATCGTCGGCACCACCGGCGAATCCGCCACCGTGAGCGTGGCCGAGCATTGCGAGCTGATCAAGGCTGCCGTGGATCGCGTGGCCGGCCGCATCCCCGTGATCGCCGGTTCCGGCGGCAATTCCACCGCGGAAGCCATCGAACTGACCCGTTTCGCCAAGAACGCCGGCGCCGACGCCTCGCTGCAAGTGGTTCCTTACTACAACCGCCCGACCCAGGAAGGCATGTACCAGCACTTCAAGGCCATCGCCGAAGCGGTGGACTTGCCGGTCATCCTGTACAACGTGCCGGGCCGCACGGTTGCCGATATGAGCAACGACACCATCCTGCGCCTGGCCCAGGTCAAGAACATCATCGGCGTCAAGGACGCGACCGGCAATATCGCGCGCGGCTACGACCTGCTGCGCCGCGCGCCAGCCGAGTTCGCCGTGTACTCCGGCGACGATCCGACTGCCATCGCGCTGATGCTGGCCGGCGGCAAGGGCAATATTTCGGTGACCGCCAACGTGGCACCGCGCCAGATGCACGAGTTGTGCGAAGCCGCGATGGCTGGCGATGCCGCCAAGGCAACTGCCATCAACAACCAACTGCTGCCGCTGCACCAGCACCTGTTCATTGAACCGAACCCGGTGCCGGTCAAGTGGGCCCTGGCGGAAATGGGCAAGATGCCGAAAGGTATCCGCCTGCCGCTAGTGTCGCTGGCAGAGCAGTATCACGAGACCGTCCGCGCTGCCCTGCGTGATTCCGGTGTGCTGAACTAATCTTCTTTTTCACATGACTATTCGCAAGATCGTTTCCCAGACCCCGCAGCGCGGGCTCGTCGTTGGCGCCCTGATGCTGAGCCTGACCGGTTGCGGCATGGTGCAGTCCGTAGTAGGCGAAACCAAGGTGGATTACAAATCGGCCAAGAAGGCCAGCACGCTGGACGTGCCGCCGGACCTGACCCAGCTGTCGAAGGACAACCGCTACGCCCTGCCAAGCAATGACCGCGGCGTGGCAACGGCCTCCGGCTACCAGGCTGCGCGCGGCAACACGCCAGGCGCCGCTGCCGTCAGCAGCAACGAAGTGGCCAGCACCGGCAACAGCGCCGTGCGCGTCGAGCGTTCCGGCAACCAGCGCTGGCTGGTGGTGCAGCAGACCCCGGAAGCCCTGTGGCCGCAACTGAAAACCTTCTGGGAAGAGTCGGGCTTCATCCTGGCGGTGGACGATACCACTGCCGGAGTGATGGAAACCGAATGGAATGAAAACCGCGCCAAGATCCCGCAAGACTTCATCCGCAACACGATCGGCAAGGTATTCGACGGCCTGTACTCGAGCGGCGAGCGCGACAAGTACCGCACCCGCCTGGAGCGCAATCCGGCCGGCGGCACCGAGATTTACATCAGCCACCGCGGCACCAAGGAAGTGGTGACCGGCGCGCAGAACGAGTCGACCATGTGGACCAACCGCAATAGCGACCCGAACCTGGAAGCGATCTTCCTGGCCAAGCTGATGACCAAGCTGGGCGGCACCGCCGACGAGGCGGCAGCCCGCACCTCGGTCGACAACGCCGCAGTCCAGGCGCAGCACGCCGTCCTGGTGGGCGAGGGCGCCAATGCCTTCATCAAGACCGACGAAGGCTTCGAGCGCACCTGGCGCCGCGTCGGCCTGGCGCTGGACCGCGCCGGCTTCACCGTGGAAGACCGTGACCGCGTACAGGGCGTGTATTTCGTACGCTTCGTGAACGACGCCACCGACACCCGTGGCTGGTTCAGCAAGCTGTTCAGCTTCGGTGCCTCGGACAAGGAGAAGGAAGCACAGCGCTACCGCATCTCGGTCCGTTCGGATGCGGTCAATACCACCCAGGTTTCGGTGTGGAATAACCAGAATAAGCCGGAAGACTCTCCGGTGGGTCAAAAGATCCTGACCCTGCTGCAAGAGCAATTGAAATAAAGGGCAAGCCCTTAAATAAGAAAGCCGGCGCAAGCCGGCTTTTTTATTGCCTGAAAAATGGGGACGTACCCCATTTAATCGGCAACACCCCATTCTCCGGGCAAAAAAAACCAGCCCGAAGGCTGGTTTCTTTTCCCTGCGGGGAATTACTTAGCAGCAGCGGAAGCAGCGGAAGCGGCAGCCGAAGCAGCCGAAGCAGCTGCGGAAGCAGCAGCAGCAGCGTCGGTAGCAGCGGAAGCGGCAGCAGCAGCAGCGTCAGCGGCTGGAGCAGCAACTGGAGCAGCTGCGTCAACAGCTGGAGCTGCAGGAGCGGCTGCTGGAGCAGCTGCTTCTGGGGTAGCTACTGGAGCAGCAGGAGCTTCTTCTTTCTTGGAGCAAGCAGCCAGAGCAACGGCCAGCAGGGAGGCGATCAGCAGGGATTTTTTCATTTGTTTTCCTTAAATAACAACAAAAATTAAGCAATGTTGCGATGAATAATTACCGGTAATTATCGCTCGTACGGCGTTTCGTCGGCCTTTCCAACCTTCAGAAAAAGGTCGACCAGACACGGAAACACACCGGATATTATAGCGTTTTCTGCTGCGTCGCAATAGCCAATCGGGCTGTTTACACAACTATTTTGCGGAAACGCAATGTTTTTTTTCCGCGCCGTTCTGCTTGCAACTGCAGCGATTACCGTCTTACCTCGAACCGCAGCATTTTACATTTTCCAGCCTACAATCCAGTCGTGCCTGGTTTCAGGCCCGGCTGGGTTTCAGCCCAGATAGCTTCATAACGCTCCAAACTGGTTTGCGTTGACGTAGGAGCATTAAAATCTGCTTCGCCGCGGAAGTGGTCGGCATGAAAGCGGCGCACGATGTGCACGCCGTCGGCGACGCAGAAGGAATCGGTCAGGGTGCTGATGCTGCGGCTGGTCAGGCGGCACTCGATCTGGTGGCTGTAATCCTCCAGCAGCTTGGAGAAGCGCGGTTCATTGCGCTCCAGGTGGGCATTGCTGTGCGCGACCAGCTGGATGCGCCCCTTGTGCTGCAGGAAGTGGCGCAGCAGGGCGTCGGTCTTCGAGTGCCCCAGCTGCCACCAGGCGTAATCCGGGTCGAACATCTGCAGCGTCAGGCGCGCCTGGGAGATGCAGTCCAAGAGCAGGGACTGGAATTGGGTACGGCTGTCAAAAAGCTGCTTCTCCATGCTATCTCCGATTATTTGTTCAGTTCCAACCAGCCGTCGCTGTACCAGGCGAAGAGCGCTTCCAGCACATCCTCGGAAGCACCGGCCACCGTTGCGCCGTCCAGGCCGCGGGCGTTGGCCAGGGTTTCCAATGCCGTCTTGTCGGCCTTGTTCATGGCGAACGATTCGCCATTGATGAAGACATTCTTGCCGCGATACAGCATCTGCGTCTTGCGCGAGAGGGATACGCCTTTTTTCTCGGCGGATTGCTGGAACTTGCCGGCCGTTAGCGGCTTTTCCACTGGCTGGAAGAAGACGTTATGCTTTGGTTCGGACAGGTATTCGCCCAAGAAAATGGCGAAGTCGTCTTCCGTAAAGCTCACTTTATTCAATTCATCGGCCAATTTGCCCAGCATGGCTTGCGGGATTTCGGCCGGCTTCCTGGTCGGTTCCAGTTCCGGATCGGCATAGCGGCCCGGCAGGTCGATGGAATCGGCCATGAATTGCAGGAAGGCTTCGCCCAGTTCCTGGTAAGACGGTGAGCGGAAACCGATCGAGTAGGTCTGGCAATCGCCGATGGCTTCGCCATCGTGGGCGTAGTGCGGCGGCAGGTAGAGCATATCGCCCGGCTCCAGTACGAATTCCTCGCTGGCCTTGAATTTCTTCAAGATCTTCAGCGGCAGGCCTTCGATCAGGGTCAGGTCCTTTTGCGCGCTGATTTTCCAGCGGCGCTGGCCTTCGGCCTGCAGCAGGAATACGTCATAGGAATCGAAGTGCGGGCCGACGCCGCCGCCATCGGTGGCAAAACTCACCATCAGGTCGTCCAGGCGCGCATCGGGCAGGAAGCGGAACTGGCGCAGCAGTGCATCCGCGTCGTCATCCTGCAGGTTGACGCCCTGTACCAGCATGGTCCATTCGCGCTCCTTGCGCGCAGGCAGTTCTTTCAAGGGGCCATGCTGCATGTCCCAGTTGCCGTCCTTCTTGGTGACCAGGCGGCTTTCCACATAGTCCTTGGTGGCCAGTTCGGCCAGCTTGTCGAATGGCAGCAGTGGCTTGAAGCCGGGGATGGCCTGGCGGATGAGCAGCGGCTTCTTGTGCCAGTAATCGCGCAGGAATTGTTCGGGCGTGATATCGCCGAGGAGAGTGAGTTTTTTCATGGCGCGATTATAGCAAGCGGTATAATCCCTTCCAGCTTAGAAAAGAAAGGAAGCTCAATGAAGATCGCCAAGAATACCGTTGTGACGGTGGAATATAAACTGTCCGACGCACAGAACAATCTGATCGAAGACGGTCGCCAGCCTATGGTTTACCTGCACGGTGGCTACGAAAACACCCTGCCAAAGATCGAAGAAGAACTGGACGGCAAGGAAAACGGCTACGCCACCACGATCCAGATTGAACCGGAAGACGCCTTTGGCGATTACGACCCGAACCTGTTGAAAGTGGAAGAGCGTGCACGCCTGCCGGAGCCGCTGGAAATCGGCATGCAATTCGAAGGCCTGCCTGAAGGCGGCGAAGACGACGACGCGATGATTTTCACCGTGACCGAAATCGCTGAAGACAAGGTGGTCCTGGACGGCAACCATCCGCTGGCCGGCATGGCCCTGCGCTTCGAACTGAAAGTGATCGAAGTGCGCGCCGCCACCGAAGAAGAAATCGCCCACGAGCACGTGCACGGCCCGCATGGCCACCACCATCACGACGGCGACGATGAAGGTGACGATGGCGAGGAAGGCGATCACTTCCGCACCCACCCGATCCACTAAGATCCCAAGCCCCGCAGCGCGGGGCTTTTTTTACGTCATTCGCTGCCCAGGGCGAACAGCGAAGCGCTGCCTGGAATGACGCGCAGCGCCGTCCATTCGGCACCCAATGCCAGGTGGCCGACGTTCTTGTTCCATTCGATTGCCGGAGCGGCCTTGCCCTGCTTGCGGTTGTCTACCAGCAGCAACTGCCCCCGGTACTTGTCGGCCTGCGCGCGCACGATGCGGCGGATCTCGGTAAAGCCGTCCCGCTTTTGCGCCAGCCGGGCAAAGAAGCCTTGCTCCACATGGGCCCCGATGTCGCCATCCATCACCAGCACGATGCCGGCAATGTTCTTGCGCCTGGCGTGCAGGAAGGCGCGGTGCAGCCAGCCGCGGTTGGCCACCATGCGATCTTCGTATTCGCTGTTGCGGCCAGCTTCGCTCAGGTAGTGGTTGTTCTTGGCCGGCACGTTGAGTGTGACGAACAGGACGTTCTCGTATTCCCAATAGGTGTTCTCGGCGTAATCGCGGAACTTGGCGATGCCGGACTGGCGGTTCAACACCAGCTTGCCCTTGCCCAGCGCATCGGGCAAGGGGAAGAACAATTCGCGAATTCGGTTGAGGCGTTCGATGGCGTTCGATTTGCCGTTGGAATTGCGGCAATCGGTCCAGTCGCTGCCGGCCGGCAGCAGCACCAGCGGGCGCTCGGCGCTGTTCATCAGGTCGCGGCGTTCCTGGTACAGGCTGTCGGTGCACGGCTCGCTGCCCGACTTGATGCCGTTGGCGATCAGGAAGGCCGGTTCAGCGCGGCTTGCTTCGGCCAGCATGCGGCGGAATTCGGCGTCGCCTTCGCCCTTGGGGAAGTTGTGTCCCAGCAGGGCGAAGCTGAATTCGCCTTGGCGCGCTGCAGCCTTGTCGCTGCGTGCACGGGCGGCCGGCGCGACCAGCACGGCGGCGGCCAGCGCGGCCGCCGCCGCCAGCGTGCCCAGGGCAAACCGCCGTTTCATGCCTGCGCCAGGCGTTTGAGCTGGTACAGGCGGTCCAGCGCTTCGCGCGGGGTCATGGCGTCCGGATCGATGTCCTCCAGAGCCGCCAGCAGCTCCTCGGCGCGCGGATCGGCGGCGGGAGCGGCCGCTGGCGCCTCGTCGTCGTTGGCGTCAGCCACTGGCGCTGCAAACAGGTCGAGCTGCGGCGTGGCATCCAGCGCTTGCGCTTCCAGGCGCGCCAGGTGCTTGCGGGCCGCCTTGATCACCGGTTGCGGCACGCCTGCCAGTTGTGCCACCTGCAAGCCGTAGCTTTGCGACGCTGGGCCGTTTTGCACCGCATGCAGGAACACGATGGAATCCTTATGCTCCACCGCCGACAGGTGCACGTTGGCGGCGGTCGGATGCGCTTCCGGCAGCTGGGTCAGTTCGAAGTAGTGGGTCGCGAACAGCGTAAAGCTGCGGCTGGATTCGATCAGGTGGCGCGCAATCGCCCACGCCAGCGCCAGGCCGTCGAAAGTCGAGGTGCCGCGGCCGATTTCATCCATCAGTACCAGCGAATGCTCGGTGGCGCCATTCAGGATGGTGGCCGCTTCGGTCATCTCCACCATGAAGGTGGAGCGGCCGCCGGCCAAGTCGTCGGTAGCGCCGATACGGGTGAATACGCGGTCGATCGGACCGATGGTGGCGCTGCTTGCCGGCACATAGCTGCCCACATAGGCCAGCAGGGTAATCAAGGCGACCTGGCGCATGAAGGTCGATTTACCGCCCATGTTCGGGCCGGTGATCAGCAGCAGGCGGCGCTCGGCCATGAACTTGCAGTCGTTGGCGATGAAGCGTTCGATCTGGTTTTCCACCACCGGGTGGCGGCCTTCGACGATGTTGATGCATGGATCGGCCACCAGGTCCGGCGCGCACCAGTTGTTGCGCAGGGCGTGCTCGGCCAGCGAGCACAGGGTGTCGACCTGGGCCAGGGCCTGGGCGATCGCTTGCAGCGCGCCGATGAAAGGCGCCAGTGCCGCCAGCAGCTCGTCGTACAGCATTTTCTCGCGCGCCAGGGCACGGTCCTGGGCCGACAGGGCCTTGTCTTCGAAGGCTTTCAGCTCCGGCGTGATATAGCGTTCGCAGTTCTTCAGCGTCTGGCGGCGGCGGTAGTCTTCCGGCACCTTGTCGGCCTGGCCGTTGGTGACCTCGATGTAGAAGCCGTGCACGCGGTTGTATTCCACCCGCAGGTTGGCGATGCCGGTACGTTCGCGTTCGCGGGTTTCCAGGTCGACCAGGAACTGGCCGGCATTTTCGGACAGGCCGCGCAGTTCATCCAGTTCCGCATCGAAGCCGCGCGCGATCACGCCCCCGTCGCGCACCATGGTGGCCGGTTCCGGCATGATGGCGCGCACCAGCAGGTCGACGCATTCCTGCGGCTCGTTCAAGCCGAAGTGCAGCTTGGCCAACAGGCCTTGCGCGTTGTCGTGGCCAAGGGCGCGCTGCATGGCGTGCTGCAGCTTGGGCAGCTGCTGCAAGCCGTCGCGCAGGGCGGACAGGTCGCGCGGGCGCGCCGACAGCAGGGCCACGCGGGTGGTGATGCGTTCGATGTCGGGCACTTGCGCCAGATGGTAAGCCAGCGAACCGGTGGTGTCGTGCTGCATCAGTGCCGCGATGGCATCGTGGCGCGCGCGGGCCACCGACTGGTCGCGTTTCGCGTGGTGCAGCCAGTGGCGCAGCAGTCGCGAGCCCATGGCGGTGCGGCAGTGGTCCAGCAGCGAGAACAGGGTAGGGGACTCCTGGCCGCGGATGGTTTCCGTCAGCTCCAGGTTGCGGCGCGTTGCCGCGTCCAGGCCGATGTACTCGTTTTCCGATTCGCAGGACAGGCTCTTGACGTGCTGCAGCCCGCGGCCCTGGGTCGATTGCGCGTAGCGCAGCAGGGCACCGGCCGCGCCGAATGCCGCGCCCAGGCCTTCCGCGCCGAAGCCGGTCAGGGTGGCGACCGCCAGCTGGTCCAGCAGGGCCTTGTGGCCGTGCACCACGTCGAAGTGCCAGGCCGGCACGTTGTTGACGTGGCAGAAGGTGACTTCCTCGAACATGTCGGCATCGTCGCCGCGCAGGATTTCGGCCGGCGCGATGCGTTCAAGTTCCTGTCCCAGGCGCGTGTTGACGCTGCGCTGGTCGCCGGAGAATTCCATCAGGCGCAGCGCGCCGGAAGCCAGCGACAGCCAGGCCAGGCCGCAGGTGACCACCTTGCGGTTACTGATCATGGTCATGGACAGCAACGGGCGCTCCGATTTCTCCGGCAGCAGGTCCGAATCGGTCAGGGTGCCCGGCGTGACCACGCGCACCACCTTGCGCTCGACCGGCCCCTTGGCCAGGGCCGGGTCGCCGATCTGTTCGGCGATGGCGCAGGACTCGCCGACCTTGACCAGCTTGGCCAGGTAGCCATCCAGGGAGTGGAAAGGCACGCCCGCCATCTTGATCGGCACGCCGTTCTGGCTGCCGCGCGCCGTCAGCGTAATGCCCAGCACCCGTGAAGCCTTCTCGGCATCGTCGAAGAACAGCTCGTAAAAGTCGCCCATGCGGTAGAACACCAGCATGTTCGGGTAATCGGCCTTGATGCGCAGGTATTGCTGCATCATCGGAGTAACCTTGCTGTCGGGTGCTGCTGTAACCTCTTGTTTTGATAAGGTGTTCACGAATAAGTATATGAAATTTATGAAGAATTCTGCTTGATCACCGATTCTGCTTTTACTGTATGCGCATACATGCCTATGCGGACACTTGCATTTTTGGCGTAACTTTTTTTCTATGAAAAATTGAAGTTACGCTAAAATTCTGGCTCACTTCATCCGAATGATGAAAAGCTACGCCAAACCTACACCGCAAGGGGAACCATGCCATTTGATGCGCGCGCTGCTAAGCTTTTGCCAGCAGGTCAACACTTTACCATTTCCGAGTGCCCAGGACTGCGTTTTGAAGTGACGGCAACGAAGCGATCCTGGATCTACCGTTACAAAAGCCCGGTTGATGGCAAGATGAAGCAGACCAAGATCGGCGAATGGCCGACTGTTTCTTTCGCAGCCGCGACAGTGGCCTGGGAAAAGCTACGCCTGGCGCGTGCCGACGGAGCCGATCCCAGCGCAGCGAAGCGTGCCGAGCGCGGCGAGAAACGCGCTGCTGCCGCTGCGGAACGCGCGCGAGTCTCCATTGAGGGGCTCACCGTAGCCGACGTTTGCGACAACTATCTGGTCAAGTACGTTGAAAAGAATCGCGGAGATAAGGGTGTGGCTGAGGTGCGGCGCATGTTTGCGACCATGCTGGGCGAGACTGGTGATCTGAAGGCGGTGGAAGTTACGCGATCGGTAGCATTCGATTTGATTGAGTCGTTTGGACATATTCCGGTCCAGGCTGCGAAATTACGAGCGGAGATTGGTGCCGCTTGGGACTACGCGCTCGATTCCGGTCGGCTGCCAGAAACCGTTCCAAACTGGTGGCGGTTAATCATGCGCGGCAAGTTGCGCAGCAAAGGTCGCATGATCCAAGGGGTGCCTGCCGGTGTTACGAAACGGGTGCTCAGCGAGGCGGAGTTGGCCAAGTTAATTCCCTGGTTGCCGAATTTCTCTCGGCTGGTCGAAGACGTGCTTACGCTGTACCTGTGGACTTGTGCCCGAGGCTCGGAAATCTTGGCCATGCACGCCGATGAGATCACGGAGGAGGTCGATGGTCTGTGGTGGACCGTTCCGAAGGATAAGACAAAGAACAGTTGGCGAGAGCATGCGACCGACTTTCGCGTGCCATTAGTAGGTCGTGCGGAGCGGATAGTGCGGCGGCGCTTGGATGTTGCAGACGGAGGCTATTTGTTCCCCTCAAAGCATTGTGCGTCGGGGCATGTAGAGCAGAAGAACGTAGCGTCCCAAGTATGGTTGCACATGCCCTATGCGAAAACGCGACCGACGTATGAGAGGTCGCGATTGCCAGTGGAGCGTTGGGCTCCGCATGATCTACGACGCAGCTCTAGGACACTACTCGCCGCGCTTGGCTGTCCAGACGAAGTTGGTGAGGCGATTCTCGGCCACATGAAACATGGCATTACAGGGATTTATAACCGCCATACATACGATAAGGAGAAGCGAGAATGGCTTGCGCGTCTTGCCCCGCGCCTCGAGCAGTTGGCGAACGGAAGTGAATTGTTGTCTTTGCCTTAATGGTTATGTATTCTTGGGGAAAATCTGGAAAGCTCGAGAAATTTTCTTTTCTCCTAGGGCTATATGATCAGATGACTTCATTTGCGGTCAAATTAGCCAGCCTCACTACAATTTTTGGGAATGATTGACTATGTTTGAAAAATTTGGCGAAATAGCGGCTGAAAAGATTATTCCGATAATTAGTGGACTCGTCGAATTTGTCCTTGCAAACTTCGAATGGTCACACGGTTGGAATGCAGTTGCTGCATGGGGAATCCTCGCGCTCTCAATATTGATCACTATATTTTTGATAATTAAGGGCCTTCGCAGGTCTTTGGAGCTGTTACTGGCGTTTAGCGAGGAGGTCAAGAAAAACCCGCCTGCATTCTTAGCAACCCTAGAGCAACAACGAAAAGTTCGTAGACGATCGCAGTTTTGTGCGGTTCTGGATAGTGACCTGGCTCATATTGCAAAATCAGAAAACTGGAACGATCAATATTTCACTGACCTTGAAGCTGAAGTGGAAACAGAGGGAGGATATTACTCAACTAAGATGCGCCGCATTTTAAAGCGAAAGTCGTTCGGCATACGAAGAGTTTCGTCACTAATGGCGGCTCTGGAAAGCACTGCTGAGAAGACAGTTTTGCTTGTTGGCGAACCTGGAAGCGGAAAGAGCGTTGCGCTTCGGCATCTGGCTAAACAGCTTGCCACTAAAGGTAAGCATTCAAAGCGGGCGAACGAAATGGTACCGCTTTATCTTAATTTGCGTGAATTGGAGGTCGCAGCCGGGGAGGAAATAGATGCCAATCTGATAAAAAAGTTTGTAATTGACAATATACGTCGCGGTGATGCAGATACAAGTGATTATGTCAAAGAGAATTGGAATGAATTCAAGGAGGATGGAGTTTGGTGCTTCTTATTTGATTCATTTGATGAAATACCGCAAATCCTTCATTCCGCCACAGGTAGTGATACCGTAAAAAAATACTCGGAAGCAATCCGGAAATTCCTTTCCGGGATGGGGGATTGCAAGGCAATCCTGGCATCGCGCGAATATAAAGGGCCTGAAGCGCTTCCTTGGGAGAAATTTAGAATTCTTCCGCTTGGTTTCGAGAGGCAACGTGAACTTGTTTCAAATTCTTTCCTTAAGCATGATCAGATGGAACTCGTATTTCGACACTTAGCGGAGGAGGCTAGTAAGGTCGGGAACAATCCGTTATTTCTTACGCTTCTTTGTAGATACGTGAAGGACACAGGGCAACAGCCAGTAAACGATCATCAGCTGCTTTCATCGCATATTGATCGCTTGGCTCATCGTGATCCAGAATATATTAGGAATAAATATAATCTCGACTCAGCCGAATTGTTAGATGGAGCTAGGAGGTTGGCCGTTTTGCTGGCTACTAATCCTGGTATGAGTTTAGCTCCAAAAGTTGATGAGATTATTGCTTCGATCCCAGGCGCAGATGCTGATTATATTACGAGAATTATCCATGCACTGATTGATGTAAAAATTGGGCGAAATGACGTTTCCTCTGCTGGGAAGGGAGATAGTAGATTTACATTCGTGCATAGACGATATCAGGAAACTATATTTTCAAATTTCCTGGCGGGAAATCCAGATTTCATTGAGCCTGAAGAGCTATTGTCGAACCCAACTTGGCGGGAGTACACAGTGACGTTACTCCAGACTCAAGAGATTGGTGAAATATCATACTTGATCGAAGCGGCCATGAATATTTTGAATGGCATCGATAACCGGCCTAAAGTCTCGGGAGAGGTCCTGGATATTGCCTATGCGTATTTCGACTGGGAATCTGATAATTTGGCGAACTTACTTGCGATTCTCCAGGAGGGGTTCAGTCGGAGAACCCTTGATGTACCGTTAGGTTTGAGAACTACTATACAAACTGTTTTGGCAACGCGTTGGAATAACGGGGATCACATTGATAAAAAGATGGTTATTCAACTCGGTGGCTTACTGCCGTCTGACACGCTTTCCGCTTATCTTGAAACATGCTTTTCAGAGGAACTATTTACTCAGGCAGCATTTTCACAATGTGTTTTCCTGGAAAAAGCTGACGGAATCAATGAATTCATTCAAGATCGTCTCGCTAAGGCGGTGCTGTCTGCGGATTCGATTGAAAAACGGTTACGCATCCAGGCGTTGGCAGCGCGCCTGCCATTAAGTGTGGGTGCTAATCACATTGTGAAGCGTTGTCTTAATATCCGTCCATTTTTGGATGGATTGAGTAAAATTACCTCAGCCTTCCTGCTTTCGAGTGAGTTAGTATTTAATTTGACGAAACGTAGTACATTTTTGAATTTTGTGTCGGAAGAGTTCAGGCCAAGAAAGAATTATACAGGGGGTAATGAATGGCTGGTGGCTTTCCTGCTCCCAATTGTATTTCTTTTCGCGATAGTCCTTTCTGTTGAGCATGGAGGAGCGAAAACCGATGGCTCTGAAATGAAGCAATTTGTTGCATCATCATATCTTGCCATCAAAGGATCGAATTATTTTTGGATTGCTTGTTCGGGTTATATTGCGCTTATAGTCTTTCTTATGGTGCTATATAGTAATAGGTCGCTTGGGGGGCGAATTAATTGGTTTTCTAGGAAGACATATTACGCAGTGTTTGTGAAAGAAGGGTTCTTAACCTTCCCACTTATCCTCATTCTTACTTGTGTACTTGTCTATGCAATGGGGTGGGTTGGTGGCTACGTTTTGTCACTGTTCAACATTGGTCCAGCATCAGTTCCAGATTTTTTGCGCATAGGTATGCCAGTCATGTTAGTGCTAAGTATTGCAACTATCCAGTTTGAGATGCGAAAAAGAAGAAGAAATGATAGAGCTGCACTTGATCGGTTAAATTGTCTTATTGGCAATAATGCGATTGATCGATCAGAGAAATTTGTTTTATATGCAAATTCGTTCGAGGAATTGGTTGCTTGGATTAGGGATGGGGACGCATTTAGACTTGGGCTGGGGGCGGATAGTAGGCTGCTTTCATCTATTAGCTTCAAACTGCCTATTATGGTGGAGAAAGATGAAAATTCGTGTTATGCGATTTCGAAATCAAGGAATATCAATGGTGATCTTGATTTTCGCAGGCTTGTCAAGGTGCGAGCCTTGACTTCTTGTTATTCTCCCGAATTGCTCACACGCGATTCGCATCCTTGAGTATTGCGGCCGAATAATTGTTAACTGCTGGAAGGGCAGCGTTCGGCACAGTCTCGCCGCACACAATTGCAGCTATTTGAGAAATGGTTTCCCCGCATAATGCGCTATAAAGGTCTTCATGCGGGAAATTTGAATGAGCAAAGAGGTGATTTACGGTTACTTCCGCATTGAGGAAGCTACCGACGAGCTGACTTACGCCTCCTACTGGGTCTTGCCTAAGCTATTTCACCTTGCGGCTGCCTGTATTGGGGGGCGGCGGCAAGTCGGATACAGGCCTTTCTTCGGCCCAGGCTTGTACCTCGCGCATGAGCCAGCCGACACGCTGGGCGGACAATTTGCGCGGCGGTGGAAACTCGCTCTGGCGGACCAGCTTCTGGATGGTCGCGGTTGACAGCGACAATAGGCTGGCCACTTCTGGAAGGTCTATATAGAGTCGGTTCATGTTCACGCTCATTTCGTGCTTTCGTTCGTGCCGATGGTGAGGTTGAAAAGGAGGTCGCCCAGAGCGTGTTCGTCATGCCCCGCGTAAGCGGAAAGCAGTGCGATGAACAGCATCGAGCGAAGTTCAGGCTTCGTCGGGTGGCTTTTGGTGGCCTTGTCAGCGCACTCGCGTAGCGCCAGGCGATACTGTTTGGCATTCATAGCTTAGTCCCGGTCGTTTGCCGCACGGGATTTGAAATCGACAGAAGGCGTGCTGCGTACAGGATGCTTGCGTGCATAGGCGCGCAGCACACAGCCAATCGATGGGTCTTTGAGGGCAACCTCTAACGGCCCGGCAACCCGCAACGCGCGATGCGCAGCTGCGAGCGCCAGCTCGTCAGGATTCGCTGGCGTAACGGTGATGCCGCACGGGTTGTCGCCCTGGCGCTCCAGTTCTGCTTCAACCGCGCCGGCGGCATTCATAGCGCACGTGCAAAACGTAGCGGTGCCATTACTAGTGCGTACTTTGACGTTGAACTTTTGCACCAGGTTGTCATGGATGGCGAGTGCCTGGCGGAGGTCGTCAGCGGTATCACCGCGCATGCCAGCGAAGCCAGCCAGACCGAGTAGTTCGGTCGCTTTTGCCGCCGCAGCATTTAGGTGACTCAGGCTATCAATAAGTGCGGCCGCTTGCTCGATCAGGCTGCTGTTCGCAGTCGTAACGGGGCGTGTTATTGCAGCACTCATTTCGTCACACTGCCGTTGCTTGTTGGTGCAGAGGTCTGCATACGCTGGACTTTCTTGTCCAGACTGCATGCTGCGATGCAAGCGTGGCCCTTGAGGCCATCGAGGGTGTGCGCGGACCGTACTTGCTGCCGAACGGAAAGATACCGTGCATAGATTGAGCGCCCTTCTTCAACGCCGGCAAAGAATGCATCTGCTGCGGCAGTTCCATGGAGGTACAGACAAGCTAACGGCTTGCCGATTACTTGCTGAAGTAAAAGGGCACGAGCCCCATTCACGTACTCCGGACTGCGTTCGTAGCGCTTTAATCCAGGCGCGAATGCGTCTTCGATAAGCTGGTTGACGAGTTGTCCTGGAGTGTTTTTGGCCAAGGACATGGCCGGGCTGCATGTGGGAATCACCTGTTTCTCCATCGTGGTTAACCTTCGATGAAGAAACTTTACTCAAAAGATAAACTATTCGCAAGCAATATTTACCAAAAAGGTTAAGTTGCAAGGCGGGCGGATTGTTGTTACTTATCCAAATTCTGGCGTGGGAAGGGCTTTCAGAGAGAGTTCAAAGGTCGCTGCAGAGGCGGCTTGTGACGGAGAAATGCTTAGAAGTTATCGCCTTCGCGACGAACCACCCGACCTACAATGATGCAGCGATTCCCTTGGCAAGCCCGCCTAAAGTACTTGCGCTGGTCAGGATTGTCCGACATGAGCCACCATTGGCCAGCATCCCGGGCCAGTCGCTTCACGACCGCCTCACCCTCGTAATTAACCGCATAAACAGCGTTATCAATTAACGACTTGTCAGCGAGATTAATGACCACAGTGTCATCCTCGTAGAAGGTCGGCTCCATGCTCTCCCCGCGCACTTGGATCGCAATTAGGTTTTTCGGGTTGAACCCCTTGCGTTCGATCCATGTGCGAGAAATGCCAAGCGTTCCACCGTCACGCAAATCGGGCTCTGTCTCGAAGCCTGTTACGCCTGCTTGAAGCTTCAATGTCACTTTCGGTATTGGGTAAAGATGTGGTGAATTTTCGTCTTCGACGCGTACAGGGCGAGCGCCCGGGAAGATTGCTGCGTGCAAATGGTCTTCCTCTGGCGAAGTGATGGCCAAGGTAGTCAAGGGTGTTTGCACAACGTCCAACGAGCCTTCGACCAGCTCAAAGGCACGCTCGATTCGTGCCGCGACGATATTGCCAATATTTTTCGTTGGGTTTTTCCCAATGATCTGACTTACCTGGGAATTCTCCATCCCCGTCTTGCGCGCAAATTCTGCCAGCCCGCCAGCATCTGCCGCGAGTTTGCGCGCGTTTTCGCGCCGGATGTCATCTCTCTTCATTGGTCCCATGCTCGGATGATTAACTCTTTTACCGAAAAGATAAATGATCCAAAAGATAAATATATCTTGCGGTAAGTTTATCTTTTGGGTAAAGTTTGCCCATGGACATGAAAACCTTCCTTAGGCAAGCAACCCCCGCTGAACGCGAGTCGCTAGCTAGCGCCGTCGGCTCATCTGTGGGCTATCTCTATTTGATAGGCGGCGGCCATCGGCGCCCCGGCCCTAAGTTGTGCAGGGCTCTAATTCTTGCTGAGTCGAAACTGACTCTACATGAGTTGAGGCCTGATATCTGGATCCCTCCCGTCGATCCTCAAGTGAAGTAGTTCGCCATTTCTCACCCTAGTGTTCGACGTGTCGCGAGGGGGCGATGTAAAGACCATGCGGCCAGTTTGCATACGTTTGGTTGACGAAGTTCATTGTCGAGCGATGTTCAGTAGGAAGTAGGCCAATAGTAGAGAAATGGTTTGTTATCTGAAACCCAAGAATAGAAGGACGATACTGTGGAGCTATTAGTTGCATACCAAGAAATGATTAAGGTTCACGGTTGGAACGGGACTGCCGCAACGCTGGGCATGAGTAAGTCCGCCCTGGAACAGCGCGTATACGAGGTAAAGGGAAGCGGCATGCGCGTCGATACGGCGCTGCTGATTCAGAACTACTCCGGTACCAAACACTTTGCACAAGCTGTTGCTCACGCAAGCGGTGGAGTGTTCTATGCACTGCCGGAGCCAGGCGATCTGTCGGACGTGGAACTGCATGACAAATTCCACGAGCTTTACGACGAACTGGGCGAGCTGTCCCGCGAGTACACCGAGGCAAAGAAGGACGGCAAGATCGACGCGACCGAGCGTGCGAAGCTCCAGATTCTGGAAAATCGCATGCACGCGACGATCCGCGAGTTGATGACGCTGATGTTCCTGATCAATTGCCCGCTCCCGAATCCGGCGGTATCGGCCAGGGAGGATGCGTAATGGCTAACCGTGATCTTCCGCGCCGTGGCAGCCGCCCGGCCAATGCATTGTCGTCATTGCTCTCCATTGGGGGGAAGGCCACCGTCTCGGAGCTCTTCCGGATTGCGGGCAAATCCATTTCACGGAATGACTTTGACGTGCTCATAGTCGAACAGTTGACCTTCTACGGCCTGATCAAGAATGAGGGTGGCGAGGTCGAGTTGACGGATGCTGGGCGGGCGTACCTTGGCATTGCCAAACCGGTAGTGGAATATATCGGCAAGGTTGCTGAGCCTCGTGTCGGCACTGGTTTTAAGCCATTGCGCGCACGTAGCGCAATGGTTATTCGAGAGGGCGCCTTTGACTACCGTAACTTCCCATCGCGCATTGGCGATACCTATTTGCCTTTCGGTGAGAAGTCCGTCGCATGACGCTTGATGATTTCTCCTTAGTCGGGCGCGTAGCGCTCGACTCAATTCATACGCTTCTCCAAGACTGGTTTCCGAATGGCGTCAAAGAAGGGCATGAGTTCTGCATTGGATCGCGTGATGGCGAGGCGGGGCAGTCCCTTCGCATTCGCCTGACGGGTGACAAGGCAGGGGTCTGGTCAGACTTTTCCGACGGCGCAGCCGGTGGCGATCTGATCTCGCTATACGCATTCATTCATGACCTGAAGCCGGGTCAAGCGTGCAAAGCACTCGCGGAGCTGCTTTCGATCTCGCTTTCCGAAACCCAGGGAGTAGGCAAAGGGCTAGCGAAGGCTTCAGGAAAGCCTGTGCAACCACGGCCTAATCTTGCGCCCGCGCAAGCGGACAAAGGGGTACAGGCGCCCGCCGAAGATAAAAAGCGGACTCCGTGGACGCCCATACTGCCGGTGCCAGACGGTGCCGGGCCGTATCCAAAGGCGCACGTTGTACGTGGGCGTCCTGAGGCCCATTGGGAATACCGTAACGTCGACGGCCAACTGCTCGGCGTGGTGTTCCGCTTCCTGCGTTCCGACGGTAAGGGCAAGGAGGTCCTTCCGTGCGTGTTCGCCGAGCGCAGCGATACCGGTGCGCGCGAGTGGCGTTGGCTGGCATTCCCTGAACCACGTCCTCTCTATCAGCGCGGCCCTGCGCGACCTGATTCGCCGATGCTGATCGTCGAGGGCGAGAAGTGCGTCGACCGCGCCGTAGGAATGCCTGGCCTGCACGAGGCGCTTGAGGTTGTGTCTTGGTCCGGTGGTGCCAAGGCCGTGAAGAAATCGGACTGGTCCCGGATACGCGACCGTAACGTCATTCTTTGGCCTGATGCCGACGCAAAGCGCTACAAAGAGGGGCACGAGCATGCCGGCGAGCTGATGCCAGAACACGAGCAGCCTGGCGTGAGCGCAATGCTCAAGATCGCTGAGATTCTTCGTGCACAGGGCTGTGATGTGTTCATGGTGGACATTCCTCCGCCTGGACAACTTCCGGACGGATGGGATATTGCCGACCTGATTGACGGCGGTGCCAGCGAAGAAGAAGTCATCGCGTGGACGACCAGGTTGCGTCCGGCGGTTACGGGCACGCAGGAAGTGCCGAAGGAAAATTCGCACGATGCGGTGCCGGCCTGGCTTGACGAGCAATCGGCCGCACAGCTGGAAGCGGCCTCTACCCCACTTCCAGCTGGCGCGGGCAGCGAGCTGAAGGGCTCCCTGCGTGATCATTTGATTGGAACTGCGAACGGCGGGGTCAAGGGTTGTCGCGAGAACGTGTACATGGTCATGCAACACGACGAAGAGCTTCGTGGCCTGGTTGCACTGGATTTGTTCTCGGGCCTCCAGGTGAAGCGCCGAAAGGCACCATGGGCAACCACGCCTGGCGAATGGACGGAATCGGACGACTTCATGCTCGGGATGTATACAGCCAAGAAGTACGGCTTGGTTGTCGCCGCTCGCGGTGATATCGAGGCTGGTGTAGCGCAAGCGGCACGCGACTTCGCTTTTGACCCGGTGGTTGATTACCTCGATAGGTGTGCCGCCGCTTGGGACGGTAGGCAGCGCGTGGCCACCGCGTTGACGCGCTACTGGAGCGCTGAGGACTCCGAATACATGCGGCTGGTCTCGACCATGTTCTTCATCGGGGTTGTCATGCGCGGCTATAAGCCCGGCGTGAAGAACGACCACGCGCCGGTGTTTGAAGGCGGGCAGGGCGAGGGCAAGTCTACGGCATTGAAGGTGCTGGGCGGCGACTGGTTTGCCGACACGCCTTTCAGGATGGGCGAGAAGGACGGCTATTTGTCGATCCAGGGCGTGCTGCTGTACGAGGTCGCCGAACTGGAACAATTCAATCGCTCCGAAGTCACGGCCATTAAGGCATTTATGTCCAGCACCGTTGATCGATTCCGCGAACCGTATGGCCGTCGCATGAAGAACGTGCTGCGCCGCTGCGCCTTTGCTGCAACGACCAATGAAGATGCGTACTTCAAAGACTCAACCGGTAACCGGCGCTTCTGGCCAGTGAATACTGGAAAGATCGACATCGAAGCGCTCAAGGCGGATCGGGACCAGCTGTTTGGCGAGGCCATCGCCCTGATGCACGCTGGCGTCCAGTGGTGGCCGACAAAGGAACAGCAGCGGCGCTTGATTGACCCGGTACAGGATGACAGGGAGATTCCAGATCCGTGGCGTGGTCGCCTCTATGAGTACGTGGAGGGCAAGGATTCGGATGGAAAACCAACGCTGGCAGGAAAGCTGAAGAGCGTCACTGCGCGGGAGCTGCTCACGAGGGCGCTTCACTTCGAGATGTCAAAGCTGGGGCCTGCAAGAGCGGAAACGATGCGGGTGGGCGCGATCATGCGCAAACTCGGCTGGATCAAAAGGCGCGAGCCAAGCGGCGCGCGCGAGTGGTATTACGAGCGCCCGGCTGCGGAAGCGGCGCATGGGGTAGACAGCCATGGAGAAGCTCAATGAGCTCCACCCAGGCTATTCAGGAACGCGGCATGGTGCCGGCGCCTCACCAGGGATCGTGTGCGGAGAATCCGCGTGCGGAAAAGGTGTTGGCGTTTGCCTTCGTCGCTCGCGATGATGTCCAGCGACGGCTATCCGTCCAACCTGTGGTTTTTGAGGTTAGACGGCTGAAACACGCGTGGATACTGGCTTCGTCCAACCGTCCAACCTCGCCAGCCGACAGGCGCACGCACATGCGCGTCACGCGTATACGTGCGCGACGAGTGGGAAGGGCGAATTCTGCATTGGCAAACATGAAAAACAGGTTGGACAGGTTAGGAGGTTGGACAAAGACAGTGTTTATGCGGGTCTAAACGTCCAACCTCTTCGACTAACCATTTTGGGGTTGGACGGGTTCGGGAAATAAGCGGAATAGATCGGTAGTTTGGAAAAGAGAGAAAGGTTGCGAATGAACGTTGAGATCGAAGTGGACGGTGTGCGGTTTGCAGAAGTTGTTGAGCCGGTGAAACCAATGTGGCGAGCGCCTCAACGGCGCGAGGTGAGGTCAGCTTCGCCTCGGCGCCAAGAGTTCCAGGCGCGACTGGCGAACTGGCGCAAGGTAGTGAATCGACCCGTCAGCGCTGGTGGCGCATCGCAGTACTGCGCAGGGTGGGCAAAGCTCTACGTCCATCTGCGCACGATGGAAGCGCCGCCGGCGGGAGATCAAGCGGCTGAAAAAATCAAGCCTTTGAATCCGCTGGTCGCCAGTGACGAGCTGGACGGCTGGCTGGTCGAGGCTGCATGGCGCACCTTGGGTGACTCTAACGAGAGGCAGGCATTGAAGGCCTTGTACATCTATCAGTGGCCGGCAGATCAGGTGCGGCGTTTCCTGCGTGGCGTGCGCGGGCCGCATGTCCCCTTAATCATTGCCAAGGCCGAGCGGAACCTTGAGGAGATTTTGGAGAGGCTTGGGAACGTTGAAGCAATTCGCGGACAGATGGCCTAAGGTATCTCGTCATATTGGTCTGACACTGACTGTCGAATAAGGTACAGTCCTTTAGGGCAGTGCGGCCACAGGCCAACAGTCACTCAGGGCAGCAAACTATCGAACCTTTGGCGTTCAACGCCTCAACAATTAAATTGCAAACAAGATATGAGTAAACTATCAGCGATACTATTTTTTCTTTTTCAAGCAGCTTTTTCTGGAAGTTGCTTTGCCAACACCGCAACGGAGATTGGATATAACATTTCTCCCGCATTTATCGAGGGGCGGCGGGTTTGGGCAATCAAGCGCGATGACAACGCAATGTCTTATCATGCGGTCTATTCTGATAATTGGGGGGATAGTTGGAGCATATTTGGTAATGCAATTCCTTTTGAATCGGGATCAACTCCGAGCTCACTGTTTGTCCACACTTCCGGTCATATTTTTGTCGCGGAGTCAGCCGTTGCTTGCAAGGGCTCGCGAATATTTCGAATCAATAGAAGTACAGGCGAAGTAATCGTTGCTACTTACACTGATCCAACTGCAACGATTCATCCTTGGGGCTGGACCCAAGATGCCTTAGGCAACCTTTGGGCAGGTGAATATGGGTTGCCAGGAAGTGGGCATCCCGAATGTACACCCTCACAGCCCGTAAACGTCTCGTACGTCTTGAAGGTTGCTGATGCAAACGGTGTCCCCTTGGCCAGAGATAATACGACGAAAAGCAACTGGATGTGGCCAAGAACTGATCCGATAGCTGGCATGGCTTCTTGGCTTGCACCAAAAGGCGCAGCTGCAGATTTGCACATTCACAACCTTCGATTCGACAGCTATCACAACCGATTCTTGATAAATTCAGGCGACAGTCCCCGAACCTTTATGTCATGGGCGCCGATGCAAAATGGGGCCCTGGACACTTCGATACTTCCAAATATAGTAGACGCATGCTGTGATGATGCGTTTCTCCTGACAGGGTTTACGGGCTTAGCGCCAATGATCGATGGCGCTTATGTTGGCGACGATTGGACGAGCCAAGGTCGGGGTAATAGCATTAGGCTCTACCCTTGGAGCAATAACTCATCAAGCGGGATGGGAGCTCCCATAAAGATTGCAACGATGCCTTCGTCCTACGATACGCCAATATGGGACTTGCATGGAAGCGGCGAGAATGAGCTTTGGTTTGTGAACTTTGATGAACCCACTTCAACTGAGCCTAGCATACGGCTGTCTGGCCTCCACAAAATTGCTAGGGCGTCGTCGGCGAGCCCATTTTCGGGAAATGTAGAGACGGTTTACTCTGCACAATCCAGCTGGCGCAATAGCATGTATATAGCTACAGATTATAAGAATAAGATTCCGCTGGATGCCCCGTATATATTCGTCTATGGGATTTATAGTGGAGCAACTCCAGCGGATAAACTCAGTGTGTTGACCCGGGTCTCCCGATAGATTTGTCGTTCAGTTTGGCTCACCTAAGGGGCTTGATAACTTCCTCGGGTTGCGGATACTATTCGATCTACAACTTGTCTGCCGGGGTGTCCCGTGCCTTCAGCCGAATCGGCGTCTCCTTACTGGAGGCGCTCGTTCGCCTGAAGTAGATGAGTCGCCAAAGGCCCGCCGACATAGCGGGCCTTTTGTTTTGGATGAACTCGCCGTGTTCTGTTCCTGGTAACTATGCTCTCCATGTCAGTGAAATCGAACGTCGATGCGGTTCGCAAGAACCTTAGCGACATTGCGAAGAAGCAGTTGCCATTTGCCGTCGCGAAGGGACTCACCGCTACGGCCAAGGATGCGCAGGGGCAGCTCGCGAAGGCGCTGCCGACTCAACTGGATCGACCGACGCCGTTCACGATGCGCGCGTTCGCAGTCAAGCCGGCAACGAAGTCGACACCGGTGGCCAGCGTCTTTGTTCGACCGGACCAGTGGAAGTACCTCACGTACCAATTCGAAGGAGGGGATAGGAAACCTCCAGGCAGGGCACTTGTCGTGCCGAGAAACATAAAGCTTAACCAGTTCGGCAACATGCAACGGCGCGCAATCAAACAGCTGCTGGCGAAGAAGAATGTGTTCAGCGGTGTGGTCAACGGCGTGCCGGGGATCTACCTGCGTAAGAAGTCGGCCACTGGTAATAGTCTCCAGTTGCTGGTCGGGTACGCAAATCAAGCACGGTACCGCAGCCGATACCCGTTCAGGGAGATCGCTGAAGGCGCGATCAACGCAACCTTCAACCGCAACCTGCGGCGTGCCCTTGATGAGGCGCTGGCGTCGGCACGCTAGTGTCGGCTGGGCGACAAGGTACTCCCGGGACTTGAACTATCGAGGGTAATTCGCGCCCCGATCGCCCACTATTCACAAAATTTTCCCTAGGGGGTTATATGATCGACCAGCAGGCCCGAATGAGCCAGGCGGCATTCGGCGACCTGGTCGGAATCAGCCAGCCCGCGGTCAGTGATCTGCTCACACGTGGTGTGCTCACCGCCGGCGAACCCGCCAGCGTCTGGCTGAAACAGTATTGCCGCAATCTGCGCGAGCAAGCTGCGGGCCGACAGGCAGCTGGAGAGCTGGACCTCGCCACGGAGCGCGCAGCCCTAGCGCGCGCGCAGCGCGAGAAGGTGGAACTGCAAAATGCGGTAACTCGCCGCGAACTGGCGCCGGTGGCGGTGCTGGAACAAGTGCTCTCGAAGGTCGGGCGCCAGATTGCCGGCATCCTCGAAGCGATCCCGGTGCAATTGAAGCGTCGTTCCGAACTGACTTCCGAGGATCTGGACTTCATCACTCGCGAGGTAGTGAAGGCGCGTAACCAGGCCGCCGGCATTACCCTGGCCGACCTGGTCGAGGAAGACGAGGAGGGCGAGCGAAATACCGAGGATGTAGCATATGGACTTGACGGAGATTGATCGTGCCCTGAAGGCGGGTTTGCAGTCCCTCGCCGCTGTCAGCCCGATGCGGCTGTCGGAGTGGGCGGAACAGAATTTTTACCTGTCCGCGGAATCGTCGTATGTCGAACAGCGTTGGAATGCGTATCCGTACCAGCGCGCCATCATGGACGCGATGTCCAACGACGAACATGAAGAAGTGACGTTCATGAAGTCGGCGCGGGTCGGCTACACGAAGATGATCCTGGCGGCCATCGGCTACTTTGCCGAGCATAAGCGGCGCAACCAGGCGCTGTGGCAGCCGACGGACGACGACAGCGATGAGTTCTGCAAGACCGAACTCGAGCCCATGTTTCGCGACGTGCCGGCGATGATCAAAGTCTTCCCCAGTTTTCTGGCGAAGAACAAGGAAAACACGCTGCGGCAAAAGAAGTTCCTGAGTTCAGTCCTGCACCTTCGTGGCGGCAAGGCGGCAAAGAACTACCGGCGCCTATCGGTCGATGTGTCGATTCTTGATGAGCTCGACGGATTCGATACCGATGTGGAGAAAGAGGGCAGCCCGGTTACGCTGGCACGAAAGCGCATCGAGGGCGCCACGTTTCCGAAATTGATCTGCGGATCCACGCCGAAGCTGAAAGGTTTTTCACTGATCGAGGCGCGCTTCGATCAGGCAGATGCGCAGTTCTACTGGCACTTTCCATGCCCGCATTGTGGCGAGTACGTCCAGTTGCGCTGGGGCGGGAAGGAAAAGCCCTACGGCTTCAAATGGATCGGCGATGACGCTTCGACCGTGCTCCATGCCTGCAGCGCCTGCGGTGCCATGATGTCGCAGGCCGACTACCTGGCGGTATGGGAGCAGGGCCGGTGGATCGCTGACGATGGAACGTGGATTGACCAGCAGAGCAATTACCGGGATGCCGATGGGGGCCGTATCGCGGTACCAAAACGGGTGGCCTTCCACATTTGGACGGCTTATAGCCCACAGACCACCTGGGCACAGATCGTTGCCGAGTTCCTCTCGGCCAAGAATAAGGCCCGGGCCGGCGACAAGGGCGAGCTCAAGACCTTCGTCAACACGACGCTGGGAGAAACCTGGGAAGAGGAAGTCGAAAAGGCTGACATGCATGCTCTGATGGAGCGTGCCGAGGCGTACCCCTTGCGTGTAGTGCAAATGGGCGGCCTGGTCCTGGTGGCCGGGGTTGACCTACAGGACAATCGTTTCGAGGTGGTGGTGTGGGCCATCGGGCGCGGCGAGGAGATGTGGGTCGTCGATTACATGGTGATCGAAGCCAATCCAGCTGATGAACGCGACTGGGAGAAACTCGACACCTACTTGCAGACGTGCTTTTCCCACGCTTGCGGAACGAGTCTGCGTATTGAGGCGCTGGCCATCGATACCGGTGGCCACTTTACGCACCAGGCCTATACGTACTGTCGCTCGGTTGCGAAGGGGCGTCGCGTGTTTGCCATCAAAGGTGATCACCGCAATGGGCAGCCGGTCAAGGGCAAGTCGTCGCTGCAGGATGTGAACTACCGCGGCAAGGTGATCAAGAGCGGCATCAAGCTTTGGCACGTAGGCACCGACACGGCAAAGGACTTGATTTTTGGCCGCCTTAAGGTGACGCAGTACGGTCCCGGCTTTATCCACTTCTCGAAAGACCTGTCGGTCGAGTTTTACAACCAGCTTACTGCCGAAGTGCGGGTGCTGCAGCGAACTGCCGGCGGTGAGCAGTACCGCTGGGTGCCGGTGAGGAAGCGCAACGAAGTGCTGGACTGCACGGTGTATGCGCTCTTCGCAGCGCACATGTTGGATCTGCACCGTTACACCGACCGCATGTGGGAGCGACTGGAAGAGGCAGTCCAGCCGAAAGTGCAGGACATGTTTGCATTACCGTTTGCGGCGCCGGATCCGGTTCCGTCAGCACCCATTTCAATACAAGCGACTCCAGTGCAGACGTCTGCACCGGTCAGGCGCGTTCGTTCGCGCGGCATTCGATAGGAAGCACCATGGCAGGAATCACGTTACAACAAGCACAAGCACAACTTGATGCATGGCTGGCGGCAAGTGCGGCTACGGCGACGGGGCAGGAATATGCGATCGGTACGCGCAAGTTGCGGCGTGCCGATGCTGCTGAAATCCGGCAGCAGATCATCTTCTGGCAGAAGCAGGTGGCGCTCTTGAGTGCGACGCCGCGCAGCGGGCCGCGTGGCATGCGGATCAGTTATGGAGTGCCGCGCTGATGGCCCAGAAAATCAAAATCAACGTTCAGCCGAACATCGTTGACAAGGTCGTGACCTATTTCGATCCAGTCAAGGGTCAGCGGCGTATCCAGGCCCGGGCGCAAATGGCGCTGGCCGGCTCCTATATCGGCGCCGATAAATCGCGGCGCAGTTTCCGTAACTGGTTCACTTCCGGCAACAGCGCTGACGACGACCTGCTGCCGGACCTGCCGACGTTGCGGGAGCACTCGCGCGACCTGATGCGAAATGCGCCATTGGCGACCGGTGCCATCAACACCGTCGTCACAAACGTCGTTGGCACCGGCCTGGTGATGCAGTCCCACATTGATTCAAAATACCTGGGGCTGACGGAAGACCAGGCCGCAGAGTGGCAGCGGCAGACGGAACGAGAGTTCCGGCTTTGGGCTGAGAACCGTTTCGAGTGTGATGCAACGTCAACGCAGAACTTTTATGCGCAGCAGGAGCTGATGTTCCGGTCAGCCCTGGTCAACGGCGATGTCCTCAGCATCTTGCCGTCCAGGCAGCTGCCAGGCTGTGCATACGCGTTAAAGGTTCAAGTCGTCGAGGGTGACAGGCTGGCCACGCCACCTGACATGGTTGCGAGTACGAAGGTCTTCGGCGGCGTCGAGGTGGACGACTTCGGTGCAACGGTTGCTGTCCACGTGGCGAACCGGCACCCGAGCGCGTTGGCCAGGGTGCGGGGAACGATCAGCTACGACCGTATTCCTGTGCGCGGCGAACAGACCGGGCGGATCAACGTGATCCACCTGTTCAAGAGGCTACGCCCGGACCAGCGCCGCGGTGAACCATACCTGGCTCCCGTGATCGAACCGCTCAAGCAACTGGATCGCTATACCGAAGCCGAGATCATGGCGGCTGTGATCTCCGGCATGTTCACCGTGTTCGTCGAGCACTCAGCCGACGACGCGGCGCCGGTGCCGATCGAGAGCAGCGCACCAGGCAGTGCGCCGGAGCTCCAGCTCGCGTCCGGTGCGATCATCGATCTTGAGCAGGGCGCCAAGGTGAACACTGCAAACCCTGGACGGCCAAACGTGGCGTTCGACCCGTTCGTGATGGCCGTGTTGCGCCAGATCGGCGTCGCCCTGGAGCTGCCATTCGAAGTGCTGATCAAGCATTTCACTGCGAGCTACAGCGCCGCGCGCGCAGCATTGCTCGAAGCCTGGAAGTTCTTCAAGAACCGCCGCGTCTGGCTGGCCGACAACTTTTGCCAGCCCGTCTACGAGACCTGGCTGGCGGAGGCAGTGGCCAATGGCAGGATCGCGGCGCCCGGCTTCTTTGCAGATCCTGCCGTGCGGAAGGCCTGGTGCGGCGCCGTATGGCTGGGTGATGGCCCGGGTAGCCTCGATCCCCTTAAGGAGGTCAACGCGGCTGAGAAGCGCATCGATATCGGCATTACCACGCTCGCCGAGGAAACTGCGGCGTATGACGGTGGAGACTGGGAAGCAAAGCATGTGCAGCGCGTCAAGGAGCATAGGCTGCGCAGCGAGGCCGGATTGCTGAAGCAGCCATCCGGTGTTCCCGCACCACCAGATCCACCATCCGACAACACCGACGACTAGCCCGCTTATGCGGGCTTTATTTTTATGAAACTACTCGACATTCTCACCAGCGCGTGGGCCATCCAGCCTGAGAAGCTTCAGGAGATCCAGGCAATCTACGCGGCGCACTTCCGCGGCGAAAAGATCGATATCGAGGCGATCGAAGCCCGGCTAAGCCGTCCCCTCGCAAACGAGCAGCAGGAGTATGAGCTGCGCGAAGGCGGGGTGGCGGTGCTGGCAATCGACGGCGTCATCGCGCCGAAAGCGAACCTGTTCACACGCGTGAGCGGCGGCGCTTCGGCTCAGATGCTGACCAAACAGGTCGAATCGGCGATTGCCGACCCGCGCGTCCGCTCAATGGTCCTGGCGATTGATTCGCCTGGCGGCAGCGTCTTCGGTACTCCGGAACTGGCGGCGGCGATTCATGAGCTGTCGTCGGTCAAGCCGATCGTCGCAGTCAGCGAAGGGACCATGGCCAGTGCCGCATATTGGTTCGGCTCGGCGGCGAACGCGGTCTTTGTGAGCGGCCCGACGGTGCAGGTGGGAAGCATCGGTGTCGTGGCCACGCACGACTACAGCCCGCGCGCACCAGGTGCGTTGACGACCGAGATTACTGCTGGCCGCTACAAACGTATCGCCAGCAGTACTGCGCCATTGTCCGAAGAAGGTAAGGCGTACATGCAGGCGCAGGTTGACCACATTTATTCCGTGTTCGTCGACGCGGTCGCGGAACATCGCGGCGTGAAGGCGGACGACGTCCTCGAACACATGGCCGACGGCCGCGTGTTCATTGGCCGGCAGGCCATCGAAGCAGGGCTGGTGGACGGTGTTTCCACGGTCGATGCAACGGTGGAAAAGCTGGCCAGCAACCCTTCCCAGTTCTCCAAACGGCGTAAGGCCGTGTTTGCGCTGGGCGGGCTTTCCGTGGCAGGCGCCGGTGACGCGACCGGCCACGATTCAACTGAAACCGTGTTAAGCGCCGGTGATGCGCCGAACCACACCCCCACCGAAAAGGAAATTTCTATGCCAGATCCAACCATTTCGCGTGAGTCCCTGGAACGCGACCACGCAGCGCTGTTTGCGCAAATGCGATCCGAATTCATCACCGCCGGCGCCACCGCGGAACGTGAACGCATCCTGGGTATCGAGGCGCATTCGATGCCGGGCCACGAAGCGCTGATCGCTGCGCTCAAGGCTGACGGTAAGACCAACCCGGACCAGGCTGCCGCACAGGTACTCGCCGCCGAGAAGGGCAAGCTGAAGACCACCGCCGCCGCATTGGCTGCGGACGCACCGGCGCCAGTGCCTGCTGCTGCGGAACCAGTTCCCGCCGCCAAGCCGCAAGCCGGCGACATCGCCGCGCGGGCGAGCGCCATTGTCGCTGAAGCCAAGACCGCTGGCCGCGAAGTCTCGTTTGCTGCTGCCGCCGCGCAGGCTGCCCGCGAACTCGCCGCACAGTAAGCCGATCAACTGTTCAACACACAAGGATTACATACCATGCGAATCACCGGACTTATCGTCAACTACGTGGCGGAAGGTGCCCTGGCGAAGAACCGTATTGTCTGCTTCGGCGCCAGTGATGGTGCGGTCAAACAGGCAACCACCGTCAACGACACCATGATCGGCGTCACCGAAGGCTTTGCATATGCCGCCGGCGACCGCGCCGACATCGTGCGCACCGGCCTGGCTGATGTCGAGTATGGCGGCAACGTGACGCGCGGTCAGCCGCTGACAGCGGACGCGCAAGGTCGTGCGGTGGCCGCAGCGCCCGCCGCCGGCACCAACAATCGAATCATCGGCTATGCCGAAGTAAGCGGCGTCGCAGGCGACATCGGCAGCGTCCTCGTTGGTGCGGAATTGATCCAGGGCTAACTGCCTGGCCGATCCCGTTTCCGCCCCTATTACCCTATCCCTCAGGAGCAAAACATGAGTGCAGCAGCACCATATCCTATCAATGCAGCAGTAATCCAGGCGATCGTGATTGCCTATCGCAATGCCAAGATGATCGCCGACAGCGTCATGCCACGCGTTCTTGTCGGCGCGCAGGACTTCAAGTACATGCGCCAGAATATGGCAGACCAGTTCACCGTGCAGGAAACCCGTGTTGGCCGCAAGAGCGCGCCTAACCAGGTAGAAAGCGTAGGCGACCTGGTCCCGGCCACCGTGTTCGAATACGGCCTGGACGAGATCGTGCCGATCAACGACGTGCGTAACGCACCCGAAGGTGTTGACCCGGTGGCCAATGCCGCCGAATTCGTGATGAAGCTGGTCACGCTGGACCGTGAAGTGCGTGTCGCTGGCGCAGTCTTCAATCCGGCAAACCACGTGAACAAGACCACGCTGGCCGGCACCGCGCAGTGGTCCGATTATGCGAACTCGGACCCGATCAGTGCCATTCTGAACGCCCTGGACCTGTCGGTCATGCGTCCGAATGTGATGACGATCGGGCGCGCGGCATGGACGAAACTGATCCTGCACCCGAAAGTCATCGACTACGTCAACGGCAAGGGCGGCACTTCCGGTGGCGTCACCCGCCAGCAGCTGGCCGACGCGCTCGAGCTGGAGGAGATCCTGGTTGGCGAGGCTTTCGTCAATACCGCGAAAAAGGGGCAGGCCGCGGCGTATCAGCGCGCCTGGGGCAAACATTGCGCACTGACCTACCGCGAGGTGCCAACCGACGCGCAGCGCGCGACCACCTGGGGCTTTACTGCCGAATTCGGCGAGCGCATCGCCGATACGCAGTACAGCAAGGACTTCGGCGGCCTGGAAGGTGGCTACAAGACGCGCGCCGGCGAACGTGTGAACGAGATTATCAGCGCGCCGGACTTGTCGTACTTCTTCCAGAACGCCATCGCCTGACGGTTGTGTGCAGACGTCTGCACACCCGACCGTAGTAGATGGTCTTTACAACCAGAGAGCCTGCCGCGGTGGGCTCTTCCCTTTTCAAGGAATACCATGAAATTCAAAGTCAACTGGCAGCTGGATACGGGCGTCAAGCAGTACGAGGCGGGCGACACGGTCGACATGAAGGAAGCGGATGCCGCGCAGTTAGTCGCGTCCGGCGTGCTGACCCCGGCCGGCAAAGTCGTCGAACCAGGCGCTGATGGCGCTGGCGGCGCCGGTAACGAGTAAGCGAGATCTGTATGTTTGCTGAGAACATGTCGGTCTTCTTCAATATCGAAGAACACGCGGATGAAGCCACCAGGCTAATGCCAGACGGTTCGGTCCAGAAGGCGGCGGTAATCTTCGATCGACCCGATGCGCTCTTTGTCGGCGATATGGTGCAGGCCGCCAACGTGGAGATTCTGTATCCGGTCGGCTCGCTGGACGGCCTCGATCACGGCGACAAGCTGACCATCAATGCGCTGAACTGGAAGGTGACTTCGCTCCCTGAGCGGACCGAGGATGGCCGGATGATGAAGGCACAACTGAAGGAGGTGAATGCTTGAGCACTCAGCGCAAGTTGATCCGTCACGCTGTGCGGGATGTGCTTAATGCCGCGCCGTCGCTCTTTGGGCGCGTCAAGGCGTCGCGCATGTATCCCGTCGCGGCAAAGAATTGTCCAGTAGTGCTGGTTTACACGGAACGCGATCCGGCAACGAAGACCAACGACTTCATGCAAAAGCGCGAGCTGCAGCTGAAGATAGTCGTCATTGTCCAGGCGGACGTCGATGCCGATGACGCGCTCGACGATCTGTGCGAAGCGATTGAGGCACAGGTCGAAGCCCAGATGAACGGTGGCTCGGGGCCAGTTGGTCAGCTCGCCAATTTGGCAGAAAGCGCGCAGTACGTCGATACCGTCCTGTCCTACCAGGGCGACGATGGGCGTGCCGATTTCGTGCACGCGGAAATGCAATACAGCATTGCCTACTGCCACCATCCCGCGACGCAGTTTGACGACCTGGCGGAGGTGAGCGTGACGATCGACATGGCCAGCCCTCGTAACGACCCGCCCGATCCGCATACACCGGACGGCCAGGTGGATGCACGCGCGGACATCGTCTTCCCTGCGGTCTCTTAACACAATAGGAAATCTTTATGAAAATTATCACTATCCAGCCGGTGGAAGGCCGGCTGGTGCGCGACCCGGCAACCGGGCGCGAAGTCGACGGCCCGACGCAAGTCGACGGCGACGACGGATTCTGGATTCGCCGTATCGCAGACAGCGACGTGGCGATCGTCACCGGCACTGACGCCGCGCAGCCGGCGAAGAAGGGAGTGAAATAATGAGCATCGGTTTCAATCAGATCCCGGTCAATCTCCTGACTCCCGGCCAGTATGTCGAGTTCGACAATTCGAAAGCGAATAAGGGCCTGGTCTCGATGCCAAACCGCATCCTGATCCTGGCCCAGAAGGTTGCTGCAGGCACCGCAGCGGCGGACGTCCCGTTCCTGGCGACGCGCCTGGCGGACGTGCGCACGGCATGCGGTCGTGGCTCGCACGCGGCGCTGATGTTCGAGGCGTCCCAGGGCGTGACGGATGACGTCGAAACGACCATCGTGCCGCTGGCGGACAATGGCGCCGGAGTGGCGGCAAGCGGGACCGTCGTCGTCACCGGGGCACCGACCGAGGCGGGGCTGCTGAACCTGTACGTCGCTGGCGAGCTGGTCCAGGCGGCGGTTGCAGTGACGGACACCCCGACTACCATCGCCGCGGCCTTGGCTGCGGCAATCAACGCCAACCCGGATCTGCCGGTTGCCGCAGCGGCGGCCGTCGGTACAGTGACCGTCACAGCACGCAACAAGGGTACGCTCGGTAACGACATCGACCTGCGGCTGAACTACTACCCGCTGTCGCAGAAAACGCCGGCCGGGCTGAACGTCGCTATCACGGCGATGGCCAACGGCGCTGGCGATCCGGCGATTGCGACGGCACTCGCAAACCTGGGCGAGACGCAGTACAACACGGTGCTGCTCGGCCTGTCCGACGGCACCACGCTGCAGCTGCTCGAAACCGAGCTGACGTCGCGCTGGGGACCGCTGAAGCAGAACGATGGCCGCGCTCATACCGCGGTTCGCGGCACGGTCGGTTCGCTCAATACCTGGGCGAACGCGCGTAATAGCGAGCACGTGATCGCCTGGGCGGTGGAGCAGGGCGGATCGCCAATGCCGGTATGGAAGCATGCGGCGGTTTGGGGCACGATCTGCGCGTTCCACCTTGGCGGAATCGATCCGGCACGTCCCGTACAAACCCTGGTCGGCCCGGGCCTGCTGCCAGCTACGCAAGAGAAGCGTTTTACGCGTCCCGAACGCAACAACCTGCTCAGCTACGGTCTGGCAACGACCATCGCCGACGCCGGCGGCAACCTGATGGTGGAGCGCGCAGTAACGACCTACACCCAGAACGCGGGCGGCTTCGTCGACCCTAGCTACCGCGACGCGGAAACGATGTACACGCTGTCGTACCTGCGTTACAGCGTCCGTGCGCGGATCGCGCAGAAGTTCCCGCGCTATAAGCTGGCGAACGACGGCACTAACTTCGCCCCCGGCCAGGCGATCGTCACCCCGCGCACCATTCGCGGCGAAATGATTGCCCTGTTCCGCGATTGGGAAGAGGTTGGCCTGGTCGAGAACTTCGACCAGTTCAAGGCGGACCTGATCGTCGAGCGCAGTCCGACTGACGCCAATCGCGTCAACGTGCTGCTGCCTCCCGATCTGATCAACCAATTCCGCGTCTTCGCGGCGAAGCTGGAATTCCGGCTGTAAACCTCCCCCTTGTGGGCCAGCGTGACCGCTGGCCTATTTTTTTAAGGAAAGCACATGGCAGACAAGAAATTTACCGGTACGGCTTACATCAGCCTGAACGGCCGCCGCATCGGCACCGTGCCGGGCAGCGGAAAACTGAACCCGGGCGGCAGTGTACGCACGCCGATCATGATTGACGGCGGTGTAGCCGGCTATACCGAAAAGCCCCAGCACGCCGAGATCGAGTGCGAAATCGCGATGAGCGGCGACGTGGACATCATGGAAATCAATCGCGCCACGGACATGACCCTCATGTTCGAAACCGACAGCGGCCAGGCTTACGTGGTGCGCGGCGGCGCGGTGATGGAACCGGTCAAACACGAAGCCGAAAAGACCGCCGCGAAGTTCTTCGGCGCACCAGCGGAGGCCGTATAAATGGAAACCAAACCGAACTCGGCCAATATCGTGCGTCAGCAGACTGGCGAGGTGCGCGCGTTCTCGCTCGCCCATCCAGTCCGTCTCAAGGACGGCACCACCCTTGAAGTGCTGCATTTGCGTCGCCCGACTGGCGGCGAAATGCGCAACATCGAGGTCACCGGGCGCAAACCGTATGACCTGACGCTGCAGATCATCGAAGCGACCTGCGGGCTGACCCGCGCTGAAGCGGACTCGATCGATGGCGGTGACGTCACGGCGCTGATGGAGATTGTGCTGCCTTTTTTGGAAAGTGGCACTGGCGCGAAGCAGTAAAGCTGATCACCTGGGCGTTCCGTTGGACGCCTGACGTCGTTTGGGCGCTCGATACGGCAGATCTGGACTTCTGGGCGGACATCGCCAAAGAAAAATACGAGGCGATGAACAGAGCGTCATCGACTTCCTGAAGCAAGGAGGCACACATGACAAATCGTGCAGAAATCGTGATTACTGCGCTGGATAAAGCCAGCGCAGTAATCAATCGTATCTCGGATCGCCTGGATAACCTCGGCACCAAAAGCAACGTCGGGAAAGCCTGGGAACGCCTCGGAGAAACCGCCGGCATGGAGCGGGTCAGCGGAGCGCTGTCGAAGATCACCGGTAACCTGCAAGCAATTGCCGGGGTGGCGAGCGTGGCCGCAGGGGCGGTTGCCGGCGTCTTCTCGACGGCAGTGAACGCAGTCGACGACTTTGGCGATTCGATGGCCAACGCCGGCATCAAGGGCCAGCAGCTGGTGGAGATTAGCGCCTTGCGCGACTACCTTGGCCAGTTCGGCGTGTCGAGTGAGGATGCGTCCGCCGCCATGCTGAAACTGACCGGCAATATCAGCTCGGCTGTTGCCGGCAACAAAGAGGCGCTCGCAGCTTTCGCGGCCACCGGCGTTTCGATGGAGGACTTGAAGAAGAAGTCCCCGGTCGACGTGCTGACGAAGATGATGGACGTCTTCAGCCAGAGCGATAAGTCTGGCGCAAAGCTGAAAGTGCTGCAGGCGCTCGCTGGCAAGAGCTCAGTCAAGATGGCGGAAGGCCTGAGCCAGGGCGTCGAGAAATTTGAGGAGTACAAGCAGCAGGCCAAGGCGGCGTTGCTGACAGAAAAAGACTTCGAGGATGCTGGTAATGCCGCAGACAGCATGACCCGGATTACCGGCCTGATCGCGCGCGCGGCCCAGAAAATGGCAGCGGTGGCGGCGCCGAAGGTGCAAGCCTTCCTGGACCGGCGCGAGGCAGGCCTGCTCGAACTGATCCCTAAGCTGGTCGATTGGATGGATCGCTTCGTCAATTCGTTTGACGAAGAAAAGGTGATGGGCTTCTTCGAAGATGTCGGGGAAGTCGTCTCGGGTGTCACTGCAGCGTTCAAATGGCTAAGCGACAACACAAGTACGACCACGCGCGTCCTGCTGCTCCTGGCCGTAGCGTTCGCGCCAACGATCGCAGCCCTGTTCTCGATCGGCACCGTCGCCCTGCCGTTGGTCATAACCGGGCTGCAGGCGCTTGGCGCCGCTGCGCTGGCCAATCCGTTTGGACTGGTGATCGCTGCGATTGCCGCCGGTGTGTACCTGATTTACAAGAACTGGGATGGCATCGTCGAGTACTTCACAGGCGTATGGGGCCGGATCAAGGCTGTCTTTGAGGTGAACTTCTTTGACGGCCTGATACAGCTTTACCTCGAATCGTGGCAGGCCCTCGGCAACGGCATCATTGGCATTATCAAGAGCATCCCGCTGGTTCGGGATCTGGACATTGTCAAGAATATGCCGCAGCTGGAGTTTGCCACGAAGCGGGCGGCGGCAGTTACCGGAAACGCCACAGTGCCGCCGCCGGTGATCGCGAGCACCGCCGCCCGTGTGGCCCAGTCTTCGGCGATCGCAACGCAGGTGATGGCAACGAGCGAAAAGGCGTCGGTCCCCCCAGTCATCACGAACAGCACTGCTCGCCTGGTACAACCTGTCGCGGCCGCAACGCGGGCGGCAGCTTTCAACGATAGGGCGGCGCCGGCGCCAGCTGCCGCCGATTCCGCGAGGCTCTCGCAACTGGACGCTGCGGCAAGACGGACTGAAACGGCCGCTGGGCGGACTGGATCCGTCTCACCTACAGAAGCCATCCGCCAACCTGCCGCATTTGGGGGAGGACAGACGGCTGCGCAATCGATCCGTGGCGGTGGTGGCAAAACAGAGGTTGGTGGCCGCATTCAGCTTGAAATCCTTGGTGCACCAACGAAAGTGCGTCAGCTATCGAGCGTCAACAGCGCGGTGCCGATCGACGTCAGCGCCGGCCTGTACGGTATTGGCGGCTAGCCGGGCGGTGCGCAACCAGGCAACTTCATCTTTTGGATTTTCTATGACTTGGCGTGACCAATTGCAGCCAGCGTCCTTTCGCGGCGTACCGTTCGAAATGACTTCCACTAGCCTGACGGCTGGGCGGCGCCTTGCGCGACACGAGTACCCGCAGCGTGACGTGCCCTACCTGGAGGACATGGGACGGCGCGCACGTGAATATAAGGTCGAAGCCTACATCATTGGTCCAGGGTACATGTCAGGCCGTGACCAGCTGCTCGCCGCGGTCGAGGAGGAGGGGGCCGGGCAGTTCGTCAATCGTTACCATGGGACTAAGCTCGTTACGGTTGCCGAGTGCGAGCTGAGCGAGTCCAGTGAGTTTGGCGGTCTGGCGAAGTTCACGCTGCACTTTGTAGAGGCCGGCGAGCAGATCCAGCCGACCGCAGACATCGATTCGGACAGGGTGCTGTCGCAGGCTCAGTTCGACGCCTTTGCCGCCATCGAGGATGACTTCACGCAGCAATTCTCGATCGACGGTCTCCCGAGCTGGGGTGTAGACGACATCCTGGCCACAATTGAAGCGTTCCTGCAGCTTGACGACTTCAGGGCTTCTCCCGTCACCAAATCGGTGTCATCCAAATCGGCAACACTGATCGCGAAGCCCGCGTCGCTGGCTTCTGAGCTCGTCGCCCTGGTTCGCTCGCTTGATTATGTGACTGGAGTGCTGGATCAGCCTTACGCGCGCGCCGGCAGCGGCAGCGGTAGCGGTAGTGCTGGTGGTGCGTCCGTTCGAGGTGTCGTGCAGCGTCAACAGGCGGGTGTGACTGCATTGATCAAGCGCGCCGCGCTGGTTCAATACGCCGGCCTGGCGCCGAATACCAGCGTGTCCACCGCAGGCGAGGTCCAGGTGGTGCGCGCCGACATCCTGCGCGTTTTCGATGAACACGACTACGCGGTCGGCATCGCTCGGCCTTCCGCAGCAGTGGCCAGCTCGCTCAAGGTTGTGCGGACGTCTGCACTGGCGCACCTGTCCAGGCAGAACGCGGCGCTGCCGCGAACCTACTCGATGCAATTGGTCGAGCCGACGCCGGCGCTCGTCTTGTCCTACTCGCTGTATGGCACCTTGCGGGCCGGCGATATCGTCAAGCGCAATGCCGTGCGGCATCCTAGTTTTGTGCCTGCAGGCGTCCCACTCCAATTGGCGAGCGAGTAATGGAAGATCGAAACAAACTGACCCTGCACGTTGGTGGGCGCGTTTATGGTGGCTGGAAAAGTGTTTCGGTGCGGCACGGGATTGAGCAGATTGCCGGCACGTTCGACATCGCACTGACTGAGCGTTGGCCAGGCCAGCTCACCGAATGGGCTATTCCTGCAGGTGAGTTCTGCGAGGTACGGATCGGCAACCATGTGGTGATTAATGGCTTCGTCGATGCGGTGAACGTGTCGTATGACGCAAACGACCATCGCATCCAGGTCAAGGGGCGCGACCGCACCGGTGACCTCGTTGACTGTTCGGCGCCTAGCCAAGCGTTCTCGGGCCTTACGTTTAAGCAGATCGCAGACCGGCTCTGCTCGCCTTTCAGCGTCAAGGTGTACGACGAGACGACCAGTACAAAGAAGTTGACGGTCCAGCAGAAAAAGATCGGCAAGCAGGGTACGCCGCCAAACTCCGTTCGCGTCGAGGGTTGCCTGCCTAAATGTGCATGCCAGAACGGCGAGTCTGTTTTCAGAACGCTTGAGCGGATTGCGCGCAATGAAGGCGTGCTACTGGTTTCCGACCATGAGGGCGGCCTGCTGCTGACACGTGCGGGCCGGGCTGGCCGCATTGCAGTGCCGCTGGAGTTTGGCAAGAACATCCTGTCTGCGAACCTGGACGTCTCCCACGCGAACCTCTTTTCGGAAATCACCGTCAAGGGGCAGGCGAGCGCTCAGGACATCGATGACATCGGGAAGTTCGAATCCGTCATATCCAGCAAGACGACGGTTAAGCGTGCCGGTGGCGGCGCCAAGACTGGCAGCAGCCAGATCGCACGGTACCGTCCATTGATCGTGCTCTGCGAGTCGCAGGCCGACGCCGCGCGCATTCGCCAGCGCGCGGAATGGGAAGTCGGGAACAGGGAAGCTAAGTCCCGTAAATATGTCGCGACGGTGCAGGGGTGGTATCCCGATCAGGGTGTCGATGACATCTGGCGGATCAACAGCATGGTGCGGGTCGTCGACCCAATGAGCCGTATAGATGAGGACTGGTTGATTGCCGCGATTACCTTCAAGCTCGACGAAGGAGGGACGACCGCCGAGATCGAATTGACCAGCCCGAAGGCGTTCGACCAGTTGCCGGAGATCCCCCAGCCACAGGCAGGGGCAACGGAGTCGACAGGAAAATTTGAGAGGGTTTGATGTTTGATTCAATCGAGAAGATGACTGCCGGCGTGCGCGGCAGGGCGGCGCTGATGGTTGGGCGCTGCATTTTGAAAGCAGTTGGCGACGGCAAGGCCGTCCAGCTGGTGCAAACGCAGTTGCTAGCCGAAGAAGTGCACGACGACGTAGAGCGCATCCAGGAGTATGGCTTTACCAGCGTCCCAAAGCCTGGCGCGGAGGGCGTTGTCGTGTTCGTTGGCGGCAATCGTGACCATGGCCTTGTCATCGCTGTCGAAGACCGGCGCTTCCGGCTCAGGGCGTTGGAGTCTGGCGAAGTTGCACTCTATGACGACCAGGGCCAGAAAGTGCACCTGACCCGCTCAGGCATCGTGATTGATGGCGCAGGAAAGGACGTAACGATCGTGAACGCGCCAACAGTACACGTCCCGCAGGATCTGACCGTGGGGCGCGACATCATCGCGCAGCGTGACGTTATTGACCACGGCGCCAAGTCAATGGACGGCATGCGGCAGGTGTTCAACGCCCACCGTGGTCACAACTTCCCCGGCTCGACGCCAGATCAAGGAATGTAAATGGATATCCAAACTTTTTGGGATGCCGCCGGCGTGCGCGGCGATTGGCGGTTGGCCGCTGCCGGCCAACTATCGGCTGGTCAGGACCTGAAAACTGCAGCGCTCATTTCGTTGTTCACGTGGCGCCGCGCGCGTGCCGACGACACGCTACCGGATGCAGCTGGAGGACGCAAAGGATGGTGGGGGGACGCGATTACCCGCCGGCCAATCGGTTCTCGCCTTTGGTTGCTGCAGCGTGAAAAACAGACCCGCATCGTAGTCCAGCGCGCAAAGGAATACGCCGATGAGGCGCTCGCCTGGCTGGTTGAGGACAAGGTGTGCTCGAGTATTGAGGTCGTCGCTGAGATCGCAGGCCCGGGGGTCCTTGGGCTGCAATGTGGCTTCGTTCGAGAGGGCCGACCGAACCTGAAATTCCGGTTCGACTTTGCGTGGGCTAACCTGCAACTTGTAAATACCTGATATGCCATTTTCACGACCAGAACTCATTGAACTTCGCGACACGGCCTATGCCGATATCGAGCGGATTCCTGGCGCCGATGCCAGGCTAGCGTTCGGCAACTTAAACGTACTGGCACACATCCTCGCCGGTGCGACCGATGGCCTGTATGGCTATGTTGAATGGCTGAGCCGTCAACTGCTGCCTGACACTGCCGAGGAGGAGTACCTCGATCGGCATGCGTCAATTTGGCTCGAAGATGGCCGAAAGCCAGCCAAAGGGTCTTCCGGTGGCGTAATCGTGGAGGGGCAGGCCGGCGTCACTGTGCCAGTCGGTACCCAGTTCGTCCGCAGCGACGGCGTGCAGTTTGCGTCCACGAGCGAAGTCACGCTGGTCGCGTTGGCAGCGACCGTGCCGGTCGATGCGATGACGGCCGGCGTCGTGACAAATACCGCGGCAGGCGCGAAGCTCACGCTTGTCTCCCCGATCGCCGGCCTATCGAGTCAGGCGACGGTCGACCCTGCCGGCTTGGTCGACGGGTCCGATATCGAAAAGGATAGCCAGCTTCGCGGCAGGATCCTGCAGCGAATTCAGGAGCCGCCACAGGGCGGGAGCAGTTCCGATTACGTAAAGTGGGCGAAGGAAGTGCCAGGTGTGACGCGCGCCTGGGTTTCGCCTCTTGAGATGGGCGCGGGCACCATCACGTTACGCTTGGTGCGTGATGGGGACTTGTCCCCGATTCCTGATCCGCCTGAGATCAGCGTGGTGCAAGCGTATATAGACGCCCGTAGGCCGGTGACGGCGGAGCTGTATGTCGTCGCTCCTGTCGCTGTGCCAGTTTTGTTCCAGATCCAGCTCACGCCCGGCTCCGCAAGCGTGAAAGCGGCAGTCGAGGCCGAGCTGCGCGATCTGATCCTGCGCGAGTCGGCGCCCGGGCGGACGCTCCTCATCAGCCACGTCCGCGAAGCGATCAGCATCGCCACTGGTGAAGAGGACCATGTGCTTGTCGCACCGGTGGCCAATGTCCTACATGCCATCGGTGAAATGGCGACGTTCGGAGGCATCACGTGGATCTGACAAAAGAAGATTACCGGCGGCACCTGATGCAGTTGTTACCTGAGGGTCCGGTCTGGCCGCGCGACCTGGATACCTTCATGGCAAAGGTGCTTGGCGCTGCAGCAGAGAGCTTTGCCCGCGCCGACAACAGCGCGGTTTCGCTGGTCCGGGAATTCGATCCTCGCGAGTCCAGCCAGTTGCTGGAGGACTGGGAGCGCAACGTAGGGCTACCAGACGAGTGCCTGTCGCCAGCGACAAACGTTGCTGAGCGAAGGCGAAGAGTACATCAAAAGTTAGCCAGGCAAGGCGGTCAGTCGACCGCCTTTTTTGTTTCCCTGCTGGCGTCGATGGGCTATCCCGGTTGCTCCATCACCGAGTTCCGTCCATTTCGAGCTAGCAGCAAATGCAACGCTGGTCTGAACCAAGGCGGCTGGCGCTACGCCTGGCGCGTCAACGTACCGGTGGCAGCCAATGTGAAGCTTTTAAACGTGAACGGCCGTGCGAACGAACCGCTTGCGTCGTGGGGCGATGCCGGCCTTGCGTGCCTGCTGGCGAAGTACAAGCCGGGTCACACGATTGTCTACATTTCTTACGGAGAGGACGTATGAAGCGAATTTCGACGTCGACCAAATCGGTCGATAAATTTGGTGCGGGAAAGCACGGTTTTACAAACGGCAACGCTGTTGCTGGCATCCCTGCGACGGACCTGGAGGATAGTTGGTTTGATCACGTGCAAGAGGAAATTTGCGCCGTTATCGAAGCGGGCGGCCTCGCATTGGACGGGACGAATCGGGCGCAATTGCTTGCGGTGTTACGTTCATCATTCGGTAGCTTTTCCGGCTACTCGAATATTCCAGCCTCCCGAGCCCTGACGGCAGCGGACATCGGCCAAGCGCTCTGGTTGGGCGGGGCAGGCATTGTCCTGACACTGCCAACGCCAGCTAGCCTGGGTGTACAGGTCGGTAAAGCAGTTACCGTCTTCGGCAACGCATACACCGGATCAATTGCCGCTGGTGCGGGGGCAAATATCAACTACACGTCGAACAACGACGGCGCCATCACCATCGCGTCGGGACAGACCGCTACTTTTGTTGCGGTGACGGGGTCGACCTGGCAGGTTGTTCACTCCACTGCTGCAATGGAAAAGAACGCCGACTTTGCGGGGCTTATCGGAGTCAACGGCTGGCGGCGTCAGCCAGGCGGAAAGATTACCCAGGAGGGGTCAGGGGTCACCGACGCGAACGGGAAGCTGACGATCACCTTCCCGACTTCGTTTATTAATTCCGGGGTGTCCTACAAGATCGTTGCGATGCACTCGGGTGCCGGCGCTGCAATTGTCATTGAGATCAGCACGAGCCGGTCTCTGTCCGGAACAGTCCTCCAAGCTTTCTCGTTTAGTGGCGCACCGCTTGGCGCCGGCAACACCATCGAATGGATCGCAACTGGTTACTAAGGAAACTTCACCATGAACAAATTTTCACCAAGCACCAGGGGCTTCTACGATGCCCTGCTGGTCGAGGACTACATTGCTGCGGGCGTGCTCCCTGCCGACGCGACCGATGTCTCGCCGGAAGATGAACAAATCATCCGCGAGGCATTGGTGCGTGGCGATGCGGTTTCCATCGATATTCATGGCGCATGGACGGTTACGCCGGCGCCGCGCGTGCCATTTGCCGAACTGTCGGCTCCGTTCCTCGCCGAGGTGCGCACAACGCGCGAGTTCATTCTCAACCGCCTTGCCGGTATCGGTATGGCGGCAATGATCGATGGAGACACGGCTACCGCTGGTGCCATTGCCCAGATACGGCAGCGGCTGCTCGACATTACCGAGGCACCTTCGGTGCTGGCGGCCATCGCCGCCGAGAACCTGGGCGGGCTGGAGGAAGCGGTCAAGCTGCGCTACAAGGAAATCGCTGCGGCCGTTCCGCTGGCCGTGCGTAATGCGTTCAACCAGGTGTCCCAATGAGCGCCGTCTTGTCTTTGCTGTTGATCGCGCTGCAGGTGATCGCTTTGGGCCTTGCCTCGTTCGCCCTGTTGTGGGTTCTGTACCTGGCGGTCATGAACCTGCAGCGCGCCCGCGACGCTGGCACGCTGTCCCCTACCGCGCGCTTCTTGGGTACGGTGCTCCTGTATATCGGCCTGGTTGCGGACTTCCTAGTCAATGTGGCGCCGGTGTCCGTGTTGTTCTTGGAGCCGCCACGCGAATACCTGGTCACACAGCGCCTTACCCGCCATGCGAACACCGTCGGAGGTTGGCGCAAGCGTTTGGCTCTGTGGTTCGCCAAGAACCTGCTGGACCCATTCGATCCGAGCGGCCAGCACGTCCGCATCGATGTCGAGCACCGGCCCGATCGCAACTGATGCTCGTATGGTGCGGGGCCGATATATGGCCTCGCTATTTGGTGATCACACACCATCAATTTGTCCTAAAACTTCAATGAAAGAGAACATGTCAATCGAAACCACTGCCGGCGGTGCCCTCATCAAGATTTTCGGCGTACCGGTCCTGGCCGGCGCCGCTGCAACCGGACTGGCCTTTTTGTTTCTGTGGCCAAGGTCGCTCAAGGAGGCAGCTGTCCGCTTTGCCTGCACGCTGCTCGCCTCCGCAGTCGCAGGGCCGTTCCTCGTGATTGCTGTCCACAGCTGGTGGCCGACGTTGTTCGCGTCCGCCGGTCAAATGGCGGGCCTGAATGGTCTTCCACCCGAGGTAGGCATCCTGTTTGTTTCTGCACCGATTCTCGTCCTGGCTGGCCTCCCGGCCTGGTGGATCCTGGGTGCCCTGGTGCTTTGGTTCGATCGCCGCCGTGGAAAGGATCTGGCCGAGATCGCACACGATGCTGCTGCAGCGGTCAAAGATGTGAGGGGGGCCTTCTGATGTCACCAGCAGAATTCATCGAGCAGTTGCTGCCGGCCGCGCAGGCCTGCCATCGCACTACAGGTATCCCTGCCAGCTTTACCCTGGCCCAGGCCGCGCTGGAGTCGAGCTGGGGAGCACGCGCTCCAGGCTTCAACCTTTTCGGGGTCAAACCTGGCCCGGCCTGGAAGGGGGCGGTCGTCCTGGTCGACACTCACGAATTCATCAGCGGGACTCGCACGCCGGTCAAGTGCACCTTCCGCGCATACGAAAGCTGGCAGCGCTGTATGCAGGACCATGCTGACTTCTTCCGTCAGAACCCGCGCTATCGGAACTGCTTTGTAGAGAAGACGGGGGAGGGCTGGGCCCGCGCTGCGGCGGCAGCTGGCTATGCGACAGACCCGGCCTACGCGGACAAGCTGATCGCGATCATGCGGGGCCGGAATCTGGCTCGCTATGACGCGTTGCCGGCTAAGGTGCCGACATGATGGCGACACTTGAACGCCTGCGAGGCGTGATCCTGCCAGCGTGGTTCAAGTGGGTGGCGATTGCCGCCCTATGCGCTGTTGCGTACGGAGTCGGGCGGCTGCAAGAGGCGCGCCGTGGCGCTGAAGCGATGTCTGACTACATGTCGGCGCAGGCTGCACGGAAGGTGGCGATCGATCGTGCGCAATCCAAAGTGATCGTGGAAACGGAAATCAAGTACCGCGACCGCATCCAAAAAATCTACCTGAAAGGAGACGTAATTGAAAAGCAAGTGCCGGTCTATGTCACTGCATCTGATAACGCTGAGTGCCGTATTAATGCTGGCTTCGTGCGGTCATATAACGCCGCCTGGTCAGGTGAGCCTTCCGGACCTCCCGCAAGCTCTGACCATGACCCCGCCGGAGTTTCGCTATCTGAAGTCGGAGAAACCGACGCCTTCAATGCAGCAGCCTGCCTGGCGTGGCGGGAACTAGCGGTAGGATTAAAAGAGCATTACCAGAGGCAGCAAGGGCTATTGAAATGATGCGGAGACGTCTGAACACAAAGACGTTCAAGTAGAACAGACAGAGCGCCTGGGTTTGCTGCATCAACAGCAAGCCCAGGCCTCGACTAGGTGGGTCAGTTGTGAACCGAGCAAGGCGCTGGATTCTGGATTAAATTAGCTCAGCCCCTGGAATCAGTCTCGAAACGATCTGCATCGCCTCATATACGCGTCGACGCTGCTCTGAAAACCACTCATCGGACATAAGTGTGTTGAACGAGACTTCGACACTACCGTTTACGGGCCTAGTGAATTTAATCAACCTCATTGTGTCTTCATCTATGTTCGCCGAAACGCGACCGTGTGCTAGCGCATCTCGTAGTTCATTCAAGTCGGGATCGACCTGATCTGCAATCCCCCGACGAGTCAGCTCTACATTAACGTCGTTGATGAGTTTTCTTAGGGATGCATAACTTGTGATATCACTCTCCGATAGAGCTGTCCCGACTGGCTGGGCATAGATATTAACGCCATAAGCCAATCCAGTAGGGCGAGCGTTTGGCCGGCTATGAAGAAATAGGCGCAGCGTAAGCTCAAGCGAATGAAGGTTGACGATCAGCTTGCCAAGATTGAGCGCATGGTTATCGTTAGTCATGGTTTCTTATGAGATGTCCGACAGTTATTCAATGGGTGCTACAGACCTCTGTTAGATTCCAGAAAAAGCTGGCACTCTTAGTGCAGACGTATGCATATCGAAAACGGTCTGCGCTCTGACGCCAGAAAGCCAGCGAGCGACTTGGAATTGGAACAGGTAGCTCGCATAATCGAAGTCTTTGCTAAAAAGTGCTGACAGCTCTGTAGCCGATTCGAAATCCATCAAGTGCCTCCGTAGCGGAAGATACATCCCATCCTAGGAAGCTGAGGAACCGCTTGCCTGGACCGTCACCAAGATTGATAAATGGATGGGCACTAAAGCCAGTTCTTGTGCAAATGCCGATTTGCAAGTGGCCTCCGACGTCCGGTTGCACTTCCCGTCGTACCATTTCAGCCAGCGTAGTCATTACGCCAGGGTCTGGGTGAGATTTAGACAGCTCTTCATTAAGTTTCAGAAATCCGGCTGTTCCACTGCCTATTGCATAGCACAGGTCGGGAACAATTGGTATCTCCGCGAATTGCATTTGGAATGTGCCGGATTCGAGGCTTGGTGCGATGGAAAATGCTTTATACCTGTTAGCTATCGGGCAAAATCCGAAAATCATTCCTTCAAAGAAATAGGTGCTCTGACTATCTGTCGCGCCCAAGCGTGATGACATGTCAACTATGTAATGGTTCCCTATCACCTGAAACAGCTTCGCAACGCCTTCAACACTAATCGGCTTTTCTGCGCCCCTGGTTGCGGCGAGATTCTGTGTACAAGCGGTAGCCAAAGCGTGGGTGCTGATTGCCGCCAAGGTTGAGCCTGAGAAAGCGAAGCCAAAGCTATTGCTGTTATAAGGTCTCCAATCTTGCCCATGTACATGTCCATGACATAGGACTGGGACAGGCAGGATTTTCGGCCCATTGTCTGTGGCGGTGCTTGCCCCACGCGAGATCCTGGTGTCGGCAGCGCACCGCAGCTCGTCAGACTTCTCGCCATACCACAACACGACTATCGTCATAATTTCCTTTTCCGAACCGTAGCAACGCACATTTCAGTTGTCAATCAGTCTATCAGCAGATGAACAATTAAGGGACGGGCAAACCGCTTTGCGATATACTGTATGCATGTACAGTAATATCAAACAACTTCGACGGAACGGCGTTCGCTTAGAGCGCGACTCGGACATAGGGCCGGGGACCTTCGGGATGGTGGAGTTGGTTCATAGCAATGGCTTTATCCGTCTAATTGTGACGGAGTGGGGAAACCATTCGCCCAACAATAGGAGGCTTCCGGATCTATGGGATGTAAAGTGTCACAACCTCCACGGGAACGCTATGCGCTGGGTTGGATATCAGCGCGAGCACCGGAATGCGCCTACTTACTTCCAAGAGTGGCTCATCACGTTCATCTCTGAGTATCCGCCGCGAGAAGTGATTGCCGGCCAGCGGTCATTGAGCTCGGGGAGCCAGTGAGTCTCGGCATCGTAGATCGTACATTCACAGCAAGCGAAGCCATTAAAGGGAATGCTTAAATGCAAAGATTGGTTTGGCGGCCTGGATGCGATCGCCGACTCGTCGCAGACTTGTGATTAATTCGAACACAGCTTCGGCCTTCCAGACTTTGCCTAAATCGGACTCCGCATTGATTCGACCACTGTAAATGCCCATGAATCTAGCGACCGGCCCATCAAATGCTGCTGTAGCTCCACTTTCCAATGCGGCCATACCCCCAGAAGAGACGATAAAAACAGGAGATCCCGATTGTCCTTGCCGAGTTCTGCAATCAATCAGGAAGATGGGCAAGTTATCGTAATTTACGCAAGGTTCCGAAGCGATAAAACCAGTTGCCCATATCGCAAAGTTAAAGCCGGCTGACAAGCCAAAAGGGAAGCCTATGACACTAACGTTTGATGCGGGTCTTGCCATAAGTGCATGTTCGGGTCGTCCTGTTGTGATCGGCATCAGGGCCACACCAACTATTCCAGTCAGAGGCAAGGCAACAAAATCAGCCTTTCCCCCTAAGCGAGGATGCTCAACCCAAAGCGGAACGTCGTCCTTGTACAGCGGTTCAACTATCTGAACCGTTTGTCCAATAGACCCTAACTTGTTGTGCCTGATCAGTAATTCGTCGGGCACGGCGCCCGTTTGCGGCGACAGCAGCACTCCAGTGTCGTTATTTCGCCCGGTCACATTGTGCCGGTTAGTCATCAGAGCTGGCCCGACTGGTGTATCAACAACGAAGCCGGTTCCCGTTGACAGCGTCATCCCTCGAAACCGCATTTCGAGCAAGAGCGCCTGGCAGGAAAGTTCATTGATCGCGAGCACTGGATCCCTTAAATCTGCTGTCAAGAATAAAGCTTTCGGCGTAACTTTTGGCGTAACTTGGCGATTCATTTGGCATCGCTACATAGGGAAAACACTCTGCTGCATCATCGGCGTCACTTTTTCGGCCGGGCTGTTCTTCACGGCGTCTGGATTGATTTCGGAGGGGAGGGTGGTCATTTGTCGGAATTTCGTTCGGGCGTTGCGCCGGGCGCGGGGAAACGTTGCATTTTACCCCAGGGGGCGGCTATGCGGCGACCGTGCCTTCTCATAGATAAAGCGCTCTAATGATGCTTCCTGGCAACGAATTGTGCGAGACTTCTTTCCCAAATGCAGTTAAACTTCCGGCAAATTATTTTTCGGCAATACTAATATTGCTGGTAAAGGAACACTTGTGAAACAAATATTCGAACGTCGCAGCAGTGGTTTTACCTTGATTGAACTGATGGTGACCATCGCCATCATCGCCATCCTGGCGTCGGTGGCGTTGCCATCCTATAAGGACTATGTCATCCGAGGCCACATTCCCCAAGCCACCAACGGCCTGGCGGACATGCGCATCAAAATGGAGCAGTTCTTCCAGGACAACCGCACTTATGCCGGCGCCTGCGACAAGGGCCAGCCTGTGGCACCGTCCGCCAACCCCGACTTCACTTTCACTTGCGATATCCCCGCCAATGGCATGAGCTATGGCCTGAAAGCCGAAGGCAAGGGCCCGATGGCAGGTTTCACCTACGAGGTGAACGAAAGCAATGTGAAAAAGACCTCGGCCGTGCCGACCGCCGCCGGCTGGACCAAGTCCGACACCTGCTGGATCACCGGTAAGGGTGGGCGCTGCTGATGCGTAAGCAACGTGGTGTGAACCTGATCGAGCTGATGATCGCCGTCAGCGTCCTGGGCATCCTGCTGGCGCTTGCCATGCCGAATTTCTCGCGCATGGTGCAGGATGCACAGAACCGGACTGCCGCAGAGTCCGTCCTGAACGGCCTGCAGCTGGCGCGGACCGAAGCCTTGCGCCGCAATACGCCAGTGCGCTTCAGCCTGACCGACAAGGAAGGCAAGGTGGCCTGGACGGTTGGTTGTGTGAACCCCAATATCTGCTCAGCCTCGATCCAGGAGCGCACGCCGGAAGAAGGCGGCGGCAATGCCCGGCTCGGCGTCAGCAAGGTGGCCCTGCCCAAGCCGCTGAAGGCGGACACGTTTGCCAGCGCGCTGGCAGCCGGCGCCGGCCTGGATGAACCGGGCGTTGTCACGTTCGACAGCTTTGGACGGGTTTCCGCGGCCGCCGGCACTGAAGTCAACCGCGTCGACGTCACCAACGCCAAGACCACCGACGCACGCCGTTACGTGGTGACCGTCGGTGCAGGCGGGCAGGTGCGCATGTGCGACCCCAATAGCAAACTTAACGGCACGCCCCAGGGCTGTACTTAAGGAGTATTCCCATGATTCGCAATTTAAAACCTGGCAGCCAGGATGGCGTCGTATTGCTTGAAGCGCTGGCGGCCATCCTGATTTTCTCGTTTGGCATCCTGGCCTTTTTGTGGATGCAAGCCTCGGCCACGCGCCAGGTCACCGATTCCAAATATCGCCTGGAGGCCAGCTTTGCGGCCAACCAGCTGCTGGGCGACATGTGGGTACACCCCAATAATCTGAGCACCTATGCCACCAAAAACGAGGCCGTCCCTGGCCTGCCGAACGGCAAGCGCACGGTGGTGGTCAACGGCAACCAAGTCACGGTCACCATCAATTGGCAGCTGCCAGGCGAGACCAAGGCTCATCGCTACGAAGCAGTAGCCCTGATCAACGGTTGAGGAAATATATGCACAGCTCACAAAAAGGCTTTACGCTGATCGAGGTGATGGTAGGCCTGGTCATCGGCATGCTTGGCACACTGATCGTGGCGCAGGCATTTACCAATAACGAAGCGCGCAAGCGCGCTACCACCAGCAGCGCGGACGCCCAGGCAAACGGCGCTATCGCACTGTATATGTTGGAGCGCGATACCAAGGCGGCAGGCTGGGGCATGGCTGCCGGCCCGAATTCCTATTCCGGCTGCATCAAGACTTATGCCTACTGCGACAAGAGCGCCTCCTGCGGCGGCGTGGAAGGGCCGCTGGCCGACGTCAACTTCGCGCCGCTGCTGATCAAGGATGGCGGCAGCAAGCCCGACACCTTGACCATCCAGTATTTCGCCGACCCCAACCTGTCCTCGGCCTTGCCGTCCGGCTCGACCACCGTGCGCAAGAAAATGCCGCTGCCGTCGTCCGAGCTGGACGTCGCCAATCCGGCGGCCTGTTCGGAAGGCGACCTGGCCCTGGTATCGCAGGCCGGCAACTGCACCGTGATGAAAATCACCGAAGTCCAGGACAAGGCGTCGAGGCTGCAGCACAACGCAGGCGTGCATGGCGAATACAACCCGCCGGCGGGCACTGCTGCCGATTGGCCGAAATACCAGCCAGGCGCCAACGTCACGTGTTTCAAGCCGGCCAGCAACGGCCCGGTTTTCCGCAAGGTTTATTCCGTCAATTCGGCAACGCATGACCTCGAACGTAGCGACAACTCGCTGAATCCTGCAGTCGTCAACGAGCTCGTCATGTCCGAAGTGATTGACTTGCAGGCCCAATACGGCGTAGCGCCGGTAGACAGCCAGACCATCAACGCTTGGGTCAGCGCTGCGGATGCCGGCTGGGACAATCCGACGCCGGCAAGCTGGTCGCGCATCAAGGCCATTCGCGTGGCGCTGGTCACCCGTTCCAGCCAGTATGAAAAGCCGCCGGCTGGCGAGAGTTGCAAGGCGACCACCTCGCTGAAGTCCAGCTGGGCTGCAATCAAAACTGACAACTACCCAAGCGATTGGGGCTGCTATCGCTACCAGGTGTATGAGACCGTCATCCCCCTGCGTAACGTAATCTGGGGGCGCATATGAAATCGGTAGTCAAAGTAGGGGAGCGCCGCCGGCAGCAGGGTGTGGCACTGGTAATGGCGCTGATTGTGCTGGTGGCCATGACCTTGGCCGGCTTGGCCATGATGCGTTCGGTCGACACGTCGTCCCTGATCGCGGGCAACCTGGCGTTCAAGCAAAGTGCCGCCATCAGCGCCGACGCCGGCGTGGAAGCTGCGATCGCGTGGGTGCATGGAAACCCGGGCGGGCTCGATGCTGACGCTGGCGGCAATGGCTATTCGGCCAGCAGCCAGGCGGCGCTTGACCTGACCGGCAACGACACCGCGGAAGCCAACGATGACCTGGACTGGAGCGACAAGGGCGTGGTGGCCCAGCTTCCGGTTGATACGGCTGGCAACCAGGTGTCTTACGTCATCCACCGCATGTGCGATGTGGCAGGCGAATTCGATCCCGCCAAGTGTTCTACCGCGCCGTCGGGGGCGGCGCCTATTGGCGACAACAGTATCGGCATTTTGAAGCCCATGCTGACTTACCAGCCGCTGAACGGCAACTCCCTGGCCGGCTCCACGGTCGCCCTTTACCGTATCACGGTGCGGGTGGTTGGCCCGCGTTCCAATGTCAGTTTCGTACAGGCGGTTATTTCACAATGAGTATGCGAGACCTATCGATGAGGCCACTCTTCAAACAAATCATGCTGGCGGCACTGTTTGCCGGTAGCGTGCTGGGCGCCGCCTTGTCGCGCGCTGCCAGCACGGACCTGGCGGACAAGCCGCTGGCCAACTCCACCACAGCAGTGCTGCTGCCGAACATCATGCTTGACCTGGATAATTCCGGCAGCATGCTGTGGAACTACATGCCTGACTATGTCCGCATGAAGTCGGGCAACAGCTTCGAGAAGTATTGCCGCAACACCGATGGCCGGATGTCGGCCGTCTGCAATGATGGCGACCCGCCATTTGCTGCCAGTGCTTTCAACAAGATCTACTATAACCCTGCCGTGCGCTACGATTGGCCGGTCAACCACGACGGCTCGCGTCGCGCGGATGCGACCAAGGCGGCAAGAACTGCCTACCAATCCCCATGGGCAGGGATCCCGAGCGATGGCTATGGCAAGCAGCGCGTTGAATGGACCTATGGCCAGACGGACCTGGGCTACCCTTGCGGCCCTAGTACTGCCTGTCCCAAGCTGAAGGTGACCGACACCATCAACCTGGCCACGATTGGTAGCGAGAAGGCCAACTTTCCTGACCGCGTATGGTGTGATGGAAACGGCAACAATTGCGTCAACGCACTGAATGGTTCGACCTACGCTTATCCGAACGGGTGGAACTATGTCGCCAAGGTGGTGACAGGCGCACCTTACTACTACAACGTGATCGTGAAATGGTGCGACAGCAACGGCAATAATTGCCAGGCGACGCGTGATAACACCCACACGACAGTCGATTTCAGCGGTTGGGAACGCGTCGATATCGTTTCTACGCGCAACAGCTATCCGAAAGCGGCCAGCCGCACCGATTGCAGCGCAGCGAACAGCTGCAACTTCGATGAAGAGATCAGCAATTTCGCGAGCTGGTACGCTTGGTACCGCACGCGATCGCAAATGGCGAAGTCGGCCATCGGCCTGGCATTCAAGGACGTGCGCGGTACGCCGAAGCAGGTCACGGAAGACAAGACGGACGCCAACTATTTCCATGCCCGCATGGGCTTGATGACCATCGATAACTCCACGATCGCGGTCCCGATCTCCGCCTTCGAGGGCAAGCACAAGGAGTCGTTCTATTCCGAGCTGTACAAGCTGAACCCGGACACCAGCACACCGTTGCGTGCCGCGTTGAACGAAGTGGGCCGGCTGTATAAGTTCGGCAAGAACGAAGCATTCCCGGATGGACCGGATCCAATCCAGGCAGCCTGCCAGCGCAACTTCGCGATCCTGGCAACCGACGGTTACTGGAACGGCAATGCAGCCTTGCACACCGATGATGGACGTTCTGTGCTGATGACGGACCAGGACGGCGACATCGGCAAGGCCCCGCGCCCATCGTATGCCCCGTACAAGGCTGGCTCGCGCGGCGTGGCCGCCGACCAGATTACGCTGGCCGACGTCGCCTTCTATTACTACAACAACGACCTGCGTCCGAACATGGAGAACATCGTCCCGAGCGCGGGCGGTGCGGCGAACGTCGGCGACGTCGCCAACCACCAGCACATGACGACGTTCACCCTGGGCCTGGGGGTCGATGGCACGTTGCCATATCGAAGCGATTACAAGACGGCCAAGGCGGGCGAATACTATAAGATCATGCAGGGCCCGCAGAACTGGCCGGCGCCAACGGAAAACACGCCCGAAACAATCGACGACTTGTGGCATGCCGCAGTGAGCGGCCGTGGCACCTATTTCAGCGCCAAGGACCCGGCGGCACTGCAAGACAGCCTGCACCAGGCCATGAGCAGCATCGGCCAGTCCGACGGTAGCGGCGCGGCGGCGGCCACCAGTAACCTGCAGCCGACCGAAGGCGATAACAGCATCTATATCGCCAACTATCGCACCGGCGCATGGGATGGCGAATTGAGCGCCTATGCCATGGACACCACCACCGGTGAGGTCATGGGCGACCCGAAATGGCAGGCCGCAGCGAAGTTGCGTACCAAGATCACTGCCGATGGCGACTCGCGCACGATCTGGACTTCGGACGCCAACAATAACCTGGTGCCGTTCAACACGGGCAGTATGGCGAATGACCAGAAGGCCTACTTCAACGAGACTGTCCAGAAGTCGCTGAGCCAGTACAAGACCTGGACCGCAGACCAGGTCAAGGCGGCCAATGCCGATACGCTGGTGAAATTCCTGCGCGGGCAGGATCCGCAGGTCATGGTCGACAAAGAAAGCAAGCGCCTGTACCGTGAGCGCGACAAGGTGCTGGGCGACTTCGTGCACTCGCAGCCGGTATTCGTGCGCGATCCACCGTTCGGCTTCAAGGACCCGGGCTACGCGGAATTTGTTGCCAAGCATGCTGATCGCGCCGGTATCGTTTACGCCGCCGCCAACGATGGCATGCTGCACGCTTTCGACGCGGATTCGGGTGAAGAGCGCTGGGCTTACATTCCGCCGATGGTGCTGCCCGACCTGTGGCAACTGGCCAACAACGATTATGCCGACCGCCACCGCTATTACCTGGACGGCGCCCTGACCGTCTCCGACGTCAAGATCGGTACGGAATGGCGCACCATGCTGATCGGCGCCATGGGCAAGGGCGGCCGCGGCTTCTATGCGCTGGATATCACCGACCCTGCAACGCCGAAGGTACTGTGGACGTATAGTGCCGACGACAATCCAAATCTCGGCTATAGCTTTGGCCCGGCGCATATCACCAAGGTCAATGAAAAATGGGTAGCCGTCCTGACGTCCGGCTATAACAACGTCGCGGAAGGCGGCAAATACGACGGCGACGGCAAGGGCCACGTATTCGTGCTGGACCTGTCGGACCCGAAGATGAAGGCCAATGTGCGGGATATTGCAACCAGCGCCGGTTCGAAAACAAATCCAAGCGGACTGGCCCGCCTGAACATCGCTGCCTTCAAATTCAATGACGACAACACGGCAGTTGCGGCCTATGGCGGCGACTTGCTGGGCAATATGTGGCGCTTCGATTTGAAAGCCGGCACGGTGACCCAGTTGATCAACGTGGGTGAGAACCGTCCTATCATGGCGGCGCCGGACCTGACCGAAGGCCCTGACAAATCGGTGATCGTGTACTTTGGTACCGGCCGCTTCCTGGGCACCAGCGACCTGGTCGTGCCGAAAGAGAGCGCTTCGGTAACTCCGCAAATTGTGGTTGGTCTCAAGGATGACCTGGAAAATACGAAGAACCTGTCGTTGAACGCATTCGTGAAGCAGCGCATGACGTCGTCCGACGTCACCCGCAACATCGTCGATGCCCAGAAGGTCAACTGGTCGAGCGATCCGGGTTGGTATATCGAACTGCCAAGTGCCGGCGAGCGCGTTGCCGTCGATCTGCAACTGTTCGAAGGTACCCTGCTGGTGCCAACCGTGGTGCCATCGGCATCGGATTGCCAGCCCGGCGGCTATAGCTGGCTGTACCAATTCAATGGCAGCGGCGGCGCAATCAACGACAAGGCCCCGTTGGGCACCAGGATGACTTCGCCGATCGTAGGTATGACGGTGAGCAAGCTGCCAAGCGGCAAACCTGTGATTGTCATCGTCACCGCTGATGGCAAGCGCCCTAAAACCGTTGGCCTGACCAAGCCAAAACCGGGTGATGGCGGCAATGGTGGCGAGGTCCAGACCAGGCGCCTGCAGTGGCGTGAATTGGGCAAGTAAGATGCGGCGTGCACCGTGGGGCAAGGCCGGTGCCTTGGCCCTGACGGTGCTGGCCCACCTGGCTTTCCTGCTTGGCGCCGGCCAGCATGGCGGCGCCGTCAAAGCGCTGCCACCGCCGGCGCCCGTTGCATTGATGGTGTCGCTGCTGCCGCAGCCGGCAGTGGCGCCCAGCAAGCCCTTGGCACCAGTCAAGGCCGCCGAGCCTGCGGTAGTACTGGCTGCGGCGCCAGCCCCCGCTCCCGAGCCGCCAATGGTGGCGGAGCAAGACCAGCCCCCCCCGCAATTTTTTCCCTTGCACGAATTGACCAGCCCACCCACGGTGGCGGATGGCCTGGCACGCGGCGAGCTGCTTGAGCTGCCTGGCACCAGCGGCGGCTATATCACCGCGCGATTCTGGATCAACGCGCTGGGCGAAGTCGTGCGCGCCCAGGTGGTCGAGGTCGATGGCAACGAAGACGAGGAGGAAAAGCTGCTGGCGGCCTTGCGCCATGTGCGTTTCCTGCCGGCCCGCATCGGCCAAATGGCCGTGCACAGCGAATTGCAGATGGAATTGCGGGTGGTCCGCAACGCGGGCCTCTGACGGCGCCGCGGCTCAGGCGAGCCGGCGTGCGATCCGGTTCAGGCCGACCGGCGTAACACCCAGGTAGGCTGCCAGCTCTTTTTGCGGCACGCGCTGCACCAAGTCCGCCCGGCGCTCGCGCAAGTGCCGATACATCTGTTCCGGTGTGTACATCAGCAGGTCGCGCTCGCGCGCCATCTTCAATTGGGTCAGTTGCTGGAAGGCGAAGCGGATTGCCTTCTGCCACGCCAGGTGGCGCTCACCCAAAGCGTCGACCAGGCGCCAGTCGAGCGCCTCCACCACGCTCGGTTCGAGCGCAGCGGCGCCAAAGCTGGTGCGGGCACCCGGCTGGAACGCGATCGGGCAGGCAAACAGTTCATCCTCGATCGTGAAGCTCTTGATCCACTCCTTGCCATCGGGCGTGGTGTAGAACTGCTTGAGCAAGCCGGAGCGCACGCCGTACAGGCGCGGACACACTTCCCCTTCGTGAAAGGCGAAGGCGCGCTCGGGCAATTGCACCAGCTGTACCGCGGCCGCAAGCCGGTCAACCTCCGGCAATTGCAGGCCGGCGGCTTGTTCGAGGCGGCGCAAGGCGCGCACCAGCGTCAGATGTTCCATGCAGCGGATTATAGGATGACACCGAGCTGGCGCATCAGCTTCAAATCCTCGGTGATGCGCCAATGCTGGCTGATCTTGCCATCGCGGATCCATTCGATCTGCATCTGCCGCACGTCGATGGCCTTGCTGCTCGGCGCGATGCCGAAAAAGCTGCCGGTTTGGGTGCCGGTCATGCGCACGTAGGCTGCCACGCGGTCCGGTGCCAGCACCAGGTCTTCGATGGTGTAGTGCAGGTCGGGAATCGCTTCGCGCATCATCAGCACGATGGGCTTCAAGCCTTCCGGGCCGGGTGGCGGATCGGCCAGTCCAGGACTGTGGTTGCGGTAATCGCTGGTCAACAGCTCGTCGAGCACGTCGACTCTACCCTGGTTCCAGACTTCCTCGAAATAGCGCTCGATCAGCTGTGCGTTCGCTTGCAATGACATGTCTTCCTCCATAAAAGAAGGCAGCGTAGCGCGGCAAGGGCGGCGTGTAATTAACCCGGGTTAATGCCAGTTGACGACACGCGGGAACGACACTCCCCCGGCCTTTGTTGCGCCGATGCCAAAGCGCCCGCGGCGAGCAGGCAGGCGAACAGAGAGGAGCGCAGCAGCGAATGCATTGCCGGGGAATGTTAAATTGAAACTATCATTATGCCACGCTCAGTTATCTCTGCTAGCATGAAACCACACGGGAGGCAGCATGCGCGCATGGTGGACGATCGGTGTGGTGTGGCTGGCGGCATGGCCGCTGGCGGGGGCGCAGCAGGCGCAAGAAAGTGCACTGCCCAGCGTCTACGTCACGGCCCAGCGGCGCGCGGAACCGGTGCAGGATGTGCCGTTCAACGTTTCGGTCTTGCGCGGCGAGGCGCTCGACCTGCTGGCCGCCAGCGGCCGCGATTTGCGCTACCTGGCGTCGCGCATGCCCAGCCTGCATATCGAGTCGGACTTCGGCCGGTCCTTCCCGCGTTTTTACCTGCGTGGCCTGGGCAATACCGATTTCGACCTGAACGCAGCGCAACCGGTCGGCGTGGTGTATGACGAGGTGGTGCAGGAAAGCCCGCTGCTCAAGTCCTTCCCCTTGTTCGACCTGCAGCAGGTGGAAGTGCTGCGCGGACCGCAGGGAAGCCTGTTCGGGCGCAATGCGCCGGCCGGGGTGGTGAAGTTCGATTCGGTGCGCCCGGCGTTCCGGCGCGAGGGGTACCTGAACACCGGCATCGGCAAGGACCGCATGCGCAATGCGGACGGGGCGTTCAATCTGCCGCTCGGCGAAACGCTGGCGTTGCGGGTCTCGCTGCTGAGCCAGCACCGCGCCAACCGCGTCTTCAACGACCGCCCGAACGCCGCCACCACGGAGTTCGAGGGTTACCACGACAACGCCGCGCGGCTGCAACTGCTGTATCAACCCAGTGCCGCCTTCAGCGCGCTGTTGAACGGGCATGGGCGCCATATGGGCGGACGCGCTACCTTGTTCCGCGCCAACATCCTTCAGAAGGGCAGCAATGCGCTGCTGCCGGGCTTTGATTACGCCAGCCTGCCGACCGACGGCATCAATCACCAGTCCTTGCGGACCAAGGGCGCCAGCCTGCGCCTGCGCTGGCAGTTCGATGGCCTCAGCCTGCATGCGATTTCCGGGTGGGAGCGGGCGCGCTTTTACAGCCGTGCCGACGTGGACGCCGGCTACGGCGCGCTGTCGCACCTGCCGATGGGGCCGGGCCGCATTCCTTTCCCGTCCGAGACCGCCGATGCGCTGCCAAGCCATCGGCAATTGACGCAGGAGGTCCGGCTGGAATCGGACCCGGCGCAGGCGTGGAGCTGGCTGGCCGGCCTGTACGGCTTCAAGGAAGAGATCAAGATCGACAGCTTCAGCTTCGACAGTTTCAATGGCAACCGGCAGAACGCCTATGCCTGGCAGGCGCAGGACAGCCGCTCGCTGGCTGTCTTCGGCGCCATGGCGTGGCGCGCCGGTCCCGGCCTGCTGCTGCGCGCCGGCCTGCGCTACACCAAGGACCGCAAAGACTTCCTGGCCGCCCGCCCGCAGCCGGCGCCGGGGGCGCAAGCGATTGCCGGGCTGGCGGTGGCACCGCGCGGCAATGACTTCAGTTGGGACCTTGGCGCGACGCAGGCGCTGGCGCCGGACAGCCATGTGTATGCGCGCGTCGCGACCGGCTACCGCGCGCCGTCGGTGCAGGGCCGCATCGTGTTCGGCAACAGCATTTCCGTGGCCCGTGCCGAGCAGGCCCTGAGCTGGGAAGCCGGCTGGAAGCGCGACTTCATGCAGCGCCGTGCGCGATTTGGCGTGGCGCTGTTCCGCTACACGGTGGACGAAATGCAGCTCACCGCCGGCAGCGGCGTCGTCAACCAGAACCGCCTGGTCAACGCCGCCAAGGTGCGCGGGCAGGGTGTCGAAGTGGAGTGGCTGGTGCATCCCAACAGCGAATGGACGGCCAGCCTGGGCGGCAGCTATAACGCGACCAGGATGCGCGATGCCGGCTTGTTCGTGCTTCCCTGCGGCAATGGCTGCACGGTGCTCGACCCGCGCGGCACGGCGCCCAATAACGTCTTCATCGACGGCAATCCGCTGCCGCGCGCACCGCGCTGGATCGCCAATGCCACGCTGCGCTACAGCCAGCCCTGGCGCAGCGGCGAGCTGTTTGCGCATACCGACTGGGCCTATCGCGGCCAATACAACTTCTTCCTGTACGAGGCGGTGGAATACCAGGCGCGGCCCTTGCTGGAGGGCGGCCTGCGGCTTGGCTACAAGGATGGGCGCGAACGCTTCGAGGTGGCGGCCTTCGTGCGCAATATGACGAACAAGGTGGTGGCCGTGGCGGCCATCGACTTCAACAACTTCACGGGCGTGGTCAACGAGCCGCGCACCTATGGACTGCAGCTGAAATTCAATTACTGATATTTCGAAGTCATGCGCAGCCACTGCGGATCTTCGCGCATGCGCTTGACGATGGGGGCAACCTTGTCGAACAGGTCATTGCGTCCCATCGGCACCAGGAAGCGGCGCTCCGTGGCGCGCCCCGGCATGTCCACCAGCGTCAGGCTGGCGTGCAATCCATGCTGGCGCACGAAATAGCGGGCCGCCGATTCCGACACCGCGACGCAATCGATGCGGCCGCGGCGCAGCTTCTCCAGGTTGAGCTCCTCGCTCGCTGCATCCTGGCGCAGCAGGCCGTGGCGCTGGATCCATTCATCGATGCCGGGGTAGACATAGCCCAGGGTCAGGCCGATCGATTTGCCGGCCAGCCCGCCTTGCGCGTCCGGCAGGATCGGCCGTTCGCTGCGCGACACCAGGACGAAGTGATCGACGGCGAACGCCGTGGTCCACAGGTATTTCTTCTGTGCGACGTCATCGAACCATTGCGGCATCATGCCGATAACGATGCCATCCAGCGTGCCGTCTTCCAGCCGCATCTGCAGGCGCTTGCGCGGCAGGTAAGCCAGCCGGAAACTGGTGCCGTCGGTGGCCTGCCGGTTCAAGTAGTCGATTGCTTCGTAATAGATACCGCGGGTGCCGTCGATCACCAGGGGGGCGAAGTTGGCACTGGTGTACACCGTGACTGTTTCTGCCTTTGCGGCAGGCAACAGCAGCGACACAAACAGCGTCAGCATCGGCATGAGAAATTTCATAGACGCACTATAGCAAAGCGCTTGTGCTTGCATCATGAAAGTTAAATTCTTCGTTGGCAATTGTTTCGCGCGGCTGCAACACAAATGGCGATGCAGAAAGAGATTTGTGTGGTTAATTCTCACGGATTGTAACGCCCGACGATAAATCGGCATATGATCAAAGCAAGAGGTATCGCGGTGCCGCAACGCACTTTTTACCAATCTTCTCTTTGGGAAACTGCCATGAAACTTACCTCCGTTCTCGGTCAACTCAAGCTGGCCCATAAGTTCATGATCCTCGGCCTGATCGCGGCGTTGCTTGCGATCATCCCCGCTTTCCTCTACATGAGCGAAGCGGGCAAGGTGCTGGCCGCCTACCAAGGCGAGCATGAAGGCTTGCCCATCGTGGTGGACGGCTTGAAGGTGGTGCAAACCACGCAGCAGCATCGCGGCCTGTCGGCGCTGGTGCTGGGCGGTGTCACGACCGTGGCGGAAAAGCGCCGCGCCAAGCAGGCCGAGGCCGACGCGGCGTACGGCCGGCTGGAGAAGGCGGCGGCCGCGCTGGGCGACAAGGCCATCATCGATGCCTTCGCCGCCGCCAAGCAGGAATGGGAAACGCTGCGCAGCAACGTGGCGGAAGGCAAGATCACTGTGCCGCAAAGCTATGCCGGACACACCGGCCTGGTGCCCAAGCTGCTCAAGGTGAATGAGCTGATCGGCGATGCGTATGGCCTGAGCCTCGATCCCGACAAGGACACCTACCAGCTCATCCAGTCGATGTTCTACCAGCTGCCATGGCTGACCGAGGAGACCGGCAAGACGCGCGCCAAAGGCGCCGGCCTGCTGGCAAAGAAGGAGGCCACGCCGGAAGACCGCATGCAGCAAGCGGCCATCATGTCGCGCGTGACGGACCGCCTGGACCAGACCCTGACGGCATTCGGCAAGGCTGCCGCCGCCAATCCTGTCATCGATGCCAAGCTGGGCGCGCAATTGCGTGACGCGGGCGATAGCGCGCGCAAGATCGTCGAGCTGGGCACCGAGCAGATCGTGAAAGCCGATCCGCTGACTTACTCCGGTGAAGAGTGGGTGGCAAAAACCACGGCGGCCATCGATATGCAGTTTGCCGTGAACGAAGCAGCCGCCAAGGTGATCGATGAAATGCTGAAGGAAAAGATCGCCGGCTTTACCGAGCAGCGCTGGATCATGGTGGTCTCGATGGTGGCGCTGTTTGGCCTGGCGGCCTGGATCTGCGTGCTGATCGCCCGCTCGGTGACGGTACCGCTGCAACATGCCATTTCCGTGGCGGACGAGGTGGCGCAGGGAAAACTCGATAACGACTTCGACGTCGGCCCGCCCAATGAAGTCGGGCAGCTGCTGCGTTCCCTCAAGTCCATGAGCGAGAGCTTGCGCGGCATCGTGTCCGAGGTGCGCGCCAGCGTGGACCAGATCAACGCGGCCAGCCGCGATATCGCGACCGGCAATGCCGACGTGTCGTCGCGCCTGGAATCGCAAGCCTCCAACCTGGAAGAAACCGCTTCGTCGATGGAAGAGCTGACGTCCACCGTCAAGCAGAATGCCGACAATGCGCGCCAGGCCAACCAGCTGGTGCATACCGCGTCCAGCGTGGCCAGCAAGGGCGGCGAAGTGGTCTCGCAGGTGGTGCAGACCATGGGCGAAATCAACGACAGTTCGCGCAAGATCGTCGACATCATCGGCGTGATCGATGGCATCGCCTTCCAGACCAATATCCTGGCGCTGAATGCCGCGGTGGAAGCCGCGCGCGCCGGCGAGCAGGGGCGCGGCTTTGCGGTGGTGGCGTCCGAAGTGCGCAACCTGGCGCAGCGTTCGGCCTCGGCGGCCAAGGAGATCAAGGACTTGATCAACCACAGCGTGGACCGGGTCGAGACCGGCAACCGGCTGGCCGGCGAAGCGGGCCTGGCGATGCAGGAAGTACTGAAGAGCGTGCAGAGCATCACCGCCATCATGCAGGAAATCGCCACCGCGTCGGCCGAGCAGGGCAACGGCATCGAGCAGATCAATATGGCCGTGACGCAGATGGACGACACCACGCAGCAGAACGCGGCGCTGGTGGAGCAGACCGCGGCCGCCTCGGCCAGCCTGCAGGACCAGGCGCAGACGCTGGTGAAATCGATCAGCATCTTCACGCTGGGAAATGAAGGCAGCGCTGCGCCAGCCGTACGCAAAGCGCCTGCTACGCGGCGCGTGCCAGGCAATGTGCGCGCCTTGCGGGCGGCCTCGGTATAATTTCTTGCATGGAAAAGCTCAGGGACTTAGCCACCATCATTTCGGAAGTGCAGCGTGGGGAATTGGTGTTCCCCACCAGCGTCAATGCCGCGCTGGCATTGCAGCTTGCCTTGGCTGACCCTGAATGCCACGATGACGAAATCGCGCGCAAGGTGCTGGGCGAACCGGTGCTGGCGGCGCGCGCGGTCGCCCTGGCCAATGCCGCCGTGTTCCGGCGTCATGGTGCGCCGCCGATCACCAGTGCACGCGCTGCCGTGATGCGGCTTGGCTACCGCAACCTGTATTCGCTGGCCGCCGCCATGGTGGTGCGCCAGTTCGGCGCCCGCATCCGCGACGCCGGGCTGCGCGAGCGCGCCGAGCAATTGTGGAAGTATTGCGCCCACGTGGCGGCCATTGCTTACCAGGTGGCGCGCCATATCACCCGCACCGATCCCGATACGGCGCTGTTTGCCGGCATCGTGCACGAGGCCGGCAATTTCTTCCTGCTGTCGCAGGCCGACCAGGTGCCCGGCTTGCTTGATGAGATGGGCTCGCGCCTGGGGCCGGTGCAGGAAATCGTGGCGCGCGAGGTGCTGCGCAAGCTCGAGGTGCCGGAGGCGGTTGGCGCCGCCATCATTACCTTGCGCGATAGCGCCATCAGCCTGCCGCCATCCGGCTTGCGCGATACCCTGCTGCTGGCGCGCCACCTGTCTCCCGTGTTGTCGCCGTTGCCGGTGCCACAGGACGAGTACCTGGTGCGGCGTAGCGACATCGTGCAATGCCTGGAAAATTTCCCCGACCTGGCAGAACTGCTTGACATCGCTGCCGCGGAAGCGCGTTCGATGGGGGCTGCGCTACTGGCCTGAAGCTGCAGGTGGGGCATCTTCCAGCAATTGTGTTGCAAGCAGGCTGGCATGCGGCGTCAACGCCGAAAAGTCGCGCGCGCAGAGGTAGAGCCGGCGCGTCGCCCAGGTTTCCGACAGCGGCACGATAGCCAGGTCGCGGCGCAGTTGCCGCGCCACCGCGCCGGACATGATCGAGATGCCGATGCCAGCCTCGACGTGCATTGCCACATGGTCGATGTTGCGCAGCAGGATCCGGTAGTCGAGTTGGTGGCCCAGGCGCGAGGCGCGTTCCCCGAGGTGCGCTTCGAGTGCGGTATCGGCGATGCCGACAATAGGCTCGCCCAGGATATCGGCAAACGTCACGGCGTTTTTCCCCGCCAGGCGGTGCGCATGGCTGGCGACCACCACCAGCTGGTCGCTGGCGATCAGGTGCGTCTGCAGCGGGCCGAAGTCCGTGATGTCCGCCACGATGCCCAGGTCGGCGCGCCGGTCCACCATGGACTGCACGATTTCCGCGCTGGGCCGTTCCAGCAAGTCCACCGACAGGTCGCGATAGGCGGCGAGGAAGCGGCACAGCTGCGGCGGCAGGAAGGCCGCCAGCGCGGCGGAATTGGACAGCAGGCGGATGCGGCCCTTCAGGCCCGTGGCGTAGGTGCGCAATTCACCGCGCATCTGTTCGACCTGGCCCAGGATCGCGCGCGCATGGCGGAGCAGGGCTTCGCCGGCCGCCGTCGTGCGCACGCCGCGCCGGTTGCGCTCGAGCAGGGGGGCGCCGAGTGCCGCCTCCATGCCGGCGATGCGTTCGCTGACCGAGGCCAGCGCCAGGTGCATGGTGCGCGCGCCCTGGGTCAGGCTGCCGCATTCCACCACGGTCAGGAACAGCCGCATATCAGTCAGGTCGAAGCGCATGTGAAGTCTCCAGCATTCGGAATTTCCGAAGTGTAGCACCGGAATTGCCAGATTGCGGGGCAACCGCTTGCCGACTAACATCGCTGGCATGGACTCGATGATTCTGACTTTCTCTGCGGGGATACTGGCCGGCACGATGAATGCGCTGGCGGGCGGCGGTTCCTTCGTGAGCCTGCCGGCGATGATTGCGGTCGGCGTGCCACCGGTTCAGGCGAATGCTTCCAGTACGGTGGCGCTGTTTCCGGGCGGCCTGGCAAGTGCCTGGGCTTACCGCGACGGCTTGCGGCCGGTGGGCGGGCTAGCGTTGCGTGCTTTGCTGTTGGTCACCTTGTGCGGCGGCCTGGCGGGCGCCTTGCTCTTGCTGCGGACGTCCTCGGCGGCGTTTGCCTTCGTGCTGCCATGGTTGCTGCTGGTGGCATCGATCGCGCTCGCCTTCGGACGGCGCCTGGGCCAGGCCTTGCGTGCGCGCTGGCAGGTGCGTGCGCCTGCCGTGCTGCTGGTGCAGTTCGCACTGGGCGTATACGGCGGCTACTTCGGCGGTGCGGTCGGGATCATGATGATGGCGATGTGGGGCTTGATCGATAAGCGCGACCTGAAGGACCTGAATGCGCCGCGCACTTTGCTGGTCAGTGCGGCCAATGCGGTGGCGGTGCTGGCATTTGTGGCGGCTGATGCGGTGCACTGGCCGGTAACGCTGGCCATGCTGGCTGGCGCCGTGCTGGGCGGCTACGGTGGCGCCAGGGTTGGCCGCCGCGTACCGCCCAACGCGATCCGCGCCATCACACTAGTCGCGACGTTTTGCATCACGCTGGTGTTTTTCTGGAAGACTTATCTTGGAGGCAATCATGCTTAGCGCATTGCTGGAAACAATAGGAACGCTCGGTATCCTTATCAGTATCGCCGTGAAGCTCGGCGTCGCTTTGCGTGCCCGGTAGAGGCCAGAGATCAGCGGCGGGATTGTTCGAGGATGCGGACCAGCGATTCGATGCCTTCGGCGTCGACCGCATCGAAGCGGCCGGGCAGTGGGCTGTCGAGGTCGAACACGCCGATGACTGCGCCATCCTTATCGAAGACCGGCACCACCAGTTCCGAGCGCGAGGCTGCATCGCAAGCGATGTGGCCAGGGAAGGCATGCACGTCTTCCACCACGCTGGTCGCGCGCTTTTCAACCGTGCTGCCGCAGACGCCGCGGCCCTTCTTGATGCGGATGCAGGCCGGCTTACCCTGGAAGGGGCCGAGCACCAGTTCATCCGGGCCTTGCATGAAATAAAAGCCGGCCCAGTTCAGGCCCGGCATGCTGTTGAAGACCAGCGCGCTGGCATTGGCCGTGTTGGCGATCCAATCATGTTCGCCGTGCACCAGTCCGCCCAGTTGCAAGCGCAAGTCTTCATACATGGCGCGCTTGGCTTCGGGAGTATCGGTGCTGTAGGTGGTTTCGCTGAGACAGAAAGACATTTTGCCGCTCGGTATGTTACTTAGGACGCCGACATGTTACCAGCAATCGCGCTAACTTGCGGCCATGGCTACTCATCCTCAAATCCATCGGCTGCTGCGCGACGTGTTCGGCGTCGAGCGCCTGCGCGCGGGCCAGCAACAAGTGATCGACAGCGTGCTGGCGGGACACGACACGCTTGCCATCATGCCAACCGGCAGCGGCAAGTCGCTGTGCTACCAGATTCCGGCCTCGATCCTGAAGGGCAGCACGGTGGTGGTGTCGCCCCTGATCTCGCTGATGAAGGACCAGGCCGAGAAGCTCGACGATATTGGTATCGACGCAGCGCAGCTCAACAGCAAAGTGCCGGCCGAACAGCAGCATGAGGCGCTGCAAGGCTTGCGAAATAATCAAGGCCGCATCGTGTTCTGCACGCCGGAGCGGCTGGCCACGCCGGAGTTCATGTCCTTGCTGCACAAGGCTGACATCGGGCTGGTGGTGGTGGACGAAGCCCATTGCATCTCGCGCTGGGGACACGACTTCCGTCCGGCATACCTCGATATCGGCGCGGCGCTCGATGCGCTGGGCCGACCACCGGTATTGGCGTTGACTGCCACCGCCACCGATGAAGTGGTGGACGATATCCGCCGCCAGCTCGGCGCGCCGACGATGCGGGTGGTGAACACCGGCATCTACCGTCACAACCTGCACCTGGCCGTGCGCCAGGTGACCAATGCCGATGAGCGGGCGGCTGAAGCGCTGCGGCTGGTGCGGGAAGCAAGCGGCAGCGGCATCGTCTACACGGCGACCGTCAAGGCCGCGCAGGACATGCTGGCGGCGCTCGAAGAGGCCGGCGAAAGCGTGGCGCTCTACCATGGCAAACTTCACGCCGGCGAGCGCCACCAGAACCAGGAGATGTTCATGGCCGGCGCGCGTCGCGTCATGGTGGCGACCAATGCCTTCGGCATGGGCATCGACAAGCCCGATATCCGCTTCGTGATCCATTTGCAGGTGCCGGCCAGCCTGGAAGCCTACTACCAGGAGGCGGGACGGGCGGGGCGCGACAGCGATGCAGCGGATTGCACACTGTTGTACTTCCACCAGGATAAGCGCGTGCAGCAGTTCTTCCTGGCGCGCAGCTATCCCGACGCGGCCTTGCTGCGCGCCGCCTATGATGCGGCGGCCGGCGGCGAGCGGCCACGCGACAATCGCAGCCAGGTCGCGCTCAAGCTGTTGAAGGAGGGCGGTTGGCTGAAGCAGGACCGTAAGCTGCAATACCGCCTGGCCGGCGATGCGCCACGTCCGATCGACCTCGAACGCCTGGCGGAACGCTATCGCGAAAAGCAGGAGCATGACCGCGAGGCATTGGCGCACATGGTGTCGTATGCCCAGAGCGGGTATTGCCGCTGGAAGCTCCTGCTCGACTACTTCGGCGACCGGTCCGCCGGCATCGAACGCTGCGGTACTTGCGACAACTGCAGGTCGCCGCCGACAATCAATGCAGGAGAGTGACGATGGCGGACATGGTAGTCGTGCGCAAGGAGGGGCTGTACTGCGTCCCAGGCGGCTTTTACATCGATCCCTGGCGGCCGGTGGACCGCGCCGTGATCACGCACGGCCACGCAGACCATGCACGGCCGGGCCACGCGCACTACCTTTGCGCCACGCCAGGCATGGGCATCCTGCGCACCCGCCTGGGCGACATCAATCTGCAGGGCCTGGCATACGGCGAGACGCTGGAACACCATGGCGTGCGCATTTCACTGCACCCCGCCGGGCATGTCCTGGGCTCGGCGCAGGTGCGCATGGAATACCAGGGCGAGGTGTGGGTGGCTTCCGGCGATTACAAGGTGGAGCCCGATGCAACCTGCACGCCATTCGAGCCTGTGCGCTGCCATTGCTTTATTACCGAGTCCACGTTCGGCTTGCCGATCTACCGCTGGCAGGCGCAGCAAAGCATTTTCGACGACATGAATGCCTGGTGGCGGCGCAATGCGCAGCAGGGGCGTTGCAGCGTCATGCTGTGCTACGCCTTCGGCAAAGCGCAACGAATCCTGAGCGGGCTCGATGCGTCGCTCGGCCCCATCGTCTGCCACGGCGCGGTGGAGCCGCTGAACCGGATCTACCGCGAGGCCGGCGTTGCGTTGCCGCCGACCGTGATGGTGGGCGAGGTCGACAAGGCGGCGTTGCGCCAGGCGCTGGTACTGGCGCCGCCGTCGGCTGCAGGTTCGCCATGGATACGCCGCTTCGGCGAGTTCAGCGACGCCTTTGCCAGCGGCTGGATGCAGTTGCGCGGGGCGCGCCGGCGGCGCGCCGTGGACCGTGGCTTCGTCCTGTCCGACCATGCCGACTGGCCCGGCCTGATGCAAGCCATTTGCGCGACCGGGGCCCAGCGCGTGATCGTGACGCACGGCTCGATTCCCGTCATGGTGCGCTGGCTGTGCCAGAACGGCTACGACGCCAGGGGCTTCGACACGGAATATGGCGATGAGGAAGCTGGGGAGGCTGGGGAGGTGGCCGATGCGTGAGTTTGCCCGGCTGTACGCCGAACTGGACGAAACCACGTCCACCAAGCGCAAGCTGGATGCGCTGCAAGCCTATTTCAGCAAGGCCGCGCCGGAAAATGCGGCATGGGCCGTGTATTTCCTCGCCGGGGGCAAGCCGCGGCAAGCCGTGCCGGTCAAGCTGCTGCGCCAGTACGCGACGGAATACGCGGCACTGGATGAATGGCTGTTCGACGAATGCTACAACGCGGTCGGCGACCTGGCCGAAACCATAGCCCACATCCTGCCGGCGCCGAAGCAGCAGAGCGACGTTGGCTTGGCGGAGTGGATCGAACAGCGCATCGCCCCCTTGCGTGGTGTCGAACCCGACGCGGTGCGGGCGGCCTTGTTGCGCTATTGGGACGAATTGGAGACGCGCGAACGCTTCCTGCTGGTGAAGCTGATTGGCGGCGGTTTTCGCGTTGGCGTATCGCGCCTGCTGGTCACGCGCGCACTCAGCGCAATTGCAGCGGTGGACAGCAAGCTCGTTGCGCAGCGGCTGATGGGCTGGACGGATGGCAGGGTCCAGCCAACGGCGCAAGGCTTCCTGCAATTGATTGCGGCGCCGTCGGCAACCGAGCATGCGGAGCGCGGCGGGCAACCATATCCATTCTTCCTGGCGCATGCCTTGCAGGCCGATCCCGCCAGCTTGGGCGATTTGGCCGAATGGCAGGTCGAGTGGAAATACGATGGCATGCGTGCGCAGCTGGTCGCGCGGGGCGGACTGAGTTTCCTGTGGTCGCGCGGCGAGGATCTGATTACCGAACGATTTCCCGAACTGGCCGCCATCCGCCTGCCGGAGGGAACGGTGATCGATGGCGAGATCCTGGTCTGGCCACAAGGCGACACCCCCGCACCGTTCGCGGCCCTGCAAAAGCGCATTGGCCGCAAGCTGCTGAGTGCGAAATTGCTGGCCGAGCTGCCGGCGGTACTGGTCGCGTATGACTTGCTGGAGCTCGATGGCGTCGATCTGCGCCAATTGCCGCAGCATGAACGGCGTGCCTTGCTGGAACAGTTGGTGGCGCAGGCGGGGCAACCGCAATTGCGCCTGTCGCCGCTGGTGTTGGCGGGCGACTGGGCCCAGCTGGCGCAGTTCCGCACAGAGTCGCGCGCGCGCGGCGTCGAGGGCATGATGCTCAAGGCGCGCGGGGCGCAATACGGCGTCGGGCGCACCAAGGACGTCGGCACTTGGTGGAAGTGGAAAATCGATCCCTTCAGCGTCGATGCGGTGCTGGTCTACGCGCAGGCAGGACATGGACGGCGGGCGTCGCAGTACACCGACTACACCTTTGCAGTGTGGGACGACGCGGATGGCGAGCGCAAGCTGGTGCCGTTTGCCAAGGCCTATTCCGGCTTGACGGATGCGGAAATCGCGCAGGTGGATAACGCGGTGCGCCGTACCACCGTCGAGCGTTTCGGTCCGGTGCGCAGCGTGAAGCCGACCATGGTGTTCGAGATCGGCTTTGAAGGCATAGCGCTGTCGCCGCGCCACAAGTCCGGCATCGCCGTGCGCTTTCCGCGCATCCTGCGGCGCCGCGACGACAAGGCGGTGGAAGATGCCGACACGCTTGATACATTGCGCGGCTTGCTGGCACAGGCGCCGCCATGAGTCCTGCCTTCCCCCGCCCACGACCGCTGCCGCCGCGCCGGCCGCCTGCAACGGTACCTGCGCCGGCACCGGAGCCGGTTCCGGTGCGGGCGCCTGCCGCCGGCTCGGCCGCAGGGCCTTCGCGTGAAGCGGTGGCAGCCTGGTTCGCAGCACGCGGCTGGTCGATCTTCCCTTTTCAGCGCGAAGTCTGGGATGCCGCCGGGCGCGGCGAGTCCGGCCTGCTGCACGCAACCACCGGCTCCGGCAAGACGCTGGCTGTCTGGCTCGCCACGTTGCAGCGCGCGACGGCCAGCCGCAAACCGGGCGTGCGCGTGCTCTGGATCACACCGATGCGGGCACTGGCCGCCGACACCTTGCGCGCCTTGCAGTACTCCGCAGCCGAGCTGCTGCCCGCGTGGCAAATCGAAGCACGCACCGGCGACACCGACAGCGCAACGCGGGCCCGGCAGGCACGCATCCTGCCGCATGCGCTGGTGACCACGCCGGAAAGCCTCACGGTCCTGCTAAGCCGCCCGGAAGCGAAGGAGCTGTTCGCGCAACTGGACATGCTGGTGGTCGACGAATGGCATGAGCTGATGGGCAATAAGCGTGGCGTGCAAACCCAGCTCGCGCTGGCCCGGCTGCGCAATTGGCAGCCGGGCCTGGTCGTGTGGGGCTTGTCCGCCACGCTCGGCAACCTGCAGCAGGCGCGCGATGTGCTGGCGCCGCAGGGAATCATCGTCGAAGGCCAGCTGCGCAAGGCGCTGCAGGTCGACACCTTGATTCCCGCGCACCCATCCCGCTTTCCCTGGGCCGGCCACCTCGGCATCCAGATGCTGGAACCGGTGGCGAACGAGATAGCGCAGCACGCCAGCACCCTGGTGTTCTGCAACACGCGCTCCCAGGCCGAACTGTGGTACCAGAACCTGCTTGGCGCGCGGCCGGAATGGGCCGGCCTGATCGCCTTGCACCATGGCTCGCTCGACAAGGAGGTGCGCGAATGGGTCGAGCAAGGCATTAAGCAGGGCAAGCTGAAGGCGGTGGTGTGCACATCGAGCCTGGACTTGGGCGTCGACTTCCTGCCGGTCGAACGGGTGCTGCAGATCGGCAGCGCCAAAGGCATCGCGCGCCTGCTGCAACGTGCCGGCCGCTCGGGACACGCTCCCGGTCGCACCTCGCGCATCACGCTGGTGCCGACCCATAGCCTGGAACTGCTGGAAGCGGCTGGCGCCATCGAGGGCGTGCGCGAACGCCATATCGAACCGCGGCTGCCGCCGGAAAAACCGCTCGACGTGCTGGTGCAGCACCTGGTCACGATGGCGCTGGGCGGCGGCTTTCGCAGCGAGGAACTGCTGGCCGAAGTGCGTACGGCCTGGTCGTACCGGGCGCTCAGCAAGGAAGAGTGGCAGTGGGCACTGGACTTCGTCGCGCGCGGCGGGCAAAGCCTGTCGGCCTATCCGGAGTACCGCCGTGTGCTGCCGGACGAGCAAGGCGTCTATCGCGTGCCGGATGCCGCCATCGCGCGCCGCCACCGCATGGGCATCGGCACCATCGTTTCGGAAGCGACGGTGCAGGTGAAGTACATGAACGGCGCAGCCCTTGGCAGCGTGGAAGAAGGCTTTGTCGCACGGCTGGCCAAGGGCGACCACTTCCTGTTCGGCGGCCGCATCCTCGAATTCGTACGCATGCATGAAATGACAGCCTTTGTGCGCCGTGCCACTGGCGCCAAGGGAGCGGTGCCGCGCTGGCAGGGCGGCAAGATGCCGCTGTCGTCCGAGCTGGCGCAGGACGCGTTGGAGCAGTTGCGGCGCGCCACCGAAGGAAGCTACGGCGGCCCGGAAATGCAGGCCATCCGGCCGCTGCTCGAAATTCAGCAGCGCTGGTCTGCGCTGCCAACGCCGGATACCACCGTGATCGAAGCGATGGAAAGCAGGGAAGGGCACCATTTGTTCGTCTACCCTTTTGCCGGGCGTGCGGTGCACATTGGACTGGCGTCGCTGCTGGCCTACCGGATTGCGCGCGCGCGGCCCACTACGTTTTCGATTGCCGTCAACGACTACGGTTTCGAATTGCTGGCGCCGGAGGCGATGCCCTGGCGCGAAGCCCTGGGCGATGGCGGGGCTTTCAGCACCGCGCATTTGCTGGACGACGTGTTGGCCAGCCTGAATGCCGGCGAACTGTCGCAACGCCGTTTTCGCGAGATCGCGCGCATCGCGGGCCTGATCTTCCAGGGCTATCCGGGTCAGCCGAAAAGCAATCGCCAGCTGCAGGCATCTTCTTCATTGTTTTTTGAAGTCTTCCGCAAGCACGATGCCGGCAACCTGCTGTTGACGCAAGCCCAGCGCGAGGTGCTGGAGCAGGAGCTTGAACTGGGGCGTTTGCGCAGCACGCTGAACGACTTGCAGCGGCGGCAGGCCAGCTTTCACGAAGTGCGCCGCGCCACGCCGTTCGGCTTCGCGCTGATGGTCGAACGTTTCCGCGAAAAGCTGACGACCGAAAGGCTGTCGGACAGGGTCGCCCGCATGTTGCACGAGCTTGAGAAAGCGGCAGGGCCGTGAGCGCGATCGCCACAGAACTGGCGGGCGAGCGCGTGCTGCTTTTACCGCAAAAGGCCTTGTACTGGCCGGCGGCCAAGACCCTGATGGTGGCCGACATCCACTTCGGCAAAGCCGCCAGCTTCCGTGCGCTGGGCGTGCCGGTGCCACGCGGGACCACCAGCGAAAACCTTGCTGCGCTCGAAATGTTGTTATCGACCCGTGACACGCAGCGCATCGTGTTCCTCGGCGACTTCCTGCATGCGAAAGCGGCGCAGGCGCCGGCCACGTTGCAAGCCATGCTGGACTGGCGCAGCCGGCATCCTGGGCTAGAGCTGGTGCTGGTACGCGGCAACCATGACCGGCATGCCGGCGACCCGTCGGAGCTATTGCACGTGGCGATGGCCGACGAGCCCTTTGCCTGCGGCCCTTTCGCCTTGTGCCACCATCCGGACGTGGCTTGCCAAGGCTATGTGATCGCCGGCCACGTCCATCCCGTGTTTCACCTCCGCACTGCGCGTGAGTCGCTGCGCCTGCCTTGCTTTCTGCTCGGGACTACCCGTGCCATCCTGCCGGCTTTTGGAGCCTTTACTGGCGGGCACTCTTTAGTTCCACAAGCCAGCGACAAGGTCTACGTGGTGGCGGACGAATCAGTTTTCCTGATTGAAAAAAGGTAGGCAATATCCTACATTTGTCGCGCTGAACGTCCTATATTACCTGTACAGTGCTTGCACTAACATGAGTTCTCCCGCGCCTACGCTAAAGGGGGCGGGGGTCTTTTCCACCGAACCGAGCAGGGGGACGAATCATGGCTTCGAATAATCCAGGCGACAAACGCGGCAACCGGCAGGATAGTCCCGCCGGCAGCAAGCAAAGTGCACGTGGCTTTGCCTCCATGGACCCACAGCGCCAGCGGGAAATAGCTTCCGAAGGCGGACGCGCTGCCCACCAGAAGGGCACTGCGCACGAATTCACTTCCGAGGAAGCGCGCCGTGCCGGCAGCATGAGCCACAAGAACGATGGCAACCGCCAGAGCGGTTCGCGCGGCAATGCCAGCCGTACCGAGCAGCAACCCAGCCAGGACCAGCCAGAGTTTGGCAAGGACTACCAGCAAGACTACCAGGGCAACAAGCAAGGTGGTGACAAGTACTAAGTCTCAATGAAGCAAGGAGGCCCGCATGGGAAGGCCTGACAAACCCAGTAAGGATACGGAGAACCAGCAAAACTTTGTGCTGGTCGATACAGAGCATCCGGAGATCGCGAACACTGCGGTTCCGGAAGGCCAGATCCGCCGCGCCGACCGACCTTTGCCGGGCAACCGGCAAAGCGCTACGGAAAGCGGTTCGCGGCAGGGCGGTAGCGGTTTGGGCACCGAAGGCGGTGCGCCAGGGCCGGATGCAAGTTCCGGCGTTTGAAAGACCTGCGCCAAGTGCGCAAAAAAATACCACGGGTTCGCCCGTGGTATTTTTTTGCGCGCGCCATTCTTCCTGCTCGCTACCGTATGTCATTTCTAATAAGTTAGTTGCTTTTCGAAATGAGAAGCAGTTACAATTATTGCAAGGTTGCCCGCCTCAGCGCTTCTTGCCTCGGCATTCATCACGCAATCGTCATACCGCCAATTATTGAGTAGCTTCAGCCGCCGACCTCGAATTGGGATTCCCAACCATTCATGAGGTCACTCGAATGTCATCTTTGAAAAGCGGCAGGTTCAAGCGAACCCAGCTGTCATTAGCCGTATTGTGCCTAATCGCCGGCAATGCGTTTGCTTTCACCACCAGCACGGGCCAATCATATTCCGTTACGAAGGATGAGTTCCGTCCAGAGCTCCATCGGAATGCCTTAGGCCTGGATCGAATCGATACTTTCTCGGGCTCGCTCAAAATGAGCGTCGAAGATGTACGCCTGCGAGGTAACGGCGGTCTGGATCTGGTAGTGATGCGCAACTATAGCCCGGTGATGTCGTTCAGGGGCTTGGTCGATCACGTGGCGTACGGGCTCATGGGGTCTAAGCCTCATCCTTATGCCGAAATGGGCATGGCGGGCGGATGGTCGTTTTCGGTGGCCCCGAAGGTCAATATGTCTTCCAACATTCCGTATGGTGGCGAGCGGGTCGAAGAAAAGCTTTGCACCGGCAGCGACTGGTTTCGCTATGGCCTGCGTGTCAATTGGCGTCCTGACGGGCAGGCCGTAAATGGCAGTCCATACGGCCCTTTTTACGCTCCTCCTCCTCCCGATTACAAGTACAGCGTAACGAGCTACACCATCGAGCATATTGATGGGCAGCTCGAACCACTCGTCCCCACGGCGCAAGGCGAAGCGCGCAGCGCCAGCGGATGGAAGTTGACCTGCCAAAACCAAATGTATGTGCTGAACGGTCCCAACGGAACCAAGTATGAACTAGGGCAGGTCAGCCCATGGATTCCCTCCTCTGACGGCGGGGATTATTCCTGGGGTTCGTTAGCTCGCCTGGCCCAGACTACCAAAATAATCGATAAGAACAACAACTTCGCCAGGATCGAGTATGCAGATACGTATTTCCCAAGCAAAGTCGTTGCCGGAGATGGAAGCCACTTCCTTGATTTTGCCTATTCCACTCCTAGTGGCAATGCATATGCCCAGGGACCTGGAGGGGCACGACATCTGCGGGAGATAAAAGACAACGGCGGCAGGACTTGGCAATACGTCATTCAACCAAGCGAAGAACCGACTTCCCCGACCGCAGGCAATCAACATACCAACTACGACACCTACGTCTTTGATTTAAAAGAGGTGGTGCTGCCTGACGGGTCCAAATGGGAATATGACTACTGGCGCCGGGATTTTGTGGACCCCGGTGCGACCCTGATGAAGTCGATGAAGTTTCCGACTGGTGGAACGGTAAGCTACGAGTATGAGTATTCGCCGGTAGTCGAAAATTCCCCATGGCTTTGGGAATACTATTACGACTACGTCATCCTCAATGAGATGATGAACTCTTCGGATTACTGGGGCGCTCATAAAGGACAAAGTGCCAGAATCAAGCGGCGCAGCCTATCGTCTGGCGAGGAGTGGACCTACAGCTACGAGCCGGCAAAGGATATCGGACAACTCGATAAGACGACGGTGACCACGCCGGATGGCATCGAGACGTATAAGCATATCGGTCCATGGTATTTCGCTGGCAACGATTGGCAGCAACAGTACGCCAACACTGATTGGAGCTTCACGAATCGTGGCGCGTGGAAAGCTGGACTCCTGGTTGAGAAGACGATCGGCAACGCATACAGCGAGACGAACGAGTGGAGTTCAGTTCAGTTAAGTAGCTTCTGGCCTTCTGTATATACGTCGCAGGTATTGGTAGCGGATCCGCACGAAACGCGGATGCCGGTGCTGGCAAAGCGAACGATTGTGCAAGACGGCGCTACGCATGTGCAGACGTACTTCAATTTCGACTCTTTCGGGATGCCGAATTCGACAACGGAAAGTGGCCCAAATGGAAGTAGCCGAACTACCACCTTGCACTACCATCACGATACGAGCAAGTGGCTGATCGGCTTGCCAAAGACGATCGCGGGGCCGCGCAACATCATCAACTATACCTACGATGCGAGGGGTAACGTCCTGACGCATACGGACGATGGTGTTGTCACGTCCTTTACGTATGACAGCCAAGGGAACGTGGCGAGCAAGACGCTGCCACGAAACCTGGTCCATCACTATTCCAACTACAAGCGCGGTATTGCCCAGAATGAGTCTCAACCAGAAGGCGTAACCATCGCACGCGTGGTCGACGACAATGGCAACGTCTCCTCTGAGACGAATGGCGAGGGTAAGACGACCAGCTTTACATACGACGCCCTCAACCGGATCGCCTCGATTACATACCCGCAGGGAGATCCGAAGCGTATCAGTTACACGCCAAGCAGCAAGACGGCGACCCGAGGTGGACTGGTCGAGGCGACGCAGTACGACGGTTTCGGTCGCCCCTCTTCCATCACGCTTGGTGGTATCGCGACAAGCATGAACCATGATCACAGGGGCCTCAAGACCTTTGAATCGAACCCTGGATCCAGTACCGGCACGAGTTTCGATTACGACATTCTGGGGCGGACCGTCCGGGTGCTGAATAGCGATGGCAGCGTGCAATCGGTCGCATATGGCGCGGCAAGTAAAGCCGTCACCGACGAGCGTGGCAAGACAACGTTGTATACCTATCGTTCCTATGGCGACCCGAAGGAACTACATCTGATGAGCGTTGCCGCTCATGATGCGGCCGCCAACATCACCATCGAGCGTAACGAAGGCGATATGCTCACTTCGTTGAGCCAAGGTGGCGTGACGCGCGGTTATGGTTACAACGCCAATAATTTCCTGACCAGCATGACGGACCCCGAGACGGGGACAACGACATTTGGCCGTGACGCCGCAGGGAACATGACTTCGCGCAAAGTAGGCGCGGCGGAGGCAAGCACCTTCACCTATGATGGCCAAAACCGTTTGATCAACGCGACGTATCCCGGGTCGACGCCATCGGTCACCAACACGTACAACAAGCTGAACAAATTGTTGACCAGCACCTCGAGCGGGGGCAACCGCAGCTACACGTACGACGCCAATGGCAACCTGACGAGTGAGACCTTGGCCATCGATGGCCACAGTTTCACGGCAGGCTACGGTTACAATGCGAACGACCAGTTGAGCAGTATTACCTACCCACGCTCAAACCGCGTCGTCAGTTTCGCACCGGATGCGCTGGGGCGGCCCACCACCGTCAGCGGCTACGTGAATAGTGTTAGCTATTGGCCGTCCGGCCAGGTGCGACAAATCAGCTATGCCAATGGCACCAGCTCCACCTACGGGCAGAACGAGCGCCTGTGGCCGAGCCAGTTCACGACCGCCAAGAACGGCGCCAGCACCTACGTCAACAGCAGCTATGGGTACGATGGCGTGGGCAATCTGACCGCCATCAGCGACACCGTCGATAGCAGCTTCAGCCGCACCTTGAGCTATGACGATTTGAACCGATTGAGCGGCGCCAACGGACCATGGGGCAACGGCACGATCGCCTATGACGGTGCGGGCAACATCAAGAGTCAGGTCCTGGGCGCCTGGAGTCTGTATTACAACTATGCGAGCAACCGCCTATCCAGTATCTCGGGTGGCCGCGCCACCTCGTACACCTACGATGCCAATGGCAACGTGGCCACAGGTTCCGGCAATGCCTACACCTATGACGGCGTGCCGAACCTGCGCTGCGTGAACTGCACCAATGCCAGCCTGAAGGTGGAGTACACCTACGACGCCGGAAATAACCGTTCGTCGGTCTTCAAAGGCGGAGCCAAGTCCTACGAAATGTACGGTACCAACGGACTTCAACTCATTGAGTTCACACCATCGAAATCGAACTCGCTGGTCGAGTATTTCTACCTTGGTGGCAAGCGTGTCGCACAGCGTGCGTCGCAACAATAACAGTCGCTCGATAGGATTCCAATGAAACAGATGGCTTCAATTTTCTTCCAAGCGGCGCGCCTTCGTGGCTGGCTGCACGCGTTGTTGATAATGCTGTTCGGCTGGGGTTTGCTGGCCCAGGCCTCCGCTCAGACCAATAATGCGCAGTATCTCGCGCAAGCGGTTCCGACGGTCATGGAGGCGGGACAGAGTTACGCGGTATCGGTCACCATGCAGAACAACGGCACGAGTTCCTGGACCGCCGCCGCAGGTTATAACCTCGGCTCCCAAAATCCTCAGGACAACGCGCAATGGGGCTTTGGGCGGGTGGCGCCGACGGTTGCTGTGGCGCCCGGGCAGCAGCATACGTTCAACTTCACGGTCAAGGCACCGGCGTCCGTTGGAACTTACAACTTCCAGTGGCGCATGCTGCGCGAAGGTGTCGAATGGTTCGGTGCCACTGCGCCCAACGTTGCGGTCTCTGTGGTGCCGGTCACCCCGCGCAACGATGCGGCGTTTGTCTCCCAGCTGATGCCAAGTTCCCTGACCACCGGGCAGACCTATTCGGCCAAGGTGGTAATGAAAAATACCGGCAACACCACTTGGCTTGCCGGAACCGATTACCTGTTGGGCAGCCAAAACCCGCAAGACAGCAGTACTTGGGGACTGAGCCGGGTAATTGTCGGCTCCAACGTGCCACCGGGCGACTCCTATATTTTCAACGTGCCTGTCAAAGCGCCGGCCACCGCTGGGACCTACAATTTCCAGTGGCGCATGGTGCGCGAATTCGTCACCTGGTTCGGGGCCACGTCGACCAATGTTGTCGTAACCGTGACGCAGGCAGCTGGCGCTCCCACCTTGACGGTCAGCCGCAACCCTAGCCAACTGACGGCTGGGCAGTCCTATACCTTAAGCTGGAACAGCACGAACGCGACCTCGTTGTCGATGCAATGCACGGCTGCGGGAACGGGTTATACGGCCACGGTCAACCGTCCCGTCAATGGCTCGGTCACTGAAACCGCCAGCGCGGCATGGGTTGGCTATCCATCTACCTGTACCTGGACCGCCACCGGTGCCGGTGGTAGCAAGTCGGTGGTCGAAACCGTCACCACTGTGGCGCAGCCGGCCAGTGCGCCTACCATCAGCGTCAGCCGGAACCCTAGCCCAATGGTGGCAGGCAAGGCCTATACGCTCAGCTGGAGCAGCACGAACGCAACGGCCGTTTCGATGAGCTGCACTGCGTCGGGCACCGGCTATGCCGGCACCGTGAACCGTGCTGTCAGTGGCTCGGTCAATGAAACGGCAAGTACTGCCTGGGTTGGCTATCCATCTACCTGCACCTGGACTGCGACTGGTGCTGGCGGCAGCAAGTCCGTGACGGAAACCATGAGTACGGTGGCGCAGGCCACCGACGTTGTCACCTATTATCACAACGATGTATCCGGCAGCCCGATGGCCGCTACCGATGCAAGCGGCAACTTGTTATGGAAGGAGACCTATCAGCCATACGGCGACAAGGTCCATCGCCAAGCAGCCTCGGCCACCAACAAGATTGGCTTCCATGGCAAACCATTCGACGACAACACCGGTTTGTCGTATATGGGCGCGCGTTACTACGATCCTCTGCTCGGTCGCTTCACGGGTATCGATCCGAAGTCTCCCGATCCCGAGAATGTGCATAGCATTAACCGCTACGCATATGCCAATAACAATCCGTATAAGTTCGTCGACCCCGACGGCCACAGCCCGGTCGACGTGGTGTTCCTTGCCTGGGACTTAGGCAAGCTTGGTATGGCGATGTATACTGGCGTGGGCGTCGGGGCCGCAGTGGCGGATGTGGCCATGAGCAGCGTTGGCGTTCTCAGTCCGGTTCCTGGCGTTGGTCAGGCGATGAAGGCGCACCGAGCCTTGGAGTACGGGGCGCAAGCTGCAAAAGGGATCGACAAGGCCAAGGATATTTTGGCCGCGAACAAGGTTGCGGGGAAAGCCGGCGAAGCCGCGACCCGCGGGAAACTGGGCGACAATATCATCGGCGAGCAGGTCACTTTCATCACGAGCACGGGCCAACGTGCCAAGCCTGATTTTCTGACAAAAATCGATGACAAGCTTGGTATCGTGGAAAGTAAAGCGGGCAATGCGGCGCTCAGTCCTGGTCAAGCGCAATTGAAAGCCGATATTAAAGCCGGGCGAGCGGTAACGCCGGTAGGCAAGAAGGCGGAAGCTGCCGGCTTGACTCCCGGCGAAAAAGTGAAGATTGAGTCGTTCAAGGTTGATCGGTACAGTAGGTAAGGGCGATATATGCTTGCAGAAATCAGCGTCAAAGAAGTGGAACAGTGTTGTGCCAACGAACTCAAGAAAGCCGGCTATAAGACTGCCGGCTCCGTAGCGTTCATGCGCATCGACGAAATGACACATGGATGGGTTGGGTTTAACGTGTCCAAGCACAGTGAGTTTGTGCGAGTGAATCCCAATATCGGGATTCACTGTACCCCTGTCATGCGTTGTCTTGACGAGATAAGGGGACGGAAATATCAGATCGGACGTTTGGCGACGTATAGCGTCCCCCTCGGGACCATCTTGCCTGAGGAACGACAAATCGTCATAACGGAGCCCTCGGAGATGAATGCGGAAATTCGCAGGATGATCTCGTATATCGAGGGCGATGGCGAAGTCTATATGCGGCGCCTTGCGGACTTGACTGTATTGGAGCAGGCGCTCTTCCGAAGCGTCGGACAATTGGGCGGCTATCCAGAAAAATATGCCCTAACCCTATTGGTAAGCGGGAAAATCAGGGAGTTCCACGAATTTTCGGCGAAACAGTTGGCGTTGTACCAGTCCAATGGCGACACCGAGGAAGCTGCCGAGTGGACCAATTTCGAGCGGCAAGCTGAACCCTGCGTTCGAAACGCTCTGCAGTCCAAGTAGTTCCCGGCACCGGTAGTTGCACGTCGGAGCAAAAAAAGGCGGGCTATGCAGCCCGCCATTTTTATTGAGCTTCAGTCCAGCTTAGAACTGGAAGTTTGCGGTCACCTTGGCGTAGCGCGGTGCGCCCAGTACCAGGCGGGAGCCGCCGTTGTTCAGCGTGCTCAGGTAGTATTTGTCGAACAGGTTGTAGACGTTCAGTTGCAGTGCTACGTTCTTCGACAGCTGGTAGGCCGCCATGGCATCGACCACGGTGTAGGAAGGCATCGACGGCATGTTGGTGGTCGCTGCATTGCCGGCCGGATCAACCAGGCGCTTCTGCGTACCGATGTAGCGCGCGCCGCCGCCGAAGCTGAACTTGTCGTTCAGCTTGTAGTTGGTCCACAGGGTAGCAGTCACTTTCGGCGACCAGCGGGTGGCGGCACCGGCGGCGTTGTTGCCGGTGGTGCCTTCCTTGATCTCGGTGTCCATCGTCGCCACGCCGGCAGTCACGCTCCAGGCCTTGGTGATCTGGCCCACCGCACCCAGTTCCACGCCTTGCACCTGGCGTTCGCCCAACTGCGACCAGGTATTGGTCACGGCATCGATCAGCTGCGGGATTTCATCCTTGTTGGTGGTGCGGTACAGGGCGGCGGTCAGGGCCAGCTGCTTCTGGATCACGTCCCACTTGGTGCCGAATTCCACATTGGTGGTTTTCTGCGGCTTGAGCGATGGATTGTTGGCGTTGTTCGCGGTCTGCGCTGCCAGCGAGTGGTTGGCGCTGCCCGGCGGGGTCTTGGAATTGGCGTATGCCAGGTAAATGCTGCCGTCGGCGGTCGGCTTGTACACCACGCCGGTCTTGAAGCTGGTCAGGTTGCCGGACTTCTCGACATGGCTGCCGACTGGCACCGTGCTTGGCGCGGTCACGGTTGCACTATTGGTTTCTGTGTCGTAACGCTCGTAGCGCAGGCCGCCGTTCACCTGCCATTGCTCGTTCAGCTTGATGGTGTCGAACAGGTATGCGCCGATCGTGGTGGTCTGGCCTTTGGTGAAGGCGCCGTTGCGCACCGGGTTGAAGCCGGTCAGCGCATCGTTCGGGTTCGGGTGGTACAGGTTGGCCGCCGCTACGGTACCGAGGCCGGTACGGGTTGGGGTGAACTGTTCTTCGTTCAGCAGTTCCAGGCCGGTCGAGATGGTGTGCTGCAGGCCGAAGGCCTCGAACTCGGACACGATGTTGGTGGTGTTGGCCAGGATGGTATTTTCCTGCAACACGCTTTGGCGCGTGCGGGCAACGGTCCAGCTGGCTGGATTGCTGGCGTTGGCAGCGGTAACGGCATTCACACCGGTCAGGATGCGGTCCATCTTCGACTTGCCGTAGCGGGTGGTGTTGGTCAAGGTGGTTTTCGGCGCCAGCTCGTGTTCGATCTTGGCGGTCACCATGTCGGCGTCGACTTTTTCGTAGTCGCCGTTCAGGCCGTACCAGTTGTTGCGGTCGACGCGCGGGGCGTTGGCCAAGTGCGCGTAAGTCGCGTTGTAGAAGCCCTTCTCGCCCACGCTAGGGATGGCGCCGTCCGGCACGTTGTCCTGGCGAATATGCTGCGAGAACAGGTACAGGCGGGTAGGCGTGCCCAGGCCCCAGGCGACGGACGGGGCGATGCCGCGGCTTTCGCGGTCCAGCGCGCGGCTGCCTTTGATGGAACCATCCGAAGCCAGTGCATTCAGGCGGAAGGCGCCGCTGCTGCCAAAGGCACGCTGCACGTCGGCCGTCAGGCGCTTGACGCCGCCCTGGGTGTAGGCCAGCGAACCGCCGGTGGCATTTTCGCGGGTCGGCAGCTTGGTGACCAGGTTGATATAGCCGGCAGCTGCGCCGCGGCCGATGTCGGCGCCCGCCGGGCCCTTCACCACTTCCACTTGCTCCAGGTTGAACGCGTCGCGGGTCACGGCGCCCAGGTCGCGGATGCCGTCGATGAAGACCGAGGACTGGGCCGAGAAGCCGCGCATCTGGAAGGTGTCGCCAGCGCTGGTGTTGCCGTTTTCGCCCAGTTGCAGGGTGATGCCCGGGGTGTTCTGCAACGCTTCCATGACGGAGGTGGCGCCCTGTTCCTGCAGCAGTTCCTTCTTGATGACGGTGATGGTCTGCGGGGTATCGAGTAGTGGGGCGGTCAGCTTCGGCGAGGAAGCGCGGTCGGCCTTGTACGATTCGGCGGCTGCTTCGACCTTGACCTCGGTCATGGTCTTTTCCTGGGCTTGCGCCTGGACAGACAGTGGCAGGCCGATGGCGGCCATGGCGAGCAGGGATTGGTTCAGCAGCGGCTGGGCGGCCAGCGTGTGCTTACGGCTACGGATGGTCAAAATTCTCTCCAGATTGATGCGGTTCGGTGTTTTTATGGCTGGCTACATCCGTCAAACTGGAGATCGCTGGCTGGTGCGGGTATGTAAAGCAATGTAAATGATAACGATTCTCAATTGCATTAGCAAGCCCTCTGCATTATCATCATGAAATTCACTTATCGAGAGCAATCACTTGAGCAGTCCCGAAATTGAGGCAAAGCGCCAGGCGGAACGCGCCGTTTGGCTGAAGCTCCTGCACGAATGGCATTGGGTCAGTTCGGCCATGTGCCTGCTCGGCATGTTCCTGTTCGCGATTACCGGCATCACCCTGAACCACGCCGGCCAGATCGAGGCCAAGCCGTCCGTGGTGCGCCAGCAGGCCAGGGCGCCGGCGGCCCTGGTGGGCGAATTGCACGCCTTCGCCGAACAGCACGATGGCGAAAAAGCGCCGCTGCCGGAAGCGGGCGAGCGCTGGCTGCGCGAGACCTGGTCGGTCAAGGCCGGCGGGCGCGACGCCGAGTGGTCGGTCGACGAGGTCTACCTGCCGCTGCCCAAGGCCGGCGGTGACGCCTGGGTGCGCATCGGCCTGGAAGACGGCGCGGCGGAATTCGAGAACACCGACCGCGGCTGGATCTCCTGGCTGAATGACGTGCACAAGGGCCGCAATACCGGCGCGGCCTGGAATTGGTTCATCGATATTTTTGCGGCAGCCTGCCTGGTGTTCTGCATCACCGGTTTGCTGATCCTGAAATTCCACGCGGCCAAGCGGCCGTTCACCTGGCCGATGGTGGGCTTGGGTGTCGTTATTCCATGTGTTATCGCTTTGCTCTACATTCATTAAGGACTTTTGTATGAAACTTCGTTATTCCATCGCCGTCGGCTTGCCGCTGGTGAGCGCGTCCGCGATGGCGGCCGACCTGACGCTGAAATTCGACATCCCGCAACTGAACGTGGCCGAATACCATCGCCCCTACGTGGCGGCCTGGCTGGAGAATGCGGACCAGAAGGTGGTGACCAACCTGGCGGTGCTGTACGACGTGAAGAAGAAGGACAACGCCGGTACCAAATGGCTGAAGGACATGCGCCAGTGGTGGCGCAAGGCCGGCCGCGACGTGGCGATGCCGATGGATGGCGTGAGCGGCGCCACCCGCGCCCCGGGCGAAGTTTCGCTGAGCTTCCCGGTCGCCAAAGAAGCCTTGAACAAGCTGCCGGCCGGCAATTACCAGCTGGTGCTGGAAGCGGCGCGCGAAGCGGGCGGCCGCGAGCTGGTGAAAGTGCCGGTGGCATGGCCACCGAAATCGGCGCAGTCCTTCTCTGCCAAGGGCAAGGAAGAACTGGGCGACGTGACCGTGCAAGTCAAACCATAAGGATCTGCCATGAAGTTGAGCAAAACCCTGATCGCGCTGGCACTGGCCGGCGCTGCCTTCAGCGCCCAGGCGCACAAGCCGTGGCTGCTGCCTTCGTCTTCGCTGGTCGATGCCAAGGAGCCTTGGGTGACCGTGGACGCGGCCATTTCGGAAGGCCTGTTCGATATCGACCACCAGCCGCTGAAGCTCGATGCGATTGCCATCACCGGCCCGGATGGCGCCAAGGTCGACATGCTGAACGCCCTGACGGGCCGCCTGCGTTCGACCTTCGATGTGAAGATGGCCAAGCCGGGCACCTACAAGATCGCGCTGGTGAGCCAGTCGGTGATGGCAAGCTGGAAGGTCAATGGCGAGGCGAAGCGCTGGCGCGGTTCCGAGGCGGAGCTGGCGGCCAACGTGCCGGCCAATGCGGAAGAACTGAACGTGTCGCGCACCGCCAGCCGCCTGGAGACCTTCGTCAGCGCCAACAAGACCGACGAAGCGGTGTTCAAGCCGACCGGCGTTGGCCTGGAACTGGTGCCGCTGACGCACCCGAACGATATGCGTGCTGGCGAGGACGCGAAGTGGAAGTTCCTGCTGGACGGCAAACCGGCCGCCAACCAGGCCTTCAGCCTGATTCCGGGCGGCGTGCGCTATCGCGGCACGCTGGGCGAGATCCGCATGTCGACCGATGCCAAGGGCGAGATCAGCTTCAAGATTCCCGAGGCGGGCATGTACCTGGTCTCCAGCAGCTGGCCGGCGGCCGCCGCGCCGCAAGCGGGCCAGCCGCCGGGCCCACGCCAGATGCCGCCACGCCGCGTGACGTACGCGGCGACGGTGGAAGTACTGCCGCAGTAAGCAGGTGCGCCGGGTACTGCTGCCGCCAACCATCTCCGCCGAGCCAGCGCCGGCGGGGGCCGGCATCGTCGATTTCGGCGGCGCCAGCATGGGCACCACATGGTCGGCACGCGTCGCGTTGGCGCCCGGTGCGATGGCCGCCGGCGCGCCGCTGCGGGCGGCCAGCCTGCAGGCCGGCTTGCAGGAGCAGCTGGACCGGGTGGTGGCGCAGATGAGCCATTGGGAGCCGGCCTCGGACCTGGGCCGCTTCAACCGCGCCGGCGCCTGTACCTGGCATGCCTTGCCGGCCGATTTTTTCGAGGTCCTGCATTACGCGCTCGAGGTGGCGCGCGAGACGGGCGGCGCCTGCGATCCCTGTGCCGGCGTGCTGGTCAACCTGTGGGGCTTCGGCCCGACCGGCCGGCATGATGAAGCCGGCTTTGTGGCGCCTGCCGCGCGCGATGTGGCGACCGTGCGCGCCGGCATGGCGGGGCGCGTGGTGGCACTGGATATCCCACGCCGGCGCGCCTTCCAGCCCGGCGGCGTACAGCTCGACCTGTCGGCCGTGGCCAAGGGCTTCAGCGTGGACAAGCTGGCGCAATACCTGGAAGGGCAGGGTTGCCGGCATTACCTGGTCGAAGTCGGAGGCGAGCTGCGCGGCGCGGGCTTCAAGCCCGATGGCCAACCCTGGTGGGTGGCGCTGGAAGAACCGCTGGCGCCAGCCGCTGCCGGCACGGGCGAAATCGCGGTCGCGCTGCACGGGCTGGCTGTCGCCACCTCCGGCGACTACCGCAAATATTTCATGCAGGACGCCACGCGGCGCCCGCACACCATCGATCCTCGCAGCGGCATGCCGGTCGCTAACGCGCTGGCATCGGTCACGGTGGTGCACGAACGCGCCATGGCGGCCGACGCCTGGTCGACCGCGCTGACGGTGCTGGGTCCGGAGCAGGGGCTGGCGCTGGCCGAACGCAAGCGCCTGGCCGCGCGCTTCCTGCGGCGCGAAGGGAATGGACTGCGCGAAATCCTTAGCAGCCGTTTTCAGAAAATGCTTGAAGAAGAATGATCCTCACGAATGACCCGACCCGCCTTGGCCTGACGGCCGCCATGATCGCCGGCTATGGCGTGGTATGCCTGCTGCCCTGGCTGCGTGCAAGGCGTGCCCGTGCCGCGGCGCAGGCCGCGCGCGCCGCGGCCGGCGATTCGCCCTGGCTGGTGGCCTACGCCAGCCAGACCGGCAATGCCGAACTGCTTGCGCGCCAGACCAGCGAAACGCTGCGTGTGGCCGGCATCGCCAACCACCTGTGCGAGTTTGACCAACTTGATGCAGCCACGCTGCAAGCGGCCGAACGCGTCCTGTTCCTGGCTTCGACTTACGGCGAAGGCGACCCGCCCGATGCGGCAGCGCGTTTTGCGCAGCGCCTGATGGCGCGCAGCGACCTGGCGCTGGACCGTTTGCATTACGCCGTGCTGGCGCTGGGCGACAGCGCCTACGCCAGCTTTTGCGGCTTCGGCCGCACCCTTGATGCCTGGCTGGCGGCGCGCGGCGCGCAAGCGCTGTTTCCGCGCGTTGAAGTCGACCGCAGCGCGCCGCCAGCCATCGCGGCCTGGCGCCGGCAACTGAGCCACCTGGCCGGCACCAGCGACGCGCCGGACTGGGACGCGCCGGCGTTCGCCGAGTGGCGCCTGGCCGCGCGGCGCCAGCTCAATCCCGGCAGCGCCGGGGCGCCGATCTACCACCTCGAGCTGGAGCCGATGGCTGGCATGGCCCTGCCGGACTGGCAATCGGGCGACCTGGTGCAGGTGGCGGCCCCGGCCGATCCGGAGCGGCCGCGCGAGTATTCGATCGCCTCGATCCCGGCCGATGGGCGGGTGCACCTGCTGGTACGCCTGCACCGCCACGGCGACGGCAGCCACGGCCTGGCCTCCGGTTGGCTCACGCAGCAGGCCGCCGAGGGCGCGGTGCTGCGCCTGCGCCTGCGCGCACACCGCCGCTTCCGCCTGGAGGAAAATGCCGCGCGCCCCCTGATCCTGATCGGCAACGGCAGCGGCATCGCCGGCCTGCGCGGCCACCTGAAGGCGCGCGCCGCCGCCGGCCAGCCGCGCAACTGGCTGCTGTTCGGCGAACGCGATCCGGCACATGACGCGTTCTACCGCGACGAACTGGAAGCCTGGCAGCGCGCAGGCATGCTGCCGCGCCTGGACCTGGCATGGTCGCGCGGCCCGGATGGCAAGCAATATGTGCAGGATCTGCTGTTGCGCCACGCTGAAACCCTGCGCGCGTGGCTAGGCGAGGGTGCGGCCATCTATGTGTGCGGTAGCCTGGAAGGCATGGCGGCCGGTGTCGACCGGACACTGAGAGAACTCTTCACTCAAGAGGAAATGGCGGAACTGTCGGGTTCGGGCCGGTATCGGCGTGATGTCTATTGATTTTCCTACAGTCAAGTATTGATACACTTCCATCAAGACTGAATACAATTTATTACAAGCATATCTTTGATGTGATTAGCAAGTTCTGGTCGGTATAAACAGATGTGTAATGAATAAGTCTGTTGCAATGTTGCTCAAAAACGACAAATGCTCAGTTTTTTGGCAAATTTAATTCCGATTCTTTCACCATCTTGCGAATTTTCCATGTAACTTTCAGAAATGTAATAGCAGGGCATTAAATTGCTTGTTTGCTCCCCCCATAATCCGCGGTCGGTGAGCAAAATGCAAAAAAGAAACTTTGCTCATTCGAACGTTTTCAGAAACCCGAAGGAGTAAAGAAATGGCATTCCAAGAAAAGATCGGTGCGCGTTCCGTGCGCCTGGCGATGTCCGCCCTGGCCCTGATCGCCGCAGGCAACGCAGCCGCGCAAGAAGCGCCAATGCAGCGCGTTGAAATCACCGGTTCCGCGATCAAGCGTATCGCCGTCGAAGGCGCACTGCCGGTGCAGCGCCTGTCCGCCGAGACGATCAAGAAAACCGGTGCCAACACCGTTGCCGAACTGATCCAGGCCCTGCCAGCAATGCAAGGCTTCACCGTCGAAGCCACCGCTGCCGGCTCCAACTCTGGTGGCCGCGTATCCGCTTCCATCCACGACATCGGTGAAAGCTACACCCTGGTGCTGCTGAACGGCCGCCGCATTGCCCCGCAAAACGACGGCTCGACCGTCAACCTGAACGCCATCCCGATGAGCGCGATCGAGCGCGTTGAGATCCTGACCGACGGCGCATCCGCACTGTACGGTTCCGACGCGATCGCCGGCGTGATCAACTTCATCATGAAGAAGAACTTCAATGGCGTGAACCTGGAAGCCAACTTCTCCCAGCCGTTCGATAGCAGCTCCGGCCGCCAGACCGATGCGTCGATCACCTTCGGCAACAACGACCTGCTGGGCGGCCGCCTGGCCCTGATGGGTACCTACCGCCACGACGAGCGTACCCAGCTGCGCGCCACCGAGCGTGACTTCGCCAAGACTTCGTTCGTTCCGTTCAGCTTCAACGGCAACAACTACGTCATGGATCGCACCAGCACTTCCGCCGTGCCGGGCAACGTCACCGTTGACTTCAACGACAAGACCAACACCACCTTCAACCCATATCTGCTGAAGAATGGCAAGTGCGCGCCAATGAACGTGGTGGTGCCAACCAACCAGCAGACTTGCGGCTTCGACTCCGGCTCGACCGTTGAAATCGTCCCGCAAAGCAAGCGCGACACCTTCTTCGGTAACGCCACCTTCAAGCTGACCGACAACGTCAACCTGTTCGCTGAAACCGTGATTGGCCGCTTCGACCTGACCGCACGTATCGCGCCGAACGCCATGCCGATTTCGGTGCCAGTCAATTCGGCGTTCTACACCAACTACGTTCAGCCATACCTGACCCCAGCCCAGCAAGCCAACCTGGCGGTGACCAAGCCAGGCGTCTCGCCAGTGAACGCGACCTACCGCAGCTTCGACTGGGGCACCCGCGACAGCCAGACCGTGACCGACACCCAGCACTTCGTGACCGGTCTGGAAGGCGACGTCGGCGCGTGGAACTTCAGCAGCGGCCTGACCTGGTCGCGCAACAAGTACGAAGAGCGCTATGTTGGTGGCTACCAGCTGAACAAAGAGTTCCGCAGCATGATTGCCAACGGTTCGTTCGATCCGTTCGCACCACTGGGCGCGGTAAGCCCTGCAACCCGTCAGTTGATCGATGGCTCGACCTTCCGCGGCGCAATCCGCAATGCATCGACCACCATGACCGGTATTGATGGCCGCGCATCGCGCGAGCTGTTCGACCTGGGCCTGGGCGGCGGTGCCACCTCGATCGCACTGGGTGGTGACCTCCGTCGCTACCACTACGAGCAGACCCCGAGCGACGCTGCCAAGAATGGCATGGTCTACAACCTGAGCAGCCCTGCGACTTACGACATGACGCGCAAGACTTACGGCCTGTTCACCGAGTTGCTGGTACCAGTGGTGAAGTCCTTTGAAGTAACCGGCGCCGTCCGTTACGACGCGTACACCGCCATCGACAATGGCGTCACCGGTGCCGAGATGGGCAAGAAGGAATCGGCTGTTACCTACAAGCTGAGCACCCGTTGGCAGCCAAACTCCATCACGGTGGTGCGCGCCTCTTACGGTACCGGCTTCAAGGCACCTGATATGCTGAACATCGGCCAGCCGCTGGTACCAGCCGGCGTGACCGCTTCCAAGTATGCTTGCCCGAACGTGCAAGGCAACAGCGCCCTGTGCAAGCCGGGTGCGCTGGAGCAATACCCGGTTATGTCGGGTGGCAACGTGAACCTGAAACCAGAGAAATCGAAGCAGTTCACCATCGGTTTCCGTGTCGAACCAGCTAACTGGTTCTCCGCTGGTGCCGACCTGTGGGACGTGAAGATTCGCGACGCGGTTTCGTCGGTTTCCGAGCAACTGGCATTTGCCAACGGTGGCAACGACTACCCGCAGCTGTTCACCACCTTCACCGAACCTGGCAGCGGCAAGACGTTCTACGCCTTCCAGCGCCTGTCGATCAACATCGGCAAGACCCACAACCAAGGTATCGACTGGGACATGACCGGTCGCCACAACTTCAGCTTCGGCCGCTTCTCGTCGACGCTGGCTGGCACCTACCTGATCAAGTCTGACTACACCAAGCCAGGCACCGACGACCAGTGGACCAACAGCATGAACTTCTTCGGCATCAATAATGCCGTGTCGTTCCGCAACGTTGTACGTTGGACCAACACCCTGGAAACCGGCGCGTTCAGCAACTCGATCATCGCCAACTATCGCAACGGCTACACCGATGCCAAGACCACCGTGTGGAACCTGGGTAGCAACGCCTCCGAAGACGTACGCATTCACGTGCCGTCGCACCTGACCTTCGACTGGCAAGGCAAGTGGGCTGTCAACAAGCAGCTGAACCTGCGCGCCGGTATCAAGAACCTGGCCGACCGCAACCCACCACTGTCCCTGCGTAACTCCTCGGGCCACCAAGTTGGCTTCGACCCACGCTACGCTGACCCGATGGGCCGCACCTTCTACCTGACCGGCGCCTACGCTTTCTAAGCTAGCACCGTCATGGCAAAACGCCCCAAGCGCGCAAGCGCCGGGGCGTTTCTTTTTGAAAGTCGGGGTCAGCTCTGGCAACAGGACATTTTGCTAGCAAAATGTCCTGTTGCCAGAGCTGACCCCGACTTTTATTGTGGTTCCAACGCGCGTTGCAGGGTGGTGACGCTGGGGTTGTCGACGAAGATGCAGCGTTTCTGGTGGCGCTTGCAGAAGTCTTTCACGCGCCAGTAGGCGCTGTGGCTGATGCAGGCGGTCTGGCAGATCACCAGGTCGGCTGCGGCCATGCTGGTTTCGAGGCGGGCGACGTTGTCTTCCAGGCCGCCGTCGTGGTGCAGGAATTCGGCACCGGCTTCTTCGATCACGCTGCGGTAGCCGGCGACGTTGCCGGCGCGCCCGCCCACGCACAGCACGCGTTCGGCCAGCAGGCCGTGCAGCGTGATGCGTTGCGCCATGGTGCCCGCACGGGCAGCCGGCCCGCCCGTTGCGGCGGTGGCGGCTGCCGGCATGGCGGGCGATGGTTGCGCCGTGGCTGCGGCCAGGGCGGCGCGGGCGTCGCTGAGCTGGCGCTCCAGCGCGCTGGCTTCGGCGCGGGCGGCGGCGGCTTCGCTGCGCAGCTGGTGCACGCGCCGCTCGCTGTCGGCCAACTGGCGTGCCAGGCGTTCGCGCGTGGCGAGGCCGGGGATGGTGGCGTGTAATTCTTCCAGCTGCTGGCGCTGCGAGGCGAGCACGCTGTCGCGTCCCACCAGTTGCGCGCGCAACTGCATCAGCGCGGCGGCATGGGCTTCCTGTTCGGCGTGGCGTTCGGTTTGCCAGGCGGCGCTGCGCTGCTGCTGGCGCGCCAGTTCGCGTTCCAGCGTGGCGTTGGCTTGCTCGAGTGCCTGCAGGCGGCCGATGTCGGCGCGCGTGGCGGCACCGGCCTGGTGCTGGATCATGTGCAGGTCGCGGCACATGCGCTCCTGCAGTTCGAGCGTGCAGTGCGGGTGGCTCAGGCCGGCCCAGAAGGGTCCTGGCACGTCGCCGCTGGCGACGGCGGCTTGCCACAGCGCTTGCAGTGCCGTGGCGTCGCGGGCGGGGCGGAAGCGCTGGATCACCACGGCGTAGCGGCGTTCCAGCTCCTTTTGCACCGCTTCCGACAGGCGGTTGCGGCTGCCGCATTCGCTGACGGCGCCGACGTGCACTTCATAATCGTCGGCCAGCACCTTGCCGCCCACCGCCTTGGTGACGATCTTGCGCAGCACGCCAAGCGGCAGGCCGACCCCGACCAGGGGGCAGTGGCAGGTGTGGGGCAGGTCCCAGATGCGGCGGCGGCGCGCCGGTTCGGCAGGCGCGGGTGGGCTGGCAGGGCGATCGTGCTTGTCGCACATGGCCGGCCTCAGGCTGCCAGCGGGGCAGGGCGGGGACGGCCGATCAGGCGCGCCAGGAAGCTGGCGCGTTCCTGCGGAGGACGGGCTTGCTCGACGACGGTGCCCCACTGTTCGCACAGTTGTTGGCAGGTCGCGCGCAGCACGGGCGACAGGTCCGGCAGTACCGACAGCGCTTTCAGGTGGCGTTCGATGACCGATGCCAGCTTGACGCAGCCGCCGTTGTCGGCGGCATTGGCGGTGTAGTGCGACATCAGGTGCAGCACGGCGGACAGCATCAGTTCCGGCTGGCGGGCAGCGGCGCTGTGCGTGAAGATCGGGTCGTTGCGGTCGATAGCCATGATTCACTCCAAAAGTTCAGGGGTGGCTGGCTGCCGTGTGTGACGGCTGGCTGGCGATTGGGGCGGGTAAGCCTCAGGCAGTCAGGATCAGCTTGTTCAACTGCGTGATGCGAAGACGGTAAATGCGGCCGGCATGTTCAATCTCGATTTCGCGCTGGTCTTCCATCAGGCCACTGGTGGTATAGCGGCGCAGCGCTTGGGGCGGGGTCGGCTGCTGCGTGGCCGGGGCGGCAGCAGCCTTGGGTTTGGGGGCGTCGATGGCGGCGGAAGTTTGCATTGTTGTTTTTCCTTAGATAAGAATGATTCGCATTTGCATTATGCGCAGCTCGCGAATGCTTGTCAAATAAATTATCGAAGAAAAAAAGAGGCCCGCCGAAGCGGGCCAAAGCTGGGTGAGTAGTACTCTTTACAAAGTCGCCAGGAGCGGCACGGCAGCTTCGCTGGCGGCGGCTTTGGCGCGCGACGGCAGCTTGCTGCGCGTGCGCGATGGCGGCAGGCGACGCAGCGATTTCAATGCGTCGACGTCTTTGATGCCGATGGTGCGCTGGTCCACGCTGATCAGCCCGATCTCATTGAAGGCTGACAGGGTGCGGCTGACCGTTTCCAGCGTCAATCCGAGGTAGCTGCCGATCTCGTGGCGCGTCATGCGCAAGTTGAACAGCTTGCTCGAATAGCCCATCTGCGCAAACTTTTCCGACAGCGTGACCAGGAAGCGCGCCACCCGCGCCTCCGCGCTCAGGGCACCGAGCATGCCGATCATGGCTTGTTCGCGCACCAGTTCGCGGCTCATCACGCCGTACATCAGGTTCTCCAACTCCACGTGGGTACGGCCCAGCGTGGTCAACTTCTTGAACGGCAACAGGATCAGGTCGCAGTCCGACAGCGCCACCGCCTCCGAGGCGTAGCTCTTGCTGTGGATGCCGTCCACGCCCATCAGGTCGCCCTTCATCGGGAAGGCCAGCACCTGCTCGTTGCCGAACTCGTCAATCAACACCGTTTTCATGAAACCGGAGTTCACCACATACAGCATGTCGAACGGCTGGCCAATCGTATGCACCCGCTGGCCGGTCTTGAACTGCACATGCTGGAACAGCAGCTCTTCGGAACTGAGCGATACCGGCGGCAAGTGCAGCAGTTCGCACACTTCTTTCAGGTTGGACCACAAACGGCCTTGCCGCTGGCGGCCGGCCTCATGGGACACGGGTTGCGTTGAGAGCATGCTGATCTCCTGGTTCCCAAACGGAATGGTTTCAGTATGCCAACGTGAATGGGGGAAAAATATCAGTCGTTGCTGAATATGCCCGTAGGAGGGTAGACGGGCAATGTAGGAATTATCCTAAAATCAACCTTGTCGATCAGGCCTTGAATGGCGTCAGCAGCTTGTGCGCCACTGCGTACTGGACCATTTCCGAGAGCGACGCCATGCCCATCTTTTGCATGATGCGGGTCTTGTGGGTGCTGACGGTTTTCACGCTCAAATGCAGCCCGTTGGCGATTTCGGTGATGGATTTTCCCGACACCAGCAGCGAAAACACCTCGAATTCGCGGTCCGAGAGCTGTTTGTGCAACAGCGTTTCGGCTGGCTGCATGATATTCAAGGCCAGTTGCTCGGCCACTTCGGTGGAGATATAGGGGCGGCCGGAGGCGACCTTGCGGATCGCGCCCACCAGCTGGGTGCCGGCGCTTTCCTTGGTCAGGTAGCCCTGGGCGCCGGCGCGGATGGCGCGCACCGCGTACTGCTCTTCCTCGTGCATGGTGAGGATCAGGATGGCGAGCTTGGGCGATTCGCTGCGGATCTGGCGGATCAGGTCGACGCCGCTGCGCCCCGGCATGGACAGATCGAGCAGCAACAGGTCGAAGCCGCCCTGGCGGATGTGGTTGAGGACTTCGAAGCCGTCGATGGCTTCGCCTACGATGTCGATGTCGGGAGCCCCGTCAAGAATGCGCTTGAGCCCTTCGCGCATGATGGTGTGGTCGTCGGCAATGACAATACGAATCATAGTTCCTCAAAAAGTTAGCAATACTTCTCTTCACACTCCGGCCCGGCAGGCCGGAGCGCGTGGTAACGCCAGGCTATTCAGGCCGGGCGCGGGTCTTTGATCAGGCGGTGCACCAGCACCGGGATCTTGGTATGCGACAGCACTTTGTTGGTCACGCTGCCCAGCAGCAGGTGACCCCAGCCGCTGCGGCCATGCGAACCGATGAAGATCAGGTCGCAGCCGTATTGGCTGGCGACGTCGACGATCTTCAGTGCCGCGCTCTCGGCGAAGGCGGTCATGCCTTCGGCCCGCACGCCTTTTTGCGCGCAGGACGCAAGGATAGACTGAACATGCTCGTTGCCGGCGCGCTGCATTGCCGCCCGGTACTCTTCCTCGCTGGGATAGCTGGGCGGGATGATCTCCACGTAAATCGGGTACTGGTAGTCCGGCGCCACGAACAGGGCCAGCACTTCCGCGCCAAGCTGCTGGGCGAAATCGACCCCGGCGCAGGCGGTCTTGCTGGAAACGGCCGAGCCGTCCGTCGTAATCAGGATTTTCCGATACATATCTCAGCCTCCTTTAACTATTAAAAGAGCCAGTTCCTGCCTTCATTGTAGCCCTGTTTATCAGTATTGTTCTGCTGTAAAGAGTTGATAATTATCAAGAAACTGTCACGCGGGCATCGCAGATGGCGCAAATTCCCGTCATTTCAGGGGCTTGCAGTGCGTATTTCACACGATCCGCAAATACAACAGTACACTTGGGGGGCGATTCGGCTTCACCTAAGAGATTGAACTGAGTGGGGTGCCCCTGTTACACTCGCGTGAGTGCCTTGTTTATTGCCGAGCGTCAAATTTGACACTTTTTGGCAGCTTGAAAATTATGGAGAAGCAGGAATTATGACCGACGCCGCTGATGATTTCGATGCATTATTTGAGGAAGTATCTGCGCAACGGGCGAATGCGCCTGCACCTGCTCCAGCGCCGGCCGCTGCGGCATCCGAGTCCGGCGATTCCGATGACCTGGAGAGTCTGTTCGAGTCGGTAGCCGCGTCGAGCCAGGCGCCGGCCCCAGCCCCAGCCCCGGCCCCGGCCACGGCCCCGGGCGACGCGCCTGCCGAGGGCGGCGAGCATGCCGAGGGCATGTTCGAGCGCCTGGGCGGGATTGTGCGCCTGCTGCACGACTCGCTGCGCGAGCTGGGTTACGACAAGGCGCTGACCGAAGCGTCGACCCAGATCGTGGATGCGCAAGACCGCCTCGAATACGTCGCGTCGCTGACCGAGCAGGCTGCCAACAAGGTCTTGAATACCCTGGACGACGGCATGCCGGCGCAGGAAGTGTTGTCCAAGCAAGCCAAGGACATGGAAGAGCGCTGGGCGGACCTGTTCGCAGGCAAGCTCAGCATTGACGATTTCAAGGCCCTGGCGGGCGACTCGCGCGCCTTCGCCACCAAGGTAGCGCAAGCAACGGAAGCGGAAAAAGCCCGCCTGCTGGAAATCATGATGGCCCAGGACTTCCAGGACATCACCGGCCAGCTGATCAAGAAGGTGGTGGCCATCACCAAGAAGGTCGAAACCGAATTGGCGCAACTGTTGAAAGACAATGCGCCGGCTGAGGTGCGCGAGAAGATTGCGCAAAAAGAGGTGTCGCTGATGTCGGGTCCGTCCGTTCCATCGGAAGCCCTGAATCAGGACAGCGTCGATGACCTGCTTGCCGACCTGGGGTTCTAATGGACGATATGCTCAAGGAGTTCGTTGTCGAGGCCATGGATTTGGCCGTCAACGTCGAAGAGCACTTGCTGCGCCTCGAACGTGACCCCGACAACAAGGAAACGCTGAACGCAGTTTTCCGCTCGTTCCACACCATCAAGGGTGGCGCGGGCTTCATGAACCTGGGCGCCATGGTCTCGGCCTGCCACCTGACCGAGAACCTGTTCGATGCCCTGCGCACCGGCGCCGCGCCGGTCACCCCGCTGTCGATCGAAGCGGCGCTGCAGGCGTCCGGCTTCGTGGCCGACCAGTTGTCCGAATTGAATAACGGCACCGCGCCCGACGCGCTGGCGCCGATGCCGGCCGACCTGGAAGCCATCCTGAAGGAAGCCATCGAAGGCAAGACCACCTCCAGCAAGCCGGCCGCCAAGCCGGCGCCTGCCGCGCCGGCGCCCGCTGCGGCACCGGCCGCTGCTGCGCCTGCGCCATCCAGCGCCGCGCCGTCGGCCGCTGGCCTGGACTGGGAGGGCATGTACGAAGCCGTGGTGCCGCCTGGGACCTATGCGCGCCCTGCCGTGGATGCGCGCGCCGAAGGCGTGGCTGCCGCCCATGTGGCGGCAGAAGGCACGCCGGCAGCGGTGCATGCTCCCGCGCCCGAAGCGAAAGAGCGTCCGGCCGCGGAAGCCAAGCCGTCCTCCGCGCCGGCCAAGGAAGAATCGATCCGTATCGACGCCGTCAAGCTCGATGCGCTGCTGGAGGTGGCCGGCGAATCGGTGCAGGCCGCCAACCAGGCCGCCGTGCTGCTGGAGCGCCTGCAGCAATTCAAGTTCGAAGGCCAGGCCGCGTCGCTGATGTCGGCCCTGACCGAAACCCTGGAGCGCGCCTCGCGTTACTCCACCGAGCTGCAGCGCGCCACCCTGGCGACGCGCATGCAGCCGGTCGGCCGCCTGTTCCAGAAGTTCCCGCGCCTGGTGCGCGAACTGGCGAAAGACCTGGGCAAGGAAGTCGAACTGACCATCGAGGGCGCGGAAACCGAAGTCGACCGCGTGGTGGTGGACAGCCTGTACGACCCGCTGGTGCACATGCTGCGCAACGCGTTGGACCACGGCGTGGAAGGCCCGGAAGCGCGCATGGCGATCGGCAAGCCGCCGAAAGCCTACATCTCCCTGAAGGCGTGGCAGGAGGCCAACTCCGTCATGATCGTGCTGCAGGACGACGGCAAGGGCATGGACCCGGCGGCGCTGAAACGCAAGGCGGGCGAGAAAGGCCTGATCTCGCCCAGCGCCAACCTGACCGACGACGAGTGCTACCAGCTGGTGTTCCTGCCGGGCTTCTCGACCAAGGAAGTGGCGTCCTCCGTGTCCGGCCGCGGCGTCGGCATGGACGTGGTGAAGACTGCCGTGGAGAAGAACCGCGGTGCGATCCACATCGAATCGCAACTGGGCAAGGGCACCAAGTTCGCCATCCGCTTGCCGATCGAGCTGTCGATCGTGCCGACCATGCTGGTGTCCACCTCGGGTGCGCTGCTGGCGCTGCCGATGGCGGTGGTCGAGCGCGTGGTCGAGTTGCCGGAAGTGTTCATGGAAGTGGGCGGCGCGCCGGTCCTGAAGGACCAGGGCCGTCCGCTGCCGGTGCGTTCGCTGGCCGATGCGCTGGGTTACGAGCCGTGCTCGGAGCGCGTGGGCATCGTGGTGAACTCGCCGCAGCCTTACATCCTGGCCGTTTCGGCGGTGGACGGCACGGCCGACCTGGTGATCAAGCCGATGACCGCGTTGTCGGTGGACGGCATTACCGGCACCGCACGTTCCGCCGAGGGCGACCTGGTCCTAGTAGTCGGCCTATCGTTCCTGATGGACGGTTGCAGGGGAAGTGTAAGGATGGCGGCTTAAAGCCTCCTCCAAAAAATACAGAAAACACCAGCCTGCAGCCTCCCACAAAGGGGCTGCAGGCTTTTTTTATTCGGCGCCATACGCCAAAAACTACGCGAAATTGCTCACGAGGCGGAAAACGGCTAGGTTTTGCATTGCACAAAATATGGCATAATCAAACGGATCACGACATCAGGCAGCATCATGAAAACGCTTTACGACAAACTCTGGGAATCCCACGTAGTACGCACCGAGGAAGACGGCACCGCCCTCCTGTACATCGACCGCCACCTGGTACACGAAGTGACCAGCCCGCAGGCATTCGACGGCCTGCGCAGCGCCGGCCGCCAGCCATGGCGCCTGTCGGCCAACCTGGCCGTGGCCGACCATAACGTTCCGACCACGGACCGTTCGCACGGCATCGCGGACCCGACTTCGCGTCTGCAGGTGGAAACCCTGGACCAGAACACCAAGTCGGTCGGCATGACCTACTTCAACATGAACGACAAGCGCCAGGGCATCGTGCACGTGATCGGCCCGGAGCAGGGCGCGACCCTGCCCGGCATGACCGTGGTGTGCGGCGACTCGCATACGTCAACCCACGGCGCGTTCGGCGCGCTGGCGCACGGCATCGGCACCTCGGAAGTGGAGCACGTGCTGGCGACCCAGACCCTGTTGGCCAAGAAATCCAAGGCCATGCTGGTGCAGGTGGACGGCGTGCTGCCGGCCGGCGTGACCGCCAAGGACATCGTGCTGGCCGTGATCGGCAGGATCGGCACCGCCGGCGGCACCGGCTACGCGATCGAGTTCGCCGGTTCGGCGATCCGCTCGCTGTCGATGGAAGGGCGCATGACGGTCTGCAATATGGCGATCGAAGCGGGCGCCCGCGCCGGCATGATCGCGGTGGACGACACCACCATCAACTACGTCAAGGGCCGCCCGTATTCGCCGGCGGGCCCGCAGTGGGAGCAGGCCGTGGGCTATTGGCGCACCCTGCATTCCGATCCGGGCGCCAGGTTCGACTTCGTCGTCACGCTGGACGCGGCGCAGATCCAGCCCCAAGTCACCTGGGGCACTTCGCCCGAGCAGGTCACTTCGATCGACGGCCGCGTACCCGACCCGGACCAGGAGAAAGACCCGGTCAAGCGCGACGCCATGGAAAAAGCCCTGGTGTACATGAACCTGGCGCCGAACACCCGCATCGAGGACATCCGCATCGACAAGGTGTTCATCGGTTCCTGCACCAACTCGCGCATCGAAGACTTGCGCGCCGCCGCTGCCGTGGTGCGCGGCAAGCAGCGCGCTTCGAACGTGAAGCTGGCAATGGTGGTGCCGGGTTCCGGCCTGGTGAAAGAGCAGGCCGAGCGCGAGGGATTGGATGCGATCTTCAAGGCCGCCGGTTTTGAGTGGCGCGAGCCGGGCTGCTCGATGTGCCTGGCCATGAACGCCGACCGCCTCGATCCGGGCGAGCGCTGCGCCTCGACTTCCAACCGTAATTTCGAAGGCCGTCAAGGCCAGGGCGGACGCACCCACCTGGTGTCTCCCGCCATGGCGGCGGCAGCCGGTATCGCCGGCCATTTTGTGGATGTTCGATCCATCCGCTAACCACTATCTGCCAGAGACACATCATGAAAAAGCTATTTGCCATCGCCATCGCTATCGCCGCATTTGCCCTGACCGGTTGCAATACCGTCGCAGGCTTCGGCAAGGATGTCCAGAAAGTCGGCCAGAAAATGGAAGGCGCCGGCAGTAAATAACCGCTGACCGGCGGACCGCGACGGTCCGCCGTCGCCACCCGTTGAGAATCATGGAAAAATTTACCGTCTATGAAGGTTTAGTCGCACCGCTTGACCGCGCCAACGTCGATACCGACGCGATCATTCCGAAACAATTCCTGAAGTCCATCCACCGTACCGGCTTCGGCCCCAACCTGTTTGACGAGTGGCGCTACCTGGACCACGGCGAACCGGGCATGGACAACAGCCAGCGCCCGCTGAATCCGGACTTCGTGCTGAACCAGCCGCGCTACCAGGGCGCCTCGATTCTGCTGACGCGCAAGAATTTCGGCTGCGGCTCGTCGCGCGAACACGCGCCGTGGGCGCTCGACCAGTACGGCTTCCGCGCCGTGCTGGCGCCAAGCTTTGCGGACATCTTCTTCAACAACTGCTTCAAGAACGGCCTGCTGCCGGTCGTCCTCACTGAAGCGCAGATCGATCATCTGTTCAACGAAGTCAAGGCCTTCCCGGGTTACCGCCTGGTGGTGGACCTTGAACAGCAGCGCGTCGGCACCAGCAACGGCTCCGTCTCCTATCCCTTCGAGATCGACGCCTTCCGCAAATACTGCCTGATGAATGGTCTCGACGATATCGGCTTGACCCTGCGCCATGCCGACCAGATCAAAGCGTTCGAAGAGCGCCGCCTCGCCAACCAGCCATGGCTGGCCAACGTCATTTAACAGATAGATCGAATAATGAAAATTGCAATCCTGCCGGGCGATGGCATCGGCCCGGAAATCGTCAGCCAGGCCGTCAAGGTCCTGAACGCGCTCGGCGAAACATTTGAGATGGAAACCGCGCCGGTCGGCGGCGCCGGATACGAGGCCAAGGGCCATCCGCTGCCGGAAGAAACCCTGGCGCTGGCCAAGGCGGCCGACGCCGTGCTGTTCGGCGCAGTGGGCGACTGGAAGTACGACACGCTGGAGCGTCCGCTGCGCCCGGAGCAGGCCATCCTCGGCCTGCGCAAGAACCTGGGCCTGTTCGGCAACCTGCGTCCGGCCATCCTGTACCCCGAACTGGCCGGCGCCTCGACGCTGAAGCCGGAAGTGGTATCGGGCCTGGACATCCTGATCGTGCGCGAACTGACCGGCGACATCTACTTCGGCCAGCCGCGCGGCGTGCGCGAATGCCCCGATGGTCCGTTCAAGGGCCAGCGCGAAGGCTTCGACACCATGCGCTATGCGGAAGGCGAGATCCGCCGCATCGCCCACGTAGCATTCCAGGCGGCGCAAAAGCGCGGCAAGCGCCTGACTTCCGTCGACAAGGCCAACGTGCTGGAAACCTTCCAGTTCTGGAAGGACATCGTGACCGACGTACACCGGGAATACCCGGACGTGGCGCTGGACCATATGTACGTCGACAACGCCGCCATGCAACTGGTGCGCGCCCCCAAGAAGTTCGACGTGATCGTGACCGGCAATATGTTCGGCGACATCCTGTCCGACGCCGCGGCCATGCTGACCGGCTCGATCGGCATGCTGCCTTCCGCTTCGCTGGATGCCAACAACAAGGGCTTGTACGAACCCTCGCACGGCTCGGCTCCGGACATCGCGGGCAAGGGCATTGCCAATCCGCTGGCCACGATCCTGTCGGCCGCCATGATGCTGCGCTATTCGCTGAACCGCGCGGAGCAGGCCGACCGTATCGAAAGCGCGGTCAAGAAGGTCCTGGCACAGGGCCTGCGCACGCCGGACATCTACCAGGAAGGCACCACCAAGGTGGGCACCGCCCAGATGGGCGACGCAGTCGTCGCGGCACTTTAAAGAATTCACTCCCAAAGGAAAGCAAAATGAAACTCGTAGGTCTTGTTGGTTGGCGCGGCATGGTCGGTTCGGTCCTGATGCAGCGCATGCAGGAAGAGGGCGATTTCGCCCATATCGAGCCGGTATTCTTCTCCACTTCGAACACCGGCGGCGCTGCGCCGAAGATGGCGAAGAACGAGACCACCCTGAAAGACGCCACCAACATCGACGAACTGAAACGCTGCGAGATCATCATCTCCTGCCAGGGCGGCGACTACACCACCGATGTGTTCCCGAAGCTGCGCGCCGCCGGCTGGAACGGCTACTGGATCGACGCCGCGTCGACCCTGCGCATGGACAAGGACGCGGTGATCGTGCTCGATCCGGTCAACCTGAACGTGATCAAGGACGCCATGTCCAAGGGCGTGAAAAACTTCATCGGCGGTAACTGCACCGTGTCCTGCATGCTGATGGGGCTGGGCGGCCTGTTCAAGCAAGACCTGGTGGAGTGGATGACGTCCATGACCTACCAGGCGGCGTCGGGCGGCGGCGCGCAGCACATGCGCGAGCTGCTGACCCAGTACGGCACCATCAACGCCTCGGTCAAGCACCTGCTGGACAACCCAGCGTCCGCCATCCTGGAAATCGACAAGCAGGTGCTGGCCACCCAGCACGGCCTGGCGCCGGAGGAGACCAAGCAGTTCGGCGTGCCGCTGGGCGGCAACCTGATTCCCTGGATCGACAAGGACCTGGGCAACGGCCAGTCGAAGGAAGAGTGGAAGGGCGGCGCCGAGACCAACAAGATCCTGGGCCGCGGCGCAGGTTTCGAGCTGTCGCCGATCCACGTCGACGGCCTGTGCGTGCGCATCGGCGCCATGCGCTGCCACAGCCAGGCGCTGACCATCAAGCTGCGCAAGGACGTGCCGCTGGATGAGATCAACGACATCATCGCCAAGGACAACCAGTGGGTGAAGTTCGTGCCGAACACGCGCGAAGCGTCGGTCAAGGAACTGACCCCGGCCGCGGTCACCGGCAGCCTGGCGATCCCGGTCGGCCGCGTGCGCAAGATGGCGATGGGCGGCGACTACCTGTCGGCCTTCACCGTGGGCGACCAGCTGCTGTGGGGCGCGGCCGAGCCGCTGCGCCGCATGCTGCGCATCGTGCTGGATAAATAAATTGTTATTGATCAGATAATGACTGCTGAATAATAAACAAGTTAAGAAGTATTTTCTAAAAGCCGGATTTCAAAGGGAATTCGGCTTTTTTCTTTGAATCAAAGAATATTTTCGGCATGAACGAAACAGAATACTGGCGCGAAGGGGGCGATTAGTGGGAGAATGCTTGCATGCTTCTAAGCATGATGTTATGTTGAGACCTCTGGAAAAGTAACTTTCTTTCCACGTTAACCATTTTTCGCCGCTCACTATGCCCGTACAAAAACCTTCCAAGGTCGCTTCGTTCGCGTTGAAGACACTGACCGCTGCCCTGTTCAGCGGTGCCGTGCTCGCACCTATTTCCGTCAACGCAGCAGGCCTTGGCAAGCTCACTGTGCTCTCCTCGCTGGGACAGCCGCTGCGCGCCGAAATCGAATTGACTGCCGTAACCCCTGAAGAAGCATCCGAACTGGTGGCCAAACTGGCCTCGCCGGATGCCTTCCGTGCCGCCAATATCGACTTCAATTCGGCATTGCTCAGCCTGCGTTTCGAGGTCGAAGCCCGTGGCTCGCGCCAATTTATCCGCATTACTTCGTCCCAGCCGATCAACGAGCCTTTCGTTGACATGCTGCTGGAATTGACCTGGACCAATGGACGCCTGGTACGCGAGTACACCTTCCTGCTCGATCCGGCCGACCTGCGCACCACCAATTCGGCGAAAGTAGCCGCGTCGCGCAATACGCGTCCTGCCGCCACGTCGACGCCGGCTGCCGCTCCTGCCGCTGCGGCGCCGGCTGCCGCGCCTGCCGCGGCACCATCGGCACCTGCCGAGCCGTCGCGTGCACCGGCGGCGCAAGCCGCACCGCGCGCCGCTGCTGGCGCGCATGACGGCGCCGACAGCTATCAAGTCAAGAAGGGCGATACGCTGGGCCGCATCGCCGGCCGCCTGAAGCCGGCCGACGTGTCGCTGGACATGATGCTGGTGGCCCTGTACCGCGCCAATCCGGACGCGTTCAACGGCGCCAACATGAACCGCCTGAAGTCCGGCACCATCCTGACCGTGCCGGATGCCGGCACCGTCAAGGGCACCGGCCAGGGCGAAGCCCATGGCGTGGTGGTGGCCCATGCTGCCGACTTCAACGCCTACCGTTCCAAGCTGGCAGGCCAGGTGGCTGCGGCGACCCCGTCCAAGGAAGCCGAATCCCAGCAAAGCCAGACCGGCAAGATCACCGCCCAAGTCAAGGAACGCCCGACTGCGGTCACCGAATCGAAAGACCAGCTGAAACTGTCCAAGGCAGGCGAAGCTTCCAGCAAGCCAGGCAAGACCGGCACCGTGGAAGACAAGATCGCCAAGGATCGCCAGATGGCCGACGCCAGCAACCGGGTCAAGGAGCTGGAAAAGAACGTCAACAGCCTTGAAAAGCTGATGGAAGTGAAGAACAAGGCCGGCGCCTCGGCGCAAGCCAAGGCTGGCGCTTCGGCCCCTGCTGCAGCTGCGGCGGCACCGGCCGCCAGCCCGGTCGTCAAGCTGTCCGAGCCGGCGGCTGCGCCGGCGCCGGCAGCAGCGCCGGCACCGGCCGCCGCACCGGTTGCAGCGCCTGCCGCGACCGAGCCGGTGGTCGCCGCGCCAGCGCCGGTGGCGCCGGACGCCGCGGCACCAGTGGAAGCTGCGCCGGAAAAGCCAAGCAAGCCAAAGCGCACCGTGGTGACGCCGCCGCCGAAAGTCGAGCCGGGCCTGGTCGACATGATCATGGAAAACATCAAGCTGATCGGCGCCGGCGTGGCTGCGCTGCTCGGCCTGGCCGCCCTGCTGGTGGTGCGCCGCCGCAAGGCTGCCGAAGAGATGGCGATGATGAATACGGAAGCGGCCAGCGTGCTGGGCGATCCTGGCACCACCGCGCATTCCCTGTTCGCCGAAACCGGCGGCCAGAGCGTGGATACCAGCAACAGCGTGTTCAACTCCAACTTCGCGCCATCGGCCAGCCAGCTCGACACCAATGAAGTCGATCCGGTCGCGGAAGCCGATGTGTACATTGCTTACGGCCGTGATGCCCAGGCAGAGGAAATCCTGAAGGAAGCACTGCGGGTTCATCCTGAACGCCACCCAGTGCGCCTGAAGCTGCTGGAAATCTACGCCGGCCGCAAAGACGCGCGTTCCTTCGAAACCCAGGCCAGCGAGCTGTATTCGATGACCAAGGGCCAGGGCGACGAGTGGGCGCAAGCCGCTGCGCTGGGCGTCGGCATCGATCCGGACAATCCGCTGTACGTCAGCGCTGCGCAAGCCAAAGCCGCTGGCGGTGCGGGTACTGCCGCTGCCGCCGGTGCCGCCCCTTTCGTAGCCAGCGAGTCGAATGAGCTCAACGACTTCGCTGCGATGTTTGCTGAGCCCGCTGCTCCGGCGCATGCTGCTGCCGATGGCCTGGACCTGGACCTGAGCCAGGAAGCCGCGCCGGCCGCTGCCAGCGTGATGGACTTTGACCTGGACCGCGACGCAGGCGCGCTGCCGTCCCTGGCCGAAGAATCCAAGCCAAGCCCGAAAGCTGCCGACAGCAACACCCTGGACTTCGACCTCGGTGGCCTGAGCTTCGACGAGCCTGCCCCGGCTGCGCCGATGGTCGCGGAAGCGGCGCCGGCACCGGTACCGGCTGCGGAAGAAGTGCAAGACCTGTCCTTCGACCTGGGCCTGGCGTCGCCGGCCGCCAAGGTGGAAACCCTGGAAGCTGCCCCGGCGCCTGACGCGATGGCCGGTATCGGCATGGACTTCAACCTGGACCTGCCAAGCGAATCCAAGCCGGCCGCACCCGCTGCCGACCCGCTGGCGGACCTGAGCAGCATGGACTTCTCGCTGCCTGCCGCGAGCGCACCAGCCGCGGCGCCGGTGGCAGCCGCGCCGCTGTCGGCGGACGACTTCGCGCTGGACCTGCCGGTAGAGGCGGCACCGGCGGTAGCGGCGGCGCCTGCAGCCGACTTCGACCTGTCCGGCATCGACCTCGACCTGGGCGGTGCCAACCAGGTGGCTGAAGCGCCGAAAAACGAGGACGAGATGTCCGCCCTCCATATGGAGATGGACACCAAGCTGGACCTGGCTGTGGCTTACCAGGAAATCGGCGACAAGGAAGGCGCCCGCGAGCTGCTGGATGAAGTGATCCGCGGCGGCAGCGACGACCAGGTCTCCCGTGCTTCCGCCATGCGCGCGCAACTCGGTTAAACGCTGATTCGCCGTATAATGCCCGGTCACAGATCAATCTGACCGGGCATTTTTTATTTTGAAACGCATTGCATTAGGGGTTCAGTACAACGGCGCCGGCTGGCTTGGCTACCAGGTCCAGCCACACGGCCAGACCGTGCAGAACAAGCTGGAGGAAGCCATCGAGCGCTTCGCCTGCGTCAAGCTGGGCACCACATGTGCCGGCCGCACCGACGCCGGCGTGCACGCGCTGAACCAGGTGGTGCACTTCGACACCGAGCTCGATCGCGCCGAACACGCCTGGGTGCGCGGCATCAATGCCTTCCTGCCCGAATCGATCGGCGTGCGCTGGGCGCGCTACCTGCCTGAGGCGCCGACGCCGGAGCAGCAATTCCACTCCCGTTTCAGCGCCCGTTCCCGTACCTACCACTACCTGCTGTACAACCACCAGGTGCGCTCGCCGCTGCTGGCGGGCCGTGCCGGGTTCACGCACTGGAAGCTTGACGTGGAGCGCATGCGCGAAGCCGTCAAGCCCTTGATCGGCACCCACGACTTCACGGCGTTCCGCGCCGCCATGTGCCAGGCCAAGACGCCGGTCAAGGAAATGCAGATGATCGAGATCGAGCGCCACGGCGACATGATCCTGTTGACGCTGCGCGCCAACGCCTTCCTGCACCATATGGTGCGCAACCTGGTCGGCTCCCTGGTTTACGTCGGCCAGGGCCGCGAAAACACCGACTGGCTGGGCCAGCTGCTGGCAGGGAAGGACCGCACCAAGGCGGCGCCGACCTTCATGCCGGACGGCCTGTACCTGTCCAAAATCGCCTACGACGCACAATGGGGCTTGCCGCAAGAGGAGCCCAGCATCCTGCCTGCTTTCTAAGGAATCCCACGTATGCCACGCACCCGCATCAAGATCTGCGGCCTGACCCGCGAAGAAGACGTCCAGGCCGCCGTGGCGGCCGGTGCCGATGCGGTGGGCTTTGTGTTTTACGACAAGAGCCCGCGCTATGTGACGCCGGCACGCGCCGCCGAACTGATTGCGTTGCTGCCGCCGTTCGTGACGCCGGTCGGCCTGTTCGTCAACCACACGGCGCAGCAGGTGGCGGCCACCGTGGCGCTGGCGCCGGTATCGCTTTTGCAATTCCATGGCGATGAAACAGCGCAGCAGTGCGCCGAGGCGGCGCGTGCTGCCGGCCGCGCCTTTGTGCGGGTTTTCCGCGTCAAACCCGACACAAGCGGCGCTGAACTGCTAGAATATGAGCAACTTTGCCGCGCATCCAGCAGCTTGTTCTCGGGCCTCCTGCTCGATACCTTCGTGGATGCATATGGCGGCGCAGGAAAGGTTTTCGATTGGTCTCTAATCCCAAAAGATCTCGCGCATCGGGCCGTTTTGAGTGGTGGCTTGAGCGTGCAAAATGTGACTGGCGCAGTGGCCAGCGTTCGCCCTTACGCGGTTGACGTCTCAAGTGGCGTCGAGCGCGCCAAGGGTATCAAAGATGCTCGCCTGATCGCGGACTTCATCCGCGGCGCGCGGGCGGCCGATGCCACCATTGAGAAAGACCCGCACCATGAAAACCCCGCTTGATGCGCCTCCAGCGCACCTGTTCCACGCCTCGTCTTACCACCTGCCGGACGCCACCGGCCATTTCGGCCCCTACGGCGGCTCCTTCGTTGCCGAAACCCTGAGCTACGCGCTGGCCGAGCTGCGCCAGGCCTATGACCGCTACAGCAAGGACGAACTGTTCCTCGAAGAGTTCCGCTATGAGCTGAAGCACTTCGTCGGCCGTCCTTCGCCTGTGTACCACGCCAAGCGCTGGTCCGGGCAACTGGGCGGCGCGCAAATCTTCTTCAAGCGCGAAGACCTGAACCACACCGGCGCGCACAAGATCAATAACGTGATCGGCCAGGCTTTGCTGGCCAAGCGCATGGGCAAGCCGCGCATCATCGCCGAAACCGGCGCCGGCCAGCACGGCGTTGCCACCGCCACCATCTGCGCGCGCTTCGGCCTGGAGTGCGTGGTCTACATGGGCAGCGAGGACGTGAAGCGCCAGGCGCAGAACGTGTACCGCATGAAGCTGCTGGGCGCGACCGTGGTGCCGGTGGAATCCGGCTCCAAGACCCTGAAGGATGCGCTGAACGAGGCGATGCGCGACTGGGTCACCAATATTGAAAACACTTTCTACATCATCGGCACCGTGGCGGGCCCGCATCCTTACCCGATGATGGTGCGCGACTTCCAGTCCGTGATCGGCGAGGAATGCCTGCAGCAGATGCCGGAAATGACCGGTCGCCAGCCCGATTATGTGGTGGCCTGCATCGGCGGCGGCTCCAATGCGATGGGTATTTTCTACCCGTACATCGACCAGGCTGCGACTGCGCTGGTGGGCGTGGAAGCGGCGGGCGAGGGGCTCGATACTGGCAAGCATGCCGCTTCGCTGACGGCCGGCTATCCCGGCGTCCTGCATGGCAACCGCACCTACCTGCTGCAGGATGAGGGCGGGCAGATCATCGAAACGCATTCGGTGTCGGCCGGCCTGGATTATCCGGGCGTGGGCCCTGAGCACTCCTACCTCAAGGATTCCGGCCGCGCGCAGTATGTGTCGATTACCGACGACGAGGCCCTGCAGGCTTTCCATGATTGCTGCCATATCGAGGGGATCATTCCCGCGCTGGAAAGCTCGCACGCGCTGGCCTATGCGGCCAAGCTGGCGGCAACCCTGCCGAAGGACAAGATCATCCTGGCCAACCTGTCGGGCCGCGGCGACAAGGACATGCACACCGTCGCCCAGCGCGCCGGCCTGCAGTTCTAACACCGGCCAGCGACCGCCGCGTACCAGTGCCTGACCCCGCGGGTCAGGCACTGCCTTACCGGTTTGAAAGGAAAAAAACATGACTCGTATCGCACAAACCTTCGCCGCCCTGAAAGCGCAAAACAAGAAAGCCCTGGTCACCTTCATCACCGCCGGCGACCCGCAACCCGGCAAGACCGTGGAACTGATGCATGCCCTGGTGGACGGCGGCGCCGACATCCTCGAACTGGGCATTCCATTCTCCGACCCGATGGCCGAAGGCCCGGTGATCCAGCGCGCCTGCGAGCGCGCACTCGCCAACGGCGTCGGCATCCGCGACTGCTTCGACTTCGTGCGCGAATTCCGCAAGACCAATAGCAGCACGCCGGTGGTGCTGATGGGCTATGCCAACCCGATCGAGCGCCTTGGCGCCGACGCCTACATCGACGCCAGCCGCGCCGCCGGTGCCGATGGCGCCATCGTGGTCGACTATCCGCCGGAAGAATGCGAGGAATTTGCCGCCAAGATGCGCGCGGCAGGGCAGGACCTGATTTTCCTGCTGGCCCCGACCTCGACCGAGGAGCGCGTCAAGCAAGTGGCGCGCGTCGGCAGCGGTTTCACTTACTATGTGTCGTTGAAAGGCGTCACCGGCGCCGGCCATATCGATACCGAAGACGTGGCGCGCCGGCTGGACATGATCCGCCGGCACGTGGAGTTGCCGCTCGGCGTCGGTTTCGGCATCCGCGACGGGGAAACCGCCCGTGCGGTGGCGGGCGTGGCCGATGCCGTGGTGATCGGCAGCCGCATCATCCAGGAAATCGAGGCGGCCGGCCCGGAAAACGCTGCAAAATCGGTACGATCGTTCGTTTCCGGCATTCGCCAGGCCCTCGACGAAAAGCGTTGAATTGAGAGCAATATTCTGCCTGTTTTGTTCGACAGGACAGGCAGAACCGGCTACACTTCCGGCCTAAGTTAGTGCAAGAGGAGAAATTTATGAGCTGGTTGGAAAAATTGCTGCCACCGCGCATCCAGCGCTCGGAAGCTGCCGCTCGCAAGACAATGCCTGAAGGCCTGTGGGTGAAATGCCCATCCTGCGAGGCAGTGCTGTACCGTACCGACCTCGAGTCGAACCTGCACGTCTGCCCCAAGTGCGACCACCACATGCGTATCCGCGCCCGCGAGCGCCTGGATGCACTGCTGGATGCCGGCGGCCGTTATGAAATCGGCCAGGAGACCCTGCCGGTCGACACGCTGAAGTTCAAGGACAGCAAGAAATACCCCGATCGCCTGAAGCAGGCGATGGAAGCCACCGGTGAAACCGACGCCCTGATCGCGATGGGCGGCTCGATCATGAGCCTGCCGGTGGTGGTGGCTTGCTTCGAATTCGAATTCATGGGCGGCTCCATGGGTTCCGTGGTTGGCGAACGTTTCGCCCGCGCGGCCCAGGTGGCGCTGGAACAGAAGGTACCGTTCATCTGCGTTACCGCCACCGGCGGCGCGCGCATGCAGGAAGGGCTGCTGTCGCTGATGCAGATGGCGAAAACCACCGCCATGCTGACCAAGCTGGCCGAGAAGAAGCTGCCGTTCATCTCCGTGCTGACCGACCCGACCATGGGCGGCGTGTCCGCATCGTTCGCCTTCATGGGCGACGTGGTGATGGCCGAGCCGAAAGCACTGATCGGCTTTGCCGGCCCGCGCGTGATCGAAAACACCGTGCGTGAAAAGCTGCCGGAAGGCTTCCAGCGTTCCGAGTTCCTGCTGACCAAGGGCGCGATTGACATGATCGTGGACCGCCGCCAGATGCGCGAAGAAATCGCACGCCTGCTGGCGCTGATGCAGAACCAGGCCGCGGAAGTGCTGGCCTAAGCTTTACGTCGAGTTCTAAGTATTACCGGCGCGCGCAGCCTCCTGCGCTGCGCGCCCAAAAATCCCTCCCTGGCGACAATGTCCAATCTCCCGAATACCCTCCCTGAATGGCTTGCGCTGATCGAGTCGCGCCACGCCGAAACCGTTATCAATATGGGCCTGGACCGCGTGCGCGCAGTCAAGGAACGCATGGCGCTGGCATTCAAGTGCCCGGTCATCATGGTGGCCGGCACCAATGGCAAGGGCTCGACCTGCGCCATGCTGGAATCGATCCTGCTGCAGGGCGGCTACCGCGTCGGCCTGTACATCAAGCCGCACTTCCTCCACTTCAACGAGCGTGCGCGCCTGAACGGCGACATGGCCAGCGACGAACAGCTGGTGCAGAGCTTCAATGCCGTGGAGCGGGCGCGCGGCGATATTTCGCTGACCTATTTCGAGTTCACCACGCTGGCCATCATGCACCTGATGTCGCAAGCGATGCTCGATGTGGTGATCCTGGAAGTAGGCCTGGGCGGGCGTCTCGATGCGGTCAACGTGATCGACGCCGACGTGTCGATCGTGACCAGCGTCGATATCGACCATGTCGATTACCTGGGCGGCACGCGTGAGCAGATCGGATTCGAAAAAGCCGGCATTTTCCGTACCGGCAAAGTGGCCATTTGCAGCGACCCGGTCGCGCCACAGGCGCTGATCGACCATGCCACGGAAATCGGCGCCGACCTGTGGCTGATGGGGCGCGACTTCAACTACGCGGGCGACAAGCAACAGTGGAATTACGGTGGTCGTTCGCAGCGCCGCAATTCGCTGGCGTATCCCGGCCTGCGCGGCGCCAACCAGTTGCTGAACGCCTGCGCGGCGCTGGCGGCACTGGAGGCGCTGAAGATGGAACTGCCGGTGGGCGCGCAGGAAGTGCGTACCGGCCTGGTGATGGTGGAGCTGCCGGGCCGCTTCCAGGTGCTGCCTGGGCGTCCGAGCGTGATCTACGACGTGGCGCACAACCCGCACGCGGCTGCGGCGCTGGCGCAGAATGTCGGCAATATGGGCTTCAGCCCCTACACCTTCGCGGTGTTCGGATCCATGCACGATAAGGATATCGACGGCGTGATCAAGGCCATGGCGCCATGCGTCGACCACTGGTGTCTTAGCAATCTGCCATCGCCGCGTGCCGCCACCGCGTCCGAGCTGGCCGCCAAAGTGCAGGCAATTGAAGCAAACATGGGCGAAAAAACCGCTAATATTTTCGATGACCCAGGCCAGGCATTCGCAAATGCAATGAGCCGGGCGGGCGAGAATGATAGAATTGTGGTCTTTGGATCATTCCTGACCGTCGCCGGCGTCATGGCGGCGAAAAAATCCTCACTCCACTGAGAAAATTCCGCATGGGCTTGTTATCGAAATTTGGCAAAGACAAGCAAGATGCTGCTGGTGAAGACAGCGGCTACTACCGCGCACAGGACGACAGGGCCCTGGACGAGAAGGCCCGTTCCAAGCGCGCATCCAGCGCTGGCGCCGACGCGGTGCCGCGCCGCAATAGCGGCAAAAATACTCAAGACCCAGTACTGCCGGAGAAAAAGCGCGCCCGCCGCCGCCTGGTCGGCGCCATCGCGCTGGCGCTGGCTGTCGCCATCGGCTTGCCGATGCTGCTCGACTCCGAGCCGAAATCGTCGGTGTCCGATATCGCCATCAGCATGCCGTCCAAGGACAAGCCGGGCGAACCGCTGAATGGCGGTCCTGCGGTGGCGCCGGCGCCAGCGTCGCGCAACGTGGCCCCGGTCGCTGCGGCCGGCGCATCGCTGGACAAGGGCGAAGAGATTGTCCATGTGCCGAACAAACCGGCCGTGACCGAACCTGCCAAGCCGCCCAAAGCGGCCGAACCGAAAGCGACCGAGCCGAAAGTCGCCAAGGCCGAGGTGAAGCATCCCGAACCGAAGCCTGAACCCAAGAAACCGGAACCCAAGCCGGAAGCCAAGCCTGCCCATACCGACGATGCGCGCGCCATGGCCATCCTGGAAGGCAAGCCGGCCGAGGCAGCGCCTGCGACCAAGTACGTGATCAAGGTCGGCGCCTTCGCCGCGAAAGAAAAAGTGGACGAGCTGCAGCGCAAGCTGAGCGAAGCCGGCATCAAGTCTTATGCGCAGAAGGTCAACACCGCCAACGGCGAATTGACCAGCGTGCGGGTCGGCCCCTTCCCGAACAAGGAAGAAGCCGAAAAGGCCAAGGCCAAGCTGGGCAAACTGGGCCTGAGCGGCAGCCTTACCCCGGCCTGACGGACGATTTGAGGCTGCGCTGACGTGACGATTTTCGATTACCTGGTTATTTTCGTGCTGATCGCATCCATCGTCATCAGTACCATGCGCGGCCTGGTCAAAGAAGTGTTGTCGCTGGCCGGCTGGATCGTCGCCTTCGTCGTCGCCAACGCTTACGGCCCATGGCTGGCCCCTATGCTGCCGGAAGCCCTGCCGGGCGAGGTGGTGCGCCTGATCGTTGCCTTCATTGCACTGTTTATCGGCGTGCTCATTCTCATGGCCTTGCTGACCATGGCAATCAATGCGTTGATCGAGGCGGGCGGCCTGTCGTTCGCCGACCGCGGCCTGGGAGCCCTGTTCGGGTTCGGCCGCGGCATTGTGATTGTGCTGGTTGGCGTCATATTGTGCGGGATGACCACGATGCCCAGGCAGGAATTCTGGAAGAACGCGCTGTTGAGTCCCGTGGCGGAATCCGGCGCGCGTACCGTGAAACCATTCCTGCCCGCCGCGATGGCGCAGCATGTCCATTTTTAGAATTCTTTAAATCCGCAGCACCAAGTTTAGGAGCACACCATGTGTGGCATCGTCGGCGTCGTATCCCACCAACCAGTCAACCAGATGTTGTATGACGCGCTGCTGCTGTTGCAGCATCGCGGCCAGGATGCTGCAGGCATCGCAACCAACCAAAGCAACACCTTCTCCATGCACAAGGCCAATGGCCTGGTGCGCGACGTGTTCCGCACCCGAAACATGCGTTCGCTGAACGGCAACTCCGGTATCGGCCACTGCCGCTACCCGACCGCCGGCTCTTCCAGCGAAGAGGAAGCACAGCCGTTCTACGTCAACGCGCCGTTCGGCATCACCCTGGCGCACAACGGCAACCTGACCAACTGGGAACAGCTCAAGGACGAGATGTTCAAGATCGACCGCCGCCACATCAACACCGACTCCGACTCGGAAGTGTTGCTGAACGTGCTGGCGCACGAGATCCAGAAGGCATCCACCGGCGTGACGCTGTCGCCGGCCAATATCTTCCAGGCGGTGACGGTGCTGATCAAGCGCGTGCGCGGCGGCTATGCCGCTGTGGCGCAGGTCGCCGGCAGCGGCATGCTGGCCTTCCGTGACCCGAACGGCATCCGTCCGCTGTGCCTGGGCATCAATGATGGCCCGGAAGGCCCTGAATACATGATCGCCTCGGAATCGGTGGCGCTGGAAGGCATGGGCTTCCGCTTCGTGCGCGACGTGCTGCCGGGCGAAGCGATCTTCATCGACATGGACAACAAGCTGCACGCGCAAATCTGCGCCGATGCGCCGAAACTGAATCCATGCGTGTTCGAATACGTGTACCTGGCGCGTCCTGATTCTGTGATCGACGGCGCATCCGTATACAACACCCGCCTGAAGATGGGCGAATACCTGGCCGACAAGATCAAGCGCGAAGGCCTGGCCGAAGGCATCGACGTCGTGATGCCTATCCCCGACTCCTCGCGTCCCGCCGCAATCCAGCTGGCGATGCGCCTGGGCGTGGACTACCGCGAAGGCTTCATCAAGAACCGCTACATCGGCCGCACCTTCATCATGCCGGGCCAGGCGATGCGCAAGAAATCGGTGCGCCAGAAGCTGAACGCCATCGGCGACGAATTCAAGGACAAGGTCGTGCTGCTGGTGGACGACTCCATCGTGCGCGGCACCACCTCCCGAGAAATCGTGCAGATGGCACGCGAAGCCGGTGCCAGGAAAGTGATCTTCGCCTCCGCCGCGCCGCCGGTGCTGTACCCGAACGTGTATGGCATCGACATGCCGACCCGCGACGAGCTGATCGCCCACGGCCGCACGGTGCAGGAAATTTGCGAAGAGATCACCGCCGACGCGCTGGTCTACCAGGACCTGGAAGACCTGAAGAAGTCCATCGCCGACGTGAACCCTGCGCTGACCGAGTTCGAAGCATCCTGCTTCGACGGCAAGTACATCACCGGCGACGTATCGGCCGAGTACCTGGACCGCATCGAACAGGCGCGCCACAACCCGACCAAGGCCAAGGTCGCGGAAGACGCGGCGCGCACGCAGCTGAACCTGAATACCGCATCGGAATCCTGATGAAGAACTACGGCTTCACGACCACCATCCTGCACAACGACCGCCAGAAAGGCATCGAGCACGGCTCGCTGCACAAGCCGATCCACACCTCGGTCACGTTCGGCTATGCCGACGCGCGCCAGCTGGCGTCGGTTTTCCAGGGCAAGGAGCCGGGCTTCCGCTACGGCCGCCAGGGCAACCCGACGGTTGCCGCGCTGGAGGACAAGGTCAGCAAGATGGAGCAGGGCGTCGGCACGATCTGCTTTGCCACGGGCATGGGCGCCATCGGCGCCGTGTTCCAGGCCTTGCTGCGTGCCGGCGACCATGTCGTGTCGTCGTCTTTCCTGTTCGGCAATACCAACTCGCTGTGGCAGACCGTGGCGGGGCAGGGCGTGGGCGTGGACTTTGTCGACGCCACCGAGGTGGCCAATGTGGCTGCGGCGCTCAAGCCTGAAACGCGCATGGTGTTCGTGGAAACGATCGCCAACCCGCGCACCCAGATCGCCGATCTGAAACGCATCGGCGAACTGTGCGCAGAGCACGGCATCCTGTACATCGTCGATAACACGATGACCTCGCCATACCTGTTCCGCCCCAAGGACGTGGGCGCGGGCCTGGTGGTGAACGCGCTGACCAAATCGATTGGCGGCCATGGCAATGCGCTGGGCGGCGCGCTGACCGATACCGGCGCTTACGACTGGACCAGGTTCCCGAATATCTTCGAGAACTACAAGAAGAACCCGGCGCTGCAATGGGGCCTGGTGCAGATCCGCGCCAAGGCGCTGCGCGATTTCGGCGCCTCGCTGGCGCCGGAAGCCGCGCACCATATCGCCGTTGGCGCGGAAACGCTGGCGTTGCGCATGGACCGTGCTTCGACCAACGCGCGCGCGCTGGCCGAGATGCTGGAAGCCGACGAGCGCGTGGCGGCGGTGTATTACCCTGGCCTGAAGTCGCATCCACAGCATGGCATCGCCGCGGAATTGTTCAAGGACTTCGGCTCGTTGCTGAGCTTTGAGCTGAAGGACGGCAGCGACTGTTTCGACTACCTGAACAAGTTGAAGCTGGCCATCCCGACCTCCAACCTGGGCGACACGCGCACCCTGGTGATTCCGGTGTCGCACACCATCTTCTACGAAATGGGCCCGGAGCGCCGCGCCTCGATGGGCATCGCCGACAGCCTGATCCGCGTCTCCGTCGGCATCGAAGACACTGCCGACCTGATCGCCGACTTCAAGAACGCCTTGGATTGATACGCATCAGCCCGTGTCCCACCATGGGGTCACACCCGTTTCGGGACACGGGCTCGACCGATGCACGGCTGAACTCGTGTCCCATTTCGGGTGTGACCCCAAGGTGGGACACGGGCTCGTCCATTAGTAGGAAACGCCGAAGATGGCGGTGAAGCGGGCTTTCTGTTCCGGCGTGGCCGTTGGATCGCGCAGCAGGTAGGTTTCCAGCATGCCGAACTGTTCGAGGCGCAGGCCGATGTCCTTGAACAGCGGGCCGAGGTCAGGTGCTTTGCTGGTGGCGACGATGTTGTTCAGCAAAGGGTCGAGGTCGACGCCGCTGATGGCCTTGCCGATGCGGACGATGTCGGCCTGCTCGTAGGTCTTGCCCTGGTGGCCGAATTCCTTGTACATCGCGTTCAGCAGCGTGTCGAGGCTGACCTTGCCCTGGCTGGCTTTGCGCAGCTCCACGTCCATCGCCAGGCCGGCAATCGTGCCGCCGCCGTAGACCAGCAGCCAGTTGCGGTGCTTGTCCTTGACGGCCTCGCGCACGGTGACGGTCAGGCCTTGCACATTGCGCGCGACGTTCTGGCCGCGCGCCAGGTTTTCCAGCTGCTGGATCAGCATGCTGCGGTCCATCAGCTTGTTGCGCGCCATGGTGACGACTGTGACGTAGTCGTTCACGCCCTCCTTGAACCATTCCTCGCTCTCGTGCTTCGGCACCAGCGAGTGGCCGTCCCAGAAGTGGGCCAGTTCGTGCGCCATCACCTTGCCCCAGATCGGGCGCGATACTTCGCTGCCGTCGTCTTTCAGGTATTGGCTGAAGGAGCCGGCAAACGCGCCGCCGTCGCCCGAATCGCCCTGGTTGATGACGATCAGGAAGCGGTCGGCGACCGGGCCGCGGCCGTACAGCTTCTGGTAGCTGTTCATCTGCTTGTCGATCATGGAGATGAAGGCGTCGCGGCGCTTCCAGTATTGCTTGCCCATCACCAGCGTCATTTCAACGCCGCCGGCTTTGAAAGTTTCCGCCCGCGCCGTGCCGAAGAAGAGGGCGTTGTTCACCAGCTCGCGGCGCGAATCGACGACGAAGGTCGCCGGTTTGGCGGCGCTGCGCCAGGGGGTGTTGGCTTTCCAGCCGGTCGGCAGGTCGAAGCTCACTTCGGTTTGCCCCAGCATCTTCACGCCGGGGACGATAAACAGCGGGTAGCCCACCGACATCAGGCCTTCGTCGGTGTGATAGGACACTTCCTCGTTCCCGCCCGGCCATTGGTACTTGTCGTGCTCCAGGCGGATATCGTAGGACAGGCGCAGGCGGCGGTCGCCGTCCACCTCGTACTCGCCTTCGCCCTTGTCGGTGAGTGCGACGGAGCCGCCGGCCATGTCGTGCACGGCGAGCTTCTCGATCAGGTCGGCTTGGCCGTTCTTCAACTGCGGGATCGGCATGCAATTGAACAGCACCAGTTCGCGCCCCTCGACCCAGACGTCGGCTTCGACGTGGGCGCGTTTGGCATCCTTGTCGATGCTGAGACGGTAGTGGTTGGCCTGGTTATCGAAGGCGAACGCGGATTGCGCTGCCAGCATCGCGGCTGCAATGCACAATGGCTTGAACATCTAATCTCCCCGGTAGTGGTGTGTTTTTTGTGACTGTTTGTGACTGTAAGTCAGCGCGGCCACCCGGGGAGCGTGGCAGCGACGAACTGCAGGATTGGCGGCATAGGCTGCTGCCTTAACGTAGCGCTTTTTCCACAACAGCCTTCATGGCGGGCATGGCGCAACGCAGGGCGGCATGGCCGCAGTCGGTGTCGAGTACCGTGGCTTCTTCCTTGCGCAGCTTGGCGAAGGCGATTGCCGGCGCAGGATTGACCACGTGGTCTTGCGCTGCATTGATCGGCACCAGGCGGGCTTTGATGCGGGGTGCCGTTTCTTCCAGCTTGCCGCCCTGGGCGATATCGTGGCCCAGCACTGCGCGGATCTGCCACAGGGAGTTGTTGGCGTCGGTAGCGTCCGGATCGGAGACCAGGCTCTCACGGAAGAATTTTTCGAAGTCCTTCGGCGCAGTGCGTGCGCTGCGGTGCGCGGGACTGTCGAAGTTCATGGCGAACAGCAGGTTGTACATCGGCAGCGGCGGATTCCTGGCATAGCGCCCGCCCGCATAGGCCGGCTCGTCGAGCACCGACTTTTCCACGATGCGCAGGAACAGCATGTCGGAGGATGTGAGGCGCGGAGTGCCGGCGATCGGGATCGCGACGTCCATGAAGCCCGGGTAGCTGGCCGCCCACTGGAAGGCTTGCATGCCGCCCATCGAATAGCCCATGACTGCGTGCACATGCTTGATACCCAGCTTTTCCGTCAGCAGCTTGTGCTGGCTGGCGACCATGTCGCGTACCGAGAATTGCGGGAAGGCTGGGCCTGGCTGGGCCTTGCTGTTGGACGGGGAGCAGGACACGCCGTTGCCCAGGGCATCGACCACGATCACGTACCATGGCGCGGGATCGAACAAGGCACCGCTTTGCAGCATGCCTGCCGCATCGCGGCTGGTCCCCGTGTGCCATGTCGTGAACAGGATGACATTGGATTTGTCCGCATTCATGGTGCCGAAAGTGCGGTAGCCGATCGAGCAATCGCTGATGGTGGCTTTGTTTTCAAGCTGCAGCTCGCCCATGTCGGCGAATTGCTGTTGCGGGGCTGCGGCGTAGGCTGCGGAAACGGCGGAAGCGGACAGTGCGAATGTGCACAGGATCGAGCTGATACGGCGGACGTGCATGTGATCTCCTCTTGTTTTTTTCGATGCAAGAAGGATAACGCGGGCGGGCCATGCCGTGGCACTCAAGTGCGACAGACTGCAGGAATCGGGGAGCAGGCTGGCTTAAAACGGCACAACACCGGGCCGCCGCAGGGATGGCGCAGAGGGCGCCCCCTGGCCGCACCTTGACGGCACGGCCCGATTCGGCACCGCCAAACAGCTTGAACCTCAGTGCCAGGTTCGCATCAGGCCGACGGCCAGGCCTTCCAGGGCGAAGTCGTCTTCTGGATTGACGGTGATGACCTTGAAGTCCGGATTTTCCGGCAGCAGTTCGATCTTGCTGCCGGTCTTGCGGTAGGTCTTGACCGTGACGTCGTTGCCGATACGGGCCACAACGACCTGGCCGTTGCGGGCGCTATCGGTCTTTTTCACTGCAAGCAGGTCGCCGTCCATAATGCCGATGTCGCGCATCGATTCGCCGCGCACTTTCAGCAGGAAATCCGGTTTGGCCGAGAACAGCTTGGGGTCGACACTGTAGGTGGTTTCCAGGTTCTCCTGTGCCAGGATCGGCGAGCCGGCGGCCACGCGGCCGATCAGGGGCAGCGAGACCAGCATGCCGGCAGGTACGGCTGGCATGTCGTCGAACTCGACTTTGGAACGCGCGGCCGGACGTGGAGTTGGCGTGCCCGTCGAGGCGCCGCCGAAGTTGCCGGTCAGGCGGATGCCGCGCGAGGTGCCGGCGGTGATTTCAATGGCGCCCTTGCGTTGCAGGGCTTTCAGGTGTTCTTCCGCGGCGTTGGCCGATTTGAAGCCAAGCTCCGCCGCGATCTCGGCGCGCGTGGGGGGGAAGCCGGTGTTGTCGATCGCATCCTTGATCAGGTTGAGGATCTGTTCTTGTCGTGCTGTGAGCTTGATCATGGCGCTAAGGTGGACTGTGAATATAGACAGTCTGTATTTTTGTACAGTGTGGAACGAATTGCAAGCAAATTTGTTGCAAGGGCAGAAAATATTCGGCTTAATGTCGATTCGATAACCCTTTGGAGGGCCGGATGGGACGATATGCTTTCTTGCTGGCGGCGGGGATTTCATTGTTCGGTGCCATGATCCATTTCGCGGCGCCTTGGCTGGGGCCGGAGTGGTATGCCTTCCTGCAGGCGCCGCCCAAGGTAGTGGCTTCGGCCCAGGCGGGCGGTTTGCTTGCACCGGCAGGCGCGCTGGGGATCGGGCTGCTGATGTTGGTGTGCGCGGCCTATGCGCTGGCAGGGGCGGGGCTGCTGCGTTGGCTGCCTTTTGCGCAAATGGTGCAGGGGACCATCGCTGCCATCTGCTTGCTGCGTGGTTTGCTTGTGTTGCCCTACCTGTACAAGTTTCCCGAGCGCGTCTGGACCTTCGATGTGCTCGCTTCACTGATCTGGTTTGCGGCCGGTCTGGGCTTTCTGGTGGGCATATTGCGCTCGGTGCGCAAGCAGCCAGGGGTGGCCGCCAATTCCTCAGGGGCGCAAGCCGGCAGCGCTTAGCGCCCCCTCCAGCGAACCGGCGTCGAGTAGCGCGATGGCCAGGCGTTCCAGTTGGCCCGCGTCCGCCCGCTCCAGTGTGCGCAGCAGCTTCGGCGATAGCTTGCCAAACTGGACTTCAAGCTGGAGTTTGAGCGTTTGTCGCTGGCCCCGGGCCTCGCCCCGGGCTATGCCGCGTGCCTCACCGCGTGCCTCACCGCGCGCCTCGCCGATGGCCTGGCCCCTTGCCTCGCCCAAGGCGGCGCCCTCGGCAGCGGCCTGCTTTTTGCATCGCTGGAGGATCAGTTCGGGGATAAGGTAGTTCAGGCTGTTCTTGTCCTCTTTCTCGTGATCCAGGATAAATTCTTCGAGTTCCATAGCCAATCTCCTTTGCCATTCGGTGGGTAGCGGCATCAACCAGTCTATGATCGCCTGCAGTGCATTAAGTTCCCGGCATTTGCCGCGATGGGCGTGCAAGGACTGGAGCAGGCGGAGTTTTGCCTGGCATCGCCATTCTGCTCGACGGCGCGTCGCAAGGCCAAGCAAATGCGCCGCCAGCGCCAGGTCAACTGGCTTCCGGCTGGTAAGCAGACTGTCCACCTGCGGGCGGAAATCCAGCAACTTGGCGATCTGGAACTGAAACGTGGTGCCGTAGCCACCCTGCAGGTCGGTGGCGAAGTCCGGGCGCCAAGCTGGGCCGACGTCGCCAAGGATTGCCAGGCTGATGACTGGAATGCCAAAACGGTCGCGCAGTCGGGCATGGTACAACGCCATACGGTCCGCGAACCCTGCCTGGCGGGTAGCTTGGACTTCTACATGGAGGCAGGCCTTGCTTGCGTCTCGCAGCGCCACCAGTGCGGTGAAATCGACTGCGCGTTCGCCGGTGCGGCTATCGGCGGTGGTCGGCGGGAGGTTGTTGTCAGGGAGATAATATCCTGTCGGCCAATCGATCAAGTCGTGGACCTCCGGGAACAGCCGGGCCAGTACCTCCGGCAAGCGGTGCTTCAGCAACAGCCTCCATGCCAGGTCAGGGCGGTCCATGCCTTAGCATGCCAGCGCCCCGGGCTGGCGGCCTTGCGCGCCATCAGTAATCCTTGAGCCAGCCGGCAAAGTCTGCTATGCTTGCGGGCTTACCTCTTCCCACACCCGTCTTGACGCCGGGGTGGGCTATATTCACAGTCCTTAAGGGAGTTATTAATGCGTCACTACGAAATCGTATTTATCGTCCATCCGGACCAGAGCGAGCAAGTGCCCGCGATGATCGAACGTTACAAGACCAGCGTGACCTCGCGCGGCGGTAACGTGCACCGTGTTGAAGATTGGGGCCGCCGTCAAATGGCTTACTCGATCCAGAAACTGGCCAAGGCACACTACATCTGCCTGAACATCGAGTGCGACAACGAGACCCTGGTCGAGCTGGAAACTGCATTCAAATTCAATGATGCCGTGCTGCGTCACCTGACCGTCAAGATGAAGAAAGCGGAAACCGCTCCTTCCCCAATGATGAAGTCGGTCCAGCGTGAAGACGCGGCCAAGAGCCATCGCGCCGAAGCCCCAGCAGCCCCTGCAGCGGCCTAATTCCTGACAGGAGACGGTCTGTACAACCAGCTCCGGGTTACCGCCCTGATCGCCGAACGGGATGACATTCGTTACACCCCGGCCGGCCTGCCGATTGTGAATGCAAGCTTGCAGCACAGTTCGCAGCAGACAGAGGCGGGCATTGCCCGACTGACCGAGTTTGAGATCCCTGCCGTTGCGGCGGGCGAGTTGTCAAAACGCTTCAGTCAGGCGCCCCTTGGCGGCTTGTACGAGTTCACCGGTTTCCTGGCCAAGAAGAACCGCAATAGCAGAACCCTGGTGTTTCACATCATTGATTTTCGTGCTGTTTAAGCAGCGCACATTTAAATACAGGAGCCTAAAATGGCATTCGGTAAAAAGTTCGACAAAAACAAGCTCAAGCTGAAAGAAAAGCGTAAGCAACAAAACCCACTGTTCAAGCGCAAGAAGTTCTGCCGCTTCACCGCAGCTCACGTTGAGCAAGTGGACTACAAAGACGTAGACACCCTGAAAGATTTCGTCCAGGAAAACGGCAAGATCATGCCAGCACGCCTGACCGGTACCAAGGCGCACTACCAGCGTCAAGTTGACACCGCGATCAAGCGCGCCCGCTACCTGGCCCTGCTGCCATACACCGATCTGCACCACGCTTAATTAGCGGCTCAGATCTAAGTACCTGGAGAAAACTATGCAAATCATCCTGCTGGAAAAAGTTATCAACGTCGGCAACCTGGGCGACGTGGTGAAAGTGAAAGACGGCTACGCCCGTAACTTCCTGATCCCTCAGAAACTGGCACGCCGCGCTACCGCTGCTGCTGTTGCTGAATTCGAAGCCAAGCGCGCTGAACTGGAAAAAGCTGCTGCCGCCAAGCTGGCTGCTGCCCAAGCCCAAGGCGAGAAGCTGAACGGCATGACCGTGACCGTATCGCAGAAAGCCGGCGTTGACGGCCGTCTGTTCGGTTCCGTGACCAACTTCGACATCGCTGAAGCCCTGACCAAAGCTGGCTTCGCAGTGGAAAAGTCCGCTGTGCGCCTGCCAACCGGTCCCCTGAAGACCACCGGCGAGTTCCCAGTGGCTGTTGCCCTGCACACCGATGTGGTGGCAGAAGTGACCGTTGCCGTGGTTGGCGAAGCTGCTTAATCAGCGTCGCAAATACCGCAAAAAAGCCGGGTTCGCCCGGCTTTTTTTATTTTCAGGGATTATTCCCGGCTGGCCGAAGCAGGTATAATGCGCGCCATGAACGCCGCACCCCAGTCCGACCCACAAGTCGATTCCCTCCGCATCCCGCCGCACTCGATCGAGGCAGAGCAATCTGTCATCGGTGGTTTGTTGCGCGACAACGCGGCGTGGGACCGTATTGCGGACTTCATGAATGCGGAAGACTTCTACCGCTACGACCACCGCATCATCTTCGAGCAGATGGTGCGCCTGATTAACTCGGGCAAGCCGGCCGACGTGGTGACCGTGTTCGAGGCGCTCAGCATGCTGGGCAAGGCGGAGGAGGTGGGCGGCATGGCTTACCTGAACGCCATGGCGCAGAACACCCCATCGGCCGCCAATATCCGCCGTTATGCGGAAATCGTGCGCGACCGTGGCGTGCTGCGCAAGCTGATTACCGTGGCCGACGAAGTGTCGGGCAATGCCTTCAGCCCGCAAGGCAAGGATGTAAAGCAGATCCTGGACGAGGCGGAAGCGAAGATTTTCGCCATCGCCGAAGCCGGCTCGCGCGGCGCCGCCGGCTGGTTGCCGGTGCAGCCGCTGCTGACCCAGGTGGTGGAGCGCATCGACGAACTGTATTCGCGCGATTCCGGCTCCGAAATCACCGGCGTGCCGACCGGCTGGACCGACCTGGACAAGATGACCTCCGGCCTGCAGCCGGGCGACATGGTGGTGGTGGCGGGGCGCCCGTCGATGGGCAAGACGGCGTTCTCCATGAACATCGCCGAAAACGTGGCGGTGGAGGCGGGCCTGCCGGTGGCCGTGTTCTCGATGGAGATGGGCGGCGTGCAGCTGGCCATGCGTATGCTGGGTTCGGTCGGCCTGCTGGACCAGCATCGCCTGCGTACCGGTAAGCTGATCGACGAGGATTGGCCGCGCCTGACGCACGCCATCCAGAAAATGAATGAAGCCCAGGTCTACATCGACGAGACCCCGGCACTGAACCCGATCGAGATGCGCGCCCGGGCGCGCCGCCTGGCCCGCCAATGCGGTAAGCTGGGCCTGATCGTGGTCGACTACCTGCAGCTGATGCAGGGCAGCCAGCCGGGCGATAACCGCTCGGCCGAGATTTCCGAGATCTCGCGTTCCCTGAAGGGCCTGGCCAAGGAGCTGCATTGCCCCGTGATTGCACTGTCCCAGCTGAACCGATCGCTGGAACAACGTCCCAACAAACGTCCCGTCATGTCCGACCTGCGCGAATCCGGCGCTATCGAGCAGGACGCGGACGTGATCATTTTCCTGTATCGCGACGAAGTCTATAACCCCGACTCGCCGGATAAAGGCACCGCCGAGATCATTATCGGCAAGCAGCGTAACGGTCCAATTGGCGCTATTCGCCTGACCTGGATCGGTGCGTACACCAAGTTTGGCAACTACACCGGTAACCTGTCGATCTACCAAGGCGACTGATTACCAGGCGGGCCACGCTGGGTGGCTTTGCTGCAGTACCGACGAATCAACCAACGGAGAACAAAAATGTTTGGACGCTTGATGCCCACGGAGGGCAAATTCTTTGACATGTTTAACCAGCATGCCGAACTTTGCGTGAAGGGCGCCAAAGAAATGCTGGGCCTGATGGCCAACTTCGACGACCTGGAAAACCGTGTCCACGCCATCGAAAGCATCGAAAAACAGGCCGACAAGATCACTTACCAGGCTGTGGACCTGCTGCACAAGACCTTCATCACTCCGCTGGACCGCGATGACATCCACAAGCTGATCACCCGCATGGACGACATCCTGGACCTGATGGAAGACGCGGCCCAGACCGTGTCGCTGTACGACCTGCACTCGGTGACCCCGGAAGCCAAGCGCCTGGCCGAACTGGTGCTGGCCTGCTGCGAAAAGGTGAAGGATGCCGTGGCCCTGCTGTCGAACATGGACAACGCCTCCAAGATCGTCGGCATCTGCGAAGAAATCGACCGCCTGGAATCGGACGCCGACCACGTGATGCGCGCCGCCATGTCCAAACTGTTCCGCGACGAACCGGACGTGCGCAACCTGATCAAGATGAAGGCGATCTACGAGATCCTGGAAACCGTCACCGACCGCTGCGAAGATGTTGCCAACATCATCGAAGGCATCATCGTCGAAAACGCATAATTAAAAAGATCATTTCATGAGCAACCTCGAAATTAGCATCTGGGCGCTGGGGGCACTGATCTTCCTCGCACTGGTGTTCGACTTCATGAACGGCTTCCACGATGCCGCGAATGCGATCGCCACGGTGGTGTCCACCGGCGTGCTGAAACCGCAAACCGCCGTGATGATGGCTGCCTTCTTCAACTTCATCGCGATCTTCGTGGTCGGCCTGAAGGTGGCGACCACCATCGGCAAGGGGACCATCGAGCCCTCGGTGATCGACCATTACGTGATCTTCGGGGCGCTGGTCGGGGCCATTGTCTGGAACGTGATCACCTGGTACTACGGCATTCCGTCTTCCTCCTCGCACGCCCTGATCGGCGGCCTGGTGGGCGCGGCGGTTGCCAAGTCGGGTACCGGCGCGCTGATCTCCGGCGGCTTGATCAAGACCGTGACCTTCATCGTGGTGGCGCCGCTGCTGGGCTTCTTCCTCGGTTCGGTGATCATGCTGATCGTATCCTGGGTATTCGTGAAATCGACGCCGCGCAAGGTTGACGGCTGGTTCCGCCGCCTGCAGCTGGCATCGGCCGCGGGCTACTCGCTCGGCCACGGCGGTAACGACGCGCAGAAGACCATGGGCATCATCTGGATGCTGCTGATCGCCTCCGGCCACGTGGCTTCGAGCGATGCCGCGCCACCGGTGTGGGTGATCGTGGCCTGCTACGGCGCGATTTCGTTCGGCACGCTGTTCGGCGGCTGGCGCATCGTCAAGACCATGGGCCAGAAGATCACCAAGCTGAAACCGGTGGGCGGCTTCTGCGCCGAAACCGGCGGTGCGATCACCCTGCTGATGGCGTCCTTCTGGGGCGTACCGGTCTCCACCACCCATACCATCACCGGCGCGATCGTCGGCGTGGGTTCGGCACAGAAGATGTCTGCCGTGCGCTGGGGTGTGGCGGGCAATATCGTGTGGGCGTGGATCTTTACCATTCCTGCTTCCGCGTTTGTAGCGGCGGTGGCTTGGTGGTTCGGCAGGCACATCATGTAACGGCGCAGGCGCCTGCGAAGAACCCGGCCGCGGCCGGGTTTTTTTTGTGGCCATCATCTCAAAAATGGGATATATTCCCATTTATGGGAAATTCGTTCGAAGACCGCCTGGTGCGGCGCCTGGCATCCTTGCGCGAAGCGCGCACGCTGTCGCTGGAAGAACTGGCCACGCAGAGCGGGATCAGCCGTGCCACCTTGTCGCGCCTGGAGCGCGGTGAAACCAGTCCGACGGCGGAAATGCTGGGCAAGCTGTGCGCGGTGTATGGCATGCCGATGTCGCGCCTGATCGCCGAAGCGGAGCAGGCGCCGGTGCAATTGATCCGCCGCCAGGAGCAGGCCGAATGGCGCGATCCGGCCACCGGCTTTGTGCGCCGCATGGTGTCGCCGCCGGCGCGCGGCTTCAAGGCGGAAATGATCGAAGGACGCTTGCCGCCAGGCGCCATGATCGATTACGCGCAGCCGCCGCTGCGCGGCCTGGAGCAGCATATGTGGATGCTGTCCGGCGTGCTGGATTACACCATCGACGGCAGCGTGCACCGGTTGCAGCCCGGCGATTGCCTGCGCTTCCAGCTGCACGGTGCGACGCGCTTTTCCTGTCCCGGCCCGGATGCGGCCCATTACCTGATTGCGATATGCGAACCATAGAAGAACTGGATGGCGCCGGCCTGCTGGCGCATGCCGATCAATTGGCCGACGTGCTGCACGCCTGCGTGCTGGCTGGCGCCAGCGTCGGCTTCGAGCTGCCATGCCCGCGTGAGGAAGCGCGTGCGTTCTGGCTCGGCCTGCAAGGCGCGCTGGCGCGCGGCGAGCGCCGCCTGTTCATCGTGCGCGGCGCAGCGGGGCAGGTCGACGGCACCCTGCAACTGGTGCTGGCCGGCATGCCGAACGGGCGGCATCGCGCTGAACTGTCGAAAATGCTGGTGCACCCGCGGGCGCGCCGCCAAGGGCTGGCGCAGGCGCTGGTGCGACATGCCGAAGCGACGGCGCGCATGCTGGGCCGCACGCTGATTGTGCTCGACACTTGCAGCGGCGAGCCGGCGGAAGGCATGTACCTGAAGCTTGGCTATGCGCGCTGCGGCGAAATTCCGCAATTTGCCACCATGCCGGACGGCCGCCCTGGTGCGACGACCTTCATGTACAAGCTGCTGCCGTGCGTGGCCGCCGCCGACCCGTGCGAGCCCGATGCGGTGGCGCTGATGGCGGAGCTCGATGCCGCGCTGCAGGCAATCACCGGCGACAGTGGGCGCTCGGGATTCAGCGCGGAGGATACGCACGGCGAGGCGGGCCGCTTTGCCGTGGCGCGCGATGCGCAGGGCAAGGCGCTGGGCTGCGGTGCGTTACGGCCGGTGGGCGACAGCGTGGCCGAGATCAAGCGCATGTACGCGCGGCCCGGCAGCAAAGGCATCGGCAGCGCCGTGCTGGCGTGGCTGGAGGGGGAAGCACGCCGGATCGGCTATCGTGCGCTACGGCTGGAAACGCGCCTGGCCAACAGGCGCGCCGTGCAGTTTTACCTGGCGCACGGCTACCGGCGCACCGACAATTTCGGACGCTACGCCGGCAACCCGGCGGCGGCCTGCTTCGAGAAAACGCTCTAAGCGGCAGGCGGCAACCGGCCAGGCACGCGCACGCTTGATTGCGCTTATTGTTTTTGCAATTAATTTTGATAATATCGCGCTTCCTAAAATTTGACGGGGAGCAATAAATTGAAGATCCGTTTTATCGCCATGCTGGCCGCCACAGCATGTGCGGCATCCGCTAGCGCCCAGGTATTGCCGACATCAATCCGCAGCAGCCATCCATACATCCTCGGCCATCAGGAGGACTTCGACCGCCTCAAGGCCCAAATCCCGCTCGCCCCCGCCAACTTCCCTTACCAAGGTGGCGTCCTCAGCTTCACGTTCACGCCGCGGACGACGGCGCCGAATTCGCTCCTGGAATCGCCAATCTTTAGCGATTTCGCTGCCAGTTCGAACCGCTTGTTCATCCGGCGGCTTGAGAAGTATGGCCCAGGCGCTGCGACACTTCAGATCGGCCTGGTCAGCAGATCCTACCCCGGCTGGATTGCCGTGGCCGCCCCCACCGTCCCGCTCGATGTGCCGACAAGAATTGAGGTGCGTTGGGATGCCGCGAAACGCTCCGTCCAGTACCGCATCGGTGACGCCTCCTACGTTGCCATGGCCTGGAAGACGGATGGCAACGGCAACCGCGTAGCATGGCAACCGGACGACCAGGACCTGGCGTTCACCGGCCGTGTGGGCGAAACCATCGAGCAGATCAAAGTCACCGACCTGAACGGCAACGTTATCGTCGAACGCGGCACGGTCGAGGATCGCGACATCCATACCGCGTGGGCCGCCTTCACCTCCTACACGGACCGGCTGGCCGGGATCCTGTTGCAATGCCCGACGCTTGAAGCGCCGCCCAGCACGCCTGAGGCGTGCAACGTCGGCACCGGACACCGGGCCCATATTGCGCAACACGCACGCGACCTGGCGCTCGGATACCGCATGACGGGCAGTCCGTATTACAAGGCGGCAGCCATCAACTACCTGGACAAGCTGTTCAAGGTGGCGCCGGTGACGCTTGGAACCGAATGGAGCATGGGCGGAAGGGTGAGCGCTCTCGGCGTCATGTATGACTGGATGTATGACGACCTGGTGGATACGCCCGTGCCAGGCGACCCCGAAGGCCTCAGTTACACGCAGAAGATTGCGCGCACCATCAAATCGACTGTGGCCGGGCGCTCGGCCAAGCAGTCGGAGGATTTGAACACATTGATCTGCGGCTACCAGGCGGTGACCAATACCGGCAGCGTGTTCGATTGCGCACGCAAGCCGATGTTTGAAAACTGGAACCGCTTTACGCCCGGCTCGGTCCCGACAATCGCGCCGTACTACATTAGCGGCCACCATGCCAGCGCCGTCGGCAACACCACGCTGGGCTTGCTCGCCATCGCGAACGAGCACCCGGAAGTGGTGCCGATGATCGAGACCGCGTATGCGCACTTCGAGAAAGGTTTCATGAAAGCGCGCTCACGGATCGCGATCGATGGCGGCTATCCGATCGGCTATGCCTATGGTGCCTCCAGCAACCAGTTCGGCGAACGGCTGCTGCTGTGGCGCAAAGCGATGGAATTGCCGGTCGGGGCAGGGTATTTCAGCAATGATTGGACAAGCAAGCTGATCTATCCTTTGATCTATGGGCTGCGGGCGAATAACACCTTCCCGGCACTCGGCGACAATTTCAGCTTCGACGTCAAGAATGCCTTGGTGGGCGAGCTGGCATTGCATGCCGCCGTCGAGAAGCAGGATATGCATGCCCTGGCGTTCTACCAGCAGGTGGTACGGCCGGCGCGCGGCACGAAAAGCCGCGACGAGATTTATGATCGCCTGTTTTATCCGGCCGCCGGTATGCCGGGCGAGTTGAACGAGCTGGAAAAAGCACGCCACTTCCGCCAAGCGGGCCAAGTGCTGATGCGCGACAGCTGGGATTTTTCAAATGCCACTTTGCTCGAATTCAAGTCAAGCAGCTTCATTTCGCAGAACCACCAGCACCTGGACCAGAACAGCATTTCCTTGAGCTACAAGAAGCCGCTGCTGTTGGATAGCGGTTTGTATGAGAACTATAACAGTTCGCACTTCAACAACTATTACACGCGGACGATTGCGCACAACAGCATCGTCGTCTTTGATCCGCGCGAACGCTTCATGCTCGGCACCAAGGAGGTCAGCAACGATGGTGGCCAATGGTTCAAGTCGCAGAATGGCGTGCAAATCACCTACCCCACGATCGAGGAGATCCAGCCGGGAGCAGTCAACCATCTCGATGGCATCACACGATTTGAAAACACGGAAAAGTACACATACGCGGTCGGCAACGCCAGCAAGGCCTATGCCCCATCGAAGCTGGACCAATCGCAAGGCTTTGTGCGCCATGTACTGTTCCTGCGCGGCGACCCGACCCGCAAGCCGGTGGGCATTGTGTTCGACCGGGTGCAGACCATCGACAAGCTGGGCGCGACCTTCCTGCTGCATAGCGCCAATGTCCCGGCAGTCAACGCGTCGACCAGTTTCAAGCATGGCGGGCGTTTTGAAGCTGCCGCACAAACCGGCGAAGATCGCCGCATCACCATCCGCAACGGCGAAGGGATGGTGACGGTGCAGACCTTGCTGCCGGCCGAAGCGGATCTGGCGTATGTGGGCGGCCAGGGTCAAGGCTACAGCTGCCCCCAGAGCAATCCGGTCGGAAGCAATGCGCAGGACTGCCGTTTCATGGTGCGGGAGCGCCAGGCGGACAATGACTATGTGTGGCGCAATTTCACGGCCGAGCCGAGCAACCAGCAACTGAACCTCGAAGATGTGGGATCCTACCGTGTCGAGATCTCGACGCCGGCCGGCAAGTTGGGCAGCGGACCGCAGCATTTCCTGCACGTGATGAGCGTCGGCGACAACGATGGGCGCAGCGACGTCACCGTGCTGGACACGGCGAAGCGGCTCGACAGCGAAGCCAACACCGCCGCTTTGCTGCTCAATGGCCAGGCCGTGATTGCGTTCAATCGGGACAACGCCCCGGCAAGCAGCCTGCAATGGCAGACCATGGCGGCACCCAAGGTGCTGATTGCGGCGGGTTTGATCCCGGGTGCGAAGTACCGGCTGGACCGCTTCGGCACCCTGGGCGATTCTTACCGCCTGGTGCAAACCACGGAAGCGCTTGGCAACCTGCGCAGTTCGCCGCAGGGCTTGATCGCCATCGGCTACTAAGCGGTAGGGCAGGGCCTACGGCTCCTGGACCGGGGCGTGGCAGCAGACGCCGATCTTGTTGCCGTCCGGGTCGCGGAAATAGGCGCCGTAGTAATCGGGGTGATACTGCGGGCGCAGGCCGGGCGGCCCTTCGCAGCAGCCGCCATTGGCCAGGGCTGCGGCGTGCGCGGCATCGACGGCAGCGCGCGAGGGCGCCAACAGGGCGGTCATCGGCCCGTTGCCCGGTGCTGGCGCTCCACCGTTATAGGGGCTGCCGATGATGAACAGCGGGCGGCCGCCGCCGGCCGGCTGCCAGGCCGCCCACGGCCTGGCTTCGTCGCAGAAGCGTGGTGCATGGCCGAGCGCCGCCATGATGGCAGCGTGGAATCGATAGGCGCGCCCGAAGTCCCCGATGGGAAGAAAGACGTGCGAGATCATTTGATGCACACCGCACGCACCGCCTTCACGTCGGTGATGCCCAGCAGGACTTTTTCAATGCCATCCATCTTCAGTGTCAGCATGCCATCCTCCAGCGCGGCGGCCAGCAACTGGGCCACCCGTGCATGTTCCTGCAGCAGCTTCTTGACGCGGTCGCTGCCGATCATCAGCTCGTGCAGGCCGACACGGCCGCGATAGCCCTTGTTGCACTGCTCGCAGCCAAGCGGCCGGTACAGGGTGAAACGCCCCTCGGCGTCGGCGTAGCGCTCGCGCCAGCCGGCCAGCACCTGCTGGCGGGCGGCCAGGGCATTCTGCTGGAAGGCACTGGTATTCAGGAGCTCCTCGCAATATTCCGACAGCAGCAGGTCCAGTTCCGCTTCACCGGGATGGTAGGACTGCTTGCAATTGCCGCACAGGCGCTTGGCCAGGCGCTGCGCCAGGATGCCGAGCAGGGCATCGGCAAAATTGAACGGGTCCATGCCCATGTCCAGCAGGCGCACCACCGATTCGGGCGCGCTGTTGGTGTGCAGGGTGGAGAACACCAGGTGGCCGGTCAGCGATGCCTCGATGCCCATGCTCACGGTTTCCTTGTCGCGCATTTCGCCAACCATGATGATGTCGGGATCGGCGCGCAGGAAGGCCCGCATCACGGTGGCAAATTCCAAGCCTGCCTTGCGGTTGACCTGTACCTGGCGCAAGCCTTTTTGCGTGATCTCCACCGGATCTTCGGCGGTCCAGATCTTGGTTTCCGGCGTATTCAGGTAATTCAGGACCGAGTGCAGGGTGGTGGTCTTGCCCGAGCCGGTGGGGCCGCAGACGAAGAACAGGCCATACGGTTTTTCCACCGTGGCGCGCAGGCGGTCCAGGTTGGCCGGCAGCACGCCCAGCTTGTCCAGGGGGATCGGCTCGCCGGCGGCCAGGATGCGCATCACCACGTCTTCCACGCCGCCGGCGGAAGGGATGGTGGCCACGCGCAGCTCGATGTCGAGCGGCCCGTACTTCTTGAACTTGATCTTGCCGTCCTGCGGCTTGCGGCGCTCGGAAATATCGAGGTCGCACATGATCTTGATGCGCGCCACCATGGCGGCGCGGAAGGCGGCGGGAACTTCGATATAGGGTACCAGCGTGCCGTCCTTACGGAAGCGGATACCGGTCTTGCCCTTGCCTGGCAAGGGTTCGATGTGGATGTCCGACACGCCCTGGCGGTGGGCGTCGATGATGATCTTGTTGAGCAGTTTGACCAGTTCGTTTTCCACCGCCTCCGACACGTCCGGCGGCGCATCGCCTTCATCCTCGCCATCGCTGCCCATGCCCGACAGCAGTTCGTCCACGCTGGCCGAGCCGCCGGCGCCGAAGAACTGCGCCAGGGTTTGGGCAAATTCGGCGCGGGTGGTGACGCGGTAATTGACGTGCACGCGCGGGAAGACCTGGTTGACGATGTGCGACTGCGTGACGCGGTCGGGATCGATGGTCAGCACCAGCAGGCCTTCGCGGTTTTCCTCCAGCGGCACCCAGCCCGACTCCTCCAGGTATTGCAGCGGCAGCTTCTTCAGCAGGTCGGCCGGGCGCACGCGGTCGGGACGCGCCGGCTCATAGGGCAGGGTGTAGTACTTGGCCAGCGCAGCGCCGAGCACCGCAGGCTTGACGTGGAAGTCCTGCACCAGCACGGCCTCGACATCGGTTTCCTGTTCGCGCGCGCTGCGCAGGGCCTGTTCCAGCTCCTGCGGCGACAGCACGCTGTCGGCCACCAGCGCATCGTAGCGGGTACGCGGCAGCGGGGTCGGTTTCAGGCGCTGGCTGAACGCCACCGCCAGGGTGTCGCCCAGCTGGCGCACGCCTTCCAGCGCGATTGCGGAAAACGGTTCGCCGTTGCGCGTGTTGATGAATTGGACCACGCCCAGCAGGCTGTCGTGCGCCAGCGACACCAGCGGCGCCACCAGCATCTGGCGCGTACGGTAGCCGGTGCGCTGGTCGACGCCCTGCTGGAAATGCAGCTCCGGCGAGATGCTGCGCAGCTCGTCGGCGTCGTAGACGTCGCGCAGGTTCAGCGTCTGGCGCGTCATGGCCACGTAGCCGGCAATACTGGAAGCGTTGAGTGCCAGCTTCAGGTCGCGGAAGCTGGTCATGCCGGTTTTCACCTTCGACACGATGTAGTTCTTCTCGTGGTCCATCGCATACAGCGTGAAGCGGTCGCATTCGAACAGGTCGCAGAACTCCATGCCCAGGTCGAGCATGATCTCGTCCAGGTTGCTGGTGGCGTGGATCTTGGTGGTGACGGCCTGCAGCTTGCGGAAGAAGGCCAGGCGGCGTTCCGTCTCGGCGCCGGAGGCGGGCTGTTGGTCGTATTCGCTCATGCTTTGCTCATAGGTTGACTTCCAGTCCCTCGTAAGCGAGGAACACTTGCAGGCCGCCCAGCTGGCCGGCGTGGCGCGCCATGACTTCGGCGAACACCGCTTCCAGCTCGTCGTCGCTGCGGGTCGGTTCATGATGGGTACAGTACAGGCTGCGTACGCCGCAGCGCAGCGCCAGCGCCAGTGCGCTGTCGAAGGTGCCGTGGCCCCAGCCCACCTTGGACGGATATTCGTCGCGGGTGTAGGAACAATCGGCGATCAGCACGTCGACGCCCTGCACCAGGGCGTCGATGGCCGCTGCGTGCCCCGCGTCGCCGGGCGGTTCATGGTCGCCGGTGAAGAACAGCGACTTGCCGTTGCAGTCGATGCGGTAGCCAAGGTCGGTGACCGGGTGGTTCATCAGCACATGACGCACGCGGGCGTCGCCGACATCGACCGCTTCGTCCGGCGCCAGCGTGCGGTATTCGATGGTGGCGTCCATCTGCGCTTCGCCAACCGGGAAATAGCTGTATTGGAGCTGCACGCCCATCACATGCTCGATGCCCTTGCCGATGGCCGGATCGCCGGCGCCGTGCAGGCGTACCCGGCTGCCTGTCACGAACAAGGGCGAGAAAAAGGGCAGGCCGTGAATATGGTCCCAGTGGCTGTGGCTGATGAACAGGTTGGCTTCGATCGGACGCTGGGGGCCTGCCAGCAAGGCCTGCGCCAGCGCGAACAGGCCGGTGCCGGCATCGAGCACGATCAGGGTGCCGTCGTCGCTGCGTACCTCAATGCAAGTGGTATTGCCGCCGTAGCGCACGGTACGCGGCCCCGGGGAGGGAATCGAACCGCGCACTCCCCAGAACGTGAATTTCATGGACGTCCCCCAGTGGTGGTAGCGTGATCGCCTGTTAAAAAGCTAGTCGAATTGGCAAGAGTGATGATAGCGTTTTTTGTCCGCCACAGGCAGATTCTTGTGTGCGCCGGCGCGGCAGGGATACACTTCAAGCATGGAAGACTTGACCCCGACCCAGCTGGCGGCGCGGCTGGACCAGCTCACCGAACTGAGCGTCGCCCTGGGCGACGGGCAGGATACCGGGGTACTGCTCGAGCGCATCCTGCTGGCGGCCAAGCACCTGACCGGTGCCGACGGCGGCACCCTGTACCGCCCCGATGCCGGGCGCGCCAACCTGCTGTTCCATATCGCCGTCAACGATACCCTGGGCCTGCACCTGGGCGGGGGCAGCGGCGCCGCCATCGACATCGCGCCGGTGCCGCTGGTGGACGCGGCCGGCGTGCCCAAGCTCGATTCGGTCGCCGCGTATGCGGCCAACCGGGGCCGTGCCGTGAACATCGGCGATGTCTACCAAGCCAGCGAGTTCAATTTCTCCGGCATGCGCCAGTTCGACCAGCGCTTTGCCTACCGCACGCGTTCGATCCTGACCGTGCCCATGCGCGACCACGAAGGACAGCTGCTGGGCGTGCTGCAGCTGGTCAATGCGGGCAATGCGGAGGGCGTGTTCAGCGCCACCGACCAGCGCTTCATCGAGGCGCTGGCGGCGCAGGCTGCGGTGGCGCTGACCAAGCAGCAGCTGGTGGCCCAGCTCGAGCAACTGCTGGAAGCACTGGTCAACCTGATCAATATCGGCATCGATGAGAAGTCGCCGTACACCGGCCGCCATTGCCAGCTGGTGCCGGTGCTGACCATGATGCTGGCCGATGCGGCGCATGCGGCCGACAGCGGGCCGCTGGCCGGCTTCCGCTTGTCGGAGGGCGAGCGCAAGCAGCTATGGCTGGCCGGGTTGCTGCACGACTGCGGCAAGATCACCACGCCGGTGCACGTGGTGGACAAGGCGACCAAGCTGCAGACCATCTACGACCGTATCGGTTTGCTCGACACGCGCTACGAAGTGCTGTTGCGCGACGCCGAATTGCGCGCATTGCGGGCCCAGCTCGATGGCGGCGACGGCCCGGCGCTGCAGGCGGCGCTGGCCGCGGAGCTGGGGCAGTTGCGCGCCGAGCGGGACTTCCTGCGCCAGGCCAATATCGGCGGCGAGGGCATGGCGCCCGAATCGCAGCAGCGCGTGCGCCAGATCGCCCGGCGGCGCTGGACCGCGCCGGACGGGCAGGAGCAAGCGCTGCTCAGCGAGGAAGAGGTGGAAAACCTGACCATCCGTTTCGGCACCCTGACCGAGGCCGAGCGCAAGGTGATCAACAACCATATCGTGGTCACCGTGCGCATGCTCGAATCGCTGCCCTGGCCGCAGCACCTGCAGCATGTGCCGGAATACGCCGGCGGCCACCACGAGCGGATGGACGGCAAAGGCTATCCGCGCGGCCTGGTGCGCGAGCAGATGTCGGTGCCGGCGCGCGTGATGGCGATTGCCGACATCTTCGAGGCGTTGACTGCGCGCGACCGGCCCTACAAGAAGGGCAAGATGCTGTCCGAATCGCTCGACATCCTCGGCAAGTTCAGCCTGAACGGGCATATCGACCCGGACCTGTTCGATATCTTCATCCGCCGCAAGGTGTACCTGGAATTCGCACGGCAATACATGGACCCGCGCCAGGTCGACGCGGTCGACGAATCGCGCATCCCCGGATACACGCCGTGATGCGCCGGCTGCTGCAACGCTACGGTGCGCGCTGGCTGCTGGGGCTTTCGCTCACGGCATTGGCTGTGCTGCAGCTGGTGCAATTGCTGCCGTCCGAATCGCTGGCGCGTACGGACAGCTTTTTCGCCGGATTGCGCATGCGGCTGGAAGCGCCCGAACTCGACCCGCGCATCGTCATCGTCGACATCGACGAGCGCAGCCTGGCCGAAGTGGGGCGTTTTCCCTGGAGCCGGGACAAGGTGGCGCGCCTGGTCGAACAACTGACCGGCCACTACCAGGTGGCGGCGGTCGGCTTCGACATTTCCTTTCCCGAACCCGATACCAGTTCCGGCTACGGGGTGCTGGAGCGGTTGGCGCAAGGCGAATTGCGCCAGGTGCCGGGACTGGCGCGCGCACTGGCCGGATTGCAGCCGCAGCTCGATTACGACGGCCGGCTGGCCGCCGCCATGCGCGGCCAGCCGGTGGTGCTGGGCTACAGCCTGTCGGGCAGCCAGCGCAAGGGCGTGCTGCCGGCGCCCGCCTTCACGCTCGAAAGCCTGAACGGGCGCACGCTTGATGCCTATACGGCGCAGGGCTATGAAGCCAATATCGCGTCCTTGCAGGCGGCGGCGGCCGGCGCCGGCATCTTCACCGCGCTGGTCGACAGCGATGGCCTGGTGCGTTCTTCGGCGCTGCTGCAACGCATCGGCGACGGCTATTACCCAACGCTGGCGCTGGCCACGGTATCGGCCGCGCTGGGCGGGCGCGCCATCGCGCCGCTATGGCAGGGCAGCGTCGATACCCTGAGCACGGCCGAACGCCAGGCCGGCGGGCTGGATGCCATTGCCCTGTTCCACAGCGAAGGGAAGCTGCGCATCCCGGTGGGCGAAGGCTTGACCAATACCGTGCAGTTCCGCGGCCGCGGCGGCCCGGCCGGCGGCGCCTTCCGCTATGTGCCGGCGGCGGACGTGCTGGCAGGGCGCGCCAAACCCGGGCTGTTGGCCGGCACCATCGTGCTGGTCGGTACCAGCGCCCCGGGCTTGAACGATTTGCGCGCCACCCCGGTCAATGCCGAATACCCGGGGGTGGAAATCCACGCCAACCTGGTCAAGTCGATCCTGGACGACAGCTTCAAGCAGCGGCCCGACGTGGCCACGCAGATCGAAGTGCTGCAGGCGCTGGTGCTGGGCGGCGTGCTGGCGCTGGCGTTGCCGGTACTGGCGCCGGCCTGGGGCATCCTGCTGTCGCTGGCGGCGCTGGCCGGCACGGTGGCCTTGAATTTCCTGTTGTACCGCCGCTATGACGCGGTGCTGAACCTGGCCACCTTGCTGCTGCTTGGCATGGCGCTGTTCGTGCTGAACCTGGCTTGGGGCTATTTCTTCGAAGTCCGGCGCGGGCGCGCGCTGGTGTCGCGCTTCGGCGAGTACGTGGCGCCGGAGCTGGTGGCGGAGATGGCGGAGAACCCGGCCCAGTACAGCATGGAAGGCGCCAGCCGTGAGCTGAGCGTGATGTTCGTCGACGTGCGCGGCTTCACCACCATTGCCGAGGGCCTGTCGCCGCAGGAGCTGCGCGAATACATCAACCGCTACCTGACCGCCATGTCGGAGGAGATCCGCGACCGCCACCGCGGCACCCTGGACAAATATATCGGCGACGCCGTGATGGCCTTCTGGGGCGCGCCGGTGGCCTGCGCCGACCATGCCGAACGGGCGGTGGCAACCGCCTTGGCGATGCAAGCCACGGCAGCTCGCCTGAGCCGGGAATTCGAACAGCGCGGCTGGCCTGCGCTGCGCATCGGCATTGGCATCAACAGCGGCCCGATGCACGTGGGCGACATGGGTTCGCGCATCCGCCGCGCCTATACGGTGATGGGCGACGCGGTGAACCTGGCTTCGCGCCTGGAGGGCATCACCAAGGTGTACGGGGCGGGCATCGTGGCGGGCGCCGCGACGCGGGCGGCGGCGTCTGGGTTTGCCTGGCGCGAGCTGGACCTGGTGCGGGTCAAGGGCAAGCTGGAGCCGGTGGCCATCTTCGAGCCGCTGGGACTGCAAGGCGAGCTGGATGCACCAGCTCGGGCCGGCTTGCAGCAGTGGCACCAAGCGCTGGCCCTGGTGCGTGCCCAGGACTGGCAGGCGGCCGAGGCTGTGCTGGCGCCGCTGGCTGCTGCAACGCCGCAAAGCACCCTGTACACCTTGTACCTGGAACGCATCGCGCACTACCGGCAACAGCCGCCCGGAGCGGGGTGGGATGGGGTCACAAATTTCGACAGCAAATAAGCAACACTCAACGGTGCGCGCACCTGCGCAGGCGTAGAATGTAGCTGTGGTTGGGGCATTTATGTCCTAAACTGAAGGTAAGAAGAGTTGCTTCTTTGCCAGGCAATCGCATGCCGGGAGAACGATCATGAAGCCTAGCCTTGTGCCGATCCTGGCCCTTGCCGCCTGCACCGGCGCGCTTGCCGCGCCGCCCGGCCACGAACGCAATCTTGAACGTGAGCGCGACCGGAGTGCGCCTTCTTTCGATTTTTCCGCGACCGCCTATCCGCAATCGAATCTGCCCGGCCTGCCCGGTACCACCCCGACCACGCGCCTGGCGGCGTCGCTGACGCAGACCCTGCCGCGCGACTGGATGGTGCGGGCCAGCGTCAATACCCATTACACCGCCGGCGCCGTTTCGCTGCAGGACAGCCTGGCGCCGGCCGCCTCGACAGCCTTGCGCCTGATGGCCAACCGCGACGCGGTGCGGGACGGCGGCCTGGGCAGCAACGTCGAACTGTATTCCCCCGATATCTGCCTGGGCGCCGCCCGCCATTGCCGCGCCTTGCTGTATTACGACCGCAATGCGCTGCGCTACAACCGCGCGTCCAATGGCCAGCTGCGTAGCCGCAATGTGGGCAGTGCCGGCATCGGGGTGCGCATGAAGATCGACAGGAACTCCAGCATGCAGCTTGACCTTGGCCGTGTGGTGCGTTCGGACATCATGCCGGACGACGCGCGCAGCCGCCTGACGCTGCGTTATGGCTATGCATGGTGACGTGGCCAGCGCCAACTCACTGGATAAAGCCTCCCTTTTTCGCGCCTGCTGCACATCCTTGGCATTTGCAAGCCTCGGCCGCCCGGCTGCGGCTGCTGTCCCTTCCTTCCCCTGACATGAAAAAAATCCCACGACGCCTTGCGCTGCTTTCTGCTGTCACACTGCTTGCGGCCACCCATGCGGCCGCCGCTCCCGTCCCCGATCCGGAGATCGTGCGTTTCGACATCGAGCGCTACGATGTGCGCGGCAATACCTTGCTGCCGCCGGAACAGGTGGCGCGGCTGCTGGCGCCCTATACGGGCCGCGGGCGCGACTTCGGCGACGTGCAGCAGGCGCTGGAGGCGCTGACGGCGGCCTACCAGGCGGCCGGCTATCGCCTGGTCGCCGTCACGCTGCCGGAGCAGGAACTGGCGCGCGGGGCAGTGCGGCTGGAGGTGGTGCAGACCCGTATCGGGCAGGTCCAGGTGCGCGGCCAGCGCCACGTGGACGAGGCCAATGTGCGGCGCGCATTGCCGCAACTGCGCGCGGGCGAGGTGCCGAACCTGGACGACATTTCGGCGGCGCTGAAGCTGGCCAATGAACATCCCGCCCGCCAGGTCACCATGAAGCTGCAAAGCGGCGCGCGGGAGGACGAGGTCGACGCGCTGCTGGAGGTGGCCGATGAACGGCAGTGGAAGGCCATGCTTAATGTCGACAACAGCGGCACCGAGCAGACCGGCCGCGCCCACATCGGGTTCGGCCTGCAGCACGCCAACCTGTTTGGCCTCGACCACCTGGCCAGCCTGCAATACACCACCTCGGCCAAAGAGCCGGGGCGGGTCAAGGTGTACGGACTGGGCTACCACATACCGCTCTACAAGCTGGGCGACACGCTGGACTTCTACGCCAGCTACTCGAACATCGATTCCGGCACGGTGGCGGTGGGCGCCTTCAGCGTGGCGGTCAGCGGCCAGGGCACGGTATTCGGCGCGCGCTACAGTCATTACCTGGCGCGCCATGCCGGTTACGAAGGGAAGCTGCTGTTCGGCGCCGAGTCGAAGGCGTTCCGCAACAGCGTGCTGTTGCTCGGCCAGGAGCTGGGCAACCATGTCACCGTGCGCCCGCTGAGCGTAGGCTACCAGGGAAGCTGGAGCTCGCCGCGCGGCGACAGCGGACTGTCGCTGACCTTGCTGCGCAACCTGCCGGGGGGCAAGCGCGGCGGCCAGGACGATTTCCACCGCGCGCGCGCCGGGGCGCCAGACGACTACACCATCCTGCGCGCGGGCGCCAGCATCAGCCGGCTCTTGCCGGGCGAGTGGCAATGGCGCGCCATCGCCAACGCCCAGTACACCCTGGACGCCCTGGTGCCGGGCGAGCAGTTCGGCGTCGGTGGCGGCGCCTCGGTGCGCGGCTTGCCCGAGCGCGAACTGGCCAACGACAAAGGGGCAGGCCTCAACCTGGAACTGTACACGCCGCCCCTGTGCGGTGAACGCTGGCAATGCCGCCTGCTGGCCTTCCATGACCGCGCCCATGTGCGGCGCAACGATGCGCTGCCGGGCGAATTGCGCACTGCCAGCGTGGCAAGTATCGGCCTGGGGCTACGCTTGTTGCTGGGCAGCCAGGCCAACCTGCAACTCGATTACGGGCACGTGGTGCAAGGCGGCCCAAGCGGGCGCGACGGCAGCGGCAGGCTGCACCTGCGGCTCGGCCTTGCCTATTGAGGATATCGACATGGACTACAGCAAGCACAGCACATTGCAGCGCAGGCTGCTCGGCGTGGCCCTTACGGCCTGCTTCGGCGGCGCGCAGGCCAATCCCGTGGCGCCCCAAGTGGCTGCCGGCCAGGCCAGCTTCAGCCAGCAAGGCAACGTCTTCACCGTGGCCAATGCACCCAACACCATCATCAACTGGCGCAGCTTTTCGATCGGCGCCGACGAGCTCACGCGCTTTGTGCAACAGGGCGCCGGCAGCAAGGTACTGAACCGTATCACCGGGCAGGATCCCAGCCGCATCCTGGGCAGCTTGCAGTCGAACGGCCAGGTCTACCTGCTCAACCCGAACGGTGTGCTGTTCGGGCAGGGCGCCCGTATCGACGTGCAAGGCCTGGTGGCGTCGAGCCTGGCCTTGTCCGATGCCGACTTCCTGGCCGGGCGCCTGCATTTCAGCGGCGGCGCCGGTGCCGGCAAGGTCGCGCACCAGGGGCTGATCAATACGCCGCAAGGCGGCCAGGTCTACCTGGTGGCGCCGCAAGTGGAAAACAGCGGCATCATCCATGCCCCGGGCGGCGCGGTGATGCTGGCCGCCGGCCACAGCGTGCAATTGGTGGACAGCGCCGACCCGGCCCTGCAGGTCGTGCTGTCGGCGCCGTCCGACCAAGCCCTGAACCTGGGGCAAGTGGTGGCGCAAGGCGGCCGCATCGGCATGTTCGGCGCGCTGGTCAATCAGCGCGGCACGGTCAGTGCCGACAGCGCCGTGCGCGGTGCACAAGGCCAGGTACTCTTGCGCGCCAGCGGACGCACCATGCTGGAAGGGGGCAGCCGCACCACGGCGCGCGGCGGCGGCGCGCTGGCCGTACTGGGGCCGCAGGTCGGCCTGGTTGGCGATGCCCGCCTCGACGCCAGCGGCGAGGCGGGCGGCGGCAGCGTGCTGGTGGGCGGCGACTACCGCGGCGCCAACCCGCAGGTGCCCAATGCACGCCAGGTGTATGTCGGCAAGGACGTGGTGCTGGCGGCCGATGCCCTCAGTAGCGGCAAGGGCGGCAAGGTGATCGTCTGGGCCGACGAGGTGGCCAGCGTGCAGGGCAGTATTTCGGCGCGCGGCGGGGCGCTGGGCGGCGACGGCGGCCTGGTGGAAACCTCGGCGCACCGCTTGGAACTGGGCGGCCTGCGCGTCGACGCGGGCGCGCCACAGGGCCGGCGCGGCCAGTGGCTGCTCGACCCCTTCGATATCGAAGTGAAGCTGACGCCGACCATGCCGGCCACGCTGTCCGATGTCGCCTCCTTTTTCTCCGGGCCCACCACCGGCGTCACGGAACTGGCCACCGCGCTGTTGAACGGTGCCAGCGCCGATGTCACCTTGCAGGCGCGGCACGACATCACCTTTGTCGACCCGGTTGCCATTGCCGCGCCGGGCGTGGGCTTGCTGGCGCAGGCCGGCAACCACATCATGGTCAAGGGCAAGCTGGCCACCAACGGGGGCATGTTGCGGCTGCAAGCGAATGACCAGGCATCCGGCGCAGCAAGCGGCAGCGGCGCGGTGAAACTGACGGCCGGGATCGAGACCGGCATCGGCGTCATCGAGCTGAGCGGCGCGGAAATCGAGGTGGGCGCGGGCGTCTTGCTGGCGGGGCAGGAAATGCGCTGGAAGGCCGACAGCATGCGCATCGGCAGTGGCGCCCAGCTACAAGCGGCCAACAGCGTCTCGCTCAACCCGTATCACGCCAGCACGGCCATCAAGCTGGGCCAGGCCAGCGACGGCACGCCTGGCGTACTGGGCCTGGACGGTGCGGAACTGGCATCGATCATCACGCAAAACCTGAATATCGGCTTCGCCCAGCATGGCGGACTGCTGAGCGTGGAAGGCATGCTGGACCTGGCGGGCAGCAATGCCGGCAATGCGCTGCTGACCCTGGCCAGCAGCGCCATCGCGGTGAACGGGGTGCTGAAGCCCAAGTCCGGACTTTACCTGCAGACCGGTGGCGCCGTCAGTGGCGGCGGTGCGATCATCGCGCCGGTCCTGCTGATCAACGCCGGCTCGGTGGCGCTGGACGGGGCCAACCAAGTGATGGGCCTGGCGGCCTCGGCTTCCGGCGATATCAGTTTCAGCAACATCGGCAACCTGAACCTGACATTTGGCAACGGCCAGGGCGGCGTGCAAACGCCCGGCAATGTCCGCTTGAAAGCGAGCAGCCTGAACCAGGACATCAGCACGCCGGTGCGCGCGGCCAGCCTGACCTTGGATGGCAGCGGCCAGGTCAACCTGGGCAGCAGCGGCAACCAGGTAGGCAGCCTGCGGGCCGATGGGGTGGGCAGCCTGGACTATGTCGATAGCGGCACGCTCGCGGTGCTGGCGCTGAGCCAATCCGATGCCGGCAATGCTGCCGGTTTTGCCAAGCTGCGCGTGCGCGCCAACGATTTGCTGATCAACGGCCCGGTCAATGGCAATGGCAAACCGGTCCAGCTGGAAGGCGCCTCGCTGCGGCTGGCCCGGACGGCCGCGGTCAGCGGCGGCGCCATGCTGCTGCGTGCCACAAACGGCAGCCTGGTCAGTGAAATCGGCTCCCAGCTCAGTGGCGGCGATATCGGCCTGGAGGCCAATGCGATGAGCCTGGCGGGCCAGGCCAATGCCGCACATAGCATACGTGTTTCCAGCATGGGCGGCGCCGCCATCCGGGTGGGCGGCACGCCCGTCAACGAGAGTGGCGGGCTGGTGCTGGGCAATGCCGATCTGGGCCGCCTGGCGGCGCCCAACCTGGTGATCGGGGGTGTCATATTCGACTCCAGTGGCAAGCCCGTTTTCCATTCCGGCAATATCACTGCAGACCAGTTGGACCTCAGCGGTTCTGCGGCGCTCACTTCGCTGGTACTGCAGACGAGCGGCAATGTGGACTTGCTGGGAACGCTCAAGCTGCCCGCCGCTGCCGGCCTGGGCGCCGAGGCAGGCGGCATCCTGACCAACAATGCCATGGTCAGCGCGCACAGCATCAAGGTGCGCGGCGGCTCCGTGGTCCTGACCGGCGCGGCCGGTACCGGCATGGCGGCAGGCATGATCGGGATCGATAGCGCCGGCACCATCGAGCTGGGCGGCAGTGCCCCGAGCGGCGCGCCCACCACCTACCTGGCCAGCAACGGCCTGGCGACACTGGCCACGCCGCGCCTGTTCATCACCGCCGCCAGCGGCATGAAGGTGGGCGGTGCGCTCAACTTGCCGGGCCGCGAGCTGGAACTGGAAGCGCGCTCGGGCTTGCTGCAGGTGGCGGCGCCGCTGCAGGCCGATGTCGTGCACCTGAATGCCGATGCGATGGACTTTACGGCCGACGTGACGGCCAACCTGGCCTCGCTGACGCCGGCCACGGCCGGCCACAGCATCAGCATCGGCGCCGCCTGCGGTACGGCGTGCCTGTCGCTGACCCAGTTGAACAGGATTGCCGCCGCAACGGTAGGCATCGGCAACCGCGATGACGGCAGCGGCGAACCCATGCCGGGCACCAAACCGGGCGCGAACGCGGGCAGCACCGCTGCCGACACCGGCGCCGGTAGCAACTTTGGCGCAGGCGCCATCCACATTGGCGGCGCGGCCAACCTGAATCCGCTGACCACGCGCCTGGGCCTGCTCACCACTGCCGGCATCACGCAGGACAGCGCCAATGCGGCAGCGGCCCTGAAGGTGCTGGAACTGGGCATTGAAGCCGGTGGCAATGTGCAGCTCGACCACAGCGGCAACCAGGTGGCGCATATCGCAGCCGTGGTCTCCTCCGGCAACCTCGACTTCCGCAGCGACCAGGCGCTGTCGGTGCTGCGCCTGCAAGGGGGCGATACGAGCAAGGGCAGCGGCTACGATATCAACGGCGTCCAGGTTGCCGGGACCGCGACGCTGCGTTCGGATGGTGCGCTGGCGACCGACGGCGCGGCCATCAAGGCCAACAAGCTGGTGGCGCGCTCGGGCGCCAATATCGGGAGCGCTGCGGCGGCGCTGCAGACCTTCGTGTCCGAGCTGGATGCCGAAAGCACGGCGGCCAGCGGACTGGCGCCTATCGTCATCAGCAACAATGCCGGGGCACCGGCGCCGCTCACCGTGCTGCAGTTGAAGCTGGCGTCCGGCAATGGCGGTGCGATCGCGCTCGACAATTACGGCCCCACGACGCTGGCGCCCGGCGCCCTGGTGAACAGCGACAGCGGCGATATCCGCCTGAGCGCGCACAGCCCGCTCAGTATTTACGGCAGTGTGCTATCCACTTCAGGCAATATCCTGCTGGAAGCGGGAAATAGCGGCAGCGGCGGGGACAATTTGCTGATAGACGGCGGTGCACTGGTGAAAAGCCAGCAGGGCAACGTTACGCTGCTTGCCGCTACCCAGGTCAGCTATGCGCCCGGCACCGTGCAGGCGCCCGGCGGCAGCATCGGCGTCAATGGCGCAACCGTGAATCCGCCGACGATTCCGCCGACGTCCATCGACCAGTGCCAGCTGGACCCGACCTTGCCGGGCTGCCAACTGGTCCTTCCGCCGACGCAGGCCCAGCCCACCAACCCGGTGCAGGCCGCCGTCAACCAGACCATCCAGGTGATCAATAGCGCCAGCGACGGCGCCGCGCCCGGCCAGGCTTCGCTGACCAGTGCACCGGATGAAGGAAAAGACAAAGCCAAGAAAGACGACAAGAGCGACCAACTGTCCCAGGAAAAATCCAGCGGAGCGAAACAGCATGATGCCCCTGCAAAAATGTACTGCAACTAAGCTGGCCGGCCACGGCCTGGTGCTGGCGCTGCTGTGGCTGAGCGCCGCGCTGGCGTTGGCGGCCCCTGTGGCAGGCACCGTGATCCAGTTGAGCGGACCGCTGATGGCGCGCAAGGCCGACGGCACGGCGAAAGTGCTCTCCATCAAGTCGGAAGTCGAGAACGGCGATACGCTGGTGACGCAGAAAAATACCTATGCCCTGGTGCGCTTTATCGACAATAGCGAGATCACCTTACGGCCCGACAGCACGCTGACCATTGAGAATTTCAGCTTTGACAGCGGCAGGCAGGAGGCGGACCGGGCCCAGTTCAACCTGGTCAAGGGCGGCTTGCGCTCGGTGTCGGGCCTGCTGGGCAAGCGCAGCAAGGAAAAGTTCGAGCTGAAGACGCCGGCCGCGACCATCGGCATCCGCGGTACCTTGTTCGTGGCCGAAATGGTGCCGCCGGGCGCCAGGTTGCCGGCGGCAGAAACAGCACGCGCGCCCGGCCTGTACGTACAGGTGCTGGACGGCATGATCCATCTCAACAATGGGGGCGGCAACCTCAGCTTTAATGCCGGCCAGTTCGGTTTTACGCCGGGCACGGCGATGCCGCCCGTGATCTTGCCGCAGAACCCGGGCATGCAGTTCAATCCGCCGCCGATCTTCAATACCACCGTGCAAGGTGGTAAGTCGACGGCCAACAGCCAGCCACCACGGGCCGTCGACTGCGAAGTCCGATAAAAAAGCCTTGACCTTCCCATCATGGGATACTTGATACTGGTCGCCAGAGCATAGGCGAGGAGTATCCCATGAGTCAGTTCCAGCAAACCGTCCGTATCGAAGGCATGAGTTGCGCATCGTGCGTGCGCCGCGTCGAAAAGGCGCTGGCGAGCGTGCCGGGCGTGGCGCATGCCGCTGTCAACCTGGCAACCGAGAGCGCGCGCGTCGATTCCGATGCGCCGCTGGCCTTTGCCGCCTTGCAGCAGGCCATCGGCAAGGCGGGCTACGCCGCCAGCGAAGTGGCCGCTCCGGCAGGCGGTGCCACGCCGCGCATTGCTGAAGGCCTGGCCGTGATCCTGTCCGCCGCGCTGTCGGCGCCACTGCTGGTCCCGATGGTGGCGGAGTGGTTTGGGATGCACCTGATGATGCCGGCCTGGCTGCAATGGCTGCTCGCGACACCGGTGCAGTTTGTGTTCGGTGCGCGCTTCTATCGCGCGGGCTGGAAGGCGCTGAAAGCAGGTGCCGGCAACATGGACTTGCTGGTGGCGCTGGGCACTTCGGCAGCGTATGGCTTGAGCGTCTACCTGGTGCTGGCGCCGTCGCAGGGCATGGCACACCTGTATTTCGAAGCTTCGGCGGTGGTGCTGACCTTGGTCCTGCTGGGTAAATGGCTGGAGGCCCGCGCCAAGCGACAGACCGCTTCCGCCATCCGGGCATTGCAGGACCTGCGGCCGGCGACTGCACGCGTCCGCAGACACGGCGAGCCGGATGCCGACCTGCCGATCGACCAGGTGCGGGTGGGCGATATCGTGGTGATCCGCGCCGGCGAGCGCGTGGCGGTGGATGGCGACGTGGTGGATGGCGCCAGCCACGTCGACGAGTCCTTGATTACCGGCGAGAGCCTGCCGGTTGCGAAACAGCTTGGCGACCATGTCACCGGCGGCGCAATCAATGGCGAGGGCTTGCTGCTGGTACGTACCGGCGCAACCGGCGCAGAGACCATGCTGTCGCGAATCATCCGTTTGGTGGAAGACGCGCAGTCGGCCAAGGCGCCGGTGCAAAAGCTGGTCGATCAAGTGGCGGCGGTGTTCGTGCCGGTGGTGCTGGTGATCGCGGCGCTGACCTTTGCCGGCTGGTGGCTGGGGGCCGGCAACGTCGAACAGGCCGTGATCAATGCGGTGGTGGTGATGGTGATTGCCTGCCCATGTGCGCTGGGTCTTGCCACGCCGGCTGCGATCATGGCCGGTACCGGCGTCGCGGCGCGGCATGGGATTCTCATCAAGAATGCCGAAGCGCTGGAGATGGCGCGCCAGGTCGATACCGTGGTGTTCGACAAGACGGGCACGCTCACGCAAGGCAAGCCGGTGCTGGCGCACATGCTGCCGAATGGCGTGCCGGCCGCTCGAGCGCTGCAACTTGCCGCGGCGATCCAACGCGGCAGCGAGCATGCGCTGGCCCGTGCAGTGCTCGATGCGGAAACCGGTGCCCCTGACGCATTGCCCACGCTCACCGCACACGCTGTCACCACGCTGGCCGGGCGCGGCGTGGCGGCGACCGTTGACGGCCTGGCACTGCTGCTGGGCAGTGGACGCCTGATGGCGGAACGCGGCGTCGACCTGGCGCCGTTGCAGCGGCATGCCGGCGAGCTGGAGGCGTCCGGCCACACGGTTTCCTGGTTGGCCGACGCCGGCGGCAAGCAGTTGCTTGGCCTGCTGGCCTTCGCCGACCAGCCGAAACAACATGCCCGTGCCGCCGTCGCGCGGCTGCATGCCCGCGGCATCGCCACTGTCATGCTGACCGGCGACAATCTGGGCAGTGCGCAAGGGGTGGCATTGGCAATGGGGATCGGCAGCGTGGAAGCCAACCTCCTGCCAGCCGACAAGACCACTGTCATCGCCAGGCTGAAGGCGCAAGGCAAGCGCGTGGCCATGGTCGGCGATGGCATCAACGATGCGCCGGCGCTGGCGGCGGCGCACGTTGGCATCGCCATGGCCACCGGTACCGACGTGGCCATGAATGCCGCAGGCATCACGCTGATGCGCGGCGAACCGCTGCTGGTGGCGGACGCGATTGACATCTCGCATCGCACCTTCAGCAAGATCCGCCAGAACCTGTTCTGGGCCTTCATCTACAATGTGGCAGGGATTCCGCTGGCGGCGCTCGGCATGTTGAATCCTTTGCTGGCCGGCGCGGCAATGGCATTCAGCTCGGTCAGCGTGATCAGCAATGCCTTGCTGCTGCGCCGCTGGCAACCTTCGAAGGAGTAAAGGAATGAATATCGGACAAGCCGCCGGCGCATCCGGCGTCAGCGCCAAAATGATCCGCTACTACGAGAGCATTGGCCTGGTGCGCGAAACCGCGCGCACCGACAGCGGATACCGCGTTTACGCCGAAAATGACCTGCATACGCTGCGCTTCATCAAGCGCGCCCGCAACCTGGGGTTCTCGCTGGAGCAGATTGGCGACCTGTTGTCGCTATGGCAGGACACCGGCCGTGCCAGCTCGGACGTGAAGACTATCGCGATGAGCCATGTGGATGAGCTGAACCAGCGCATCGTGGAGCTGACCGAAATGCGCGACACCCTGGCAAGCCTGGCGAAAACCTGCCACGGCGACGACCGCCCGGATTGCCCGATCCTGCAGACCCTCGGTTCAGCGCAGGAACATGTACACGGTGAGCACTGCGCCGACGATCACCACAAAGATGCGCATCAGTTGCGGGGGAAGACGGTAGATCAGCCACGAACCCAGAAGACCGCCCGCAATACCACCCGCGCATAAGGCCAGGGCGGCGGGCCAGCTGATCATGCCGGAGAAGGCGAAGATCAGGGTGGCGGAGGCGTTCATCGCCATGGCCAGCATATTCTTGGTGGCCGTGGCGGCACGGATCTGCTGGCCGGCGATGGTCAGTGCTGCCAGCATCAGGAAGCCGATGCCGCCGCCGAAGTAGCCGCCGTAGACCGCAATACAGGATTGGATCACCGCCAGCACCCACTTCGGCATGCTGGATGCCGCCTGCACCGGCTGGCGGCGGAAGGCGCCCCAGGCGAACATGGTGGTGGCAAACAGGACCAGCCAGGGCACCAGTTTGGCGAAAAAGGTCGGGGGCGTGATCCACAACAGGATGGCGCCAAAAATGCCGCCGACGATACTGATCGTGAAAAGCTGGGGGAAGGTCAGGCCGCTGACACCTTCGGCGAACTTGCGTCCGGCGATGGCCGATGTCGCCTGGCTCGGGAACATGGCGACCGTGGAAGTCATGTTCGCGGCGACGGGATTCAGGCCGGCCAGAAGCAGGGCCGGGAAGGTGATGAAGGAACCGCCGCCGGCCAACGCATTCTGCGTGCCGGCGAAAAGTCCAGCTGCGGCGAGCAGTAAGATGGTGTGGAGTTCGGGCATCAGGCCATTATAGCCAAGCTGCCCGAGTCCTGCCGGCGCTCAGGCGGCGCGGCGGCTGGCCGCGATGCGCGGGGCTGCGACGGCTTCCGCAAGGCGCGCGGTGGCGCGTTCGGCATCGGCAATGGAGCGCTGCAACCGGTCGTCGCCGAATTCATCGTATTCGATGGCCGCGCCATATGCCTGCGTCACGCCCAGGTAGCGGAACGCGCTGCGCACCGAAGCTTCGACGTGGTTGATGCCCTCCAGCCGCTGGCCGGGATCGTAGCCATGGTCGCCGCGCGAGGACAGGATCACAAGCTGCTTGCCGGCATCCGCCAGCAGCGGCCAATAAGGTTCGCCAGCCCGTGAGCGGTCGAAACCGAAAGTTCGCCCGACGCGCACGATGTTGTCGATCCATGCCTTGAACTGGGCCGGTGGGCCAAAGTTATACATCGGTACGCCGGCGACGATGATATCGGCCGCCAGCAGTTCATCAACCAGCGTATCGCTCTGGGCCAGGGCTTCCTTCATCCACGGCTCGCGGGCTGCAGGCGGGGTGAATGCGGCATGCACCCAACTGCCGGAAACCGGCGATGGCGGCGCCGCCCCGACGTCGCGATAGATGACTTTTGTGCTGCTATCGAGCTGCAGGTAACGCTCGATGAAATGTGCAGTCAGGCGCCGCGTATGCGAGCCATGCGATTGTTCGCCGGAACGGCCCGGCCGGGCGCTGGAATCAATATGCAGGATGGTGGTCATTTGTCTTTCTCCGTCACGTTGCGATGGGCATACTGTGCGCCTGGCCACGGACGGTGACAAACGATCAATTCTCAGCGGATGGATGAACTGAATTCATGTATAGTAAATAGCATGAAACGCCGCCTGCCATCCCTGCCCGCCCTGCGCAGCTTTGAAGCAGCCGCGCGGCTGCAAAGCTTCAAGTTGGCTGCCGAGGAGCTTTCGGTCAGCGCCACCTCGATCAGCCACCAGGTGCGTGCGCTGGAGGAGGCGCTGGAAGTGAGGCTGTTCCTGCGCAAGACCCGTGCTGTCGAATTGACGCCCGAAGGGCGCATCCTGCTGCAAGCGACCGGCAACGGCTTTGACGCCATTGCCGCGGGTGTTGAACGGCTGCGGCGCGAGCAGCGCCGCAGCGTCACTTTGTCGACTACGCCGTCTTTCGCGGCGCGCTGGCTGGTGCCGCGGCTCGCTTCGTTCAACGCGGCCCACCCCGGCATCGCCCTCAACATCCAGGCCAGTAATAGTCCGGTTGACCTGGCTGGAGGCGCGGCGGACCTGGCGGTACGCGGCGGCGGCGGGCACTTCACGGGCTTGCATGCTGAGCGCCTGCTGCAGGCGGGATTCGCACCGGTCGCCAGTCCGCGCCTGAAGCTGCGCAAGGCCGGCGACGTGGCGCGACATCCTCTGATTCATTTCGATTGGCAGCGTGGCTTGAAGAGCGCGATTACCTGGGATAAATGGGCGAAAGCGGCAGGCGTCGCGCTGGACCTCGCCGCAGGCGCGCGCTTTTCGGAGGAGTCGCATGCAGTGCAGGCAGCGATCGCGGGGCAGGGCGTGGTGCTTACCGCCTTACCGCTGGTGCGTGAAGAAATCAGTATGGGGCTGCTGGAAGCGCCGGTAGGCCCGGTGCTGGGCGGATTCGACTTTTATGTTGTACGGCCGGAGGGCGACGATCCGCGCGAGGAAGTGCGCGCCGTTGAAGCATGGCTGCTGGCACAGGAGGTGCACTGATGGAGCCTTACAAGCTTTACTACTGGCCGACGATCCAGGGGCGCGGCGAATTCGTGCGATTGGCGCTGGAGGAGGCCGACGTCCCCTACATCGATGTGGCGCGTGGCAAAGGCGGCATGAAGGCGATGACCGAGTTGATCGCCGGCGGCATCCACCCGCGTGCAGCGTTTGCCCCACCCATCCTGCAGGCGGGCGAACTCATGATCGGGCAGACAGCGAATATCCTGATGTTCCTCGGGGCGCGGCACAAGCTCGCGCCGCGCTCCGAAGCAGGGCGGCTGTGGTGCAACCAACTACAGCTCACCATCGCGGACATCGTCGGCGAGGCGCACGATACGCACCACCCGATCTCGGTCAATATGTATTACGAAGAGCAGGCGCGGGAATCGAAGACGCGGGCGCGTGATTTTGTGATCGAGCGCATCCCCAAGTACCTGGACTATTTCGAAACTGTGCTGCGGGTCAACCAGTCGCGCGGCGGCTGGATGGTCGGTTCCAAGCTCAGTTATGTCGACCTGTCGCTGTTCCAGCTGCTGGACGGCTTGCGCTATGCCTTCCCGAAGGCGATGGCGGCCTATGACGGCCGTTGGCCTGGCTTGCAGCGGCTAGCCGGACGCGTGGCCTCGCGTCCCAGGGTCGCGGCCTACCTGGCATCCAAGCGCCGCCTCGTCAACAACGAGGACGACGTGTTCCGGCATTACCCGGAACTGGAGCAGGGTGTCCGCATCAAGCCGCACGGGTGACGGGATAGCCCGCGTCCACGATGGCCGCCTTGATCGGTTCCAGCGCCGAGGCGGAGTTGACCTTGACGTGCTTGCCCTTCAGGTCCACCTCGACAAACGCTGCCGGGTCAACGGTGTGCACGGCTTGCGTCACGGCCGAGACGCAGTGGCCGCAAGTCATATTTTCCACAGTCAGTTCATACATTTGGAGTTCCTTTCGTCTTATGGGTAAACATACTTTAGTCCTTCCTACCATGGTAAGGTCAAGCGTGCTGGCGTTGCTTTTGCTGTTTTCACTGCAGGGCTGCTCACAGCATCACCCTTCGGGCGCGGCCGGGGAGCTCGCATACAGCGGGCCGCCAGGGAAGCATGCCGCAGCTGCCGGCGCGCAAGCACGTGGAAAATACCTGGCATATGAACACTCTGTCACGGTCGACTCCCCTGAAGGCGGCGTCAAGCCGCTGCTCGACAAGCTGGTGGCGGCTTGCCAGGCCGACGTGACCAGCCAGTGTACGCTGCTGGCCTCCGGCGTCGAGGGCGGCCGCGAATCGCGCGCTCACATCCGCGTCCGCATCAAGAAGGCCGGCGTGGAGCCGCTGGTCGCGCTGGCGGCAAGCGGTGGCGAGGTGGCGTCGCGCAACACGGCGGCGGAAGACCTGGAAAGCCCGATCCGCGACAATGCCAAGCGCCTGGACATGCTGCGTTCCTACCGCGAGAAGCTGCTGGCGCTGGAGGCCAAGGCCGGCAACAACGCCGACGCGCTGATCAAACTGTCGCAGGAGCTGGCGACGGTGCAAAGCGAACTCGAATCCGCGACCGGCGTCGAAGCGCGGCTGATGGAACGAGTCAATATGGACTTGCTGAACATTTCGATCCAGTCCCGCACCCAGCGCGGTTTCTGGTCGCCGGTCAAACGCTCGCTCGGCGATTATGGCAGCAACCTGTCGGAAGGCATCGCCACCGCAATCACGGGTACGGCATACATGCTGCCGTGGGCGCTGATCCTGTTCGTGCTCGGCCTGGTGGTACGCAAGGTCTGGCGCAAGGTGCGCAAGCAATGACCGGAAAAGTCAAATGGCTGGTGCAGAAAGAAGGCTTTTCGATGGCAAACCGCGCGGATGCGATCGAGGCCCTCGAACGGTTCGGATTTGCATATGACGGCTTTGGCATCTTGCCATCCTCGAGCAAGGTGTTAAACCTCGAGTACATCCTGACGGACCCCGACGAAAAGATTATCGTTCGGGGCGGCACTCGGCTGCACGCGCTACTGAATACCGCTACCGGGATTTCCGAGCTGGCCGAGGGGATTTTCGCTGACCAACTGAGCCACGGGCCGCGATACCTGGACCAGCTCAGGAATGGGATCTTCTATGACGAGCAGAAATTCGACCAGGCTTATTACGCTGGGCTGGGCCTGCCTTTGTTGAACAGCGACGCGACGATGTATCCGGTTGCGGCCAATTTGATGCTGGCATTCGATCGTGACAAGTTCATCAAGCCAAGCAAGGACGAGAAGGCATTCGATGCTGGAATTCTTGCAGCCGGCGAGACGATTCAAGCTTTCATTGCCAGGCAACCGCAGGCCCGCAACTGGTGCGACGAAACGGTGGTCATCGCCTCCTGCAAGACGATCATTGCGGAGTATCGCTTTTTCGTAGTAGAGGGCGAAGTCGTTACAGGTTCGATGTACCGCTTTGCGGGGACGGCAAATTTCAACGCGAATATTCCTGCCGACATCTTCGCGGCCGCGCGCGAATTCGCGCATCTGTATCACCCCCACGCAGTGTTCACGATGGATCTTGCGGAGACGTCGGAAGGCATCCGCATCATTGAATACAACTGCTGGAATGCATCGCGTCTGTATGCGGCGGACGTGGGGAAGATTTTTCACGCAGTGCAAGACTACGTACAAAGGCAACCTTGAGATGAAACAATCAATCGTCCACATTGCCCTCGTCGTGCGCGATTACGACGAGGCGATAGATTTCTATGTCAAGACGCTCGGCTTCGAACTGCTCGACGATACCTACCAGGCGGAGCAGGACAAACGCTGGGTGGTGGTGGCGCCACCGGGTGGCTGTGGCACCACGATCCTGTTGGCGCGTGCGTCCAAGCCGGAGCAGGAGCCCTTTGTCGGCAACCAGGCTGGCGGCCGGGTATTCCTGTTCCTGAATACGGACGATTTCTGGCGCGACTTCGAACGCCTGAAAGCGAATGGCGTGCAGATTGTGCGGGAGCCGAAACAGCAGGACTACGGCATGGTTGCGGTCTTCGCAGATTTGTACGGCAACCTGTGGGATTTGCTGCAACTGAATCCCGAGCACCCGATTGCACGCCGGCGGTGACCCGAATTGATTGACGAATTCAGTTGAGCGGTCTTTCTCCCGGCCTCAGGGTCAGTACCTGAACACCGCTGCGGGTGACGGCCACGGTATGTTCAAACTGGGCGGACAGCTTTCCATCCCTTGTGACGACGGTCCAGCCATCGTCTTCGGTCTGGACCGTGTGATCACCTTCGTTGAGCATTGGCTCGATGGTGAATACCATGCCCTCGCGCAGTACAAGGCCGGTCTTTGGCCGGCCCCAATGCAGCACCTGGGGAGGTTCGTGCATTTTCCGCCCGATGCCGTGGCCACAATAATCCCGCACTACCGAGTAGCCGCTGCGGCGCGCGTGGCGCTCGATGGCGTGGCCGATGTCGCCAAGCTGGGCGCCGGGGCGGACAGCCCTGATTCCCTTCCACATGGCCTCATAGGTCGCCTGCACCAGGCGCTTGGCGGATGGCGAAACGCTGCCGACGAAATAGGTCTTGCTTGAATCGGCAATGAAGCCGTTCTTCTCGAGCGTGATGTCGAAGTTCACGATATCGCCGTCCTGCATGATCTCCGTGGGTGAGGGGACGCCATGGCAAACGACGTTATTGCGCGAGGAGTTCAGCGCGTAGGCATAGCCGTACTGTCCCTTGCTGGCCGGACGTGCTTTAAGTTCATGCACGATGAAGTCGTCCACTATGTCGTTCACCTGCATGGTCGACTTGCCGTGAAGGCTGATTCTGTCGAGGAATGCAAACACGCTTGCCAGCAGCCTGCCCGCTTCTGCCATTAGCGCGATTTCTTCCGGCCGCTTGGTCATACGGACGTTATCCGCAGCGGCGGTACTTCGACACCTGCCGCGCGCAACTCCTGCGCCACAACCTCGTTGAAGGTCAAGGTTGGATTCATTTCGCACAGCATGCCGATCTTGACCCAGAAGGCCGCTTGCGCGTTGATGGAGCGGCACGATACCGCACTCGCCTTGCGGATCTGGTCGTGCAATTCGTCTTCGATGTTCACAATGCCCATTTTTTTCCTTATATATGAAACATATATGAATCATATATTGATTGAAGCCAGAGCGCAAGAAAAAAGCCCCGCACTTGGCGGGGCTTGGTGGGCGGCAGCGGGCTGGATTACAGCACGTCGCTCGCGTGGTCTGCCAGGCGGGAACGCTCGCCGCGTGCCAGCGTTACGTGGCCGCTGTGCGCCCAGCCCTTGAAGCGGTCGACCACATAGGTCAGGCCGGACGAGCCTTCGGTCAGGTAAGGCGTGTCGATCTGGGCGATATTACCCAGGCACAGGATCTTGGTGCCAGGGCCGGCGCGCGTCACCAGGGTCTTCATCTGCTTCGGCGTCAGGTTCTGCGCCTCGTCGATGATGAGGAATTTGTTGACGAAGGTGCGGCCGCGCATGAAGTTCAGCGACTTGATCTTGATGCGCGAACGAATCAGGTCCTGCGTCGCCGCACGGCCCCATTCGCCGCCTTCGCCGTCGGACTTGTTCAGCACTTCCAGGTTGTCGTCGAAGGCGCCCATCCAAGGACCCATCTTCTCTTCCTCGGTCCCCGGCAGGAAGCCGATGTCTTCGCCCACCGGCACCGTAACGCGGGTGACGATGATCTCGTTATACAGCTTGGTCTCCAGCACCTGCGCCAGGCCGGCGGCCAGCGCGAGCAGGGTCTTGCCGGTACCGGCCTGGCCCAGCAGGGTGATGAAGTCGCACTCCGGGTTCATCAACAGGTTCAGCGCGAAGTTCTGCTCGCGGTTGCGGGCAGTCACACCCCACACGCTGTTCTTGTTGTGCGAGTAGTCGCGCAGGGTTTGCAGCACGGCGGTCTTGCCGTTGATCTGCTTCACCTGCGCGTAGAACGGCGACTCGCCGTTGTTCGGTTCCAGGTAGACGAACTGGTTCACCAGCAGGGACGGGATGAACGGGCCGGTCACGCGGTAGAAGGTGCTGGACTGGCCGTGCTTGTTCTCCTGCCAGGACTCCATGTCCTTGCCGTGCTTGTTCCAGAAATCGTCCGGCAGCTGGACGATGCCCGAGTACAGCAGGTCGGTGTCTTCCAGCACATGGTCGTTGAAATAGTCTTCCGCCGGCAGGCCCAGGGCGCGCGCCTTGATGCGCATGTTGATGTCTTTCGACACCAGCACCACGGCGCGGCCTGGCTGCTCGGCTTCCAACGAGCGCACCACGGCCAGGATCTGGTTGTCGGCCTTACCTTGCGGCAGGCCTTCCGGCAGGTCGGCAACCTGCACCTTGGTCTGGAAGTACAGGTGGCCCTTGGCATCCTTGTTCCCCAGCTTGTTCAGCGGGATGCCGGTTTCCATGTCGTCGTCTTCCGTGTTGCTGATCAAGGCATCCAGCGTACGCGATACCTGGCGCGCATTACGGGCGACTTCGGTCATGCCTTTCTTGTGGTTGTCCAATTCTTCCAACGTCATCATCGGCAGGAAGACATCGTGCTCCTCGAAGCGGAACAGCGAGGACGGGTCGTGCATCAGCACATTGGTGTCGAGCACGAACAGCTTGGTGCTGCCCAGCACATCAGCTTTGCGGCTGGAGGCGGACTTGAGCACCACTTCGTGGGCTTTGTGTTTTGCCGGGTGCGGCGCATCGGCCTTGATCGGCGTGACTTTGGCGCGGGCTTGCGGCGCAGCCTTGGTGCGTGGTGGCGCCGGCACGTCGTCCGGCAGCTTGACGGCCTTCAGGGCAGGCGCCTTCTTGGCTGCGGTCTTTTTCGCGACCGGTTCTTTTACTGCTTTGGCAGCAGTCTTGGGCGCCGCTTTCTTCGGCGCGGGTGCTGCCTTTTCTTCAGTAGGGAAGGGAACCGGATTTGCTCCGCTGGCCTTCGGGTAGTCTTTAGCCAGCAGCAGGGTGGCTGGCTTGCTAGGCAGTTTTGGCAGTGGCATCAGGATCTCAATCTAAAAAAGATGCATCCACGCGGGGGCGATTGCCCGGCATGGATGAACTGTGGGGTGGTTCGGAAAAACTAAAGGATGCCTGGCGGGCGTCTGCGTCGCCCGAAAGCCGGTGGGCATGCCACCGGGGACAGTGGGTGGAAGGACTTACTCGACTCAAAATCTGGCTGACACGTTCAAATGACAAGCTCCCGTTGAGCTAACACATTCGCAGCGAGGGCCTTGCCATCAGCCCAGGTTTGCCACGAATTCCAGCACTTCATCGACGTGACCTGGTACTTTCACGCCTCTCCATTCTTTCACCAATCGGCCTTTTGCGTCAATCACAAACGTGCTGCGTTCAACGCCGCGTACATCTTTACCGTACATTTTTTTCATCTTCATGACATTGAAGGCCAGGCATACCGCTTCGTCCGGATCGGAGATCAGTTCGAACGGCAGGCCCAGTTTCGCCTTGAAGTTTTCGTGCGAACGCAGCGAATCGCGGCTGATGCCATAAATTTCAGCACCGGCTGCGCTGAACTGGTCATGCAGGTCGCGGAAGGCCATGTTCTCGGTGGTGCAGCCCGGGGTGTTGTCCTTGGGGTAGAAGAACAGCACGGTGGATTTGGCGGGACGGCCCGAAAGCTGGAAGGTTTGGCCGCTGGTCATGGCGGCGCTGAAGTCGGGGATGGTTTGGCTCATGCGCGTTTATATGGGAGCAAAGTGTTATTTTTCAATGATCAATGCCAGCAGGGCTTTGCGGCCTTCGCCCATCAGGATGTTGTAGGTGCGGCAGGCGGCATTGGTGTCCATGCATTCAACGCCGATCTGCTTGCCGATCAGCGGCGCGGCCAGGCGTGGATGGACAAAGCGCTGGCGCTCGCCGGTGCCGAGGATGACCACATCCGGCTGTTCGGCCAGCAGTTGTTCGAAGTGTTCGACCGTCAGTTCCTCGAATTTCGCCACCGGCCAGGGGCGCGGTGCGCGTTCCGGCAGCACCAGCAGGCTGTAGTCGAAAGGCCGGCCGTTGATCTCGACTCCACCTGCGAAATAACCGGAAACGGTCTGGTACTGGCCGGTGGTGCTGGAGTGGAGCTTCATAACTTTTCGCTATATTTAAATACAATAGAGATCTTATTGTAACGTTTTGCGCATATCGATGGTTGATTAAACCAATTTAATTCGGCAGAATGGGCATTTTCGCAATGCAGCATTTATACGTAAGGGATTGATTTTGCGTCCGGTTCAGAAATCCAACAAGCTTAACGAGATTTGTTACGAGATCCGCGGCCCTGTGCCGGAGAAGGCCCGCCTGATGGAAGAAGAGGGCCACAAGATCATCAAACTGAACATCGGCAATATGCAGCCGTTCGGTTTCGATCCGCCCGACGAAATTGTCCACGACATGATCGTCAACCTGCCCAACGCGGCGGGTTATACCGATTCCAAAGGCTTGTTCGCGCCGCGCAAGGCGGTGATGCATTACACCCAGCAGAAAAAAGTCGCCAATGTCACCATGGACGACATTTACCTGGGCAACGGCGCGTCCGAGCTGATCGTGATGTCCATGAATGCGCTGCTGAACAACGGCGACGAGGTGCTGGTGCCGGCGCCGGACTATCCGTTGTGGACGGCGGCGGTCAGCCTGTCCGGCGGGAGACCGGTGCACTACGTCTGCGACGAACAGCAGGACTGGTTCCCGGACATCGACGACATGCGCAAGAAGATCACGCCGAACACCAAGGCGATCGTCGTCATCAACCCGAACAACCCGACCGGGGCGCTGTATCCGGACGACGTGCTGCTGCAGATTATCGAACTGGCGCGCCAGCACCAGCTGATCATCTACGCCGACGAAATCTACGACAAGGTGCTGTATGACGGCGTCACCCACACCTCGATCGCCGCGCTGTGCGACGACGTGTTCTGCGTAACCTTCAACGGCCTGTCCAAGAGCTACCGTTCCTGCGGCTATCGCGCCGGCTGGATGGTGCTGTCGGGCGAAAACAAGAAATATGCGAAGGATTACATCTGGGGCCTGAACATGCTGGCTTCGATGCGCCTTTGCGCCAACGCTCCGGGGCAGTTTGCGATCCAGACTGCGCTCGGCGGCTACCAGAGCATCAATGACCTGGTGGCCCCTGGCGGGCGCCTGCTCAAGCAGCGCGACCTTGCATACAAGCTGCTGTCCGAGATTCCGGGTGTCAGCGTGGTCAAGCCAAAAGCTGCACTGTATATGTTCCCCCGCCTCGATCCGAAGATCTACCCGATCGCGGACGACCAGCAATTCGCCTATGAACTGCTGGAAGAAACCAAGGTCCTTATCGTGCAGGGCACCGGCTTCAACTGGCATAGCCCGGACCACTTCCGTGTGGTGTTCCTGCCGAACTCGGACGATATGGAAGATGCATTCGGCCGCATCGCGCGCTTCATGGAAGGCTACCGAAAACGGCACGGGCACAGCTAACAAAACCAGGGATTAAAAGATGAAATCGATTAAAGTAGGTTTGCTGGGCGTAGGCAATGTAGGCGCCGGGACGTTCAGTGTATTGCGGCGCAACCAGGAAGAGATCCGCCGCCGCGCCGGCCGCGGCATCGAGATTGTGGCCGTATCGGCCCGCAACCTGGAGCGCGCAAAAGAGCGCACCGAAGGCCAGTGCAGGGTAGTGGCAGACCCGTTCGCGATCGTCAATGATCCGGAAATCGATATCGTCGTGGAGCTGATTGGCGGCTATGGCACCGCCAAGGAACTGGTGATGCAGGCCATCGCCAACGGCAAGCACGTGGTCACCGCCAACAAGGCGCTGCTGGCGATGCACGGCACCGAGATCTTTGCCGCAGCCCAGGCCAAAGGCGTGATGGTGGCCTTCGAAGCGGCTGTGGCGGGCGGCATCCCGATCATCAAGGCGCTGCGTGAAGGCCTGACCGCCAACCGCATCGAATGGATCGCCGGCATCATCAACGGAACCACCAACTTCATCCTGTCCGAGATGCGCGACAAGGGCCTGGACTTCGCCACCGTGCTGAAGGAAGCGCAGCGCCTGGGTTATGCCGAAGCCGATCCGACCTTCGATATCGAAGGCGTGGACGCGGCGCACAAGGCGACCATCCTGTCGGCAATCGCCTTCGGCATTCCGGTGCAGTTCGACAAAGCCCATATCGAGGGCATCACCAAGCTGCAGGCGATCGACATCAAGTATGCCGAACAACTGGGCTACCGCATCAAGCTGCTGGGCATCGCACGCCGCGCGCAAGTGAACGGCGGCGAGGGCATCGAACTGCGCGTGCACCCGACCCTGATCCCGGCCAAGCGCCTGATCGCCAACGTGGAAGGTGCGATGAATGCAGTGCTGGTCCAGGGTGACGCGATTGGCGCCACCATGTATTACGGCAAAGGCGCCGGCCCCGAACCGACCGCTTCCGCCGTGATCGCCGACCTGGTCGACATCACCCGCCTGGCGACGGCCGACCCCGAGCACCGCGTGCCGCACCTGGCCTTCCAGCCGAACGCGATGACCGACATCAAGATCCTGCCGATGTCCGAGATCACCACCAGCTACTACCTGCGCATGACGGTGGCCGACCGTCCGGGCGTGCTGGCGGAACTGACCCGTATCCTGGCCGACGCATCGATCTCCATCGACGCGATGATGCAAAAGGAACCTGCGGAGGGCGAAACGCACACCGACATCATCCTGCTGACGCACCAGACGCAGGAGAAAAACGTGGTGGCCGCCATCGAGAAAATCGAAAAGCTGACCAGCGTGGTGGGCAACGTCACCAAGATCCGCCTCGAGAACCTCGCCTGATTTTCCCGGCAACCGGAACTCAAATGGCCCCGCTGGGGCCATTTTCTTTGAGCTCGTCCAAACGGGGAGATCATTAAGTTTTGATATAATTGTTTCCAATTAGAATACATCATTGCTCAAATTGAACTGGTTTCGCATTCTTTGTTTGGCCGGCATCGCATTCGTTCTGGCCGGATGCGGCACCTTGTCCGATACCCAGCTGGACACTGATTCCAGCGCCGCCCAGCGGCTCGCGCTGAGCGGCGACATCGGCGCCGAAGTCGCCGGCATGGCGCAGCCGATGATCGATTCCCGGGAAACGACCGGACTGGTGGTGGGCGTGCTGACGCCTGATGGAAAACAGCAGTTCTTCGGCTTCGGCACGACGCACCAGGAGAACGGGCACCAGCCCGATGGGGATACCTTGTTCGCAGTCGGTTCGCTGAGCAAAGGCTTCCTGGCGGCGACAACGTCGGTGTTGGTGCAAGAGGGCGTGCTGCATTGGGAGGATACCCTCGAATCGCTGCTGCCGCCGGAGGTGCAACTGAGCGCGGATGCCAAGCGCATCACCTTGCGCCAGCTCGTCACGCATACCGCCGGCCTGCCGCGCCAGCCGATGACGGAACGGACCTTGCTCTATTTTCTGGAGTATCTGTTTACCGGCAAAAGCTTCTACCGCCATTTCGACCGGCCCTATCTGCTGGAGTACCTGACGACGTTCAAGAAGCATAATGGCGGCGTGCCGCAGTACTCGAACATCGGCTACGGCGTGCTCGGATATGTGCTGGAACTGAAGACCGGCAAGAAGGTCGATGCGCTGGTGCACGAGAAAGTACTCGATCCGCTACACCTGCAAAGTACAGGATACGTGCCGCAGGAATTGCCGGGCTATGGCGAACGGGCGCTGGGTCACGCAGGCGACCAGCCCAAGTTCATCCGGCGCGGAACGCTGGTCCCGGACTGGCAGTTCACCGACATCATGAGCGGCTCGGCGGCAGTCTATTCCAACGCGCGCGACCTGCTGGCTTACGCGAATGCGCACTTGTCTGCGACCGGTAACAGCCTGCTCGATGCAGGCCTGCGCGAGACGCTGACAGTCCAATACGAGCGCAAGACCGAGGCCGCGGCAAGCGCCTGGTTCGTCGACCAGATCGATGGCCACAAGATTGCCCACCAGATCGGGCTGGTGGCCGGCTATACCGCTTACATCGGCATCGATGCGCAGACGCGGACGGCGGTGGTGGTTCTGCAGAATAACTTCAACTGGACCGACAGGATCGGGCTGCGCCTGTTGTTGCGGATGGCCGAAGCCCGGAAAAAAACGGGCGACACCAGGTCGCCCGATAAGGGAGGTACTACTGCAGCAAAGGCATTACTTGCCGGCGACAGTTAGCTCACTCTTCACTTCCTTCACTCCGGCCACGGCGGATGCCGCCTGGATCGCCTTGGCGCCGGCATCGGAGTTTGGCACAGTGCCGCTCAGGACCACGACGCCCTGGTTGGCCGACACGATGATCTCTTTCTGGTCCGAGAGGGCAGCCTTGACCTTGGCCTGCAGCGAGGAATCGGCGGTGGCGATGGCGGCACCGGCCATGGCGCCTTCTTGCTGCGCATGCGCGGACAGCGAGGCGAGGGCGAATGCTGCTGCTGCGAACAGGCCTGCGATCAGTTTGGAATCCTTCATGGTCTATCTCTCCATTGTTAAGTTGGCAGTCAACGCTGGTGCGTTGTCCTTTGCATTGCAAGGCGCGTGCCATGTAGAGAAATCAATGACTTAGCTGTGCGGCAACATGAAGTTTGTCGCTGCATGGCGACAGGAATCGAGGCCCTGGGCGCAAGGTCTTGATTTGACGGGCTTTATGGCTGTCGCCCCTCGACGACAGGGTCATTGCGGAACTGCGCGGCGTTCAATTCATGCTTTTGCAGCAGGCGGTAGAACTCGGTCCGGTTGCGTTCCGCCAGGCGCGCGGCGTCGGCCACGTTGCCGTCGGTGAGCTTGAGCAGCTGCACCAGGTAATTGCGTTCGAAGCGCTGCTTGGCTTCCGTATAGCTGAGCACTTCCAGCGCGGGCACGCGCAGCGCACGCTGCACCAGCGACAGCGGCACCAGCGGCGCGGTGGCCAGGGCGCAGGCATGTTCCACCACGTTGTAGAGTTGGCGCACGTTGCCGGGCCAGGACGCGCGCGACAATGCCTCCAACGCTTCAGGCGCAAAGCCGTTGACGGTCTTGCCGTATTTGTCGGCCAGCATGTGCAGGAAGCGCGTGGCCAGCAGGCCGATGTCTTCGCGCCGGTCCGCCAGCGAGGGCAGGGTAAGCGTGATCACGTTGAGGCGGTAATACAAGTCTTCGCGGAATTGGCCTTCCAGCATGGCTGCTTCCAGGTCGCGGTGGGTGGCGGACAGCACGCGCACATTGACCGGGCGGCCGTGGTCCGAGCCGACCTGGCGCACCACGCGTTCCTGCAGCACCCGCAGCAGCTTCACTTGCAGCAGCAGCGGCATATCGCCGATCTCGTCGAGGAAGAGCGTGCCGCCATCCGCCGCTTGCAGCAGGCCTTCACGGCTGGCGACAGCGCCGGTGAAGGCGCCTTTTACATGGCCGAACAGTTCGGACTCGAGCAATTGCTCGGGGATCGCGCCGCAGTTGACAGCGATGAAGGGTGCTGCGGCACGCCGGCTGGCGCGGTGGATGGCGCGCGCCAGCAGTTCCTTGCCGGTGCCGCTTTCGCCGCGTATCAATACGCTGGCGTCGGACGCGGCGACCAGTTGCGCTTCGTGCAGCACTTCTTCCATGACGCGGCTACGGCTGATGATATCGGCGCGCCACGCGCCGCTGCCCGCGTCCGGCGCCGCCTGTGGTGCCGCCACGCTCAATGCCTGGCCGATGCGCTCCAGCAGCACCTTGGCGTCGAAGGGTTTGGTCAGGTAGGCGTAGGCGCCAAGCGAGGTGGCCTCCACCGCGTCGGGTATGGTGCCATGGGCGGTCAGCAGGATGACCGGCAGCGCGGGGTGCTGGTTGCGGATCTGCTGGAACAGGGACATGCCGTCGCGCTCTGGCAGCCGCACGTCGCTGATCACCAGCGCGGGCAGGGCAATCGAGAGGTTGGCCAGCGCGGCCTCGGCGCTGCCGACGGCGGTGACCTGGTAGCCGTTGGCGCTCAGGCGCATTGAAAGCAGGCGCAAAAGGTCGCTGTCGTCGTCGACCAGCAGCAGGCGGGGGGAGATTGGTGCGCGCATTTCGGTAATCATTTACTGGCTCTCGCAGGCAGGCCGCGCTCGATTTCTTTCAGCGCTTCCAGGGTTTCGTTCAATTGTTCGTTCTTGCGTTGGTTGTCTTTCAATTGCGCGCGCAAGCGGTCGCCGTCGTCGACCAGGCGGCGCGTGTCGGCGCATTGTGCCGACAGCAGTTGCGCCAGTTGCCGCAAACCTTGCGCTTCCGGCTCCGGCGCGGTGGCGACGATATCGAATTGCGCCTGGGCCTTTGCCAGGTCGCCACTGCCGCGCGTGAGCGATAGCACCATGGCCGATTGCAGCAGCACCTTGGGGGTTTTCTGCTGCTGCGACAGATTGCTTAATTCTTTCAGCAGCTCGCCCTGCGTCATGCGGCGCAGCGACTGGTGATAGGCCAGCAGCGGAGCAACTTCGTCTTGCGGCGCGACCAGCAGCGTCAACGGCGCGGGGGCGGGCGGCGGCGGCAATGGCGGCAGTGCCGGCGTGATGGGCTGCCGTTGCGCGCAGGCGGCGAGCGTCATGAGCAGCAGCAAAGGCAGGGCTTTAATGTTCATAGGGCAGTTCAATCCGGAAGTGAGCGCCGGAGTGGGCCGGCAGCAATTGCAGCGATCCGCCGTGGGCGCTGACGTATTCGAGCACGATGGACAGGCCGACGCCGTTGCCGCGCCGCGCGCCGGGCGGCTGGCGCATCCCCTGGTAGAAGGGTTCGAAAATATGGGCCGCATCTTCCGGCGCCACGCCGGGACCCTGGTCGATGCAATCGATGGCCAGCGTGCCGGCCTGTTCGCCGATGACGAAACGCACGGCCCCGCCTTCGGGGCTGTAGCGCACGGCGTTTGTCAACAGGTTGCTGGTTGCGATGGCGAGCTTGCCCGGGTCGGCCGAGATCGTCGGGGCGCTGCCTTCCAGCGAAACGTCCAGGCGGCGCGCCTGCCATTGCAGGCGCTGGGCATCGACGGTGTCGCGCAGCAGGGCGGCAATATCGGTGGGCTGGCGCTGCAGGTGCTGGGCGGCGAAGGTGGCGGTGTTATAGCGCAGCAGGTCTTCGATCTGGTTTTGCAGCGAGGCCGTATTCTGGCGCAGGATGCCGGCCACCTCGCGCTGGTTTGGCGTCAGCGTGCCGGCTACTTCATCTTCCAGCAGTGCCACGCCTTCCACCAGCGCGGCCAGCGGGGTTTTCAGCTCGTGCGAGATATGGCGCAGGAAACGCGATTTGTCGGCCTCCAGGCTGGCCAGGCGCTGGCGCAGCCAATTCAGTTGCTGGCCAAGGCGGCGCAAGTCGTCGGGGCCCTCGACGTCGATCGGCTGGTCGTAGCGGTTGCCGCCCAGGCGATCGATGGCGCCTTCGATCTGCGCGAGCGGGCGCGCCAGCCACATGCCGCAGCCGAGTGCCAGTGCGGCGGCAAGGCTGATGGAGGCAAGCAGTTGCCCGGCCAGCACGCTGCGGCGGTGTTCCAGGCCAAGCAGGATGCGCTGGTTGCGCTGGTCGACTTCGCGTTTGACTTCGTCCGCCAGTTCTTCATTGATCGGGGACAGGCCGGCCAGCGCGACGTTCAGCATTTGCTGGCGTTGCGTGCGTTTGGTGTTCGGCGCCTGCAGCGCGTGCCAGGCTTGCTCGCCCTGGTCGCGCCAGGCGGCGAAACTGGCCTTGGGCACGGAGGGCAGACCGGCCGACAGCGCGGCCAGCGCAGCTTCGCCATCGCGCCATGCGGCGGCGTAGCGGTCGCGGAAGGCGGGATCGTCCAGCACCAGGAACTGGCGCGCGCTGCGCTCCATGGCCACGCTGCGTTCGGCCAGGCGTTGCACGTTCGCGGTCAGCACCACGGCGTGCTGGCCGACGTCGCGGCTTTCAGCGGCCAGCCGGTCCAATGTCAACAAGGCCTGGATCGAGGTGGCGCTGAGCAGCAGGGCGATCAGCAGGAAGACGCCGAGAAGTAATTGGCGGAAAGAAAGCTTGATGAACATAGAGCATGCGCCGGCAACCACATGGTTAACCGGCGCATGATAGGGGAATTCGCCTTACTGCCGCGCTCTATTGCTCACTCGTCGAGACGCCAGGCGTATTGCATGCGGGCCCACGATTCCTGCGCCACGCCGTCGATGGTGCCGGGCTTGAAGGCGCACATCGAGAGGCCTTGCATGGCAGCGCGGTCCAGGTCGCGGTGGCCGCTGGTGCGCTCAACCTTGGCGCTGGCCACGTGGCCGTCTTTGCCAATCAGGAAGGCCAGAGTGACCGTGCCTTCATCGCCGTTGCGCAGCGCTGCCGCAGGGTAGGCGGGCTTGGCGCAGCTTGCCGCGTCGATCACCGCGGCCACGTTCACCGGCTGGCGGCGCGCAGGTTCGACTGGATCGCCTTTGGGGCCGGGACCTGACGGGCCGGGCAACGTTTTCTCACGCGGCGGGCCATCGGGCGGCACGGTGGTGATCGGCGGATCGACCGGCGCTATCTCCAGGATGGGGAATTCGGGCGGCGTGATCACCGGCAACTTTGTCGGCGGAATGTCGGGCACCTTTGGCGGCAAGACTTTCGGCTCAGGCATCTGCGGGTCGGGGTAATACTCCACCAGAATCGGTTCCTCGCGTGTGATCAGGATCGTCGAATTCTTCAGCGCGATACCGGCGGCAACCAGGTGCAAGACGGCGACGAACGCCAACCCAGAGTAGTTTTTGCGGGAGGTGTCGAAGTTCATGGAAATGCTCCTTTCTTCTTGTTGGTAGGCTGAATTGCCAGTCCATGGCAAGATATTCTTCCATTCAATGGAAATAAGCAAGCAATTTTTCTTGCTACCCCTTGGCGTGGTATCCTTCCATCATCTGGAAACGAGGAATGCTATGAATAAGATCAAGGTACTGCTGGCAGATGATCACCCCGTCGTCATGGGCGGTTTTGCCATGGCACTGGCCGGGTTTGGCGTGGACGTCGTTGCTCAGGCCCGGACGCCGACCGAGGCGGTCGAGGCTTACCAGGCCCTGGCACCGGATGTTGCCATCCTCGATATGCGCTTCGGCGAGCAGATGACGGGCCTTGACGCCGCGCGCCAGATCCTGGCGGCGGCCCCCAAGGCGCACATCATCTTCCTCACCCAGTTCGACCAGGACGCCCTGGTCAAGGAGGCCTACCGGATCGGGGCGCGCGCGCTGGTGACGAAAGACTGCGACCCGTCCGAGCTTTTCACCGCCGTGCAGCGAGCTTCGCAAGGCGAGCTGTATTTCATGCCCGCCATCGCGGAGCGACTGGCCAGCCTGTCGGTGCTCGGCGAGCAATCGCCGCAGGCCCTGCTCGATGAACGTTCGCTGGAAATCTTCAAGCTGATGGCGGAAGGCCTGACCAACGCGGAAATCGCCGATAAGCTCGGCGTCTCCAGCAAGACGATCAGCAATTCCAGCCAGTCGATCAAGGACAAGCTGGGCGTTGAACGCGCGGCCGACATCACCCGCCTGGCGGTGCGCCACGGCGTGCTGCAAGCCTGATGCGGGCCAAATGGCGCCCCGGCACGCGCGCGCGGCTGCTGGCGATTACCTTGTTGCCCGTGCTGGCCTTGTTTGCGACGCTCACCTGGTACAACTACCAGTCGCGCCAGTCCGAGGTCCATGCGGAGCTGGCGGAGCGCGGGCAGCTACTGGCCAGCGCGCTGGTGGCGAGCAGCGAGATCAGCCTGGTGCACGGGCAGTTCGACGAGCTGCGGGTAACGATCAACGGCATGCTGCAGACCGACAGTGCGATCAATCGCGTGACCCTGCTCGATGCGGAGCGCAAGCCGCTGCTGGAAGTCGCGCCGCGCGGTGACGCGATGCCCGAGGCGCGCTATTACGAAGCGGCAGTGCATAAGCGCTTGCTGTACGTGACCGGGGGCGGCAATCGCAATGTGGGCACGATGGGATACGTGCAGGTTCGGATGTCGCCGACGGCCCTGCTGCGCAAGGCGCGCTCGCGCTTCCAGCTCGAATTGGCCGTGGCGCTGGCCGGGTTGCTCGCGTGCGCGGCGCTGGCTTGGCAGATGACCAGCGGGTTTGCCTCGTCGCTGCAGGCATCGATGCAGGCGGTACGCGCTGCGGATGCGGAGAAGCGTCGCCTGCTGCAGCGCGTGACCACTGCGGTGGAAGATGAACGCAAGGCCATCGCGTTGGAGATCCACGATGAATTGAATGCGACGCTGATTGCGGTGCGGCTGGAGGCGCAGCAGATTGCGGGCCTGGCCGTCGCGCTGCAGCCGGCCGAACCAGCGGAGCAGGTTCGCGACAAGGCGCAGGCGATCACCAAGCTGGCCCTGGGCTTGTACAACAGCGGCCGCACACTGGTGCGCCGCTTGCGGCCGGAGATGCTCGACATGCTTGGCCTGCAGGGTGCGCTGGAAGAAATGCTGCGCCAGGTCGGCAGCAGCCATCCTGCTTGCCGTTTCTCGTTGCGCACCGAGGGCGATTTCGCCGGGCTCGATGGCGATGCCGCAATCTCGGCCTACCGCATCGTGCAGGAAGCGCTGTCGAATATAGTGAAGCATGCCCGCGCCGGCACGGCCAGCGTGGAGGTCGCGCGGCACGGCGACGCCTTGCGGATCGCGGTAGCCGACGACGGTACCGGCTTCGACCCCGCGCGTACCGCTGCGGGCGTGGGCCTGGCGGGCATGCGCGAGCGGGTGCAGGCCCTGGGCGGCAGCTTCGCGATGGACTGCTCGTCGGGCACCCGCATTGCCATCACGCTGCCGGTGGAGGCGTGGCGCGCGGGAACCTGACGCGCACCAGCAAGCCGCGCCCGCCCGCACCCTGGTCGAGTTCAAGCCCGGCATGGTGCAGCACAGCGATATCGCGCACAATCGCCAGCCCCAGGCCGGAACCGCCCGGATTGGCCTGCATGGTCGACGCTGCGCGATAAAAGGGGGAGAATACGCGGTCGCGGTCTTCCGGCGGAATGCCGGGACCGCTGTCTTCCACTTCCAGCACCACCTGCGCTTCGCCATGCATCACGCGCAGCACCACGCTGCCACCGCGCGGCGTGTAGTGCAGGGCGTTGTCGACCAGGTTCGACACCAGTTCGTGCAGCAGCAAGGCCTGGCCATTGACGCTGGCTTCTCCTTCGCCTTCCAGCGAAAGGTCGATGCCCCGGTTCACAGCTGACAAAGCCAGTTCCAGCGCCACTTGCTGCACCGTCTCGCGCATCGGCACCGGCACCGGTTCGCGATTCTCGCCATGCTCGATGCGCGCCAGCATCAGCAGGCGGTTCGCCAGGTGCACCGTGGAGTCGGTCGTGGCGGCCATGCTGGCCACCACATTGCGCAGCTCCGGCGAGGCCGATGCCGCCCGCTCCAACTCGCGCTGCGCAAGTTCGGCCTGGGTCTTGAGCACCGTCAGCGGGGTGCGCAGCTGGTGCGAAGCGTCGGCGATGAAGCGGCGCTGGCTGGCGATCAGGCCCGCGATGCGCGTGGTCGAGGCGTTCATGGCCTGCACCAGGGGCCGCACTTCCTTATGCACCAGCGCCGGATCGAGGTCGGACAGGTCGGAGACGTCGCGCGATTCCACCTCGTGCTTCAAGCGCATCAACGGGCGTAGCACCAGCTTGACCGCGAACCACACCAGCAAGCCCGCCAGCAGCACCACGCTGGATTGCCATGCAATGGTGTCGTACAGGATCTTCAGTGTCAGCCCTTTGCGCGCATCGAGCGTCTCGCCGACCTGGATCAGCGCGATGCCGCGCATATTGTCGTCATACACCGGCTGCAGCAGCGCCGCGATACGGATCGGCTGTCCGTTGTAGTTGGCGTGATAGAAGCGCACCAGGGCGGGGTAGTTCTCGGAACGCGGCACATTTGCCGGTACTGCGGGCAGGTCGTCGTAGCCGGACACCGTTTCGCCCTTGATCCCGGTGACCTTGTAGTAGATGCGGCCCAGGGTATCGGTCTCAAAGCTGTCCAGCGCAACGTAGGGCACGTCGACCACCACCTTGCCGCTCTCCACCGAGACGCGTTCCGCCAGCGCGCGGGTGGAGGCCAGCAGCGAGCGGTCGTAAGCCATGTCGGCCGCATCGACCGCGTTGTAATAGACGGAGATGGTGTTGATGATTTCCAGCAGGACCAGCGGCAGCAGCAGCCAGCGCAGCAACTGGCCGCGCAGGCTGCCCATGGCAAGCATGGCTTTCATCAGGCTTTCGCTTCGGCCGGCTGCAGCAGGTAGCCGATGCCGCGCAAGGTGGTGATGGCGGCGGCACCAGGCTCCTTGCGGTCAAGCTTCTTGCGCACGCGATGAATGTACAGCTCGATGGCGTCGAGGTTGGCATCATCGGCCAGCGAAAACACCTGGTCGAACAGTCTTTCTTTCGCCACCGGCTTGCCGCCTTTGGTGATCAGCGCTTCCAGCACCGCATGCTCGCGCGGCGTGAGCTGCAGGTTCTCGCCGAAATAGGAAAACATGCGGCTGACGGTATCGAAACGCAGCGCGCCGCATTCGTACACCAGCGATTCGTTGCCTGCGCTGCGGCGCAGCAAGGCCTTCACGCGCGCTTCCAGTTCGGCCAGTTCGAAAGGCTTGGCGAGATAATCATCGGCCCCAAGATTCAGGCCCTGCACGCGGTCTTCCAGCCCGCCGCGCGCGGTCAGGATCAACACGGGCGTCTTGCCGCCGCGCGCGCGCAGGCGTTTCAGCACTTCCAGTCCGTCCATGCGGGGCAGGGTCAGGTCGAGGATCACCAGGGCATAGTCCTGGGTCAGCAGCAACGAGTCGGCGTCGGCACCGTTATCGGCGCATTCGACTGAAAGGTTGGCATCGCGCAGGGCTTTGGAAAGCCAGTGTTGTAATTCGGTGTGGTCTTCCACTAACAGTATTCGCATGGCATTTGCCTGAAAGGCGTTTGAAAGGTTGGCGATTTTATAGTTGAACCGTGCCAGAGCGAGGCATGACTGAAATAACTATAAACCCAGGAGACTGATTGTGAAAAGAACTTCGATGGCAGCGGCCGTCGCATTGATGTTTGCCGCCTATTCTTCCGCCAACGCCCAATCCAATGTGCAGGTCTACGGCCTGCTGGACATGGGTGTCGACATCACTTCCGATGCCAAGCCAGGCGGCGGCAGCGTCACCCACGTCAGTTCCGGCGGCATGAACACTTCGCGTTGGGGCATCAAAGGCAGCGAAGACCTGGGCGGTGGATTGAAAGCGGTGTACCAGCTGGAAAGCGGCATCCTGATGGATACCGGCGCGCAGGACGGCAACCTGTTCAAGCGCCAGGCCAACGTCGGCCTGGAAGGCAGCTGGGGCCGCGTGGTGCTGGGCCGTTCCTTCACCAGCGTGTACGACACCGTCATCCGCTTCGACCCGATGGGCTTTGCGCCTTACTACTCCTGGGCGACCGGCGGTAGCGCCACGTTCGCCAGCAAATACGGCATGACCACCGGTTTCGATAACCTGATCAAATACTCCGGCAAGACCGGCGACTGGAACTATGGCTTCAGCTACGGCATGGGCGAGCAGCAGGGCGCCGGGACCAGCTCGGCCGACAGTGCCAAGTACGCCGGCGCCGTCAGCTACCAGTCCGAGTCGCTGGGCGCCATGTTCACCGCAGAGCGCATCAACGGCAACAACGTGGTCGCTACCGGCAATCGCGACGAGACCACCGCGTTCCACCTGGGCGGCTATTACGCCACCGGCGATTTCAAATTCTGGCTCGGTGGCCGCGGCTACAAGCTGGCGTCCGGCAAAGCCGCCACGGCTGACATAAAAGGCAACACCCTGTGGGCCGGCGTGGCATACAAGCCCCAGCCGAACGTCACGATCACCGGCGCGGTCTACCACATCGACCAGCGCAACCTGGCTGCCGGCATTGACGCCGATCCGACCATGTATGTGCTGCGTTATCGCTACGCCGCGTCCAAGCGCACCGACCTGTATGCGACTGTCGCTTACACCAAAGGCAAGCATGACCAGCTGGTCGGCCTGTCGCGCGACGACGCGGGCTTCGGCGACAGCCAGCACGGCGTCATGGTTGGCATCCAGCACCGCTTCTGATAATAATGAAGCCATGAAGATCCTGTTCTCCATCTTCGCTACGGTCCTGCTGTTGACAGGGCAGGTGCAAGCCGCTGAGTGCATCGTGCCGTCCAAACCGGGCGGCGCGATGGACCTGACGTGCAAGCTGGCCCAGAAAGGCCTGGCGACGGTGCCGGGCGGCCAGTCCATGAAGCTGGTGTATCGCCCGGGCGGGATCGGCGCGGTGGCATGGCACTCGCTGGTATCGCAGCGCCGCGCCGAACCGAACACCCTGGTGGCGTTTTCCGGCGGTTCGCTGCTGAACCTCGCGCAGGGCAAGTTCGGCAAGGCCAAGGCGGACGATGTACGCTGGGTAGCGGCGTTGGGTGCGGACTACGGCATGATCGCAGTGCGCGCCGATTCTCCGTATAAGTCTCTGGGCGACCTGGTGGCAGCGCTCAAACGCGATCCTTCCAAAGTGCTGATCGGCGTCAGCGGCACCATCGGCAGCCAGGACTGGCTGAAGGTGGCACTGCTGGTGCGCCAGGCAGGCCTGGATCCGAAAGTGCTGCGCTTCGTGGCGCTGGAAGGCGGCGGCGAGTCCTTCACCGCAATGCAGGCCAACTACGTGCAGGTCGTGTCGGGCGATGCCTCGGAAGCCAGCCTGGCCGGCAACGCGATCCGCGTACTGGCCGTGATGTCGGAAGAGCGCCTGCCAGGCAAGCTTTCAGCAGTGCCGACGGCGCGCGAGCAAGGCTACAACCTTGTCTGGCCGGTGATTCGCGGTGTGTGGATGGGACCTCAGGTAGCCGATGCCGATTACCTGCAATGGGTGAAAACCTTCGAACACATCATGGCAACGCCCGAGTTCGCAAAGCTGCGGACGGAAGCGGGACTATATCCCTTCAGCCTGACAGGACAGGCGCTCAACGAGTATGTGCACAAGGCCGTGGACGATTACGGCAAACGCGCCAGCCATCTGGGCCTGGTGCGCTAAACATCCCTCAAAAAATCTAGGAGACACAAATGATCAAGACGACCCTGGTGGCCGCCGCGGGCCTGTTCGCGTGCACCGCATTCGCACAATCGCCCGCCGGGTATCCGGCCGATTACCAAAAGGTGATCGAGGCGGCAAAGAAAGAGGGCAAGTTGGTGGTGTACGGCGCTACCGACAGCAAGGCTGCACAGCCGCTGGTGCGCGACTTCAACGCCATGTACCCGGGCATCACCGTCGAATACAACGACATGAATTCGACCGAGGTATACAACCGATTCATCTCCGAGATGGCAGCCGGCGGCAATACCGCCGACGTGATGTGGTCCTCCGCGATGGATTTGCAGATGCGCCTGGCCTCCGACGGCTACGCGCTGAAGTACAAATCGGTGGAAGCGTCCAAGATTCCCGGCTGGGCGGTGTGGGACGACCAGGCTTACGGCACCACCTTCGAGCCGGCCGCCATTGTCTACAACAAGCGCCTGGTCGATGCCAAGGAAGTACCGCAGACCCACGCCGACTTCGTCAAGCTGATCCAGCAGCCGAAGTTCAAGGACAAGGTCACCACCTATGATATCGAAAAGTCCGGCGTCGGCTTCATGTTCATGAGCCAGGACGCCAAGGAGTACCCGAAATTCCTGGAGCTGGAGAACGCCTTCGGCGAAGCGAAGGTGCGCGTGCAGTCCTCCACCGGCACCATGATGGAGCGCATCTCCTCCGGCGAAAACCTGATCGGCTACAACGTGCTGGGTTCCTATGCCCTGGTGCGTGCCAAGACCGACCCTTCGATCGGCGTGCAGCTACCGAAGGACTACACCCTGGTGATGTCGCGCGTGATCTTCATCAACAAAGGCGCGAAGAACGTCAACGCCGCCAAGCTGTGGCTGGACTACACCCTGTCGCACCGCGGCCAGACCATCATCGCCAACGAATCCAAACTGTTCGCCATCCGCGCCGACGTGACTGGCGAAACCACGTCGTCCGACCTGGTCAAGCAGATCGGCCAGGACAAGATCAAGCCCGTGCCTGTGCACCCGATCCTGCTGCAGTTCCTCGGCCCGCAGAAGCGCATGGCTTTCCTGAAACAGTGGAAAGAAACCGCCGGCAAGAAATAAGGAGCAGCCAATGACAACCGCGACTTTGCAGGGAACGGGGCGTGCCGGCATTGCCAACATCAATTGGCCGCGCGGGATTGTGGCAGTGCTGACCTGCACCGCCATCTTCCTGCCGCTGTTCCTGATCTTTTACCAGAGCTTCCTGTCGGCGCCGTTCTTCATGCCCGGCAAGGAAGCTGGGCTGGATGCCTTCCGCTTCATCTTCGACGACCCGGACTTTGCCGTGGCGTTCAAGAACGGCTTGCTGCTGGCGGCAGGCCTGGCCGCCATCGCCGTGCCGTTGGGCGGCATGCTGGCCTTCCTGATGGTGCGTACCGACCTGCCGGGTCGCGGCTGGATCTCCCCGCTGCTGCTGGTGCCGATCTTTGTGTCGCCGATGGTGATGGGTTTTGGCTACGTGGTGTCGATGGGCCCGGTGGGCTTCTACTCCACCTGGGTGAAAGACCTGATCGGCTTTATCCCATGGAATGTGTATTCCTTCACCAGCATTGTGATCATTGCCGGCCTGACCCACGTGCCGCACGTCTACCTGTACGCGTCGTCAGCGCTGAAGAGCCTTGGTTCGGACGTGGAAGAAGCGGCCCGCGTGGCTGGCGCCTCGCCGCTGCAGGTGATGTTCAACGTATCGCTGCCGATGATCATGCCGGCGCTGGCCTACGCGGGCGTGCTGGTGTTCTTCCTCGGCTTCGAAGTGTTTGGGCTGGTGCTGGTACTGGGCGACCCGGAGGGCCACCTGGTGCTGCCGACCTACCTGTACAAGCTGACCAACAAGCTGGGTACGCCGTCCTATCACCTGATGGCGGCGGTGGCCGTGTGCCTGGTGGCAGTGACCATGCCGCTGGTGATGATCCAGCGCTGGCTGCTGAAATCGGCCAACAAATATGTGTCGATCAAGGGCAAGGGCGCGCGCAGCAAGGCACTGCCGCTGGGCCGCTGGAAGTGGCTGGCGTTTGCAGTGTTGGGCGCGTGGCTGTTGTTCACCATCGTCATGCCGCTGTCCGGCATTGCGCTGCGCTCCTTCGTGCAGTACTGGGGCGAGGGCGTGAAGCTGGCCGACGTCCTGACGCTGCAGCACTTCCGCGACATCTTCGAACAGCATGCCCTGATCCGCGGCATCATCAACACGGTGCTGATCGGCGTGATCGGCGGCGGCCTGGCGATCTTCTGCTACAGCTTCATCGCCTTGGCCATGCACCGCAAGCCGGACCTGCTGACCCGAATCCTGGACTACAGCGTTCTGGTACCGCGTGCAGTGCCTGGCCTGCTGGCCGGCCTGGCCTTTCTGTGGGTGTTCCTGTTCGTGCCCAGCTGGCTGGACGGCATGCTGAAAGGCTCCGACAACGGCCTGGCGGCGTGGCTGGTGGAGCACGCCATTCCCGCGCTGCGCAGCCTGCGCACCACGATCTTCGCCGTGTGGCTGGCGTATTCGGTGGTGTGGATGGCCTACGGCATGCGCCTGATTTCCACTGCGCTGCTGCAGGTTGGCCCTGAGCTGGAAGAAGCGGCGCGCGCGGTTGGCGCCCGCCGCGGCCAGGTGACCCGCGACGTGACCCTGCCGCTGATCAAATACGGCTTGCTGGGCGCATGGCTGATGATTTTCCTGATCTTCGAACGGGAGTATTCCACCGGCGTGTACCTGCTCTCGCCGGGTACCGAAGTGATTGGCGCGCTGATCGTGTCGCTGTGGGCGGGTGGCTCTACCGACCTGGTGGCGGCACTGTCCTTTATCAACATCACCCTGGTCGGCATCGGCCTGGGTATCGCGCTGCGCTTCGGCGTCAAGCTGCATAACTGAGACCACGATCATGAAACGAGACCTCACAATGAACGAACTGTCCGTCGAAGACCTGCACCTGGATTACGGCACCGGCACCCATGCCAACCCGATCCTGAAGGGCGTGTCGATGCATCTGCAGAAGGGCGAAGTGGTGGCGCTGCTGGGCCCCTCGGGCAGCGGCAAGACCACGCTGCTGCGCGCCGTCGCCGGCCTGGAAAGCCCGCGCCTGGGCTGCATCGACATCGGCGAGCGCCGCGTGTTCGATGGCGGCAAAGGCTTTGAAATGCCGGCGGAACAGCGCAACCTGGGCCTGGTGTTCCAGTCCTATGCGCTGTGGCCGCACAAGACCGTGTCGGAGAACGTGGCCTACGGCCTGAAGCTGCGCAAGATGAACAAGGAAGAAATCGGCCGCCGCGTGACCGAGGTGCTGAAGCAGCTCGGACTGGGCCACCTGGGCGAACGCTTCCCGCACCAGTTGTCGGGCGGCCAGCAACAGCGCGTGGCGATTGCCCGCGCGCTGGTGTACAACCCGCCGGTGATCCTGCTGGACGAGCCGCTGTCCAACCTGGACGCGAAGCTGCGCGAAGAGGCGCGCGCCTTCCTGCGCGAACTGATCGTGCGTCTTGGCCTGTCGGCGCTGATGGTGACGCACGACCAGGATGAGGCGATGGCGATCTCCGACCGTATTCTGCTGCTCAATAATGGCAAGATCGAGCAGCAGGGCACGCCGCAGTCGATGTACGAAACGCCGGAAACCTTGTTTACCGCTGAATTCATGGGCAGCAACAATCGCCTGCCCGGCACGCTGGTTTCGCGCGAAGGCGACAGCATGCTGATCGACGTGGCCGGCAACCAACTGCAGGCCACGGCGCGCGGCAAAGGCGGCGATTCGATTGCACCGCTGATCCGCGTTGAAGAGGTGCGCGTGCATGGCAGCCAGGTCGAGAACTCGCTGCAGCTCGCCCTGGTCACCTGCATGTACCTGGGCGACCGCTGGGAATGCCTGTTCAAACGAGGCGATATCAGCGTGCGCGCCCATTCCAAGTACCGCCTGCAGGACGGCCAGTATTGGCTGCAACTGCCGGCCGACAAGCTGTGGGTCTTCTGACCCGCCACCGTTGCTTCCTCCAAGCTTTAGCGGCCGGCTTGCTGGCCGCTTTTTTTTGCAGGTGGCTTGATGCGCCGTTGCCGTGGCTGACAGGTCCACTGTTTGCCAGCGCTGCGTTGCGCTTCGCAGGCGCCGTGCTCCGGCTGCTACGCATGTGATGCAGCTGTCGTAAAGTATTGAATTCCGATACTTTGGCAAGTCGGGTTGAGAGCTTGCGCAATGTGCTGTATGTTGTCGATATTTTCACTATTCCCGTGACGCAACATGAGCCATCCCAGCCAGTTCGATCTCCTGAAGCAGCGCCGTTTCGCACCGTTTTTCTGGACCCAGTTTCTCGGCGCGTTTAACGACAACCTGTTCAAAACCGCCCTGATCGTGGCGCTGGCGTTCGAGGCATCCAATTGGACCACCCTGGATCCTTCGCTGGTCACCAACCTGGTACCTGGCCTGTTCATCCTGCCCTACGTGTTGTTCTCGGCCACCTCCGGCCAGATCGCCGAAAAAGTAGAGAAGGGCAAGCTGGCGCGCTTTATTAAGTGGCTGGAGATCGGCATCATGGGCGTGGCGGCCATCGGCTGGTTCAGCCACACGCTGGTCCTGTTGATGATCGCCGTCTTCGGCATGGGCATGCACTCGACCCTGTTTGGCCCTGTCAAATACGCTTATATGCCGCAGCACCTGAAGCCGGAAGAACTCACCGGCGGCAACGGCATCGTTGAAATGGGCACTTTCGTCGGCATCCTGCTTGGCCAGGTGTTCGGCGCGATCATCGTCAACCACAAGCCGGACGGCATTACCTGGCTGGCTGTCGCCACGGTGTTCTTTGCGATTGTCGGCCTGGTCACTGCGCACGGCATTCCGAAAACGCCGGCACCGCAGCCCGACCTGAAAGTAAACTGGAACCCCTTCACCGAATCGATCCGCAACCTGCGTTTCTCGGCCGGCAACCGTTCCGTTTTCCTCTCGATGCTTGGCAACTCCTGGTTCTGGTTCTACGGCGCGATCGTGCTGGCCCAGTTCCCGGTATACGCCAAGGATTACCTGAAAGGCGACAACAGTGTCTTCGTGCTGCTGCTGACGATGTTCTCGCTGGGTATCGGCGCCGGCTCGCTGCTGTGCGAAAAGCTCTCCGGCCGCAAGGTGGAAATCGGCCTGGTGCCGTTCGGCTCCATCGGCCTGTCGGTGTTCGGCATCGACCTGTACCTGGCAAGCCAGGGCTACGGCGCGCCCGGCGAAGTGAATGCCTATGCCATGGCGATGCTGCCTGGCGCATGGCGCATCATCTTCGACGTGGTGATGATCGGCGTGTTCGGCGGCTTCTTCATCGTCCCACTGTTCGCGCTGATCCAGTTGCGCGCCGACCCGCAGCACCTGTCGCGCACCATTGCCGGCATGAATATCATGAACGCGCTGTTCATGGTGGTGGCAACCGGCGTGGCAATCGTGCTGCTGGGCCAGGGCTTCACTATTCCCGAAGTTTTCCTGGCCACCGCGATCATGAACGCTATCGTGGCGGTGTACATCTTCTCGCTGGTGCCTGAATTCCTGATGCGCTTCCTGGCGTGGCTCCTGATCCATACCGTGCACAACGTGAAGACAGTCGACGCCCATCGCATTCCCGAAGAGGGTGGCGCTGTCCTGGTGTGCAACCACGTCAGCTATGTCGACGCGCTCGTGATCGTGGCCGCCAGCCCGCGCCCGATCCGCTTCGTGATGGACCACCGTATTTTCAAGACTCCGTTCTTCGGCTGGATCTTCCGTACCGCCAAGGCGATTCCGATTGCGCCTGCCAAGGAAGACCCATGGCTGATGGAGAAGGCCTTTGTCGATATCGCGCAAGCACTGCATGAGGGCGAGCTGGTTTGCATATTCCCGGAAGGTAAGCTGACCAGCACCGGCGAGATGAATGAGTTCAAGGGTGGCATCAGCAAGATCATCGAGCGCACCCAAGTGCCAGTGATCCCAATGGCGCTGCGCGGCCTGTGGGGTCACCTGCTTAGCCGCAGCAAGGACGGCCTGCTGGAACGCGCCTTCCGCAAAGGCTTCCGTTCGCACCTCTCGCTGGCGGTTGGCCAACCAGTCGAACCTACGGAAGTGAGCCCGGAACTGCTGTATCGCCAGGTAGCAGAACTGCGCGGTGACTGGAAGTAGAAAAATGTAGTCAATGGTCTGGGAGGGCTACATACCTCTACATACAAAGGCGCCATCCCGGCGCCTTTGGTCCTTTTTACAATTGGTTTTCCAAAAACTTTTGTGAGAAGGGCAGTCAATGAAAACAATCCTGAAAACCGGCGTCTCCGTCGCCATGCTGTCTGTGCTGGCCGCGTGCGGTGGTGGCAACGAGACCGACAAAGGGCCCAAGCAGGTCTCGGCGACGGTGGACTTCGACAAGGATGGCGTTACCGGCTGGACCGGCAGTTCCTCCGATTACACGCCGGAGACCGCGCCGACCAATGTCGTATTCGAGCAGCGCTCCCTGCCTGCCCCGCTGACCGGCAAGGGCTACCTGGTTGGCGGCACCAATCGCAGCGACGACCTGTTCCTGTTCGTGAAGAAGCAGTTCTTCGGACTGGAAAAGAACACCACTTACAACATCAATTTCTCGCTCAAGCTTGCCAGCAACGCGCAGACCGGTTGTATGGGTGTGGGCGGCGCGCCGGGCGAAGCCGTGTGGGTTTTTGCAGGCGCCACCGCCACGGAACCAAAAGCAATGACAGTCAATAATGAGATTCGCATGAACATCGATCGCGGCAACCAGGGTGGTGGCGGCAAGGATGCGCAGGTGATCGGTAATATTGCCAATGGCCAGGCTTGCGGTACTGCGGTGTCGTATGCCAGCAAGACCGTGAAGAGCGAAAAGGCCCAGAAGGTGACGACCGATGCGAATGGCGCGGTGTGGATTATCCTGGGCATCGATTCCGGCTTCGAGTCGTATTCGCAGGTGTTCCTGCAAAGCGTGCAGCTCGACGCGACTCCAGTGACGCAGTAATCGTCACGATGTTGACCTTCAAGCAAATTTAACCTACTGTGTCGGCGGGGCGGAACCGCCAAGCCGGCCTGTCTTTGCCTCGTGCAGGGACAGCCTCTGCGGGGTTACCCCGCGGGATGTTTGATGTTCTGCATTTCGCCGCATGAGCCGCATTGCGTTCCCACGCATAGTCCGCTCACGCATCACGAGACTCGTTGACGGCTCTCCGCTCCTTCTATTCATGAATATCGAAAAACTTACCGCGCTGGCCCTTGCCGACACGATGCTGGCCACGGATGGCAGCCAGGAGAACCTGATCGCGGCGTGTACCCGGGTTTTCGATGCAGCGCAGCCATGGGCGCCCGGCGTCTGCATGGCGCTCATCTCGCGCACGGGCGAGAACTTCCATTACTTCAGCCGGCACGAGTTGGCGGACCTCCTTTGGGAGCTGCTCGGTCGTGGCTGCGTCGACCTTGATGAAGATGATGAGGGCGAGGACGATGACGGCGACGAAGGCGACGAAGGCGACGAGCCACCTTTCGTCGAGCTGCCGGACGTTCGGCGCTACTGCCTCGACCAGCCCATACGCCCGCCAAAGCCGGCATGGCTGGCCGCACTCGCGCTGCCGGAGCTGCCGACAGCCGGAGACCTGGCCGCATGGTTGAATGAGCCGGTGGGTGCATTGCGTTGGTTTGCCGACCAATGGCGCATCGCACGCGACGAACAATCAAGCCTCCAGCATTACCACTATCGCTGGGTGCCAAAGCGCAGCGGTGGGCTGCGCTTGATCGAAATTCCCAAGGAACGCCTGCGCCGTATCCAGCAAAAAATCCTGCGCCAGATCCTGGACCTGGTGCCGCCGCATGCATCCGCGCATGGCTTCAGGCGCGGGCACTCCTGCGTCACGCACGCCGCGCGGCACACGGGCCGGCACGCCGTCATCCGCATGGACCTGAAGGATTTCTTCCCAAGCATTCAGCACTCTCGCATCCAGGCGCTGTTTGAAAAGCTCGGCTACCCGCAGAGCGTGGCCGGAACGCTTGCGCGCATCTGCGTCAACCGCGCGCCCCATGGACTGTTCCGCGACAAGCAGGCAGGCGGTTCCTTGTCCTGGCCTGAACGCCAGGCCCTGAAATCGCCGCACCTGCCGCAAGGCTCACCGTGCTCGCCCGCGCTGGCCAACCTGTGTGCTTACCGGCTCGACATGCGGCTCGATTCGCTGGCGCGTTCGCTTGGCGCGACGTACAGCCGGTATGCCGACGACCTGGCCTTTTCGGGAGGGGACGCGTTTGCGCGCTCCGCCGAGCGCTTCCACATCCAGGTGGCGGCGATTGCGCTCGAAGAGGGCTTCCGTGTGAACACCCGCAAAACCCGGCTGATGCGTGGAGCGACGCGGCAGCAAGTGACGGGCATCGTCGTCAATGCTCATCCGAATATCGCGCGCGACGAGTACGACAAACTTAAAGCCACGCTGACGAATTGCGTGCGCCATGGCCCGGAATCCCAGAACCGGGAGAACCATCCCAACTTCCAGGCATACCTCGCAGGCAGGATTTCGTATGTTGCGATGGTCAATTCGGACCGCGCAGCCAAGCTGCAGCGGCTGTTGGGGAATATAGTTTGGCCAACTTGATTACAATGTCTGATTCTTTTATTCGTATTCGATGTAATTCATGCACATTTGGGTAGATGCGGACGCCTGTCCCGCTGTAGTCAAGGACATCCTGTTCCGCGTAGCGGAGCGTACGCAGATCAGCGTCACGCTGGTGGCGAACCAGTTGATCCGTGTTCCGGGCTCGCGCTTTATTCGCGCTCTGCAAGTTCCGGCGGGTGCCGATGCAGCCGATGCGGAAATCGTCGAGCGTGTCAGCGCCGGCGATATTGTCGTTACCGCTGATATCCCGCTGGCCTCCCTGGTGTTGGAGAAGGGCGGCCTTCCGCTCAATCCCCGCGGCGAGTGGTACACCAAAGACACCATCGCGCAGCAGCTGACGATGCGGGCGTTCATGGAAGAATTGCGCGGCGCCGGTGTCGACACCGGCGGGCCCGCCGCGTTCAGTCAAGGCGACCGGCAGAACTTTGCCAATGCTCTTGATCGCGAGCTGGCGCGTAGAAAGCATTTTCGGCCTGGTTAAGGCGCGTCGAGACCCTTGGCAAGAACATCGGCGACGGCAGTATTCAGGTCAACCCCGCGTTCGCTTGCTACCGCGTGCAAGCGTTTCACCAGATCGCTATTGAGTTTGACTGCGAATGGTACCAGGCCAAGTGCCTGATCGCGTTTGCGTTGTTCGCGCTTGTCGATGGCAGGACCGGCGGATGCACCAAACGAAGCGGCTCCCGGCGCCACCATCTTGCCCATCAGCTTCTTCGCGTCGTTCTTCGCCAAGTCTGTTTTCTTCACATCGTTCTCCAAATCAAAGGCTCCATTCTACGCGTTCGGCCACACTGCGAATTTTCCGGAAGTCCTTGCTTAGCGTATCTTAAGTGTTGAAACGGCCAGGTTTCCCGCGGCACGGCGCCGAGCGATGTTTTCCACTTCATCGGCAATCTCTTGAGGGCGAGGCCATTCGTTGCACGCAATCGTGTTCTGATCCAGGAAGTCCTGTGCGGCGCGCAGGAGGTATTGGGTCTCCGCGATCACGTGGTTCGCGTGCCAGGAAACAATGTCAATCTCCGCTTTTGCCCGCGCCAAGCTATTCACCACCTGTAGCGCGTCTTCAAAATAGTTCGTCGTGCCGACGGCATTTCGCGCAGCGAGCACCATGGCGTATTGTGCGGCGCAGGTCCAGGCGGTCGTCCCGGCGCCGCGGGAGATATCGACGAAATTGCAGACCTCCTGCCATGTAGCGCAGGCGCTTAATTCCGGTACAAGCGTAGTGTGAGGCAGCGGTTTCATTTGAAGGTCCCGAAAAAGCGGGGCGGCGCTCCAACCGCCCGCAGCCAGGATTATGCCTGCGCCTCCGATGATCCGACATCTCCGTAGAATTACTGACCAATGGGTCAGAGTTCCAAATCATGTTAGAATGATCGTTCATTCTAAGTCTTTCTGGAAAAAAGATGAAAAACATGCAAAAGAATTTAATGCTGCTGGGTGCCGCTGCTGCGGTAGTCGCAACGGTCGCCGGTTGCGGCGGCAAACAGGCTGGTCCAGCCCAGGGCGGCGCCCAGCAGGCGCCCGAAGTGGCGGTGTTCACCGTGGCGCCGCAAGCGCTGGCCATGAGCACCGAGCTGCCAGGCCGCACCGCGGCCTACCAGGTTGCCGAAGTGCGGCCGCAGGTTGGCGGCTTGATCCAGAAGCGCCTGTTCACTGAAGGCGGCGACGTCAAGGCCGGCGTCCAGCTTTACCAGATCGATGCCGCGACCTACGAGGCGGCCTTTAATTCCGCCAAGGCCAACCTGGCCAAGGCCAAAGCCAACCTGGCTGCCGCCGCTCCGAAAGTCGCCCGCTATAAAGAGCTGGTGGCAATCGAAGGCGTGAGCCGCCAGGATTACGACGATGCCGTCGCCGCCCACGAACAGGCCAAGGCCGAAGTGGAAGCCGCACAAGCTGCTGTCGATTCGGCGCGCATCAATGTCGATTACGCCAAGGTGGCGTCGCCGATCTCCGGCCGCATCAGCCGCTCGAATGTAACGCCAGGTGCACTGGTGACTGCCGGCCAGGCCACTGCACTGACCACCGTGCAGCAACTGGACCCGATGTATGTCGACGTCACCCAGTCCAGCGAAGAGCTGCTGCGCCTGAAGCGCGAAATGGATAGCGGCTCGCTCAAGAAAGCCAACGGCCAGGCCGCAGTGACGTTGCTGCTGGCTGACGGCAGCAAATACGCGCTGCCGGGCAAGCTGCAGTTCTCCGACGTGAGCGTTGATCCGGGCACCGGCAACGTCACCCTGCGCGCGCTGTTCCCGAACCCGAAGCATGACCTGCTGCCCGGTATGTTTGTGCGCGCGGTGCTGGAAACCGGCGTCAGCGAGCAAGCCATCGCGGTGCCGCAAATGGGCGTGACCCGCAACCCGAAAGGCGAGGCCACGGCCTTGGTGCTGAACAAGGAAGGCAAGGTTGAACAGCGCCTGCTGCAGACCGGCGGCACGATCGGCGACAAATGGCTGGTGAAGTCCGGCCTGGTAGCGGGCGATCGCGTCATCGTTGAAGGCCTGCAGAAAGTGAAGCCTGGTGCGCCGGCCGTCGTGGCCAAGAATACCACCGGTTCGACCACCACCGCAGCTGCCGACAAGCCGGCCATCGCGGCGCGCTAAGCGGAGGTTTCCATCATGTCCCGCTTCTTTATCAACCGCCCCATTTTCGCCTGGGTTCTCGCCATCGTTGTGATGCTGGCGGGTGTGATGGCGATCAAGGGGCTGCCAATTTCGCAGTACCCAAGTATTGCCCCGCCATCGATCTCGATCACCGGTTCCTATCCGGGCGCGTCGGCCAAGACGGTGGAAGACGCCGTCACCCAGATCATCGAACAGAAGATGAAGGGCATCGACGGCTTGCGTTATATGTCGTCGAACAGCGATTCGACCGGCGGCATCAACATTACGTTGACCTTCAACAGCGGCACCAATCCGGACATCGCACAGGTGCAGGTGCAGAACAAGCTGCAGCTGGCAACGCCGCTGCTGCCTGGCGCAGTGACCCAGCAAGGCCTGGTGGTGTCGAAAGCGACCCGCAACTTCCTGCTGGTGCTGGGCTTCGTCTCTGAAGACGGCAAGATGAAGCAGTCCGACCTGGGCGACTATGTGGCCGCCAACGTGATCGACCCGCTAAGCCGTGTGCAAGGCGTGGGCGACGTGACCTTGTTCGGTTCGCAGTACGCGATGCGTATCTGGCTTGACCCGCAGAAGCTGCAAGGCTTCCAGCTCACCCCAGCGGACGTGACGGCAGCCATCCAGGCGCAGAATGCCGAGGTCTCGGCCGGTGAACTGGGCGGCGCGCCTGCCATGCCGGACCAGCAACTGAACGCCACCGTGACGGCGCAAAGCCGCCTGCAGACGCCGGAGCAGTTTGGCGCCATCCTGCTGAAAACCACGGCCAGCGGCGCTACCGTGCACCTGCGCGACGTGGCGCGCATTGAACTGGGCAACGAAAACTACAACACCGTGGCGCGCTACAACGGCTCGCCGGCAGTGGGTGTGGCGATCAAGCTGGCTACCGGTGCGAACGCGCTGGATACCGCCGAAGCGGTGAAGAAGAAAATCGAAGTGATGGGCAAGCAGTTCCCGCAAGGGATGAAGGCCGCAGTGGCTTTCGACACCACGCCTTTCGTCGAGCTGTCTATCGAAGAAGTGGTCAAGACCCTGGTTGAAGCGGTGATCCTGGTGTTCATCGTGATGTACGTCTTCCTGCAGAACTTCCGCGCCACCCTGATCCCGACCCTTGCGGTACCGGTGGTGCTGCTTGGTACTTTCGGCGTGCTGTTCTCGCTCGGTTACTCGATCAATACCCTGACCATGTTCGCCATGGTACTTGCCATCGGCCTGCTGGTGGACGATGCCATCGTGGTGGTGGAGAACGTTGAGCGTGTGATGACGGAGGAGGGCTTGTCGCCGAAAGAGGCGACCATCAAGTCCATGGGCCAGATCTCCGGCGCGCTGGTAGGTATCGCGCTGGTGCTGTCCGCCGTGTTCGTGCCGATGGCTTTCTTCGGTGGTTCGACTGGCGTGATCTACCGCCAGTTCTCGGTGACCATCGTGTCTGCCATGGTGCTGTCGGTGCTGGTGGCAATGGTGTTCACCCCGGCGCTGTGCGCGACTTTCCTGAAACCCGGCTCCCACGTTTCCGAGAAGGGCTTCTTCGCCTGGTTCAACCGCAGCTTCGACCGCAGCAGCACCAAGTACCAGGGCTGGGTCGGCAAAATGATCTCGCGCAGCGGGCGCTCCTTGCTGGTGTATGGCGCACTGCTGGCAGTGCTGGCCGTGTCCTTTATGCGCCTGCCGACTTCCTTCCTGCCGGAGGAAGACCAGGGCGTGCTGTTCTCGATGGTGCAGTTGCCAACCGGCGCCACCCAGCAGCGCACCCTGAAAGTGCTGGAGAAGCTGGAACACCACTTCCTGGAAGATGAAAAAGCTTCGGTGGCTTCCGTGTTCACCGTGGCGGGCTTCAGCTTTGCCGGTAACGGCCAGAACGCCGGCCTGGCCTTTGTGCGGCTGAAGGACTGGTCCGAGCGCAAGAGTCCGGACCAGAAGGTGAAAGCGATTGCCGGCCGTGCCATGGGCACCTTCTCGCAAATCCGCGAAGCGATGGTGTTCGCCTTTGCTCCGCCAGCAGTGATGGAACTTGGTAACGCCAGCGGCTTCGACCTGCAACTGCAGGACCAGGGCGGCGTCGGCCACGAGGCGCTGATGGCTGCGCGTAACCAGCTGCTCGGCATGGCCGCCAAGAATCCTCTGCTGATGGCAGTGCGCCCCAACGGCCAGGAAGATACCCCGCAGTTCAAGCTGGATATCGACCAGCAGAAAGCCACTGCGCTGGGCCTGTCCGTGGCGGACGTGAACCGCGTATTGAGCGTGGGCTGGGGCTCCTCCTACGTGAACGACTTCGTCGACCGTGGCCGCGTCAAGCGCGTCTACCTGCAAGGCACGCCGGAGTCGCGCATGGCCCCGGAAGACCTGAACAAGTGGTCCGTGCGCAATGCGCAGGGCGAGATGGTGCCGTTTTCCGCTTTCGCCTCCGGCCGCTGGATCTACGCTTCGCCGCGGCTGGAACGTTATAACGGCGTGCCGTCGATGAACGTGCAGGGCATGCCGGCACCTGGCGTCAGCTCCGGTGTGGCCATGGCTGAAATGGAGAAGCTGGTGGCGCAACTGCCGGCAGGTATCGGCTTCGAATGGACCGGCCTGTCGGTGGAAGAACGCGACTCCGGTTCGCAGACCACGGTGCTGTACACCATCTCCGTGCTGATCGTATTCCTGTGCCTGGCCGCGCTGTATGAAAGCTGGTCGGTGCCGTTCTCGGTGCTGCTGGTGGTGCCGCTCGGCGTGATCGGCACCGTGCTGGCCACCTGGGGCTTCCACCTGGCCAACGACGTGTACTTCCAGGTTGGCCTGCTGACCGTGGTCGGCCTGTCGGCGAAGAACGCGATCCTGATCGTGGAATTCGCCAAGGAACTGCAGGAAAAAGGCATCGAACTGCGTGAAGCCACGCTGCAGGCAGTCAAGCTGCGCCTGCGCCCGATCCTGATGACGTCCATCGCCTTCGGCCTCGGCGTACTGCCGCTGGCGCTGGCAAGCGGTGCAGGTTCCGGCAGCCAGAACGCGATCGGCGTGGGCGTGCTGGGCGGCATGCTGACCGCTACTTTCCTCGGCATCTTCTTTGTGCCGGTGTTCTTCGTGGTGGTGCGTGCATGGATAGGTCGCCGGACCTCCAAGGCCGCACCTGCCGCACCGGCCCTCGCTTCGGAGGCGAACTGATATGAACAAGACTCTCTTTACCCTGGCAGCGGCAGCCTTGCTGGCCGGCTGCAGCCTGGCGCCGACCTACCAGCGTCCTGATTCGCCGGTGGCGGCGGCCTGGCCGCAGGGCGAGGCATACAAGCCGGCCAATACGGCGGCCGATGCCAAGCCAGCCAGCGAAATCGCCTGGCAAGACTTCATCGGCGACCAGCAACTGCGCGAAGTCGTTGAGCTGGCGTTGAAGAACAACCGCGACTTGCGCGTATCGGCGCTGAACATCGAGAAGGCGAGGGCGCAGTACGGAATCGACCGGTCCGCACAACTGCCCAAGGTGAACGCCCAAGTAGGCCAGAGCGCTGCCCGCGCACCTGGCGGCGACATCAGCCGCCAGTACACCGGCGGCCTGGCGATTCCGGCCTATGAGTTGGACCTGTTCGGCAAACTGCGCAACTCGTCGGAAGCGGGCTTGCAAACGTATCTTGGCACGCAGGAGGCGCAGCGCGCACAGCGCCTTAGCCTGGTGGCCGAAGTAGCCAGCACCTGGCTTGGCCTGGCTGCCGACAAGGAGCGCCTGCTGCTGGCGCAGGATACGCTGAAAAGCCAGCAGGTCACGTTTGAACTGAGCAAGCGCCGTTTCGAATCCGGCGCTACATCGGGCCTCGATATGTATGAAGCACAAACCAGTGTCGAAGCCGCGCGCAACGACATGGCCCTGTACACCGCCCAGGTAGCGGCCGGCGAGAACGCGCTGGCCCTGCTGGTCGGTACCCAAGTGCCGGCCAGCCTGCTGCCGCAAGCCTTGCCGAGCGCGGTGAGCACGCTGGCCGAACTGCCGGAAGGCGTGCCGTCCTCGGTGCTGCTGCAACGCCCGGACGTGCTGGAAGCCGAGCATACGCTGAGAGCCGCCAACGCCAACATCGGCGTGGCGCGCGCCGCCTTCTTCCCGAGCATCACGCTGACCGGCACGGCAGGCAGCGCAAGCAGCAGCCTCGGCAACCTGTTCAAGGCCGGCACCGGCGCATGGACCTTCTTGCCGCAACTGACGCTGCCGCTGTTCGATTCCGGCGCCAACAAAGCAAGGCTGGATATCGCCAAGGCGGACAACGGTATCGCCGTGGCGCGCTACGAAAAGGCGATCCAATCGGCTTTCCGTGAAGTGGCGGATGCGCTGGCGCAACGCGGTACGCTGGACGAGCGCGTGGAATCGCAGACGGCGCTGACCGAAGCGGCAAGCCGCAGCTATCGCATTCACGAGGCGCGTTACCAGAAAGGGGCGGAGTCTTACCTGAATGCCCTGGTGTCGCAGCGCACCCTCTACGCCGCGCAGCAAAGCCTGATCAGCGTGCGCCTGGCGAAGGCGACCAACCAGGTCACCCTGTACAAAGTGCTTGGTGGCTGGGCTTGATCCGGGTTTAGTCGATGCCGGCTGGCGGCATCCATTCCATGATGTTGTAGATGCCGTCTGCCGCCAGGATGTCGAAACCGCAGCGCAGCAGCAGGCGCTGCGCCGGACTACCCAGCGGAATGTTGATCAGCACCGGCAGTCGCAGGCGCTCGCCCTGGGCTTGCAGGCTGCGCAGCAGGCCAAGCCCGATGCCGCGATTGCGGTATTCGGGCAGCAGGCAAATATCGAGGATGCGCAATTCGTCCGGGCCGTAATCGACGTACAGGCGCCCGATCGGGCGTTCGCGATCCATGATCAGCGCCAGGTCGGCATTGGGGTAGCGGGTTTCATACCAGGTCTGCTGCGCCTTGAATTGCAAGCCTTGCAGCAGGGTTTCGGTGGCGAGGTCACAGCCCCCCATCCGAATTTCGGCGCTGCGCGTGCTGGAATAAAGCTGCTGCATGAACGCCAGGTCGCCCGCTTCGGCGGGCCGCATCTCAATCGAGCGAGAGGTACGGGAGGGCATATCACTCTTTCCTTTAAGAATGAAGTAACTGCCGTTCCATCATAGCACGTTGTAATTTGACAAAGCTCATTACCTTGGCCAGAGTTACGCCTTATGACTGAAAAACGCCACATTGATCCAGAGCGCGCCGCCAATCGCCGCCGCCAGGTACTGGACGCCGCCGCCACCTGTTTCCGCCGTAGCGGATTCCACGGCGCCAGCATGTCCGAGATATCCAAGACGGCCGGCATGAGCGCCGGCCATATCTATAACTACTTCGCCAGCAAAGACGCCATCATTGCCGCCTTCGTGGAAGAGAACGAAACGCGGGTGATGGACATCATCAGCGATATCGGCAGCCAGCCCGACCCGCTGCAGGCAATCATCGACGACGTGGCGCAAAGCGTCCGCGACAACCTCGACCCCGACCACTGGGCGCTGCCGCTGGAGATCGCCGCCGAAAGCGCCCGCAACCCGGCCATCGCCGCCCTGAGCCAGGAGGCCGACCGCCGCATGTGCGTGCGCTTTCTCGCCATGCTGAAGGCCGGCCGCGAGAAGCACGGCCTGGCTGCGGACGACGCCACTGTCGAAGGACGCATGCAAGCGGTGATCTGCCTGTATCAAGGCCTGCAATTGCGGGTGTTGAACTATCCCGGCCTGCCGGTCGACGAACTGGTTGCCTCCTTCCGCATTGCAATGAGGGCGCTTCTACTTACCTGAGGATCAAACGCATGGCCAATTACATTTTCCCACCACACCAGATTGCGGCACTCCACATCGCTGGAGCGGACGAACGCTTCCCGGTGCGCCGCGTCTATTGCGTAGGCCGCAATTACGCCGGGCACGCGCGCGAAATGGGTTCGGACCCGGATCGCGAACCGCCATTTTTCTTTTGCAAACCGGGCGATGCGGCAGCCGTGGTGCCGGTGGCGCCAGGCGCCGTGGCTGAACTGCCGTACCCGCCCCAGACCAGCAATTACCACTACGAGTGCGAACTGGTGGTGGCAATCGGTGCCGGCGGCAGCAATATTCCCGTGGCTGACGCCCCGAAGCACGTCTTCGGCTACGCCGTGGGCCTGGACATGACGCGCCGCGACCTGCAGGGCAAGATGAAGGATGCCGGGCGGCCGTGGGAAATCGGCAAGGCCTTCGACTATTCCGCGCCGGTAGGCGAATTGCTCCGTGCAGCCGACGCGCCAGGCATTGACAGTGCTGCCATTGCCGTGGCGCTGGATGGCAAGGTCAAGCAGTCCAGCAGCACCGACCACATGATCTGGTCGGTAGCCGAGACTATTGCCAACCTCTCCACGCTGTTCCGCCTCGAACCCGGCGACCTGGTTTTCACCGGCACGCCGGAGGGCGTCGGCGCCGTCACGCGCGGCCAGACGCTAATCGCCAGCGTCGAAGGCCTATCCAGCTTGTCGGTCACGTTCGTATAAACCGAAGAATCCAGGCGGGTCGGACCCTTTGGGTCTGAGCCTGCCGGTCTGAGCCAGGTTTACCGGTTTTGACCCAGCGCCGCAGAAATCGCAAGCAATCCCTCCAGCGCACCTGCGGCGATCCCCACGTCCTCTGCACCACCAACCGCATATTCGCGTGGATTAATGCGCACCATCCGCCCGCCCCGCAGCACCACGTTTTGCCCGAACTGCCGCACCGAAGGAATCGCCGTCCCCGCGCCTAGCTCAATCACCAGCGGCCGCCGCACGTTCGCCAGCCAACCCTCCAGCCGCCCCGCCTGCATCTCGCTGCGGCGCTCGATCCAGCCCCAATCGCCAAACATCAGGATATTCGGCCGCGCCAACCCGCCGCAATCGGGGCAGCGCGGCGGCTGATTGCGAAGGCGGCACGCGTCGCCGTCCACGTCCGGCACGAAATCGTCCGCAGGCCAGATATTGCCGCAACATGGCTCCAGGCATTGCAGATGATGGATCGAACCGTGGCATTCATAAATAGCGCGCGAATCGAAACCCGCCTTCTGGAACTGGCCGTCCACATTGCTGGTGAAGACGAAACTGGCATGTTCCATAGCTTCGCCCCATGCCTTCAGAAGCGCAAATCCTTCGTGCGGCACGGTCTCGCGATATAGCTTCAGGCGGTGGCCATAGAAACCCCAGGCGAGGGCCGGGTCTTCTTGGAAAGTGCGCGGCGACGCCACGCTGGTGAATTCCATGCGCGCGGGGGCCAAGGCAGGGTAAGCTTTCCAGAATCCCTCATTGCCGCGGAAGTCCGGCAAGCCCGAGTCGACGCCCATGCCGGCACCGGCAGCAATCACCAGTCCATCGGCTTGCGCAATGAGTTCGGCCGCACGTGCGGCCAGGTGTGGCTCGATCGTCATTCGTATAGTTTGAGGTAACTTTGACAAAACCACAAATTGCTCTGATATAATCTGAAACTCGAGTCGGGGCGTAGCGCAGCCTGGTAGCGTACTTGCATGGGGTGCAAGGGGTCGGAAGTTCGAATCTTCTCGCCCCGACCAATCAAATCAAAGGGTTACAGTTTTTGGACTGTAGCCCTTTTTTGTTTTTACGCGTCTGTGCCGTACTTTGCTTTCGCCCGAAACAACTGCGAAGGGACCTTATGAGCAGGTGCTACAATTTGTTGTCCACCATTTAACTGCAGAGATATGTACGACTCAGTGCCTTTTGATCCACCATACATACTTAAGATTAATAGCCAAGATGGTGATCGGTGGGTCGAAGTATGTAAGGACGGGACAGAAGTCCCATGCGAGGCACCCTTGCATTGGTCCTTGCATTCCAGTGAAGCAGCGGCGACATCGCCTTCTACTTCAACCACCTCCAAAAAGCCCCAGTTCACAGTTCTGAACGTGCCCTACGCCGAGAAGGATGAGGCCAAGAGACTGGGCGCGAAATGGGATCCCACTCGCAAGAAATGGTACGTTCCACAAGGTGTGAGTGCCGAGCCGTTCAGTCGCTGGATTTCGGGCAATTAGATCTACGGCAGCCCGCTCCCGGGCCAAGCCCCGTATTTGAAGATGCGCACACCCATTTCCCGCAGGCACAGCAAGACTGCCTACGCCAATTCTTCGTCATTAATCGGTAACGAACTCGCGATTTGTCGAATTTCATGACGCTGATCCGTCGTGCGAATAGGTGTGCACTTCAGGCGCGCTCAAACCGTACGGAGGACAAAATGAGGAAGATTATCGCTGCCTTGCAAGTCTCTCTTGATGGCTTCATCGAGGGCGAGGATGTAGAACTTGATTGGGTTGAAAGCTGGGGCGACTGCTTTGACCTGGCGCCGCGTATCGATGCCTGCCTGCTCGGTGCCCGCATGTACCCGGCGTATGAGGGGTATTGGACGGCCATTCTCGCCAACCCGGTAGCCGTGCTTGAGAACACCGGACGCCGGCCCGCTCCGGAAGAAATAGAGTACGCAGATTTCGCCGCGCGAACACCGCATTACGTACTGTCAAACAGCCTGGACGAGGTTGGATGGGCCCACACTACCATCCTGCATGACCTCAGCCAGGTGCGCGAATTGAAGCGGTCGGAGGGAAAGGCCATCCACGCAGTGGGCGGCGCCTCGTTGGTCTCCAGTTTGCTGAAAGCGGGTTTACTGGATGAGCTCCAACTGGTGGTTCATCCGGTACTGCTTGGAGCCGGCAAGCCACTGTTTGAACCGCTGCCTGAACGTCATTGGCTGCGCGCGAATGGGGTCAAACAACTGCCGGGCGGGCGCGTAAAGCTTGATTACCTGTGTAGCTGACGCAAAGAAAATAGGTGCTGCGCACCCGGCAAACTGGGTGCCAGTACCAATTCGTGCTTGTCCTCGCTTCCCTAAAGTGCATTGCATGCAGCGCCGCCTTGCTGTGCTGCAGATCACTTGAGCGAGGAACACCATGAGCAAGCAATCCCAAGTTTCAGCGAAACCGCTCGCCATCCAGGTTTCAACTGGCGAACGTCCGGAATTCAAACTGCCGCTCGCGGCCTATGTGTACGACAAGCGCGGACAGGAGATGCAGCGCATCGACATCCGCGACGGCAAGGTCGAGCTGCCCATGCCGCCGCGGGGCATGGGCGCTTCCCGGGTGCTCATCGCGCCCGTGAACGAACGCATCGACGCGGCCAAGCCCAGCGCCGATCGGCTGAAGCGTATGGGCGCGTACGAACCGGTACTGCAGCGTGAACGCGATTTCACGCGCATCGAGATCCCGGGCGCCATTATCGACTGGTGGCCGTTCTGCTTCTGCTGGGTGCATGGGAAGGTCGTGCGTCAATCCGACAACCGGGCGGTCTGCAATGCGCGCGTCCACATCTGTGAAGTCGACCGGATTCCGCTGTGGATCCTGAAGCTGCCGGATCCTGACATCTTCCGCCTGCGCGATGACCTGATCAAAGTACTGGAACGACCTCCGATCCCGCTTCCTGGTCCCGGCCCGCGCCGCGTGGCATTGCGCTTCGATCCGCAACCCGATCCGCCCGCCGCGATCGACATGTCTTTCGACCTGTCCCGCCACCTGCGCAGCGGTTCGGCCGAGCTGCTGCGCAATGCGCTGGCCGAGAACTGGAAATTGCTGGTGCCTTGGTTCTGCCACTGGCCACACTGGTGGTGGCTGTTCCGCTGCGACGAGATGGCCGTGGTCATGACCGACGAATTCGGCAATTTCGAGACCACGTTGTTCTATCGTTGCGGCGGCGACCATCCCGACCTGTATTTCTGGGTCGAGTATGACTTCGGCAACGGATTCGAGGTGATTTACCATCCGTCCAAGTACTGCCATACCTACTGGAACTACCAGTGTGGCAGCGAGGTCACGATTCGCATCACCGATCCGCGCGTGCCGGGCTGCGATGAGGAACCGGATCTGCCGGGATGCCAGGTTGTCGTGCTGTCGATCGGTAACGGCGTTGCAGTGCGCGAGATCCAGAGCGCTGGTGTGGAAGGCTTGACCAACGACGGCAGGCCATTCGGCGGTACCCTGGAGCCGCGCGTCGATTTCAGCCGCACCGAACTCATTTCCACGAAAGGTGTGCCGTACTACCGCTGGTCGTATCGCCGCCTGAGTGGACCGGACGGCGTGTCCGGCATGATCGCCCCGGGTTCGGAGCCGCTGCTGGCCGCGCCGAAAGCCATGGCGGCCGATGTGTATCGCCACTATAAGACAGGCACCAGCTATTCGTCGGACCTGATGGGGCCGATGCCGACCACCGGGCCAAGTCCTGCACCGTTGTCCAACCTGTTCCGCATCCGTCCTCCGGTGTCGCCATCGGGCGATGAATGGATTGTCCTGAACGAGCATGTCGACCTGGCGACGGCATACTTCCAGACGGATGGCCTGGCCGGGACGCCGAGCGGCATTCCGGTGTCCGACGACATGGCCGCGGGCCGCTACGAAATGCGGCTGGAACTGTTCGATGCGGCTGGGGCACTGGTGAATTGGACTGCAAAAGGCATCGACCTGCGCATCACCGCTGCCGACGCGCCGTTCGCCACCGGCACGGTGCCCACATTGCAGGCACCTGCCTATAACCGCATCCTGTCGCCAGGCGGTGACACGATGGGATTCCGGATGGTGGTCAGGGTGGACAACAACCGCTGCCAGGCGGAGGTGCATCCTGTCGGCGGCAGTGTCTCGCCTGACCCGCTGTGCGGCTTCCACAATTACAGCGATCCGGGTGACACCGCGCTGCTCTCGTTCACGGCGCGCCATCCGAACAACTTCGCCACCTATTCGTTCAGGACAGCGCGTGGTGCAGGCCCGGACCTGTTTGTGGCCAGCACCAGCGGTACGGTCGGCGATATGGGCAGCAACGGCTTCGTGCCGGCGGGTGCTTTCCAGTATGCGAAGCCGGTGGTCGTTTCCAGCCTGCTGGAGACGTGTCCGAATGCAGCGTTCTCCGAACTGCTGTATGTGAGTGCGACGGCGACCAATGGCTACGGCGAGCTGGATAGCTATGACCAGGGCGACCATGCGGCGTTCGCGTTGGCGATGCCTTGCCCGGCCTGCCATTGATGAAAAGGGGCGGCGGGCGCAGTCGATGTTGGCCGCCCGCCGGCCTCTTAAAGAAAGACTGAATTCTTTTGCCTTTGGTGTCGATTTCTGGAAAGCTGGCGCGTCGTAGGATTACAAACCACCCTGTTAATCCCTTTTTAGAGAGGCCAGCATGAACAAGCAAATCTTCGTCAACCTGCCAGTCAAGAACCTGGAAAAATCCAAGGCGTTCTTCGCCGCATTGGGCTACACCTTCAATCCGCAGTTCACCGATGAAAACGCAGCGAGCATGGTGATCCACGATGGCAGCATCTATGCGATGCTGCTGGTCGAGGACTTCTTCCGCACGTTCACCACGAAGCCGATCGCCAGTGCAAAAGAGGCGACCGAAGTGCTGGTCTGCCTGTCCTGCGAAAGCCGTGAAGAGGTGGATGAACTGGTACGGAAAGCGGTGGCTGCCGGCGGCAAGACGCCGCGCGAGCCGAAGGACTATGGCTTCATGTACGCCCACGGGTTCGAAGACTTGGACGGCCATATCTGGGAACTGATCTTCATGGCGGAGCAGCCACAACAGTAAAAGACTTCGCTGGGCCCCGGCCCCGAAAGCTGGCCTGCAGCTTTCGGGGTGCAGTGGGCAATAATCAGCTGCCTTGGCCTTGGCCGTAATTGGCAGCCTGGTTCTGCACCTGGCGTTTCAGCAACCTCAGCAATAAAAATTCTGGCACATGTGACAAAAGAATAGAATCCCGGCAAATTTCCACACTAAACTGATTAGTAGATAACTTTGGCCGGGAGATTATCGTGTTGTCCTCGTGGGTACGCTGGTTATTGATCGGAACTGTGGGACTTGGGATATCCATGTATGCCATGGATACCGTACGCGTGGCCTCAAGTTTGGCGGTGCCGCCGCCGGTGCAGGCCAAGGAATTACAGAAGAGTGGTAAGCAGCCTGCCAATGCCATTGCCAAGGCGTCCCAAATGGACAAGGTGGCGGACGCACTGGCGGGTAACTGATTACCAAAATACCCCGCGTCATGCCATTTGGCGGGCAAAATTTCATCAATGTACGCATAGAAATGTTTCCTTGAGGTAAGTTACCATCGAAGCCGCGCGGCGTCTTGCCCGCGCGTCGTTCGAAAGGTAACCATGTCCAAGCAAGACCAAGCTTTTTCCCTTCCCCGCAGGACCTTTTGCGCCGGCTCGCTCGGCTTGGCAACGCTCGGCCCATTGGCGCTCGGCGGCTGCGGTGGCGGAGGACAGCGCGCAGCAGATGCAACAGGATCCGCCAGCCAGCAAGCTGCACAACCGGCGCCGCCCACTCAAGCGCCGCAGCCGCCGCAAAACGCGCAGGGCCGTCGCTTCAAACATCCTGGCCTGCTGCATACCGAAGAAGATTTTGCCCGCATGCGCAGCAAGGTGGCCGCTGGCGCGCAGCCATGGACGGACGGGTGGAATGCCTTGCTTGGCACCGGCCGCTCGCACCTGAACAACAGCCCGCGCCCCTTGCAGACCGTGATCCGCGGCGGCGCCGACAGCAATTTTGCCCAGCTCTATATCGACGTGGCGCGTGCCTACCAGTTGGCGCTGCGCTGGAAGGTTTCCGGCGACTCAGCCTACGCCAACAAGGCCGTCGAATTCCTGAACGCATGGTCGTCCACGTTGACATCGATTACCGGCAACGCCGACCGGTTCCTGGCTGCCGGGATTTACGGCTTCCAGTTCGCCAACGCCGCGGAAATCATGCGCAGCTATGCGGGCTGGGCCGCCGCCGACCTGCAGCGCTTCCAGTCGATGATGCTGAATGTGTTCTATCCCCTGAGCCACCAGTTCCTGGAACAGCATAATGGTGCCGATATCACCAACTATTGGGCTAACTGGGACCAGTGCAACCTGGCGGCCGTCCTCGCCATCGGCGTACTGTGCGACCGCGAAGACCTGTATAACGAGGCGGTCTCCTATTACCGGACTGGCCGCGGCAATGGCTCGTCGAGCCAGGCCGTGCCTTTCGTCCATTCCGGTTACCTTGGCCAATGGCAGGAGAGCTCGCGTGACCAGGGCCACTGCACCCTCGGCATTGGACTGGCCGGGGTGTTCTGCGAAATGGCATGGAACCAGGGCGATGATTTCTATGGCTACGATAACAACCGCTTCCTGGCTGGCGCCGAGTATGTGGCCAAGTCAAATCTGAGCGACGCGAATGGCAATCCCTATTACACCGCGATGCCCTTCGATACCTACATCAACAAGCAGGGCACTGGCACGGGCATTTCCCCGGCAGGGCTGCCAAGCATTCGCCCGGGGTGGGAAATGATCTATAACCACTACGTGAACCGGCGCGGCCTGGCCGCGCCGTTCTGCGCGCAGATGGCGGCCAAGGTCCGGGCGGAAGGCGATGGCGGCAACGGCGACCAGCTGGGGGGAGGCACCCTCGCATTCAGCCGCGATCCGCTGGCGGCAAGTGTGGCACCGAGCGGCCTGACCGCACGCCTGGTGGGTGGCAAGGTCGAGCTCTCCTGGTGGGGAACGGCAACGGCCACCAGCTACACCGTCCTGCGCTCGACTGTCGCCGGCGGCCCGTATTCCACCGTTGCCAGCGGGATCAGCGGCCTGCTGACATACACCGATAGCGGCATGGCGCCGAATACCTATTACTATGCGGTCACTGCCCAGACAGCGGCCGGTAATAGTTCAGTCTCCGCCGAGGCGCGCGTGGTCACCGGCACCGCGCCCCACACGGTACTGCAGTTCAGCGAAACCCAGGGCACGACAGCATCGGATACCAGCGGCAATGCGCGCCATGCAAGCCTGTTGAATGGCGCGCAATGGACGGCAGGGAAGCAGGGCAATGCCGTCCTGCTCGACGGGGTGGACGATTATGTCGCGTTGCCGGCGAAGCTGATGGATGGCGTGGCCGACTTCACCATTGCGGTCCGGGTGTTCTGGGACGGTGGCCGCAACTGGGCGCGCATTTTCGACTTCGGCTCCGGCACCACGCATTACATGTTCCTGACGCCGCAGGCTGCTGGCGCTGGTCTCCGTTTCTCCATCAGTCTTGCCAATGGCTGGGGCGACCAGTCCCTGTCGTCGGCCCCGCTGCCATCCGGGCAATGGGTGCATGTGGCCGTGACCTTATCGGGCAGCACGGGTACCTTGTACGTGAACGGCAGTGCGGTCGCTACCAACAGCCAGATGACCCATGCACCGTTCCGCATGCGCAGCACGACCCAGAACTGGATAGGACGGTCGCAGTATTCGGCCGACCCTTACTTCAACGGGAAAATCGACGACTTCCGCATCTATAATGGTGCCCTCAGCGCGGCGGAAGTCGCCGCCTTGGCCACCTAGGAGTTAAGCGATGCGCATTGCAGTGATGTCGGATATCCATGGAAACCTGTGGGCCTTGGATGCGGTGCTGGCCGACATCGCACGGCGCAATGTTGATGTGACGGTGAACCTGGGCGATATCCTGTCCGGCCCCTTGCTGCCGGCCGAAACCGCCGAACGCCTGATGGCGCTGGACTTGCCGACCATTCGCGGCAATCACGAGCGCCAGGTGCTGGAACATGACCCTGCACGCATGGGGGCCTCGGACCGTTGGGCGCACGAGCATATCGCGCCCGCCCACCGCGAGTGGATCGCTTCGCTGCCTTCTTCCATGCGCTTGCAGGACGATGTGCTGATGGTGCACGGAACGCCCGGCTCGGACCTGGTGTACTGGATGGAGAGCGTCGATCCTGCAGGGCAGCGTGCCGCCACTTATGCCGAAGTGCTGGAGCGGGCAGGCGTTGCGCCGGCGTCGCTGATCCTGTGCGGCCATACCCATGTGCCGCGCTCGGTGCTGCTGGATGATGGGCGGCTGATCGTGAATCCGGGCAGCGTCGGCTTGCAGGCTTACGACGACGATTTGCCTTACCCGCACAAGGCTGAAAATGGCACGCCGCACGCGCGCTACGCGATTGTCGAACGTACTGCCAGCGCTTGGGCAGTCGAGCAATATGCTGTCGTATACGACTGGCATGCCGCTGCGGAGGTGGCGCAACGCCACGGCCGTCCCGAGTGGGCGTTTGCCCTGCGCACTGGCCGAATGGGCTAGCCGGGCCGGTGGCTGACTTCGATGACGATGCCGCCGGGAGCCTGGCACCAGAAAGCCAGGCAGCCATAACTCACCGCAGGGGCCGGGGGCAGGGGAAGTCCGGCATCGGCCAGGCGCTGGTAGGCGGCGTGCACGGCCGCGTCGGAGGGCTGCAGGAAGCCGATGTGGAATCCTGCCGGGTAGTCAACCTGCTTTGCCTGTTGCAGGACCAGGGCGAAACCGTCGTCGCCGCGCAGGATCGCCATGCCTTGGGCGGGAACATGTACCCGATCAAAACCAAAACCGCGCTGGAAATAGTCGGCTGCCGCCTCCAGGTCCGTGACGGGCAAATCAATATGGTTAAGCTTCATTGTTGATCTTCAGTATTAATGGCATATTTCTATCCTAAGCCGGAAATGCTTTGGAGAGCGAAATGCCGAATCGTGTACTGTGCGCTGTCTTTGCCTTCACCTTGCCTTGGTGTTGCGCGGCGGCGGAGCCCGATAGCTGGATCACCACCGACAGGCCTGATTTCGTGGATGCGCCCGAGGTGGTTGGCAAAGGCCGTATCCAGTTGGAGACCGGCGTCCTGCAATCGAAGCAAGCACGCAGTACGCCCTTGCTGCTGCGCGTTGGCGTAACGGATGACCTGGAAGTGCGCCTGGAATCGGACGGCCGCCTGGCCGACCGCAGCGACCTGGCGCGCCAGCAAGGCTGGGGCGATGCCGCCGTAAGCTTTAAATGGCAGATGCACGAGGGGGCAGGCGGCGCGCCTTCGGTTGGCTTGATCATGCAAGCGGATTTCGCGACGGGATCGCGCGCCTTCAAAGGCAACGGCACCCGGCCGTCGTTCCGTATCCCGATAGAATGGGAGCTGCCGCACGACCTGGAACTGGGCGTCATGCCCGGTTACTACCTCGATCGCGATGAACGCGGGCGCCATGTCTCCACCGGCCAGTTCGGCATCACCCTGGCGAAAAACCTTGGCGAGCGCGCCTACACCTTTGTCGAACTGGCGACGCCCCGCATCTCCCACGCGCGCGATGGCGGCACCATGGCCAGCTTCGACTTCGGCGGCGGCTATTCATTCACGCGCGACCTGCATGTCGACGCCGGCGTCATGCTCGGCCTGAACCATCGCACGCCGGACCTGGCATTCACCGTCGGCCTGTCGGTGCGCCTGTGAAGAAGGGCATGCCGGGACAAGTGGTACTGGTGCTGCAGGGCGGCGGAGCACTGGGCGCCTACCAGCTTGGCGTTTACCAGGCCATGCACGAAGCGGGTGTCGAGCCGGACTGGGTGATCGGGACCTCGATCGGCGCACTGAACGGCGCCATCATCGCCGGCAATCCGCCCGAGCAGCGCTTGCCGCGCCTGCGCGCCTTCTGGGAAGCGATGGAGCGGCACGATATTTTCGGCAGCCTGCCGCCGGCATTCGCCAACGCGCTCACACTGGCACAAGGCATTCCCGCTTTCTTCGACCCGAACCCGCTCGCCTGGTGGAATCCTGCTGCGCCGCTGGGCGTGGAGAATGCCTCGTTTTACCGGACCAATGCGCTGCGCAATACGCTCGAAGGGCTGGTCGACCTGGCCTACCTGAACGAGCGCCACACGCGCCTTACCGTCGGCGCGGTGAATGCGCGCAATGGCGTCATGCGCTATTTCGACTCGCGCATGGAAGCGCTGGAGCTGTCGCATGTGATCGCGTCCGGCGCCATTCCACCGGCCTTTCCGGCGGTGCGTATCGGCAGCGAGCCGTATTGGGACGGCGGCATCTATTCCAACACGCCGATCGAAGCGGTGCTGGATGACGAACCGCGCCGTGACTCGGTGATTTTCTCGGTCCAGGTATGGAACCCGGACGGCAGCGAGCCGCAAAGCGTGCTCGATGTCCTCGAGAAGCACAAGGAAATCCAGTACGCCAGCCGCGCCAGCCATATCGAACAGCAGCGCAAGCTGCACCGCCTGCGGCGCGTGATCCGCGAGCTGGCGATGAAGCTGCCGGAAGGAGTGCGTACCACGCCGGAAGTGCGCGAGCTGGCGCTGTGGGGCTGCGGCACGTCGATGCACGTGGTGCTGCTGAAGGCACCGCACTTGAGTTGCGAAGACCATACCAAGGACATCGACTTCTCGAGCGCCGGCATCAACCAGCGCTGGCAGGCCGGCTACGCGGATGCGCAGCGGGCATTCAAGGCAAGGCCGTGGACCGCGGCAGCGGACACGTTCGAGGGGATTGCTATTCACGAGCAATTTTAACTATCGGTTTCATAGTATTAATCAAATTTATTAATCGTCCGTGTCTCTTTAGAATGATTTCACCGATCACATGAAGGAGCCAGTACATGAGCCAGACCCCCATCACCACCGCATCCGGCATTCCAGTTGTCGATAACCAGAACTCGCTGACTGCCGGCCCGCGTGGCCCTGTCCTGCTGCAGGACTTCCACCTGATTGAAAAGCTCCAGCATTTCAACCGCGAGCGCATCCCTGAGCGTGTCGTGCATGCCAAAGGCTCGGGCGCTTACGGCACCTTCACCGTCACCCATGACATCAGCAAATACACCAAGGCCAAGCTGTTTTCGGCCATCGGCAAGCAGACTGAAACTTTTGTGCGTTTCTCCACCGTCGGCGGCGAGCGTGGCAGTGCGGACACCGAGCGCGATCCGCGCGGATTCGCAGTGCGTTTCTACACCGAAGAAGGCAACTGGGACCTGGTCGGCAACAACACGCCGATGTTCTTCATCAAGGACGGCATCAAGTTCCCCGACTTCATCCACACCCAGAAACGCGACCCGCACACCAACCTGAAATCGCCGACCATGATGTTCGATTTCTGGAGCAAGACGCCGGAGTCGCTACACCAGGTCACCATGCTGTTCAGCGACCGCGGCACGCCGGATGGCTACCGCCACATGGACGGTTTCGGCAGCCATACCTTCAGCCTGGTTAGCGCCGCCGGTGAGCGCGTGTACGTGAAGTGGCACCTCAAGACCAGGCAAGGCATCAAGAACCTGGATGCGGCGGAGGCAACGCGCCTGGCCGGCGCGGATCCGGACCATGCGCAACGCGACCTGTTCAACGCCATCGCATCCGGCGATTTCCCGCAGTGGGAGGTGAAGGTCCAGCTAGCGACCGAACAGCAATTGGCGGTGTGGGAAAAGCGTTCCGGCTGGAATCCGTTCGACCTGACCAAGGTGTGGCCGCATGCGGACTTCCCCTTGATGCCTGTCGGCGTGCTGGAGTTGAACCGCAATCCGGTCAATTACCATGCGGAGGTGGAGCAGGCGGCGCTGTCGCCGGCCAATGTGGTGCCGGGCATGGGCTATTCGCCGGACAAGATGCTGCAGGCGCGCTTGTTCGCTTACCACGATGCGCAGTTGTACCGGGTGGGGACCAATCATCAGCACCTGCCGGTCAATGCACCGCGTTGCCCTTTCCATAACCAGCAGCGCGACGGTGCGATGGCGGCCGGCTTCGGCGGTGCGGAGCAGAATTATGCGCCGACCGAGGCGAACGGCAGTAACCCCGAGGGCATGGGGCATGGCGAGCCGGTGCTGGCGCTGGGCGGCGGGGCCGGGCGCTACGATGGGCGCGGCAGGGAAGACGACTACACCCAAGCGGGTAACCTGTTCCGACTGCTGCCGGCGCAGGAGCAGCAAAACCTGTTCGACAATATTGCCGGCCCGTTGAGCCAGGTTAGTGATGAGATTATTCAGCGGCAGCTGGAGCATTTCGACAAGGCGGATGCGGCGTATGGCGCGGGCGTGCGGGCGGCGTTGAAGGCGCGTGGCCGCAACGTCGACTAAAACCGGAAGTGCAGTGTCTGACCCACAGGGTCAGACACTTGGTCCGCTGCCACCGGGTTGCCGGTTTGGATGTGTACAATAGCGGTTCCGATCAACCCAAGCTTCTGAACGGGACCGTAATGACCATCAAAATCAGCCAGAATTTCGACTCTGGCGCCATCGAAGTAGTCCGCGCCGACAACGCCGCGAACATCGAGCTGAAACTCCGCAAGGACAACGCCGCCGACATCCACCAGTGGTTCCACTTCCGCCTGCAGGGCGCGCGTGGCGAAGCGGTGACGATGAAGTTCCTGAACGCAGGCGACGCGACCTACGCCAAAGGCTTCGAAGACTACAACGCTGCTGCCAGCTACGATGGCGAGAACTGGTTCCGCGTCCCGACCTCGTTCGATGGCCAGGTAATGACGATCAAGCACACGCCGCATAACGACAGCGTGTACTACGCCTACTTCGAGCCGTATTCGTGGGAGCGCCACCTGCGCCTGCTGGGCGAAGTGGCCGAGAACCCGATTGCACGCGTGCTGGACATCGGTTCCTCGATTGATGGCCGCGACATGAACCTGGTCGTCATCGGCGAGCCGGAAGCCGAAAAGAAAATCTGGTTCATCGCCCGCCAGCACCCGGGCGAGTCGATGGCCGAATGGTTCACCGAAGGCCTGATCGACTCCCTGCTGGACGACGCCAACCCGATCGCGCGCAAGCTGCTGCAGCGCTGCTGCTTCTATATCGTGCCGAACATGAATCCGGACGGCTCGGCGCGCGGCAACCTGCGTACCAACGCCGCCGGCGCGAACCTGAACCGCGAGTGGATGACGCCTTCGCTGGAGCGCTCCCCTGAAGTACTGTGCGTGAAAGAGAAGATCCACGAGACCGGCGTCGACATGTTCTTCGACATCCACGGCGATGAGGCGCTGCCTTACAACTTCGTGGCAGGCAATGAAATGCTGGAGAACTTCACGCCGGAACAGATGGCGCGCCAGAAGAACTTCATCGACCGCTACAAGAACGCCACGCCGGACTTCCAGGATGCGGTGGGCTACGCGCCTTCCAAGTACAAGGAAGACATGCTGACCTTGGCGTCCAAGTACATCGGCCACCATTTCCAGGTCTTGTCGCTGACGCTGGAAATGCCGTTCAAGGATAACGCGGACCTGCCGGTTCCGGCCGTGGGCTGGAATGGCGCCCGCAGTGCGGCGCTGGGCGCTGCGATCCTGCAGCCTATCCTGCTGTCGCTGGACGAGTAAGCGGATGGGCGTCGAGATCGAACGCAAGTTCCTGGTGAAAGGCGAGGGCTGGCGTACGCAAGGCGTGCCGGTGCTGCTACGCCAGGGCTACCTTTCCTCGCATGTTGAACGCACGGTGCGCGTGCGGATCGAGGGCGGGCGGGCGCTCTTGACCATCAAGAGCAAGAATGTGGGCGCGGCGCGCGGTGAATGGGAATATCCCGTGCCCGTCGCCGACGCCGCTGAATTGCTGGACCGGCTGTGCGAGCGGCCGCTGATCGAGAAGTACCGCCGCCGTATCCCTTACGGCGGTTTTGTCTGGGAAGTGGACGAGTTCCTCGGCGAGAACGCCGGCCTCGTCGTCGCCGAAATCGAATTGCCGGTGGAAGACGCCAGGTTCGACAAGCCGGACTGGGCTGGCGAGGAGGTCTCGCACGATGCGCGTTACCTCAATTCCAACCTGATCAAGCAGCCGTATTCCACTTGGGAGTGAGTGCTCCAAGAAAAAAGCCCGCGTTGATTTGCGGGCTTTTTGCTTTAATGGAAGTGCTCGCTGCCGGTGGCGGCGTCTTCCGGCATTTCAGCGTGGACCAGCTCGCCTGACGGATCGGCGAACAGGGGCGCGCCACAATCGTCGCAGTACTCGGCGACATACTTCTCACCCAGCTTCTTCACCTGCGACACGCCGGCGGCGTTCAGGTGCTCGACGATTTCCTCGACCGGGGTACGCGGTTTGAGCAGTTCGGCCATGCTGCCGGACAGGCCCTCGGCCGGCGTGCCTTCCTCGTCTTCCTGGCCGTACAGTGGCCACACCACGCCGTACATCACGTCGCTGTCGGAGCGGCGGGTGAAGGCAACGCGGTACTCGTCGATCTGGCCGTCCGGTGCGGACTCGTCGCCGAAGCCGGCGATCACCGCACGCAGGTCCGATGGCTCGCAAGCCAGCGAATGCGTCAGGTAATGCACGGCTGCGCGGATCGAGACCGGGCGAATCAGCTTGTCGGCTTCGCGGCAGCCGGTGTAATAGGCTTCCGGCAGCAGCAGCTCGATGCCGCAGCCGGGCAGCAGGCGCGCCACGGTCGGCGTAGCCTGCGTGGTCCAGGCGGCCAGCGCATCGCGGCGCGCTTCGGCTTGCGCGGCGTGGTGGGCCGGCATTTGCCAGCGGAAGATCGGAGCGTTATGCGGGGTCACCACGGCCACCATCAGGTAGCGGGTGTCGGCCAGGAAGGGCGCGGTTTCCACCGCCTTGGTGTCGGATTTGACGGCCTGGCCTTTCAAGGCCGCCTGCGCCAGCTTGTGCACCTTCGAATAGGCTTCAGCGTGGGTGCGCGGCAGATGGTCGATCGAATACAGGGTGGACGACATCGCCATGTGCGTGCCGTCCGCCAGCAGGTGGGCGGAGAAGTGGGCCGACAGCGTGTTCAGGATGTCGGCCGGGATCTGGCCCGAAGCGATCGAGAAGCGCGTCCAGGCCAGCACCGGGGCCGCTACCAGCAGGATGTCGTACTCGCGCGATTCGCCATCGACTTCCACCACGATGGTGTCGGATTCGCTGACCGCTTCCACGCTGTCCATCAGGATGTCATAGGCGGGCAGGTCCAGGCTGAACAGCGAGTTCAGTGCCGTGTCGACAGTATCCTGGTGTCCGGTGCGCAGCAATTTGTGCAGTTGGGCATCCAGCACCCTTTCCCAGTTACGCTCTTCAATGCGGCTGGCGGCCTGGCCCAGGGCTTGGGCGAGGGAGATAAGGCGCTGGCTGTCGGCAGATAATTTATGGGTTGAATCTTTGGATGGGCGACGCATAGCGCTTTTCTTAGTCAAAAGGGAAACCTTGGTACCCTTATTGTAGTGGATTCGGCAAGAGTTGGCGGCAAATGAGCGCAGCAATAAAAAATGGGGTACGTCCCCATTTGTTTGGCAATAAAAAACGCCACCCGAGGGTGGCGTTTTGTTGCTTAAAAAATGGGGTACGTCCCCATTTTTTACGCAGCCAGCAGTTGGCGCAGCACGAATGGCAGGATGCCGCCGTGCTTGTAGTAGTCGACTTCGATCGGGGTGTCGATACGCAGCAGTACTTGCACTTCTTTCTGCGAGCCGTCGGCGCGGTGGATCACCAGGGTGGCTTGCTGTTGCGGCTTGATGTCGCCTTCCAGGCCCTTCAGGTCGTAGGTTTCGCCCTTGCCGGTGATGCCCAGCGATTCAACCGAGTCGTTGCCGATGAATTGCAGCGGCAGCACGCCCATGCCTACCAGGTTGGAACGGTGGATACGCTCGAAGGAGCGGCAGATCACCGCTTTTACGCCCAGCAGCTGGGTGCCCTTGGCCGCCCAGTCACGCGAGGAGCCGGTACCGTATTCTTCGCCGCCGAAGATCATGGTCGGGGTGCCTTCTTCAACGTAGCGCATTGCTGCGTCGTAGATCGACAGCTGTTCGCCCGATGGCTGGTGCAGGGTGATGCCGCCTTCCACCGCGGAACCGTCGGCCTTGGCAGGGATCATCTTGTTCTTGATACGCACGTTGGCGAAGGTGCCGCGCATCATGATCTCGTGGTTGCCGCGGCGCGAGCCGTAGGAGTTGAAGTCGGCCTTCATCACGCCGTTTTCCTTCAGCCACTTGCCTGCCGGGCCGTCTTCCTTGATCGAGCCTGCCGGCGAGATGTGGTCGGTGGTGATGGAGTCGCCGAACACGCCCAGTGCGCGTGCGCCTTTGATGCCGGCTTCCGCTGCCTTAGGCTTCATCTCGAAGCCGTCGAAGAATGGCGGTTCTGCGATGTAGGTCGAATCAGGCCAGTTGTACACTTGGCCTTCGGTCGACGATACGGCTTCCCACAGCTTGCCTGGGTTGCCTTTGACGTCGGCGTAGTTGGACTTGAAGACCTTGGAGTTCATCGCGAACTTCATCAGGGCGGCGATCTCTTTCGAGGTCGGCCAGATGTCGCCCAGGTACACGTCCTTGCCATCCTTGCCCTGGCCGACCGGTTCGGTCATCAGGTCGCGCGTCACGTTGCCGGCGATCGCGTAAGCGACGACCAGCGGTGGCGATGCCAGGAAGTTGGAGCGGATGTTCGGGTGGATACGCGCTTCAAAGTTACGGTTACCGGACAGCACGGCAGCGGCGACGATGTCGTTGCCGGTGATGGTGGCGTTCAGTTCCGGGGTCAGGTCGCCAGCGTTGCCGATGCAGGTGGTGCAGCCGTAAGCTGTCACGCCGAAGCCCAGTTTTTCCAGGTATGGCAGCAGGCCGGCGGCGGTCAGGTACTCGGTCACAACGCGGGAGCCAGGAGCCAGGGACGACTTGATGTGCGGAGCCACGGTCAGGCCGGCTTCCACAGCTTTCTTGGCCAGCAGGCCAGCTGCCAGCAGCACGCTCGGGTTCGAGGTGTTGGTGCAGGAGGTGATAGCGGCGATCAGCACGTCACCGTTCTTGACGTTCACGCCATTGCTGGTGGTGTAGGTCTTGGTCAGTTCGTCGGCCTTCTTGTTGAAGCCGTTCTCGGTGGTTGGCTTGGAGAACAGTTCGGTGAAGGTGGACTTGACGTTGCCGATTTCGATACGGTCTTGCGGACGCTTAGGACCGGCCAGCGAAGGAGCAACGGTGGACAGGTCCAGGTGCAGTTCGCGGGTGAAGTCGATTTCGCCTTTCTTCGGCACGCCGTACATGCCCTGTGCCTTGAAGTAGGACTGGAATGCAGCGATTTCTTCCTTGGTGCGGCCGGTGCCTTCGAAGTATTCGATGGTCGCGTCGTCGACCGGGAAGAAGCCCATGGTCGCGCCGTATTCCGGCGCCATGTTGGCGATGGTTGCGCGGTCGGTCACGGACAGGGACTCGGTGCCTTCGCCGAAGAACTCGACGAACTTGCCCACGACTTTCTCTTTACGCAGCATTTCGGTGATGGTCAGCACCAGGTCGGTCGCGGTGCAGCCTTCGCGCAGCGCGCCGGTCAGGTTGACGCCGATCACGTCCGGGGTCAGGAAGTACACCGGCTGGCCCAGCATGCCGGCTTCCGCCTCGATGCCGCCCACGCCCCAGCCCACCACGCCGATACCGTTGATCATGGTGGTGTGGGAGTCGGTGCCCACCAGCGAGTCAGGGTAGTACACGCCGGCGCCGTTGTGCACGCCGCGCGCCAGGTATTCCAGGTTCACCTGGTGAACGATGCCGAAGCCTGGTGGCACCACGCCGAAGGTGTCGAACGCTTGCATGCCCCACTTCATGAACTGGTAGCGCTCGTTGTTGCGCGAGAATTCCAGCTTCATGTTCAGGTCCAGGGCCTTCGGCTCGCGGAAGTGGTCGATGGTGACCGAGTGGTCGACCACCAGGTCAACCGGCACCAGGGGTTCGATCTTCTTAGGGTTGACGCCCATCTTGGAGGCGACGTTACGCATGGCAGCCAGGTCGGCCAGCAGCGGAACGCCGGTGAAGTCCTGCAGCACAACGCGGGCTACGACGAATGGGATTTCGTCGGTGCGGGCAGCGGTAGCGCCCCAGTTAGCCAACTGCTTGACGTGCTCTTCGGTCACTTTCTTACCGTCGCAGTTACGCAGAACGGATTCCAGTACGACGCGAATCGATACCGGCAGGCGGGAAATCTTGGCGCCCAGTTCCTTTTCCAGGGCTGGCAGGGAGTAGAACTTACCCTTCTTTGCCCCGATCGGGAAATCCTTAAGCGTATTCAGTGTGTTGCGGGACATGTCCTCTCCTTATTGATTAAAGTCCGAGCGCTTGATCAGATGTCTTGCATTCGTTCGCCAGTTGGCGGTTCACCTTGGAATCCAGCAGCATGCCCTTGGCAGGGATGCCGATCCAGATCAGGCCTGCAATCTTGTTCTCGAAGCGTTGCGCACCGGTGGAGGTGGCTTCGCGAGTCAGGCGGTGCAGGCGGTTTTTCCAGCGCATGACGATGCTGTTGCTGTCGTCCGCGTTGCTGTAAATGGTGATCTTGTTGCCCAGTTCGCAGGCGTAGCTGGTGGCCTTGTGTTCAGCCAGGCTCGACTCGGACACGGCGGCCGCGGCGCCGACGGCACCGGCAGCGCCCGCGGCTTTGGCGGCTTTGGCCTTTTTCGAGGCAGGCTTCTTGGCGGTGATGGCCTTGGCTGCCGGCTGGGCGGCAGCTGCGCTCTCAGCGGCGGTGGCGAGGGGGGCGGCGGTGGCTGCGGCGCAAGCCATGGCGCAGGCGGTGATCAGTTTCATAAACGACATTATTGGGTTCCTTTTGATTCGGCCGCCCCGACTAGGGCGGCAACGGAGTCCGGCAGCGGCAGGCCTGCGAGCTTGGCTCGCTGCAGAACCGTCCAATAATAGCGATAGCTCGCGCGGTCATGCAAGCGACCATGCTGGTTAATCGGGCCCCACTGTACCTTCTCTGCCTCATGCAGGATGGTTGCGGCCTCGTTTACCTCGGATGCGCGCGGCGTAAATGCTTTTATGACAGGTTTTATCTGGCTCGGGTGGATGCTCCACATGCGGGTGAAGCCGAATTCCGCGGCTGCGCGCTGGGCATCGGTCGCCACCACGGCGGAGTCCTTGATTTCAGTGGTCACGTTATGCGACGGCACCTTGCCGTGCGCGTGGCAGGCGGCGGCGATCTCCAGCTTGGCGCGCACCACCAGCGGGTGGGTGAACTGGCCCGGCGTGCGCATGGCGCTGCCCGGCACGGCGCCGTAATGGGCCGAGACGAAGTCCATGATGCCGAAGGACAGGCATTCAACCTGGGGCAGGGCGGCGATATCGTGCACGTCGCGCAGCGCGCCGTGGGTTTCGATCAAGACGTGGACTGGAACAGGCGAGCTGCGGCCGGCCTTGGCGGCATGTTTGTTGACCAGCTCGATGGCGTGCGCGACTTCCTGCACGCTTTCCGGCTTGGGGATCACGATGTAGGCCAGCTTGTGGCCGGCTTCGGTGCAGATGATTTCGACGTCGCGCTCGAAGAACGGGCTGTTCACGTCATGCACGCGCGCGCCGATGCGGTTGAATGCGTTGGCTTCGTCCAGCAGCAGCAGGGCGACCAGCTTGGCGTGGGATTCTTCGTTGCCGGCGGCGGCGCCGTCCTCGCAATCGAAGGTGATGTCGAACAGGGGACCAAGCTCTTGTTGCAGGGCCATGGATTTGCGCATCAGCTTTTCGCTGCCGGCGTAGTGGTCGCAGGCAGGGAGCAGCAGCGGCTGGCGTGTGCCCTGGAATAAAACCTCGGATGGATGCATTGGTGCGTTAGATGAAACAGCAGCCGCGCTGCCATCGGCAGCGCGGCGGGTACGGCGGATCGGTGGTTTAACCGGTTCCACTGTAAGAAACGATTATGGCAGCAGGTGCTTCACGCCTTCACGCTCTTCGGTCAGTTCCTTAAGCGTGATGTTGATGCGCTCTTGCGAGAACTCGTCGATCGCCAGGCCTTGCACGATCTTGTATTCGCCGTTTTCGCAGGTCACCGGGAAGCCGAACATGGTGCCTTCAGGGATGCCGTAGGAACCGTCGGATGGGATGCCCATGGTGGTCCACTTGCCGTTGGTGCCCAGCACCCAGTCACGCACGTGGTCGATGGCTGCCGAAGCTGCCGACGCTGCCGAGGACAGGCCGCGTGCTTCGATGATCGCTGCGCCGCGCTTGCCCACGGTTGGCAGGAAGGTGTTGGCGTTCCATTCCTGGTCGTTGATCATGTCCTTGACCGATGCGCCGGCGATGGTGGCGAAGCGGTAGTCGGCGTACATGGTTGGGGAGTGGTTGCCCCATACGCACATCTTCTCGATGTCCTTGACGGCCTTGCCGGTCTTGGTGGCGATCTGGGACAGGGCGCGGTTGTGGTCCAGGCGCAGCATGGCGGTGAAGTTCTTCGCCGGCAGGGATGGCGCGGACTTCATGGCGATGTAGGCGTTGGTGTTGGCCGGGTTGCCGACCACCAGGACTTTGACGTTGCGCGACGCGACGGCGTCCAGCGCCTTGCCTTGCACGGTGAAGATTTGTGCGTTGGCTTCCAGCAGGTCTTTACGCTCCATGCCAGGACCGCGTGGACGGGCGCCAACCAGCAGGGCTACGTCTACATCTTTGAAAGCGGTCATCGGGTCGGCGTGGGCGCTCATGCCGGCAACCAGCGGGAACGCGCAGTCGTCGATTTCCATCATCACGCCTTTCAGCGCTTTCTGGGCCTTCTCGTCAGGGATTTCCAGCAGTTGCAGGATGACTGGCTGGTCTTTGCCCAGCATGTCGCCGTTGGCGATACGGAACAGCAGGGAATAGCCGATCTGGCCGGCGGCGCCGGTAACGGCAACACGCATTGGGGTTTTAGCCATGGTGAATCTCCAAAGTGGACGTGAAAACGGTGTAAGCTCGTAATGATACGACAATTCGGGCGAGTGTAGGCTCCTGTCGACTGCCTGTCAATCCTATCTTATGTCTTATATAAGACATATAAGTTATAGGATTTTTCTGGACGTGAGGGGTTGGATGTGGTGGAATAGCGGGCTATGAATCCCGTCACGCCCAACCAGACCACTTCTGACGCCATTGGCGCGGCCGGCGCTCCGTCCCCCACTTTTTCTCCCCTGTACCAGCAGATCAAAGGCCTGATCACCCAGAGCCTGCAGTCCGGCGAATGGAAGCCGGGCGAGATGATCCCCAGCGAAGTCGAATTGGCCAACCGCTTCAAGGTCAGCCAGGGCACCGTGCGCAAGGCGATCGACGAACTGGCGGCGGAAAACCTGGTCATGCGTCGCCAGGGCAAGGGGACGTTCGTGTCCACCCACCACGAGGCGCGCGCGCATTTTCGCTTCCTGCGCCTGGTGCCGGACGAAGGTGTGCCGCATTACCCGGAATCCCGGTTCATTGAAGTCAAGCGCCTGCGCGCGCCGGCCGAGGTGGCGCGCCTGCTCGACCTGAAGTCGGGCGATGCCGTGGTCTACATCAAGCGCGTGCAAAGTTTCGACAACGTGCCCACCATCGTGGAAGAACTGTGGCTGCCCGGCGTGATCTTCAAGGGCCTGACGGCGGAACGCCTGAATGAGTACAAAGGCCCGATGTACGGCCTGTTCGAATCCGAATTCGGTACCCGCATGATCCGTGCGGAAGAAAAGATCCGCGCCGTGTGCGCCGAGGAGGGCGATGCCGCGCTGCTGAAAGTTGCGGCCGGCACGCCGCTGCTATGCGCCGAGCGCGTTTCCTTCACTTACGGCGATAAACCGGTCGAATTGCGCCGCGGCCTGTACCTGACGGAGCGCCATCATTATCAAAATGATCTCAGTTAGGGTGCGCTGCAATAATATTTTGGTGATATGTAACAATACATATTGGTCGTAACAGCAAAAATCGGCGAAAATCGTAGCTTCGCCAAGTTTGGCAAATCATTAGTAATAAAGCATAGGGAGGTTGTATATGACTGAAGCCGTGCGGGAAACCCCAAAAAAAGAGCGGCCAGAATTCCGTAACATCCACGTTACGGATCTGATGAACTACCGACTGCCACTGGCTGGCATCGTCTCCATCTTGCACCGCATCAGCGGCGCCCTGATGTTCCTGCTGTTGCCGTTCGTGCTGTACCTGCTGCAGGAATCGCTGCGCTCCGAGTCGACCTTCGGCAATTTCATGCTCATCGCCTCCCACCCGTTCGCCAAGCTGGTCATGCTGGCCCTGATCTGGGGCTATACCCAGCACTTCTGCGCCGGCGTGCGCCACCTGGTCATGGACACCCACGTTGGCCTGGATAAGGATTCGGCCCGCAAGTCCGCTACCGCCGTGATCGTGATCACCGTTGTCGTCACCGCGCTGGTCGCACTGAAACTGTTTGGAGTGTTCTAATGGCTAACAATAACATCGGCCCAAAACGCCTGGTTGTCGGCGCCCACTACGGCGTCAAGGATTGGCTGGTCCAGCGTGTGACCGCCGTGCTGATGGTGGTCTACACCGCCGTCCTGTTCTTCCTCATCTTCACTTCGTCGAATCCATCGTACGAAGGCTGGGCGGGCCTGTTCGCGCAGCAGTGGTTCAAGCTGTTCAGCGCGGTGACCCTGCTGGCCCTGTTCTACCACGCCTGGGTCGGCATCCGTGACATCTGGATGGACTACATCAAGCCGGTCGGCCTGCGCCTGTTCCTGCAAATCGCTACCATTGGCTGGCTGATCGCCTGCGCCGCCTGGTCGCTGCAAATTCTGTGGAGTGTGTAAATCGTGGCAGCTATCAAATCTGCAATCCCTACCCGCCGCTTTGACGCGGTGATCGTTGGCGCCGGCGGTTCCGGCATGCGCGCCTCCCTGCAACTGGCGGAAGCCGGCCTGAACGTGGCCGTGCTGTCCAAGGTGTTCCCGACCCGCTCCCACACCGTGGCAGCGCAGGGCGGCATCGGCGCCTCGCTGGGCAATATGTCGGAAGACAACTGGTACTGGCACATGTTCGACACCGTCAAGGGTGGCGACTACCTCGGCGACCAGGATGCCATCGAATTCATGTGCCGCGAAGCACCGAAAGTCGTCTACGAGCTGGAACACTTCGGCATGCCGTTCGACCGTAACCCGGACGGCACCATCTACCAGCGTCCGTTCGGCGGCCACACCGCCAACCTGGGCGAGAAGCCGGTGCAGCGCGCTTGCGCCGCGGCGGACCGTACCGGCCACGCACTGCTGCACACCCTGTACCAGCGCAACGTGCGCGCCCGCACCCACTTCTTCGTTGAGTGGATGGCCCTGGACCTGGTGCGCGATGCCGACGGCGACGTGGTTGGCGTGGTGGCCCTGGAAATGGAAACCGGCGAATGCATGATCCTGGAAGCCAAGACCACCATCTTCGCAACCGGCGGCGCGGGCCGCATCTTCGCCGCATCGACCAACGCCTTCATCAACACCGGTGACGGCATGGGCATGGCGGCACGTGCCGGCCTGCCGCTGCAGGACATGGAATTCTGGCAGTTCCACCCGACCGGCGTGTCCGGCGCGGGCGTGCTGATCACCGAAGGCGTGCGCGGCGAAGGCGGCATCCTGATCAACTCGAACGGCGAACGCTTCATGGAGCGCTACGCTCCGACCCTGAAAGACCTGGCGCCGCGCGACTTCGTGTCGCGCTCGATGGACCAGGAGATCAAGGAAGGCCGCGGCTGCGGTCCCAACAAAGACCACGTTCTGCTGGACCTGCGCCACATCGGCTCCGAGACCATCCAGAAGCGCCTGCCTTCCATCCTGGAGATCGGCCACAAGTTCGCCAACGTCGACGCGACCAAGGAACCGATCCCGGTGGTCCCGACCATCCACTACCAGATGGGCGGCATCCCGACCAATATCCACGGCCAGGTTGTAGTACCTGCCGGCGACGGCAGCCAGAAAGTGGTGAACGGCCTGTACGCAATCGGCGAATGCGCCTGCGTCTCCGTACACGGCGCCAACCGCCTGGGCACCAACTCCCTGCTGGACCTGGTGGTGTTCGGCCGCGCAGCCGGCAACCACGTGGTCGCGCAGAACCTGAAGCAGAAGGAAAACAAGCCGCTGCCGAAGGACGCCGCCGACTTCGCCATGAACCGCCTGAACCACTTGGAAACCTCCACCGGTGGCGAGCGCGTGCAAGACGTTGCCAACGACATCCGCGCCGCCATGCAGAAGTACTGCGGCGTGTTCCGTACCGACGAAATGCTGGCCAAGGGCGTGGAAGAGATCCTGAAGCTGGACGAACGCCGCAAGCACGTGTCGTACAACGACAAGTCCAAGGTATTCAACACCGCCCGCGTGGAAGCGCTGGAACTGGACAACCTGATCGAAACTGCGAAAGCGACCATCGTCTCGGCCAACGCGCGTAAGGAATCCCGCGGCGCCCACGCCCAGGACGATCACCCGAACCGCAACGACGAAGAATGGATGAAGCACACGCTGTGGTTCTCGGAAGGCAACCGCCTGGAATACAAGGCTGTCGTCACCAAACCGCTGACGGTTGATACCTTCAAACCGAAACCACGCACTTTCTAAGCAAGGGCCTCACAACATGGCACGCACTCTCAAATTCAAGATTTACCGTTACGATCCTGACAAGGACGCCAAGCCGTACATGCAAGACCTGACGGTCGAGCTGAAAGATACCGACAAGATGCTGCTCGACGCACTGCAGCGAATCAAGTCCGACGTTGACGACTCGCTGTCGCTGCGCCGCTCCTGCCGCGAAGGCGTGTGCGGTTCCGACGCGATGAACATCAACGGCAAGAACGGCCTGGCCTGCACCACCAACCTGAACGAGCTGAGCGAGCCGATCGTGCTGCGTCCGCTGCCAGGCCTGCCGGTGGTGCGCGACCTGATCGTCGACATGACCCAGTTCTTCAAGCAATACCACTCGATCAAGCCGTTCCTGATCAACGACTCGATCCCACCAGAGAAAGAGCGCCTGCAGTCGCCTGCGGAACGCGAAGAACTGGACGGCCTGTACGAGTGCATCTTGTGCGCCTGCTGCTCGACTTCCTGCCCATCGTTCTGGTGGAACCCGGACAAGTTCGTCGGCCCGGCCGGCCTGCTGCAAGCCTACCGCTTCATCGCCGACTCGCGCGACGAAGCCACCGGCCAACGCCTGGATAACCTGGAAGACCCGTACCGACTGTTCCGTTGCCACTCGATCATGAACTGCGTCGACGTGTGCCCGAAAGGCCTGAACCCTAACAAGGCGATCGGCAAGATCAAGGAACTGATGGTACGTCGCGCCATTTAATAAACATGGCCGAACTCGAAAAACGAGCGCATCAGGCCGATCCGACCAACCGTGCGCGCCTACGCTGGCGCGCACGACGGGGCCTGCTGGAAAACGACCTTATCCTGACTCGTTTCCTCGATGCGCACGAAGCAGGATTGACCGACGAGGAAGTGGACGCGTTCACGCGGCTCCTCGATTTGTCGGACAATGCACTGATGGATCTGGTCTTGGCCCGTAAGGAGCCGGAAGGCGAAATAGACCTGCCGCATGTACATGCGTTACTGGCACGCCTGCGCCAAGCCTGAGTTAAGTTTTTTTATTTGCTGCATCTCTCCCAAAGGAAGAGTCCATGAACATCTCTGATACCAAAGCAACGCTATCGTTCTCCGACGGCAGCCCATCGGTCGAAATGCCGATCTACAAGGGCACCGTGGGCCCGGACGTCATCGACATCCGCAAGCTGTACGGCACCACCGGCAAATTCACCTACGACCCAGGCTTCATGTCGACCGCGTCGTGCAACTCCTCCATCACCTACATCGACGGTGACAAGGGCGAGCTGCAATACCGCGGCTACCCGATCGAGCAACTGGCCGTGAACGCCGACTTCATGGAATCGTGCTACCTGCTGCTGAACGGCGACCTGCCGAACGCAGTGCAGAAGAAGCAGTTCGTCGACACGGTGACCAAGCACACCATGGTGCACGAACAGATGCAATTCTTCTTCCGCGGCTTCCGTCGCGACGCGCACCCGATGTCGGTACTGGTTGGTACCGTCGGCGCGCTGGCATCGTTCTACCACGACTCGCTGGACATCAACGATGCCAAGCAGCGTGAAATTTCGGCTATCCGCCTGATCGCCAAGCTGCCGACCCTGGTCGCCATGGCGTACAAGTACTCGATCGGCCAGCCGTTCGTGTACCCACGCAACGACCTGTCGTACTCCGCCAACTTCATGCGCATGATGTTCGGCAACCCATGCGAAGAGTACAAGGTCAATGAAGTGCTGGTACGCGCCCTGGACCGCATCCTGATCCTGCACGCAGACCACGAGCAGAACGCTTCGACCTCGACCGTCCGCCTGGCCGGTTCCTCGGGCGCCAACCCGTTCGCCTGTATCGCTGCCGGTATCGCCTGCCTGTGGGGTCCTGCCCACGGCGGCGCCAACGAAGCTGCACTGAACATGCTGAAGGAAATCGGCACCGTCGACAACATCCCGGCGTTCATCGCCCAGGTGAAGGATAAGAACTCCGGCGTCAAGCTGATGGGCTTCGGTCACCGCGTGTACAAGAACTTCGACCCGCGTGCGAAGCTGATGCGCGAAACCTGCCACGAGGTGCTGAACGAACTGGGCCTGCAAGACGACCCACTGTTCAAGCTGGCCATGGAACTGGAAAAGATTGCGCTGAACGACGAATACTTCGTGTCGCGCAAGCTGTACCCGAACGTGGACTTCTACTCCGGCATCGTGCAATCGGCCCTGGGCATCCCAGTGTCCCTGTTCACCGGTATCTTCGCCATGGCCCGTACCATCGGCTGGATCGCCCAGTGGAACGAAATGATCGCCGACCCGGAGCAGAAGATCGGCCGCCCACGCCAGCTGTTCGTCGGCTCGGCAGTGCGCGACGTGCCTCCGCTGAAAGACCGCAAGTAATCCTTGCGGCCTTCCTGGCAATAAGAAAGCGAGCTTCGGCTCGCTTTTTTTATGCCCACGAGCCAGGAATCTTATCAATTCCCTAAACTTTTTTTGAATGCCATGGATATATTGCTTGAGGCCATGTGAAATGCTGCCTCAATAATTGTAAATTGATCAATATAAGGTAAGCCATGGTAGCGATTATCAGCGGTAACGGTCTCGGTCTGAATCTGGTGTCGGCATCAACCCTGGGTGGTGGAGTTGCTGGAAATGCCACGTTGGGCAGCAGCGGCGAAAAGGCCTATGTCAATACCGCCACCGGTAACCTGGTCTTGCAAGACCGCGACGACCTGCTGGCCGGCCAGGGTTTCGATATCGCCACCGTGCGCACCTACAACAGCCAGGGCACGCTGGATGCCGCCAACGGC
>NZ_FOOF01000013.1 GCF_900113115.1 Duganella sp. CF458 | reverse complement strand
CGTATGCACCCTGCGTTTTTTGCCTTCACTCATTTGCTATCATCCTTTCGCGGACGACAGCTTAAACCACCGTCTCAAATTCGGGGGCCACTATAGTCAGCGGGCCGGCAGCTATCGCCCCATCTCGGACCTTCGCTTTAACTCCTTCCGAGCTTCCACCAAGGACGTTTAGGAGGAACGTTTGACGTCGGTGATTCTTCTTTAGGCGTGACTCCTAACGTTTGCGCGCAAATCGAGTTCCACACTACAGCATCCAAAGGCATTACCCTGGACCAGTCAATCTTTCCTAGTAATACCGGATGAGGAGCAAAGCCGAAGAATTGGCCTTGATCCCGCGAAAGTCCCTTTTCCTTGAGAAGGGCAACGCCTTGACTTAGAAGATGCTGCTCCTGCCACTCAAGAGAATTCATCAGTTCGGCAAAACGTTGGAAACTGGGAGCTACCAAGTGTACCCCACCCTCCAACACATCAAGCTTAATCACCTCACCTGACCTACGCTCAAAGAATAGATCTCCAAATACGGAGGCACCTATAGGTCGGATCTCGCCGATAATCAGATCCGGCCATTCTAATAGCAGTGAATTGAAGTCAAGCAGTGATACATCGACGAATAGATCGTCCCAAGTTAATGAATTCATGAAGCAAGGTTTAGAGATTGATAATCTGGATGATGGTCCGATTCTGGCCGGATACGGTCTCCAGGCAAGCCTCATAAAATTCAAGGCAGCCTCAAATGCACGGCTCGGAGATTATCTTACCGTTAATCATATGCTTCGGACACCCTCCTGGCATAGGTAAAGTCGGTGAGCAGATGCCCGGTGACTTATCCTTTCGCGCCGCTGGAATGCAATCCCCTTCGCATTCGCTATCATCAGAGCATGCCTTTCCTTCATCGGTCGTTTTGACGGCACAAAAGTAGAACTGCCCCATGGGATAGAGGATCCATTTTCCACCTTTTGCGACGCACTCCTGTTTCGTATCTGGGTGTTTTGGCTTCTCGATGCTTTTCGATCCGTTCGCTAAGCTATTCGCCGCGAAACACGCAAGGCAAAACATGAACGAAATATTTCGAGCCATCGTGGGAAGTTTCACTTGAGGTTATAAATGCTTTCGGTCATCAAGGGCCGCTGCTGGCCGATCGCGTTGACTCGGAGCATCCGGCCAGAGGACAAGGATTTCTACGCAAAGCGCACAAATTTGGCTTCATCATTATGCGTTATCGCCGCGCACCAGGTCACATCGTAATCGAAGATGCAAACGTCCCAGTCTTGCCAAGGCTCACGTTGCGCGAGAAAATCCAGCAGAAAACTCACGGTGGCTCTAACCATGACGTTATCGTTCTCAAAGAAAGCGATCACTGTTCCCTCACCGCCAAACCATGCTCGTTCAATGTGGTCAGAAGTCTCGGTAGCATTGATTTGACAAGCGATCGGAATGCCAGGCATTCGTTCCGCAATGCGATGAGTCTCCGCCTGTTTCATTAACCTAACGCGCAGGTTCTCCGCCTCGACTGCACGAAGTTTTTCACCGATGAGGCTGAAATCCAATCTTAGTCCTTTCTCTTCGTACGAGGTCCGCTCTTGGCCGACTGTGCCCCCTGCAAGCTCGACGGCTACCCCGACCAGCGCCGCCGTTGGCCGTCCGCCGGCGTGAATTTTTGGGCGATTAAAGTGGTGACTCGGTAGCGCCAGGTACTGTCAAGTTCTCGAGATGCAGTCCAAATCGATCTAAGAGCATTTTCTCGAGTTCGTCGAGGGACTGGCAGTTGATCCGTTCATCAGTATGCGCAAAGTGATCCCAATCATCCGGCTCCGCTTCCCAACCCGCATTTAATGCACAGACCCGAATGTCGTAGCCCAGAATGATATCCTCGTTCGGTCGATTTCGAAGGAGATAAGGTTCGCTCACCAATCCTTGTGAAATCACGGTGCCTCGCGCATGATCGACTTTAGGGCGAACTTCAAGAAAGACCCTGCGATTTTTCTCGTCCCGCGGCGCCTCAGCTTCCACCAAGCGCCCAAGCTTGAGGCGCTCAACAACCTGTACTCTATTCATCGCGCAATCCAGATTTCCTTCAAATGCCATACGAGATCGACGGGCCGCTTTTGGCCGATTGTACTCGGTCGGCTAGCTGACGCATCCGCCACAAAACGGAAGATCCCTCATTCGTACGAATTCATTGATTTGAAAAAGATAATTGCTCGCACAGCTTCGCTAAGTCGTCAGCATCAAATTCTGATAGCCCGGCCAAATCAAAGATGACCTTCCCCAAAGTAGATAACTTGTCGACCCATGGCCCGTCCCCTTCGATCAGACCACCTGTTCCTAAATCGCTGGCATGAAGATCCATCTCTTCGCGCTTCAACGCCGCGAGCTCCGGATCCTCGTGCGATGGGCGACGTAAACGCTCTACGTCTAACGTTTGCACTTTCCCAAGTAGGGCGAGAAGCGCGTACTGACGATAGCTCATTCTTTCTAGCTGAGATAACAACATGTGCGCTGTCTCCGCAGATATGTAATCCGCGAATATCAAATTGGCATAAAACAGCCCAATATGTCGAATCTTCTTTTCTTGAAATGTGGTGGATACTTTGACGAGTGTGGACTCCAGGAGTTGGCTCCCATTGGACTGTCCAAGGTCTCGCTCAGCGAAAAAATCATCTGCGCGAACGATATGACCAGCAATCAGCTGTGTACCAATTCGCTCTTGCGCAATGTCTAGAGCAGTTCTAATCCTATTTTTTTGCCGAAGAGTGTATGCTCTTGCGGCCATTTCCTTGATCACACCGGCGATGCCCACTCCGACAATTGAGCCGATTCCGCTACCGACGAGACCCTTTTGATCAAGAAAAACGCCGGCCGCTGTCCCAATTAAGTCCGCAGCGAGCCCAAGCTGTCGTTGTGCATTCTCTTCCATCGACATCTCCGCAATAAAGTGATGCCGGGGACTCAGGCACCATAACCCTGCTCGTCAATAGCCGGCGTGAGAGACCACTTTTGGCCGATTGCGCTCTATCCATGAATTTCCCAGGTCTTTTCCTGGATGTCAAATGTCAAGAACGGCGAAGCCTGGGATCCTTCTGGCGTAACTGCCGCATTAGCACCAACGGCGTTCGAAATTCCCTCAATGAACTCCAGCACGGCCGCGTGCTCGCTCGCCCCAATAATCTCTCGGGGATCGATGTCCAACTCAATTTCATCGACTTGAAAGAAATGACAATTAACAGACACGTTGCCAATCCAGATCGAAAGACAATGACTAACGTCGGTCCGTCTAAACGCCTCGTCGACTCCTGGAACGGGTGCTTCATTCCCATCCGCCTGATATGTAAGCCGATAAGTTGATGAATAGCGAATAAACCGTTTCCATCCATCCAAGTCGACGTTGGCGAGATAAACGTCGCGAAGTGATCCGTCACGCTCCCAAAGTTCTGGTAGTTGGTTAATGCTCGGTGGATTCATGCACAAGTTGACTTGTAATAATGATGTTCTTTAACGGACTAGCCGCTGTTGGCCGGCTACTGCCGGCCTCTTGATTGTCGAAGTCGCCCCAAATCGGAAGTTCGCTCAGGGTATCAGGAAGCGTCGACTAAATGATCATGCGCCGGTGGTGAACCATAAATCATCAAAATCCACTTCCTGGCAATCATCGTAGGGTTTGAATTCCTCTCCATCCTCGAGAGGTTCGATACCGTCGTGCATTCTTAACAGGAGCATGATGCGATTGCCCGTCCAGTTTGTTTTCGCATATTCTGCAGTGATCTTTTCCGCCGCCTGCCTAGTTGCCACCCAAAATGCTGTTCGCGCCTCGATAGGAAAACCGCGAACATCGAAATCCATGCAGGGTGCGCACCTCTCTGCATTATCAATCAACCAGCATTTCATCCGCAGGAATTCCTGCGGCAACTCGTCGGCAACAAGTTCAAGCATATGCCCCATTGAGCCTGTCGGCCCACTTATCTGGCGCCCGTCTTCAAGAGTTATGATAGTTGACATGTCAGTAATCAAGGGCAGGTATTGGCCGTAAGCGCTCGGACGCGATTACTCATCGCATGGACTCACAAAGCGCAAGTATCTCATTGTAGAGCTAATTGGAGAATGCGCCTGACTGGACCTGTCAGGAATTTTGTGTGCCGGGGTCGCGGTTAATTAGTTGATCGCGTTGGTAAAGCGTTCCCCAAACAGGATGGCAAATTGGTTGGCGGCCATCTTCCAGGTCCGCTGCGGCATCTTCCAATCTTTTTCGATATTGCGCAAGGCCAGGTACAGCAATTTTGTCGCTGCCTCGTCGCTCGGGAAGTGCCCGCGATTCTTGACGATCTTCCGCAAGCGCATGTGCAGGCTCTCGATGGCGTTCGTTGTGTAAATGATTGAGCGTACGTCGGGCGGGTAGGCAAAGAACGGGATCACCTGCTCCCACTGGCGGCGCCACATGGCCACCACGGTCGGGAAACGCTGGCCCCAAGGGCCTGCTGCAAAGGCGTCTAGCGCCGCCGCAGCCGCGTCAGCGTTGGCAGCCTGGTAGATTGGCTTAAGCGCCGCTGCAAGCTCTTTGCGGTCCTTCCACGACGCCAGCGTCATCGAGTTGCGAATCAGGTGCACGATGCAGGTCTGGATATGCGCCTGCGGGAACACTGCCTCAATCGCTTCAGGGAAGCCGCGCAGGCCGTCAACGACGGCAATCAGAATGTCTTCCAGACCACGATTACGCAGCTCGTTAAAGACTTTCAGCCAGAACTTGGCGCCTTCTGTTTGTTCGATCCAAAGGCCCAGCACTTCCTTGCGGCCATCGGCCCGAATGCCCAGCGCCAGGTACACGGCCTTGTTCTTGACGGTGCCCTCATCGCGGATCTTCAGGCGCAGTGCGTCGAAGTAGACGATGGGGTACATCGCTTCCAGTGGGCGTTGCTGCCACTGCGCCACTTCGTCGATGACCTCGTCGGTGATTGTGGAGATCAGGTCATGTGACACCTCGGTACCATACAGCTCCAGCAGGTGAGCCTGGATTTCGCGAACCGTCATGCCACGGGCATACATGCCGATTACATGGTCGTCAAAACCCGGCATACGGCGTTGGTGCTTGGCGACCAACTTGGGCTCGAAGCTGGAAAGACGGTCACGCGGGATCTCTAGTTCCAGCTCGCCGCCTGGTGCCAGCACGGTCTTGCGGCTCCTGCCGTTACGATGGTTTTTAGCGTCGCCTTCGCTGGCAAGGTGATGATTAAGTTCGGCTGTCAGCATGCGCTCGGCCAGCATCTTTTTGAGCTGGCCGGCTAGACCCGATTCGCCGAGAATCGACTCGGCGTCCTTGTTTTCGACCTGGGCAAGCAGCTGGTCGATTAGTTCAACGGGAAACGGGTACTGCTTTTTGGTTTTTGGCTTCTTCGTGGTCATTGCGTCGGTCATGGACAATCCCTTTCGGTATTATTTCATGACCCCGGATTCACACTAAAATTCTGACAGGCTCGCCTGACTGCGATCACTCCTTAACCAACGCTGCGCCATTCACCTTCATCACCCATTGCGAACCTACCTTATGTGGAGGCTCATTTACTTCAAGTCTTGCCTCAGACGTCCGGCCCAAAATCTCGCGATCACTGATGCTGGCAATCGGCATATTGATGAACTTTTCGGCCACATGTTCTTGGGAGGCTTTGCGCTCGAACCACATTCGCCCGGACCGCGTAATCTTCAACTCACTCCCCTCTGCTCTCCATACCCCGATGTAGGCTTCATGGCCTAGAAGAACCGGATCGGTTCCTGTTGGCGCCCGGCCTCCATTGAGCCAGAAGCCGCCAAGCAGCAGCAAGACAACAAGCGCTCCCACCATCCATTTCATTTGCATCTCCCCTAAAGTTTGCTGCTTCGTCCTCTGTTCCTCGAAATGGCACCGCATGATCTTCCGAGTCCGCATTACCTAAATTCGTGCGCGCAGGTGATGGGCATTCTCCTGTGTGCTTCAAACTAAGGGCTTAGTCTTCACCGTTTGGTACGCCCAGCGGGAACATATGGCGGTATGGCTTGGCTTCGGCCCAGCAGCGGGCAAACGATGGGCGTTCGCGCAAGCGGCGCAGGTAGGCCATCACGTGTTCATGCTTTTCGGGGATCGGGTGCGACCAGTGCGCGTACAGGAGGAAGGGCGCAGCCGCGCAGTCGGCCATGCTGAATTCGTCGCCCGCTGCCCAGGTGCGATTCGCCATGACTTTGTCCAGCCAGGCGTAGGCGGTATCGAGCTTGCGCTTGGCTTCGGCGACGCCATGCGGGTCGCGTTCGCCGTCGGGGCGAAGCACGTCGGCGACCAGCTTCTGCTGCGGCGTGGCGATGTGGTTGTCGAAGAAGCGGTCCATCATCCGTACTTCCAGTGCGGCTTTGGGATCGGCCGGCAGCAGCTTGACCGGGCCTGGATAGTAAAGCTGAAGGTGTTCGATCACGATACTGGCCTCCACCACCATGCGCTCGCCGTCCAGCAGGATCGGGAATTTCGCTATCGGCCACATTTCGCCGAATTGCTGGCAATTGACGGCGTGGTCCGGCGACAGCATGCGGTACTCGAATGGCGTGCCATTCTCATACAGCGCGATGAGCGCCTTCATGGAGTAGGAAGAAAGGGGATGGTAGAACAGTTGCAGGGACATGGCGCCTCCGTCGGTGGTGGTTGATCTTACCGCTACGACGTTTGAGGTGCGTAAAAATCGACAAAAAAGCCCGCCGGCTTGCGCGGGCGGGCTTTGGCGGCAAGGGCCGGGCCTTAGTTCGATTCCGGCTTCAGGTGCTTGCGGAAGAAGGCGTCGATGTAGGTTTGCACGTGGCGCTTGGCCAGGCGGTTCGACACGCCGTGCTTGGCGCCCGGATAGGTCATCAGCTCGAACTGCACGCCGCGGTTCACCAACGCGTCGATCATCTTGGTGGTGTTGGTGAACAGGACGTTGTCGTCCGCCATGCCGTGGATCAGCAGCAGGTTCGACTTCAGGCCGTCGACGTGGTAGAACACGTTCGACTGCTTGTAGCCTTCCACGTTGTCGCTAGGACGGTCCATGAACTGCTCGGTGTAGTGGGTGTCGTACAGGCCCCAGTCGGTCACCGGCGCGCCGGACACGCCTGCGGCGATCTTGTCCGACCCTTGCGACAGCAGGCGCAGGGTCATGAAGCCGCCGTAGCTCCAGCCGTACACGCCGATACGCTTGGCGTCCACGAAGGACTGCTTGCCCAGCCAGTCGATGCCGGTCAGTTGGTCTTCCACTTCGACCTTGCCCAGGTTGCGGTAGATCGCATCGGTGAACACGCGCTCGCGGCGCGAGGAGCCGCGGTTATCCAGGCGGAAGACCACATAGCCTTGCTGCGCCATGTACTGGTCGAACTGCGCGCTATCCCACTTGCGGGTCACGTGCTGCGAGTGCGGGCCGCCGTAGGTGGACAGGTAGACCGGATACTTCTTGCCGGCGTCGAACTTGTACGGCTTGATCATCGAGTAGTACAGGGTCTGGCCATCCTTCGCCTTCATGTTGCCGAATTCGACCGGCAATTGGTCCGACTTGTATTTGAAGTAGGGGTGCGACGCGTTGACTTCATTCTTTTCCAGCCAGCTTACCAGCGCGCCGTCCGGACGGCGGATTGCCACCTGCGGCGGGGTGGCCGGGTCGGACCAGGTATCGACGAATACTTCGCCGTGCTTGGAGAACGAGGCGTCGTGCCAGCCGTCAGCCTGGGTAATGCGCTTTGGCTTGTCGGCAGTGGAGCCATCCAGTTTCAGTTCGTAGACTTGCTTGTCGTAGACCGCATCCTTGTTGGAGGAGACGAAGACCTTGCCGGCCTTCTCGTCCACCGCCAGCACGTCGTCGAAGCCCCACTCGCCTTTGGAGATGGCGTGTTTCAGCTTGCCGTCCATGCCGTAGAAGTACAGGTGGTTGCGGCCGGTGCGTTCGGACGACCAGATGAAGCCCTTGCCGCTTTCCAGAAAGCGCAGGTCGTCATTGATGGTGGTCCAGGTTTTTGCGGTTTCGGTCAGCACAGGGCGCTGCGCCAGCGAGGCCGCATCGACAGCGATCAGCTCCAGCGTCTTCTGGTCGCGCGACTGGCGCTGGAAGAACAGCGACTTGGAATCCTTGCTCCAGTCGGCACGCACCAGGTAGATATCCTTGTTGGCGCCCAGGTCCACGTCGCGGATCTCGCCGCCTGCGGGCGATACGATTTTCAGGCCGACAATGGCGTTCTTGTCGCCGGCGGCAGGGTAGCGCTGCTCCACCACGTCGGTACGGTCAGCGTAGATCTCGAAGCGGCGCGCCACCGGCACTTGCGCTTCATCGTACCAGCGGAACGCAATGGCGGAATCGTCCGGCGCCCAGTAGTAGCCGGTGAACTGGTGCATCTCTTCCTGCGCCACGAATTCGGCTTCGCCGTTATGCACGGTGCCTTTGCCGTCGCTGGTCAGTTGGCGTTCCTTGCCGGTGGCCAGGTCGATCACGAACAGGTTCTGGTTGCGCACGAAGGATACGTATTTGCCCTTTGGCGAAATCTTCGGATCGATCACGCTGCCCGATGCCACCAGGCGCGCGTTGTCCGGCTTGGACAGGTCCACCAGGTACAGGTTGCCGGCCAACGGCACCAGCAACTGCTTGCCATCCGGCGACCAGTTGTAGGAAATGATGCCTTTCAGCGCCGCAGTACGGGCACGTTCGCGCAGCGCTTTTTCAGCGTCGGACAGGTTCTCGACCGGGACCAGGGCCTTGGAGTCGACCAGGCGGCGCGTGGTCTTGTCCTTCATATTGTATTCCCACAGGTCCATCTGGAACTGGTCGTCCGCGCGAGCGCGCAGGAAGGTGACGCGGGCGCCATCCGGCGACACTTTGAGGGCTCGCACGCCAGGGCCGGACAGTGCAGGATCGGCGTACAGGCGCTCCAGTGTCAGGCGTTCAGCGGAAGCGGTGCCGGCAGCCAGCAGGGCTACCAGGGTGAGGATAAGGCGCATGGTTTGTCCCGGAATGGTTTACTTACGAATCGCAAGACAATACCAGAACCCGCCCCCGCTGATATTCGGAATGCTATGGCCTATGCCGTTTTTCCTTCGGCTACACGGGAATTCGACAGCGTGCGCAAGTAGGCTGTGAGCAAAATGGCAGCAATCGTCAAGCCGAGTACCAGGCCGATCCAGAACCCGGCCGCGGCCATTTCCTTCCACAAGCCCAGTAGGCAGCCGACCGGCAGCGCAAAGACCCAGAACGCCAGCAGCTGGATCAGCATCGGCCCGCGCGTCACCTTGTAACCGCGAATCGCGCAGGCCGCCGCCACCTGCGTCGCGTCGGACAACTGGAACAACGCGGCGAACAGCAACAGGGTGACGCAAGTCTGCTGCACCGCGACGTCGCTGGTGTAGGCTGCCGCGATCTCGTTGCGGAACAGGGCAATAAAGGCCGCCGATACCACGGCAAACGCCAGCGACATGCCCAGCCCGACCCAGGAAGCCGAACGGGCGCGGCGCGCATCGCCTTCGCCCAGCGCTTGCCCCACGCGCGTCACCATGCCGATGCCCAGGCTAAGCGGTACCATGAACACCAGCGACGAGAAGTTCAGCGCAATCTGGTGCGCCGACTGTTCGATCACGCCAAAGCGCGCCACCAGCAGCGCCACCGCGCCGAAGGCACTGACCTCGGCGAAGTAGGTCACGCCGATCGGCAGGCCAAGTTTCAGCATGCTCCTGATTTCCGGCCAATGCGGCCATTCCCAGTGCGTGAAAGGGTAGGTGGCGCGATAGGCTCGCGAAATGCGCATCCACGCCAGCATCGCGCCCAACATGAGCCACATGCAGATGCCGGTCGATACCGCGCAGCCCACGCCGCCCATGGCCGGCAAACCCCAATGGCCGAAGATCAGCAGCCAGTTAACGAAGACGTTGAAGGCCAGCCCGAGCAAGGCGATCACCATCACCGGCTTGGTCTGGTTGATACTGGTGCTATAGCCATACAGCGCTCGGTAGCAGGCGAATGGCGGCAAGCCGATGCTGATGAAATGCACGAACAGCGAAGCGCGCCGGTTCACTTCCGGCGCCAGTTGCAGGTGGTCGAACAGCAGGGTGGCCAGGTTGGCCAGTAACATCGCCAGCAGTCCGACGCCCAGGCCTTTCCACAAACCCTGGCGCACCAGGTGCGGAATGCGCTGGTAGCTGCCGGCCCCCACTTCATGCGCTACCAGCGTGTTCATGGCCATCATGGTGCCCATCACAGTCACCAGCACGATGGACCAGATCGCCGCGCCGGTCGATACCGCAGCCAGTTCGGAAGCCCGGGTGTGGCCGGTCATCGCCACGTCCGCCACCGCCATGCCAACGGTGGCGAGCTGCCCAACCAGGACCGGCCAGGCCAATTTCCATAATGCTGTTGCTTCGTTGCGTAAATTGGAGGTCAAAATCGTGGTCGGCATGTGTTGCGCAGTAGGAATTTGTTACAAGGTAGGGTAGTCTAACGGCCTTTGCGCCGCGTTAGTGCGCTTAGGATGCCTGAATATCGGAGATTTAGTAATGAAGAATACCTTGACCGCCGCTTTCCTGCTGGCCGCTTCCCTTGTTGGCCAGGCCGCTTCGGCCGGTGAATTGCAGCTCTTCTCGCGTGAAGACTTTCGCGGCCAGCGTGTGGTGATTGCCGACGGGGCCGCCACCAATTTCCGCGACTTCGACTTCAACGACCGGGCTTCGAGCCTGGTGGTGCGCTCCGGCACCTGGGAATTGTGCGAGCACGTCAATTTCCAGGGCCATTGCGCAGTGTTCGAGCGCGGCGAATATCCCGACCTGCGCCGCTTCAACAATAACTTCTCTTCCGCCCGTGAGATTGACCGCCGCCGTGGTCATGGCTGGGGCCGCGAAAATCGCGACAATCGCGACGACCGCGACGAGCGCTGGCGTGAAGAGCGCCGCGAAGAACGTCGCGAGTATCGCGAAGAGCCACGCGGCCCCGCGGTGGAACTGTTCAACGACAACGGTTTCCGTGGCCGCGTGATCCAGGTCAATAACGATTTGGACACCCTGCGCAATGTCCATTTCAACGACAACGCCAACTCGATGGTCGTCAACTACGGCACCTGGGAAGCCTGCGAACACGCCGACTTCGGCGGCCAGTGCCGCACGTTTGCGCCAGGCCGCTACCCTGACCTGAGGGACTTCAGCGACCGCATCTCGTCGATCCGCCGCGTTCGCTGATCGTCACTTGCCGCATTAAAGCGCGCCGCACAGCGCGCTTTTATTTTGCTCTGTTAGTTGTTATTTTGTAAATATAATCGACACTTACCCAGACCTTATGAAAATTCTTTCCTTGAAATGCGTGAATTGCGGTGCCGGCCTCGAAGTGAAGGAAGACATCAACGACTTCGCTTGCGGTTACTGTGGCGTTCAGCAACACGTTGAACGGAGCGGTGGAATTGTCTCGCTGAGGCGATTGGAGGAAGCGCTGGACGATGTGAAGCTAGGCACCAATCGGGCCGCATCGGAACTTGCCCTGACGAGACTACAAGCGGACGTGGCAGCAATTTGCGCCAGGCGCGACAGCCAAGTGGGCGCCTTACGGGCAGCCGATGCCAGGAATAGCGCGCTCGTCGGCTGGGCGATTATCGCTTTCGCGATCTTTGCGATTGTGATGTATGGCTGGTGGTCGATCCCGATCATTGTCGGCGGATTCATCTTCGGGTCCCAGTTCCTCGTGCCCGTGACCAAAAGGGTAAAGGCGATCGAAGCAAATGCGGCAGCGCAGATCGAACCGCTGAAGACGCAGATAGCCCGTCATCAGTCGATCGTCGACTCGTATGACTTTGGAACCGCGGCTAACAGCTGATCGCTGAACCATGATCGTGGAGCCGCATGCGGTGAATTCCTGATACCCTGTCTTCTCCTTCACCGAGAGGACGTGGCGTGGAATACAAGGATTACTACGCAACGTTGGGAGTCGCCAAGACTGCCAGCGAAGACGAGATCAAGAAGGCCTACCGCAAGCTGGTCCGCAAGTATCACCCGGACGTCAGCAAGGAAGCCGATGCCGATGCCCGCACCAAGGAGCTGAACGAGGCGTACGGCGTGCTGGGTGATCCCGAAAAGCGTGCCGCCTACGATTCGCTAGGCAGCGGCCAGTACCGCGCCGGCCAGGAATTCCGTCCGCCACCGGACTGGGCCGGCGGCTTCGAAGGAAGCAGTGCCGAAGACTTCTTTGCCGACCTGTTCGCCCACGTGGGCGGGCAGCGCGGCCGCCACCAGGGCTTCCGCATGCGTGGCGAAGATCTCCATGCCGTCCTCCCAATCAGCCTGCAAGATGCCTACAACGGCGCCCAACGCGAGATCTCGCTGGGCAGCCAGCGCACGCTCAAGGTCAGCATTCCGCGAGGCGTGACGGCGGGACAGCAATTGCGGCTGGGAGGGCAGGGACAGGCCGGCATGCATGGCGCCGAGGCAGGCGACCTTTACCTCGAAGTCGCGTTCCAGGCCGACGACCGTTATCGCGTTGAAGGCCGCGACGTCTACCAGAAAGTACCGATCCCGCCGTGGCTCGCTGCGCTGGGCGGCGAGCGCGACGTGACCACGCCATCCGGCCGCGTGACCGTGACCGTGCCGCCCGATTCGCAAGGCGGCCGCAAACTGCGCCTGAAAGGGCGCGGCATTCCCGCCGCCAATAGCTCCGGCGCGGCGGGCGACCTTTATCTCATACTCGACATCTTTGCGCCGCCAGCCGATACGCCCGAGCGGCGCGCGCTATACGAACAGATGCAACGCGAAATAGGAGGATGAGCGATGCCAAAGGAAGAGATTGTGGAAGGCGTGCCGCTGGAACACCAGGCGCTGACGCTGGATCAACTGGCGCGCGCGTGCGCCGTCGCGCCGGAATGGGTGGTGCACCACGTGCGGCGCGGCATCCTGATCGGCCGGGAAGGGGCAAGCATCGAAACCCTGCAATTTACCAGCGTGGACTTGGGGAGGGCGCGTCGCCTGGCCCAGCTTGAGCGGGATTTCGATGCGGACGAAGATTTGGCGGCGCTGGTGGTCGATTTGTGCGACGAGGTACGCCGCCTGAAATCGCGCCTGCGCGCCGCCGGAGTGACCTAGCAGCCTGAGGGCTTAGCGCTGCTGGTCCCGCCCGCCGCGATTGCCGCGGTTGCCGGTGTTGCCTTTTTCCTCGTCCAGCAAGTCATCGCGGCTGCCCTGGCGCTGGCCCTGGCCGACGTCGCTCTGCTTGTTGCCGCGGCCCTGGTCGGATTGCTGGTTACCGCGTTCCTGGTCGGATTGCTGGTTGCCGCTCTCCTGATCGGATTGCTGATTGCCACCAGTCAGGTTTTCGCGCTGGCCTTGCTGACGGTTACCGCCGCTTTGGCCTGCTTGACCAGCCTGGTTGCGCCAATCATCCGATTGCTCATCTTTGCGTGATGCCATGATCGCTCTCCTTTGTGGTTGAAGCGATTCCATCCTAGGCCGATGCCGCGGACTAGCCTGTAGGTGCACGCGCCGCTGGCCTGTAGGAAGGTTTAGAAAGCGTCTTGCGGCAGCGTATGGTCGAGCGCAACGAACTTTTGACGCAGCCATTTGCCGGCCGGGCCCAGTTCATCATCGCCGCGATGGATCACGAACAGCAGGTATTCCAGCTCACTGCCTTCCTGGGTATGCAGGCGCACCAGGCGCCCTTCCGCCAGGTCGCGCATGACGGTGTGCTCGGGCATATTGCCCCAGCCGAGCCCGCCAAGCAGCAGGGCGTGCTTGGAACCGAGGTCGCCCAAGCGCCAGTCGCGCAGCCCGAGTACGCCGAAATCGCGGCCTTCGGTCAGCGGGCTGCGGTCGGTCACCACCAGTTGCAGGTGCTCGCGCAACACCGACGTCGCGATCGGCGCCGCTTCGCGCGACAGCGGATGCAGCGGCGAGCAGACCGGCATCATTTTTACGAAGCCGGCCGCATGGCGCTCGATATTCACCGGCGCGGTGGCAGCCATGCCCGCCACACCCAGCTGGCAGCGGCGGTCGGCCACCATCTGCGCCACGGCGCCCAGCGCTTCCGTATGCAGGCGTAGCGAAACGGTCGGGAATTCGCGCTGGAAGTGCTCGAGCGCGCGCACCAGCACGCAGGCCGGGAACATCACGTCGACCACGATGCACAGTTCAGCCTCCAATCCCATGCCGAGGGCCTTGGCGCGCGAACGCATGCCGTCCACCTTGCTGGTCACCGCGCGGGCATCGGCCAGCAAGGTCTTGCCGGCTTCGGTCAGGGTCGGCTTGCGCGTGCTGCGGTCGAGCAGGGCAATGTTCAGTTGCTCTTCCAGGTTGGCAATCGTGTAGCTGATGACCGACTGGGTACGGTGCAGGGCGCGTGCCGCATGGGCAAAACCGCCATGGTCAATGACCGCGATGAAGACGCGCAACTGGTCGAGGGTAGGATGGCCGGGATCTCTCATATCAACAAAATCGATAATTTCTATCGTGATAAAACCTATTTCGTCGAAAATAAACCCGTTCTAAGATGGCCGCAATCACCAACTTTCTTGGAGCAAGGTCATGGCAAACGTTCTCTACATCAACAGCAGCGTACGCAGCGCAGGTTCCCTTTCCCGACAATTGTCGGCCGAGTTCATCGCCAAATGGAAAGCCGCCAATCCGGCCGATACCGTAGTCGAGCGCGACCTGGCCAGCAATCCGGTGCCGCACCTGACCGAGCAGATGATGGGGGCCTTCTTCACGCCAGCCGAAGCACGCAATGCCGAGCAGGCGCAGGTCGTCAAAGTGTCAGACACCCTGGTCGACGAACTGGCCGCAGCGGACGTGGTTGTGATCGGTGCGCCGATGTACAACTTCTCCGTGCCATCGACGCTGAAGGCCTGGATCGACCACATCGCCCGCGCCGGACGCACATTCCAATACACCGCCAACGGCCCGGAAGGCCTATTGAAAGGTAAGAAAGTCTACGTCTTCACCGCCAGTGGCGGCGTGTACAGCGAAGGCGCCGCCGTGGCATACGACCACCTGACCACTTTCCTGCGCACCGTGCTCGGCTTCATCGGCCTGACCGACGTCCAGTTCATCCGCGCCGAAGGCGTAGCGATGGGCGAGCAAGCCGTCGCCGACACTTTGGCCAAGGCGCAGAAGTCGATCGAGCAACTGATCGCCGCCTAAAGCTGGCGTACCGCCGAGCCCGTGTCCCACCATGGGGTCACACCCGAAACGGGACACGGGCTCTGCTGGTACATGCTTGAGTTCGTGTCTCATTTGGGGTGTGACCCCATGGTGGGACACGGACTCGGCCATTCGTTCTCGCGGTAGTGGACTGGTCATTTGCTATCATTGCAAAATGAAACGCCACTATCACCTGCTCATCATCGATCCGCAGAACGATTTCTGTGATCTTCCTTCTCCTGCCGCGCCGGCCTTGCCGGTGCCGGGCGCCCATCAGGACATGCTGCGCGTCGCCAGCCTGATCGAACGCGGTGGCGCCGGGCTTTCCGCCATCACCGTGACGCTCGATTCGCACCACCGCTATGACGTGGCGCATCCGACTTTCTGGCGCACTGCTGAAGGCGCGGCGCCGGGGCCGTTCACGCAGATTTCCGCTGCCGACGTGCGCGCCGGCCGGTTTGTGCCGCGCGATGCATCCGCTTTGCCGCGCGTGCTGTCTTATCTCGATGCGCTGGAATCGGCCGGCCGTTACCAGCTGATGGTCTGGCCCATCCACTGCGAAATCGGTAGCTGGGGCCACAATGTGCATGACGCTGTGCGCACTGCCTACAACCGCTGGGAAGAGGGGCGCCATGCGGTGGTGGCCAAAGTCGGTAAAGGTTCGAATCCCTGGACCGAACACTATTCCGCCGTCATGGCCGAAGTTCCCGATCCGGCCGATCCGGCTTCGCAACTGAACCGCGAACTGATCGCCAGCCTGTCGCAAGCCGACGTCATTTACGTCACCGGTGAAGCCGGCAGCCATTGCGTGAAAGCGACCACCGAGCATATCGCCGACCATGTCGATCCGCGCAAACTGGTGCTGGTCACCGATTGCATGAGCCCTGTGTCCGGCTTTGAAGCGCAATACATCGAGTTCGCGCAAGCCATGCAGCGCCGCGGCGCGCGCCTTGCCACGTCGCCTGAAGTGCTGCCGGAACTGCTGGCCAATGCGGAGGACCGGCAATGATCCCTGTCGTCCGCAGCCTGCTTGAAACCGACTTGTATAAATTCACCATGTGGCAGGCTTTGCTGCATAGCCATCCGAGCGCGCATGCCGAGTATGAATTCGTGTGCCGCAACCAGACGGTCTTCCCGCTGTCGGAGCTGAAGGGTGAAGTCGAGGCCCAGCTTGACCACCTGTGCAGCATGTCCTTTACCGAGGACGAGCTGGATTACCTGCGCTCCCTGCGCTACATCAAGAGCGACTTCGTCGATTTCCTCACGGTGTTTCGTTTCCAGCGCAAGTTCATTGAGGTGCGCGCGGAAGGCGATACCCTGGTGATCCGCGCCGAGGGCCCGCAAGTGCACATCATGGCGTATGAGATCTTCGTGCTCTACATCGTGAATGAGCTGTATTTCCGCCGCGTTGGAACGCCGGCCGCGCTGGGAGAGGGGCGCAAGCGTCTCGGTGAGAAGATCGTGCAGTTAAAGGCGTTCGGTACTACGCCGGCCCTGCGTCATCCCTTCGAATTTTCCGACTTTGGCTTGCGCCGCCGCTTTTCGGCCGCATGGCACGATGAAGTCGTCGAGCGTCTGGCACGCGAGGTGCCGGAGTGCTTCAAAGGCACTTCCAACGTCTACATCGCGAAAAAGTTCGGCCTGATCCCAATCGGCACCATGGCCCACGAGTACATGCAGTCCTTCCAGGCCTTCGGCGTGCGGCTGCGCGAGTTCCAGAAAGCTTCGCTCGAGGCTTGGGTGCAGGAGTATCGGGGCGACCTCGGTATCGCGCTGACCGACGTGGTGGGCATGGATGCCTTCCTCAACGACTTCGACCTGTACTTCGCCAAGCTGTTCGACGGCTTGCGGCACGACTCGGGCGATCCGATCGTGTGGGGCGAAAAGGCGATCGCGCACTATCAGGCCTTGCGGATCGACTCCAACACCAAGCGCCTGGTGTTCTCGGACGGGCTGGATTTCGACACTGCTTTCCGTCTGTACCGCCAGTTCGCCGACCGCATCATGGTGGGCTTCGGCATCGGTACCTGGCTGACCAACGATGTCGGCATCAAGCCGTTGAATATCGTGATGAAGCTGATCCGCCTGAACGGACAATCGGTGGCCAAGCTGTCCGATTCGCCGGGCAAGACCCTGTGCAAGGACGAGACTTTCCTCGCCTATCTGCGGCAAGTGTTCAACCATCAGGCCTCCTGAGGGTGGAAGCGTAAGCGGTAGTCGCCCGGCGTTACGCCGAGGCGGCGCACGAAGGCCCGCCTCAGGCTGTTCTGGTCGTGGAAGCCGCTGCGGGCCGCCACCCGCTTGAGGGGGCTGGCGGTTTCCTCCAGCATGCGCCGTGCGGCATCGAGCCGCGCGGCTTCAACAAAGTCGGCCGGCGTTTCGCCGGTATCGCTCTTGAACGCGCGTGAGAAATTACGCACGCTCATGCCGGCTTGTTCGGCCAACTGGTCGACCGTCAGATCTTCTTCCAGGTTTTCCAGCACCCATTCCTGCACTTGGCGGATCGGGTTGCGCTGCGCGGTTTGCGCGGCAAGGTGGGCGCTGAATTGGGCCTGGCCGCCGGGGCGTTTGATGAACATCACCAGTTCGCGTGCGACGGCCAGGGCCACGCTGCGGCCGAGGTCTTCTTCCACCAGGGCCAGCGCCAGGTCCATGCCGGCAGTGACGCCGGCCGAGGTATAGAGGTTCCCGTCGCGCAGGTAGATCTGGTCATGCTCGACCTGCACCTGTTCGAAGCGCCGCGCCAGCGAGGCCGAAATATTCCAGTGGGTGGTGACACGGCGGCCGTCCAGCAGGCCGGCGTGCGCCAGCAGCCATGCACCGGAGCACACGGAGCCGAGCCGGCGCACCTCTGCCGCCTGCCGCTGCAGCCAGTGCATCAGGCGCGGATGGCTGGTGACGTCCTGCACCTGGTGGCTGCCGGTGACGAGCAGCGTATCCACCGCGCGGTCCAGCGTATCGATAGCGGCGGTAGGCTGGAACAGCATGCCGTTGTCGGCGCGGACCGGGCCTTCTTCCAGCGCGACCAGGTCGAATTGGTAAGCGTCCTTCTTGCCGGACTGGCGGGCCGCTTCGTGAAAGACATCCATCGGCCCTGCCACATCGAGCATTTGCACGCCAGGGAATACGAGTAAAGCGATACGCATGGTTAGCCTGCCAGGAGTTTGCCGGTGTACAGCGAATATAAGGTACGCACCAGCAGCACGGCAATCGTCACGGTCAGGAAGGCGAGCAGCACACCGGCCAGCACCATGACAGCGAGGCCATCGGCGACGGAGGCATACTTGATCGCAGCGTTCACCAGTGCGGCGATCGGGAAGCTGATGCCCCACCAGCCCGGGCCGAAAGGCACCGAACGGCGGAACACACGTGGAGCCAGCACCAGGAACATGAACAGGCCAAAGTAGAACAGCATGGCGGCGAACATGTCGACGTGCTGCGTAACGTTGACGTAGGCCAGGAAGCCGACTTCGAACGGGGCGATCATCACCATGAGCGAAGGGATCATGCCGGCCGGCAGGGGCTCGCCGTGCACCAGGCGGCTGAAGATCAGCACATAGAACACGATGGCAATGGCCGTGCCGATGCCGAGGGCAATCATGTTCACTTCATGACCCCAGGTGCCGCCGGTGACGGCGATGTCGAGCGAAGCCACGCCGGGAATCAGCCAGGCCGGCACCACATTGGCCGGCGCCATATTCCCTTTCAGGACGCGCGACACCACAACATAGCCCAGCACCAGCGTGGCGACGGAACCGAACGTCCACACCAGTTTTTGCAGCTGGCTGCTCCACGGGGCCACGACGCTTGATAGCAAAAGCACCGCAATACTGATGGTGCCGAAGAAGTTGCCCGCCACCGGGTGCGAGAACTCGGCTTTTACAGCTTCAGGGAATGCAGCCCATTTCGACAGGTAGGCCACAGCCAGCACCGCAAACACCAGCAGCGACAGGATGCCGATGCCATCGGCGATCAGCGTGCTGCTTCCGTACAGGAGGGCAGCGCCGCGCCAGGCGAGGGCCAGGCCGGCAATGCCCATGACGGACCCAAACAGGTTGACGGGAAGGTTTTTGACCGAGGCTCTGCTGGTGGGCAGGGCGGTGGCGATTGCGGTTTGCATGATGTTCATCCGGTGAATGTGCGATGAATTCATTATCGGACGGCAATTGCATGGCTGATAGTGCTTGCATACGTCATTTTCGGCCAACGCTACGCCACCCTCGGCCAAGGGCATTCCAGCCAAGGGGCGGCAGCCCGACAATGGCAGCCCCAATATAAGGAAAGGAAGAGAAATGCCCTGGATTCTGTTGACTGCCGCCGGTCTGCTGGAGATCGCTTTTGCGCTTGGAATGAAATGGTCACAGGGTTTCTCGCGCCCGTGGCCGGGCGCGTTCACCGCGCTGGCTTGGCCAGCATCTACCTGTTGTCGCTCGCCTTGCGTACCCTGCCAGTGGGAACCGCATATGCCGTGTGGACCGGCATCGGCGCAGTTGGAACGGCAGCGGCGGGCGTGCTGTTCATGGGCGACTCCGCCGCGCCGGCACGCCTGGCCTGCATGGTCCTCATCGTCGGCGGCGTGATTGGCTTGAAGGTCTTTTCGGCGGCAGGCTAGGGCGCCAGCTCCGCCACCTGGTCGTTGTAGGCAACAGGGATCCAGCGGAAAGAGTCGCCGTCCTTGCGAAGATGGCCCACGCCGGGGAAGGAAAAATGCGGCGATGCTACCACCACGCCGGTGGCTGCCACTTCGTCGAACAGCTTGCGGCGCGCGGCGGCCGCTTGCGGCTGGCTGTCGTCGTAGGAGATCGTAATGCCGGGATGCGCCAGCTGGACTTCCGCCACGTGCACCGTATCGCCCCAGAACAGCATGCGATGACCCTTGCTCTCCACCAGGTAGGCGCTGTGCCCGGGCGTATGGCCCGGTACGGCGCGCGCCGTGATGCCCGGCAGGACTTCGCCGCCCGCCGGCAGATACTTGACGCGCCCGGCGTCGTAGTAAGGACCGACAGTCGCTTTCGACGCGGGTTCATCGATCCTGCGCGCGACTTCGCGCCGGTCCACATACACCTGGGCGTTCGGGAACAGCATCCTTCCACCGATGGAAAGCCCGCCCGAATGGTCGCCGTGGATGTGCGTCAGAAGGATGGCATCGATCTGTTCCGGCTTGAATCCCGCCGCGGCGAGGTTGGCCAGCAGGTGGCCGCTGGTAGCGCCAAACAATTCGCCGGCGCCGGTATCAATCAGTACGCGGTGTTTGCCTGTGTCGACCAGGTAGACGTTGATCGACAAGGCCAGGGTATCGCCCAGGTGGCTGGCGCGCAGTTCGGCGCGGGTGGTGGTGGCATCGCTCAGGATCGTTGTGACATCGCGTGGGGCGACACCGTCCGATAATGCGGTGACCTGGAAGTCGCCCAACTGGGCGCGGTAAAAGCCCGGTGCCTGGTCGGCAGCCAGCGCCGGTGCAGGGGCTTGTACGGCAATGGCCATCAAGGCCGCGGCGATCATTCGTTTCATGGCAATCTCCATTTGTCTGTTGGTGGATGATTGCCATTGTGGCGGCGCTGAACATATACTTGAAATCGATCGTTGATATTGGACATATAAGCCATATGGATATAAGGCCTTCCGACCTCGCTCTGCTGGTATCGCTCAACGCCCTGCTGGAAGAGAATAATGTGACCCGCGCCGCCGCACGCCTGCATATCAGCCAGCCCGCCTTGTCGGCCCAGCTGGCGCGCCTGCGCGAACTGTTTGGCGATCCCTTGCTGGTCCCGTCGGAGAGTGGACGTGGCATGGTGCCGACGGCGCGGGCGCTGGCGCTGCGCGACGGCTTGCGCGATTCGCTGCACCAGCTGGAAGCCGCCGTGCGCGATCCGGAAACCTTCGATCCAGCGCGCGCCGAGCGCACCTTCATGATTGCCGCCAACGACAACGTGGTAACGATGTTCGGCATCGAACTGGTACGGCGCATGGCCGCCAGCGGGGGCGCCGGCCTGCGCGTCGGTTTTTCCGAGCCGAACCCGGACGGCGTCGTGGCGCGTATGGAGCGCGGCGAGCTTGACCTGCTGCTTGGCGCCGCGCAGACCATCCCGGCTGCGTTGAAGGCCTTACCGCTATCGAGCGAACGTTATGTCATGGCGCAGCGGCGCGGCCACCCGCGCGGCATGCGCGCGCCGTCCTTGAAACAGTTTTGCGCGTTGAAGCATGTGCTGGTCTCGGGCAGGGGAGAATTCCACAGTTTCCTGGACCAGCGTCTGAAGGACCTGGGCCAGCAGCGGCAGGTGACTGTGGTTGTGCCGCATTACAACCTGGTGCCGACCATCTTGGCCAATACCGATCATGTGTGCACCTTGCCGGTGCGCTTCCTGCAGCGCTTCAGCGACCAGCTGGACATTTTCAAGCTGCCGTTTGACCTGCCGGAATTTGCGATTGCCATGGCCTGGCATCCGCGCAGCGAGCACGATGCGGGGCACCGCTGGCTGCGCGAACAATTGAAATCGGTGGAGCTTTAGGCTTCCTGTGCGCCGAAACGGGCCATGATGCGGTCGGCCTGTTCGCGCTGGGCATCGTCGTCCACGTCCACCGACAACAGGGCGGCAGGGCGGTCCGGCTTGTCGGTGTTGTCGACGTCGTCCGGCGTAAGCGAATCCATGATGTTCTTCACGGCCGATGCGGTGGTGCTGAGCGCGCGTGCTTCATGCAGGTTCAGTTGCACGGCTGAATTGGCAAAGCCTTCTGCCAGCAGTGCGCTGCGGGCCCCCTCGGCATCCGCGATCTGGCGGAAATTTCGGTAAATGATGCTTGGCATGATTGGTCTCCTGTTTGATGGAATTGTCGCGTAAGGCGCCGTAACGGGGCGCGCGCTTACTTCGCCTGGCCCTTGCGCGACGACCAATGCAGATGCACGGTACGCAGGAAGTCGATATCGCTGTCGAGATGGTGCGCGGCATATTCGTCGCGGCTATTCTCGGCATAGCCGGATTTGAATATCCGGACCCTTGGGCAGGCGAGGATTCGCATCAAAATCCGGCGACAATGTTGGTGGTGTGTTCGACGCGCGGGGTGTTGGCGAAGTATTGGCCGACCATGCCGCGCCAGGTCTGGAAGTCTTCGCTACCGCGGAAATCGACGGTGTGGTTTTCCAGCGTTTCCCACACGATGACCAGCATATAGGTGTTGGCGCGCTCGATCACGCGCTCAAGGCGCATCGATTTGCAGCCTTTCGCACGCTGGAACAGCGGTACGGCTTGCTGCACCGCCGCTTCAAACCCGGCACCCTGGCCATCCTTGATTTCAAATTCCGCCAACTCGTAAATCATCGGGACATTCCTTTCGCAAAGTAATGTCCCGATTGTGCCTCAGTTGGATCAGAAGCGGTAGCGGGCAGTGACGCGGACATTGCGCGGTGCGCCCGGCATGTTCAGCAGCTTGCTTGACCCGTGGCCGGAAACGATGTATTCGCGGTCAAGCAGGTTGTTCACGTTCAGCTGCACATCGAAGGACGCGGTGCGGTAAGCCACCATGGCATCGACCACGGTGTAGCCAGGCAGGGTGGTGGTGTTGCCCGGGTTGGCGAAGCGGTCGCCCTGGTAGTTCACGCCGGCGCCGGTGAACCAGCCGCCGCCCAATGCCTTGTTCAGCCACAGGTTGGCACTGCGCTTTGGCGTCAGCGTTGGCTGTTTGCCTTGCACGTTCTGGCCGTCGTCGCGCGCGATCGACTTGATGATTTCCGCATCCATCAACGCCAGGCCGGAAGCCACTTGCCAGCCCTGGCCCAGCTCACCGGTGAAGGTCAGTTCCAGGCCGTCGGTACGCTGGGTGCCGACCGGCATGACGATGTTGGTGATTGGATCGGTGGCCTTGATACCGGTGCGCTGCAGGCGGAACAGCGATGCGCCAACGGTGGCCTGGCCGCCGAACAAGTCGATCTTCGCGCCTACTTCCTTGTTGGTGGTTTCTTCCGGCTCGATCGCGGCGTTGTTGGCGGCCAGTGCGAAGGTTTCACCCGAAGGCTGGAAGGACTTGCTGAACGAGGCGTAGTAGGAAACGGTGCCGCTTGGCTGGTACACCAGGCCTGCGCGCGGGCTCCAGGCACGGTCGGTGCGCTCCAGGTCCTTCTGGCCTACGCGGCGCTCACGCGTCTCCTGGCTGAAGTCATCGTAGCGCACGCCGGCCAGCAGCTTCCATTGCGGCGTCAGCGTCGCCAGGTCCTGCACGTAGACGCTCTTGTTCTTCATGATGCCCAGGTTGTCGGTGCCTGGTGCGACGTTGGCCGCCAATTGCAGCACCGGCAGCACGGGCTTGAACAGGTTGACCGTGGCCACATTGGTCTTCGAGCGGTTGACCTGGTCCTTGTCCTGCTTGCCGATCTCAATGCCGTACAGCAGTTGGTGCTGCATGCCGAAGAATTCCGCACGCTGGGTCAACTCAGTCTGGTTGAAGTAGCCGTCTTCTTCGCGGCGCACATTGCCGTGCGTGAGCGAGGCGGTTTGCGCCGCCTCGTTGACGCTGCCCACCAAAGTGTTATTGCGGTTGAGCGAATAATCGTAGCGGCGGAAGGCATTGCGCAGCGACCAGTTGGCGTTGATGCGGTGATCCAGCACGGCAGCCAGCGATTTCACGCGCGCCTGGCTGAAGTCCACGTCGCGCGCGTTGGCGGCGCCGAAGTAGGTACCTGGTTCAACGTCGACCGGCCGGCCCTTGTAGGATGGGATACCGAAGTCGGTCAGGCGGCGATCGGACAGGTATTCACCCTGCAGCAGCAGGGAAGTATCGGCATTGATTTTCCACAGCAGGGAAGGCGACACGGCTTCGCGCTTGAGGAATTGCTGGTCGCGATAGCTGTCCGAATCTTCCTTGGCTCCGGTGACGCGGAATGCCACGCCGCTGTCGTTGAGATTGCGTGCCACATCGAATTCGCCGCGCTTTTTGCTCCAGCTGCCGAAGGTCACGCTGGCTTCCGTGCGGTCGATGCCAGGCTTCTTGGTGATACGGTTGATCATGCCGCCCGAAGAGCCGCGGCCATACAGCACCGAAGCCGGGCCCTTGATCACTTCAATCTGCTCGATATTGGACAGGTCGCGGAAATACAGCGCGTCGTCGCGCATGCCGTCGATGAACTGGTCGGCAATCGCGGTAAAGCCGCGGATGGTCACCTGGTCGCGCTGGCCGTCGCCATGCGACAGTCCGACGCCCGGGATTCCCTTCATGACGTCTTCCATCGAGCTCGCGCCTTGGTCGCGCAGCAGCTCCTGCGGCACCACGTTCACGGTTTGCGGAATGTCGCGCAGCGGCGCATCGATCTTGGTGGCGCTGGTGGCGGTGCTTGGATTGTAAGCGGCGTCGCGTGCTGCGGTGACGGTGACGGAGGGGAGGGTGGCTTCTTCGGCGAAAACTGCGAAATGCGGCAGTGCCAGCGCAACGGCAAGCGCCAGCGGGGACTTGTTCAACGACATGCGATTTCCTAAGTGGCTACGTAATGAGAATTGTTATCATTCTCAATTATGCGCCACCCGGGAACTTTGTTCAACAGTAAATCTTGTACTAGATCAAGGTTTTAGCGTTCACTGCGCCGCACGGTATCGCGCCCCGGATCCTGCTGCTCCCCCTGACGGTACTGGGGACCGGTCTGGAAACCGTGCTCACGTTCGCCCTCATCGACACCGCCCGACAGCAGGTCGTCGGTACGTCCCGCCGATTCCGCCGACTGCTGGTTGCCTTCCTGCGTTTGGGAGAGATTGCGGCGCCCGGTGCAACCGGCGCCCATGGTTGCGATGCTGCTGGTGCCATCGTGGGTTTGTTGCTCCAGGCTGCGTCCTTTGTTGAATGTGGACATGATTGCCTCCTTGTAGCTACGGCCAATAGTCCATTCTAGGCCTGTAGGGAGGAATCTACTAGTTCTCTGTGTACTTGCGCAGTAGCAGCTTGAAGCGTTTGTTGCCCTCGGTGCCGAGCCAGTTCCAGAGGGTATCGACTTCGTGGCGATGCGCTTCATAATAGGCGGTGTTGACCGCAATCCAGTTATAGGATTTGAGCACGGGTTTGTCGAGCCGCACCAGTTGGCCCTTGAAACGCTCGGCCACGTACTTGTCCAGGTCCGAGGCGGCAATCATCGGCACGATGACGACATCGACGCGGCCAAGCTGGAGTTTCTCGAAATTGCTCGGGACCGTGGGCGCGCCCTGGTCCAGGATGGCGCCGGCCTTCTCCAGCTTCGCGCCGTATGACGAGCCGTACATCAAGCCCACCCGCTTACCTCGCAGCATCTCCATCGGATCGCGGTCGCGCGAATAGCCATCCTTGGCCCGCACGAAAGCCACCACGACCACGGTGGCGGCACGCTTGAGGTCCGGCTGGCCTTGCGCATTGCGCGGGATGGTGATGCCGGGCTGTCCATCTGCAGTGATATCGACCGGTGCAAAATCCACCGCGCCGCTGGCCAGCGCGCTGCGCAAGCGCAGTACCGGCAGCCGCACCAATTCGATGCCACAGCCACCGCTGGCGGCAAACTCCCGGATCCATTCCACGCTCGCGCCGGCTGGTTCAGGCACGGCCGCGCCGTTGCCCATCCAATATGGCGGACGATGTTGATCAGGATAGGCGAAGCGGATCGTGCCGCAAGCGGCAAGCGCGTTGTGGGCGGTGAGAGCGAAAAGGGCGGTCGCAGTGAAAGCTTTCCATTTCATACGGTCGCTATTCTAAGCCAACAGTATTTCCGGTGCTTGGACAGTAGTAGAATCTACAGGAAGGAGGCGGCTATGGAAAACACTATGCGCCCGATCCATCCGGGCGAAGTCTTGCTGGAAGAATTCATGGACCCGATGGGGCTCTCCGCAAGCACGCTGGCCGGCGTGCTGCACCTGGAACCCGGATACCTGACTGGCATCGTGCGGCAGGAGCGCAGCATCTCGCCCGCCACCGCGCAGCAGCTTGCCAGCTATTTCGACACCACGCCGGAGTTCTGGCTCAACCTGCAAACAACCTACGACACCCGCCGGGCCTTGCTGAAAGGGCGGCGCGCGCTAAAACGCACGCTGCATTGAATCGCTGCGGCGGTCGCTGGAGTGCCAGGGCAGGGAGGCGACCGACCGTACTTGGGTCGGGAAGCGTTCCGCGAACGAACGGATCAGCATGTGCTCCACACCGCAGATGGCAAGGTAGGTATAAGCCGCGCCCTGGTCGAAAGCCAGGGCGGTACGCACTGCCATGTCGAATCGCTCGGCAGTGCCGCTGTCGTGACGCCGTTCTTTATGACTTCGTTGATCCACGCTGTCTCCTAGAGCCAGCGCTTAGGCTACGTCGCGCCGGGAAGCCTGGTCTGTGCGTCAGTCCACATCGCGCTGGATGTCGCGCGCATCGACATAGGCCCACGCGACAGTCCCCGATGCCAGCGTGATGCTGTGCCGCCGATACGCTGCCACCTCGTACTGGTCTGCCTGCTGTAGTTCCTCAGGGGTGACCAGAAGCACCGAGCCGGAGACGGTATCCGCGTCACTTCCGCTGCGCGAAATGATCGGATGGTGCGTCTTCCCGCTCGTCGCAACGACTGCGGGATCATCGATCTCCAGCAGCCCGAGCTTATACCCGTTCAACTCGTCCGCCGTGCTTTCAAGCTTGCGCCCGAACGTCGCAAGCTGAACGCCATCCTGTTGCAGCGTCCCGTAAGAAAAGAGCTTTTCGAATTTCTCCATCTCGCCTCCGATGCGAACACTAAATTGTTTTAATGATAATGTAGCGCGGCTGTCCACCATTCAAACACCAATACCGGAGCAAAGAATGCGACAAAATATCCAGCCACGTTTCCGATCGTTCCTATCCCCGATTTGCGGCCTGCTGCTGGCAGCGGCTTCAGGCATTGCCGCCGCAGAACCATGCCGCAAGATCGGCACGGAATCTGAACTCTCCAGCTACACCCAGGCACAGGGAGCTCAGGCCACAGTTGCGAGGGACATCTGCTACGCCGAAGGCACGGAATGGAACGAGAAGTCGCCAGCCGGCCCCTACGACGTTACGCTGGACCAGCGCTTCGACTTCTACCGTCCTGCTTCACTTCCGTCGTCGCAACGTCTGCCATTGATCATCTGGGCGCATCCGAACGGCATGACCGATAACCTGCCGCAGCAGGGCGATCTTTATTCGAAGCTGGTAACGCCCGCGCTGGCGCTGGGCTTCGCGTTCATGTCGGTCGAATTCCGCCATCCGGTTGCGAGCCAGCGGTACGGCCAGCCGCCCGATCTCGATATACCCAACACGGACATCGCACGCGCAGTGCAATGGGCGCGGCACCGGTCCGGCATGCTCGGCATCGACGGCACGAATATTTTCATCGTCGGGCAATCGCGCGGCACGCTTGGGCTGATGAACGCCTTGTCGAAGAACCTGGCCGATGACCAGAGCCCGTTCCCATACCAGACCAAGTCTTCACGCGTGCGGGCGGTGTACGCGGTGCAGGCGCAGACCAGCTACGAGAAAGACCAGGTCAAGCAGACCTTCATCCACCCGGACAGTTGGCCGGCGTTCGAGCAGCTCTACGCGAACTTCCATCAGCCGGGCAGTGCAATCAGCGAGATCACCACCGACGATCCGCCTATCGCGATGCGCTACGAGCGCATGCCGACGGACCCGTCGCAGCAAACAGTCGTCCCGCTGCATCTGCCAGCGCAGAACGGCAGCTGCTCCTATCCGGAAGGGTGCTTCGACTTCCATCATCCGAACTTCGGCCTGAAACTGCACTTAGCATTCAAAGCGCTCTCTCCAACCCAACCGGCCTCGAAGTTCGACATGGCGTACAACGTGCCGACCGAATTCCTCTATGTCGACCAAGCGAGCAACCGGCCATATGCCTGTTTCTTTGCGAAGAACCTGACGCTGGAGGGGAGTGCGAATCTGAGCGCTTACACAGTCGAGGCATGCGGAACCAAGTGAAATTGCTTGACTTGATCCGGACCATAAAAACCGGGGCCCTAGGCTTGCGCTTGTGGCCCTGGGATCCGGCTGAAATATCCGATAGCCGTTGTGCGCTGGCGCACTGTGCGGGCGAAGTGTCCTGGATATGTTAGCAGCGTGGACTCGTTCGGAGCTTCGATTATGCGCGACGATGCTGCTTCTAAAATGGATCACATCACACTGCGCTGCCTGCATTGTCACGACAGTTGCGTTAATGCGATAGCTGAAAGGCGGCGCATTCCAGATGCGATGCGGGAACCACTGCTGGAGCTCTTGCGTGTGTGTGCGGACGTCTGCCGAACTACGGCTGGTGCAATGGCGATGCCGGAACCACCGTACGCAAACGATTTTGCTCGAATGTCGTGGCAGGTTTGCGAAGCTTGCGGAGATGCACTCGCCGACGTGCAAGGTTTTGCCGAGCCGGCGCGAGCATGTCTTGCATGCGCGGATGCCTGCCGCGATTTTTGCCTTGAGGCGCACGTTGGCATAGCCGAGGCGTACTACATTCCTTCTGATTCCACCCGTTCACACCATCGCATCCTTTGAAATGCAGCCGCACTGGCGCCCCCAGTGTCGTGAGGCGGAGCGAATTTTCGTTCGCACATACAGGACTTCGGATAACGGGCGAAGAAACAGCCGCTTAGCGCGGCTATTTTCAGGATGTCATTCAGCTGTCGTTCAGGGGGGAATTAGAGGTGGCACGGCGAGAACCGAACCGACGTTACGTCAGATGTTCATGCGGTTTCCACTCGATATGGTAAGTAATATTTGTGTATTTTTTATCTGGGCAAAGCGATATGCTCAGTCTTAAGGCTGTAGTTCAGCCAAATGTAATGCTCTTTTGAACTCACTGAGAGCGGTGAGATTCGAACTCCTGAACGGGATTGACCGTCGGCAGTTGTCAAGACTATCGAATGCGCTTGAGAGTGCCACGGGGCTTAAAGTCGGTAAAGGCTGTACGAATATTCGTTACGAAAGCAGCGTTGGAATCGTAGTCATAGGGAACGTGCACAGTGATGCCTTCCCAGTTGAAATCTTTCGGATTGCGCGTAATTACCGGGATGCCATATGCCCTCGCGGTCGCACCAATGATCGCATCCGGCAACCTGACGGATGGGCCGGCGATGAGGCTATTTCCCCGGATTTCAATAGCCTGCTCAATGATCTGCTGGTCCAGTTGAAGGATTTCGAATTCAGCCAGCACGGCATCAAGGATTGGTTCCTCATGCGGACGCTTTGATTGTCCGGCACGAAGCTCCATGTAAGTGATTACGCTGATAGCGGGGTGATCGTAGGTGCTAAGTTCGACTGTCGCCTGGTGGACGCCATTAAGCATGTCGATAAATATGCAGGTGTCGAAAAGAACTAACGCCATTCAGCCCTCAGTTGTTCTTGGGCCTGAACGCCATCCTTCGGAACGTCAACGCGATCCTTCCACAATCCCTCGGCGGCCGTAAGGGCCCCCAGACGTCGGCGACGTGCCAACTCCAGAGTCGCAACAGCTGGTTTAGCTGGATCAGCCAGGCGCCTTGCTACTTCGTCGACTATTGCTTCCAGGTCGACAATCGACATTTCGCGAATGTCTTCCTCGGATATTTTTCGGGCGCTCATTTGCGCCTCCCTTACTCAAAATCGATGCAACTAGTGTAGCCCAATCGTTGCTTCTTGTCGCTTTGCGTCCTGGGCTTATTCGTTCATGTCTCGGCGCAACTTGTGCCGTAATTTTTTAGTGAAGTTCACTAAGTTCTCACAGGAAGAATACGCTGTGCATCATCGGCGTGACCTGCTGCGATGTTGAACTATGGCGAAAAAATAGCCGCACTGAGCGGCTATTTCCATGCTGTCATTAAGCTGCCATTCCGGTGCCAAATCGGCCCCCAAATACCCCAATTAATGACAGCTTTAAAATCATAATTTCATGATTTTAAAGGAATTAGTGGTGGAGACGGCGGGAATCGAACCCGCGTCCGCAAGCACTCTACAGACAGTTCTACATACTTAGCACTATCATTTAATTTAACCTGTACGGCACGGATGTGCACGTTCCGGACAAGCGATTCACCTTAGATTTAGAGCTACTCGAAGTGAACCCTCGTAGCTCGATCCCTTATAAATGACCCAACACGACCTTGCGGTCACACCCTAAGGGCGAGGTGTTGTCGGGCAGGTCAGCGATTAAGCTGCCAGTGCGTACGAGTTATCGTTTGCAGTTAGTTTGTTTCTGGGTGTATTTACGAGGTAACCAGCCCTCGGTATGCCCTGTTCTGCTTTGCAACCCACGTCGAAACCAGGTCGTCCCCACAGAAGGAAGTTGTATTTTACCTGAATCTTTTCGTCCGCGTCACTCTTCGAGCGAAACCAGTGGGCGGGCGTCGTCGGGAAGGCGGCTGGAGCGGATGTCACCGCCGGGGCCGAAGGTGAATTCGACCAGGTGGCGGCGTGAGACCGGCACGATGGCGGACTTGAGGTCGTGGAAGCTGTCGGCTTCCTTGAAGCCGAGATCGACGGTGAGCCTGTCAAGCTGGTAAGTCTCGACCAGCCCAGCCACGCGGTCGCGTCGGCTGTTGTTCTCTATGGTGCCGTGGTGGGCTGGCTTTTCGCCTTCGAAGTAGCGGATCAGTGCGCCTTCCATCACTTCGCTGTGCGAGCGGGCGGAGGCTTCGCTGAGCGGGTCTTGCACCGCGGTTTCAACCTTCACATCCATGCGTTTGACCAGCAGGAAGGTGTCGAAGGCGCCGTCGTTGTCTTCCATGATGCGGTTGACGGAAGGCAGCCGGCCTTTGGCCAGGCGGGACTGCGGATCGCGCGTGATGCCGACGAACTGCACGTTGCTTTCGTACTTCAGGTCATTCGGGAATTTCTGCAGCAGGTCGTGTGCGGAATAGCATTCCGTCAGCGCGCCCCAGTTCAGGGTGATGTACTTGTCGTGCAGGGTGACGATCGGCTTCTTGAAGGTCGCTTCGAACGGCACTTCCAGTTCGAGCGTGATCGATTCCTTGCGGTTGTCGGTGCCGGCCAGCAGCGGTACGGTCAGTTTCAGGCCGAAAAAGCCCCAACTGGTGCCTTTCTTCATGTCGAAGCGCAGGCGGGGGCGGGAAACAACGAAGAACAGCAGCTGCTTTTCCATGGTCGCGTCCAGCGCGAACTGCATGCGGCGCTGGTAGCGGCCGATCGGATCGCGGAAGTCGGGCACCAGCGGGTCGTTAACCAGCAGGTCGTACCAGTAAAAGCGGCTTTCGGCAACGGAGGCATCCCAGGCTTGCGGCGCGCTGCTGCGTGGTGGGAGCGCTGCCTCGTTGTTCTCGTCCCCGTCCATAAAGTCTCCCGATGCCCTTTTCCTGTAATCGTTACTGACTATAGTATAGAAACTTATTGCTGTTGGGCAAGTTGTAACGATGTTTCTAGGCGGCCAACGGTGTCGGGGATGGTACGGTTGCGCGGATCAGGGCCAGCAGGTCGGCAGGGGAGGCCAGCAAGTGGTCGGCGCCCCAGGTGGCCGGCTCGACCGGTCCGCAATAGCCCCACTGGCAGGCCACCGTGCGCATGCCGGCGGCCCGGCCGGCCTGGATGTCGCGCAGGTCGTCACCGACGTACCAGCATTCTTCCGGCGCCAGGCCAAGGCGGGTTGCCGCTTCCAGCAAGGGCGCAGGGTGGGGCTTGGCGTGCGGGGTGGTGTCGCCGGAGACGACGCAGCTTGCCTGAGCCAGGCCGATCTGCGGCACCAGCGGGTCGGTGAAGCGGGCTGGTTTGTTGGTGACGATGCCCCAGCGCAGGCCGGCTTCGGTAATGCCGTCCAGCAGTTCGTTGATGCCGTCGAACAGGGTGCTGTGCACCGCCATCGCGGCTTCGTAATTGGTGAAGAAGCCGTCGCGCAGTTCTTCAAAGCCTTGGTCCTGCGGCTTCAGGCCGAAGGACACGCCGATCATGCCGCGAGCGCCGTGCGACGCCTGCGGGCGCAGCACCTCATATGGCGTCGGCTCCAACCCGCGCACGGTGCGCAGCAGGTTGATGGCGGCGGCCAGGTCGGGGGCGGTGTCGGCCAGGGTGCCATCCAGGTCAAACAAGATGGCGCGCGGGGCTGGGAACAGGCTCATGATGGGGGAGGGCTTTCGAAGCAGGCGGCGCGCAGGCCGCCTGGCTTTATTCAGGGCGGGTGCAGGCCACCAGGTAATTAACGCTGGTGTCGTTGTTCAGGGAGTAGACCTTGGTGAGCGGATTGTAGCCCATGCCTTTCAAGGCATCTACCTGCAAGCCAGCAGTGCGCACGTATTGCGACAGTTCGGCTGGAGTGATGAACTTTTCATAATCGTGCGTGCCCTTGGGGAGCATGCGCAGCAGGTACTCGGCGCCGATCACCGCGAACAGGTAGGCCTTCGGGTTGCGGTTCAGGGTGGAGAAGAACACGTGGCCGCCCGGTTTTACCAGGGTGGCTGCTGCGCGCACGATGGCACCTGGGTCGGGAACGTGTTCCAGCATTTCCATGCAGGTCACCACGTCATACTGGCCGGCTTCCTGCGCCGCCATTTCCTCCGCGGCGATCAGCTTGTAGCGTACCGGCACGCCGGATTCCAGGCTATGCAGGTCGGCCACTTTCAGGGCTTTTTCGGACAGGTCGATGCCGGTAACCTTGGCGCCTTTGCGGGCCATGGATTCGGACAGGATCCCCCCGCCGCAGCCGATATCGATCACGTTCTTCCCGGCCAGCGGGGCGCGGGCGTTGATCCATTCCAGGCGCAGAGGATTGATTTCGTGCAGGGGTTTGAATTCGGAAGTGGGATCCCACCAGTGATGGGCCAGTTCGCTGAATTTTTGCAGTTCTAATGGGTCGGCGTTCATGCCCGGATGATACTGGAAAAATGTCCAAGCTGGGGTCAGGAACGATGTGGACATTTCCTGCATCAAGGAATCAAAAGTCCGATTCGTTCCTGACCCCAGGGGGACAATTGTTTCTTTCCAAAAAAAGCCCCGCTCGGGGCGGGGCTGCAATAGCGCTGATGCGCCGGGAATTACTTCTTGGTGCCAACGACCTCGATTTCCACGCGACGGTTCTGGGCGCGGCCTTCGGCGGTCTTGTTGTCCGCTACTGGCTGCTTCTCGCCCTTGCCTTCGGTGTATACGCGGTTGGCTTCCACGCCTTTGCTCAGCAGGTACGCTTTGACGGCTTCAGCGCGGCGCAGCGACAGCTTGTCGTTGTACTGGTCGGTGCCCATGGAGTCGGTGTGGCCGACGCCGATGATCACTTCCAGGTTGATGCCGTTCAGCTTGTCGGCCATTTCGTCCAGCTTTTCTTTCGCTTCCGGCTTCAGCACGGCCTTGTCGTAGTCGAAGAAGGCGTCGGCTGCGAAGGATACTTTCTCAGCGGTCGGTACGGCGGTTGGGGCTGCCGGGGTTGCCACTGGCGGCACCGCGACTGGTGGTTGCTCTGGTGCTGGTGGTGGCGGAGGCAGCACGCACTTGCCATCTTTCAGCTCTTCCGGTGGGGTGCAGAGCGGCAGGTCGCAACCTGGCACGGCGTCGGCCGGGGTCCAGTAACCGGTGCGCCAGCACAGGCCGAATGGATTGCGGGCGATGATGCCACGGGCATCCTGCACATAGGCGCTCTTAGGCGTCGCGGCCTTGATGTCCTGGGTCACTGGTGCGAACGGAGGAGCGGTCGGCTTGTCTTGTGCTAGCACAGGGCCGGCCAGAACGGAAGACGCAGCAAACACGGTGGCGAGGATTTTCTTCATATTGGTCTTTTCCTTAATCGGGGGGTAACGCTAATAAAACTAGGTATTTCATTAGTTTCTCGACCATTTTGCCATATTTCGCAAAACCGCATCAAAACTGGAGGAACAGCCCAGTTTCGTGCATTTGACCAAAATGTTGTTTTGTTGCAACATAAGGGGCATAATACGGTGCATTTATGTCAACCCGATGACTTTCGTCCGGCCGCCTTGACGCCATGCTAAAATCGCAGGCTTGTATGCCTAGACACTAGATCGACCCGCCAATGGATCAATTCGCAAAAGAAACAATCCCAATTTCCCTCGAAGAAGAGATGCGCAAGAGCTACCTCGATTACGCCATGAGCGTGATCGTTGGCCGAGCTCTGCCTGACGCTCGCGACGGCCTGAAGCCTGTGCACCGCCGCGTACTCTTCGGGATGCACGAACTGAACAACGTGTGGAACCGCCCTTACGTGAAATGCGCCCGTGTCGTGGGTGAAGTCATGGGTAAGTACCACCCGCACGGCGACGCGTCGATTTACGACACGCTGGTGCGTATGGCACAGGACTTCTCGCTGCGCTATATGCTGGTCGACGGCCAGGGCAACTTCGGTTCCATCGACGGCGACAACGCCGCGGCGATGCGTTATACCGAGTGCCGCCTGGACAAGATTTCGGCGGAACTGCTGGCCGACATCGACAAGGAAACCGTCGATTTCGCGCCCAACTACGACGGCAAGGAGAAAGAGCCTACCGTCCTGCCGACCAAGATTCCTAACTTGCTGATCAATGGTTCGTCCGGTATCGCCGTGGGTATGGCCACCAACATCCCGCCGCACAACCTGACGGAAGTGATCAACGGCGCGCTGCACGTGCTGAACAACCCGGATTGCTCGATCGACGAACTGATCGAACTGATCCCGGCGCCGGACTTCCCGACCGGCGGCACGATTTACGGCGTGTCCGGCGTGCGCGATGGCTACCGCACCGGCCGTGGCCGCGTGGTGATGCGCGCCAAGACCCACTTCGAGGAATACGGCAAGGAAGGCGGCCGCACCGCGATCATCGTGGACGAGCTGCCATACCAGGTCAACAAGAAGTCCCTGCTGGAGCGCATCGCCGAGAACGTGCGCGACAAGAAGCTGGAAGGCATTTCCGACATCCGCGACGAGTCCGACAAGTCGGGCATGCGCGTGGTGATCGAGCTGAAACGCGGTGAAGTGCCGGAAGTGGTGCTGAACAACCTGTACAAGCAGACCCAGTTGCAGGACACCTTCGGCATGAACATGGTGGCCCTGGTGGACGGCCAGCCGAAGCTGATGAACCTGAAGGACCTGCTGGCGACCTTCCTGTCGCACCGCCGCGAAGTCGTCACGCGCCGTACCGTGTACGAACTGCGCAAGGCGCGCGAACGCGGCCACGTGCTGGAAGGCCTGGCGGTTGCACTGGCGAACATCGACGATTTCATCGCCATCATCAAGGCTGCACCGACGCCGCCGATAGCGAAGCAGGAACTGATGGCGCGCGGCTGGGATTCGTCCATCGTGCGCGAAATGCTGAAGCGCACCGGCGAAGAAGGCCAGGGCGGCATCGAAGCCTTCCGTCCGGAGCACCTGCCGAAGCACTACGGCCTGCAAGCCGATGGCCTGTACAAGCTGTCCGACGAACAGGCAGGCGAAATCCTGCAAATGCGCCTGCAGCGCCTGACCGGCCTGGAACAGGACAAGATCGTCAACGAGTACAAGGACGTGATGGCCCTGATCGCCGACCTGCTGGACATCCTGTCCAAGCCGGCCCGCGTGACCGCGATCATTACCGACGAACTGAACGCCTCGATGCTGGAATTCGGCGACAAGGATCCGCGCCGTTCGAATATCGAGAACAACGCGACCGACCTGGAAACCGAAGACCTGATCACGCCGCAGGACATGGTGGTGACCCTGTCGCACATGGGCTATATGAAGGCCCAGCCGCTGTCCGAATACCGTGCCCAGAAGCGCGGCGGCCGTGGCAAGCAGGCGGCGGCGACCAAGGATGAGGACTGGATCGACCAGCTGTTCATCGCCAACACCCACGACTACATCCTGTGCTTCTCCAACCGCGGCCGCATGTACTGGCTGAAGGTATGGGAAGTGCCGCAAGGCTCGCGCACTTCGCGCGGCAAGCCGATCGTGAACATGTTCCCGCTGCAGGACAACGAGAAGATCACCGTGGTGCTGCCGCTGTCCGGCGAAAACCGCACCTTCCCGGAAGACCACTACGTCTTCATGTCGACCAGCCTGGGTACCGTGAAGAAGACCCCGCTGAAGGACTTCTCCAATCCACGTAAGGCCGGCATCATTGCGGTCGACCTGGATGACGGCGACTTCCTGATCGGCGCTGCGCTGACCGACGGCAAGCACGATGTGATGCTGTTCTCCGACGCCGGCAAGGCGGTGCGTTTCGACGAGAACGATGTGCGTCCGATGGGCCGTACCGCGCGCGGTGTGCGCGGCATGAACCTGGAAGAAGGCCAGAACGTGATCGCGCTGCTGGTGGCGGAAAACGAAGAGCAGTCGGTGCTGACCGCAACCGAGAACGGTTTCGGCAAGCGTACCCCGATCACCGAGTACACCCGCCACGGCCGCGGTACCAAGGGCATGATCGCGATCCAGACCTCCGAGCGTAACGGCAAGGTGGTGGCGGCGACCCTGGTCACCAAGACCGACGAGATCATGCTGATCACCACCGGCGGCGTGCTGATTCGTACCCGCGTTTCCGAGATCCGCGAGATGGGCCGCGCGACTCAGGGTGTGACCCTGATCGCGGTGGAAGACGGCACCAAGCTGTCCGGCTTGCAGCGCATCATGGAGGCGGACGCCGACGAGCCGGAGGCGGAAGCGGAAGCAGACGGCGGCGCAGCAGCCGAATAAGGCTGACCCGCAACGGGCCCCGTCTGAGTGATCAGGCCGGGCCCGTTAGTTTTTTCAACCCCCAAATTCGAAAAACGCATAAACAATGAAGAGAATCGTCGTAGCCTTGATCGCTTCCCTGGCACTGGTCCAGGGCGCGTTTGCCGCCGACCAGGCGCCTGTACCGGCTGCGGCCAATGCCGCCGCCGTGCGCGACCTGCTGGACGCGATGAACTACCGCTCCATGTGGAAGGCGTCGATGGACCAGATGTCCAAGACTTTGCCTGGCATCATGCGACAGCAGATGGAAGCGGCGATCAAGGCCGACTCCAGGCTGACCGAGGCGAAGCGCAAAGACGCGCTGCTGAAGATGGAAGCAGAGCTGCCGAAAGTGGCCGAAGTAGTGAGCGGCGTCCTGAGCGACCCTGGCGTGATGGCGGACATGGAAAATGAAATGATCGCGCTGTACTCGCGCCACTTCACCGCCGACGAATTGAAACAGATCGCGGCTTACTACCGTACTCCGGTCGGCATGAAGAGCATGCAGCTGATGCCCCAGGTGATGGCGGAATCGATGGCGATCGGCCAGCGCATTACCGGCCCGCGCATTCAGAAAGCAATGGAGCAGTTCCGTAAAAACTAAGGAGCAAGCATGAAGAAGATCGCCTTCGCCGCCGCAGTATTCGCCTTCGCCGCTGCCGCCCATGCAGCGCCGCCAAGCGAGGCTTCCATCCGTGAGCTGATGGACACCACCGGCGCACGCGCCAACATGGCTTCCTCGCTGCAAAACCTGGCGAAGGCGCTGCCGCAGATCCTGCGCATACGTGCGGAGGCGGTGGTGCGCAATAATCCAAAGCTCAACGACGAGCAGCGCAAGGCCGAAATGGCAAACGTCGAACGCCGCATGCCGGTCATCACCACTGCCCTGCAAAAGGACTTGAACGATCCGAAAATGGTCGACGAGCTGTACAACCAGGTGGTGCCGCTGTATGCCCGCCATTTCACGCAGGATGAAGTGAAGGCCTTGACGGCGTTTTACCGCAGCCCGATCGGCAAGAAATCGCTGGAAGTCATGCCGGTGCTGATGGGCGAAAGTGCCCAGGCCGCACAAAAGCTGATGCAGGAACGCGCGAAGCGCATTGTCGAACAAACGAAGTAAGGAGTCTCGAAGTGGCGAACATCTACAATTTCTCCGCCGGCCCGGCCGTGCTGCCAAAGGAAGTGCTGCAACAGGCGGCCGCTGAAATGCTGGACTGGCAGGGCAGCGGGATGTCCGTCATGGAGATGAGCCACCGCGGGCCTGAATTCATTTCGATCTACAAGGCTGCCGAACGAGACCTGCGCGAGCTGCTGGCTGTGCCGGACAACTACAAGATCCTGTTCATGCAGGGCGGCGGCTTGTCGCAAAATGCCGTGCTGCCGATGAACCTGTGCGGCGGCGCCGACAGCACCATCGATTTCGTGCAGACCGGCTCCTGGTCCAGCAAGTCGATCAAGGAAGCGGCGCGCTATGCCCGCGTCAACGTGGCCGCTTCGTCGCAGGCAACCGGTTTCGACCGCGTGCCGGACCAGGCGGAATGGAAACTGACCCCGGGCGCGTCCTACCTGCACATCTGTACCAACGAGACGATTGACGGCGTCGAGTTCAACTTCGTGCCGACCGCGCAGGGCGGGACCGATATCGTGGCCGACATGTCGTCCCATATCCTGTCGCGCCCGGTGGACGTCAGCAAGTACGGCGTCATCTTCGGCGGCGCGCAAAAGAATATCGGCCCGGCCGGCGTCACTGTGGTGATCGTGCGCAATGACCTGATCGGCAAGGCGCTGCCGTTCTGCCCTTCCGCCTTCGATTTCAAGAACGTGGCGGAGAATGAATCGATGTACAACACGCCACCGACCTACGGCATTTATATTGCCGGGCTGGTGTTCCAGTGGCTGAAGAAGCGGGGCGGCCTGGCCGCCATGGAAAAGCGTAATATTGAGAAAGCCGAGCTGCTGTACCAGGCGCTCGACGCCGACGACTTCTACCAGAATCGCGTCGCAAAAGAATTCCGTTCGCGCATGAACATTCCGTTCTACCTGCGCGACGAATCGAAAAATGAAGCATTCCTGGCCGGCGCGAAGGCGCGCGGGCTGTTGCAGCTGAAGGGCCACAAGTCCGTCGGTGGTATGCGGGCATCGATCTATAACGCGATGCCGATCGAGGGCGTGCAAGCGCTGGTCGACTATTTGAACGAATTTGCTGGGCGCTAGAACCGGCAATACAGTGAACGCAAACTGATGACAGACAAACTGAAACCTCTCCGCGAGAAGATCGATGCGATCGACGCGCAAATCCTGGCGCTGCTGAACGAGCGCGCCGAAGTGGCGCAGGAAGTCGGCCACGTAAAAGCCGAAACCAACGCCCCCGTATTCCGTCCCGAGCGCGAAGCCCAGGTGCTGCGCGGCGTGGCCGATCGCAATCCGGGCCCGCTGGGTGCACGCGAAGTGCAGACCATCTTCCGAGAAATCATGTCGGCATGCCGCGCGCTGGAGCGCCGCGTGACCGTGGCCTACCTCGGTCCGGCCGGCACCTTCAGCGAACAGGCGGTCTACGCGCAATTCGGCACCGCGGTGGATGGCATTCCTTGCGTCTCCATCGACGAAGTGTTCCGCGCGACTGAAGCCGGTACCGCCGATTTCGGCGTGGTGCCGGTCGAGAATTCCTCCGAAGGCGCGGTGAACCGCACGCTGGACCTGATGCTGGCCACGCCTTGCCTGATCTCGGGCGAGATCGCGATTGCCGTTCACCACAGCCTGATGACCAAGACCGGCACCATGGAAGGCGTGCAGGTGATCTGCGCCCATTCGCAAGCGCTGGCCCAATGCCAGGTGTGGCTGAACCAGAATTACCCGCATATCGAGCGTCGCGCCGTGGCATCGAATGCCGAAGCGGCGCGCATGGCCGGCGACGATCCCGGCATCGCCGCGATCGCCAGCGAGCACGCCGGTGCGCAATATGGCCTGGGCGTGGTGAATGCCCACATCCAGGACGACCCGCACAACCGCACCCGCTTCGTGGTGATCGGCAGCCTGCACACCAACCCGTCCGGCCGCGACCACACCTCGGTGATCCTGGCCGTGCCGAACAAGGCCGGCGCGGTGTACCAGCTGCTGGCGCCCTTGGCCAAGCACGGCGTGTCGATGACGCGTTTCGAGTCGCGCCCGGCCCGCATCGGCACCTGGGAATACTATTTCTATGTAGACGTAGAAGGGCACGTACAAGACCCGTCCGTGACAAAGGCATTGGCTGAACTCAAGGACAATGCTGCCTTCTTCAAAGTGCTGGGCTCTTACCCGACCAGCCTCACCTGACCTTTAAAGAGATTAGATCCATGTCCAAGAATTACGGCCCTGAATACGTTCGTGCAATCGCCCCTTACCAGGCCGGCAAGCCTATCTCCGAAGTGGCGCGCGAGTTCGGCCTGAAGGAAGAGTCCATCGTTAAACTGGCATCGAACGAGAACCCGTTCGGCGTGCCGGAATCGGCGCAGAAGGCCATGGCCGCTGCCGCTGCGGAGCTGGGCCGCTACCCGGATGCCAACGCCTTCGACCTGAAGATGGCGCTGTCCAAGCGCTACGACGTGCCGATGGACTGGATCACCCTGGGCAATGGCTCCAACGACATCCTGGAAATCGCTGCACACGCCTTTGTTGAGCGCGGCCAGTCCGTGGTGTACTCGCAGTATTCGTTCGCCGTGTACGCGCTGGCGACCCAGGGCATCGGCGCGCGCCACATTGTGGTGCCGGCCAAGAACCATGGCCACGACCTGGATGCGATGGCTGCTGCGATTGAAGCGGACACCAAGCTGGTGTTCATCGCCAACCCGAACAACCCGACCGGCACCTTCGTGACCGGCGCCGAGATCGAAGCCTTCCTGCAGAAGGTGCCGGCGAACGTGGTGGTCGTGCTGGACGAGGCGTACAACGAATTCCTGAAGAAGGAAGACCAGTACGAGTCAGCCGCCTGGGTCAAGAAGTACCCGAACCTGCTGGTGTCGCGTACCTTCTCCAAGGCCTATGGCCTGGCCGGCCTGCGCGTGGGCTTCGCACTGGCGCAGCCGGAAGTGACCGACCTGATGAACCGTATCCGCCAACCGTTCAACGTGAACTCGCTGGCGCAAGCCGCGGCCATCGCTGCGCTGAACGACAAGGACTTCCTGGACAAATCGGCGGCCAACAATACCGCGGGCTACGAGCAGTTCGTGGAGGCGTTCAAGGATATGGGCCTGGAGTACGTGCCTTCGTACGGCAACTTCGTGCTGGTGCGCGTGGGCTCGGATGACGCGGCTGGTGCGCGCATCAACCTGGCGCTGCTGAAGCAGGGCGTGATCGTGCGCCCGGTGGGTAACTACGGCTTGCCGCAGTGGCTGCGTATTTCCATCGGCCTGCCGCAAGAGAATGCGGTACTGATTACTGCGCTGCGCAAGGCGCTGGCGGAGAACCGTGCTTAACAAGGTTGTCATCTTTGGCGTTGGCCTGATCGGCGGCTCGTTTGCGCGGGGGCTGAAGCAGGCTGGCGCTGTCCGGCATCTCGTGGGTGTTGACCGTTCGGAAGCGTTCCTGGCGCGGGCGCTTGAGCTGGGCATTATTGACTCGGCCATCCGGCCGGGTTACCGGTTTGAAGAAGCAATCGCCGGCGCCGACCTGATCCTGCTGGCCGCGCCAGTCGCACAGACCGCCCGCATCCTGCAGTCGATCCTGCCCCACCTGGACGCCAGCACCATCGTCACCGACGCCGGCAGCACCAAATCCGATGTGGTGGCCGCTGCCCGCGCCGTGATGGGCGACAAGCTAAGCCAATTCGTCCCCGGCCACCCCATCGCCGGGCGCGAAACCAACGGCCCCGACGCCGCCATCGTCGACCTGTACAAAGGCAAGAAAACCGTCCTCACCCCACTGGCCGAGAACGACCCAGCTGCCGTGGAGCGCGTGGCCAATGCCTGGAAAGCCTGCGGCGCCATCATCCACACCCTGACCCCGGAAGAGCACGACAAAGTGTTCGCCGCCGTCAGCCACCTTCCCCACCTGCTGGCCTACGCGCTGGTAGACGACATCGAGCGCAAGCCCCACTCGGATTTGCTGTTCCAATATGCTGCCAGCGGATTCCGCGACTTCACCCGCATCGCCGGCAGCTCGCCTGAAATGTGGCGCGACATCAGCCTCGCCAACCAGGCCGCACTCCTGACTGAGCTGGATGCTTATCTGGCACAATTAACCCGCTTGCGCGCCAGCCTTGCCGCTGGCGACGCCGCCGCCCTTGAAGCCACCTACGCCAACGCCCAGCGCGCGCGGCGGCAATGGATCGAGACCATCGAGGCGGCTGAGCCGCCACAGCCGAAAGACGCGGCGGCAGAATAAGGAACACGCATGACTGAATATCCGCATTACCTCGACCTGCTGCCGGTCGCCCGTGCCGAGGGCACGGTGCGCCTGCCAGGTTCGAAATCCATTTCCAACCGCATCCTGCTGCTGGCCGCATTGGCTGAAGGCGAAACCCGCGTGATCGACCTGCTGGCGTCCGACGATACCGCCGTGATGCTGGCTGCACTGCGCTCCCTGGGCGTGGAGTGGACCGAACACCGTGAAGGCGAAAGCACCGTGCACGTGCTGCAGGGCGTGAAAGGCAGCTGGCCGCTGCGCAGCGCCGACCTGTTCATGGGCAACGCCGGCACCGCGATCCGTCCGCTGACCGCGGCGCTGGCCGTGATCGGCGGCGACTACAAGGTGCACGGCGTGCCGCGCATGCACGAGCGTCCGATCGGCGACCTGGTCGACGCGCTGAATGCCGCCGGCGCCGATATCGAATACACCATGAACAAGGGCTACCCGCCGCTGCACATCCGCAGCGGCGAGTTCAAGTCGCAACGCCTGTCGGTGCGTGGCGATGTGTCGAGCCAGTTCCTGACCGCTCTGCTGATGGTCGCCCCGCTGATGGCGCGCGAGCATGCCGTGACCATTGAGGTGGAAGGCGAACTGATTTCCAAGCCTTACATTGAAATCACGCTGAACCTGATCCGCCGCTTCGGCGGCGTGGTGGAGCAGGACGGCTGGTCGTCGTTCACCATTCCGGCCGGCCAGACGTACAAGAGCCCGGGCACCATCCATGTGGAAGGCGATGCCTCCAGCGCATCCTACTTCCTGGCTGCCGGCGCGATTGGCCGTGGCCCGGTGCGCGTCCAGGGCGTGGGCAACAACTCGATCCAGGGCGACGTGCGCTTTGCGCAAGCGCTGGAGCAGATGGGCGCGACCATCGTCATGGGCGACAACTGGATCGAAGCCAGTGCGAACGGCCCGCTGAAGGCGGTCGACATGGACTTCAACCATATTCCGGATGCGGCGATGACGATTGCCGTGGCTGCACTGTATGCCGAAGGCACCACGACCCTGCGCAATATCGCCTCCTGGCGCGTGAAGGAAACGGACCGCCTGTCGGCCATGGCGACCGAGCTGCGCAAGCTGGGCGCCAAGGTGGAAGAGGGCGCTGATTGGCTGTCGGTCACCCCGCCAGCGGTGCTGCTGCCGGCTGCCATCGATACGTATGATGACCATCGCATGGCGATGTGCTTCTCGCTCGCCTCGCTGGATGGCTTTGTCCGTCAGGGCGCCAAGGTTCGCATCAATGATCCAAAATGCGTCGCGAAGACGTTCCCGGAGTATTTCACCGCGTTTGCGTCGATCGCGAAGCGTGGTAGCGTTTAACTTTTAGCCAAAACCGGTAGTTCGGTGCCTGACCCGCAGGGTCAGGCACCGCTCTGCGGCCGTCGCGTCATAGGTGCCTGACCCTGCGGGTCAGGCATCGGTCTACCGGCTTAGAAATTAACCATATGCCAACATCGAACATCCCAGTCATCACCATCGACGGCCCGACCGCTAGCGGCAAGGGCACCGTGGCCCACAAGGTCGCGGAGAAGCTTGGCTTCCACCTCCTCGATTCCGGTGCCCTGTACCGCCTGACCGCGCTGCAGGCCCTGCGCCGCGAAACCAGCCTGAACGACGAGCATGCCCTGGCCAAGCTGGCCGAGCACCTCAACATCCATTTCGCCGGCGACGCCATCTACCTGTCGCAGGAAAACGTCACCGACGCCATCCGTGCCGAAGAAGTTGGCAATACGGCATCGAAAATCGCCGCCTTGCCGGCAGTAAGGCAAGCCCTGTACGGCCTGCAGCTGAGTTTCCGCAAGACCCCCGGGCTGGTGGCCGACGGCCGCGACATGGGCTCGGTGATCTTCCCGCACGCCCCCTTGAAGGTGTTTTTGACCGCCTCCGTGGAAGCGCGCGCCGAGCGGCGCTATAAGCAATTGATCGGAAAGGGAATTTCTGCTAGTATGCAAGACCTGCTGATGGATTTGAAAGCGCGCGACGACCGGGATATGAACCGGGCCATTGCACCGCTGGCGCCAGCAGAGGGTGCTTACCTCCTCGATACGTCTGCCATGAACGCTGATGAAGCGACCGAGCAGGTGTTGAAATGGTGGGCCGCCACCCATAAATAAATAGCTGTTTTTGTTCAACCCTCAACCCAGTTGAAGCCGCATAGTGCGGGCCTTACTGGCTAACCTGGAAATAAATAATGGAAAGTTTTGCAGCCCTCTTCGAAGAGTCCCTGTCGCGTCAAGACATGCGCTCTGGCGAAGTGATCTCCGCTGAAGTCGTGCGTCTGGACCACAACTTTGTGATCGTCAACGCCGGCCTGAAATCGGAAGCTTTCATTCCTGTTGAAGAATTCAAGAATGACCAAGGCGAACTGGAAGTCAAAGTAGGCGACTTCGTTTCCGTGGCCATCGAATCGCTGGAAAATGGTTTCGGCGATACCATCCTGTCCCGTGACAAGGCCAAGCGCCTGGCATCGTGGCTGGCACTGGAAAAAGCAATGGAATCCGGCGAGATCGTCGTTGGTACCGTCAATGGCAAAGTCAAGGGCGGCCTGACCGTTCTGACCAACGGCATCCGTGCTTTCCTGCCAGGTTCGCTGGTAGACACCCGTCCAGTTAAAGACACCACCCCATTCGAAGGCAAGACCCTCGAGTTCAAGGTTATCAAGCTGGACCGCAAGCGCAACAACGTGGTTCTGTCCCGCCGCGCCGTCATCGAAGCTTCGATGGGCGAAGAGCGTCAGAAGCTGATGGAAACCCTGAAAGAAGGCACCGTGGTGACCGGCGTCGTCAAGAACATCACCGACTACGGTGCGTTCGTTGACCTGGGCGGCATCGACGGCCTGCTGCACATCACCGACCTGGCATGGCGTCGTGTACGTCACCCATCGGAAGTGCTGACCGTGGGCCAGGAAATCACCGCCAAGGTCCTGAAGTACGATCAAGAGAAGAACCGTGTGTCCCTGGGCGTGAAGCAACTGGGCGACGATCCTTGGACCGGTCTGTCCCGTCGTTACCCACAAGGCACCCGCCTGTTCGGTAAAGTCACCAACCTGACCGACTACGGTGCGTTCGTTGAAGTTGAACAAGGCATCGAAGGCCTGGTTCACGTGTCCGAAATGGACTGGACCAACAAGAACGTGGCTCCAAACAAAGTCGTTCAACTGGGCGACGAAGTTGAAGTCATGGTCCTGGAAATCGACGAAGAGCGTCGTCGTATCTCCCTGGGCATGAAGCAGTGCAAGGCAAACCCTTGGGACGACTTCGGCATGACCCATAAGAAGGGCGATAAGGTCAAAGGCGCGATCAAGTCGATCACCGACTTCGGCGTGTTCATCGGCCTGCCAGGCAACATCGACGGCCTGGTGCACCTGTCCGACCTGTCCTGGACCGAGTCCGGCGAAGAAGCCGTACGCAAGTTCAAGAAAGGTGACGAACTGGAAGCCGTGGTTCTGGCGATCGACGTTGAGCGTGAGCGCGTTTCCCTGGGCGTCAAGCAACTGGAAGGCGATCCATTCAACAACTTCGCAGCCATGAACGACAAGGGCTCCCTGGTCACCGGTACCGTTAAGTCGGTTGAGCCAAAAGGCGCCGTGATCCAGCTGTCCGAAGAAGTTGAAGGCTACCTGCGCGCTTCCGAAATCTCCCGCGACCGCGTGGAAGATGCCGGCACCCACCTGAAGGTTGGCGATTCCGTGGAAGCCCTGGTGATCAATATCGATCGCAAGGCACGTTCGATCCAGCTGTCGATCAAAGCTAAAGACAACGCGGACACCGCTGAAGTGATGTCGAAGATGGCCGCTGACTCCAGCGCCGCTTCCGGCACCACCAGCCTGGGCGCGCTGCTGAAGGCCAAGTTCGACAACAAGAACTAATCTACCGGGCACTTAGATGACTAAGTCCGAATTGATCAACCGCCTGGCTGAGCGTTACTCTCAGCTGGTGGCCAAAGATGCGGAGTATGCCGTCAAGACCATTCTCGATGCGATGACCAACGCCTTGGCTGAAGGCCAGCGCATCGAGATCCGTGGTTTTGGCAGCTTTGCCCTGAATTCGCGGCCGCCACGCATTGGACGCAATCCGAAGTCCGGCGACAAAGTGATGGTCCCTGAAAAACGGGTGCCGCACTTCAAGCCTGGCAAGCAGCTGCGCGAGCGGGTCGATGCGATGGTCGGGCAACCGATTATTGAGGACTGAGTCTCTGGCACAGTAGAATGAAGGGGCGGGCATTTGCCGGCCCCTTTTTTGTTGGTTAGAACCGGTAAACCTGGGTCAGACCCAAGGATCAGACCCTCAACGGTTTCGAAGCCACTGGTTTGGTTCAAGGCTTTTGATTTTTCAAGAAGATCAAAGTCGCACAACCGAAACCCCAGGCCGTTGAGCAGACAGGGTCAGACCCTTGGGTCTGACCCAGATTTACCGGTTTTAAAGATAGGAACCAAGAATGAAATTTATTTCCACCGCCTTCGGCGTTGTCCTGTTTGTCCTGTTCTTTGGTTTTGCCCTGAAAAATACGCAGGAAGTCGACCTGCACTTGTTCCTGAATTACGAGCTGCGCGGCCCACTGGTGCTGATGCTGCTGGCCTTCTTCGTGGCCGGCGCCGCCCTGTGCATCCTCGCGCTGACTCCTACCTTGTTCCGCCAGCGCCGCGAAGCGAACAAGCAGAAATCCACTATCCAATCCCTGCAGACCGCGGCCATGCAAGTGAATGAGCGCCCGCTGCCGGATAGCATCAACACCCAGCAATAAGAGAAATATGGATTTTGAACTCTGGTGGCTGCTGGGTATCCCAGCTATGTTTGCCCTCGGCTGGATCGCCGCTCGCGTCGATATCCGCGCCGTGGTGTCCGAATCGCGCTCCCTGCCGCGCGGCTATTTCCGTGGCCTGAACCACCTGCTGAACGACCAGCCGGACAAGGCCATCGACTCCTTCATCGAGATCGTCAAGCTCGACCCCGAGACGGCCGACATGCACTTCGCACTGGGCAACCTGTTCCGCCGCCGCGGCGAGACGGAGCGCGCCATCCGCGTGCACCAGAACCTGTTGTCGCGTCCCGACCTGCCGGCCGAACAGCGCGCCCACGCCGAATATGAGTTGGGGCAGGATTACCTGAAGGCCGGCCTGCTGGACCGAGCCGAAGAAACCTACACGCGCCTGCTTGACACCACCTATGCCGTGCAAGGCCGCAAGGCGCTGCTGGAAATCTACCAGCGCGAAAAGGAATGGAAGCGCGCCATCGAAGCCGCACTGGCGTTGCAGGAAGCCGGCGCCGGCTCGCGCCAGAAAGAGATTTCGCAGTTCTACTGCGAGCTGGCGCAGGACGCGCTGGTGCACATGAAGCCCGAAGAAGCGGAAAGCCTGCTGGAACAAGCCCTGCAAGCCGACCGTTCCAGCGTACGCGCCACCATCCTGTGCGGCGATGCGCAGCTGGCCAAAGGCGACACCGAAGCCGCGCTGCTCACCTGGCGCCGCGTCGAGCAGCAATCCGTGCCGCACACCGCCCTGGTGGCAACGCGCCTGATGGACGGCTACCGCAAGGTCGGCCGCCCGCAGGAAGGCGTCAGCCTGCTGAAGTCCTACCTGGAACAGGCATCCTCGATCGACTTGCTGGAAGTGGTGTTCAAGGCGGTCATCGAACTGGATGGCGTGGACGCCGCCAAGCAAGTGGTGCTGGACGAACTGCGCCGCACGCCGACCCTGCTCGGCCTCGACAAGCTGCTGGAAGCGCGCATGATGGATGCGCCGGCCTCGGTACTGTCCGAACTGTCCATGGTGAAGAACCTGGTGCACGGCTACACGCAAAAGCTGGCCCGCTACCAATGCAGCCACTGCGGCTTCAAAGCCCGCCAGTTCTACTGGCACTGCCCGGGTTGCAGCCGCTGGGATTCCTACCCGCCGCGCCGCACCGAAGAACTCAACGTAATGAACTGATATGAGCAAAGCGCCCGCACTCGATAAAGTACGCATCCTCGTCGCCGGCGACGTCATGCTGGACCGTTACTGGTTCGGCGACGTCAGCCGCATTTCGCCGGAAGCCCCGGTCCCCGTGGTGCGCATCGAACGCCGCGAAGCCCGTCTGGGCGGCGCCGCCAACGTCGCACGCAATTCCGCGGCATTGGGCGCGCACGCCGGCCTGCTGGGCATCGTCGGCGCCGACGAAGCCGGCACGGAAGTGGAGCAACTGCTGCAAAGCGGCGGCATCCACAGCTACCTGAAACACGACAGCGCGATTTCCACCATCATCAAGCTGCGCGTGATCGGCCGCCAGCAGCAGATGGTGCGCATCGACTTCGAAGAGCCGCCAAGCGACGCCGTGCTGCGCAACAAGCTGGTGCAGTTCAAGACCCTGCTGCCGGAATACGACGTGATCGTACTGTCCGACTACAACAAGGGCGGCCTGGTCGACGTGGCCGAAATGATCGCCACCGCCCGCGCGGCCGGCAAGATCGTGATGGTCGACCCGAAAGGCGACGACTTCTCGCCCTACAAAGGCGCCAGCGTGCTGACCCCGAACAAATCGGAACTGAAGCGCATCGTGGGTTCCTGGAACAGCGAAGAACAGCTGGTGACCAAGGCGCAAAACCTGCGCGCCGAACTGTCGCTGGACGCGCTGCTGCTGACCCGGTCGGAAGAGGGCATGACCCTGTTCACCGACGAAGGCATCCACAACGTACAAGCCAGCGCCCGCGAAGTGTTCGACGTCTCCGGCGCAGGCGACACCGTGATCGCCACCATGGCCGCCATGCTGGGCTCCGGCGCCGGCTGGCAGGAAGCCGTCGAAACCGCCAACCGCGCCGGCGGCATCGTGGTCGGCAAGCTCGGCACCGCCACCGTCACCCGCGACGAACTATTCGCATAAAAGTCGGGGTCAGCTCTGGCAATCGGACATAAATTTCGCTTGCGAAATTTATGTCCGATTGCCAGAGCTGACCCCGACTTTCATTAGCGCTGGTGGCGAGGGATTTTTGTTATATTGGCAATCCGTTTAATCTTTCCGGACTGCTATGCGCCTGCTCATCCTTTCCCTGCTTGCTGCGCTTTCGATGCAAGCACACGCCCAGCCCAATTTCTCCAAAGACATCGCGGGCGGCAGCGACCATCCGCTGCTGCATCGCTATGAGGGCTCGATGCTCCATATGTACGGCGGCGAGAATATGGGGCAGGTCCGCGTCGTCGACACGGAAGCCGGCAAGCCGGTCCTGCGCAAGGTGGAGGGCAAGACGGCCAACCGCTTTTACTGGGGGCCGAAAGGCCGCAGCGCGCTGGAAATTCACCGCAATTACCAGCAGGCGTTGAGTGCTGCCGGGTTCAAGATCTTGTACGCCTGCGAGACCGACCAGTGCGAAAAGGATAAGGCGCAGCGCCTGGTGCAGGAGTTGCCGCGCGAAGTGAACTGGAAATCTTCCGATGCTTATATCAACAGCATTTTCAACAGCGCCAACCAGCCGCGCTTTCACCTGGTCAGCGCCGCCAAGCCTGGGCCGGGCGGCAGTACCTATGTGATGGTTGCCTTGTCCGAATACGCTGATTACCAGCGCGTGCGCCAGTTCGTGCAAATCGTCGAACCGACTGTGATGGAAGGCGGCAAGGTGACCGTCGACACCCGCGCCATCCAGGACGGCTTGCAGCGTGACGGCAAGGTGGCGCTGTATGGCGTGACCTTTGACACCAACAAGGCTGTGATCCGCGAGCAATCCAGCGAGCAGCTGGAGCAGATGGCCAAGGCTTTACAAGCACAGCCCAAAACGAAAGTCTTCATCGTCGGCCACACCGATGACCAGGGCGAGTTCGAGGCCAACCTGGTCCTGTCTCAGAAGCGCGCTCAGGCTGTGGCCGATGCGCTGGCCGGCAAGTATGGCATCGCCGCCAACCGCATGATGCCGCGTGGCGTCGCCAACCTCGCACCGGTGGGCAGCAACGCCAGCGAGGAAGGGCGCGCGAAGAACCGTCGTGTGGAATTAGTCGTGCGTTGATTGATCTGCCTCAAACTGCGCGTGCCTCGCGTCAGCCGGAAGGCGCGGGCCGCGTTGTGGCTGAACGAGGTCTTCTCGTGTCCACATATGGAGGTCATCATGATCAGGAAACTGCTGCTTGCCGTCGCCGCGTTGGTCGCTTGCATGGGCATGGCATTCGCCCAGGTTGACGTGAACAAAGCCGATCAGGCTGCACTCGATAGCGTCAAAGGGATCGGCCCGGCCAAGTCCAAGGCCATCATGGCGGAACGCGCGAAAGGGGAGTTCAAGGACTGGGCCGACCTGGAACAGCGCGTCAAGGGCATCGGCGAGAAAAACGCCATGAAGTTGTCGGAGGCCGGGCTGATGGTCAACGGCAAATCGCGTGAAGGCGCGGCACCGGCCCGCAAGGAGGCTGCACGCAAGTAAGCAAGTGAGTAAGGCAGGCTGCCGCCGTGCATGACGGCGGCAGGCAAGCGTGCTTCAGATGGAAGTGACCGGCAAGTTGGCCAGGAAGGCGTGGATCTGGGATACCACGGCCGCGCCTTCTCCTACACCGGCCGCTACGCGCTTGGTGGAGCCGGAGCGCACGTCGCCGATGGCGAACACGCCGGGTACGCTGGTTTCCAGGGGCGCGCGCTGCGGTGCATCGGCCAGCGTCATCTTGGCGCGGCACTGGTCCTTGATGGCATCGAAACCGGTGCGGATGAAGCCTTGCGCGTCGACTTCCACGCCGCAGTCGGCCAGCCAGGCCGTATTCGGGTCGGCGCCGATGAACAGGAACATGCGGCACACGTCGCAGCTGTCAACTTCGCCGGTGTCCTTGCAGCGGAAGGTGACCTTGGACAGGCCGTCGTCGTTGCCTTCCAGCGCCACGATCTCGGTATGCGTGTGCAGTTCGATATTCGGCGTGGCCTTGATGCGGTCGATCAGGTAGGTCGACATGGTGGCTTTCAGGCCGTCGCCGCGGATCACCATATGCACCTTGGAGGCAAAGCCGGACAGGAATACGGCAGCCTGGCCGGCGGAATTGCCGCCGCCTACCAGCACCACTTCTTCCGACTTGCACAACTTGGCTTCGATAGGCGAAGCCCAGAAATAGATGCCGCGGCCTTCGAACTCGCCGATGTTGTGCAGGTCGGGGCGCTTGTAGCGCGCGCCGCTGGCCAGGACCACGGTCTTGGCGCGCACGATTTGTCCGCCGTCGATTTCCACCCGCAGCGGCCAGCTATCGCACAACAGGCGGGTGGCTGGCGCTGGAATGGCGACTTCGACGCCGAATTTCTGCGCCTGCACGAAGGCGCGGCCGGCCAGGGCGCGGCCCGAAATGCCGGTCGGGAAGCCAAGGTAGTTTTCAATGCGCGCGCTGGCCGCAGCCTGGCCGCCGTAGGCGCGCTGCTCCAGGGCCAGCACCGACAAGCCTTCCGAACCGGCATACACCGAGGTCGCCAGGCCGGCAGGCCCGGCGCCGACCACCACCACGTCCCACAGCTTGTCGGAATCGATTTCCGGCAGCAGGCCAATGCAGTAGCCCACTTCCGCATTGCTCGGGTTTTTCTTCACCACGCCGTCGGGACACACCACCAGCGGCCAGTCGTCCTGGCCCGGTTCGTAGTACTCGCACAGCGCGCGCGCCTGCTCGTCCTCTTTCGGGTCGAGGATGCTGTAAGGGTAGCCGTTGCTGCTCAAGAATGAGCGCAGGTGGAACAGGGCCGCATTGCCGGGCGGGGACACCAGCACCAGGCCGCCGCCTTCGCGCTCCAGCAGGCCGACGCGGCGCAGGATCAGGGCGCGCACAATGCGCTCACCCAATTCCGCTTCGGCGATCACCAGCGCGCGCAGGTTCTCCGGCGACACTTCCAGCACTTCGACATCGTCCTTGGCGGTGGCGTTGACCAGGGAAGGGCGGCCCGACAGCTGCGATACCTCGGCGGTGAATTCGCCGGGACCGTGTTCGGCCAGCAGTTCAGTATTGCCCAGGCCATCGTATTTGCAGATGGTGACGGTGCCCTTCAACGTGATGATCATGCCAAAGCAGGTATGGCCCGCTTCCAGGATGCGCACGCCGCGTGCGTATTGGCGCACTGTGCCGAAGCGGTGCAGGCGCTTGATCTCCTGCTCGGTCAGCACCGGATTGAACTGGTGCCGGCGGCCTTCCATGGTGGATGGAATGGAGATGACTTCAGTGTCGCTCATGGATGAAAACTCCTGTAGTAATCCATGTAGTTTAATGCAATTCCCCCGGCCTGCTATGATTTGCCATGACCTTTACGATCCGGCCGCTGCAACCAGGGGAATTGGCCGCCTTCTTCCATTACCTGAACGACCACCTGCTTGATAACGGACGCGATGGCGCGCCCTTGTTCCAGCCCATGTCGCGCACCAGCGCCGGTTTCCCGCCGGAGAAGGTGAATGGCTTCAACACCGGGCTGCAGGCCAGCTTCGGCCAGCAAGGCTGGCGCCGGGTCTGGATCGCGCTGTCCGAAGGCGAAATCATGGGACATATCGACCTGCGCTCGCGCCCCGAAGCGACGGCCCGCCATCGCTGCCTGCTGGGCATGGGCGTGCATCGCGCCGCCCGTCGCAGCGGCCTGGGCGCCGCGCTGGTGGCCACGGCGGCCGGCTGGGCGCGCGAACAGGGCCTGGAATGGGTGGACCTGGAAGTCCTGGCGGGCAATGCCCCGGCGCGCGCGCTATACCGGAAATGTGGTTTCGTGCAGACCGGCGAGATCCAGGACTTGTTCCGGATCGACGGCGAAAGCCTGGGCTATGTCTTCATGTCCCTGCACCTCGCGGCCGAAGCGGATAAAATGGTCGTTTGACAGAACAAACCATAGCAGGAACCATGGGATACAAAACAATCGCCGATACCATCGGTAACACGCCGCTGGTGCAGCTGGTACGCATCCCCGGCGCAGAAGCCGCCGCGCGCGGCAACGTCATCCTCGGCAAGCTGGAGGGCGACAACCCGGCCGGTTCGGTCAAGGACCGCGCCGCCATGTCGATGCTGCGCCGGGCCGAAGAGCGCGGCCAGATCAAGCCGGGCGACACCCTGATCGAGGCGACCAGCGGCAATACCGGCATCGCACTGGCCATGGCCGCCGCCATTCGCGGCTACAAGATGATCCTGCTGATGCCGGAGAACCTGAGCGAAGAGCGCCGCATGAGCATGGCCGCCTATGGCGCCAACATCATCCTGACCCCGAAAACCGGCGGCATGGAATACGCGCGCGACCTGGCCGAGCAGATGCAGAAGGACGGCAAGGGCATCATCCTCGACCAGTTTGCCAACGGCGACAATCCGCGCGCCCACTACGAGGGCACTGGTCCGGAAATCTGGCGCGATACCGAAGGCCGCGTCACGCACTTCGTGTCCGCCATGGGTACCACCGGCACCATCATGGGCGTGTCGCAATACCTGAAGGAGCAGAACGAGAACGTGCGCATCATCGGCGCCCAGCCGGAAGAGGGCTCGTCGATTCCCGGCATCCGCAAATGGCCGGAAGCCTACCTGCCGAAGATTTACGACAAGGCGCGCGTGGACCAGGTGGAATACGTGTCGCAGGCAGCGGCGGAACGCATGGCGCGTCGGCTGGCTGCTGAAGAGGGCATCTTCTGCGGGATTTCGGCAGCGGGTGCCTGTGAGATTGCGCTGCGTATTTCGCAGCAGGTGGAAAACGCGACGATCGTGTTCATCGTCTGCGATCGCGGCGACCGCTATCTGTCGACCGGCGTGTTCCCGGCCTAAGCGTGGCGGCGCTCACCCTCCCCGGGCGGGGAGGGTAAAACAGGAGCTGAAATCAGCCCTTGTTTTCGGAGCCGACGCCTTCTTTCGGCTTGAACTGCTTGTCGCTGATGCGGAACTTATTGCGGCGGTCGCCCATCAGGTAGCGCAGGTCACGGATGCTCAGGTCGGAAACCTCGTGCATGCGGATCAGCAGCGATGCGCCAACCGGCAGGCGGTGGTGGCGGATCTTGGAGATCACAGGCGGCGCCACTTCCAGAGCGCGCGACAGGGCCGCATCGTTCTTCAGGCGCAGGTTTTCGATCAGGGTGTCGAGCAGACGGTTCGGATTGTACTGCAGCAGATCATCGCCTTCCGACTCGTTGTTCATATCATTACCGACTTGGTTGGTCATGTCTTCTGTTCCTTCTCTAAAGTTGTCCTGCTAACGACCCAAATCCTGAGACGGATTCCTGTTTAACAAGTTTCATAATATATACACAATTGTACAACAGCGCGGTCAGCAGTACTTGCGTGCAACAAAAAATAGTATATTGCTCTCGAAACGCGTTGTCCTATCGCAACATTCTGAGAGAATTCTACCTGAATTTTTGTGTTAGGGTAATTCTATACTCTTGTATATCACACAAGTTACACGCAGTTACAAAGTTTCTCTCATTGAAAGCTTTACGGCGCGCCCCAGTTCGACTACCGACATGGCATAGAAATAACTTCGGTTGTACTTTGTAATAGAAAAGAAATTATTGCTTCCGACCCAGTATTCGGTAGGATCCGATCCGTTCTGCAGATCAACCAAGCCATACAAGCCCGGCGGCAATTCCGTGTCGGGGTGCACGCCGGCCGCCAGCAGGTCGGCACCGCTGACCTGGGCTTCCAGGCCGGTATTCAGGTATTTCTCCCATGCACGCTCGGGCGAGACGGTGGCCGGATAGGCCAGCCGTACTGGATCGTCGCGCTTCCAGCCGTGCGCCACCAGGAAATTGGCGACGCTGCCGATGGCATCTGCCGCCGAGTTGCGCAGGTCGACCTTGCCATCGCCGTCGAAATCCACGCCCAGCTGGTAGATATTGCTTGGCATGAATTGCGGCATGCCGACTGCGCCCGCGTAAGAGCCGGTCAGCGATAGCGGGTCGATGCCTGCCTGGCGCGCCGAGACGATGGCCGCTTCCAGTTCGCCGCGGAAGAATGCCATGCGCGCTTCGCGATTCGGCGTCAGCGGATAGGAGAAGGCCAGGGTGGCCAGCACGTCGAGCACGCGGAACTTGCCCATGTCGCGGCCATAGATGGTTTCCACGCCGATGATGCCGACGATGATTTCGGCCGGCACGCCGTACAGCGCTTCGGCGCGCGCCAGCGTGTCGCGGTGGGCGTTCCAGAATTCGGCGCCTGCATTGATGCGCCTCGGTTCGATGAATCGGCTGCGATAGGCTTGCCAGTTCTTTGGCTTGCCCGGCGGCGCCGGCTTCACCAGCTGCACTGCCGCGTCGATATAGCGCACTTCAAGGAACAGCTTTTCCGATTCGGCGACCGGCACACCGTGCTTCAGTTCCATGTCGCCCATGAACTGCTGCACGTCCTTCCATTGGCCGAAGTTGACGAATTCGCCGCTGTAATCAATAGCAGGCTTCTTGGGGGCGGGCCGGGCCTTGGCTGGCTTGCGCGGCGCGGCATCGGCTGCCGGCGCCAGGCCGATGCAAGCCATGGCCAGCATGGCGGAGGGGAAATTCTTTAGAAAAATCATCGGGATTGCTTCAGCAAACTGTTCAGCCGTGCGACTGGGTTATCTTCTCGTTGTGCTGCCGGCGCGCCATATTTGAGTGCGCCGTACAGCGTCAGGAATCCTGTCATGGCAACTATTTTCTCGTGCGGCAGTTTCAGTTGCCGCACGCGTTGCGCCAGGTCCAGCGGGCCTTCGTCCGGCGCCTTGTCCACGCCATGCCGCGCCAATTGGCGGCAGAAGGCGAGGTAGGCGGCATCGACGGGATCGCGCGCCCGTTCGGTGCGGCGGTATTTCATCCACCACACCAGCCCGGCGCACAGGGCGAGTCCTGCCAGCAGGCGCCAGTCGCCAAAGGCGGCCGCCAGTGCCCTGAGGAAATCTTGCTGCCTGTTTGGATTGTAATCGAGGATCCATTGATTCCAAGCATTATTCATCGCGCTGATGCCAAAACGCATCTGTGCCAGCCAGGAAGTCTGGTCGCGCGCCAAATCGGCTAAGCCTTGCAATCCGAAAGGCGCCACTTGCGGCAAGGTTTGCGCCAGGCTGGTGCGAATGCGCTCGGGTGCCACGGCGGCGGTCGGGTCGACGCGCGTCCAGCCGCGCTGGGGCCCGAGCCAGACTTCGCTCCAGGCATGGGCATCGGACTGGCGCACCGTGTAATAGCCGTCGACCGGATTGCGTTCGCCGCCCTGGTAGCCGTTCACCACGCGCGCCGGCAGGCCCGCCGCGCGCATCACGTAGACGAAGGAGCCGGAAAAGTGTTCGCAGAATCCCTTGCGCGTATCGAACAGGAATTCGTCGATTTCATCGCGGCCAAGCCGGCCCGGCTCCAGCGTGTATTCAAAGCCTTTGCGGAACATGTCCAGCACGGTGGCGATGGCGACATCGTCGCCGCGTTCGGCGCGCAGGGCCTGGATCTGCGCCGCATAGCGCAGCGTACGCGGATTGAAGCCTTGCGGAAGCTGCAGCCAGCGCTCCAGGACTTCCGGCTCCAGGCCAGGCTGGGCGACATGGTTCGGGTGCGCCACCGAGGTGTAGCGCATGCGCTTGTCGCTGCTGGCGCCCACCAGTTGTTCCAGCTCCGCGGTGTAGGCCGGGTTGCCTCCGTCGACACTGGGGCCGGGATCGCTCAGCTCCAGCATGAACAGGAACTGGCGGCGGCCCGGCTCCAGCGTCACCTCATAGGGATAGGACGGCCCTTTCCAGGCCAGCTGCCGGGCCAGGCGCAACTGGGCAACCGGATGCAACGGGCGGCCGATGCGGCTCCAGGTGCGCCCGTCGTAGTTGCTCAGCACCGGCCCGCGCCAGTAAAGCTGTTCCTGCGGCGGCGCGGCGCCATCGAAGCGGGCGCGGAACGCCACTTCTTCCGACAGCGCCAGGCTGGTCATGGAGCCGGGCGACATGGTGTCGGACATGCCGCTCTTGCCGCCGGCATCACCGGGCAAGCCCCACAACGGGCCCTGGATGCGCGGGAAACCGACGAACAGCAGCACGCCCAGCGGCGCGGCAATGAGAAAGACGCGTCCGGCCAGCTTCAGGCGCGCCGCCAGCGGCGGCACGCTGCCGGTGAACTGGAAGGTGATCTGCGCCGACAGCAGGACGATGATGGTGGCAATCATCGCCAGTGCGGTGAGAATCGACTGCGAGTAGAAGAAATTCGTCAGCAGCAGGAAGAAGCTGAGGAAGATCACCACGAACAGGTCGCGCCGCGCGTGCATCTCCAGCAGCTTGAAGGTCAGCAGCAGGGCCAGCATCGTCACGCCCGGCTCGCGCCCGAGCAGGGTGCGGAAGGTCAGGTAGACGCCGCCCATCGCCAGCAGCGAGACGGGCAGCAGCAGCCACATTGGCGGCAGGCGGCTGCCGCGCAGGGTAATCGCCCCGCGCCAGAACAATGTCAGGCAAACCGTGGCCGACGTCCACAGCGGCAGGTGGCCGAAGTGGGGCGCCAGCACCATCACCGCCGCCAGCAGCAGCAGCAGGGTATCGGCCTTGTCGCGCGTCAGGCGGCCGGCCATGCCGGTCAGGCGGGCAATCATGCGCCCTCCTTGCCGTGCAGTGCCAATACGCGCAGGCATTCGGCGCAATGCGCTTCGCCCAGGCCTTGCGCGATCTCGCGATGGCCGACATGGAGCGTATAGGGCAGGGCGCGCCGCTCCGCTTCCAGTACCCATGCGGTCAAGCGCGACAGGCGCACCTCGATATCGAGCAGCGGCGGCAGCGCTTTCAGGTCCAGCAGCAGGTCGGACACGGCGCCGCCTTCGAAATGCTTGCTCACCAGGTTGCCGCCGTCGGCAGGATGCAGGCGCGCGATCTGGCGCCAGGCCAGGTGGCGCATCGGGTCGCCGGGCTGGTAATTGCGGATGCCGGAGAAGTTATCCAGGCCCACGGTGCCGTAGCCATCCTCGCGCGCGGCGCCGGTGGTGGGCAGCGGCGGCGGCGTGAGCTCCGGCTGCGGGTAGACCAGCACCTTCAGGTCCGGTTGCCAGTACGACCAGGAGCCGAACAGGCCAAGCGGGAAGCGGGTGGACAGCCGTACGCGCGGCGCGGCCAGCCAGCCGCGTTCCGTGGTGGGGCGCGACAGGACCACGGCGGCGCTGCCCTTGGCGGCGACGTCGATCGACTGGCGCGCGTCGCCCTCGTCCTGGAAACCGAGCCAGATCGCGTAGCGGTCGCGCGGCGTGGCATTCCGCACCAGTAGTTCGAACTGGGCCTCGTCGCCGGCGAACACCGGTTGGGCGCGGCCGGGCGCCAGGTGCAGGAAGGCCAGGTTCTTGGCCGTCATATACATGTCGACGACGGCGCAGGACCCGGTGAAAAAGGTCAGCACGAAGCCAAGGCCAAGGTTGTAGTTGACGGAGCCGATCAGCATGATCAGCAGCAGGCCGACAAAGGCCATGCCCGGCCTGGTCGGCAGGATGAAGACGCGGCGCATCACAAGGTGCACCTCGCCCGCTTCCTTGTCCTTCAGCTGGAACAGCCAGCGGTCAAGCATTCTCCTCGCTGGAGCAAGCATGGCTTATACCGGTACCGATTTTTGCAGTTGCAGCACCAGGTCGCGGCTGGCCAGCGCAGTGCCGTGCGAAGACTTGAGCGGCCGCAGGCGGTGGGCGCAGACCGGCACCAGCACGGCCTGCACGTCTTCCGGCATGGCGTGGTCGCGGCCTTCCAGTGCGGCCCAGGCGCGCGCGGCTTGCAGCAGGGCCAGCGCGGCGCGTGGGCTCAGTCCTTCGGCAAAGAAACCGTTCTGGCGCGAAGCCTGCGCCAGCGCCTGCACATAATCGATCAGGGCCGGAGCGGCGTGGATCTGGCGCAGCGACAGCTGCGCGGCGTGCAGTTCGGCCGGCGTCATGGCCGGTGGAAGATGCTTGAGCATCTGGCGGCGGTCCTCGCCCATCAGCAGCGCGCGCTCGGCGGCAGCGTCGGGATAACCGAGCGAGATGCACATCAGGAAGCGGTCGAGCTGCGATTCGGGCAGCGGGAAAGTGCCGACCTGGTGGGTCGGGTTCTGCGTCGCGATCACGAAGAACGGTTCGGGCAGGGGGCGGGTCACGCCGTCGGCCGAGACCTGGCGCTCTTCCATCGCTTCCAGCAGGCCGGACTGGGTCTTCGGCGTGGCGCGGTTGATTTCGTCGGCCAGCAGCACTTGGGTGAAGATCGGGCCGGGGTGGAAACTGAAGGCATTCAGCTCGCGTTCATAGATCGAAACGCCGGCCACGTCGGCCGGCAGCAGGTCGCTGGTGAACTGGATGCGGTTGAACTGCAGGCCGAGCGACAGCGCCAGGGCGTGCGACAGGGTGGTCTTGCCGACCCCCGGCAAGTCTTCCAGTAAAAGGTGGCCGCCGGCCAGCAGGCAGGTCAGGGACTGGCGCACTTGCAATTCTTTGCCGACGATGACCTGGCCAACCTGGCGTGCTACGGCGTGTAATTTGGTATACATGGTTTTGGTACGTGTTTTGGTGGACCTGCCGCCGCATGGTAGATTACTCGCATTCTATGCGAGAACGCGATTCATGAGCACAGCAATTTACAGCCATCCCGACTGCCAGCGCCACGAAATGGGCGACTGGCATCCCGAATGCCCGGCACGCCTGCAAGCCATTGCCGACCAGTTGATCAATGCCCACATCGACGACCTGCTGGAACACCGCGACGCGCCGCTGGCCGATGAAGCTTCGATTGCGCGCAACCATACCGCCAATGCGATTGCCATCGTGCGCGACAACCTGCCGTGCGCCGGCGATTACTATCCGATCGATGGCGATACTTCGCTTAACGTTCACAGCTGGCAAGCCGCGCGCCGCGCCGCCGGCGCCGCCGTGGCAGCCACCGACGCCGTGCTCGACGGCGAGATCGACAATGCCTTCTGCGCCGTGCGCCCGCCGGGTCACCATGCGCGGCCGACCGAGCCGATGGGCTTCTGCCTGTTCAATAACGTGGCGATCGCCGTCAAGCACGCCCTCGACGTGCGCGGCCTGGAGCGGGTAGCGGTGGTCGATTTCGACGTCCACCACGGCAACGGTACCGAGGAAGCGCTGCTCGACGAGCCGCGCGCGCTGATGGTGAGCTTCTTCCAGCACCCGTTCTACCCGTATTGCGAAGTGCTGCCGGAGACGCCGAACCGCGTCAACGTGCCGGTGCCGGCCGGTTCCAAGGGCGACACGGTGCGCGCCCTGGTGCAGGAGAAATGGCTGCCGGCGCTGCATGCGTTCCAGCCGCAGATGATCTTCATCTCCGCCGGTTTTGATGCGCACCGCGAGGATGACCTGGGCGGCATGGGGCTGGTGGAAGCCGATTACGCCTGGATGACGCAGCAGGTGATGGAGGTCGCGCGCCGGCATGCGCAAGGCCGCATCGTGAGCTGCCTGGAAGGCGGCTACAACCTGTCGGCCCTGGGCCGCAGCGTGGTCGCCCATGTAAAGGCCCTGGCCGAGATCTGACATGCTGTCGCTGTTGCTTGCGCTGGCCGGTGCCAGCGCCTTTCCCTATGAGTCGCTGGCCACGCCGGCCAGTTGCACCGTGCCCGAGTGGCCGCGCGAAGCCGTGCGCTATGAGATCGAAGGCAGCACCATGCTGCAATTCCAGGTCGGCGCCGACGGTGCCGTGCGCAATGCGCATGTGAAGCAAGGCAGCGGCTGGAGCATCCTGGACCAGGCGGCGCTGGCCGGCCTGGCGCGCTGCCGTTTCAAGCCGGGGCTGGCCGCGGCGCGCGAGGGCGCCGTTTTCCCGCTGCAATATGCCTGGACGCTGGAAGGCCCGGCGCCGTTGCGGCCGATGCTGCTGCCCGGCAGTTGCGCCCCGTCGCAGCGCTTCCTGCGCTACGACAACCTGGAGCAGCGCCCCGATGGCCGGGCCGCCATCAAGCTGCGCTTCCTGGTCGACCCCGAGGGCAAGGCGCAGCGCATCGTGCCGGAGGCGGCGCATTTCGATGCCGGCGTGGTGCGCGATGCGGTAAGCTGGCTGCAAACTTGTCGTTTCGGCATCTCGCCCAAGGCCACCGGCGCCCGCACCGACACCTCGTTCGGCAGGGTGGTCTTGAGGTAAAATGGCGGATTGTTGATTCGATTCGTAAGGCAAGAGCATGTCTATCCAATGGTTCCCCGGGCATATGAACGCCGCCAAGAAAAAGGCGGCGGAACAGATGGCCGACGTCGATGTCGTCATCGAAGTGGTTGACGCGCGCCTGCCTGCGGCCAGCTGCAATCCGCTGGTGGAGGAACTGCGCAAGTTCCGCCAACGCCCTTGCCTGAAGATCCTGAACAAGATCGACCTGGCCGACCCGGATGCCACCGCGGCCTGGATCCGCCATTTCGAGCAGGACAAGACCGTCACCGCCTATGCGATGACGACCAAGAAGCCGTCCGACGTGGCCAAGGTGATTTCCAAGGCGCGCAAGCTGGCGCCGCACCGCAACGAGCCGATCAAGCCGCTGCGCATGATGATCATGGGCATTCCCAACGTCGGCAAGTCGACCCTGATGAATGCATTGCTCAAGCGCCGCGTGGCGAAAGTGGGCGACGAACCGGCAGTCACCAAGCAGCAGCAGAAGATTTACCTCGATCTGGAAACGGTGCTGATCGATACGCCAGGCCTGCTGTGGCCGAAGATCGAAATGCCGTCCGACGGTATGGCGCTGGCGGCTTCGCATGCGATCGGCGCCAATGCGCTGATCGAGGAAGAAGTGGCGGTATGGCTGGCGGAAGAACTGCTGCAGCGCTATCCGGAATTGCTGAAGGCGCGCTACAAGGCCGACGTGTCGGCCATGGACGGCGTGGCGCTGATCGAACGCGTGGCGCAACTGCGCAGCTATCGCTTGAAGGGCGGCGACTGGGACTTCGAGAAAGCATCGCATATGCTGTTGCTGGATTACCGCAGCGGCGCGCTGGGCCGCATTTCGCTGGAAACACCGGCCACCCGCGCCGCAGCGCTGGCGATCCACGCGGAAGCGGAGCGCATCAAGTCGGAAGAGGCGGAGCGCAAAGCCGCCGAGAAGGAAGCCGAACGCCTGAAGGGCAAGCGCGGCACCTGACCGCGACACCCTGGAATCAGCCCAGCATGAAGCTGCTGACCGCCAGCGCCCCCATGAAGCGGTCTTCGTGATACACCACCTGTGCGGCCGCATCCTCGGCCGCGCCTACCACCACCATCAACGGCAGCAAGTGTTCTTCGCGCGGGTGCGCCATACGCGCGGCCGGTGCACGCTCCCATTCCAGCAGGCGCCTGATGCGCTCGGCCGGCGCAGCAGTCATCGTGTCGCGCAGCCAGCCATCGAACACGTGTGAAGCCTCGGCGCCGGCGGCGTTGAAAGCGCGCAGGTTGTGGTAACTCAGGCCGCTGCCGACGATCAGGATGCCTTCGTCACGCAAGGGCCGCAGCAGGCGCCCGATCTCCAGGTGTTCGGCCGGGTCCAGGCCATGACGCAGCGAGAGCTGCACGATCGGCACATCGGCTTGCGGGAAGGCGGGATACATGGCGCTGAACGTGCCGTGGTCGAAGCCGCGCTCCGGATCCAGCCGGGCACGGGTACCCAGCAATTCGATCACGCGCGCCGCCAGTTGCGGCGAACCGGGGGCAGGGTACTGGATCTGGTAAGTATGGGGCGGGAAGCCGCCGTAGTCGTAGATCATCGGCGGCTTGGCCGACGATGAAACGAGGAAGTCGCGACCCTCCCAGTGCGCGGTGACCACCAGCAGGGCTTTCGGCTTGCCGCCGGCCAGGCGCGGCAAGTCGCGCAGCGCTGCATCCAGCTGGTCGTAAGCGTTGCCGAACTGGTCACGCATCCAGGGCCATGGGCCGCCGCCGTGCGACAGGAAGAAGGTGGGCAAGGTAGTCATGCCCACCAATATACTCCGCTCAGCGATTCGTTGCAGACAGCGTCATTAGCGCAAACAGCCGCGCCGCGCGCATCCACGCCATCGCCAGCACCACCAGCTGCGCCAGCAGGAAACCGGCCACCAGCAGCAAGCCGTTGCTGGCCTCCACATTGAAGCGTGCCAGCGCGAACAAGCCGGCCAGCAGCAGGCCGCTCACGGTCAGCAGCAGGTAGCTGCCGAACATGGCTGCCGGGCGGCGCAGCAGCAGCTTGAGGCCCGACCACCAGGCCTTGACCGCGGATGTGCGGCGGCGGTCGATGGCCAACTGGGCGCGCCCCGCGTCCAGTGTCAGGTTGGCCAGGGCAAGCAGCAGCACGCCCAGCACGTTGGCGCACAGCGACCAGGCGTCGGCGGTCGATTCGAGGCTGGCTTTTTCCGCGATGTCCTGCACGCTGTCGGCCACAGCGCCGCCGAGGGCCAGCGCCAGGCCCAGGGGAACGACAGCCCACAGCAGCATGCGGAACATGCGCGGGTATTCGCTCACGCCGCCTGCGAACAGTTGGCGGAAGGTGGCGGTTTCCTGCGCCCGGCCCGCGCTGGCGATCACGCCGGTGAGGAGGGGCGACAGCAGCAGGGCCAGCGCCGCCGCGCCTATGCCGCCAGCCTGCAGCGCCAGGTTGTTGCGTTTGAACTCGCCCATAAGGTCGGCCAGTGCCAGCACGTCCAGCGACTTGGCCAGTTGCGGTGCATGCACCGAATGGGAAAGGATGCCGGACAGGGTGCTCCACATCGGCAGCGCGAGCAACAGGGTAGGCAGCAGGGCGGCGGCGAGCCAGATGACAAGCAGGCGCCATTGCAGGGCGGCGCGGCTTGCGTTTTTCAGGTTGGCGCTCAGTTTCATAGGGTCGCGATGAAGGAGATCAGGGTCTGGACGATGGCGGCAAAGTCGAAGGTCCATCGGCGCGCGGCGCGGCCGTCGGACTTGAGCGTGCGGCTGTCATCGAGCTTGTTGGCGTCGAGGTAGTTCTTGCGGCCAGGATCGATTTCGGCCGACACGGCCTTCGATGGCTTGGTCCATTCGAAGGTCTGCCAGCGCTCTTCTCCGCTCCATTGCACGGTTTCCTTGCTGCCGTCGGCGAAGCTGACGACCAGGGTTTGCGGCACGTCGGCACCGCGCCGGCGCACCGTGACCATGGTGTGGTAAGGGAAGGGACCTTCGCCTGTTTTCGCATTCGGGTGCGCCTTCTCCCAAGCTTTGCGCTGCTGGTCTTCCCGCTCCTCGGCCTGCTCCGCCGTCAACTCGACGTGCTTGCCGTTCTCTACCTGCATGCCGGGAAGCGGCACCACCTCGGCGCTGGTGAACTTGGCGATGCGGTCATCGACGCGGCTGACGCTGTACACCTGCTGGGCGAATACCCGCTCCACCAGTTCGCGCTTGCCGCTTACCTCGCTCAACACCTCGCGGAAATCGGCAACGCTCGGATGCCGGAATTTCCAACGGCGATAGTACTCCTGGAAGGCGCGCCCCATCACCTCCTTGCCTAGCTGGGCCTCCAGGTCGTGCATGGTGGTTGCGGTGCGCGAATACACCGGCCCCACCCCCTGCAGGCGATGGAAGGCGCTGGCACCCAGCGGATCGGCTGGTTCATCGCGCGGGCTCACGGCGCGCTCGACCTGCCAGACATCGAAGCGCGGTGCAAAGCCGATCTTGTCGAGAAGGGGCGTGGTGGCATCGATGGTACGGCGCAGGTCGGCCAGCATGCGCGTGTTCCAGTACTGGTTCAAGCCTTCGTCCAGCATCGGTTCCTCGAACTCGTTGCTGGCGAGGATGCCGTAGAAGTAGCCGTGGCCGAATTCGTGGATGGTGACGAAATCGAGCTCGAAAGCGCTGAACGTGCCCGGCGTGACATCCTTGTAGGCATCGGCGGTGAAGAAGGTCGGGTATTCCATGCCGGCCGCTTCGCGCGCGTTGTACGGCGGGATCACCACGGTGACCGTCTTGTACGGGTAAGGGCCGAGCGTCTTCGAGAAGTAGTCCAGCGAATCCTTGGTGGCCTTCAGTGCGGGCGCCGCGTTCGATGCGTATTCCGGCGGGAACAACACCGTGATCTTCACCTGTGGGCTGCCGGCGCCGGTCCAGGTGTCGGTCAGCGGCCTGGCGCTGCGGCTGTCGGCAGTCCAGGCGAAATCGTGCACGTCGCCCTGCATGTAGTGGTGGGTCAGCTTGCCGTCCTTTTCGACCGGCTGGCCTTGCAGTTCGCCGGTGGCGCCCACGGTATAGCCTTTTGGCACGGTCAGCTTGACGTCGTAGCTGCCGAAGTCGGCGTAAAACTCCGATTCGGCGTGAAACTCGTGCGCATTCCAGCGGGCCTGGGTGGCGCCGCGTTCACCGGGCAGCTCCAGTACGGCAATCTTGGGGAACCACTGCGCCACCAGGTGGAAGGTACCGAAATAGCCGGTACGCGATGCCACGCGCGGCAACTGGTCGAAGAAGCTGATGTCGAGCGTCGTGCTGGCGCCGGGTGCAACCGGCTGAGGCAGGTCCATGCGCACCACGGTGCGGTCGGTGACGGGACCGCCATCGGGCTGCACGAATTTCCACGCCACGTTGGCGCCGTTCTGCTGCACGCTGCGCAGATCGATATAGCCCCAGTCGCCATCCTTGGTATCGACGCCCGAGCGGAAGCCGCCGCCGCTCTTGCGCTGTTCGGTGAAGTAGGTGCTGCCGGAATTCTGGAAAGCGTTCAGGTACAGGTGCAGGTACACGCTGCGCACCGGCTCGCTGCTGCGGTTGCGCCAGGTCAGGCGCTGCTTGCCGTCGATGGTGTGCTTGACCGGATCGAGGCTGGCCTCGATCTTGTAGTCCACCACGCGGTCGGACAGCGTGGCTTCCCGGCCGGTGCGCATGCCGCCCCAGGCATGGGGCGCGCTGGGCACGCTGACTGCGGCGGCGTTGCGCGCGACGGTCGGTATTTCTGCTGGCGCTGCCGCGGCGCCGGCCAACAGGGCGACGGCGGCGAGCGCGATGAAAGTGCGCATGGTTATCTCATAATAATTTGGCAACGCGTCACTATAGCGTAAGCAGCGTATAATGTGCGCGCCTTGGTGCCCGCCTCCTGTTCATGGGGGCAGTTAAACGGGAAACGCAATGTGCTGCCCCCGCAACGGTACGCAAGCGCCGTCGTCATGACGGCAGGCCGCGCCAAACAACCACTGCATGAATGAACACGCAGGAAGGTGGATCGGTCAGTCTTGCCAGCCCGGATACCGGCCAGGGAGGTGGAAGCGCACCCGCACAGGGATCGACTTCCGTGGATTCCGGCTGCGGGGAGGCAGGCGGAAAATACTCATCATAAAAGCCATGACCTTGATCACCTCGCGCTGCGCGCTTGCCGCAGCTATCGCCCTGTGCTTCGCCGCAGCGGCCCAAGCCCAATCGAACACCGTTGTCGTTTCCGGTTCCCGCTTCGCCAGCGACCCATCGCTGCTGCCGATCGGCGCCACCACCATTACCGCGGCCGATATCCGTCGCGCCGGCGTAGCCGACGTCAACCAGGCGATCCGCAAGATCGGCGGCGTGTACGGGCGCCAGAGCCTGACCGGCAGCCCGGACTTCGGCCTCGACCTGCGCGGCTTCGGCACCAACAGCGACCAGAACGTGGTGATCGTGCTCGATGGCGTTCGCCTGAACGAGAACGAGCTGTCCAGCGCAACCCTGTCCACCATCCCGATCGACATGGTGGAGCGCATCGACATCATGCGTGGCGGCGCCAGCGTGCTGTATGGCGAGGGCGCCACCGGCGGCGTGATCCAGATCACCACCAAGCGCTCCCAGGCCGGCGAGCGCAGCGGCAATATGTTCACGGAGCTGGGCCAGTTCGACAGCGGTGAAGTACGCGCCAGCCTGGCACAGGGCTTCGACGATTTCGCCTTTGACGCATCGGGCGGCCACCAGCGCGCCGACAACTACCGCGACAACAATGAATTCAAGCAGTCGCGCCTGAACGGCGGCGTCAAGTTCAACACCGGCGTCGGCCGCATCTCGCTGCGCGCCGATATCGCGCGCCAGGACCAGCGCTTCGCCGGCAGCCTGACGGAAGCGCAATTCAAGGCCAATCCGCGCCAAACCCTGACACCGAACGACTTCGGCAAGCTCGATACCGACCGCTACACCGCAGCGTGGGAACACAAGGTCGGCGCCTTCGACCTGGCGGCCGAACTGTCGCACCGCAAGAAGGAAGCCGAAGCCACGTACTTCAGCGCATTCGGCGTTTCCAGCTCGGCCTACGACACCAAGCAGAGCCAGTTCTCGCCGCGCGTACGCCACCTGGGCCAGTTCAACGGCATGCTGAACGAACTGGTAGCCGGCTTCGACTTCGGCCGCTGGAACCGCGTCACCAGCTCCGCCTTCTCGGCGGCCGATGCCACCCAGAAGAGCAAAGCCTTCTATCTGCGCGACGAGATGAAGTTCGCCGGCCCGCAGCAATTGCGCCTGTCCGCCGGTGTGCGCCGCGAACTGTTCGACAAGGACTCCGTCGATCCAGTGCCGTTCACCACCGCCACTTACAGCGTCAAGCAAGCCAATAACGCGTGGGAAGTGCAGGGCAGCATGCTGGCCGCGCCGGGCCTGACCGCATGGGCCAAGCTTGGCCAGAGCTACCGCGTCGCCAACTCCGACGAGAACGGCTTCACCCCGCAAGCGAACAAGCCGCTGGCAACCCAGACTTCGCACGATGCCGAGATCGGCCTCGGTTACGCGCAAGGCGCCGCCAAGGTCGACGCGCGCGTGTTCCGCCACAAGCTGGACAACGAGATCTACTACGATCCGACCGCAGGCATGTTCGGCGCCAACACCAACCTGGCACCGACCCGACGCCAGGGCTTCGAGCTGGACGGCAGCTACCGCTTCGCGCCGGCATGGCAGGTCCAGGGCCACTTCCAGCAAGTGGATGCCGAGTTCCGCTCCGGCTCCAACGCCGGCCGCGAGCTGGCGCTGGTGCCGAAGAACATCCTGACCGTGCGCCTGGCATGGCTGCCGTCCGACGGCCAGAGCGCCGACATCGGCGTGCAGCGCGTCGGCGAGCAGCGTTATGGTAGCGATTTCGATAACAGCTGCAGCACCCGCATGCCGGCCTACACCGTGGTCGACGGCCGCTATGCGCGCAAGTTCGGCCAATGGGAGCTGGCGGCGACGGCGCTGAACATGTTCGACAAGGAGCACTTCAGCCAGGCCTTCAGCTGCCGCGCGGGCATCTACCCGAACAGTGGCCGCCAACTGAAAGTTTCGGCGCGCTACGACTTTTAAGCGCTTAAACGAAGCTTAAAACCGCCCCGCCGGCGCCAATTTGGCCCGCGGGGCTGATCACAGCGCGCAAAAAATGGTAATCTCGCGGCGTTTACCATTTACCTCTTTAAGGATGACCATGCGTTTGCTGCGACTGCTGATTGCTTCTGCCGCCCTGATGTTCACCGCCGCCGGCGCCCATGCCGCCGAGCCGAAACAGGGCGTTGACTTTACGGTCCTCGATACCCCGGTGCGCACCGAAGCCCAGGGCAAGAAAGTCGAGGTGGTCGAGTTCTTCATGTTCACCTGCCCGCACTGCAACGCGCTCGAGCCGCGCATGTCGGCCTGGGTCAAGCAGAACGCCGACAAGATCCACTTCCGCCGCATCCACTTTGCCCGCGGCGAAAAAGACCCGCTGGCACGCGCCTACGTGACCCTGGAAACCATGGGTAGCACCGATGCCGCCAGCCAGAAGCTGTTCCATGCGATTCACAACGAGCGCAAACGCCTGATGCGTGAGGAAGACGTGACCGCCGTGGTGGTCAGCGCCGGGGTCGACAAGGCCAAGTACGAAAGCGTCTATAAATCCTTCAGCGTCGAGTCTAAAATGAAGCGTATGGAGAGCATCGTCGCCCAGTACAAGGTGGATAGCGCGCCAACGCTGGTGATCGACGGCCGTTACGTGACTTCCCCATCCATGGCCGGCCGTCCGGGCCAGCCGGAAGAGCAGTCCCAGGCCGCAGCGCTGGCTGTTGCCGATTACCTGGTAGCCAAGGCTGCAGCGACCAAGAAATAAGACATGGATCAACGTGAAGAAGGTGTGATGCGTGCATTCCGGGAGTCGGCCCCTGACGAGGCCGGCCTGGTGCAGCGCACCTGGGTCAACCACCTGGCCTGGACGCTGGTGGTTGTGCTGTCCGGGCTGGTGTTCTGGCTTGTGCTGGCGGTGGTGAATGCGGAGAACCAGCGCAATGCGCTAGCCAATATGCAATGCCGCGACCGGGTCTTCAAAGAAGAGATCGACCGCCAGTGCATGCTGAGCGTGCAGTCCCGCGAGCACTGGTGGCAGCACCTGTACTACGCCATGAAGCACACCAAGCCGCAGAAATAAAATCAAGGACTTAAAAAATAGGGACGTACCCCATTTTCCCGCTATGCGGGAAAATGGGGTACGTCCCTATTTTTTAAGTCCTTGTTTTTTAAGCGCTGACGTCGAGGTTGGCGAGTTGGCGCTTGAAGAGCTGTTCTTGCACGCGGATGTCGTCGCCGTTGTAGCCGTCGTAGGCGCGGGTGGTGCGCGACCACACTTCCGGCATCACTTGCTCGATCAGGTTGCGGCCGGCGTCGGTCAGGGTGATCATCACGCAGCGGCGGTCGCCCGGGCGGTTGCCGCGGGTGATCAGGCCTTGCGCTTCCAGGTCGTTGCAGACCCGGGTCAGGTTGGCCGGCTTTTCCATGCACGCTTCGCCCAGGTTGGACGCGGTCGAAGTCTCATTTTCCGATCCGTACAGCACCGCCAGCACCATATAGCTGGCATCGACCAGGTCATACTTGCGCAACACCGAATTCGCCAGATCCTTCATGCGTTTCTGGACGTGATAGGTCATGCGCAGCAGGCGTACCAAGTCTTCCGGGAATTCCGGGATGCGAGTATGAATGTTTTTCAGGCGCTTATTGGTTGCGTCAAAACTACTCATTCTGCAGGCACTCCTGTGCAATTTGTTCAAGCCTGAATTGTACTAGTGTTGACCTAAGGTAAATGCCTTTTTGATCTGTATCAACTCCCAAACGTAAGCTCCAAGTAAGGATGAGTTCCGTCTTTTTTGAAAGCTACATCTTGGGAAAACCTTATACTTAAAGGGGAAATTTGGTACAAATGGCATACAACCGAAGATGTTTCAGAATTATTGCTTATGTAACACAGTGTTGGCATCTTCCAACACTGCGCCCCCTGGAGCCTGAATTCGTTAAATTAATGGAAACAGGAGGACACCATGTCAGGAACCAGTACACTCGACCCGGACAATATGCCGGTGCAGCCTGACCGCCAGGTCAACAAGGGACACGGTACCGGGGCGCTCGGCCCCAGCGATTCGTCCGATTCCGGCAGCGACGTGCAAGGCGCGCGCCCGCCGGGCCCCGGCGACACCGAACTCGACAGTGATTCCGATGCCCAGGGCACCGGCGAGCGCGCCAGTGTCGGCCGCGATACGCCGGCCCCGGACGGCGCCGACATCGACGTCGACCACGTCGAATCGATGCCCGGGGCCCAGCGCAGGGAGCGCGACGACGTCGAACGTGGCAGCTAAAAGCTGTTGCGGTAAGGCTACAAAGTGCCCCGCCCGGGGCGCTGATGGGCACGCGCGAGCGCGCTTTCCCTCCTAGGGCGCGCGCCCGTTCGATATCAAAACCGGTATTAAAGCCGGAAAAGAATTAATTGGATTGCATTACGGCAGTTCCCCTACATTCGGTTCAACAAAAACCAATCAGGGAGACCGTACATGCAGCACCAGTTCAATTTGAAAACCACCGTCGCCTGCATGCTGGCCACCGGCCTGCTGAGCAGCGCATCGGTCTGGGCCCAGGACGCCGCCCAGGACAATCCGAATGTCGTGCAGGTGACCGGCGTGCGCAAGGCCGCACAGAGCGCGCAGAACATCAAGCGCAATGCCGACGACGTGCTCGATTCCATCGTCGCCGAAGAAGCCGGCAAATTCCCCGACAAGAACGTGGCCGAAGTGCTGGGCCGCGTCTCCGGCGTGCAGATCCGCCGCGAATTCGGCGAAGCCAGCTCCGTCATCGTGCGTGGCCTGCCCGGCCTGGTCACCTTGCTGAATGGCCGCGAAGTGTACACCGCGAACAATCGCAACCTGTACCTGGCCGATATCCCGACCACCATGCTGCAGCGCATCGACGTCTACAAGTCGCAGAGTGCCGACATGGTGGAGGGCGGTACCGCGGGCGTGATCGACGTGCGCACGTCGCGCCCGTTCGACTTCAAGGGCTTTAGCGCCAACGTGAACACCCGCGTCGAGCACCGCGACAAATCCAAGACCAACGACCCGCAGCTGTCGGGCATGTTGTCGAATCGCTGGAAAACCGGCATCGGCGAAATCGGCGTGCTGGCCGGCCTCTCCTACCAGAAGGGGAATTACCACGATGAGGTGACCTGGAATTCGCCGCCGGACAAAACCGTCACCACCGACCCGACTATCACAGGCCCCTATGACCTGGGCCACGTCAACTACCAGGGCGAGCGCAAGCGCTGGGCCGGCAACTGGGCGGTGCAATGGCGCCCATCGCGCGACGTGGAAGTGTATGCCGAGGGCTGGTCGACCCGCATCGACCACGACGCCGAGCGCCAGTTCTTCCTCGGTAACCAGGGCTGGTTCGCGCAGCCGTGGACGGCGAGCGGCGATATCGACTGGGGCGGCGGCATCCGCACCAATCCCCAATACACCCTGATCCCTGGCACCCGGCAGATCGATACCATCAACGCTACCAAACCGGCCGGCAATTACCACATCTTCACCCTGAGTTCGAACCAGGCGCCGCGCGACGATTCCGAAGGCCACCAGGGCGCCATCGGCGCGCGCTGGAACGTGACGCCGGACCTGCGCGTGAGCACTGAATTGGCGCGCACTAATAGCCGCTGGAAGCAGGAATTTCCGATCATGGAGTTGCTGGCCGACCCACCTGGCGTCAGCGGCAAGACCTTCGTCAACGGCGGCGCGTGGTTCGACTACCCGGGCTACAACATGATGGACCCGAACAATTACCGCATGTCGGCCTTCATCGACAACTGGTCGGCTTCCAGCGGCCAGTCCACCGACTGGCGGGCCGATGCGACCTATAACAACGGCGAGGAGAATTTCTTGCGCGAGTTCAGCGCCGGCGTGCGCCTGGCGCAGCGCAAGGCGGCCTACCAGCACGAGAGCATGAACTTCCTGCCGCCTAACGCCAACCTGCCGGCGGCCGCCTCGGTGCCTGGGCTGCTGTGCCCATCGATGCGCCTGGCAAACGACTACGGCATGCGCCAGTGGCTGGTGGTGTGCGACGACTACCAGCACGCGAATATCGATGCAGTCCGCCAGTTGTATGGCCGCAGCGGCAAGACCGATCCCGATCCATACTCGCTGTATCGCAACGGTGAAGATACCAGCGCCTTCTACGGCAAGACCCGCTTCGGCTTCCAGCTTGGCGCGATCCCGGTGGAAGGCACGGCCGGCGTGCGCGTGGTCCGCACGGAACTGGACGTGAATGGTTTCAGCAATGTGAACGGGCAGCCGGTGGCGGTCAACCGCAAGAGCAGCGATACCGACTACCTGCCCAACATTACCTTGAAAGCCCTGCTGACCAAGGACCTGATCGGCCGCTTCAATGCCGGCAAGGCGGTGCAGCGTGCCAACTTCGGCGACTTCAATCCGGGCGAATCGCTGGGTGCAACCCCGAACTCGCAGGGGATTTACGAAGGCAACGGCGGCAATCCTGACCTGAAGCCTGTCGTCGGCAAGAACTTCGACGCCGCGCTGGAATGGTACTTCGCCCCGGCCGGCAGCATCACCACCACGCTGTTCGACCACAAATTCGAGGACTACGTGATCCGCCGCGTGGCGATGGAAACCATCGACGGCAAGCAGTACCGCATGGACCGTCCGCGCAACATCAACAAGGGCGACCTGAAAGGCGTGGAAATCGGCTACCGCCAGTTCTACGACTTCCTGCCCGGCTGGCTCGGCGGTTTCGGCCTGGAGGCGAACTACACCTATATGAAAGGCTACCTGCTGGATGAAGGCGTGAAGAATCCTTTCGTGGGCATGTCGAAGAACGCCTACAACATCGTGGCCCTGTATGAGCGCGGCCCTTGGTCTGGCCGCCTGGCATACAACTACCGCAGCAAGTTCGTCGACGCCTACAACTACCGCGCCCTGGGCTTCGACCTGATCGTGGAACCGATCAAGACCGCCGATGCCTCGATCTCGTACAAGATCAACGACAATATGGGCGTGACGCTGGATGTCGAGAACCTGTTGGACCGCAAGTACAACGACTTCCACGGCATTGCGAGCAATCCGCGCGACGTGCGCCGTTACGACCGCGTGGTTGGCTTGTCCTTGCGCTGGCGTATGTGAGTCGCCGGTAAAGGCAGCGCCGGGTTCTCCTCCGCGCTTGCCAGGTAGATCGGCGTCACCTCAAGCAGCGTGTCGATTGCGACGCGCAGCTTGGCGGGCATATAGGGAGTATGGGGCCACACCAGGTGCATCTGTGAGGCTTCCATCTCGCCGCAATCGAACAGCACTTTCAATTCGCCCCGTTTCACGTACGGGGCGATCAGCCAGCAGGGCAGCCAGGCCAGTCCCATGCCCCGCGCCGTGGCATCGGCAATCACCTGCAAGTCATCCACCAGCATGCGCTGTTGCGGCAAGAGGTCGTGCGTGCGGCCATCCGGCGTGCACACCGTCCACTCCTTTACCACGCGCCCGCGCGAGTACAGGATGCCGGCGTGCCCGCTCACTTCCTGCAGGTTGTTCGGCTCGCCATGCGCCTGCAGGTAGGAGGGCGCGCCGCAGATCAGCATGCGTTGCTGGCCCAGGTGGCGCGCGGCGAGGCTGCTGCTGTTTGGCAGCGGGCCGACCCGCAGGCCAAGGTCAAAGCCTTCATCCAGCAGGTCCACCACCCGGTCGTTGAATGAGATGTCGATGGTCAGCTGCGGGTAGCGCTGGGCCAGGTCCATCATCAACGGCGCCACGAACTGGCGGCCGAACAGCACCGGCACGCTGATGCGCAGGCGCCCGGTCGGTTCGCTGCGGCCGGTGCCGATGCAGGCTTCACCCGCATCCAGTTCCGCCAGTGCCCGCACGCAGCGCTCGTAATAGGACTGGCCGGCTTCGGTCAGGTTCTGGCTGCGCGTGGTGCGGTGGAACAGGCGCACGCCAAGCCTTTCCTCCAGCCGCGCGATGGACTTGGCGACGGCGGAGCGGGTCTGGTGCAGACGGGCGGCGGCGGCGGAAAAACTGCCGGCTTCCACCGCCTGCACGAAGACGTTGATGCCATTCAGGCGCTCATTCATATTGTTTCCAGTTCGGCGACAATCTGTCGATAAAACTCCACCACTGTGGAGCGTCAGGAAACTATATAGTGCTTCTCACTTAACCACAACTTGTGAGGAAATCCCAATGCATGCTTACCAAATCACTCCTGGCGCCGGTATCGATAGCCTGGAAGCCGTCAAATTACCTCAACGCGAACTGGAATACCATGAAGTGCGCGTCAAAGTGCACGCCGTTTCGCTGAACTATCGCGACCTGATGGTGGCCCAGGGTACTTACCCGGTCAGCGGCGAGGGCGCCGTGGTGCCGGGTTCCGATGCGGCAGGCGAGGTGATTGAAGTCGGCCCTGGCGTGCAGCATTTCCGCGTCGGCGACCGCGTTGCGACCGCATTTTTCCCGGAATGGGAAGAAGGCAAGGTCACGCCGGCCAAAACCGCCGCGACGCTGGGCGCCGGCGGCAACGGGGTGCTGGCCGAGGAACTGGTGATCCAGGCTGGCGGCCTGGTCGCGGTGCCGGAGCACCTGAGCTACGAAGAAGCCGCCACGCTGACTTGCGCCGGCGTCACCGCCTGGAATGCGCTGTTCGTGGAAGGCGGCCTGAAAGCCGGCGACACAGTGCTGTTGCTGGGTACCGGCGGCGTGTCGGTCTGGGCGCTGCAACTGGCCAAGGCCGCAGGCGTACGCGCCATTGTCACCTCCTCCAGCGACACCAAGCTGGAACGGGCGCGGGCGCTGGGCGCCGACGTGTTGATCAACTACCGCACGACGCCTGAATGGCAAGAGGAAGTGCTGCGCGCCACCAACGGCGAGGGCGTCGACCTGGTGCTCGAAGTCGGCGGCCAGGATACGCTGGCGCGTTCGATCGCCGCGGTCGGCATGGGCGGCAAGGTGGCCGTGATCGGCGGCCTGGGTGGCGGCTTTGAAACCAGTATCCAGCTGCTCGGCATCGTCATCGGCGGCAAGCGCATGAGCGGCATCTACGTCGGCAGCCGCAAGATGCAGGAAGACTTGTCGCGCCTGGTCTCCCTGCGCAACATCAAGCCGGTGGTTGACCGCGTGTTCGACATCCACGAGGCGCGCGAGGCCTACCAGCACATGGACTCGGGCAACCACTTCGGCAAGGTCGTGATCAGCGTGAAGCGACGCTATTGATCCCAACGGACGGGGATGAGCAAGAGCTCATTCTCGTTCCAGGCCTGTACGGTGGCCTGGACGTATTTCTCATCGCCGTAGGAAGCACCGATGAAATTCGTGTGGTACTGGTACCTGGGGCCCATGCGTTCGGCGACCATTTGTTCCGCCTTGCGGGCATTGTCGCCGTAAAGGACGACGGCTGCCGTAATTTGAAAGAATGCTGCAAGCGCCACGCCCAGGGCAAGTGGGATACGCATGTCGCGCAGTTTGCGGCCGGCGCTGACGCGGGCTGCCAGTACCGGGGCGCTGCCCAGCCGGCGGATCACCAGGATAATGGCGCAAAATGCAACCAGGCTTGTCAGCGTGGCGGCTATGAACTGGAAAGTGGCAAGCCGGATTTCCGTCAGGAGCAGCCTCCTCGGCGTGAGAAGAAACGGTGCAAGCAGGTCGATGGCCGCAGGCGCCAGGGCTAGCCATGCAAGCCAGCGCACGCCGGAAACGATGCGCATATTGCCAAACAGGATCAACAGGCCACATAGCAAAAAGCCAAAATTGAGCTTGAATTGCCCCTTCGGCGCAGTATAGATTCCCCAGCACAGTTGGACGATACCCAGAATGATGAGAATGGCGCCGAGTTGATCGATGATGATGCGGTCTTCCGTCTTTTGCTTGTCGGTCATGGGTAGTCTCAAATGAAAAAGAGCCCGCGGTTGCGGGCTCTTTGCGGGGCAAGAACGCGCGATTAAGCGAAGTTCTGGGCCACGAAGTTCCAGTTCACCAGGTTCCAGAAGATTTCAACGTACTTCGGACGTGCGTTGCGGTAGTCGACGTAGTAAGCGTGTTCCCATACGTCGCAGGTCAGCAGAGGCTTGTCGGCGCCGGTCAGCGGGGTGGCGGCGTTGGAGGTGTTGACGATCTCGACGGAGCCGTCAGCCTTTTTCACCAGCCAGGTCCAGCCGGAACCGAAGTTGCCGACGCAAGACTTGGTGAATTCAGCCTTGAAGTTGTCGAAGGAACCGAACTTGGCGTTGATGGCGTCAGCCACTGCACCGGTCGGAGCGCCGCCGGCGTTAGGTGCCATGCAGTTCCAGTAGAAGGTGTGGTTCCAGACCTGGGCTGCGTTGTTGAACACGCCGCCGGAAGACTTCTTCACGATCTCTTCCAGGGACAGGTTTTCGAACTCGGTGCCCTTGATCAGGTTGTTCAGGTTGGTGACATAAGCCTGGTGGTGCTTACCGTAGTGGAATTCCAGGGTTTCCTTGGAGATGTGCGGCTGCAGTGCGTCCATCGCATACGGCAGTGGTGGCAGGGTATGTTCCATGAATGTTTCCTTTTGATTGAGACGAAAAGTTATTTTTGCCGAAACGGCCACTATTCTAATACGAACGCTAGGTAAGCGTTGGTTGCACGGTGGCTACGCCGATTTCGGCGCTGCCCTCGGCCAGGCGGATACCCAGCGTTTGTCCCGGCTTGATATGCGCCGGTTCGCGCAATACGGCGCCGGCGGCATCGGTGACGATGGCGTAGCCGCGTTCCAGCGTGCGCTGGGGATTCAGTAATTCGAGCTGCGCCGACAGCGCATGCAGGGCATCGCGCCGCTGCAGGAGTTGCCCGCGCATGCTGGCGCCGGCGCGGTGCTGCAGGGCTTCCATTGCTGCCCTTGCCTTGCTCGCGTCCGGCTTGCGCGCGGCCAGCCGGCCGGCCAGCCGGTCGACCGTGAAGCGGGCCTGCTGCAGCGGGTTGCGGGTGGCGTGCATCATGGCGGTGGACAGGCTTTGCAATTGCACGCGCTGCTGCGCGATGCGGGCCGTGGGACTGAGCAGGCGGCGCTGCAGGTTGTCCAGCGTCTGGGTGGCGTCGTTGAGGGCGCGGCGCATGGCGCGGCGCAGGTCGGTGGCGTCGGCGCGCAGGGAACCGAGCCAGTCGGCGCGCGGCGTTGCGGCCAGTTCGGCGGCGGCGGTCGGCGTCGCGGCGCGCACGTCGGCGGCAAAGTCGCAGATGGTGAAGTCGGTTTCGTGGCCAACGCCGGACACCACCGGCATCTGGCAGTTGGCCACGGCGTAAGCGACCACTTCCTCATTGAAGGACCACAGGTCTTCCATGCTGCCGCCGCCACGCACCACCAGCAGCACGTCGCACTCGGCGCGGCGCGACGCGGTGTCGATCGCGGCCGCGATCTGGGCGCCGGCCTGCTGGCCCTGCACCAGGGTAGGGTAGAGCACCACGTTGACGTGCGGCGCCCGGCGCCGCAAGGCGATCAGCACATCGCGCAGGGCTGCCGCTTGCGGGCTGGTGACGATGCCGATGGTGCGCGGGAACAGGGGCAGGGCGCGCTTGCGTTCGGTGTCGAACAAGCCGGCGGCGGCCAGGCGCTCCTTCAGGCGCTGGAAAGCTTCGAACAGGGAGCCCACGCCGGCCCGGCGGATCGCTTCCACATTGATCTGGTAATCGCCGCGCGGCCCGTACAGGGTCACCAGGGCCCGCACTTCGACCTTGTCGCCCTCGCGCGGCACGAAACCGGCGTACTGGGCGCGGCCCCGGAACATCACGGCGCGCACCTGGGCCGCGTCATCCTTCAAGGTGAAATACCAATGGCCGGAGCTGGCGCGCGTGAAATTCGAGATTTCCCCGGAGATCCACTGCAAGGGGAAGGAGCGCTCCAGCAGGCGGGCGACGGCCTGGTTGAGCGCACTGACGGAAATAACCTGGTTGGGTTCGGGGCTGTTGATCATGGGACCTGTCCACACTTTTTGAAAGCGGTCATGCTTATGTCATATATCACTTCAACTCGCAAGTATATTTTGTAAACACATGATTATTAAGGGTAAACGCCAATGCTACATAAGCGGGCAGCGGACGAATTTCCTTATAGATCAAGGACTTTGTCATAGCGAACCGCTGTTACGCACAAAGATATCCACAGAATGTGTGAGGAACTCTTCACCGTTGAAACTTGCGTGATGAAAATGTTTGCAGAGTAACTTTCATTTTAGAAATCAAGGACTTGGCACTCCAGTCTGCCCCTTGCTAACAATTTTATCCACAGAAGCTGTGGGGAAAAATCCTGCCCAAAAATTGAGCGGCGATCGATTGTCGTTACAGATCAAACACTTGCACCATCTCCCGCAGCCTTGCACACACTTTTGTCCACAGAATTTGTGCAGAAAGGGAAGAAATGTCCACTTGGGGTCAGGAACCAAGTGGACATTGCAATGCGAAGTTTTTACGCATGGCAAGAAAGTCCTTATGGATCAAGTACTTCACCCCTCAAGCATAGCCTTGCTAACAATCTTATCAACAGAATATGTGAAGAAGTGCACAGCCGGGGAAAACCGCCACAGTGCCAATGCGCATTTTTTGTGCTTGAGAACAATTCGCTTTCCTATCAAAGGCTTAGCATATAAAAGCCGCCATTCCCCACAATTTTGTCCACAGAATATGTGCAGAACTGGTCCTTCCAGGGCTGATGAAATTTTTTGCATTAGAAAAAATCATCATCAAATCATAGGCTTAATGCGAAATAGTGGGATTGCCAACAATCTTGTCCACAGAAAATGTGAAGAATGCACACACTTGCCTGATAGCTCTCGACACGCTACATTGCGCGTTTAGCTTTTCTTTCTTAGGAGTATGTCTTGCTCGCAATTTTCCAAGCCGCCGGCTGGCCGATCTGGCCTCTGCTGATCGCTTCCATCGTTGCCCTTGCGCTGATCGTGGAACGCCTGATGTATCTTCGCCGTTCGCGCATCATTCCGAAGACACTGTTGGACGAGGTAGTGCGCGTCTATCGCAGCGGAAACATCAACAACGACATCATCAACAAGCTGGAACAATCCTCCCAGCTCGGTGTTGTTCTTTCGGCAGCGTTGCGCAATGTTAACGCTCCACGCGATGTGATGAAGGAGTCGATCGAAGAGGCGGGCGGCGCCGTGGCGCACCAGCTGGAGCGCTTCCTGACCACCCTCGGCACCATCGCCACCCTGGCACCCCTGATGGGCCTGTTCGGTACCGTGGTCGGCATGATCGAGATCTTCGGCTCGCAGAATTCCGCCGGCGCCAACCCTGCGCAACTGGCGCACGGTATCTCGGTGGCACTGTACAACACCGGTTTCGGCCTGGCGATCGCGATGCCGACCCTGGTGTTCTACCGCCACTTCCGCGCCCTGGTTGATTCCTTCGTCATCGACATGGAGCAGCAGGCGGTCAAGTTCGTGGACGTGGTCCACAACTCCCGCAAGTAAGCGAGGGATCAGTTTATGGCGATGAATTTCCGCCGCGGCCAGAAGCGCGAAGATCCCGAGATCAACCTGATCCCGTTTATCGACGTGCTGCTGGTGATCCTGATCTTCCTGATGATCACCACCACGTACAGCAAGTTCACCGAGCTGAAAATCACCCTGCCGACCGCCGATGCGGAAAAGACGGTGGAGCAGCCGAATGACCTGAACGTGACGGTGGATGCCAAGGGTAACTACACCATCAACGGCGAACCGGTGGCGTTCCACGATGTGGCCGGCCTGTCGGAGCAGATGAAGGCAGCTGCCAAGGGCGCCAACCCGATCGTCAAGATCAACGCCGACCAGTTCGCGATGCACCAGATGGTGATCAACGTGATGGAAGCGGCGCGTGTGGCCGGCTTCGAGCGTGTGACCTTCGAGGCGCAGACGGCCCAGGCCAAGTAATGGCCTCATCCCTCGAGACGACGTTCTCGCGCGAATGGTTGCGGCGGGGCGCGCTGGCATGCGCGCTGTGGCCCTTGTCCCTGCTGTTCCGGGGACTGGCCGCCGTGCGCCGCGGCTTGTATGCGGCCGGCGTTTCGCACGCCGAGCGCCTGCCGGTTCCGGTCGTCGTCGTGGGGAATATTTTCATTGGCGGTACCGGCAAGACGCCGCTGACGATCTGGCTGGTGGAGGCGCTGCGCGCGGCTGGTTTGCGGCCGGGCGTTGTTTCGCGCGGGTTTGGCAGCAAGGATGCAGCCCCGCGCGAAGTCGGCGCCGCTTCGACGCCTGCGGAAGTGGGCGATGAGCCGGTCCTGATTGCCGCCCGCACGGCTTGCCCGGTGTTTGTCGGCCGCGCGCGCGCGGCGGCGGGCAAGGCATTGCTGGCGGCCCATCCGGAAGTCGACGTAATCGTCACGGACGACGGCTTGCAGCATTATGCCTTGGCGCGCGATGTCGAAATCGTGCTGTTCGACGCCCGCGGCGTCGGCAATGGCTGGACGCTGCCGGCCGGTCCGCTGCGTGAAGCGCCGTCCCGCAAACGCGATTTCACCGTGGTCAACGCGCCCGAGCTGACGGCAGCGCTGTCGGCCGTCGTCGCGCCGCCCGGCGCCGTGCGCGGCGGCGCGCCGGCTGCTCCCTGGCAGATGCGCCTGGCCGGCGACGTTGCGGAGCGGCTGGCCGGGCGCAGCGAACGCATGCCGCTGGCCGAGCTGGCGCGCCGTGCGGGGCAGGGCGCCGGGCTGCGCGTGGCGGCTGCGGCAGGCATCGGCAATCCAGCCCGCTTCTTTGGCATGCTGCGCGCCGCGGGACTCAAGCCGCAAGAACTGCCGCTGCCCGACCATCATGACTTTAAGGACCGTCCTTTCGCCAATGTCGAGGCCGACTTTATTCTGGTGACGGAGAAGGATGCAGTAAAATGCTGGCAAATTGAAGAATTACGCAACGATCCGAGAATCTGGGTCGTTCCAGTCAGCGCCCGGATCGAAGCGGCGCTGGCCGATCAAATTGTGGAGAAACTACGTGGACGCACGCCTGCTTGATATCCTGGTCTGCCCTGTGTGCAAGGGCCCTCTGGAGTACGATAAAAAAGCCCAGGAAATGATTTGCAAAGGCGATCGCCTGGCATACCCGATCCGCGACGGCATCCCGATCATGTGGGCCGACGAAGCGCGCTCCCTGCCGGACACCACGGAGTAAGCGGTGTCCTTCATCGTCATCATCCCGGCCCGCCTGGCCTCGACCCGCCTGCCCAACAAGCCCCTGGCCGACCTGGGCGGCAAGCCGATGGTGGTGCGCGTCGCCGAACGCGCGAAAGAAGCCGGCGCCGCCCGCATCGTGGTGGCCACCGACCACGCCTCTATTCAGGAAGCCTGCGAACAGCACGGCATCGAAGCCTTCATGACCCGTGCCGACCACCCGTCCGGCACCGACCGCATCGCCGAAGTGGCGCGCGCCATGAACCTGCCGATGGATGCCGTGGTGGTCAACCTGCAGGGCGACGAACCCTTGATCGACCCGCAACTGCTGCAAGCTGCCGCCGCCCGCATCGGCGCCGACGTGCCGATGTCCACCTGCGCCCACCCGTTGCACGATGCGGCCGACGCCTTCAACCCGAACGTGGTGAAGGTGGTGCTGGACAAGCAGGGCCGCGCACTGTATTTCAGCCGTGCCACCATCCCGTGGCACCGCGATGCTTTCGCCCGGGACAAATCAGTCCTGCCGGCCGGCTACGTCCCGCTGCGCCATATCGGCCTGTACGCCTACCGAAACGATTTCTTGCAGGCCTATCCGGCGCTGGAAGCGTCGCCGCTGGAGGGGATCGAAGCGCTGGAGCAGCTCCGCGTCCTCTGGCACGGCTACCCGATTGCCGTCCACGTGACCGATTCCGCCCCGGCCGCCGGCGTGGATACTCCGGAAGACCTGGCGCGTGTGCAAGCTCTCTACAAAAGTGGCGGTTAAGCCAACTTTTGTGGTAAGTTTCTAGCAAGGTGGCTAAGGCATCATCAAAAATTATTATTAAATCGTTTAGGAACATTCATGCGTCTCATTCTGTTAGGAGCACCAGGAGCCGGTAAGGGCACCCAGGCCAACTTCATCAAGGAAAAGTACAACATCCCTCAGATTTCGACCGGCGACATGCTGCGTGCCGCGATCAAGGAAGGTACCGAAATGGGCCTGGCCGCTAAAAAAGTGATGGACGCAGGCCAACTGGTTTCGGACGACATCATCATCGGCCTGGTGAAAGACCGCCTGAAAGCGGCGGATTGCGCCAATGGCTACCTGTTTGACGGCTTCCCGCGTACCACCGCGCAAGCCGACGCGATGAAGGACGCAGGCGTCAAGATCGACTACGTCCTGGAAATCGCCGTGCCGGACGACCAGATCGTCGAACGCATGAGCGGCCGCCGCAGCCACCCGGCTTCGGGCCGTGTTTACCACGTCAAGTTCAATCCTCCTAAAGTCGAAGGCAAGGACGATGTCACCGGCGAAGACCTGGTGCAGCGCGACGACGACAAGGAAGAAACCGTCAAGAAACGCCTGGACGTTTACCACAACCAGACCGAAGTCCTGCTTGGCTACTACGGCGAGTGGGCCAAATCGGGCCAGCCTGGTGCGCCGAAATACCGCAAGATCGAAGGCGTTGGTCCAGTCGACGAGATCCGCGACCGTGCGTTCGCGGCGCTGAGCAGCTAATTTTTTAAACCGGTACACCAGCACGCGGCAGCCGCGTCTTGAGTGTCGGACCCTGCGGGTCTGACACTGGTTTACCGGTTCACAGCGGCCCCCTGGCCGTGAAGTGTCAAAGTTTTGCAGTACGTAGTTCGGTCGTACCGAGTTCGTTTTGTAGCTTTTGATTCTAATAACGTAAGGGGGCAATTTATGGCAGCAAGTTTGTGGTTCGCGATTGCGTGCGGCGTGCTCGCGGTTGTATATGGGTTGTGGGCGCGCAGCTGGATTCTTCGGCAGGACGCGGGCAATGCCCGCATGCAGGAAATCGCGACAGCCATCCAGCAGGGTGCTGCGGCCTACCTGGCCCGCCAGTACCGCACCATCAGTATCGTCGGTGTAGTCCTGCTGGTAGCCATCGGGGTGGCGATCGATATGAAGACCGCCATCGGCTTCCTCCTTGGCGCCGTGCTTTCCGGCGCTTGCGGCTTTATCGGCATGAATGTGTCGGTACGGGCCAATGTGCGCACCGCGCAGGCTGCGTCGGTGGGCATGAACGAAGCGCTCAATGTCGCCTTCAAGGGCGGCGCCATCACCGGCATGCTGGTGGTCGGCCTGGGCCTGCTGGGTGTGGCCGGTTTCTACTGGATCCTCACCGTGATGGGCGCTCCTTCCGCGCCTGCCCCGTCGCTCAACGTGCATGAGGTGCTGAAGCCGATGATCGGCCTGGCCTTCGGCGCTTCCCTGATCTCTATCTTCGCCCGCCTGGGCGGGGGCATCTTCACCAAGGGTGCGGACGTCGGCGCCGACCTGGTGGGCAAGGTGGAGGCGGGCATTCCCGAGGATGATCCGCGCAACCCGGCGGTGATCGCCGATAACGTGGGCGACAACGTGGGCGACTGCGCCGGCATGGCGGCCGACCTGTTCGAAACCTATGTGGTGACCCTGATCGCGACCATGCTGCTTGGCGCGCTGATGATCACCAGCGCACCGGCGCAAGCGGCTATCTATCCGATGCTGCTTGGCGCGGTGTCCATCATCGGCTCCATCATCGGCTGCTCGATGGTCAAGGCGAAACCGGGCAAGAAGATCATGTCGGCGCTGTACACCGGCTTGTGGTGGGCAGCCGGGCTGTCGCTGATCGGCTTCGTGATCGTGACTTGGATGATTTGGCCGGACGACGACATGCGCTACAAGATGCTGGGCGCAACCGTGGTCGGCATCGTGCTGACCGGCCTGATGGTCTATATCACCGAGTTCTATACCGGCACCGAGTTCACCCCGGTGCGCCATATCGCGGAGGCTTCCACCACCGGCCATGGCACCAATATCATCGCCGGCCTGGGCGTATCGATGAAGTCCACCGCCTGGCCGGTGCTGGCTGTCTGCGTGGCGATCATGGTTTCCTTCAAGCTGGCCGGCCTGTACGGCATTGCGATTGCGGCGACCTCGATGCTGTCGATGGCGGGCATCGTGGTGGCACTGGATGCCTACGGCCCGATCACCGACAACGCCGGCGGCATCGCCGAAATGTCGGGCATGCCCGATTCCGTGCGCGCCATTACCGACCCGCTGGACGCGGTGGGTAATACCACCAAGGCCGTGACCAAGGGCTATGCGATCGGTTCCGCCGGCCTGGCCGCGCTGGTGCTGTTTGCCGACTACACCCATGCGCTGGAATCGCGCAACATGTCGATGTCGTTCGACTTGTCCGACCCGATGGTGATCGTGGGCCTGTTCATCGGCGGCCTGATTCCATACCTGTTCGGTGCGATGGCGATGGAAGCGGTGGGCCGCGCCGCCGGCGCCGTGGTGGTGGAAGTGCGCCGCCAGTTCCGCGACATCAAGGGCATCATGGACGGTAGCGGCAAGCCGCAATACGACAAGGCGGTCGACATGCTGACCGCTTCCGCCATCAAGGAAATGATCGCCCCATCGCTGTTGCCGGTGCTGGTGCCGATCCTGGTCGGCATGCTGCTTGGCCCGCGCGCGCTGGGCGGCCTGCTGATGGGTACCATCATCACCGGGCTGTTCGTGGCGATCTCGATGACCACCGGCGGCGGTGCCTGGGATAACGCGAAAAAGTATATCGAGGACGGCAACCATGGCGGCAAGGGCTCCGACGCGCACAAGGCGGCGGTGACCGGCGATACCGTGGGCGACCCGTACAAGGATACCGCCGGCCCGGCGGTCAATCCGCTGATCAAGATCATCAACATTGTGGCGCTGTTGCTGGTGCCGCTGCTGCCGGCCACCGGCATCCTGTCGGTGACCATGGCGCCGATGCAGGCGCAGCAACAGGTCGGGGCGCCGGCGCCAGCGTCGGCGACGGCTGCGGCGCCGCAGGTCGCGGCGCCCGTCGCAGCGTCAACCTCGGCCCCATCCGCAGCCGAGGTGCCGGCGCAAGCGGCCAGCGAGGCGCCAGCGGCGCAGTAAGCCGCGCCACACCTACCCTCTGCGGCGTATGATGACGGTACGCTGCGGAGGGCATCATGAACTTTCCACTCCTGCTGGCGCTGGCCGCCGGGCTGTTCGTCCCGGCCGCTGGCGCCGAAACCCTTGATGAGTACCGGCAACTGCCGGAATGCCGGCTCAGCGCCGACGGCAAGCATTTGCTGCAGCAGCCCTGCCGCACCGCGCGTACCCGCAAGAATCGGCCGCGCCGCCCGGTGCCGCTGATCATCACGCCGACGCCGCGCATTGCGCCGGCGCCCGACCCTGCGCTGAGCTGGGCCCCCGTGCTCACCCAGCGCGATCCGCATGCCGCGCCGACCGCCATCGCCCAACTGCCGCGCGCGGTGGCGCCGGCCGTGCCCATGCCGGTCACGCCCTTGCCCGGTCCCAGTGCGCCCATCCCGGTCCAGTGCGATGCGGGCGGCTGCCGCGACGCTGGCGGCACCTACTATCATGGGACGCCAGGACAGGTGGTCAGCCCGAGCGGAAAAGTGTGTTCCCAGAGCGGGGGATGGATGACTTGCTACTGATTTCGGCTACAATACGCCTCGATTGACGTTTACGTAACGTAAAGTGAATAGGGGAGACAAAGCATGCAAATCAAGGACCAAGTATTCATCATCACCGGCGGCGCCTCGGGCCTGGGCGCGGCCACCGCGCGCATGATCGTCGAGAACGGCGGCAAGGTCGTGCTGGCGGACGTGCAGGTGGAAGCGGGCGAAAAGCTGGCTGCCGAACTGGGCGCGGCCAAGTTCGTGAAGTGCGACGTGACGTCGGAAGCGGACGGCCTGGCTGTGGTGGCCGCGGCTACCGCCATGGGCACCCTGCGTGGCCTGGTCAACTGCGCCGGCGTGGCGCCGGCCATCAAGACCGTCGGCAAGGATGGCCCGCATCCGCTGGACTCCTTCGCACGCACCATCAGCATCAACCTGATCGGCACCTTCAATATGTGCCGCCTGGCGGCCGATGCCATGGGCAAGACCGAGGCGGCGGAGTGGGGCGAGCGCGGTGTGATCATCAATACCGCATCGGTGGCGGCCTTTGACGGCCAGATCGGCCAGGCGGCTTACGGCGCGTCCAAGGCCGGCGTGGCCGGCCTGACCCTGCCGATGGCGCGCGACCTGTCGCGCAGCGGTATTCGTGTGATGACCATTGCGCCGGGTATCTTCGAGACCCCGATGCTGCTGGGCATGCCGCAGGAAGTGCAGGACGCGCTGGGCAAGATGGTGCCGTTTCCGCCACGCCTCGGCAAGCCGTTCGAATACGCTTCGCTGGCGAAGTCCATTATCGAAAATACCATGCTGAATGGCGAGACGATCCGCCTGGATGGCGCGATCCGCATGCAGCCTAAATAAGACTGATACGCGGTGCTCGCATGCCGAGTGCCGGACCCTGCGGGTCTGGCACTGAATTGCCGGTTTTCGTGTAGCATGGCCGGATGAAAGCCATCGCCCTTGCCCTTGCCCTTGCAGCGCTCTGCTGCACCAGCTTCCCGCTGCACGCCCAAGACAACCGCGCTCCCGAAATCGCCACAGGCTGGCAGGACAAAGCCGGCTGGTCCGCACAGAAATTCATGGTGGCCGCAGCCAACCCGCTGGCTACCGAAGCCGGCTACCAGATGCTGAAACAGGGCGGTTCCGCCGTCGACGCGGCCATCGCCACCCAATTGGTACTGACCCTGGTCGAGCCGCAATCCTCGGGCATTGGCGGCGGCGCCTTCCTGATGCATTGGGACGGCAAGAAAGTGCGCGCCTTCGATGGTCGTGAAACCGCGCCCGCAGTCGCCACCGAAACCTTGTTCCAGGACGCCAACGGCAAGCCTTTGCCGCGTGCCGAAGGCGTGGTTGGCGGACGTTCGGTGGGCGCGCCCGGTGTGTTGCGCATGCTGGAACTGGCGCATAAACAATACGGCAAGCTGGCCTGGCCCAAGCTGTTCGCCCCCGCCATCAAGCTGGCCGACGAGGGCTTTGCCGTCAGCCCGCGCCTGCATGCCTTGCTGAGCAGCGAGCGTTACCTGCAGCGCGATCCGGTCGCTGCCGCTTATTTCTTCGATAAGGACAAGCAGCCCTGGCCCGTCGGCCACGTCCTGAAGAACCCGGCGCTGGCCAAGACCCTGCGTGAAATCGCCGCCGAAGGCGCCGACGCCTTCTACCGCGGCCACATCGCGCGCGACATCGCCGCAAAAGTGCAGGGCCACCCAAGCAACCCCGGCGGCCTGACGGCGGCCGATATCGCCGGCTACCAGGCCAGGGAGCGTGAGCCGCTGTGCGCCGACTACCGCGCCTACACCGTTTGCGGCATGCCGCCGCCTTCGTCCGGCGGCGTGGCGATCGCGCAGATCCTCGGCATCATGGAAAACAGCAAGATCGGCGACTATGCGCCGGTGAACGGCGTGATCGGCGCCGACGCCATCCACCTGATGTCGGAGGCGGAACGCCTGGCCTATGCGGACCGCAACCGTTATGTGGCCGACACCGACTTCGTGCCGTTGCCGGGCAAGGGCGCCAGCGGCCTGCTCGATAAATCCTACCTGCGCCAGCGCGCCGCCCTGATCGGCGACAAGTCGATGGGCCGCGCCCGCGCCGGCGTGCCGGCCGAAGTCAAGGTGGCCTGGGGCGACGACACCGCACTGGACAAGCCATCCACCTCGCACCTGGTGGTGGTGGACGCCTTTGGCAACGGCATTTCGATGACCACCTCGGTGGAAGACGCCTTCGGCTCGCGCCAGATGGTGGGCGGCTTCCTGCTGAATAACCAGCTGACCGATTTTTCCTGGGACTCGGCCGACGAAAACGGCCCGGTCGCCAACCGGGTGCAGCCGGGCAAGCGCCCGCGCAGCTCGATGGCGCCGACCCTGGTGTTCGACAAGCAGACCAGGAAGCTGGTGCTGGCTGCCGGTTCGCCGGGCGGTTCGACCATCATCAACTACGTGGCCAAGGTGCTGGTCGGCACCCTGGACTGGAAGCTGAACGTACAGCAGGCCATCAGCCTGCCCAATTTCGGCAGCCGCAACGGCCCGACCGAAATCGAAGCGGGCAAGGTTCCGGCCGAGGTGGTGGCGCAGTTGAAGGCGCGCGGCCATGAAGTGCGCCAGGTCGAGATGAACTCCGGCCTGCAAGGCTTGCAACGCACGCCAGGCGGCTGGTTCGGCGGCGCCGATCCGCGCCGGGAAGGCATCGTGCGCGGCGAGTGACGGGCGCGCGACAGGCCAGGAGCGGGCAGGGCCGCCAGGCATTCCCGCCCCGCAGCCAGCATGTTACCCTTGATAAATGGGCATGAAAAAGAAAACAGGCTTGATCCTGACGGGCGGTGGCGCCCGTGCGGCGTACCAGATTGGCGTTTTGCAGGCGATCTCGGAAATCCTTTGGGAAGAGGGATGGCCGCCGGCACGTAATCCCTTCCAGATCATTTGCGGTACTTCGGCTGGCGCCATCAACGCCACTGCCTTGGCCTGCCGTGCCGACAACTTTGGCGAAGGCGTGCAAAAACTGCTCGATGTGTGGAGCAACTTCGAAGCGAACCAGGTCTACCGCGCCGACTCGCTGGGCGTGCTGCGTTCAGGAGCGCGCTGGCTGTCGCTGCTGTCATTCGGCTGGCTGCTGCGCAAATGGCGCGCAGCGCCGCCGCAGTCGCTGCTCGACAACACGCCGCTGGTGAACCTGCTGCACCGGATGCTGGACTTGCCGCGCCTGGACAACTGCCTGCAGGAAGGCCTGCTGCACGCGGTGGCGGTCACCGCCTCGTCCTACACCGGCGGCCAGCACATCACCTTCTACCAGACCGCGGCCGAAATCGCGCCCTGGGTGCGGATGCAGCGGGTGGCGATGCAGGACCAGATCGGCGTGGAGCACTTGCTGGCGTCGTCGGCGATTCCCTTCATCTTCCCAGCCACGCCGCTGTACATGGGCGGCCACCTGGAATTTTGCGGCGACGGTTCGATGCGCCAGCTGGCGCCGATTTCGCCTGCCATCCACCTGGGCGCGCAGAAGGTGCTGGTGGTCGGTGCCGGCCGCCTGACCGAGCCGCCGCGCCAGATGACCGAAACGCCGCGCTATCCAAGCCTGGCGCAGATTGCCGGCCACGCCATGTCGTCGATCTTCCTGGACGGCCTGGCGGTCGACATCGAGCGCCTGAACCGGGTCAACCAGACCCTGTCCGTGTTGCCGGAGGACCTGCTGGCCAAAACCCCCTTGCGGCCGGTCGAACTGCTGGTGATTGCGCCCTCCGAACGGCTGGACGACCTGGCCGCGCGCCATATCGGCAGCCTGCCGGCACCGATCCGCACCATGCTGTCGGGGATCGGCGCCACCGAGGCGCGCGGCTCGGCGCTGGCATCCTACCTGCTGTTCGAATCGAGCTACACCCAGGAATTGATCCGCCTCGGCCAGCGCGATACACAGGCGCGGCGTGCCGATGTACTGGCATTTTTCGGGTCTTGACGGTGACCAATAGTAAAATGGCAGCTTTTGTCCCGCTTCTTCCCGATTATTGACCCCCGTGGCTGGAACTGTTCGTCGATTGATCCTGCGCCTGGCCGCCTTGGCCCTGGCTTGCACGCTTGCCCTCCCGGCGCTGGCGGCGCCGCCGCGCACCCTGCGTTTCGAGCAGCTGGACGTGGACGACGGCCTGGCCCAGGAATCGGTGTTGTCGATCGCGCAAGATCGCCAGGGCTTCATGTGGTTCGGCAGCCAGGCCGGCCTGAGCCGCTTCGACGGCTACAAGGTCACGGTCTACCGTAATGTCGTCGGCGACCAGCGCAGCCTGGCCGAGAACTGGGTCGGCGTGCTGCATCTCGATCCGCGCGGCCGCATGTGGGTCGGCACCGACGGTGGGCTCGACCTGTTCGACCCCAAGACGCAGGCATTCAGCCACTTCCTGCCGCGCGAGCCGGAAAAGCGCGGCAGCGGCAACCGCCATATCAAGGCCATCATCGACGACGGCCGCGATGGGCTGTGGATCGGCACCGCCGACGGCCTGCAGCACTTCGATCCGGCCACCGGCAAGTTCGTCATCCATCACCACGATCGCACCGACCCGGGCAGCCTTGGCCACGACCAGGTCAACGCGCTGGCGCGCGACAAGCAGGGCCGGTTGTGGATCGCCACCTCGGCCGGCGTCGACATGCTGGAAACCGGCTCGCGCAGTTTCACTCACTATCCGCTGAAGGCGGCGGGCGCGCGCGGCGCGCAATCCTTGCTGGTGGACCGCGACCAGGTGCTGTGGGTCGGCACCCAGCACGGCATCGAGCGCTGGACGCTGGATGGAAAACATCCGCAACGCCGGATGATGGGCGCGGCGGAAGGCCTGCCGCAAAGTACCGTCAAGCGCATCTACCAGGACCAGGACGGCACACTGTGGGTCGGCAGCCAGACCGGCGGCTTGTTCCGCTGGCGCCACTCGGACGATCGTTTCGTGCAGTACCGCCACCAGCAGGGCGACCCGCACAGCATCGCCGACAACTATGTGTTCTCGCTGTTCCGCGACAACGTGGGCACCTTGTGGGTCGGCACCTGGTACCGCGGCGTGAGCCGGGTCGACCTGGGCAGCGGCGGCTTTGCGCGCCTGGTCAAGGACCCCGGCCAGCCCTTCACGCTGACCGACAACAAGGTGCGCGGCTTGCTCGATGCCGGGGACGGCAAGGTCTGGGTCGGCAACAGCGATGGCCTGAATTACTACGATCCGGTGAGCGGCAAGACCGTGTTGTACCGCACCGGCACCGGCGGCGACGGCCTGGAATTCCAGGTCACGGCCTTGCTGCATGACCCGCGCGACCGCAATGTGCTGTGGGTCGGCAGCCGCAACGGTGTGCGCCGCTTCGACATCAAGGCGCGCCGCTTTGGCCCGCTGATGCTGTCGCACGGCGATCCTGAAAATGACGTGATCCGCTTCCTGTACGGCGACCGCGAAGGCATGGTGTGGGCTTCGGCCCGCAACGGCTTGCACCGCATCGACCCGTCCAGCAACGGCGTGCTGACCTTCCGCCACGACCCGGCCGACATCCACAGCCTGGCCGACAGCGTGGTGCGCCCGGTGCTGGAAGACCGGCGCGGCAACCTGTGGGTCGGCACCTTCAACGGCCTTGACCTGCTGGACCGCAAGACCGGCCGCTTCACGCACTACCGCAACAATCCGAACGACGCGGGCAGCTTGAGCCACAACGAGGTGCATTACCTGTTCGAGGACGACGACGGCATGCTGTGGATCGGCACGGCGGCGGGCCTGAACCGCATGGAGCGGCGCCCTGACGGCAGCGTGCACTTCCGCCGCTTCCTGCGCAAGGACGGCCTGGCCGACGATGCGATCGCGGGCATCCTGCCGGATCGCGGCAAGTACCTGTGGCTGTCCACCAATACCGGCATCTCGCGCCTGGACATGGGCAACGGCCAGGTGCGCAACTATTCCGGCGTGGACGGCACCATCGAGGGCGCGTACTTCGACGGTTCCGCCTTGCGCGCGGCCGACGGCACCCTGTACTTCGGCGGCTTTAACGGCATCACCGCCTTCGATCCGCAGGATGTGCGGGAAAACAGTTCGGCGCCGACAGCGGTGATCACCGACTTCCAGATCTTCAACAAGCCGGTGCGGCCAGGGCAGGGCGGTGCCAACAAGGGCGTGCTGCAGCAGGCCATCGAATACACCAGCTCCTTGTCGCTGCGCGAAGGCGATTCCGTCTTTTCGCTGGAATTCGCGGCGCTGCACTACGCCGCGCCGCAACGCAACCGCTTTGCCTACCAGTTGGTCGGCTTCGACAAGGACTGGGTGGTGACCGATGCCGGCAAGCGTTTCGCCACCTATACCAACCTCGATCCGGGCACGTATCAGTTCCGCGTCAAGGCCGCCAACAAGGACGGCATCTGGAACGACAACGCCGCCACCCTCGAAATCAACATCGCGCCGCCGTACTGGAAAACCTGGTGGTTCCGCCTGTGCATGCTGGTGGTGGCGATGGGCGGCGCCTGGGCCGCCTACCACATGCGCGTGCGCGTGCTGCGCAGCCAGCAACTGCAACTGGAAAAGCAGGTCAGCCTGCGCACTGCCGAAGTCGAGCTGAAAAACCAGCTCCTGCAAGAGCAGAAGCGCGAGCTGGAGCAGCGCGACAAGCACCTGTCGCTGGCCAAGCAGCGGGCGGAAGACGCCACCCGCCAGAAATCCGAATTCCTGGCCAATATGAGCCACGAAATGCGCACCCCGCTGGCCGGCGTGATCGGCATGCTGGGCTTCGCGCTGCGCGACAATGCGCTGGCCGAGCGCACGCGCGAACAGATCGAGCGCGGCCAGGGCAATGCGCAGTCGCTGCTGGGCATCATCAACGACCTGCTGGACTTCTCCAAGATCGAAGCGGGCAAGCTGCACATCGAATCGATCGATTTCGCCCTGGCCAGCATGGTGGAAAACGTGGTCAGCCTGTTCGCCGAGCACACCATGTCCAATATGGTGGGCTTCGAAGTCGATTTCGCGCCGGACCTGCCGGAGTTCGTGGTCGGCGACCCGACCCGCCTGCGCCAGGTGCTGGTCAACCTGGTCGGCAACGCCTTCAAGTTCACCGAGCGCGGCAAGGTGTCGCTGCGGGTGGAGCGCGAAGGCAGCGGACCGGACGGGCACCGTATCCGCTTCACGGTGGAAGATACCGGCATCGGCATCCCGCCGGACGCCTTGCCGCGCCTGTTCCAGAAGTTCGAGCAGGGCGATACCACCACCACCCGCCGCTACGGCGGCACCGGGCTTGGCCTGGCGATCAGCAGCCAGCTGGTGGAACTGATGGGCGGCTCGATCGACGTGGTCAGCGCGCCTGGCGCGGGCTCCAGCTTTGCCTTTACCGTTCCGCTGCGCGACGGCGTGGCGCCGCCGCTGGCACCGCACGTGGCGCGCGAGCCCCATACGCACCAGCTGCGCGTGCTGTGCGCGGAAGACTTCCCGACCAACCAGATCATCGTGCGCATGATGCTGGAGGACCTGGGACACAAGGTCGATATCGCCGGCAACGGCGTGCTGGCGCTGGCCGCCTGCGCCCAGCAGCGCTATGACCTGGTGCTGATGGACGGCCGCATGCCCGAGATGGACGGTTCCACCGCGACGCGCCTGATCCGCTCCGGCGGTCCGCGCGAAGCGCCGGTGCTCGATCCGCACCTGATGATCGTGGCCCTGACGGCCAACGCCAGCGACGAAGACCGCAGCCGCTACCTGGCCGCGGGCATGGACGATTTCCTGACCAAGCCGATCGACGAAGGTGCGCTGCACATGCAGCTTGAACGCGCCATCGAACGCCAGCTTGCGCGCGGCATCAAGCTGCCGCGCATGCGGGCGCGCACCGAGGAACGGCCCTCCGTAGCGGAGCTCGATGCCATGTTCGGCGTGTGCGACCTGCCGCCGCCGAAACCGATGCCGGGCCAGGCCGGGCAGGCGCTCAAGCTGCGCCTGCGCGACGCCTTCATTGCCGACCTGCCGGCGCGCCTGCGCGAGATGGACCAGGCGCTGGCCTCGGCCGATGCCGATGCGGCGGGCCGCCTGTTCCACGGCATGAAAGGCAGTGCCGCTTATCTGGACGAGGCCGAGCTGCATGCACTGTGCGGTGAACTGGAACGGGCTGCGGATCGCGCCATGTGGCCGGCGATCCGCGAAAAGCTGCCGCGCCTGCGCCTGCTGCTGGAACACGTCGTATCCCCAACGCGTCATTAAAATAAAAGCGGAGAGAACATGAAAGTATTGGTAGTCGACGACGACGTAGTCTCACGCATGGTGCTGATGCACCTGATCGATGGTTGCGGCAAATTCGAGATCGTCGAGGCGGAGGATGGCGCCGAGGCCTGGCAGCTGCTGGACGATGGACTGCGTCCCGGCATCGTCTTCTGCGACCTGCGCATGCCGCGCCTGTCGGGCATTGAACTGCTGCAGCGCGTGCGCGAGCATGGCGAGCTGGCGCAAGTGCCGTTCGTGCTGGTGTCGTCCGCCACCGACAAGGAAACGGTGCAACAGGCCACGCTGGCCGGTGCCACCGGCTACATCGTCAAGCCGTTCCAGTCGGAGCAGGTGCGCGCCCACCTCGGCGCTTTCCTCGACCAGGCGGCCAATGGCTACGAACACCGGGCGGAAGAACCGTCGGCCACCCTGGCGCGGCTGGGGATCGGCGCCGACCGCCTGCTGGTCTACCTGACCGGCTTCCAGAACCAATTGACCGCGGCCAGCAACGAGATCAACGCGCTGCTGGCCCACGACGAGCTCGCTGAAGTCCGGGTGCGGTTGGAGCGCCTGCTGACCGGCTGCACCACGCTGGGCCTGCACGGCGCCGCGGCAGCCCTCAAGCCCTTGCTGGAAGGCCATGTCAGCAACGAAGCGGTGCAGGCGGCGCTGACCGACGTGATCCGGGCGGTGCTGCAGCAATCGTCGCTGGTGCGCCAAAGCTGAAAAGCCGAGCCTTGCGGTAAATATATTTTAGGTTTAAAGTAGTCTGCACCGCAGGCTGTACTTTCAACCGAACCTTACCCAGGCGACCATGAACAGAACCACTGCTGCAGAACCGAGCGCGCATCTCGACCAGTTCGCGCGCCGGCACCTTCCACCGGCCGACCAATGGCCGGACCTGGTGTTCGACCTGCCCGAGTTGCAGTACCCGGCGCGCCTGAACTGCGTGGCCGACATCCTCGACCAGGCTGTTGCCGCGGGGCGCGGCGGGCGCGTGGCCCTGCACGGCGAGGGCATCAGCTGGACTTACGCCGAACTGCAGCAGCAGGTCGACCGCATCGTCAACGTCCTGCGCGGGCCAATGGCACTGGTGCCGGGCAACCGCGTGCTGCTGCGCGGCGCCAATCATCCGATGATGGCCGCCGCGGTACTGGCGGTGCTCAAGGCCGGCCTGATCGCCGTGCCCACCATGCCCCTGCTGCGCGCGCGCGAACTGGGCGTGATCATGCAAAAGGCGCAGGTGCAGGCGGTGTTGTGCGCCCACGCCCTGCGCGAAGAGATCGAAGTGGCGCCCGACCGCCCGCAGCGGACCCTGTGGTTCAATGTTCCGGCCGACGCCCAGGCCGGCCTTGCGCCGGAACGCTCGCTCGACGCGCTGATGGCCGCGCAGCCAGCCAGCGCCGCGGCATGCGACACGGCTGCCGACGACGTGTGCCTGATCAGCTTCACCTCCGGCACCACCGGCATCCCGAAAGGCACCATCCATTTCCATCGTGACGTGCTGGCCATCTGCGACTGCTTCCCGCGCCATATCCTCAAATCCGAAGCCGGCGACCTGTTCATCGGCACGCCGCCGCTGGCCTTTACCTTCGGCCTCGGCGGCCTGCTGCTGTTTCCCCTGCGCGTCGGCGCAGCGGCCGTGCTGCTGGAAAAGCTGACGCCGGAAACGCTGCTGCAGGCCATTGAAAAATACCGCGCCACCATCTGCTTCACCGCGCCGACCTTCTACCGCCAGATGGCGACGCTGGCCGGCAAGTACGACCTGTCCAGCCTTAAGCAATCCGTATCGGCGGGAGAAGCCTTGCCGGTTGCGACGCGGGACGCCTGGCAACAGGCCAGCGGCCTGCGCATGATTGACGGCATCGGCGCCACCGAAATGCTGCACATCTTCATTTCGGCATCGGGCGAGGAGATTCGTCCCGGCGCCACCGGCAAGCCGATCCCCGGCTACCGCGCTTGCGTGCTCGATAACAATGGCCAACCGGTGGGACCCGGCATCGTCGGCCGCCTGGCCGTGAAAGGACCGACCGGTTGCCGCTACCTGGACGATCCGCGCCAGCGCGACTATGTGCTGAACGGCTGGAACCTGACCGGCGACGCCTATGAAATGGATGCCGACGGCTACTTCTTCTACCGCTCGCGCACCGACGACATGATCATTTCCGCCGGCTACAACATCGCCGGCCCGGAAGTGGAGGACGCCTTGTTGCGCCATCCCGCTGTCGCCGAATGCGGCGTGGTCGGCAAGCCGGATGATGAACGCGGACAGGTCGTGGAAGCGCATGTGGTGCTGAAGCCGGGCTTTGAACCGTCGCCCGTGATGGCGGCGGAACTGCAGGACTTCGTCAAGGAACAGATCGCCCCGTACAAGTATCCGCGCTCGATCCGCTTCCTGTCGTCGCTGCCGCGCACCGAAACCGGCAAGCTGCAACGCTTCAAACTCCGTAGCACCTGAGGAATCGCATGAATATCGTTTGTATTGGGGGAGGCCCGGCCGGCCTGTATTTCGCCCTGCTGATGAAAAAGCAGGATCCGTCGCATCGCATCGTCGTGGTGGAACGCAACCGGCCTTACGATACCTTTGGCTGGGGCGTGGTGTTTTCCGACCAGACGTTGGGCAACCTGGTGGCGGCCGACGAAAAGACGGCGCGTGAGATCCTGCAGTCGTTCAATCATTGGGACGATATCGACGTATTTTTCAAGGGGCAGAAAGTCACCTCGGGCGGCCACGGTTTCTGCGGCATCGGCCGCAAGCGCCTGCTGAACATCCTGCAACAGCGCTGCGAGGAGCTGGGCGTGGAGCTGGTGTTCGAAACCGACGTACAGGACGACCAGGAGCTGGCGGCGCGCTACCAGGCCGACCTGGTGATTGCTTCGGACGGCCTGAATTCGCGCGTGCGCAACCGCTACCAAGCGACCTTCCAGCCGATGATCGAAGCGCGCCAGTGCCGCTTTGTGTGGCTGGGAACGACCAGGAAATTCAATGCCTTCACCTTCGACTTCCAGCAGACGGAGCACGGCTGGTTCCAGGCGCACATCTACCAGTACGACGGCGAGACCTCGACCTTCATTATCGAAACGCCGGAACCGGTGTGGCGCGCCGCGGGACTGGACGACATGTCGCAGGAGGAAACGCTGGCCTGGTGCGAGAAGCTGTTCGCCGATCGGCTGGAAGGGCATAAGCTGATGTCCAACGCGGCCCACCTGCGCGGTTCGAACGTGTGGATCAAGTTCCCGCGCATCGTGTGCCAACAGTGGCTGCACTGGAACGGCGACGTGCCGGTGGTCCTGATGGGCGACGCGGCGCACAGCGCGCACTTCTCGATCGGCTCCGGCACCAAGCTGGCGCTGGAAGACGCAATCGAGCTGGCGCGCTGCTTTGCCGCGCACGGGGATGCACCCGCCGCACTGGCCGCATACCAGGACGTGCGCGCTGTCGAAGTGCTGAAGATCCAGAGCGCGGCGCGCAATTCGATGGAATGGTTCGAGAACGTGCAGCGCTACACTGCAATGGAAGCGCCGCAGTTTGCGTACTCGATGCTGACTCGCAGCCAGCGCCTGTCGCATGAGAACCTGCGCGTGCGCGACAAGGAATACGTGGCCGGCTTTGAGCGCTGGCTGGCCGAACGCGCCTTCGCGCAAGCCGGCCTGGCCCAGCCAGCCGCGCCTGCGCGCCCGGTGCCGCCGATGTTCACGCCCTACAAGGTGCGTGACGTGGTCCTGAAAAACCGTATCGTCGTGTCCCCGATGGCGCAATACAGCGCGGTCGACGGCTGCGTAGGCGACTGGCACATGGCCCACCTTGGCGCGCGCGCCATGGGCGGCGCGGCGCTGGTGATGGCGGAAATGACCTGCGTCTCCGCCGACGCCCGCATCACGCCATTCTGCCCTGGCATGTATGCGCCCGCGCACACAATGGCCTGGAAGCGTATCGTCGACTTCATCCACCAAAGTACCGACGCCAAAATCGGCCTGCAGCTTGGCCACGCCGGCGCCAAGGGTTCGACCCGCGCCATGTGGGACGGCATCGACCTGCCGCTCGATCGAGGCAACTGGCCATTGGTGGCGGCTTCGCAGCAGCAATACCTGGCCGGAGTGTCGCAGGTTGCGCGCACCGCCAGCGCCGAAGACATGCGCCGTATCGAAGCCGATTTCGTGCGCGCAACGCTGGCGGCGCAGGAGGCCGGATTCGACTGGCTTGAGTTGCACTGCGCCCACGGCTACCTGCTGTCGTCATTCATCTCGCCACTGACGAATGAGCGCGGCGATGAATACGGCGGCTCGCTGGAGAATCGCTGCCGCTTCCCCTTGCGTGTGTTCGCGGCCATGCGCGCGGCATGGCCGGCGCATAAGCCGATGAGCGTGCGTATCTCAGCGCATGACTGGGTGGAAGGCGGAATTACACCGGATGATGCGGTACAGATTGCGCGCCTGTTCAAGCAGGCGGGGGCCGACATGATCGATTGTTCGTCGGGACAGGTCAGCAAGCTCGAAAAGCCGATTTTCGGCCGCATGTTCCAGACGCCGTTTGCCGACCGCGTGCGCAATGAGGCGGGGATTCCGACGATGGCGGTTGGCTCGATTTTCGAGGCGGACCATGCCAACGGCATCATCGCCGCCGGCCGCGCGGACCTATGCGCCGTGGGGCGCCCGCATCTGGCGAACCCTGCGTGGACGCTGGGCGAGGCGGCCAGGCTTGGCTACACGCCGGTGACCTGGCCGAAGCAGTACCTGGCAGGCAAGCAGCAGCTGGAGCGCAACCTGGAGCGTGAACGCCAACTGGCCGCCGCCAGCGCCGGCCTGACGCCGCAGCAGCTTGCGGCCAAATTGCTGGAGGGTTGAAGCATGGCGCTCACAGGCCAGCACGCATTTATCACGGGCGGCAGCCGCGGCATCGGCCTGGCATGCGCACGGGCATTGCTTGCGCAGGGCGCAAGCGTGACCATTGCCGGTCGCGATGCGGGCGCTCTCGAACGTGCCGCGGACGGCTTGCTGGCGCAAACCCTTCAAACCGGCAAGATGGTGTCCAACCCGCAGGGTCAGGCACCGGGCGTGCAAGCACCGCGGGTCGGCACCTGTGTGCTTGATGTCACGGACGAAGCGGCGGTCCACGCGGCCATCGCGGCGGCGGCGCAGCAACTGGGGCCGATCACTATCCTGCTGAACAATGCAGGGCAGGCGCAGCCCGCGCCGTTTGCCAAGACCTCCAGCCAGCATTGGCAGCAGATGCTTGACGTGAACCTGACGGGCGCCTTCCATTGCACGCAAGCGGCGTTGCCGCACATGCTGGAGCAGGGCTGGGGCCGGATCGTCAACATCGCCTCCACTGCCGGCCTGAAAGGCTACAAATACGTCAGTGCCTACGTCGCCGCCAAGCATGGCCTGGTCGGCCTGACGAAAGCGCTAGCGCTGGAGCTGGCGACCAGGAATATCACGGTCAACGCCGTCTGCCCCGGCTACACGGAAACCGACATCGTGCAAGACGCCATCGCCAACATCATGCGGAAAACCGGCCGCAGTGAAGAGCAAGCGCGCGCCGAGCTGGCGGCCGGCAATCCGCAACAGAAGCTGGTGCAGGTCGAGGAAGTTGCCAACGCCGTGGCCTGGCTCTGCCAGACCTCATCCAGCGCAATGACCGGCCAATCCATCGCCGTCGCCGGCGGTGAAGTCATGTAAGGAAACCGGAACGATGCAATTAGACCTGGAAAGCCGCCTGACCAACGATCACCACCAGTCGTTGAAACTGTGGCTGCGCATGCTCTCCTGCACCACCAAGATCGAAACCGAAATCCGCAGCCGCCTGCGCACCGAATTCGGCATCACGCTGCCGCGCTTCGACCTTATGGCGCAGCTGGAACGCCACCCGGAAGGCCTGCGCATGGGCGAACTCTCCAAGCGCATGATGGTCACCGGCGGCAACATCACCGGCATCACCGACCAGCTGGAACAGGAAAACCTGGTGGTGCGCGTGCCGGACCCGAAAGACGGCCGCGCCTTCAGCGTCAAGCTCACAGCGGCCGGCCGCAAAGCCTTTGCGCAGATGGCCGAAGTGCACGAAGGCTGGGTCGCCGAGCTGCTGCAAGAGATCTCGCAGGAAGACAAAGGACAGCTCATCGAACTGCTGTCGCAAATGAAGGGCCACCTGTACGCCCGCGAACAAAAGGACAAACCATGAAATACCTGCAAGGGGAAGCGCAACACCTGCCGGGCAACCGCGCACAACTGGCCGGCTACCAGGCCAGGCATTTCCAGTTCACGGTGGAGCAAGGCGTCGCCACGCTCACCCTGGACCGCCCGGAGCGCAAGAACCCGCTCACCTTCGACTCCTACGCCGAGCTGCGCGAACTGTTCCGCGCACTGGCGTATGCCGACGACGTCAAAGTCATCGTCATCACCGGCGCCGGCGAGAACTTCTGTTCGGGCGGCGACGTGCACGAAATTATCGGCCCGCTGACCAAGCTCGATATGCCGGGCCTGCTGGCTTTCACCCGCATGACCGGCGACGTGGTGAAAGCCCTGCGCGCCTGCCCGCAACCGGTGATCGCCGCCATCGACGGCGTTTGCGCCGGCGCCGGTTCCATGCTGGCACTTGGCTCCGACATCCGCCTCGGCACGGAGCGCAGCAAGACCGCCTTCCTGTTCACCCGCGTCGGCCTGGCCGGCTGCGACATGGGCGCCTGCGCCTTGCTGCCACGCGTTATCGGCCAGGGCCGTGCCGCCGAACTGCTGTACACCGGCCGCTCGATGTCCGGCACGGAAGGCGAACGTTGGGGCTTCTTCAACAGCCTGCATGCGCCGGAAAGCCTGCTCGCCGCGGCGCAAGCCTTGGCCCAGGGCCTGGCCAGCGGCCCGACCTTCGCGCACGGCATGACCAAGAAAATGCTGCAGCAGGAATGGAATATGGGCGTCGACGAAGCCATCGAGGCCGAAGCGCAGGCGCAAGCCATCTGCATGGCCACCAACGACTTCCATCGCGCCTACCACGCCTTCGTGGCGAAACAGAAACCAGTCTTTGAGGGCGATTGAGATGGCCGATAAATCCTACCTGGAATGGCCTTTCTTCGAACAGCGCCACGCCGCGCTGGAGCGCGAACTGGACGCGTGGGCGGCCGGCCACGTGCGCGACGCCCACGGCAGCGACACCGATGCGCAATGCCGCGAACTGGTACGCGCGCTGGGCGACGCGGGCTGGCTGCGCCACGCCATCGGCGGCACCGCATACGGCGGCGCGCTCGACGCCATCGACACCCGCGCGATCTGCCTGATCCGCGAAACCCTGGCCCGCCACAATGGCTTGGCCGATTTCGCCTTCGCCATGCAGGGCCTGGGCTCCGGCGCCATCAGCCTGTTCGGTAGCGACACCAACAAGCAAGCCTACCTGCCGCGCGTCGCCAAAGGCGAAGCAATCGCCGCCTTCGCGTTGTCGGAGCCGCAAGCCGGCTCCGACGTCGCTGCCATGCAATGCGCGGCCGTGCAGGATGGCGACCATTACGTGCTCGATGGCGAAAAGACCTGGATCTCCAACGGCGGCATCGCCGACTTCTACGTGGTCTTTGCGCGCACCGGCGAGCAGCCCGGCGCACGCGGGATCAGCGCCTTCATCGTCGACAAGGACACGCCGGGCTTCGGCATCGCAGAACGCATCAACGTGATCGCGCCGCACCCGCTGGCCCGCCTGAAATTCACCAACTGCCGCATCCCCGCCAGCCAACGCCTGGGCGAAGCAGGGCAGGGCTTCAAGGTCGCGATGGCCACGCTGGACGTATTCCGCACCTCGGTCGCCGCCGCCTCGCTGGGCTTCGCCCGCCGTGCACTGGACGAAGCACTGGCGCACGCGCAAAGCCGCAAGATGTTCGGCCAGGCCCTGGCCGACTTCCAGCTCACGCAGGCCAAGCTGGCGCAGATGGCGACCGGGGTGGATGCTTCCGCGCTGTTGACTTACCGCGCCGCCTGGCAGCGCGACCAGGGCCGGAAGGTCACGAAGGAAGCCGCGATGGCCAAGATGACCGCCACCGAAACCGCGCAGCAGGTGATCGATGCCGCCGTGCAGATGTTCGGCGGCATGGGCGTGGTCAGCGAACACCCGGTGGAGCGCCTGTACCGCGAAATCCGCGCGCTGCGGATTTATGAAGGCGCCACCGAAGTACAACAATTGATCATCGCGCGGGAATTGCTGCGCGAAGGCTGAGGAGTCACTATGCAAGTATTACAACCGCCGGGCTGGGCGCGACCACGCGGCTATTCCAACGGCATCGCGGCCACCGGCCGCATGGTCTTTGTCAGCGGCATGATCGGCTGGGATGCGAATTGCGAATTTCAAACTGACGATTTCGCCGGACAAGTACGCCAAGCGATTGAAAACATCCTGACCGTGCTGAAGGAAGCCGGCGGTGCTCCGGAACACATTGCCCGCATGACCTGGTACGTGGTCGACAAACATGAATACATGGGTGCCTACCAAGAGATTGGCGCCATCTACCGCGAGCTGATCGGCAAGCACTATCCAGCCATGACGGCCGTCGAGGTTGCCGGCTTGCTGGAACCGCGCGCAAGGGTAGAGATCGAAGTCACGGCAGTCGTGCCCGCGTAGTTTTAATGAAGTGATATAGTCCGGCCGTGGAGGTGCAATGCCATGGCTAAACTTCTCGTGCGCCTGATGGGCGCTTTCTTTCTGCTAGTGCTATCGACAGCGCAAGCTGCAACGCCGTTGTTGACGGATGCGGACATCGCCCAGCTATCGACCTGGCTGGGTAACGGCCCGATCAGGCTGGAGCGCCTGTATAAAAAGCGCGACGGCCAAACCGCCGCGGATTTCCACGCGGCAGTGGACGGCAACGGCCGTACATTCACGGTGATGGAAGCCACCAATGAGCTTGGGCAAATGTTCAAGGTGGGCGGCTACAACCCGCAAAGCTGGGATTCGTCCGGCAAGTTCCACATCACGACCGAAGATGAAAAGCGCACCGGCTTCCTGTTCAACCTGACGTCGCGCCAGATGCATCGCCAGACGCCGCGCACGTACGCGCTCGACACGGTCGGTTCGTTCCAGACCTGGAACGATGCCAAGACCGGACCGGTATTCGGCGCCGGCCACGACTTGTATGTGCCGTGGGACCTGACCCATGGCGGCTACTCGACCATGTATTCCTACATCGATCCGGAGCGCAGCAACTTTGATTCCAGCCTGCTCGATGGGCGCGACTACAAATCGCCCAACGTCACCTACGGCGATATGGAAGTGTGGCGGATATTCGCCGTGCCGGAAGCGGAGACGTGGATGATGCTGCTGTCAGGATTGTGCGTGATCGCATTCATGCGGCGTGGCCGACGGTGAGGGCGCTGTTGGTCCCCCCGACTGGAATCGAACCAGTATCCCACGCTTAGGAGGCATGTGCACTATCCATTGTGCTACGGGGAGGACGCAAAGCGAGCGCAATTATAGCTGACAGCCCGGCAACAGGTAAAATGCGCGTTTTCCCGTCAAGATTTGCATTCCAATGGCTGTCATTTCATTAACATCTGCACAACTGGCTTTTGGCCACCACGCCCTGCTGGACCACGCTGAATTTTCCCTGGAGACCGGGGAGCGGGTCGGCCTGATCGGGCGCAACGGCACCGGTAAATCCTCGCTGCTGAAGATTATTGCCGGCTTCCAGAAGCTGGATGATGGCCTGCTGGTCATGCAGCAGGGCCTGAAAGTCGTCTATGTCGAGCAGGAGCCGCAGTTTCAAGCCGGCCAGAGCGTGTACGACGCGGTGGCATCCGGCCTTGGCGAACTGCCGGCGCTGCTGAAAGAATACGATGAGCTCACCGGCAAGTTCGGCCAGGGCGACGACGATGCGCTGATGGAGCGCATGCACGACATCCAGGTCAAGCTCGATGCAGGCGACGCCTGGAACCTGAAGAACAAAGTGGAAACCGTACTGGGCCGCCTGAACCTGGATGGCGCGGTGTTGATCGAAACCCTTTCCGGCGGCACCAAGAAGCGCGCGGCGTTGGCACGCGCCCTGGTCGGCGCCCCGGACGTGCTGTTGCTGGACGAACCGACCAACCACCTGGACTTCAATTCCATCACCTGGCTGGAAGCCCTGCTGCGCGATTTCAAGGGCAGCATCCTGTTCATTACCCACGACCGCTCCTTCCTGGACAATGTGGCGACGCGCATCATCGAACTCGATCGTGGCATCCTGATGTCCTATCCGGGCAATTTCACCACCTACCAGGTGCGCAAGGCGGAACAACTGGCCATCGAAGAAATCGAAAACGCCAAGTTCGACAAGGTACTGGCGGCCGAAGAGGTATGGATCCGCAAAGGCGTGCAGGCACGCCGCACCCGTGATGAAGGCCGCGTGCGCCGGCTGGAGCGTTTGCGCGAGCAGCGCGCTGCTCGCCGCGACCAGCAGGGCCAGGTTCGCCTGGAGGTCGGCACCGGCGAGCGTTCCGGCAAGATCGTGGCGGAGCTGGAAAATGTGAGCAAGGCCTACGGCGCCAAGACCATCGTCAAGGACTTCAGCTCGATCATCATGCGCGGCGATAAGTTCGGTTTGATCGGCCCTAATGGCGCGGGCAAGACCACGCTGCTGAAACTGGTCCTCGGCGAAGAGTCGGCCGACAGCGGCACCATCAAGCAAGGCACCAAGCTGCAGGTGGCGTACTTCGACCAGATGCGCGCCCAGTTGAACGATAACGCCACCCTGGCCGACACCATCGCGCCGGGCTCGGACTGGGTCGAGATCAATGGCCAGCGCAAGCACGTGATGAGCTACCTGGGCGACTTCCTGTTCGAACCGCAACGCGCGCGTTCGCTGGTCAGCTCCCTCTCCGGCGGCGAGCGCAACCGCCTGCTGCTGGCGCGCCTGTTCGCCAAGCCAGCCAACGTGCTGGTGCTGGACGAACCGACCAACGACCTCGACATCGATACCCTGGAACTGCTGGAAGAATTGCTGGAGGATTACGCCGGCACCGTCTTCCTCGTCAGCCACGACCGTACCTTCCTCGATAACGTGGTGACCCAGGTGATCGTTGCCGAAGGCGAGGGCAGGTGGAAAGAGTATGTGGGCGGCTACAGCGACTGGGAGCGCGTGCGCGATGCCGCCGCGGCACAGGCGTCGAAGAAGACCGATGTGAAGCAGGCCACCGCTGCTGCGCCAGCCGCCCCAGCGCCGGCGCAGGCAAAAGGGAAAAAACTCAGCTACAAAGAGCAGCGCGAACTCGAAGAACTGCCGCAACTTATTGCCAAGCTGGAAGATGAGCAGACTGCGCTGAACCTCGCGCTATCCGATCCGGACTTCTACAAGAAGACGCCGGCGGAAGCAAAGCGCCTCAACGAGCGCGTTGCGCAAATCGAGGAAGAGTTGCTGGCGGCGCTGGAACGTTGGGAAGCGATCGAATCCCGTAACAACGTTTGATGTAACGCAATCCACTCTTTGCACTTTCTCACTTTCGTGCGCTTGCGCACGATTGCCCGCTGTAATATCTGACAACCTTAATGCCGAGGCAGTCCTGCTTCGGCATTTCCAACGGGAAGGCAGATATCGTGACTTTACAGCAGCCACCTAAGCGCATTTCCCAACAGCCGCAGGCGAGAGCGGCTGCCGCGCCTGTGCTCGCACTGCGCGCCAACCACAGCGCCGCCTTGCCGCGCGTGCTGCCGTTTGCCACCTTCATTGTTTTCATCATCTTCGCCGACGTGCTTGAACGTTTCGGTGCGCACGCGAACACCATGCGCTGGCTGTATCCCGCCAAGATTGCGTTGGTGCTGGCCATGCTGCTGGCGTGGCGCAAGCACTACCGGGAGTTACGCACGCTGCCTGCACGGCGCGATGCATTGCTTGCCGTCGGCGTTGGCGCCGGGGTGTTCGCGCTGTGGCTTGCACTCGATGCGAGCTGGATGCAGATCGGCACGCCGCGTGGCTTCGACGCTGCGGGCAGCGATGGCCGCATCGACTGGCCGCTGGTTGCTGTACGGGCTTTCGGGGCGGCGCTGGTGGTGCCTTTGATGGAGGAACTGTTCTGGCGTTCCTTTTTGTTGCGTTGGCTTGAGCGGCGTGACTTCCTGTCACAGCGGCCGGCGCGCGTTGGCCTGCGTGCCGCCGCGATTTCAGTTCTTCTGTTCGGTATCGAACATAACCTGTGGCTAGCCGGCATCGTCGCGGGTATCGCCTACACCTTGTTGTACATGCGCAGCGAGACGCTGTGGACGCCCATCCTGGGACATGCCGTGACGAACGGCTTGTTGGCTGCCTGGATCATGGTGACCGGTAGCTGGACCTATTGGTAGTGTTAACAAAGGCTAATAATAAAATGCGCATCCTGCCAACTCCATTGGCGCTGGCTGCCGCACTGGCGTGCTGTCCTGCGCAGGCGGATATCAGCGAAACCTTCAAGCCCTTTATCAGTGTGGGCCAGTCGTATGACGATAACCTGCTGCGCCTGCCGGACAACTCACAGGAGGGCATCCAGCGCTCGGACCGTGCCACGCAAGCGATTGCCGGCATCGCGCTGGATCGTCCTGTCGGGCGCCAGAAGATTACCGGGCAAGCGAAAGTCTCGCGCGTGACTTTCGATCATTACGACCAACTCGATTACAACGGCAAGGATTTCAGCCTGGACTGGGCCTGGGTGATCGGCAACCACTTCGACGGCAATATCGGTGGCAGCTACCAGCAGGTGCTGACGCCATTCAACGACTTCCACTCGGAACAGCGCAACCTGCGCACGCAGCGCCGCCAATATGCCAACGGCGGCTGGCGCATGCATCCCAGCTGGCGCATCTATACCGGCTTCCAGCGCGATCGCTTCGACTACGAGCTGGAGGCGCAAAGCTTGAACAACCGTCAGGAAGACCGCAGCGAAGTCGGCATCGATTACCACGCAACGAGCGGCAGCAGGGTGGGCTTGGTGGCGCGCCACATCAAGGGTAGCTTCCTGAACCCGCGCCGGATCGGCGCCACCTTCCTCGACCAGAACTATACGCAGGATGAACTGAAAGCCAATATCAACTGGCTCTACAGTGATATCACGCAACTGCAATTGCTGGCCGGCTATGCCAAGCGCAAGCACGATACCTTCGCCGAACGCGATACCAGCGGTCTGAACGGCCGCGCCACACTGAACTGGCGGCCGCGCAGCAAGCTGCGCTTCACTGCCGACGCATGGCGCGAGTTCGCCGCAGTGGAAAGCATCGTGGTGAATAACAGCGTCAACAAGGGCGCCAGCCTGAACGCCACCTGGGATATGTCGGCCAAGGTGCAGGCGAATGCCGGCGTCAAGCGCGAGAAGCGGAAATTCGAGCGCATGCCTTACGTCACCTTCAATGGTGACCCGAGCGATACCACGCGCAGCACCAATATCGGCGTGGTCTACCAGCCCTGGCGCAAGGTGCAGCTGAGCGTGACCGGCTTCAAGGACCGCCGTACCGGCACGCCCTTGATCGGCACCGGCAGCTACAAGGCCAAGGGCGTTTCATTCATGGCGACAGTGCAATTCTGATGGCAAGGAGCGACGATGACGGTAAACGATATTCCCTTGGTCTCCTTTTTCCAGCGTGTGCTCGATCCGCTGATCATCATGGGGATGCTGTACGCCACATCGATGGTGTATGGGGAACCGTTTACCGGATATTCGCTGGTGCTGATGGTACTGGCCTTCTTCATTTCGTCGGCGGTGTACCAGCACGTTGATCCTTACCGCACCTGGCGCAGCGGCCGCATCACCGCCTATGCCCGCGATATCTTCATGGGCTGGATCGTCACCGCGGTGATCCTGGTCTTCCTGGGCAATGTCAGCGGCCTGGCTTACCATTACGATGAAGCGGTGGTGTTCAGCTGGTTCCTTGCCACGCCGTTTGCACTGCTCATGAGCCACCTGGCGGCGCGCCATGTCGGCACCGATCCGGCCAAGGAGAGCGAGGTGCGCTCGGTGGTCATCGTCGGCGCCAACGAGGTGGGCACCAAGTTCGCCGGCACCGTGGAGCGCATGCCCAACCTGTTCCTCAGCGTGCGCGGCTTCTTCGACGACCGCACCGCCGATCGCCGCAAATCCGGCCTGTCGCATCCCGTGCTGGGCAATATGGGCGACGTGGCCGGTTTCGTGCGCGACCACCATATCAAGATGATCTTCATCAGCCAGCCGATCTCGGCCCAGCCGCGCATCCGCAAGCTGCTCGATGAGTTGCAGGACACCACGGCCTCGGTCTATTTCCTGCCCGATATTTATGTGTTCGACCTGATGCAGGCGCGCTTCGATAGCGTGGGCGGCATGCCGGTGGTGGCAATTTGCGAGACGCCCTTTGTCGGCTTCGATGGCATCGTCAAGCGTGCCAGCGACGTGCTGATCGGCAGCGCGATCCTGATGGCGCTGGCGCCGTTGATGCTGGTGATTGCGCTGGCTGTGTGGATCAGCTCGCCGGGCCCGGTGATCTTCCGCCAGCGCCGCTATGGCCTGTATGGCGAGGAAATCATCGTCTACAAGTTCCGCTCGATGCGCGTGACCGAAGACGGGCCGGTGGTGCGCCAGGCCACCGCCCACGATGCGCGCATTACGAAGATCGGCGCCTTCCTGCGCCGGACCTCGCTGGATGAACTGCCGCAGTTCATCAATGTGTTGCAAGGATCAATGAGCATTGTCGGGCCGCGCCCGCATGCCGTTGCCCACAACGAACAATACCGCAAGCTCATCAAGGGCTATATGTTGCGCCATAAGGTCAAGCCGGGCATTACCGGCTGGGCCCAGGTCAACGGCCTGCGTGGTGAAACGGAGACCCTGGAGAAGATGGAAGCGCGTATCCGCTATGACCTGGACTACCTGCGCCACTGGTCGCTGTGGCTCGACCTGTGGATTATCTTGCGGACAGTCAAGGTGGTGTTGAAGCGGCAAAACGCGTACTGAATCAATCGTGCGCGCTCGTCGCGCTATTAGAATGAGTTGCAACAGTCGAGGGAGGATATTTTGAAGCACATCAACCCGAATATGGCTTGCGCCGGCATGCTGGTGATTCTGGTTTCCGCCTGCAGCAGCAAGGTGGAACAGAAGCCGGGCCAGGCTTTGGCCAACGTCAACGGTGAGGAAATCACCGTGCTGCAGTTGAACGACGAACTGTCGCGCAGCAACGCGCCAGCCACGCAACAGGAAGCCGCACGCAAGCAGGCGCTGGAGGCGTTGATCGATCGCCAGTTGCTGATCGGCGAAGCAGCCAAAGAGAAAGTCGACCGCGACCCGCGCGTGGTGCAGGCGATCGAAAGGGCGCGCTCGGTGATCCTGGCGCAAGCCTATATGCAGAAACGCATCGGCACGCCTGCCAAGCCGAGCGCGGCGGAGGTGGAAGCCTATTACAGCCAGAACCCGCAATTCTTCGCACAGCGCAAGCATTTCGATATGCGCGAAATCATCTTGCCGACCCGTGAGGTGAACGATGAATTGAAGGCGGTGATGGACAAGACCCGTTCGCTCGACGAGGTGGCGGCCTGGCTTGACCAGCACAAGGTCAAATACCAGAAAGCGCAGTTGAGCCGCAGCGGCTCGGAACTGCCGCCGGAATTGTCGGCCAAGCTGCTGGCCCTGGCGAAAGGCCAGCTCTTCATCGTGCGCGAGGGCGAACGCAGCATGCTGGTCACCATTGCCGATATCCGCTCCTCGCCGGTGGAACTGGATGCGGCGCGGCCACAGATCGAGCAATACCTGGTCGCCAAGAAGGGCAAGGAATCGGCGGAGGAGGAAGTCAAGCGCCTGCGCGCCAGCGCCAAGATCGCCTATATCAACCAGCCCTCGCCGGTGGCGGACGCGGGGGCTCCGGCCACCGCCCTGGAACGCGGCGTGGCCGGACTCAAATAAAACCTGGATCGAGGAGCAATCATGAAACGACTATTGATGTGGATGATGGCGCTGGCCTGTGTGCTGGGTGTCGGCATGGCCCAGGCCGCCGACCTGACGCTGGGCGCCGGCGACGTGATCAAGGCTTCCGTGTTCGGCAACCCCGACATGGCGACCGAAACCCGGGTCAGCGAATCGGGCAAGATCACCTTCCCTTTGCTGGGCGAAGTCAAGGTCAGCGGGCTGACGGTGCAGCAGGCCGAACGTGCGATCGGCGAGCAGCTGGTCAAGAAGGGCTACCTGAAAAACGCCCAGGTCAGCATCATCGTCTCGCAGATCCAGAGCGCGCAAGTGTCGGTGCTGGGCATGGTGAACCGTCCCGGGCGCTATCCGCTTGATGGCGGCAAGCGCGGCGTGATGGATATGCTGGCGCAGGCGGGCGGCTTCAATGTCGATGGCGGCGATACAGTGAGCGTGGTGCGCACCCGCGACGGCAAGACCAGCAAGACCGTGATCGACGTGGTCGACATGGTGCGCAACGGGGCCCTGGACAAGGAGATCGAACTCGGTCCCAACGATGTGATCTATGCCGAGCGTTCGCCGCGCTTCTACATCTATGGCGAAGTGCAGCGTCCGGGTTCCTTCCGGCTGGAACGCACCATGACGGTCAGCCAGGCGCTGGCGGTCGGCGGCGGCCTGACGCCGCGCGGTACCGAGAGCGGCATCAAGATCAAGCGCCGCGGCGGCGACGGTTCGGTACAGGTGATCGCCGCCAAGAACGAAGACGTGGTGCAGACCGACGACGTCATCTTCATCAAGGAAAGCTGGTTCTAAGGAGGATGTATGAATTTCGCCCAGTTCCTGCTGATCCTCCAGGCGCGCAAGAAGATCGTGCTGCTGACCTTGCTGGTCACGGTGGCCGCCACCCTCGTCGTCAGCCTGCTGCTGCCCAAGACGTATGAGGCAACCAGCTCGCTGGTGATGAATTACAAGGGCGTCGACCCGCTGACCGGGATGGCCTTGCCGGGCCAGCTCATGCCCGGCTATATGGCGACGCAGATCGACATCATCAGCAGCAAGAATGTCGCGCTGCGCGTGGTGGACCAGCTGAAGCTGGCCGAAAGCCCGGCCGTCATCGCCCAGTTCAACGAGTCGACCGGCGGCAAGGGCACGGTGCGCGACTGGCTGGCCGAGCTGCTGCAAAAGAAGCTGGATATCGTGCCGTCCAAGGAAAGCTCGGTGCTGAACGTGACCTTCAAGGCGTCCGACCCGCAGTTCGCCGCTGCGGTGGCCAATGCTTTCGCCGACGAGTACCAGAAGATCAATGTGCAGCTCAAGGTGGAGCCGATGAAAAAGGCCACCAGCTACTTCAACTCCCAGTTGAAGGTGCTGCGCGATAACCTGGAAGTGGCGCAGGCCAAGCTGTCCAAGTACCAGCAGGAGCATGGCATCGTCAGCGTCGACAACCGGCTCGATGTGGAATCGATGCGCCTGAACGACTTGTCGGCGCAACTGGTCGCGGCGCAGTCGCAGGCCATGGAGGCCAATTCGCGGCAGGCGGTGGCGCACGGTTCCGGCAGCGCTTCGCCTGACGTGACGTCCAGCCCGGTGGTGCAGAACCTGCGCGTCAACCTGGCGCAGCAGCAATCCAAGCTGGCCGAGATGGGGCAGCGCCTGGGCCGCAACCATCCGCAATACCAGAGCGCCGCGGCGGAAGTGGCGCGGCTGCGGGCCGGCCTGAACGAGCAGACCGCCCTGGTCGCCTCGTCGGTCAGCAACAACGCCAACGTGTTCGCCCAGCGCGAAGCGGCATTGCGCACGGCGCTGGCCGACCAGAAGACCAAGGTGCTGCAGCTGAACCGCCAGCGCGACGAAATGAATGTGCTGAACAAGGATGTCGAGAGCGCCCAGCGCGCCTTCGACAATGCTTCGCAGCGCTCGTCGCAGACCCGCATCGAGGGCGGCAACGACCAGTCCGACGTGTCGGTACTGAACCCGGCCGTGGCGCCGATCGAGCCGGCCGGCCCGCGCGTGATGCTGAACACCGTGCTGTCGCTGCTGCTGGGGACCATGCTGGGCATCGGCATCGCCATGCTGTCCGAGATGTTCGATCGCCGCGTGCGCTCGGAAGCCGACATGGCCGAGGTGCTGCACATACCGGTACTGGCCACGATCGACTGGAATCCGCCGCGCCAGCGCCGCTTCGGCCTGCCGCACCTGCATGCGCCGCGCACGCTGCGGCTGAATTGAGGAGGAGCTGAATGAACAGCCCATTGCATTTCAATCCCGCCTCGCCGCACGGCGTCGGCGATGCGACCATCGGCGCCTTGCTGCAGGAAGCGGGCAAGCTGACGCCGGAAAATACCGATGCCGTGCTGCGCATGCAGGAGGAGACCGGGATCCGCTTCGGCGAAGCGGCGCAGGCGCTGGGCATGGTCAGCGCGGCCGACATCCAGCAGGTGCTGGCGCGGCAGTTCGACTACCCCTACGTTCCGTCCGGCGACAAGTGCTTCTCTTCGCGCCTGGTGGCGGCGTATGACCCGTTCAGCCGCCAGGTGGAAAAGTTGCGCGCGGTGCGCGGCCAGCTGATGCTGCGCTGGTTTGCACGCGGCCACAAGTCGCTGGCGATTGTCGGCGTCGAACCGGGCTCCGGCACCAGCCTGTTTGCCGCCAACCTGGCCGTGGTGTTCTCGCAGCTGGGGCAGAACACGCTGCTGGTCGACGCCAACCTGCGCCAGCCTTCGCAGCATGAGATCTTCAACCTGCAGGGCAAGTCCGGCTTGTCCGACATGCTGGCCGGGCGCGCCACGATGGCCGCGGTGACGCGCATCGACGCTTTCGAATCGCTGGCCGTGCTGGGCGCCGGCACGCTGCCGCCGAATCCGGCAGAACTGCTGGCGCGCAAGGATTTTACCGGCCTGAATACCCAGCTCGAGGCGCTGCACGACGTGGTGCTGTACGACACTTCGGACGTGCTGACCGCCCACGATTCGCTGCCGGTGATGGCGCGCGCCCGTGGCGTGCTGCTGGTGGTGCACCGCAATGCCACCTCGCTGTACGATGTGGCGGCGCTCAGCGAACAGGTGCGCTATGCAGGCGCCGAAGTCGTCGGCTCGGTCCTGCTGGAGTTCTGACGTGGATCCGGGCCTGGCCATCCGCCCGCTTCTCGAAGAGAAACGCGACGCGCTGCCCGACTGGCTGCCGGTGTTGCTCGGCATGCTGGTGCTGTATGTGCCCACCTTCCACCGCCTGTTCACCGGCTTGTGGGCCACCGAGGAGCAAGCCCATGGACCGATCATCCTGCTGCTCGCCTTGTGGCTGATGTACCGGCAATGGCCGGCCATGCTGGCGCGCGCGGACGGCCAGCCGTCCGCCACCGGCTGGCCGGTGCTGGGCGTGGGCTTGCTGGCATATATCCTGGGCCGCTCGCAAGGCATCGTCGCCTTCGAGATTGCCTCCTTCATCCTGCTGCTGGCTGCGGTGCTGATGCTCAAATGCGGCCATGGCGCGCTGCGCGTGCAATGGTTTGCCTTCTTCTTCATGGCCTTTATGGTGCCGCTGCCGGGACCGTTGGTCGGCATGCTGACCATGCCGATGAAGATGGCGGTGTCATGGGCTACCGAACACCTGATGTATGCGGCGGGGTATCCGATCGCGCGCAGCGGCGTGATCCTGCAAGTGGGACAGTACCAGTTGCTGGTGGCCGATGCCTGCGCCGGCCTGCAAACGCTGTTGACGCTGGAAGCGCTCGGACTGTTCTACCTGAACGTGGTGCGTCATTCCTCGGCCTTCCGCAACGTGGCGCTGGCCTTGCTGATCATCCCGATCTCCTTTACCGCCAACGTGATCCGGGTGATCACGCTGTCGCTGGTGACCTATTACCTCGGCGACGCGGCCGGGCAGGGCTTCCTGCATGGCTTTGCCGGCATGGTGCTGTTCATTACGGCGCTGCTGCTGATTATCGGCGTGGACGCTTTCCTGCAATGGTTCGTCAAGTGGCGCAATTCATGAAAAAATCGATGATGGTAAGCGTCGTGCTGGGCGCGCTGATGGTGTGTTCCGCTGCGGTGACGCGGGCCCTGACGCCGACCGCACGCATGGCCGATACGGCGGGGCGCTTCAGCCTGGAGCAGATGGTGCCGCGCAATTTCGGCGAATGGCAGGTCGACGCACGGGTCATCCCGCTGCAGGTCGATCCCGCCACCCAGGCCAAGCTGGACAAGATCTACAACCAGACGCTGAGCCGTACCTACGTCAACCGCAATGGCGAACGCATCATGCTGTCGATCGCTTACGGCGGCGACCAGAGCGACAATATGGGCGTGCACAAGCCGGAAGTATGCTATACGGCGCAAGGCTTCACCGTGCGCGACGGCGAGCAGGGCAGGCTCGATACCGGCATTGGCGTGTTGCCGGTGAAGCGCCTGTTTGCCATTGCCGGGGCGCGCCAGGAGCCGATCACCTATTGGATCACGGTCGGGCGCAAGGCCACCATGCCGGGCGTCGAGCAGCGCTTGCAGGAATTGCGCTACGGCTTGAGCGGCACGGTGCCGGACGGGATGCTGGTGAGGGTATCCAGCATCAGCGCCGAAACCGGGACGGCTTACGCGCTGCAAGACCAGTTCGTGCGTTCGCTGCTGGCGGCGCTCGATCGGCCCGCACGCGAGCGCCTGGTCGGCGTGTTCGGCGAATAGGGGGCGATGATGCGCCTGCCATTGTTCCATCGCGCCGCGACGGCGACAGCGACTGCGGCCGCCAACCCACGCGCACTGGCCCGCCCGAACCGCGGGCTGCCGCTGATGCTGTTGCTGCCGTTCATGCTGTTGGCGATTTTCGTCGGTATGGTGGGCGGGCTCGATTCGCCGCCGCTGATAGCCATCGTCGGCACGGCCGTGCTGTCGGTGCTGATGCTGTTCGTGCTGCCGCTGCACGGCATGTTCTGGTGCCTGTTCGTGCTGACCTTCCTGCTGCAAGGGTCGGCCGTGTATTTCCTGAAATTGCGGCCGTCCGCCTGGCTTGCCTTTGGCCTGGCGATCCTGTTCTTCTGCCGCGCGCTGCTGGACCTGGTGGTGCACAAGCGCGAACAGCGGCGCATGCGCAAGGGTGACGGCTCCACCGTTGAAATCGCAGCGCTGCTGTTTGTGGCGGCCTTTGCCGTCAGCCTGGTGTTCAATCGCGTGCCCAAGTCGCAGATTTTTTCCGCGGCCAAGGCCATGCTGCCGATGTTCTCGGTGCTGTTCGCCTTGTACTGGTTCCGCTGGAAGGAAAATCATTTGGAGGCCAGCTGGCGCATGATGTTCTGGGTGGTGCTGATCCAGGTTCCGGTCGTGTTGTACCAGCACTTCTTCGTTGCCACGGCAACCAGCTTCGATTCGATCGTCGGCACCTTTGGCGGTACGCCTGGCTTTGGCGGCAACAGCGCCATCATGGTCTTGTTCACCGTGCTGGCCATGGGCTATGCGGCGGCGCGCTGGAACGCGGGCCAGATGTCGGGCAAGGCGATGTGGGCGTTCCAGGCGGTCGGCTTTGCCATCATCCTGCTCGGTGAAGTGAAGGCGGCCTTCATCTGGCTGCCGCTGGTGCTGGCCTGGGTGCTGCGGCGCCGTATCCTGCGCAGCATCGCTGCCTTCATCGGTTTCGCCGTGCTGCTGGCAGCTTTCATCGGCACCACCTATACCGTGTACGAAACCCTGTACTGGGGCAAGAAGGTGCAGTCGGCGCACAACGTGGCCGAGAAGCTGGACCGTGGCGGCGGCTACTTCTTTGATCCGAACAACGTCAATTACCGCACCGGTGAAGTCAGCCGTGCCGCCTCGCTCGCGCTGTGGGCCAACGACCCGCTGGCAACGGTGCCGCGCCGCCTGGTGGGATACGGCCCCGGCGCGTCCAAGCCATCCGGCCTGCTTGGTGCGGGGGAGGTTGCCAAGCGTTACCAGCCCTTGCACCTCGATGCCACCGCGCTCGGCATTTTGCTATGGGATGTGGGCCTATTGGGCGCTCTCGCTTATGGCTCCATGCTACTGTTTTCCCTGCTAGCTGCCTGGCGCTACGTGCGCCGAAAACAAGGTAGCGTGGCCCAGCTCGCGCTGGCCGATACCTGCGTCGCAGCCATGTTGCTGTTCCTGATGATGCTGGTCTATAACCGCGCGCTGATGGATGAACCCACCGCCCAGCTGCTCCTGATGATGTGCATGGGGACGATTGTCCAGTTATGCCGTTTCAGCGCGTCCCAACGCTAGGGAATTGTGTCATTTCTGAGCGACACTGTTACAAAACTTTTGTCGCACAGGAACGAATTTGTGAAATGCGTGATGTAGACTTTCCTTGTTGTGGCGGATCAAAAGCGTTGTTAACTTATTGATTCGCAAACGAAATTGTCTGGAGAGTATCACATGAAATTCGTTAAATATTCCCTCTTGCCCTATGCCGTTTTCGCAGCCCTGAGCACGTTCGCCCCCGCCAGTCGCGCCGACTGGGCGATCTCCGCCAACATCGAAGCCGTACGCCCCGCGCCGGACAAAATGCAGTTGCAGCCGCAGAATCCGCCCGGCTTTTCCTGGTCGCGTTATCCGATTGCGACCTCGTCCACCTGGTACCTGGTGATCATCCAGCCGCCGGGCACCGCATCGCCGATCAAGCATGCGGTACCGCGCAACTGGCTGTTGCCGACCCATGCGTTCCCCACTGCCGGCATCTATACCTGGAAAGTCGCGCCTTTTACCCGCACGCAAGCGATGAACGATGCCGATGCGGCGGCGCGCGCCAAGGCCAAGGCCGCCGGTTCCAACCTGGCCCAGATCGAAGCGGCTGCCGAAGCTGCGGTGGTGCCGTTGGCTGAAACGGTGGCGAAAGACTGGTCGACCGTGCGCAGTTTCACCATCGACAGCAGCGCCACCAAGTTCGAGGTGTACGACAATGCGACCTTGCGCGACAATGTGCTGCGGCATGGCCGCTCGCGCATGCTGTCGCCGACTTTCCTGCCTTACCTGAAATGGAATACGGCCACGGTCACCGAGCGCGGCGACCAGGTGCGGCGCCTGATCGAAACCGTGCAGTCGCGCATGAGCATGGCGCCGGTCAAGGACAGCGATTGGCCGCTGCTGAGCAGCGGGACCATGACCACCGCGCTCAGCAACCAGAACTCGGACATCCGCAACCGCATCAACCGCACCGCGCATCAGGTGGAAGCGGCAGCCCTGTTGTACCGCTTGAAACAGGGCGAGGCGATCGCTACCGCTTACCTGAACGAAGCGATCAAGCGCGGCGATGAGCTGGCGGCGTTGAGCCCGACCGGGCCGACCAGTTATGCCAACCAGGACCAGGCGACCCGCACCATTGCGATGTCGCTGTCGAAGGCGCTGGACATGTTGTGGAATAACCTCGACGCGACGCGCAAGGCCAGCTGGCAATCGAATATCGCGCGCCGCACTACCGATATCTACAACGATCTTGCCGGCAGCAATGGCCGCATGGACCAGTATCCTTACGATGCCCATGGCGGCAATACGCTGGGCTTCCTGGCCCTGATCGCGGCCCTCAACCTGGGCGATGTGCCGGCGGCCCAGACCTGGTTCGACTTCGCCGTGCGCACCTATGTGCACCAGGTCTACACCTGGAGCGGACCGGAAGGGGGCTATGCCAACGGTACCGCATACGGCCAGGCGGCGGCCGACTTTTCGGTGCAGATCTGGGACCCGCTGAGCCAGGCGCTCGGTGTTTCGATCTACCGCAAGCCCTGGTCGGACGGCTTCCTGCGCTTCATGGCGCACTTCGTGCCGCCCGGTACGCCGAACCATGTGTTCGGCGATGGCCATGAAGACGTGCCGAACACCTATCTGTTGAAGGCTTTCGCTTCGCGCTTCAATACGCCGGCTGCCAAGTGGTACTACAACAGCATGACCGGGGTGGAAGACCCGTTGACGCTGCTGCAGGCGCCATCGCCGCTGCCGGTCAACACTGTCGCGAGCGCGGTGCCGCCGCCGAACGGTGCGTTCTACCCGAGCGTGGGCTGGGCCGCCATGCACAGCTCGATGGCCGACACGAAACGCACTTCGCTGTATTTCAAGGCCAGCCCTTACGGCTCGTATAACCACAGCCACGGCGACCAGAATTCGATCGTGTTGAACAGCGGCGGCAAGCGTTTGCTGATCGAGGCCGGTTATTACGACTGGTACGGCTCGCCCTTGTGGAGCAGCTGGTACCGCGCGACCAAGTCGCATAACGCGGTCACCTACGACAATGGCATTGGACAGCGGATCGAAGGCAATACGGTGAACCTGGGCCGCAACGGCAAGATCACCGGCTTCTCGACCACCTCCGCCATGGACTACGTGGAGGGCGATGCGACGCCGGCATTCGAAGGCGCGCTGTCGCTGAATCGGCGCAAGGTATGGTATTTCCGCAGCCAGGATGCGGCCGTGGTCATGGATACGCTGACCGCACCGGTGGCCCATGCCTGGGAATGGAATTTCCATGCTGCGGTGGCCATCACGGCCAATGCGGACGGCACGGCAACCATCGTCAACGGCGACCGTTCGCTGTGCGTGAAGTCGATCACGCCGGGGACCACCCTGGTCAAGCGCGACGGACCGGCGCCGCGCACCGGCATTGAGGGCCATGCGGCATTTACGCGTCCGGCCGCAGTCAAGGGCGAGTTCGTGGTGTTGCTGGACGTGGGCTGCAAGAAGCCGGCGGTCAAGCTGACCACCGGCACCACCAGCCGCGTGCTGACGGTGGGCAGCCAGACCATCACGCTGCCGCTGCCTTGAGCCGCCGGGGAGACTGAGCCATGCTATGACCGCACCATACTCGGGCTCCCAGACGCGGCGCAATATCGCCGCTTTCCTGGTAGGCAAGGTGCCTACCGCCGTGCTGACAGCCAGCGTGCTTGGGCTGTCGGCACGCGTGCTGCCGGCTGCCGAATTCGGCCACTATGTGGTCGGCATGGCGCTGGTGGAACTCGTCCTTGGGCTATCGAGCTTTGGCCTCGATTGGGTCCTGTTGCGTTTCCTTCCCGAATATCGCCTGCGCGGCAGCCGCCATGCGCTGGCGCGCCTGGTCATCGGCGTGGCGGCTTGCCGCCTGTTGCTGCTGGGGCTGGTGGCCGGCGGTGTATGGCTGGCGCGCGGCTTGGATTGGCTGCCTGCCAGCTTCCCGCCCGAACTGGCAGCCGTGGTGGCGATCCTGCTGGTGGTGGAGGGCGTGATGCGCATCCTGCGCGACAACACGCTGGAAGCGCTGGCCCTGCAAACGCGCATGCAGATCGTCACGGTGCTGCGCGGCACGGTCATTGCCTGCGCCTTGCTGGCAATCGATGGCGGCACGGCGCGCACGCTGCTGCTGGCGGAGCTCGGGGCCAGCGTTGGCGCGCTGCTGCTGGGGGCGGCATTCGTCGCCCATGCCGTGCGCAAGCTGCCGGCGCAGGCGCAGCAGGGGTGGCAGCAGCCAAGCCGCGCGCAGATGCGGGCGGTGGCCCTGCATAACTATGCCAGCGGCATTGTGGAATACCTGTATTCGCCGTCCTGCCTGATCCTGTTGCTCGCGCGCAGCCAGGCGCCGGAAGCCATGGCGGGGCTGGGATTCGTCCTGCGTTTGACCGATATCATCCGCAACTACATGCCGGGCATGGTGATTTTCTCGGTAGTGCGCTCGCGCATGATTGGCGCGTATGCCGGCAATCGCGATTACGGCGAACTGCAGCGCTGGGCGCATTTCGTGTTCAAGGTCAGTGCACTGAGCTTGTTGCCGGTGCTGGCGGTAGCGGCGGTGTACGGCGACCTGGTGCTGCAGCTGGCCAGCGGCGGGCGCTTCGGCGAATACCGTCTGTTGTTTGCGGTGTTGTGCGGCTGGTTGGCGCTGCGCCTGCATCGCCTGATCCTCAACGTGGTGTGCAATGCGGTTGGCCTGATGGGGATGTGGGCACTGGCGTCGCTGTGCTCCTTGCTGGTGCTGCCTGTGCTGGCCTGGCCCGGTGCCGCGACGCTGGGACTGTGGCTGGTGCCGGCAGCCTTGCTGGGCAACGAGTTGATCGTGAACGGGCTGGTCGTGGCAGGCATGCGGCGGCGCGGCTTCGCCTGGCCACTGGGCTGGCGCTGGTGGGCGCGCGCCTTGCTGGCGATCGGTGCGGCGGCCGTTGTGGCATGGCTGTTGCCGGGGCAAGGCGTGCTGGCTGCTACCGTGGGAACTCTGCTGTTGTGCGCCGTTTTTGCGGTAGCGCTGTTATTGTCGGGTGCGATTGATGAGAAAGATCGACAGCTTATCAACCGAGTGCTGGGACGCCAACTACTGCGCGAGGTTTCATGAAAGTACTTGCCATCTATCCCGGGTTGAATCCCACCTTCGACGAGGTGGCGCACGTGCTGCCGCCGCTGGTGGCGAAAGGCGTGGCGGTGCAAGTCGTGACGTCGCGCGTGTCCGCGCTGAAGAGTTCGGAGACGGGCGCGGCCTACGAGAATTTCCAGGGCGTGCCGATCCACCGCATCTTTCCCAGCCTGCGCGCGCTGTCGCATGAGGCGGAGCGCTACCTGCCGCAGGTGCGTGAAATCGCCGACGCCTTCAAGCCTGATGTGCTGCTGGTGAATTCCTTCCACAGCTTGCCGTTGCTGGAACTGCTGCGGCCACTGTACCCGGTGCCGGTGCTGCTGCGCGTGGAGTCGGCCGATCCGGTGCAATTGCTGCGCCGGCGTTATTACGGCGGCGTGCCGGCCATCGGCCGCGTCGCCGGGCGCATGCGCTGGTGGCAGGTGTGCGGGCAGGTGGATGCGCTGATGAGCAATGATCCTGCCGACTTGCCGCAGCTGGCAACGCTTGGCTTGCGCGGGCGGCGCGCTTATTATGCGGCGCATTGCGCGCAGCGGCCGGCGGACTGGCGCCCGGCGCGCGAACGGCGGCAGGGTGAAATGATCTACGTCGGCTCGCTGATCCGCCACAAGAATTGCGAGCGCTGGCTGGAGACCGTGCCGGCCATCCTTGAACACACGCCGGTGGAGCGCTTCGTGGTCATTGGCCGCGGGCCGTATGCCCATATCGTGAAAAAATTGCAGGAGCGGCTGGGCGATCGTGTCGAACATGTGGAAGGGGTGACCCGGATCGAGGCGTTGCAGCGCCTGTCGTCGGCATGGTTTGCCTACACGGAAAGCCATTCCGGCTGGGGCTTCCTGTGCGATTCGTGGTCGACCCGCACACCGGTCCTGTGCCCGCAATCGACGTTCAGCATCGTGCCCGGCTGGACCGGCATGATGCCGCAGGACGTGCCGGCCATGCTGGCCACCATCAATCGCCTGTACGACGACGCGGAGTACTACAGCACCTTGCAGGACGGCGGCGCCTTGCGCTATGCGTCGGAGCACACAGCCGATGTAGTCAGCCGCCAATACCTGCAGATCCTGCGCGAAGTGGTGGCGGAGGGAAGGCGGCCATGATCCATGTGCTTCTTCCGCAAGCCGGCAGCTATCGGGATATCACCGACTACCTGCGCGATCGCGGTGCGCGCGTGACGGTGGTCGGTTCCGGCACGCCGGGGATGAGCGGCAAGCTCGCCATTGTGCTGTCGATGTTCTCGCCCAAGCTGCTGCGCTGTTTCGGCCTGTGGACGACCAAGGACCGCTTGCTGGTCGTCGGCTGGCAGGCGTTGCCGGTGCTGGCGCTGGTCAAGGCGCGCCTTGTGCCGCGGCCGGAACGCCTGCTGGTGATGAGTTGCTTCGTGCACGGCAAGCGGGCGCGCCGCCTTGCCGACCGCGTGCTGCGTACGCTACGCGTGCCGGGCCTGGGCTTTATCGCCTTTTCGCCCGGCGAGGCGCGCAACCTGGTACAGGCTGTCGGCATGGCGCCGCAGGACGTGCATTGCCATCTTTGGCGGCAGGAGCTCGATGGGCGCGCGTCGCCACAGGACGATGACGGCAGCATTTTCGCCGGTGGTTTCTCCAACCGCGATTACGACCTGCTGCTGGAGGCGGCCGAACCGCTGCCGGCGCCGCTGGTCATCGTCGCATCGCAGCGCAACCAGATCCGCCAGCCGGCGCGCGACAGCACGCGCATCCTGCGCGATCTGCCGGAGGCTGAATTCGAAGGCCTGCTGGCGCGCAGCAGCGTGGTGGCGATGCCGCTGCGCGGACTCGGCGAAGCGTGCGGGCAAAGCGTGCTGCTGCGTGTCCTGCGGCATGGAAAGCCGCTGGTGGCAACCCGCCACGAGGCGATCGAAGCCTATCTTGGAGAAGACTACCCGGGCTTCGTGCCGCACGACGATGTGGCGGCCATGCGCCAGGCGCTGGCGCGCGCGCTGGAACAGCCGGCGCGGCGCGAGGAGCTGGCGCAGCGCGTGCGATTGGCGGCGGGAAGGCTGGAAGGGCGAGGCGAACCGGGCGCTGAAATCGAGCAGTTCTTGCTAGGATGAAGCATGGCTCGCCCAGTACGCATCTTGCAGCTCGTGCCGGAACCCTTGCCGACTTTTCGCGCCGACGTGGCGACCCTGTTTGGAAAATACCTGCCACGCCATGGCGTGCAATGCCACCTGGTTGGCAAAGGCAGCGCGGCGCCTGCCGATAACCAAGGCTTTGCCTCTTCACGGCGGGCACGCATTGGTGCGCGCTGGAAAGCGGAGCTTTCCTTTCTCTGGCTATGCCTGCGCGCTTTGCTCGGTGCCAACCGCCGTAGCCACGATGCGGTGCAAGTGCGCGATATGGTCAGCATTGGGCTGTTGGCGTTGCTGGTGGCACGCATGAAGGGATTGCCGATGATGTACTGGCTGTCATACCTGATGAGCGAAGGACGCATCGAGCGCGCGCAAGACGAGCTGGCGCGGCTGCAGGGCAAGCGCAGCGTGCGCCGCCTGCGGGCGCTGCTGGTGCTGGCGAAAGGGCGCGCCGAGCGCTGGCTGCTGTACCGCGTGCTGCTGCCGCGTGCCGATCATGTGTTCGTGCAAAGCGAGGCCATGGCCAGCCTGGTGGCGCGGCATGGCGTGCCGGCTGGGCGCATCAGCGCGGTACCGATGGGGGTCGACATGGAGGCGGTCGCGCGGCCGGAAGCGCGGCCGGCGGCACGCTCCTGGCCCGGTTGGGAAGCGCGGCCGGTGGTCGCCTACCTCGGCACGCTGGACCGGGCACGCTGCTTGGAGCGCGTGCTCGATGCGCTGGTGCTGGTGCGGCGCGAGCTGCCGCATGCCAGCCTGCTCCTCATCGGCGGCTCGCCGCAGCAGGGCGATGTGCCGCTGTTGCTTGGTGCGGCGCGCGAACGGGGACTGGCGGATGCGGTGCAGGTCACCGGTTGGCTGCCGCCCGCGCAAGCCTGGGAATACCTGCTTGGAGCGCAAGCCGCCATATCGTACGTGCCGCGCGGCGCCCTGTACGACGTCAGCTCGCCGACCAAGTTGCTGGAGTACCTGGCGCTGGGCATGCCATGCGTAGGCAACGACATTCCGGACCAGGAAGCCGTGCTGGCCGCGAGCGGCGCCGGCTGGCTGGCGGCCAGCACGCCGCAGGCCATGGCGGAAGGCTTGCTGGCCATCTTGCGCGATCCGCAAGCTGCGCGCGAACGTGCAGCGGCCGGCCCTGCGTATATCGAAGCGGCGCGCAGCTACCGCGTGCTGGGCGCGGCGGTGGCGCAACGCTATCAGAACCTGGTGGGAGGCGATCATGCTGGCCGAATTGCGTAAGGAATTCCTGTATGGCGGCCGCGCACTGGTGCGCGACAATGCGCTGAGCCAGGGCCTGGTGCGGCGCCTGCGGCGGCACGAGTTGATGGACGATTACGCGCTGAAGGTGCTGGGCGACAAGCTGTTGCACCGCAGCCTGCAGGCGGCCATCGCCAAGCTGCCTTACTATGCGCACATCACCACCGATTTCTCGCCGGTCGAGGCGCGGCATGCCTTGCGCGAGTTGTTCCCGATTGTCGACAAGTCGACCTTGCTGGAGCATCCCCTGGCGCTGTATCCGAACGGTGGCTCCCGGCGCCCATGGCAGGCGCTGGGGAAGACCAGCGGGACGACGGGGACGCCGCTGGTGATTATCCGCAGCCTGCAGTCGGTGCAGATGGAACAGGCCTTCATCAAGCGTCACTGGAGCTGGGCCGGCTATGTTGACGGCATGCCGCGCGCCACCCTGCGCGGCGACATGGTGGCGGGACTGGACCGGCAGCGCCCGCCGTTCTGGTTCGAGAACCGCTACAACCGGCAGCTATTGCTCTCGTCGCGGCACCTGACCGACCACTGCGTCGATTCCATCATCGACAAGCTGCGCGACTATGCGCCCGCCATGATGCAGGCATACCCGTCCACTGCCTACGCGCTGGCGCAGCAACTTGAACGGCGCGGCACGAGCCTGTCCATCCCGCATCTGTTCACGGCCTCCGAACCGCTCTACCCGCACCAGCAGGAGCTGATCCGCGAGCGCCTGGCGGCAAAGATCATGGACATGTACGGCATGGCGGAGCGGGTGGCCTTTGCGACGCAATGCGAGTACGGCTCCATGCACATCAATCCGGACTATTCGCATGTCGAAATCCTGGACGAGCATGGCGAACCAACCGACGGCTATGGCCATGTGGTCGGTACCACTCTGCATAACCTGGCGATGCCGCTGTTGCGTTATCGCTTGAGCGACCGTACGCGCTGGAAGCACGGGCACTGCCTGTGCGGCCGGCCCTTCCCGATGATCGAGCCGGTCACCGGCAAGCTGGAGGACCGCATCACCGGGGGCGATGGTTCCGAAATCAGTCCTTCGGTGCTGACCTTTGCTTTCAAGGGCGTCGAGAACGTGCGCAAGTCGCAAGTGGCGCAGGTGGGGCCCGGCGCGTGGGAATTGCGGCTGGTGCCGGATCTGCGATTCTCGCAGGCGGACCAGGACAAGCTGCTGCACAACATACGCCACCTGGTCGATGCGACGGTACAGGTGAAGGTGGTGCTGCGGGACGACCTGCCGAATACGGCGGCGGGCAAGTTCCGCTGGGTGGTCAATGAATGGAAGGATGGACGCCGCTCATGAAGACCATAGTGATGCTCGGGACCGGAATGGACACCATGGGCGGCATCGCGTCCGTGGTCAGGGTATATGCGCAGGCCGGCATGCTGCGGCGTTTTGGCGTGCGCTACCTGGCCACGCATTGCGACGGCAGCAAGTGGCGCAAGCTGCGCGTGATGCTGGCGGCCTACGCGGCCTTTGCCGCGATGCTGATGCGCGGGCAGGTGGGGCTGGTGCATGTGCACCTGGCGTCGCGTGCCAGCTTCTGGCGCAAGTCGGGCTTTTTCCTGCTGGCTTTTGCGGCGCGCGTGCCGGCCATCCTGCACCTGCATGGAGCTGAATTTGCAGTGTTCTACGGCGAAGAGTGCGGGCCTTGGCGCAAGCGCTTTGTGCGCTTCATTTTCGATCGCAGCACGCGGGTGGTGGTGCTGTCCGAGGCTTGGCGTTGCTGGGTGGAGGGCATGTCGCGCAATCCCCATGTCGAAGCAATCTACAACCCGGTGCTGCTGCCGGCTGCCAGTGCGTGGGAACAGCGGCGGCGCGGTGCCGTGCTGTCATTGGGGCGGCTGGGCCGGCGCAAGGGCAGTTACGACCTGCTGCAGGCGGCGGCCCGGGTGGCGCCGCAGGTGGCGGCGCTGGAATTGCGGCTGGGCGGGGATGGCGAGCTGGATGCGGTGCGCGAGCGCGCGGCGCAACTGGGCATTGCCAGCCACATCAACCTGCTGGGCTGGGTGGGCGCGGAAAGCCGCCAGCAGCAATTGGCGCTGGCCTCGTTGTATGCGCTGCCTTCGTACAACGAGGGCTTGCCAATGAGCGTGCTGGAAGCCATGGCGGCGGGCTTGCCCGTGCTGGCCACGCCGGTCGGCGGGATTCCGGAAGCGGTGGCCGACGGCGTGGAAGGCTTCCTGGTCGAACCGGGAGATGTCGAAGCGCTGGCGGCGCGCCTGGCACAATTGCTGGAAGACGAGGCGCTGGCAAGGCGCATGGGGGAGGCGGCGCGGCGCAAGGTGGAATCCACCTTCAGCAGCGATGCCGTGTTGCCGCGGCTTGAGCGGCTGTATCGCGAACTGGGATTTTTGCCGCAATGACTGCACTGGCCTGGAAAATCAATCGCCTCAAACTGATGGGACCTGCCGAAGTTGTCTGGCGCGTGCACCAGCTGGCGCGCCGCAAAGCTGCCGCGATGGGGCTCGGGCTGGCGAGCTATCCGCCGGTACCGGCCCTGGACCGCTTTGGCGCTGCCTTTCTCGCCGCCCCGGAACAGGTGGACGTCGCTGCGCTATGCATGGCTGCGGATGCGCTGCTGGCCGGGCGCTGGAACGTGTTTGCGCTGGAAGGGGCGCCGTTGGGCTTTCCACCGCAATGGAACCGCGATCCGCGCACCGGCACCACGGCGCCAATGGCACCGGGTCCGTCGATCGATTACCGCGACTCTGCGCTGGTGGGCGATATCAAATACCTGTGGGAGCCGAGCCGGCACCTGGAACTGGTGACGCTGGCGCAGGCCTGGCGCGCCACCGGCGAGCGCAGATACCGGGACGGCGCGCGCACGCTGCTCATTTCCTGGCTCGACCAATGTCCCTACCCGCAAGGCGTGCACTGGGCCAGTTCGCTGGAACTGGGCGTGCGCCTGCTGAACTGGTCGGCCGCATGGCAATTGTTGGCCGGCAGCCTTGATGACGACTGGCGCCACCGCTGGCTCAATGCGGTCTACAAGCACTGCCACTTCATCAGCCACCATCTGTCGCGCCACTCCTCGGCCAATAACCATTTGCTCGGCGAGTACATGGGCTTGTACATCGCCAGCCTGCAATGGCCTTGCTGGCCGGAGAGCGTGCGCTGGCGCGCCACGGCTGAACGCGGCCTGGTCGAGCAGGGCTTGCAGCAAAACTGGGAGGATGGCGTCAACAAGGAGCAGGCGATCTACTATCACCATGAGGTGATGGACATGATGCTGCTATGCCAGCTGGCGGCGCAAGCCAACGGCGCCAGTTTCCCGAGCGGATGGCTGGCGCGCCTGGAACGCATGGCGGAATTTCTCGCGGCCGTGATGGACGTGGGCGGCAACGTACCGATGACCGGCGATGCCGACGACGCCCGGATGCTGCGCCTCGATGCATCGTCCGCGCCGCCGTATCGATCGCTGCTGGCCAGCGCGGCGCTGCTGTTCAAGCGCGCCGACTTCAAGGCCAAGGCTGGCGTGCTCGACGATCGCAACCGCTGGCTGTTTGCCGATGCCGACGCGCGCTGGGCGGCGTTGCCCGCGCCCGCGGCCGGCGCACGCGAAACGCCGCGCCTATCCTTCCCCGACGGCGGCTACTACCTGCTCGGAGCAGGCTTCGGCACGGCGCAGGAAGTGCGCATCGTGGTCGATTGCGGCCCGCTAGGCTATCTCTCGCTGGCGGCACACGGACACGCCGACGCGCTGGCATTCACGCTCTCGATGGGCGGACAGGAAATGCTGGTCGATCCCGGGACCTATGCCTACCATACGCATCGCCAGTGGCGCGATTACTTCCGCAGCACGGCGGCGCATAACACGGTGCAGGTTGACGGTTTGGACCAGTCCGAGATCGGCGGCAACTTCATGTGGCTGCGCAAGGCCAACGCTGTCGCGTTGTCACACGACGCGACTCATTTCTTTGAGGGAAAACAAGACGGCTATCTGCGCTTGCGCGATCCTGTCATGCATCGCCGTGCCATTCGTTTCGATTCCAATCGGAACGCGGTGATCGTGGAAGATACCCTAGAATGTTCTGGCGAGCACGAGGTAGCCCTGCACTGGCATTTTGCAGAAGGCTGCCATGCCGAAACGGTTGGGCAAGCTTTGCATATCGCCAAGCGTGATAAGGGTTTGCACATGTCATGCCAGTTCGGGAATGGGCCGCAACTCCATTGCGCCGGCACGGCGCCAATCGCGGGATGGATCTCGCGCAGCTTTGACAGCAAAGCCGGCATCACGACAGCAGCGTGGCGCGGAGCGATACGCGGCACCAGCACGATCGTGACCGAAATTACCTTACTAGAAGGAGCGTCATCGTGAAGATCAGTATCTTTGGCATGGGCTATGTAGGTGCAGTTTCGGCAGGCTGCCTGGCGGCGGAGGGCCATACGGTGATCGGGGTCGATCCGAACCGCACCAAGGTAGGGCTGATCAACGAAGGCCGTACGCCGATTATCGAAAAGGATATCGGCGAGATGATCGCCGGCGCGGTGCGCGACGGCCGCCTGCGCGCCACCGACAGCGTGCGCGATGCGGTGATGGCGAGCGAAATTTCCCTGGTGTGCGTCGGGACGCCATCGCAACTGAACGGCAATCTTGACCTGAGCGCTGTACGCAAGGTGTGCGAGCAGATCGGCCATGCCTTGCGCGAGAAGGAGTCTTTCCACGTGGTGGTGGCGCGCAGCACCATGCTGCCGGGCTCCATGCGTTCACTGGTGATACCAACGCTGGAACAGGCGTCGGGCAAGCGCGCGGGCATCGACTTCGGCGTGTGCAGCAATCCGGAATTCCTGCGCGAAGGGACGGCGGTGCACGACTACCACCATCCGCCGAAGACGGTGATCGGCGAGACCGACGAGCGTTCCGGCGAACTGCTGCTGCAACTGTATGCGGGCATGGATGCACCGGTCGTGCGCACCGACGTCGAGACGGCGGAAATGGTGAAGTACACCGACAATACCTGGCACGCGCTGAAGGTCGATTTCGCCAACGAGATCGGCAATATCTGCAAGGCGGTCGGCATCGATGGCCACGAAGTGATGGAGATCTTCTGCAAGGACACCAAGCTGAATCTCTCTCCCTACTATATGAAGCCGGGCTTCGCGTTCGGCGGCTCCTGCCTGCCGAAAGACGTGCGGGCGCTGGTCTACAAGGCGCGCCAGCTCGACCTGGAACTGCCGCTGCTGAATGCCATCCTGCCTTCCAACCACAAGCAGGTGGAGAAGGGCTTGAAGATGGTGATGGAAAAGCCCGGCAAGAAAGTCGGCATCCTCGGTTTCTCGTTCAAGGCCGGCACCGACGATCTGCGTGAATCGCCGCTGGTCGACGTGATCGAGCACTTGATCGGCAAGGGCTATGACCTGCGCCTGTACGACAAGAATGTAAAGCTGGCGGCGCTGACAGGAGCCAACCAGGACTACATCATGAATATCATTCCCCACATCTCGCGGCTGATGGTCGACTCGATGGATGCGGTGCTGGCCTTTGCCGACACGGTGGTGATCGGCAATGGCGCGCCGGAGTTCCATTGCGTGCCCGACAGGCTGCGGCCCGGACAGCACCTGGTGGACCTGGTGCGTGTCTCCGGCAAGCAGAGTGAAGGGGCATACGATGGCATCTGCTGGTAATCGGGCGGAGCAGCGCCGTGTCCTCATCATCGTCGAAAACCTGCCGTCGCCGTTCGACCGGCGCGTATGGCAGGAGGCGACGACGCTGCATGCCAATGGCTACCAGGTGGCGATCATCTGCCCGACCGGCAAGGGCTATGAGGCACGCTATGAGGAGCTGGACGGTATCCACATCTACCGCTACAAGCTGCCGATGGAGGCCGAAGGCGCCCTGGGTTATGCCATCGAGTATTCGGCGGCGCTGTTCCATAGTTCGCGCCTGGCGTGGAAGGTGCTGTTCCGCCACGGCTTCGATGTGATCCACGCCTGCAATCCGCCCGACCTGCTGTTCCTGGTCGGCGGCTTCTTCAAGTTCGCGCTGGGCAAGCGCTTCCTGTTCGATCACCACGACATCAATCCTGAACTGTATGAAGCCAAGTTCGGCCGGCGCGACTTCTTCTACAAACTGACGGTGTGGCTGGAGCGGCTGTCGTTCCGCACCGCCGACGTGTCGATCGCCACCAACGATTCCTACAAGCGGATTGCGGTCGGTCGCGGCGGCATGGACCCGGACAAGGTGTACGTGGTGCGCAGCGGGCCCAAGCTGGACCGGCTGCGCGTGCTGCCGCCGGTGGCGCAGCTGAAGCAGGGCAGGCGGTTCCTGGTCGGCTATGTCGGCGTGATGGGCGCGCAGGAAGGCATCGACCTGCTGCTGCAGAGCGCGCGCGTGGTGGTGCACGAGATGGGGCGGCGCGACGTGCATTTCGGCCTGGTGGGCGGCGGCACGTCGCTCGAGCAGATGAAGGAGATGGCGCGCGAGCTGGGCGTGGCGGAATACGTGACCTTCACCGGGCGCGTGCCGGACCAGCAGTTGCTGGAAATGCTGAACACGGCCGACGTGTGCGTCAACCCGGACGTGGCCAACGAGATGAACGACAAGTCCACCATGAACAAGATCATGGAGTACATGGCGCTGGGAAAACCGATCGTGCAGTTCGACCTGACCGAGGGCCGGGTATCGGCGCAGGAGGCGTCGCTGTACGCGATAAAGAACGACCCGGTCGACATGGCCGTGAAGATTGTGGAATTGCTGGACGATCCGGAGCGGCGCGCCCGCATGGGTACCTATGGGCGCAACCGAGTAGTCAACGAGCTCGAATGGGAATACGAGGCACCCAAGCTGCTGGCAGCGTATGAGCGGCTGTACTCCGCACCCGAGCTGATTCTAGAAAAGGACAACCCATGAAAGCAATGATTCTGGCGGCCGGCAAGGGCACGCGGGTGCGCCCTTTGACCTATGAACTGCCCAAGCCGATGATCCCGATCCTCGGCAAACCCGTGATGGCCTATCTCGTCGAGCACTTGCAGCGGCACGGCGTCAGCGAGATCATGGTCAATGTCAGCTACCTGCACGAAAAGATCGAGGAATATTTCGGCGAGGGCCACCAGTTTGGCGTGCAGATCGGTTATTCCTTTGAAGGCTATACCAACGACCAGGGCGAAGTGGTGCCGCAGCCGATCGGCTCCGCCGGCGGCATCAAGAAGATCCAGGAGTTCGGCGGGTTCTTCGACGAGACCGTGGTGGTGCTGTGCGGCGATGCGCTGATCGACCTGGATCTGAAATCGGCGCTGTACGAGCATCGGCGCAAGGGCGCGCTGGCGACCGTGATTACGCGCGAAGTGCCGTGGGAGAAGGTGAGCAGCTATGGCGTGGTGGTCAGCGACGACGATGGCCGGGTGATCGAATTCCAGGAAAAGCCCTCGCGCGCGCAGGCCAAATCGAATTGCGCCAGCACCGGCATCTATCTGTTCGAGCCCGAGGTGATCGACCTGATTCCATCGGGCCAGGAGTTCGATATCGGCTCCGAATTATTCCCCCTGCTGGCGCAGCGCGGATTGCCGTTCTACTGCCAGACGCGCAAATTCGACTGGATCGATATCGGCAGCGTGAAAGACTACTGGGAAGTGCTGCAAGGGGTGCTGACCGGTGGCGTAGCCCATATGACCGTGCCGGGCGTGCAGGTGGAGGAGGGCGTGTGGGTCGGCCTGAACACCAGCATCGACTGGAATGGTTCCCGCATCGTCGGGCCGGTATATATCGGCTCCGGTTGCCGCATCGAGGCCGGTGCCACCATCATCGGGCCGACGTGGATTGGCCACGGCAGCCACATTCGCAGCGGGGCAAGGGTAGTGCGCAGCGTGTTGTTCGAATATACTCGGGTCTTACCAGACGTTACGCTCGACGAACTCATCGTGTTCAAAGAGTATAGTGTCGACCGCGCTGGCGAAATGCAGCATATTTCGCAAGCAGAAGGCGGCGGATGGGCGAATGCGCGGGACCGCCGCGCGACCCGGCGTGCCGCGTACAATGTTGCCAAAGAGACAACTCTGATATGAAAATTTATCCCGTCATCCTGTCCGGCGGCGCCGGCACCCGCTTGTGGCCCTTGTCGCGTGCGGCATTGCCGAAGCAATTGTTGCCCCTGGTGTCGGACAAGACGATGTTGCAGGAAACCGTACTGCGCCTGGGTGGCCGCAACGGCATGATGGCGCCGCTGGTCGTATGCGGCAACGAGCACCGCTTCCTGGTGGCCGAACAGATGCGCGACATCGGCGTCCATCCGCTCGGCATCCTGCTGGAACCGGTGGGCCGCAATACCGCGCCGGCGGTGGCCGCCGCCGCCCATTACCTGAAAGCGATCGACCCCGAGGCGGTCATGCTGGTGCTGCCGGCCGACCACGTGATCAAGGACGTGGACTCTTTCTACGCGGCGATCCAGCGCGCCGCCACCCAGGTGGAGGGCGGGGCGCTGGCCACCTTCGGCATCGTGCCGACAGCGCCTGAAACCGGCTACGGGTACATCCAGAGCGGCGAACCCTTGCCGGCCGAAGGCTGCTTCAAGGTCGCCAGGTTCGTCGAGAAGCCAAACCGTGAGACTGCGCAAGGCTTTATCGAGGCCGGACACTTCTTCTGGAACAGCGGCATGTTCCTGTTCCGCGCCGACGCCTACTTGCATGAGCTGGCGCAATTCCAGCCCGATATGGCCAGGTTCAGCGAAGAAGCGGTAAGCAAAGGCTATCGCGACCTGGATTTCTGCCGCCTCGACGAGGCAGCGTTCACGGCCTGTCCATCCGATTCCATCGACTACGCAGTGATGGAACATACCAAACAGGCTATCGTGGCGCCAGCATCGATCGGCTGGAACGACGTCGGTTCCTGGTCTGCCCTGGTGGACGTGCTGGAGTCGGACGGCAACGGCAATGTGACGCGCGGCGACGTGTACACCGATAGCGCCAGTAACTGCCTGGTGCGCGCGGAGGGCCGCATCGTGGCGGCAATCGGGGTGCAGGACCTGGTGATCGTGGAGACCTCCGATGCAGTGCTGGTGGCGCACAAGGACCACGTACAACGCGTGAAGCAGGTGGTGGACCACCTGAAGGCCAACGGCCGCACCGAGCACCTGCACCATACCAAGGTGTACCGCCCTTGGGGCTCTTACGAGGGCATCGACATGGGCGACCGCTTCCAGGTCAAGCGCATCATCGTCAACCCGGGCGGCAAGCTGTCGCTGCAGATGCACCATCATCGCGCCGAACACTGGGTGGTGGTGTCGGGCACCGCGCGCGTGACCTGCGGCGACAAGGTGACCCTGCTGACCGAGAACGAGTCGACCTATATCCCGATCGGCATGAGCCATCGCCTGGAGAATCCGGGCAAGCTGCCGCTGCACCTGATCGAAGTGCAGTCGGGCAGCTACCTCGGCGAGGACGATATCGTTCGCTTCGAGGATGTCTACCATCGCGGCTAAACGCTGCGCCTTAGCCGCGCTCCTGCTGGTTGCAGCCGGATTTGCAACCGGGGCGCGGGCCCAATTGCAGCCGGCCCAGCTCGGGCTGGTGGTCAACGATGCCGATCCCGCCAGCGTGGCGCTGGGCGCCTACTACGCGCAGTTGCGCGGCATCCCGCCGACGCAGATCGCCCACGTCAGCGTGCCCGGCAAGCCGCACCGCCTCGATGCCGATGCGTTTGCGCGGCTGAAAAACGAGATCGACAGCCAGCTTCCCGCGCAGGCGCGCGCCGTGCTGTTTGCCTGGACGGCGCCGTACGCGGTCGAATGCAACAGCCTGACGTCGGCCTACACCCTGGGCTTCGATGCCGCGCAGTGCGAACGCAGTTGCGCGCCGGGCCGCAAGAATCCCTACTTCAATGCCAAGCAGCTGCCGCCCGGGATGCGGCTGTCGATGCTGTTGCCGGCCGAACCGCTGGACGTGGCGCGCGCGGTGGCCGAGCGCGGCAAGGCAGCCGGCTTCAGCCTGCCGCAAGCCGGCGCCTACTTCCTGCAGACCAGCGAAGCCACGCGCAATAGCCGGGCACGCTTCTTTCCGCCCAGCGGTGCGATCCCGGCGCGCAAGCTGACCATTCATGCGCTGAAGCAGGACGTGCTGGAGGGCGCGCAGGACATCATGTTCTACCAGACCGGGCTGGCGCGCGTCGGCAAGCTGGAGACGCTGCGCTTCCTGCCCGGCGCCCTGGCCGACCACCTGACTTCCTACGGCGGTGACTTGCTGGGCAGCGGGCAAATGAGCAGCCTGCGCTGGCTGGAGGCCGGCGCGACCGCCAGTTACGGCACGGTCAGCGAACCCTGCAATCACTGGCAGAAGTTCCCCCATCCGCACATCCTGTTGCAGCATTACCTCAGCGGCGCCACTGCCATCGAAGCCTATTGGCGCAGCGTCGCCTGGCCCGCGCAAGGCTTGTTCATAGGCGAACCGCTGGCGCGGCCCTACCCTCGTTAGTCCGTTCGGACTACTCCCGTGTCACCAATTAGTCATATCAAACAGTTAATATGCAAAAGGACAATAAAAAATTCCTTTTGGTACATACTCTGGGGGTACACATTTTGATGGACAAACGCATTCCTTTGCGCGCGACCGCGCTGGCCGCCCTGTTGGCCTGCCAGCCGGCGTTCGCGGCCGACGTGGTGATCAGCCAGCTGTACGGCGCGGGCGGCAACAACGGCGCGACCCTGCGCTACGATTACGTGGAACTGTTCAACCGCAGCACGAGCGCGGTGGCCGTGGGCGGCTGGACCATCCAGTATGCGTCGGCCAGCGGCTCCAGCTGGGGCAGGGCGGAACTGCCGGCCGGCACCAGCATCGATCCCGGCAAATATTTCCTGGTCAAGCTGGCCAGCAGCAATACCGCCGTCGGCAGCGACGTCGCCGCCGACTTTTTCAACGGCAGCGTGAACATGAGCGGCGCCTCGGGCAAGGTGGCGCTGGTCAACAACAACACGGCGCTCAGCGGCGCCCAGCCCAGCAGCGCGGCGATCCAGGACGTGGTCGGCTACGGCTCGGCCAATTTCTCCGAAACCGCGACGGCGCCGGGGATGAGCGCCACCACCAGCCTGCTGCGCGCCAACAACGGCTGCAGCGACACCAATCACAATGCCGCCGACTTCACTGCCGTCGCGCCGCAATTCCGCACTGCCGCGTCGCCGGCCAATATGTGCGACAACGGCCCGGTGCCGCAACCCATCGTGCCGGTCTGCCCGGCCAGCGCCACGCTGACCTTCGGCGCCGGCGGCAGCATTGCGCTGTCGGCCTCGGATGCCGACGGCATGGTCAACGGTGCGCTGATTACCTCCTCTGCCGTGCCGGGCCTGAGCCTGGGCAGCCTGACGCCGGCCGCCGGCATCGGCGGCAATGCCAGCGTGTCGCTGGTGGCATCGCCATCGGTGGCAGTCGGCACCTATCCGGTGGCAGTCAAGTTCACCAACGACCAGGGCCAGGATGCCAGCTGCACCGTCGGCGTTACCGTGGAAATGGGCGCGGGTTCCGTGGTGCCGGTGCACCAGGTACAAGGCGCGGGCGCTACCAGCCCATACAACGGGGCGAAGCTGACCACCGAAGGCGTGCTGACCGCCAAGGTCGGCAGCGGCTTCTTCATCCAGGACCTGGCCGGCGACGGCGATCCCAACACGTCGGACGGCATGTTCGTCTACATGGGCGCGGCGCCGGTGACGGCTGCGGTGGGCGACCTGGTGCGCGTGGCCGGCACCGTGACCGAGTACAAGCCAAGCGGCGCGGCCCGCTCCTACACCGAGCTGTCGAACGTGACCAGCGTGGTCACGCAGAGTAGCGGCCACAGCATCACGCCCAGCAATATCGACCTGCTCGGCACCAACCTGGCCAATGTGGAAGGCATGCTGGTACGCTTCCCGGGCACGCTGACGGTCAATGGCACCGAATCGCTGGGCAGCCGCGGCGAGCTGGCGCTGGCCGATGGCCGCCGCGAAGTGCCGACCAACCGCTATCGGGCACGCAGTCCGGAAGCAATTGCCATGGCAGCCGCCAACGCAGCCAATATGATCACGCTGGATGACGGCCTGTTCGTCACGCCGAACAGCGTGCCGTATATCGGCCAGGACGGGACTGTGCGCAGCGGCGACACGGTCAGCGGCCTGACTGGCGTGGTCGATTTCGGCGCGCTCGGCAGCGGTGGCGCAGGCTTCAAGCTGCAGCCGACCGAGACCCCGGTGTTTTCGCGCGCGAACCCGCGCAGTGCCGCCCCCGAAGTGGCGGCGGGCAATGTGAAGGTGGCCAGCGCCAATGTATTGAACTTCTTCACCACCTTCGTCGACGGCACGGACGTGCTGGGCCAAACCGGCCAGGGCTGCACCCTGGGTGCGGGCACCAGCAAGAGCAACTGCCGCGGCGCCGACAATATGACCGAGTTCGTGCGCCAGCGCGACAAGATCGTGGCGGAACTGAAGGCGATCGACGCCGACGTGGTGGGCCTGATGGAGATCCAGAATAACGGCGACTATGCCGCCAGCTACCTGGTCGACAGCCTGAATGCCGCTTACGGCAAGGTGGAATATGCCTACGTGCCGAAGCCGGCAGCGACCGGCACCGATGCGGTGCGCGTGGCGATGATTTACAAGCCTGCCAAACTGGCACTGGTGGGCGGCGCGCTGTCCGATGCCAACGCCATCTACGAGCGTCCTCCCATGGCGCAGGCGTTCAAGGCCGCCAACGGCGCGAAATTCAGCCTGGTGGTCAACCACCTGCGCGCCAAGCGCTGCAGCAACCCCAGCGGCGGCAACGTCGACCAGGGCGACGGCCAGGGCTGCTACAACCAGCTGCGCCTGGAACAGGTGCAGCAGTTGGCCGACAGCTTCGTGCCGCAAGTTGTGGCGGCGGCCGGCGACGAGGACGTACTGCTGATCGGCGACTTCAATGCCCACGGCATGGAAGACCCGATCCTGTTCCTGGGCGCGGAAGAGCGCCAGGTCCGCTTCGAAAACCAGCTGGAGCGCTTCGTGCGTCCGAATGGGATCCCGCATTCCTATGTGTTCGGTGCGGAAAGCGGTTACCTGGACCAGGCCCTGGCCAGCGTTTCGCTGAGCCAGCAAGTGGCGGGCGCCGTGCTGTGGAATATCAATGCCGACGAGCCGGAAGTGCTGGACTACAACCTGGATGGCAGGAACGCTGCGGCCCAGGCCCTGTACAACGCGCTGCCTTACCGTGCCTCCGACCATGATCCGGTGGTGATCAGCCTGGACCTGCCGGCCGCGTATACGGACGTCACTGCCGGCGTGCAGGTCCAGCGTTCCGGCCTGGTGCAGGGCCGCTTCAGCAACATCGGCACCGCCACCGCCTGGCTGACCAACAGCAGCGGCGCCGACATGGCTGCGCCGGTGCACTATGTGCTGCAAGGCCTGCCGGCCAACGTGACCCTGGCCAACGCTACCGGCTATGTCAACGGCATGCCTTACATCACCGCCGCGCCTTCGCTGGCGGCCGGTGCCCAGGCCACCATCCAACTGCAATTCAATAATCCGGGCCGTGTGGCCGTCAACTACACGCCAAAAGTCTACAACGGCAGCTTCTAAGGACAGCAACCATGCATAACAAACTGATGACCCGTTTCCTGCGCATCCTGGCGCTGTTGCTGGCATTTGGCGCCAGCAGCCACGCCATGGCCGATGTCATGCGACTGGTGACCCTGGACACGGCGGTCTATGGCGCCGGCCGCCCAGGCTACCTGGACTTCACCTTCAACGGCGTGGATGGCGCGCCGGCTGCGACGGCGACCATGTCGCAGCTGCACGGATTCGACCTGGATCCGGTCAACTTCCTGCTGGCGGGCGATGCCGCCGCGGTGCCCGGCGGCTTTGCGATGCTGAATTCGAGCAACCTGAATGACGTCGCTTACCAGGGCGTGTTTGGCGGCGTGTTCAGCTTCCTGCTGACGATTTCGGGCGACGCTTCGGCGCTGCTGAACTCGAATTTCGGCGTGCTGGCGTATGACATCGACGGCAACCAGATCAAGGGCAAGATCCTGGACCTGATGTTTGTTTCCGCGGCGGACGGCAGCGCCGACTTGCAAATCCTGAGCGTCAACGATGCGGTGGCCACCGTGGCCGCGCCGGCGGCCGTGCCGGAACCGGCTTCGCTGGCCCTGGCGGCATTGGGCTTGCTGATGCTGGCCGTGGCGCGCCGCCGCCGCGTTTAAGCACGGCGGTTGCACAAACACCACAGGCACCTTGGGCGTTTCGGCGCCCAAGGTGCTTTTTCATTTGGATGGCACAGAGTGAACGGGGGGATTTATTTCGGCAGAATATTAATACTTAATTAAAATTGTATTAGCGTGCAGGACTTGGCATGATTCATAGTTTTCCGTATAACGACCTGCGTTTTTTGCCATGTCCTTCAACATTCTCGTCATCGACAGCGACCCCGCTGTACAGCAACTGCTGGCCCATAACCTGGGGCAGGCGGGCTATGCGGTGCAGTGCCACGGCGACGCGCTGACGGCGCTGGCGGCACTGCAGGGAACGATGCCGGAAGCAGTGCTGCTGGAGTGGGACTTGCCGGGCCAGTCCGGCCTGTCGCTGATCCGCCAGTTGCGTGCCGCCCTGCGCACCAGCGAGTTGCCGATCCTGATGCTGAGCGCGCGCTGCGCCGAGCAGGACAAGGTGCTGGCGCTGGAAGGCGGCGCCGATGATTTCATCTGCAAGCCTTTCGGCCCGCGCGAAACCCTGGCGCGCCTGCACGCGGTGCTGCGGCGCCGGCGTCCGGCCGGCATGCCGGGCACCTTGCAGGTGGCGGGCCTGCGCCTCGATCCGCATACCCTGAGCGTGACGGCGGGCGACCGCCAGTTGAACCTGGGGCGGGTCGAATTCCGCCTGCTGAACTACCTGATGCACCACCCGGGCCGCGTGCACAGCCGCGCGCAATTGCTGGACCAGGTGTGGGGCAGCCATGTCTATCTCGATGAGCGCACGGTCGACGCCCACGTGGGCCGGCTGCGCCATGCCCTGCAGCCCAGTGGACTGCACGATGCGATCCAGACCGTGCGCGGCAGCGGCTACCGCTTCCACGCCGAGGCGAGCGCCCCATGCTGAGTCCGGACGCGCGCCAGCAGGAGTACCTGTTGCACGCCATCGATGGCGCGCAGGGCATCGGCACGCAGCGCGAATTGTTCCTGTGGAGCCAGGGCGCATTGCAGGCGCTGTTGCCGCATGGCGTGCTGCTGTGCATCGAGCTCGACGAGCAGGGCCGGGCGCGCAAGGTGGACTGCCTGCACAGTACCGTGTTGGCGCCGTCCGCGCGCGCCTTGCTATGCGATCCGGCCCAAGGCCCGGCGCCAGCCTGGCTGCGCCAGTGGCAGCAGGGCGGCATGCGCCCGCTGGCGCTGCAGGCGGGCGCCATGGGGCATGGCCTGATGCATGGCAGCGGGCCGCTGGCGATGGGCGGCAGCGCCTTCGTGCTGCTCGGCTTGCCCGGCGAGCCGGGCCGGCATGCAAGCTGGCTGTTGCAATTGCTGCTGCCTTACCTGCACCTGGCGCAGCAGCGCATCGCCAGCGCAGCGCAAGCGGCGGCCCTGGCGCCGGCCGTGTCGCCGCGCCAGGCTGAGATCCTGGCGTGGTTGCGGGAAGGCAAGAGCAATGAGGAGATCGGCCGCCAGCTCGGCATCAGCGCGCTGACGGTCAAGAATCACCTGCAGCGCCTGTACCGCCAACTCGGCGTCCACAACCGCGCGCACGCGGTGGCGCGCAGCGCGGTCCAGCCGCACGGTTGACCAGCCTGCGCGGGCGCGCGATGATGGCGCCATCCCTTCCTGGAGCATGATCATGAACCGAATGACCCTCCTGCTGGCGTGCCTGCTGGCCAGCGCTTGCAGCCATGCCACGCCCGGCGCATCGAAGACCCTGGCCGAATTGCGCGCGCTGGGACAGGCAGCGGCGTGCACCGCCGACCAGCAATGCAAGACCGTGCCGCTGGGCGCCAAGTCCTGCGGCGGGCCGGAATCGTATCTGGCGTACTCGACCGCCCGCAGCAACCCTGAGAAGGTGAGCGCGCTGGCGGAGCGCTACCGCAAGGAGCGCGAGGCGGAGAACCAGGCGAGCGGCCTGGTCAGCGATTGCCGTTTCCTGATGGATCCGGGCGCGCAATGCCGCGCCGGCACCTGCCAGCTTGGCGGGAAGAACGGCGCGCTGGCGGAATAAAAAAACGCCGCGACCAGCGCGGCGTTTCCGGGTGCAGCGGCAGCTTAGCTGCGTACCACTTTAGTTGCGTACCACTGCTGCATTGCGTTGCTGGTTTTTCTCAGGCACCGGTACGGTGGTGTCGACTTCCAGCAGGGTGGTCGACACATTGCCGCCTGGCGCGGTGAACACAACCGCGCCCAGGTGCTTGGCGTTGCCCAGTCCGGACCAGGAGGCGCTGATGGTCGAGGTGGCGCCGGTGAACACCATGGAAGGCAGGCCCAGTTTCAGGTTGCCGGCCATTTCGTCCTTGGCCACGGTCCACGAGGACAGCGTGTAGTTCGAGCTGCCGCCCATCGGCGCGTAGCCGATCACGCACACCTTGTAATTGCCGGCAGCCGGCTGGTTCAGCGTTACCACCTCGTTGGAGGTGGCACCGCCGCTCGAGCCCACCTGGGTGCCGGCGCCGTTCAATACCAGCAGGTCCAGGTCGTCGTGGTCGCCAGCCTGGTGGCCGGAGGTATCGACGTCGAACAGGGAGAAGCGCGCCACCAGTGCATTGGCGGGCACGGTCACGCTGTGCACCTTGACGCCGGCGCTGCCGCCGGCACGGCAGGCTGCCACGCCGCCGTCGGCCGAGGCGTCGGTGCCGATGGTGGCTGCGCTGCGGGTCGCCGCTTTCAGGCCGCCCTTGATGGCCGCCAATGGGCCGGTGAAGCCGGCGCCGATGGCGAACGAAGAGCTGCCGGATGCCGCCTCGTTATACAGCTTGGACGGCACCGCGATCATGGCTGGACGTGCCGAGAGCGGGCTGCGCACGACGTGGCCTGCGCCATCGTTCCAGGTCAGGCTGCCGTAGGCCCAGGTGTTGGCCGGCGCGCTGACGTTGGTCAGGTTGACGGTGAACGTGGCCTTGGCGCCTGGCGCCAGCGTCAGGGTGGCCGGGCTGACCACCACGTTGAAGCCTGGCAGGGTGGCGTTGGCGGTGTAGGTGGCTTCCTGGCTGCCGACGTTGGTCACGGTACGGGTCATGGTCAACTTGCCCAGCACAGAGGCGGCGGTCAGCGAGGCCAGGTTCAGGTTGTACGGCTGGATGGCGCCGTATGGTGCGCAGAAGCTGGCCGACAGGGTGCCCGGGATGCCGCACATGAAGCGGATCCAGTCGACCGGGCCGGAGTCATACACCAGGCCCGGATCGACCGCCTTGTTGGGACGGACATGGCCTGCGCCCTGGCCCCATGGCAGGGTGCCGGCCGCCATGCCTGGCTGGCCGTCGGCGAAGGTGTCGTAGGCGGTGGTCATCAGCGCCGACTTGATGGCAGCAGGCGACCAGTCAGGGTGGGCCTGGCGCATCAGGGCGCCGAGGCCGGCCACGTGCGGGCTCGACATCGAAGTGCCCTGGTAGCTGGCCCAGTTGGCGTACGGCGTCAGGGTGCCGTTGGCGATGGCGTCGCGCTCGGCCGGGGTGTTGTAGTCGGCGGTCACGCCGGCCAGGATGTCCACGCCAGGCGCGGTCAGGTCAGGCTTGAGGATGTTGGCGTTGTGCTTGTTCGGGCCGCGCGAGGAGAAGCTGGCCATTTGCGGGGCCGGCACGGCGCTGGTGGTCAGCACCGACTTGCCCATATTGCTGGCGCCTTCCGGATGGGCCGTGATCCAGGTGCGGGCGGCGGAACCGTCGGCAAAGTTCAGGTGCACGGTCGGAATGCTGTGCGGGTCGGCTGCCGGCGCCTGGGCGGCGGAGGTGTCCATCAGGATCATGCCGGCGCCGCCGGCTTCCTTGACCGCACGCGACTTGTCGACGCGGGCGCTGTTGCCACGTTCGCACAGCAGGACCTTGCCGCCGGCCTTGGCCGGGTCGAGCGCCGCGTCCGGGCCGCCGCCGTAGGTGGCGCGGTCCGCTTCGGTGTAGCACAGGCGGGCGGCGGCCTTGTCGGTGGCGCTCAACTGGGCGTATGGCTTGACGGCGGCGTCGCGCGCCAGGATGGTCGGGGTGTCCGGCAGCACCGCCTGGTTGTAGGACGCGCCGCTGTAGCTGGCGCCGCCGACCAGGTTGACGGTAGCGATGCTGGCGCGGTTGTGGGTCGACGCGGCGACGGTGGTCAGCCAAGGCGACAGGTGGGCCACGGCGTTGGCCGGGCCGGAGTTGCCGGCCGAAGCGGCGACGAACACGCCCGCGGCGGCGGCATTGAAGAAGGCCATTTCGACCGGGTCGGTGACGCTGGTCTGCGAACCGCTGATCGAGTAGTTCAGCACGTGCACGCCGTCGGCCACGGCCTGGTCGATCGCCGCGACGCTGTCGGAGTTGAAGCAGGAATTGCGGGTGCCGGTGCCGTCGGTGGCGGTGGCATCAGGATAGGTCCAGCACACCTTGTAGGCGGCGATGCGGGCGCGCGGCGCCATGCCGGACATGCTGCCGATCGGAATGCCCGACAGGGTGCCGATCGCACCGGAGTTGCCGCCTGCCGTGGTCGCGGTGTGGTCGCCGTGGCCGCCATGGCCGGTGGCGCCGGCCAGCGAGTCGCGCGGCGAGACAAAGTCGGTCCAGTGCAGCGGACGGCCGCTGGCCAGGAAGCCGGCGTTGAAGTAGCGTGCGCCAATCAGCTTGTTGTTGCAATGGTTGGCGGTGAAGCCTTCGCCGGTCGAGCAGGCGCCGTTCCAGTTGGAGGGGGTGTCGTACGCCAGGGTGCCGCCGACGTCGAAAGTAGGCTTGCCCTGGTTGTCGACGCGGTCGGCGTAGGAGGTATGCTCAGGCCAGATGCCGCCGTCGACGATGCCGATCACCACGTTCTCACCGGCCTTGTCGCTGCCGCCCAGCTTGGACCACAGGCCGTCGCCCGGGGTATCCAGGCCGAGGAATTTCGGCGTGTAGTTGGTGTCCAGGGTGCGTGCTTCGTCGGCGCTGATGTTGGCCACGGCGCTGGATTTCTTCAGGGCGCGCACTTCGGCGTCGGTCAGGCGGGCTGCGAAGCCGTTCAGGACCAGCTTGTACTTGTGCACGATCTGCGCGTCCGGCACGATGGCGGTGGCGCTGCTTTGCTGCTGGTCGAGGTAGGCGATGTAGTCCTGCACATTCTGTGCGCTGACGTCGAGGCGGTTGCCGGCGGCCGGCTTGGTGGCAGCCAGGCCGCTGACGCCGCCGGTATAGTTGGCGACCGGCGCGTCGGCCAGTTGCACGATGTAGGAGTGGCGCGCTTCTTCAGCGCCGGCTTGCACGGCCAGGCCGGACAGCACGGCCAGCACGGCCAGGGTCAATGGTCGCAGTTTCATATGTTTATCCTTGTAATCCGATTATTGGGCACGACGGCGGCGCATGGCGGCCAGGCCGGCCAGGCCGAGCAGCAGCAGCGGGGCGGAGCCTGGCAGCGGCACCGCGAAGGCGAGGTCGTCGATCGCGAACTGGGCTGCGTACGGCGCCCAATCGGCCATGTTCTGGCAGCCGCCGTTGCCGTCGAACAGGCAGGCGCTGATGTTCAGGTTAGCCAGGTGCAGGGCAGCGAAATCGGCGTCCAGGTTCCAGGTCGAGAACATAAAGTGGCCGTTGCCATCCTGGCCGGCGAAGTCGGCGCTGCGGGTGACGGTGTTGCCGTCCATGGTGGTGGCTTTCAGCACCAGTTGGCCGTAGCTGCCGTCCGGCTGGCCGCCCACCGGGGCGAAGAAGGAGAAGCGCAGGGAGTTCAGGGAATAGAAGCCGCCGCCGCGCTGGACGTCGACCGAGCCGTCATTCCAGCCCGCGTAATACTTGCTGGTATTGCCGGCGGGGCAATCGATAATCGCGCCGCAGCTATTCGGATTGCTGCCGTCAAGAATGGTGCCGCCGAGGCCGTCGGTGATGCCGAGCGACTGCACATAGGCTGAAATCCGGGCGGTAAAGCTGAGGCCACCATCCAGGAATTGTTCGCCATGGTTATACACCATGGGCGCTTGCGAATCCAGGTTGGCCACGCCAGCGTGGGCCGGTGCGGCCAGCATGGCCGCAACGCCGACCAGCGCGCAGCCGGCCAATTGTTTAATGCGAGTGAAATGTACATTCATGATGCGTTCCCTTGCTTTTTAGTGATCCGAAAACGGCGAAACCCGTGTTGCACAGGTTGCAATGAAATATAACAATGACACGATGGGAAGTGGATAAAATTTCAATGATGTTAATTTCATTTTCTTACGGAAAAAGCAAATAAAGTTCGGTGAGTCCTATGAAGAAATTGAGGTGCCTGTAGGAATTATCTTGTGAAAATTTTGCGACACTTTTAATAACATTTTTGGGCAAAATGTCTCAGCTGAGACAAGGGCGCGGCACACCGCAGAAAAAATTGTCGAAACCTAAACCCGCGTGGTAGCCTTCGCTGTTCTATTCAAGGCGGAGGTGGTACGGATGTTTGCAGCACGGATCCATGGCAAGAACAGCAAAGGCTTCACCCTGCTTGAGCTGCTGGTGGTGATTGTCATCATCGGCCTGCTGGCCGCCTACGTTGGCCCGAAATACTTCTCGCAACTGGGCAAGTCCGAAGTCACGGTGGCCAAGGCGCAGGTCGAGGCTTTCGACAAGGCGCTCGACACCTACCGCCTGGACGTCGGCCGCTATCCGAGCACGGAAGAAGGCTTGGCCGCCTTGCTGGCAGCGCCGGCCACGGCCGGTGCCAAGTGGAACGGTCCCTACCTGAAAAAGGGCGTGCCGCCCGATCCATGGGGCCGCCCATACCAGTACAAGGCGCCCGGCGCCAAGGCTGACTATGACATCATCTCCCTCGGCAAGGATGGCCAGCCGGGCGGCGAAGGCGAGAACGCCGACATCGGCGCCCAGTAAGCACAGCGCGGCCTGAACGATGCAGTTCGACGTACGCACCCTGTCGCCGGACATGGCGGTCGGCCAATTGGTGATCGATGGCCGCGACGAGGCCGACGCGCGCCGCCAAGTGGAAGCGCGCGGCCTGTTCGTCAGTGCCATCGCGCCGCGCAGCGCCGGCCTGCGCGCCGGCAAGGCCAAGGCACTGTCCCTGGTTCTTTTCAGCCAGGAATTGCTGGCGCTGCTGAACGCCGGCCTGGGCGTGGTGGAAGCGCTGGAAGCGTTGCTGGAGAAGGAAGCGGCACCGGCCACGCGCGGCGTGCTGGAACGCATGCTGGCCGGCTTGCGCGAAGGCCAGCGTTTTTCCACGGTACTGGCCGACCAGCCGCAGTTGTTCCCGCCGCTGTACGTGGGCATCGTCAAGGCGGCGGAGGGCACCAGCGACCTGCCGCGCTCCCTCGAACGTTTCATCGACTACCAGCAACGGGTGGACCTGGTGCGCGCCAAGCTGGTGAGCGCGGCCATCTACCCCTGCATCCTGTTGCTGGTGGGCGGCGGCGTGTCGATGTTCCTGATTGCCTATGTGGTGCCGCGCTTTGCGGAGGTATACCAGGGCGCGGGGCGCAACCTGCCGTGGATGTCGCAACTCATGCTGAGCTGGGGCCAGTTCGCCGCCGCGCATACGTTGCCGCTGGTGGCCGGCCTGGCCGCCGCCATCGGCGGCGCGGTGTTCGGCGTGCGCCACCTGGTGCGCAGCGGCAGCATGGCGCGCCTGCTGGCCCGCTTGCCCGGCGTCGGCGAGCGCGTCAAGATCTATGAGCTTTCGCGCCTGTACCTGACGCTGGGCATGCTGAGCGAGGGCGGCATCACCATCCTCCATGCGGTGGACACCGTGCAGGCCATGGTGTCGGCCAATGTGAAGGAAGGCTTGCAAGGCGCGCGTGCCATGATCGAGGCGGGCTTGCCGCTGTCGTCCGCCTTCGAAGCCAATGGATTGACCACGCCGATTTCGCTGCGCATGCTGCGCGTGGGCGAGCGTACCGGCGAAATGGGGGCGATGCTGACCCAGTCGGCAGCCTTCTACGACGGCGAGATCGGGCGCTGGATCGACCGCTTCACTCGGACTTTCGAACCGCTGCTGATGGCCTGTATCGGCCTGGTGGTGGGCGCCATCGTGGTGCTTCTGTATATGCCGATTTTTGACCTGGCTGGAGAAATGGCATGACGTTGCCGGTACTTGACGCTAACCTGCTGGCGAAGGCGCGTGCGCAGTGCGCGCTGTCCAAGCGCAGCCTGGTGGAAGAACTGGAAGACTTGTCCGGCATCGAACCGCGCATGGCGGTGCGGGCGCTGGCCCAGCCTTTCGGCCTGGCCGTGCTGGAAACGGCGGACATGCTGGCGTTCGAGCCGGCCTTCAACCTGCTGCCGCTGTCGCAGGCGATGGCGCGCCATTGCGTGCTGCTGCGCTCCCACGAGGGGGCGGCGGTGGGCGTGATCGCCGATCCGTTCGACCTCGATTTGCAGACCTGGCTGGCGACCCAGGCGCGCTGCTCGGCGGCCGCGCCGCTGCAATTGCGGCTGGCTCTGCAGGCCGACATCCAGGCCTACCTGTCGAAACAGGAAGAATCGGCGCGTGCCGTCGATACCCTGGTGCCGGGCGGGGAGGGCATGCGGCGCGACGGCAAGACGGCGGCGGTGCTGTCGTTTGCCTCGGTGTCGGAGGGCGCCAGCCCGGCCGTGCGGCTGGTCAATTCGACCCTGTACGACGCCTTGAAGGCGGGCGCCTCCGATATCCACCTGGAGTCGACTGCGGGCGGCCTGGCCGTCAAATACCGGGTGGACGGCGTGCTGGACCACGCCACTGCGGTCAACGGCATCGACGTGGCGGAGCAGATCATTTCGCGCTTGAAGGTGCTGGCCGAGCTGGACATCGCGGAGCGCCGCGTGCCGCAGGACGGCAGCTTCCGCGTGGAGTCGATGGGGCGCGAGATCGACTTGCGGGTATCGATCATGCCGTCCATTCACGGCGAGGACGCGGTGATCCGTATCCTGGACAAGCGCGCCATGATCGAATCCTATGGCTCGCTGACGCTGGAGGCGCTGGGCTTCGACGAGGCGTCCCTGTCGACCCTGCGCGCGCTGGCGCAGGAGGCCTACGGCATGTTGCTGGTGACCGGGCCGACCGGTTCCGGCAAGACCACCACGCTGTACGCGGCGCTGACCGAGATTCATAACGGCCGCGAGAAGATCATCACCATTGAAGATCCGGTGGAGTACCAGCTGCCGGGCATCCTGCAGATCCCGGTCAACGAAAAGAAGGGCCTGACCTTCGCCAAGGGCTTGCGCTCGATCCTGCGCCATGACCCGGACAAGATCATGGTGGGCGAGATCCGCGACCGCGAAACGGCCGAAATCGCCGTGCAGTCGGCACTGACGGGCCACCTGGTGCTGACCACCGTCCACGCCAACAACGTGTTCGACGTGTTCGGGCGCTTTACCCACATGGGTATCGACCCGTATGCATTCGTGTCGGCGCTGAACGGCATCTGGGCGCAGCGCCTGGTGCGCATCAACTGCCCGCATTGCGCGGTGGAGGTGACGCCGTCGGACGATGAACTGGCCAGCGTGGGCCTGTCGCGCGCCGACGTCTATGAATACAGCTTCAAGGAAGGCAAGGGCTGCGGGGATTGCCGCGGCACCGGCTACAAGGGGCGCCGCTCGATCGCGGAGATCCTGACCTTGAACGACGAAATCCGCGAACTGATCGTGGAAAAGCGGCCGATCCGCCAGATCAAGGCTGCCGCCTATGCCAACGGCACGCGCAGCCTGCGCCACGCCGCGCTGGAAGTGGTGCGGCGCGGCGATACCACATTGGCGGAAATCAAGCGGGTGACCTTGCATGCTTAAGAATTTCACGCAATCGCTGCGCATCGAAGTCACGCCGCAAGCCTTGCGCCTGTTGCGCGTGCGGCGCTGGGGTTCAGCCGCGCCGGAGCTGCTGGCGGAGCAGTCCCTGGCCGTAGTGACTGCGGGAGCGGCCGGCGTGGCCGATGCCTTGCCGGGCGCCCTGGCCACGCTGCTCGGAGGCCGGGATAGCGGCGGCTTGGCAGCCAATTTTGTGCTGTCCGACGAGCTGGTGCGCCTGTGGCAAGTGACTCCACCGGTGCAGGCGGCCCGCCTGGCCGACCTGGAAGGCGCCGCCGCGCTGCGTTTCTACACCTTGTTTGGCGAAACGCCGGCTGCCTGGCACGTCAGCGCGGACTGGAATGCCGGCGCGCCCTTCATGGCTGCTGCGATGCCGCGCCTGCTGAAGGCTGCCATTGAAAACGCCGCCATCCAGCAGGGATTGACCGTCACCGCCATCGTGCCTCATTTCGTGGCGGCCTGGAACCGCCATGCGGGCGCGTTGAAGAACGAGGCCTGGTTCGGCGTCGCGCAAGACGGCGTGCTGGCGCTTGCCGCTTGCGAAGCCGGCAAGCTGCGCGCGGTGCGCCACGTCGCCATGCCGCACGGTGCCGACCATTACTGGCTGACCCAGGCGACGCAGCGCGAGGCCCTGCTGCTTGGCCTGCAGCCGCCGGCCCTGATCCAGTTGAGCGGCGAGGTTCCGGCAGCGTTGGCCAAGCCGGCCAGCAGCGACAAGCATATCGCCACTGCCGCACTGGGAGTCGCAGCATGAGGCCAATGCAGATCGATTTCGCCACTGCGGGCTGGCGCGGCACGCTGTATCGCGTGCACCCGGCCTTCCTGCTGGCCGGCGTGCTGGGCGTGGCATTGCTGGCGGCCGGGGTCGCGTTCGGCGTGCAAGCGGCACAGCAGCAAGCGGCGCGGGAAGCAAGCCTGCGCGCCCAGCAACGCAAGCAGGCCATCGCCGTGCGCGCGCCGGAGCGCAAGCCGGAAAACGTGATTCCCGAAGCGCAGGCCGTGGCCGTCAATGCCGCCATCCTGCAACTGAACTTGCCGTGGCGCGAACTGCAGGATGCCGTCGCCGCTGCCAATACGCCTGCCGTGGCATTGCTGGCGCTTGATCCTGACCCGCGCAAGCAAACGCTGAAAATCACGGCCGAGGCCAAAAACAGCGACGACATGGTTGGCTACATCGAACAGCTGAAACAGCAGGAATTCTTCGCCGGCGCGGCCCTGCTGCGCCACGAGATCAACGACCAGGACCCGAACCGCCCGCTGCGGTTCCAGGTGGAAGTGCAATGGAGGGCGCGATGAACCTTGCCTCCCTGATGTTGCGCGTGCGCCTGGCTGCCATGCGCCTTGGCATTGCCGGCTGCGTCGCGCTGGCCCTGCTGCTGGCCGGCGCATTGGCATTGGCATGGTCGCTCAAGGCGCGCCAGCAGGCATATGAACCCTTGCCGCCCGCGCCGCCGCAACTGGTGCAGGCGACGCCGCCGCCGACGGCCAATGAGAACCTGGCCCATTTCTATGCCTCGCTGGGCGAGAAGCGCCAGGCCGAGCAGCAGGTCAAGCAACTGTTCGACATCGCTGCCAAGACCGGGCTGGCGCTGGATCAGGGCGATTACAAGTTCAGCCTGGACAAGGCCAGCGGCGTGGCGGCCTACCAGGTGACGTTGCCGGTGAAGGGCGCGTACCAGAATATCTGGCAGTTCAGCATGCAGGCCCTGGCGGCGATCCCGTTCGCGGCGCTGGACGATATCGCCTTCCGCCGCGAGACCATTACCGAGCCGGTGGTCGAGGCGCGCATGCGCTTTACGCTGTACCTGAAGGAGAAGCCATGAAGCCGCGCCATATGTTGATGGGCGCCGCGCTGGCCGGTGCCGCCGCGCTGGTGCTGTTCGGCGACAAGGCTCCCAATGAGACGGTGGCGGAAGCGGTCGAACGCAAGCCGGCGCGCCCGCAGGGCGCCGCTGCGCCGGCCGCCGCCAAAGCAGCGAATCCGGCGCCGGGCGAGGCGTCGGTCCTGCGCCTGGTGCCGCGCGAGGAATTGATTGGCGACGTTGGCGAAGGCTCGTTCAAGAGCAAGGATGGGGTATTCGGCGGCCAGAACTGGAATCCGCCTCCGCCGCCGCCGGCCGCCGCGGAGCTCAATCCGCCGCCACCGCCCCCGCCCACAGCGCCGCCGTTGCCGTTCCAGTTCCTGGGCAAGGCCGCTGCCGATGGCCAGTGGGAAGTCTACCTTGGCCGCGGCGAGCAGACCTTTGTTGTGAAAAAAGGCATGCAGATCGACGGCATGTACCGCGTGGATGCGATTGCACCGCCAAACCTGACGATTACCTACCTGCCCATGAACCAGGTGCAGCAGTTAAATATTGGAGTGATTGAGTGAAGCCAAGTCTGAGAACGCTGTCGCTGTCCGTGCTGGTGCTGGCGCTGTCCGGCTGCGCGGCCGAAATGGCCTACCGCGATGGCCGCAACCTGGTGGACAAGGACCAGGTGGAAGCCGGCCTGCTGAAGTACCAGGAGGCAGTCGACCGCGATCCGGGTAACGCTGTCTACCGGTCCGCCTACATCAACGCGCGCGACCGCACCACCGCCCGACTGCTTGCGCAGGCCGAGCAACTCACCGCCGAAGGCAAGTACGGCCTGGCGGCGCAGGACTACCAGCGCGTGCTGGCCCTCAATCCGCAGAACGAGCGTGCACGCGGCGGCTTGCGCGCGCTGGAGATGGCCGATCGCCACGACAAACTGCTGGCGCAAGCCCGCGTATCGCTCGAGCAAAAGGAATTCGAGGCGGCGAAGAACCGCGTCGGCACCGTGCTGACCGAGAAGCCGGACCATGTGGCCGGCCGCGCCCTGATGCGCGAGATCAATGAACAGGCGCCGCAGCCGCCGGCCGAATCGGGCCTGTCCAAGGCTTACAAGACCCCGATCACGATCGAGTTCCGCGAAGCGCCGCTGAAGCAGGTATTCGACATCATTTCGCGCCGCTCGGGCCTGAACTTCATCTTCGACAAGGACGTCAAGAGCGACGCCCGCACCACCATCATGCTGAAGAACAGCACGGTGGAATCGGCGATCTACTTCCTGCTGATGACAAACCAGCTGGAACAACAGGTCATGGATAGCAACACCATCCTGATTTACCCGAATACCGCGGCCAAGCTGAAGGAATACCAGGAAACGGTGGTGCGCACCTTCTACCTGTCCAATGCGGAAGCGAAGACCGTCGCCAACACGCTGAAAACCATCCTGAAGACGCGCGACGTGGTGGCCGACGAAAAGCTCAACCTGGTGATCCTGCGCGACAGCGCCGATGCGGTGAAGCTGGCCGAGAAGATCATTGCCACGCAAGACCAGGCCGAGCCGGAAGTGATGCTGGACGTGGAGATCCTGGAGATCAAGCGCAGCAGCCTGATGAAGCTGGGCGTGGATTGGCCGAACACGGTGGGCCTGTCGGTGCTGAACAGCGCCGGCACGGGAGACAAGCTGAAATTGCGCGATCTGGATAACCTGAACCGCGATACCATCGGCATTTCGTCGCTCGCCACCACCGTCAACGCCAAGAAGACCGATGGCGACACCAACCTGTTGGCCAGTCCGCGCATCCGCGTGCGCAACAAGGAAAAAGCCAAGGTTGTGATCGGCGAGAAGGTACCGGTGATCACCACCACCATTTCGCCGGGGTCGGGCGGCTTTGCCTCGGAGTCGGTGAGTTATGTCGACGTCGGCCTGACGCTGAATGCGGAGCCGACCATCTACCTGAACAACGAAGTCGGCATCCGCATTGCGCTGGAAGTGTCGAACCTGATCGACCGGGTGACGACCCCCACCGGCACGACCGCCTACCAGATCGGCACGCGACAGGCCTCCACCTTCCTGCAACTGAAGGATGGCGAGAACCAGGTGCTGGCGGGCCTGATCAATAGCGAAGAGCGCAGCACGGGCAACCGCGTGCCGGGCATTGGCGATCTCCCGATCCTGGGCCGCCTGTTCGGCAGCCAAACCGACGACAAGCAGAAAACCGAGATCGTGCTGTCGATTACGCCGCACCTGGTGCGCAACCTGCAGCGCCCTGAAGTCACGGCGGCCGAATTCTCGGCCGGCACCGAAGCCAACTTCCGCCGCAAACCGGACGTGACGCCGCGCCAGAACGTCGTGCTGCCGGGCGCCCGTCCTGCCGGCACTCCTGCTGCGCCGGCTGCCGGCACCCCGGATGCTGGCGCTGCTGCCGCTGCCGTTACCAGCAGTGTACCGACGCCCGGTGCAGTGCCGGCCAGCGAACAGGCTGCACCGCAGAAGCTGCCCCTGTCCGGCACCCAGCCCGGGCCTGCTTCGAGCGTGACCAAGCCGCTGCCCGCGCCTACGCCGGCGCCGGCCAACACCGTGCAGCCGCCTGCCAGCACGGAGCGTAAAGAGTAAACATGCGCGCGCGCGGATTCACCCTGATCGAACTGCTGGTGACGCTGGCCATCCTGGGCCTGCTCGCCGCGCTGGCGATCCCGGTCGGGCAGACCGTGGTCCAGCGCCGCAACGAGCAGGAGCTGCGCAGCGCGCTGCACGTGATCCGCAAGGCACTGGACGACTACAAGACCGCCTACGATGAAGGCCGCATCGCCAAGTCCATCACCGGCAACGGTTACCCGCGCACGCTGGAGCTGCTGGTGGAAGGCGTGGTCGACGTGCGCAGTCCGAAGCGGGCCAAGATCTACTTCCTGCGCCGCATCCCGCGCGACCCCTTCAATTCCGACGCCAATGCCAGCAACGGCCAGGGCTGGGGCAAGCGCAGCTACGCCAGCGACGCCGACGATCCGCGCGAAGGCGAGGATGTTTATGACGTGTATTCGACTTCGGAGCAGGTAGGCCTGAACGGCGTGCCTTACAAGAAATGGTGAACAAGAAGGGTTTCACGCTGATCGAACTGCTGGTGGTGCTGGGCATTATCGCCTTGCTGCTGACGCTGGCCGTGCCGCGCTATTTCCCGAGCGTGGACAAGACCAAGGAAACCATCCTTGGCGATAACCTGCGCAGCACGCGCGCCATCATCGACCAGTACTACGGCGATACGGGGCGCTTCCCGGACAGCCTTGAGCAACTGGTGGAAAAGAAGTACCTGCGCGCGCTGCCGATCGACCCGATCACGGAAAAGAGCGATAGCTGGACCATCGTGCCGCCGGACGACGTGGGCAAAGGCGGCGTGGCAGACATCAAGAGCGGAGCGCCCGGCAATGACCGCAGCGGCAAGCCTTATTCGGAGTGGTAAGCAGCACGGGTTCACCTACGTCAGCGTGGTGATCCTGGTGGCGATTATCGGCCTGGTAGGCGCCACGTCGCTGCGCCTTGGCACCACCATGCAGCGTGTGGCCGCTGAACAGGCGCTGCTCGATATCGGCATGGAGTACAGCAGTGCCCTGGCCAGCTATGCCGCTGCCACGCCCGAGGGACAGCCCAATTATCCGAAGTCGTTTGCCGAACTCCTGAAAGACCCGCGCTTCCCGCAATTGCGCCGCCACTTGCGTCGCGTTTATGTCGATCCGATGACGGGCAAGGCGGAGTGGGGGCTGGTGAAGGCCAACGAGAACGGCGGCATCCTGGCCATTTACAGCCTGTCGAAAGCGGCGCCGATCAAGATCGGCAATTTTCCACCGCGTTTCGTGGCCTTTGAGGGCAAAACCAGCCTGGCCGACTGGAAGTTCAGCGGCGAAGGCGTGCAGATTATGGGCGCCAAGGGCGCTGATGGCCAGCAGCCGGGCCAGCAGCCGGGGCAACCGGCCAAGCCGGGTTCGGGCATGCAGCCCGGCAGCCCGATGACTGGCGTGACCGGCACCCAGCCTGACGGCTTGAACGGCACACAGCCAGGCAGCAAGCCGGGTACGCCGCAAGAGCCGCCGCAACCGGCTGAACCGCCTGAACCACGTCAAGAGCCACCTCAAGAGCCACCGCAAGAGCCGCCGCAGGAACCACCGCAGGAACCGCAGGAGCCGCCGCCGGAACAGTCCGGCGACCAGCCGCAGGAAGAGCCGCCCCCGCCGCCGCCGCGCCGTTGAGGCCCTGCGGCCTTATTTGGCGCGGCGCTTGAAGTCGCGCAGGCGGAAGCCGAGCGCGAACAAAGTGCCGAAGTAGACCAGCACGCAGCCGCCGATCACCAGGAACAGGGCGCCGGCGCGCAGGATCGAATGATGGCGCATACCGAGCCAGTCGAACTGCTGCGCACCGAACCAGCCCGCAACACCCATCAGCACGACCGCCACCACCAGCTTGACGAAGAACTTCGACCATCCCGCCTGCGGCGCGTAGATGCCTTTCCGGCGCAGGCCGCGGAACAGCAGGGCGGCATTCAGCAGGGCGGCAACGCTGATCGACAGCGCCAGGCCGGCTACGTGGAACGCCGGCACGAAGGCCAGGTTCATGAGCTGGGTGGCCACCAGCACGAACAGGCCGATGCGCACCGGTGTGCGCACGTCCTGGCGGGCATAGAAAGCCGGCGTCAGCGACTTGACGAGGATGATGCCGATCAGGCCGACCGCATATGCCAGCAGCGGCTGTGCCGACATGATCGCCGCCTTATCCGAAAATTCGCCGTGATGGAACAAGGTCGCGATCAGCGGCAGCGAGAGCACGGCGATGCCGACGGCAGCCGGCAGCGCGAGCAGGAAGGTCAGGCGCAAACCCCAATCGAGCAGGGAAGAGTACTCGGCGTGGTCCTGCTCCTGGCTGGCCTTGGACAGGCTGGGCAGCAGGATGGTGCCGAGGGCCACGCCCAGCAGGGCATTCGGAAACTCCATCAGGCGGTCAGCAAAAGTCAGCCAGGAGACACTGCCTTCCTCCAGCCAGGAGGCGTAAGTGGTGTTGATCATCAGGCTGATTTGCGCCACCGAGACCGCAAACACGGCCGGCCCCATATTCTTCAACACGCGGCGCACGCCCGGATCGGACAGGCCGGAGCGCGGGTTCCAGGACAGGCGCGGCAGCATGCCGATCTTCACCAGCGAAGGCACCTGGATCACGACCTGCAGGATGCCGCCCACCATGACGGCAATCGCCATCGCATACACCGGCTGCTTCAAGTGCGGCGCGAGGAACAGGGCGGCGCCGATAAAGGAGAGATTGAGCAGGACCGGCGTGAAGGCCGGGATCTTGAAGTGGCGCCAGGTATTCAACACGCCGCTGGAGAGCGCGACGAAGGACATGCAGGCGATGTAGGGGAACATCAGGCGCGTCATCCATACCGCCGCGTCAAAGGATTCGGGGTCTTTGCTCAGGCCCGAACCAATCAGGTAGACGAACAGGGGAGCGCCTATAATACCGACTGCGCTGGTGAGCAGGGTGGCCCAGACCAGCACGGTCGCCACATGGTCGATCAGGGTGCGGGTAGCGTCCTCGCCTTGCTTGCCTTTGTATTCTGCCAACATTGGCACAAATGCCTGCGAAAACGCGCCTTCGGCAAACAGCCGGCGCAGCAGGTTGGGGATGCGGAAGGCAATGTAGAAGGCGTCGGTCAATCCGCCGGCGCCAAACGCGCGGGCAAACAGGATGTCGCGCAGGAGTCCCGTAATACGGGACAGCATTGTCATGCTGGAAATAGCAGCGAGGGTTTTGAGCAAGTTCATGGAGGGCGATTATATTTTGAATTGCCCTGGCAGCAAAACCCCGTTATAATTTAAGGCTGTACAGAATTCAGTAAGGCAGGCAGCGACGTTCAGCCGGCTCTGAAAACACCGCACCGGTTTGGCAAACGCTATTGTTTGCAAACGAACTTTGACAACGAATTAGGATTCTCAAATGGCAAATACCGCACAAGCGCGCAAACGCGCTCGTCAAGCAGTTAAGCAAAACGCTCACAACTCCGCTCAGCGTTCGACCCTGCGTACCGCTATCAAAGCTGTGCGCAAGGCTATCCAGGCTGGCGACAAAGCTGCTGCTACCACCATCTTCCAAGCTTCCGTGTCGACCATCGACTCGATCGCTGACAAGAAAATCATCCACAAGAACAAGGCAGCTCGCCACAAGAGCCGTCTGGCAGCTGCCCTGAAGGCACTGTCCGCCTAAGTTCGTGTGCTGGCGGCATTAGCCGCCAAACAGGTGTACCGGAATAACCCGCATGGCATTGCGCCATAGCGGGTTTTTCGCTTTGTGCCTACTTCATTGAGGCAGCCATGGAAGCGGCCATGGAAGCGGATGAGGCTGCCGATGCGGCGGCCGAAGCAGCGGCAGAAGCGGCTTTCTTGGCTTTCTTGGCTGATTTTTTGGCGGAGGCCGCGTCCGAAGCTGCGGCCGATGCGGCCATGGAGGCGGAAGCCATCGGCGCTGCCGACGCCATGGAAGCGGCGGAAGCCGATGCCGAGCCTTTCATGTGGTGGTCAGCAGCGAAGGCGGAGAGGGAAAGCAGGGAGGCCAGCAGCACGACAGTAGTCTTAGACATGACGAACTCCTTTTATAGTGGATGCAGGTTCATGTGAACCTGATTCATCAACGCTGCTGGAACTTGCCTGGTTGACTTATTCAGCGCGAGCTCAGGTCGTCCGGCGAGACTTCCATCGACTCGCCCGGCATCAGCGGGTGGCTGGCCAGCGAGATGCCGCCAATGGCTGAGCGCACCAGGCGCAGCGTAGGGTGGCCGATGGCCGCGGTCATGCGGCGCACCTGGCGGTTCTTGCCCTCTTGCAGGGTAATTGCCAGCCAGGAGGTGGGTTGGCCGGCGCGTTGGCGGATCGGCGGATTGCGCGGCCACAGCCAGCCCGGTTCGGTGATGCGGACTGCCTGGCAGGGCAGGGTGGTGAAGTCGCCCAGGTCGAGCGGCGCCTGCAGCCGCGCCATGGCCCCCGCATCGGGCACGCCTTCCACCTGCACCAGGTAGGTCTTGGCTTCCTTGCGGTCCGGGTGGGCGATCTTGTGCTGCAGCTTGCCGTCGTCGGTCATCAGCATCAAACCCTCGCTGTCATAGTCGAGGCGGCCGGCGGGGTAGACGTTCGGCGTCTTGACGTAGTCGGCCAGCGTTTCCTTATCTCCGGAGGGGGAAAACTGGCACAATACCTGAAAAGGTTTATTAAAAAGTATCAGAGGCATAGGTCGGTAGTATAGCGCCCAGTAAAATACTGGTGCATAATGTGGAACGCCAGTGTCTTATGTCTTATAGAAGACTGCCAAAACCCTTCTTCGGAGAACACGATGTACCAACATATCAAAGTACCTGCCGACGGCCAGAAAATCACCGTCAACGCCGATTTTTCCCTGACCGTGCCTGACACCCCGATCATTCCATACCTGGAAGGCGACGGCACCGGCGTGGACATCACCCCGGTGATGATCAAGGTGGTCGACGCGGCGGTAGCCAAGTCCTACGGCGGCAAGCGCAAGATCAGCTGGATGGAGATCTTCGCCGGCGAGAAATCGACCAAGGTCTACGGCCCGGACGTGTGGCTGCCGGAAGAAACCCTGAAGGTACTGAAGGAATATGTCGTGTCGATCAAGGGCCCGCTGACCACCCCGGTCGGCGGCGGCATCCGTTCCCTGAACGTGGCCCTGCGCCAGGAGCTGGACCTGTACGTCTGCCTGCGTCCTGTACGCTATTTCAAAGGCGTGCCTTCGCCGGTGCGCGAGCCTGAGAAGACCGATATGGTGATCTTCCGCGAAAACTCGGAAGACATCTACGCCGGTATCGAATACCAGCAAGGCACCGAAGGCGCCAGGAAGATCATCGATTTCCTGACCAAGGAAATGGGCGTGAAGAAGATCCGCTTCCCTGAAACGTCGGGCATCGGCATCAAACCGGTGTCGATCGAAGGCACCGAGCGCCTGGTGCGCAAGGCGATCCAGTACGCGATCGACAACGACAAGCCGTCCGTGACCATCGTCCACAAGGGCAATATCATGAAGTACACCGAAGGTGGCTTCCGTGACTGGGCCTATGCGCTGGCGCAAAAGGAATTCGGTGCTGAACTGATCGACGGCGGCCCATGGTGCAAGTTCAAGAATCCCAAGACCGGCCGCGAGATCACGGTCAAGGATTCGATCGCCGATGCGTTCCTGCAGCAGATCCTGCTGCGCCCGGCGGAATACTCGGTGATCGCCACCTTGAACCTGAACGGCGACTACATCTCTGACGCGCTGGCGGCACAAGTGGGCGGCATCGGTATCGCTCCGGGCGCCAACCTGTCGGACTCCGTGGCCATGTTCGAAGCGACCCATGGCACCGCGCCCAAGTACGCAGGCAAGGATTATGTGAACCCAGGTTCGCTGATCCTGTCCGCTGAAATGATGCTGCGCCACATGGGCTGGACCGAGGCGGCCGACCTGATCATCTCCTCGATGGAGAAGGCGATCACCTCCAAGAAAGTCACCTACGACTTCGCCCGCCTGATGGAAGGCGCGACCCAGGTGTCGTGCTCCGGCTTCGGCGACGTCATGATCGAGCAGATGTAAAGCAAGTCCGCTTTAAGCAAGACCCCGCCATCCGCAAGGAGGCGGGGTTTTTTCTTTGCCGCGCAGGAGGGGCGATCCGCCTTTCTGCTGCGCCCTGTTCTATCGGCCCGACTTATCTACGACCTGCCGGGCGGCAGCGGCATTTGGATACTGTGGATCAAGCGCAAGCGCCTGCCGGTAGGCCAGCACGGCCTGATCATCCGCGCCAGCCCTGGCATAGAACTCACCAAGCGTGTCGCGCAAATTGGCGTCGCGCGGGTGCAATTCAACGGCGCTTAACAGCAAGGGGATCGCATCGACGCCCCTGGCGGCAATTTCGTAGCAAAGTGCGTTGAGGGCACTGGCGCTTGCGCTGCCGCCCGCTTCAATTGACAGCGCCGCGCGCAGCGCTCGTTCGCCAGCTTCCCGATTTCCGCTGAGAATTGCTGTCATGCCGAACAAGGATTGTGCGGCTTGCGTGTCGCCATAGGCCTCAACGGCCAGTTGGGCCGCCTGCATGGCCAGGATTTTCCGGCCCTGGCCCAGCAGGCGGAAAGCCCCTTCGCGCAGTTGTGCCGTGTAGTCGGGATAGGCCTGCGCGCCACGATACTTCTGCATTTCGCTGCGTAGGGTGGCGATGGCGGCGGCGCTTTCCGGCACGCGCGGCGCGAACCGGACGTTGCGGGACCAGTCGGGGTGCAAGGCTGCTACCGCCTGTTCGATGGACTGCGAAAAGCGCTGTCCTTGCGGGATGGCCGCGCTGCGGCGATAGAGTGCGATGTAGTCCCGGGCGAATCCGATGGCCCCGATGTTGGAATAGCTTTGCAGCTTCATCCCGCTCCTTGCGAGCGCCTGCGCCATCGTGCTGCCGGCAAGGCGCAGTTGCGATACGGTGGCCGCAGCTGCATTGTCATTGATGGCGGCGAAAGCCATGCTGATTGCCACTGCATCGCCACTGATCGGGGGGCGCCCGGCTTCGGCATGGCTGCGGCCTTCATTATAAAGTGCCTGCATCGCCCTGTAGTAAGGACGGTGGGCCGGCTGCCGGATATAAGGGGTCAGCTGCCAGGCCTCGCCGGTGACACTTTCGAACAGGCGGGCGGCAAAGGCAGTCAGGTCGATCCGCTGCAAATTGGCCGCGACAGCGATGCTTAGCCGGCGCGAAGGGAACACGAAAAGGTAGGTGGATGTTTCCGGTTGCATGCCATCGTGCGAAATCACGAACTTGCCGTCGACTGGGTACGTTTGCCAGCCCATTCCATAACCAGTCGTCTCGCCGCCCCTGGTCGTCATCGAGGTTCCCATCATGGCGAGGCTGGCGGGGGACAGCATGCGTCCCTGGCTGACTCCTTGCCCGAAACGAAGCATGTCGGCGACGCTGGAACGGGCGCCTCCAGCCGAGAAGCGGCTGCTGATGTCGATGAACTCCGAGTGCTGGAGTTGCGGGCCGATAAGCTGGTAGCCGCGCACCCGGTGCGGGATCAGTGCCAGCGGATCGTCGAGCCGGGTTGATGCCATGCCCAGCGGCCCCCAGATCGCCGAACGCATGTAGTCCCCATAGCTTTGGCCGGAAGCGCCTTCGATCACCGCGCCCAGCAGGTTGTAGCCATAGCTGGTATAGCGGAACCGGGTGCCGGGTTCGGCCACCAGATCGAAATCCTGGAATACCGCCAGCGATTGCCGCGTATCCTTGCGCTCCTTGAAATGCTGCTCTGCCGCCGGATTGACATAAGCATTGATGCCGCCCAAGTGCCCGAGGAGTTGGCGCACCGTAATCGGATAAGGCTTGCGTGGAAAGTAGGGGACATAGGCCTGCACTTCCGCGTCAAGTTCGATCTTGCCTTGTTCAACCAGGCGCATGACCGCGGTGGCGGTCATCGGTTTGGTCACCGATGCCAGGCGATAGCTGGAATCAGCCCGTGCGGGCACCTGGTTTTCCAGGTCGGCAAAGCCATACCCCCTGGCCCAGGTGATGCCGTCCTGCGCATAACCGATCGACAATCCGGGAATCCTGCGCGCAGCCATTTCGCTGCCGACGAAGGCGTCAAAACCGGCTGGCGGCTGGCGCAGGACCGCGGCGGCTTGCACTGGATGGATTACGGCGGCGAGCAGGAGAAGCAGGGATGGTTGGCGCATGGGCGTGATGGAAGTGTGTTGGGTGGCAAATCTTATGCAGCGGCGATCCCTCCGGCACGCAAAAATGCATGAACCGCACCGGCAGGGCGCCAAATGCACTTCCGGGGGAAATTAGTTCGCTACAATGCCCCCATGACGCGACTTCTCATGCTGTGCTGCCTGCTGTTACTCCATCCTTTCCAGGCCGTGGCATCAATGTCGCTCGATAAGCTGGCATTCCAGGAAGTCGGCGTACCGTTTGAAGAATGCGGCAGTGTGGCGGGAACCGTGACAGGACCTTTTTCATTCGACCAATTGGGTGCGCGCCAGGCGCATTGCATCCAGGCGGAGTTCACCATTTCCCGCCAGCCGGACCGCCCGCAACACCTGCTGCTGTCGATGCTCGCATCGAGCGAGATTTACCTGGACGGCATGCGTGTGGGGGTGAATGGCGTGCCGGCGGAATCCGCGCAAGGCGAGCGGCAAGGGCGGATCGACTACCAGCTTGCGCTTGCGCCGGAACAACTGTCAGCGGGCAGGCATCGCCTGGTGCTGAAGCTGTCGACATGGCATGGCAGTGAGCGCATTCGCGAACAGTTCTATAACTTGTCGGTTGAGGACGATGCGCCCACTGCGGCACGCAAGACGCTGCCGCTCGTGCTGGCGGGTGCGCTGGCACTGGTAGCCGCGCTGGCCACGGCTTTGCTCGTGTATTACCAGCGCAAGGCTGATTGGTGCGTGTTCGCCATGCTGTGCGTGACGGCCAGCCTGCTGCTCGTGACCGAGGCATGGCGTGGTGTGGCGGGGTATGAATACGGTTATCACCTGGCGAGGCTGATGGCCGTCCAGGTGCTTACGGGCCTGTTTTCATTGCTACTCCCCGCATACTTCATGTTTGCCTATGCCTTGCCGCGCAAACGATACGTGGCGGGAGCGGCGGCCCTGGCTGTCGCTGCAATTGCCGGCACCAGCCTGCATTTCGACGCGAAGGCGGCGTTGATGTTCAGCGTGGCGCTGGTGGCAAGTGCCGCGATCAACCTGCATGCCCTGCGCCGCGGTGCAGCGGTGGGCCGTTCAGGTTTGGCGGTGGTGCTGCTGTCGCTGGCCTTATGGTTGGTTCCCGGCACAGGATTTTTTGCTGAAACCGGCTTTGCGCTGGTTGTATTCCTGCTCTTGTTTACGATCCTGGGCCAGTTGCTGCGCCAGCTTATCCGCGACCGCAATAAAGCTTTGCTTGCAACGCGCCTTGAGAACCAGCTGCTGCGCAAAAGCCTGCAGCCGCATTTCCTGATGAATTCTTTAAGTTCGATTGGGGAGCTGGTGCATCATTCGCCACTCCAGGCGGAACAGTTTGTCGAAGCGCTGGGGCGCGAGTTCCGGATGTTGGGGGATTATGCCAGCCAGGTGACGATTCCCCTGTCGCGCGAACTGGAACTTTGCCACAACTACCTGGCAATCATGGCAGTGCGGCTGCAGCGCCATTGTTCGCTGAAGGTCAGCGGCGAGCCCGGCGCGCTATGCCTGCCGCCGGCGGTCCTGCTCACATGCCTGGAGAACGCTTTTTCGCATAACCGCTATCGCGACGACCTGGTGTTTGACATGGACATCGCGCACAGCGACGGGCATGCCATCCTGTCGCTGGCCATGCCACTGGCGGATGGGCGCAAGCACCAGGGCAGTGGTACCGGTTCGACTTACATCCATAGCAGCCTGCAGGAGGCCTTCGCCGGCAGCGCCAGTTACCAGGGCCGGCCAGGGGAGGGCATATGGCTCGCCACGATCAGGCTACCCGCATGAACGTCTTGATCGTGGAAGACGAGCCCCTGATCGCGCAACGCCTGGTACGCGAGGTGCGCTTATTTTTTGGTGAGCGGGTCGCAAAGATTTCGCAGGGCGACGATCTGGATGAACTCCTCGTCACCTTGCGTTCAGGGACCATCGACCTGCTGCTGCTCGACCTGAACTTGCATGGCGATGACGGCTTTCGCTTGCTGGAAATGGCCAGGGAAGGGAGTTTTCGCACTGTCATTGTCTCGGCCCATGCCGAGCGGGCCGTGCGGGCATTCGATTTCGGCGTGCTTGATTTTGTCGCCAAGCCATTCAGCCAGGCGCGCCTGCAGCAGGCGTTTCAGCGCTATGCCGACAGCGCCGGGCAGGAGGGCGTGCGCTCGCTGGTCATCAGGAAGATGGGGGGCATCGAGTTGTTGTCGATCGACAAGATCAACCATATCCGGGCGGATGGGCACTATACGCAGCTGCAGATGTGCGATGGAAGCGGTCACTTCCATGACTGCGCCCTGGACAAGCTGTTGGCGACCCTGCCACCGAACTTCCTGCGTGTCCATCGCTCGTACGCGGTCAATATGCAGCACTTCATCCGCTTGCGTATCGCGCCAGGCGGCCGCTACCTGATCGACACCCGGTTTACTGCGGGCATTCCGGTTTCACGTGGCCTTTATCCTTCGGTGCGGGCGGCACTGGCAAGCTTCTGAGGCAGGTCAAAAACGCCTCGCGAGCCTGGGCAGACAATGGCGTGTCGATGTTCATGCCAGGAGGCCGCCATGTCGCAGAGCTTGCTTGACGATCAATCGTGCCCGTCCGAAGATGATGGGGAAGCGCGAATTCACCAATTGGAGCACAAGGTGGATAACCTCAATTGCGAACTAGCCTTGTTACGCCAGCATATGGACAGCGGCTTTGCTTTGGCGCGCTCCGACGTGGCCGCCCGTTTTGCCGAGGCAGACCTCAGGACGGCGGAGCGGTGTGCCAAATCCGAGCAAAGAATTGCGGAGCGGTTTGCCGAATCCGAGCAAAGGACTGCGGAACGGTTTGCCGAATCCGAGCAAAGGAGCGCGGAACGGTTTGCTGAGGCTGCCCGGCGGCAGGATGACAATATGAAGGCGTTGACGTGCCAGCTGCAGGCGCAAATCGTCGATTCGGAAAGACGACAGGAAATGCGCCTTTTGGAATTGTCGCGGCGGCAGGACGCATTTGGTCGTTGGATAGTCGGAATTTCTGTAGGCATCGTCATATTGATAGCCAATATGGCGAGCCGCCTAATCTAGTGATGCCGGTAATGCAGGCACGCCAGCGGCTGCTCTGCGACCCGGGCCAGGATAGGCGAGGGGCCGGCCAGAGCGAAGCCTGCGCGCTCCAGGACGCGGGCGGAAGCAGCGTTGGCGATTGTGACGTGGGCGTCGAGGCCGCGCAGTTCCCAGCGGCCGTAGGCCAGCTCCATCAGGTGTGTCAGCGCGGCGCCGGCCAGGCCGCGGCCGATGGCGGTGGCTGCAATGCGATAGCCGACTTCCGCCCGTCGAGCGATGCGGTCGATATCTTTCAGGTTGCAGCGACCGACAATGGCGCCATCGTCCTCGAGCAGCAGACACGGATGCATGGTGCCCGCTGCATGGCGGGCCAGGTAGTCCCCGATATGCGCAGCGACGCCGAACAGATTGTAAAAGTCTGGCGCTCGGGCGTCGACTTGCGACTCGAACCAGTCACGGTTGGCAAGCTCGAATTCCAGCAGGGCGGACGCGTCGGCTGTTGTCAAAGTGCGGATTTGCATGACGAAATCGGCATAATGCCGGCAGGGTGGCAGGCGAAAAAAAACCCCGCGGGGCGGGGCTTTTCGTTATCCGGAGCCAGGATTAGCTGGACTGGATGTTGGACGCTTGCTTGCCTTTAGGGCCTTGCGTGACTTCGAACTGCACTTTTTGACCTTCTTTCAGGGTCTTGAAGCCGTTCATGTTAATAGCGGAAAAGTGTGCGAACAAATCCTCGCCGCCATCATCAGGAGTGATGAAGCCAAAACCTTTGGAGTCATTGAACCACTTAACGGTACCAGTTGCCATATTAAAAAAACCTTCATTAAAAACGAATCACACGAGCCATAAAAGCAAGAAGCTTCCTGCCCCCTCCTCGACAACTCACTTCTTACCAACGAATGTACAGATCTGCACAAGGTCGATATGGCATTGTTGGCGGAACAATTTTTAATGTCAAGCGCTTTCACTAGCACATGGTGAGCTTTTTGCAACAGCTTTTTTTCGACCCCTTGATTTTGCGCACCCCGACCGCCATCTGCGGCAATCGGCGAAAACGCGTAAGATGAGTACTGGTGGAAATGGCCCTCTTAAATGGGCGTTGCAACTAGTCTGAAAGCATTAGAATATAAGCGTATGGCAACCAAGCATGACACCGACACCGTCCTGGAACGGCAGGCGATAAAGCCGCCACCTATGTACCAGGTGGCCCTGTTGAACGACGACTACACTCCAATGGAGTTTGTGGTCGCCATTATCCAGGAGTATTTCAATAAGGATCGGGAAACCGCCACACAAATTATGCTGAGTGTCCATCGCTACGGCAAAGGCGTGTGCGGCGTTTTCTCTAAAGATATAGCTTCAACCAAAGTGGAGTTTGTTTTAACGCATGCACGCAAGGCGGGGCATCCCCTGCAATGTGTGATGGAGGAAGTATGATTGCGCAGGAATTGGAAGTAAGTTTGCATATGGCGTTTGTCGAAGCGCGGCAAGCACGACACGAGTTCATCACCGTGGAGCACTTGCTGCTGGCGCTGCTTGACAATCCATCGGCAGCCGAGGTGCTGCGCGCCTGCGCAGTGAATATTGAGGACCTGCGCAAAACGCTGACCAACTTCATCGGCGATAACACGCCGACCGTGCCCGGCACCGGCGAAGTGGATACCCAGCCGACCCTGGGCTTCCAGCGCGTGATCCAGCGCGCGATCATGCACGTGCAGTCGGCTTCCAACGGCAAGAAGGAAGTGACAGGCGCCAATGTGCTGGTGGCCATCTTTGGTGAAAAGGACTCGCACGCGGTGTACTACCTGCACCAGCAGGGCGTCACCCGCCTGGACGTGGTCAACTTCATCTCGCACGGCGTGCGCAAGGACCAGCAGATGGATTCCGGCAAGGCATCCGAAGGCGTGGAAGAGGGCACCGTGCCGGAGGGCCAGGCCAAGGAATCGCCGCTCGACCAGTTCACCCAGAACCTGAACAAGTCCGCCGCCGAGGGCAAGATCGACCCGCTGATCGGCCGCGAAGACGAAGTGGACCGCGTGATCCAGGTGCTGTGCCGCCGCCGCAAGAACAACCCGCTGCTGGTGGGCGAGGCCGGCGTGGGCAAGACCGCCATCGCGGAAGGCCTGGCTTACCGCATCACCCAGGGTGACGTACCGGAGGTGCTGTCCAGCGCCGTGGTCTATTCGCTCGACATGGGTGCGCTGCTGGCCGGCACCAAGTACCGCGGCGACTTCGAGCAGCGCCTGAAGGCGGTGCTGAAGCAGCTGAAAGACAATCCGAACGGCATCCTGTTCATCGACGAGATCCACACCATCATCGGCGCCGGCTCGGCGTCGGGCGGTACGCTGGACGCGTCCAACCTGCTGAAACCGGCGCTGGCCAACGGCCAACTGAAATGCATCGGCGCGACCACGTTCACGGAATTCCGCGGCGTGTTCGAGAAAGACCATGCGCTGTCGCGTCGCTTCCAGAAGGTCGACGTCAACGAGCCGACTGTGGAGCAGACCGTGCAGATCCTGCGCGGCCTGAAGTCGCGCTTCGAAGAACACCATGGCGTGAAGTATTCGTCGTCGGCGCTGTCGACCGCGGCCGAACTGGCGGCGCGCTTCATCAACGACCGCCACCTGCCGGACAAGGCCATCGATGTGATCGATGAGGCGGGTGCCGCCCAGCGCATCCTGCCGAAATCGAAGCAGAAGAAAACCATCGGCAAGACCGAGATCGAGGAAATCATTTCCAAGATCGCGCGCATTCCGCCGCAGACCGTCAACCAGGATGACCGCAGCAAACTGGCCACCATCGACCGCGACCTGCGCAACGTGGTGTTCGGCCAGGATCCTGCGATCGAAGCGCTGGCGTCGGCGATCAAGATGTCGCGCGCCGGCCTGGGCAAGCAGGACAAGCCGATCGGCTCCTTCCTGTTCTCCGGTCCGACCGGCGTCGGCAAGACCGAGGTGGCCAAGCAACTGGCCTTCATCCTGGGCATCGAGCTGATCCGCTTCGACATGTCGGAATACATGGAGCGCCATGCGGTGAGCCGCCTGATCGGTGCGCCGCCAGGCTACGTGGGTTACGACCAGGGCGGGCTGCTGACCGAGGCGATCACCAAGAAGCCGCACGCTGTGCTGTTACTCGACGAGATCGAGAAGGCGCATCCGGATATCTTCAATATCCTGTTGCAGGTGATGGACCATGGCACGCTGACCGACAACAACGGCCGTAAAGCCGACTTCCGCAACGTGATCATCATCATGACCACCAATGCGGGTGCGGAAAGCCTGCAGAAGCGTTCGATCGGTTTCACCGACAGCAAGGAAGCGGGCGACGAAATGGCGGACATCAAGCGCATGTTCACGCCGGAGTTCCGCAACCGCCTGGATGCGACCATCAGCTTCCGTGCGCTGGACGAGGAAATCATCCTGCGCGTGGTGGACAAGTTCCTGATGCAGCTGGAAGAGCAGCTGCACGAGAAGAAGGTGGAAGCCATCTTCAGCGAGAAGTTGCGCAAGTTCCTGGCGAAGAAGGGCTTCGATCCTTTGATGGGCGCGCGCCCGATGTCGCGCCTGATCCAGGACATGATCCGCAAGGCGCTGGCCGACGAACTGCTGTTCGGCCGACTGGTGTCCGGCGGCCGCGTGATTGTCGACCTGGACGACGCCGAAGGCATCAAGCTGGAGTTCCCCGAACCGGACGCGGCACCAACGCCACCGCCGGAAACCGTCGAAGTCGAATAAGCGGCCCGGCCGCCCCAAACAACCCGCTCTGGATCGAGCGGGTTTTTTTTATTCAACTTGATTTACTTTACATTAACTAAATTGGTATAATTGCAGTTCCTGTTGCCACAAAGAGAATGCCGTGTCCAAACTGACCAAGCTGTTGCTCGCCGCCGCGCTGGCTTTTAGCGCCAATGCCCATGCATCGCCGATCCTGACTGGTTTCACCCAGACCAAGGTTGCCGCTGTCGATGATGGTTCCACCAAGGTCAATCTGGCTGGCGGCATGAAATTGGGCCTGAACGGTTCCATTTACAGCAGCCTGTTCATCAACACCAACGGCAATGTGTCCTTTGGCTCCGGCATGACGAACTACGTGCCGGCTTCGTTCGAAAGCAATTCCTACGCGGGCTCCTTCCTGGCGCCATTCTTCGGCGACGTCGATATCAGCAACGGCGGTGGCTCCATCGGCTATGGCAACACCAAGTTCGACGGCCATGATGCCTTTGCGGTAACGTGGTCCGGCGTTGGCTATTACCCACGCAAGAACGACAAGAAGAACACTTTCCAGCTGGTGCTGGTCGACCGTTCGGATACCGGTGCCAACAACTTCGACTTCTACTACAACTACGGTTCGATCCAATGGGACAAGACCACCACGGCCGATAAGTCGCGTGCGGGCTTCCATCTCCAGGGCACGGCTGCCGATTTCGAATTCGAAGGTTCGGGCGCCGCCAAGCAGTTGCTGGATTCGGGCAAGCACGCGCTGGTCAAGGGTAGCAACGTCGGCGTGGACGGCCGTTATGCCTTCAATGTGCGCGATGGCGTTGCTGAATATGGCTTGGCGCCGGTGACTCCGGCGGAAGTGCCGCTGCCGGGCACCTTGCCTCTGCTGGGCGTCGGCGCTATTGCACTGGCTTACGGGCGCCGCCGCAAGGCCTGAGCGCAGCGCAGCACATCGAAAACCCGCTCTCCGAGCGGGTTTTTTTTATTTGATCAGAACTCCTGCAGTTGCTTGAGGGCTGCCATCCGGCGGCGCGAGACTTCCACCGTCATGTCTTCGATGCGCAGGGCCATGGTGCCGCCTTCGCCATTGGCGATGCCCTTGACTGCGGCCAGGTTGACGATATGGCGGCGGTTGGCGCGGAAGAATTGCTGCGGGTCGAGGCGCTGTTCCAGTTGCAGCAGGGAGCGCGCCAGCAGCGGCGTGGCGCCGTCGAAGTAGAGGCGGGTGTAGTTGCCCTCGGATTCGAACAGGCGGATATCTTCCAGGCGCACGAACCAGCAGCGCTCTCCGTCGCGGATGAACAATTTGCGCGGAGCCGCGCTGCTTGCCGGCGCAAGGCCCAGGCGCACGGCCGCCCGTTCCAATGCCGCGGCCAGGCGTTGCGGCTCGATGGGCTTCATCAGGTAGTCGAGCGCACTCGCTTCAAAGGCTTGCAGGGCGTACTGGTCGAAAGCGGTGGTGAAAATCACTTCCGGCGCGTCGTCCAGCGTGGCCAGCAGGTCGAATCCGCTACCGCCCGGCATTTGCACGTCCAGCAGCAGCAAGTCCGGTTGCAGGGCCGAGATTTGCAGCGCAGCTTCCGCGGCATTGGCGGCTTCCCCGACAATGGTAACGCCGGTGTGGGAGGCCAGCATGCGCCGCAGTTCGGCGCGCGCCAAGCGTTCGTCGTCGACAATCAGGACGTGCATGATGTTGTTCGGCTCCCTGGATGAATTGGTCGCTGCGAGCATACATCGATTTCGGTATCGCCGCACACGACTTCCACCGCCATGCCTGCCACCTTCAGCGCGAGCGAACCGCCGGCTGTTTGTACGATGCGGTCAACGTCGGCAAGGTTGACCAGATGGCGGCTGCTGGCGCGGAAGAACTGCTGCGGGTCGAGCATTTGCTCCAACTGCGACAACGGGCGGGCAATCAGCGGCGAGCCGCCGTCGAAATAGGCGCGCGTGTCACGGCCTTCCGCTTCGAACAGACGGATATCCGTCAGGCGCACGAACCAGCAGCTTTCGCCATCGCGGATAAACAGCTTGCGCGGCTTCTTGCCCATGCCGGCACGGACAGCGGCACGCTCCAGCGCGGCAGCAAGGCGTTGCGGATGGATCGGCTTGAGCAGGTAGTCGGCCAGGCAGGGACCGTGGCCCGTGGTGAGAATGACTTCCGGTACGTCGTCCAGTGCATCGAGCAGGTCGAAGCCGCTGCCGTCCGGCATATGCACATTGAGCAGGATCAGGTCCGGCGCCAAAGTGGCGGCTTGTGCAATGCCCTCAGCAACGCCTGCGGCTTCCCCGACGATTTCAAGGTGCTGGTGGCCGGCCAGCAGGCGACGCAGCTCCTTGCGGGCCAGTCGTTCATCGTCGACGACCAGCACACGCATCATCATGGCAACGGGAAGGCGAGGGTAGCGTGCACCCAGCCATCGCGTTCGACCAGCTCCAGGCTGGCATTGCCGCCCTTGGCATGCAGCAGCCTTTTACGGGCGTTGGCCAGGCCGACACGCGTTGAGCCAAGCCTGGCCAATGCGCCGCGGTTGGCTACTTCGATCAATGCACGGCCATTGGCATGGGAGGCGCTGATGCGGATCTCCGTTCCGACGCTGCTTTGCTCGACGCCGTATTTCACTGCGTTTTCGACCAGCGTCTGCACGGCCATCGGCGGGATCGCCACGGTATCCATGCCGCCGGCGATATCGATCGCTACGCGCAGGCGTTCCTCGAAGCGGATCTTCTCGATGGCAAGGTAAGACTGGACGGCCTCCATCTCTTCTTTCAGCGGCACGGTGTCGGCATAGCTGGAGGCCAGCGTATAGCGCATCAGCGTTGCAAGCTGGTCGATCATTTGCGCGGCCGATTGCTGGTTCTCGAAAATCAGCGCACGCACACTGTTCAGGCTATTGAAGAAGAAATGGGGGTTGACCTGGGCTTGCAGGGCTTTCAATTCGGCTTCCTTGGCCAGCACATCGAGGCGTAACGCTTCCGCTTCGAAGCGGTTGGCGCGGCGCAAGGCTGTGGCGGCCATGTACGACACCTGCCACGCCGCCATGATGCCCGACCAGAACAGGAACAGCATCGGCAGCCAGCTGCCGCCGTCGGCCACGCCGACCAGGGTGCGCGCGATGACGGTGACACACGCCAATTGCAATGGGCCGAGGATGAAAATGGCCACGGCGAGCTGGCGCCAGTCCGCCCGGCGCGAGTTCCAGCCGCGCAGCTTCATGTAGCGGTGCCACAAGTCGGTCAGCAGCAGTCCGCTGACGCCATCCAGGATGCAGGTCAGGACTGCGCCCGGTTTCTCCAGGAACGGCCCGTTGACCAGCAAGACGAAGGCGGTAACAGTACCCCAGCCGAGTCCTTGCAGGATCCAGTACCAGTTGATCCTGGCCAACAGCGGTCTTTGCGATTGTTCCATGTCCATGTCGGTCAGGCGGCGAGCGGAAAGCGCAGGGTAGCACGTACCCAGCCCTCATCTTCGCTCAGGTCCAGGCTGGACTGCTCGCCCTTTGCGAGTTCCAGCCGTTTGCGTGCATTGCCCATGCCAACGCGGGTCGAGCCGGTATTGGCAAGTAACGCGCCCTTGTTCGCGACTTCGATCACCGCATGCTCACCCGACTGGCGCGCAATGATGCGGATCTCGCTGCCATCGGTGCGGCGCTCGACGCCGTACTTGACCGCATTTTCAACCAGGGTCTGCAAAGTCATCGGCGGGATCGTGACGTGCGCCATTCCGGCCTCGATGTCGAAATGCGCGTGCAGGCGTTCTTCGAAGCGCAGCTTCTCGATATCCAGGTAGGCGCGCACGGCATCGAGCTCCTGCTGCAGCGGCACGCAATCGCTGAAGGTCGACATAAGCGTGTAGCGCATCAGGGTTGCAAGCTGGTCGACCATGTGGGCGGCGTTGTCGATGTTCTCGTACATCAGCGCACGGACGCTGTTCAGGCTATTGAAGAAAAAGTGCGGGTTGACCTGCGATTGCAGGGCGCGCAACTCCGCGTCCTTTGCCAGCACTTCCAGTCGAAGTGCTTCCGCTTCGAGCCGCGAAGCGCGACGCAGGGCAACAGCTGCCATGTAGCTGATGGTCCAGCCCAGCATGACGAGGCACCAGAAGGCCAGGTCCATTGGAATGCTTTCCGAAAGGCCGACAAAGGCCATGTGCGGCGCGTAGAAGTAGGTAGCCAGTTCAGAGACAGCTGTCTGCACAGGCGCCAGTACCAGCACCGCCACCAGCGGCAGGCGCCAGTCATTGCCATGACGATTCCAGCGCCACGACTTGAAGAGACGGTGCCACGCATTGGTCAACATCCAGCCGCTGACAATCACCAGGATGAATGCGACCAGTAACCTGGTGTTCGTATAGCGGCCATTGCCAAGGATGAAGAGCAGCAGCAGCGTTCCCCAGCCGGCGATTTGCAGCGTGGAGAACAATCCAAGCCGGGTGGCCGGGGAGAGGTTACGGTCCATATGGTCGGTTCCTTTATGCGGCGGTGGGGAAGCGCAAGGTGGCTCGCACCCAGCCATCGTTTTCAGCCAGGTCGAGCGTGGCATGCTCGCCTTTGGACAGCGCGAGGCGCTTGCGCGCATTGCTGACGCCAACGCCGGTCGAATTGCGGCTTGCCAGGATGCTGCCTTGATTTGCCACCTCGATGATGGCAGTGCCTCCGGAGCGCTGCGCGCGTATGTTGATTGCGCTGCCGCTGGTGGATTGTTCGACGCCATATTTCACCGCGTTCTCGACCAATGTCTGCAGCGCCATCGGCGGTACCGTGATGGCTTCCATGTCCGCGCCTATGTCGATGTCGAATTGCAGCCGTTCTTCAAAGCGGATTTTCTCGATCGCCAGGTAGGCCCGGACGGCGCCCAATTCCTCATGCAGCGGAACGCAATCGTTGTAGCTGGAAACCAGGGTATAGCGCATCAGGGTCGCCAACTGGTCGATCATATTGGCTGCGGAGCCGATATCCTGGTAAAGCAGTGCGCGCACGCTGTTCAAGCTATTGAAGAAGAAGTGCGGGTTGACCTGGGCCTGCAGGGCGCGCAATTCCGCATCCTTGGCAAGGACTTCGAGGCGCAAGGTTTCCGCCTCCAAAAGCAGCGCCTCCGCCTCCAGGCGTTGGTTGCGGCGCAGGGACAGGGCTGCCATGTAGCAGACATTCCAGGCCAGCATGACGCCAAACCAGAACGTCAGCAGCATCATGAACCACACCGGGCTGCCGACGTACCAGTTGGCACCGGAAACGTGATAGTCAATCGCGGTGTTGCTGACAGTTTGCACCAGGCCCATGGCTGCTGCTGATAGACCTGCGGCTTGCCAGCCAAGCCGCTTGCCACGCCGCTGTAGCCGGAAGTTGCACAGGCGCCGCCACAGGGCGGTCAGGGCCAGGCCGGTCAGCCCGCACCCGAGGGCAAGCGGAAAGTAAGTCACATGAAGCATATTGACGACGGCTACAAACAGGGCGACACCGCTCCATCCGAGGGCCTGCAGCAGCCAATAATAATGTTCTCTTTTCATGGGCTGGAAGCATACCGTATCGAGCCGGCTGCCGTTCCAGCGATATGACGAGTGGTCGAAACGGATGACGGGCGGTTGCTCAGCGCCGGTGCCGGCGGGCGTGCAGGGGAAAGACGAACCAGGTGCCAATCAGCAGCAGGAAGGCGGCCAATCCTCCGGCCGCGCTGCCCATGTCGCTGCCGGTGACCATGTAGAGCACCACCGCAATGTCCAGCGCCAGGCCGGCGGCCAGCGGTGCCAGGGCGTAACAGATGGCGCGCGAGGAGATCTTGATCGCATGCATGGAAACCTGGCCGGGTTCGGCGAGCCGGTGGTAGGCGGCGGGCAGCATCACCAGCGCAATGGCTACCACCACCAGTGCCAGCGCGGCGGCGTGGCAGTCCTGGGCATAGACCGGCAGCTTTTCGAAGCGGTCGTTGAAGACGGCGATGGCCTGGAAACCGAACAGGGCCTGGATACCTGGCAGTATCATGCGCGCCTCTTCAATGATGCGCCCCATCTGTTCTTTCAGTGACTCTCTTTCGGTGTTCTGGTCCATGCCGCCGATTCTAGCGGGCAGCCGGTTTCGCAGGCGCGCGGCTGCCCTGCCGCGACGCTGTGCGCCACCAGCGCTGCGCCGTAGGTAGACATGTGGTCGTCATCGAAATACAGGGCCTTGGCATCCTTTACGGCGTAGCAGCGCGCAGCATCGCAGAACAGCGATTCAGGCCGCAGGATGCGTACGCCGGCTGGCAGTTCGGACAAGCGCTGTTCCACATAGGCGCTGCGGCGATGCCACCAGTCCATGCTAACGCCGTCCACGGTGCGCGGATCGTCGGCCTGGCGTATCAGCTTATCCACCTGACTCGGCAGTTCAGGCGCCTGCAATACGACGGTCACATGTTTGCCTGCGCTGACAAAGCGGTTCAATATCGTCTTGTAGGAAGCCCATATGGCGATCCGCTTGGCATCGGTAAATTCATCCGGCAGGCGCGGGTAAATGCCTTCGTGGTCGCCGAACAGGGCGCTGTGAATGCGGTAGCTGACCACCACTTCCTTGATGCGCGGATCTGCGGCGATGAAATCGACTGCCTCGCGCGTCCAGTCGCTACAGCCGGGGTTGACGTCGGCACGCTGGTAGGACGGCGAGCAGCCACTGAAGGTGAACTGGCGCACGCCCTGCTGGCTGCTTTTCAGCTCTACCGCCAGCGCGTACGCCAGTTCGATCGCGTGGCTGTCACCGAACACCGCCCATTCGCCATCGGGGCCATTGAAGGCGCAGGCGTCTTGCGGCTTGCGATAATCGAGACCTTTGGTATGGCAGGCCGTCCGCTTGGGGCTTGCGGCAACAGTGCGCAGGACTTCCTGTTGTTGCGGCGTGGTCTTCACGGACCGCATGCCGTCGGTCTTGTGGCCGGCGATGCCGATGCTGAAGAACAGCAGCGAGCCGGCAATGGCGAAGGCAAAGACCTGGGGACGTCCGAACTTGTTGCGGTTGCGGAAGGGCTTTTCGACAAACTGCCAGCTAAGGTAGGCCAGCACCATGGTCAGCACGACCAGGCTCGCCATCAGCGCTGGACTAGGGCCTTCCACGCTGCGGTGGCGTGCGAACGCCAGGATAGGCTGGTGCCATAGGTAGGCGCTGTAGCTGACAAGGCCCACGCCGACCAGGACCCGGCTGCCTAGGAGCTTGCCCACGGTGGTCGAAGGGGCGGCGAACAGGATGATCATCGCCGCACCGACCGTAGGCAGCAGCGCATATACGCTGGGGAATGGGGTGTATTTGCTGAAGGCGAAAATGCTGATGCCGATCAGGCCGAGTCCGCCAAGGCTGGCGAGTTCGCGCACACGTTGCGAATGCCGGCCCGCACCGGGCCGGGACATGTAGTAGGCGCACAATGAACCGATGGCCAGTTCCCAGCCGCGTGTGGGCAGCAGGAAGAACGTGGCGGTTGGGTCTTTGGCGACACCCCATTGCGCTACGCCGAGGCTGGCGAGCGCCGTGCCTACCAGCACCGCCAGCAACAGCCGCTGGTCGCGGCGCCAGAACAGCATCAGGAACAGGGGGAACAGCAGGTAGAACTGCTCTTCGACCGCCAGGCTCCAGGTATGGAGCAGCGGCTTGAATTCGGCGGAGGAATCGAAGTAGTCGCTCTGCTGCCAGAACAGGATATTGGACGCGAAGGCGATTACCGCCACCAAGCTTTGCGAAAAGCTTTTGAGGTCGTCGGGCACCAGCCAGAACCAGGCGAACGGCAGGCAGGCAAGCAGCAGCAGGAATAGCGCGGGCAGGATGCGGCGGGCCCGTCTTTCGTAGAAATTGAGGATGGAGAACTGGCCGGCTTCCAGTTCATTGATCAGGATAGTCGTGATCAGGTAGCCGCTGATGACGAAGAAGATATCCACGCCAACGAAGCCGCCGCCAAAGAACTGGAACCCTGCGTGAAACAGGATCACCGGCAGGACGGCAACCGCCCGTAGACCATCAATTTCCCTGCGATATTCCATGTAATGCCCCTGAACTCAACGCCAGAAGATACTACGGGATTGTCATTGATGCAATGTGTTGTGGCATTGACGCCTCGGGCGGGTCAGAATTCCTGCTCTTCGCGCAGGCGGCGCCAGAGCGTGGTGCGGCTGATGCCAAGGTAGTCGGCGGCGGCGTCGCGCCGCCCTCCGAAGCGGGCCAGCACTTCGGTGGCGCTTTCCAGCACGCCGGGGCGCTGCGCGGACGCGGGTGACGCGGCCGGTTGCAGCAGCGGGTGCGAAAGGGAATTCAGTTCGGGCGCGACAGCGGCAACGAAGCTGGGCGTCAGGGCCTGCAGCGGTTCTGCAGCGAGGAACAGGGCGACCCGTTCGGTCAGGTTGCGCAGTTCACGCACGTTGCCCGGCCAATCGTAGCGTAGCAGCAGGGGCGCGCAAGCTGCCAGTTCGGCCGGCAGGTTGGGGTGGGCGCGCGCACCGAGGCTGGCCAGCGCCGTGCGCAGCGACCATTCTGCCAGCGGCAGGATGTCGGTCGGGCGTTCGCGCAGCGGCGGCAACGACATGCGCAGCACGGCCAGGCGATAGAACAGGTCGGCGCGGAAGTGGCCTTCGCGCACCCGGGCTTCAAGGTCACAGTGGGTGGCGCTGATGATGCGTACGTTGACAGGAATCGGGCGTGTGCCGCCGACCCGAACCACTTCGCGTTCTTCCAGGACGCGCAGGAGCCGGGTTTGCAGTGCCAGCGGCATCTCGCCGATTTCATCGAGGAACAGCGTGCCGCGGTTGGCGGCTTCGAACAGTCCCGCGTGGCCGCCGCGGCGGGCACCGGTGAAAGCCCCTTCTTCGTGCCCGAACAATTCCGATTCCAGCAGCGATTCCGCAATGGCGCCGCAATTGACCGCGACAAATGGCCGGTTGGCGCCGCCCAGGGTGCGCGGCGATTCGCGGTGGATGGCCTGCGCCACCAGCTCCTTGCCGCAACCGGTTTCGCCCTGGATCAGCACGGTGGCAGGCGATTTGGCATACAGCACGACGGCCTGGCGTACGCGCTCCATCGCTTCGGACTCGCCGCGCAGGTCGGCCAGTCCGTGCTTGGCGCGCAGGGTGTCGGCCACCACGTGGCGCCGGTTGCGGTTGGTTTCAAGCTGCGCCAGGCGCGCCAGTTCCAGTGCATCGTCGAAGGCCTGCCGGATCGAGGCTGCGGAGTAGACGAAGACGCCGGTCAAGCCGGCTTCTTCGGCCAGGTCGGTAATCAGGCCGGCGCCGACGATGGCCTTGATGCCCGATGCCTTCAGGTCATTGATCTGCGCGCGCGCATCTTCTTCGGTTGCGTAGGTGCGCTGTTCGATCGGCACGCCGAAAGTGGCGGCGAATTCCGCCAGCGCCGGCATGTCGTCCTGGTAGGTGATTACGCCGATGCGGTCGGAGATCTTGCGTGCGCGGGCCAGGGCCTGCATGAAATCGAAGCCGCTGGCCTTGGCGATCACCACCGGTATCGACAGGCGGCCCTTCAAATAGGCCGCGTTGGAGCCGGCTGCAATCACCGCATCGCAGCGTTCCGTCGCCAACCGTTCGCGGATATGGCGCGCCGCTTCGTCGAAACCGAGGTTGACCGGTTCGATATCGGCCAGTGCGTCATATTCCAGCGTGATGTCGCGAAACAGTTCCGACAGGCGCGAAACGGAAACGGTCCAGATCACGGGCTTGTCCGCAGGGTCGAAGGGGATGGGAGTCGAATGTCGCATGTTTCACCGAAAACGTTTCACGTGTTTCAATTTGAAACATTATACTCTGGCGCCGGCGTTGCAAGTGCTTGATTTTGCAGGACAGCAGCGGCTGGCACGCCGCTTGCACTATGGACGGCAGACTTCTCCATAACGTTTAAGGACATCATGAGCCAATATTCCGCAGGTGCCGCCTTCCGCAAGGCCGTACAAGAAGAATCCCCGCTGCAGGTGGTGGGTGCGATCAACGCCAACCACGCCCTGCTGGCCAAGCGCGCCGGCTTCAAGGCGATCTACTTGTCGGGCGGCGGTGTGGCAGCCGGCTCCCTGGGCTTGCCGGACCTGGGCATCTCCAACCTGGATGACGTGCTGACCGACGTGCGCCGCATTACCGACGTGTGCGACCTGCCGCTGCTGGTGGACGTGGATACCGGCTTCGGCTCCTCGGCCTTCAACGTGGCCCGTACCGTAAAGTCGATGATCAAGTTCGGCGCCGCGGCAATGCATATCGAAGACCAGGTGGGCGCCAAGCGATGCGGCCACCGTCCGGGTAAGGAAATCGTCTCCAAGGGCGAGATGATCGACCGCATCAAGGCCGCCGTTGACGCGCGCACCGATGAAAACTTCGTGATCATGGCGCGCACCGATGCGCTGGCAGTGGAAGGCCTTGAGGCAGCAATCGACCGCGCAGTGGCTTGCGTGGAAGCCGGCGCCGACATGATCTTCCCGGAGGCGATGATCTCGCTGGACATGTACAAGCAGTTCGCAGCAGCGGTAAAAGTTCCGGTGCTGGCCAACATCACCGAATTCGGTTCGACTCCGCTGTTCACCGTGGAGGAACTGAAGTCCGCCGACGTAGGCCTGGTGCTGTATCCGTTGTCGGCCTTCCGCGCCATGAACAAGGCGGCCGAAAATGTGTACACCGCGATCCGCCGCGACGGCACCCAGCAGAACGTGGTCGACACCATGCAGACCCGCGCCGAACTGTACGAGCGCATCAACTATCACGACTTCGAGCAGAAGCTGGATGCGCTGTTCGCCGCCGCCAAAAAATAATTCGACGATCCGAGGAGAGACCAACATGACCGAGCAAGCCCCAACCTTCAAGCCTAAGAAATCCGTTGCCCTGTCCGGCGTTGCAGCCGGCAATACCGCCCTGTGTTCCGTCGGCAAGACCGGCAACGACCTGCACTACCGCGGCTACGACATCCTGGACGTCGCCACCACCTGCGAATTCGAAGAAATCGCCTACCTGCTGGTGCATGGCAAGCTGCCGAACATCGCCGAACTGAAAGGCTACAAGAAGAAGCTGAAGTCCCTGCGCGGCCTGCCGCAAGGCGTGAAATCGGCACTGGAAGCGCTGCCTGCCTCGGCCCACCCGATGGACGTGATGCGCACCGGTGTGTCTGTGCTGGGCTGCTGCCTGCCTGAAAAGGACGACCACAACATCGCCGGCGCGCGCGACATCGCCGACCGCCTGATGGCTTCCTTCGGCTCCATGCTGCTGTACTGGTACCACTACAGCACCAACGGCAAGCGCATCGACGTGGAAACCGACGACGACACCATCGGCGGCCACTTCCTGCACCTGCTGCACGGCGAAAAGCCATCCGAATCGTGGGTCCGCGCCATGCATACCTCGCTGATCCTGTACGCTGAGCACGAGTTCAACGCTTCCACCTTCACCAGCCGCGTGATCTCCGGCACCGGTTCCGACATCCACTCCGCCATCACCGGCGCGATCGGCGCATTGCGCGGTCCCAAGCACGGCGGCGCCAACGAAGTCGCGCTGGACATCCAGCAGCGCTACGAAAACGCCGACGAAGCGGAAGCCGACATCCGCAACCGCGTCGCCAACAAGGAAGTGGTGATCGGTTTCGGCCATCCTGTCTACACCATCTCCGACCCGCGCAACGTGGTGATCAAGGAAGTGGCGCGTTCCCTGTCGCAGGAAGCGGGCTCGATGAAGATGTTCGACATCGCCGAGCGCCTGGAATCGGTGATGTGGGAAATCAAGAAGATGTTCCCGAACCTGGACTGGTTCTCCGCCGTGTCGTACCACATGATGGGCGTGCCGACCGCCATGTTCACCCCGTTGTTCGTCATCTCCCGTACCTCGGGCTGGGCTGCCCACGTGATCGAACAGCGCATCGACAACAAGATCATCCGTCCAAGCGCCAACTACGTCGGCCCTGAAGACCTGGCCTTCGTACCACTGAAGGACCGCAAGTAATCATGAACAGCCAATACCGCAAACAACTCCCAGGCACCAAGCTCGATTACTTCGACGCGCGCGAAGCCGTCGATGCGATCAAGCCGGGCGCCTACGCCACACTGCCGTACACCTCGCGCGTGCTGGCGGAAAACCTGGTTCGCCGCTGCGATCCGGCCACGCTGACCGCGTCGCTGTCGCAACTGATCGAGCGCAAACGCGACCTGGACTTCCCATGGTTCCCGGCGCGCGTGGTGTGTCACGACATCCTGGGCCAGACCGCGCTGGTCGACCTGGCCGGCCTGCGCGACGCGATCGCGGAGCAGGGTGGCGACCCGGCCCTGGTCAACCCGGTGGTGCCGACCCAGTTGGTGGTCGACCACTCGCTGGCCGTTGAATGCGGCGGTTTCGACCCGGATGCGTTCAACAAGAACCGCGCCATTGAAGACCGCCGCAATGAAGACCGCTTCGACTTCATCAATTGGACCAAGAAAGCGTTCCAGAACGTCGACGTGATCCCGCCGGGGAACGGCATCCTGCACCAGATCAACCTGGAGCGCATGTCGCCGGTGATTCAGGTGACCGATGGGGTGGCCTATCCGGACACCCTGGTCGGCACCGACTCCCACACCCCGATGGTTGATGCGCTGGGCGTGATCGCCATCGGTGTGGGCGGCCTGGAAGCGGAAACTGTAATGCTGGGCCGCGCATCCTGGATGCGCCTGCCGGACATTATCGGCGTTGAGCTGACCGGCAAGCCGCAGCCAGGCATCACCGCCACCGACATCGTGCTGGCGCTGACCGAATTCCTGCGCAAGGAAAAAGTGGTCTCGGCATACCTGGAGTTCTACGGTGAAGGTTCGACCGCGTTGACCCTGGGCGACCGCGCCACCATCTCCAACATGGCGCCGGAATTCGGCGCAACTGCAGCGATGTTCTCCATCGACGCGCAGACCATCAAGTACCTGAAGCTGACTGGTCGCGACGACGACCTGGTCGAACTGGTGGAGACCTACGCCAAGCACACCGGCCTATGGTCGGACGACCTGGCCAAGGTGGAATACGAGCGCGTCCTGACATTCGACTTGTCGACCGTGGTGCGCAATATCGCCGGCCCATCCAACCCGCACAAGCGCGTGCCGACCAGCGAGCTGGCCGCGCGCGGCATCTCGGGCGTGGTGGAAAACGAGCCAGGCAAAATGCCTGACGGCGCCGTCATCATCGCCGCCATCACCAGCTGCACCAACACCAACAACCCGCGCAATATGATCGCCGCCGGCCTGCTGGCCCGCAACGCGAACCAGGCCGGCTTGCTGCGCAAGCCATGGGTCAAGTCCTCGCTGGCGCCGGGCTCCAAGGCCGTCACGCTGTATCTGGAGGAGGCCGGCCTGATGCCTGAGCTGGAAACGCTGGGATTCGGTGTGGTGGCCTACGCCTGCACTTCCTGCAACGGCATGTCCGGCGCGCTGGACCCTGTGATCCAGAAGGAAGTGGTGGAGCGCGACCTGTACGCCACCGCGGTCCTGTCGGGCAACCGCAACTTCGACGGCCGTATCCACCCCTACGCCAAGCAAGCCTTCCTGGCTTCGCCGCCGCTGGTGGTTGCCTACGCCATCGCCGGTACCATCCGTTTCGACATCGAGAAAGACGTGCTGGGCCACGATGCCGCCGGCAATCCGGTTACCCTGAAGGACCTGTGGCCAAGCGACGAAGAGATCGATGCCATCGTCGCTTCCTCCGTCAAGCCGGATCACTTCCGCAAGGTCTACATCCCGATGTTTGCGCGCAGCGAAGAAGCTGCCGAACGCGCCGAACCGCTGTACGACTGGCGTGCGCAATCGACCTACATCCGCCGTCCGCCTTACTGGGAAGGCGCGCTGGCAGGCGAACGTACCCTGAGCGGCATGCGCGCGCTGGCCGTGCTGGGCGATAACATCACCACCGACCACCTGTCGCCATCGAACGCGATCATGATGGATTCCGCCGCCGGCGAATACCTGCACAAAATGGGCCTGCCGGAAGAGGACTTCAACTCTTACGCAACCCACCGCGGCGACCACCTGACCGCGCAGCGAGCCACCTTCGCCAACCCGACGCTGAAAAACGAGATGGTGCGCAATGCGGACGGCAGCATCAAGGCCGGCTCGCTGGCCCGCGTTGAGCCGGAAGGCAAGGTGACCCGCATGTGGGAAGCCATCGAAACCTATATGGAGCGCAAGCAGCCGCTGATCGTGATCGCCGGCGCCGACTACGGCCAGGGTTCTTCGCGTGATTGGGCGGCGAAAGGCGTGCGCCTGGCAGGCGTGGAAGCGATCGTGGCTGAAGGCTTCGAGCGTATCCACCGTACCAACCTGGTGGGCATGGGCGTGCTGCCGCTGGAGTTCAAGCCGGGCGTGAACCGCCTGACGCTGGGCATCGACGGCACCGAGACCTTCGACGTGATCGGCAAACGTGCGCCGCGCGCCACCCTGACTCTGGTGATCAACCGTAAGAACGGCGAGCGCGTGGAAGTGCCGGTCACCTGTCGCCTCGACTCGTCGGAAGATGTGTCGATCTATGAGGCTGGCGGCGTGCTGCAGCGCTTCGCGCAGGACTTCCTTGAATCCGCAAAGGCAGCCTGATGACCACACATAAACCCCAAATCAAGGTGCCGGCTACCTATATGCGTGGCGGCACCAGCAAGGGCGTGTTCTTCCGGCTGCAGGACTTGCCGGAAGCGGCCCAGGTGCCAGGGGCCGCGCGCGACGCCTTGCTGCTTCGCGTAATCGGCAGCCCGGACCCGTACGGCAAGCAGATCGACGGCATGGGCGGCGCGACATCGAGCACCAGCAAGACGGTGATCCTGTCCGCCTCCACCCGCTCGGATCACGACGTGGACTACCTGTTCGGCCAGGTCAGCATCGACAAGGCCTTTGTCGACTGGAGCGGCAACTGCGGCAACCTGTCGGCTGCGGTGGGTGCGTTCGCCATCAGCGGTGGCCTGGTTGCCCCGGCCCGCGTGCCGCGTGACGGCATGGCCGTGGTGCGGATCTGGCAGGCCAACATCGGCAAGACCATCATCGCCCACATTCCGATGACCAACGGCGAAGTGCAGGAGACCGGCGACTTCGAGCTCGATGGCGTGACCTTCCCGGCCGCCGAAGTACAGCTTGAATTTATGGACCCGGCTGCGGAAGAAGAGGGCGCGGGCGGTTCGATGTTCCCTACCGGCCGCCTGGTCGACGACCTGGAGGTTCCAGGCGTCGGCACGCTGAAGGCCACCATGATCAATGCCGGCATTCCGACCATCTTCATCAACGCGGACGCCATCGGCTACAACGGCACCGAGTTGCAGGAAGCGATCAACGGCGACGCCGCCGCGTTGGCCAAGTTCGAGACCATCCGCGCCTACGGCGCATTGCGCATGGGCCTGATCAAGGACGTGAGCGAGGCGGCCACCCGCCAGCACACGCCGAAGGTCGCCTTCGTCGCGCCGCCGGCCAGCTACGCCGCATCCAGCGGCAAGCAGGTGCAGGCCGGCGATATCGACCTGCTGGTACGCGCGCTCTCCATGGGCAAGCTGCACCACGCAATGATGGGCACTGCCGCCGTGGCAATCGGTACGGCAGCCGCGATTCCAGGCACGCTGGTCAACCAGGCTGCCGGCGGCGGCGAGCGCGAAGCAGTGCGCTTCGGCCATCCATCCGGCACCTTACGTGTCGGCGCGCAAGCTACGCAGGAGAAGGGTGAGTGGACCGTGAAGAAAGCCATCATGAGCCGCAGCGCGCGGGTCTTGATGGAAGGCTGGGTGAGGGTGCCAGCCGCTTGAGGTACTTGGCAATGCGTTCGGCTTGACGGCCGGACGCTTGCTCAGCCACTTCAGGCAGGCAGTAGTTTGTCTTCAAGGGCGTTCAGCATGCGCTATACAGCTGCACCAGCATTGGATCTTGTCTCGGCGATGGCATTACGCAGTTTCGTGGCATTGCCGGAAATATCCAGGCCATACGAGGCCAATGCATTGATGGAGTCGAGCGCAGCGATCGTCACCTCATCGTCTCCCACGTCTATAAGCCGCTGCAGTAAATCGAAACTGCGCTTTCATCGCATTCCGTTACACCACTTTGCAGGGCAGCATATGTGCTCAGCATAAGTGCGAGATTAATCGCTGAACGTCTTCTGCACGCGTGCTGTGGCGAGCCATCAACTGATCCAGCAATTGTTGCAGTTTTCCACGCAGGGAAAGTGGCAGTTCAATCTCCATATCGTCGAGTTGGCTTGCAGCGATTGCCGCGACGTCGAGGTAGGGCGAGGACGCGAGAAGCGTCGTCAAAGCGGCCACTCCATCATTACTCCCGAAGTCGCCAACAGCTTCCGCACAGCGCTCCTGGACGCATGCGGAAAACGATAATACCTTGGACTGCAAGCCGCGCCAATCTTCTGAGACAAATGCGCTCAAGGATTCGCTAGCCATCTCAAGATTGTATTCAAACCATGGAGAGGTCTCATCGCCAAGCAGTCTTTCGAATTCGCTCAGGGCGCTCGCATTCATTTTCGATCCTTTGTCGTTTTGATTCAAAGTCCATTTCCGCCGGTAGGGAACGACGAGGTGATGACACCGTTTTCTGTGATCACCTGCCACTGGACGCCATTGACCGTGTCGGTATGTAATACCCTGGTTACACCGTTCGACTCGCCGAGCACCCGGCCGGGCGCCTTCGCGGTGATCTGTCCTGCACGCAGAATGTCCGCGTTACTCCAGCTTTCCGGCGCAATGGTGTGGGTGTTCGGAGATTTACCCTTGGACCAGCCCCACGTTCCATCTTTTCGCACAATCATCATTTTAAAGTCTTTGACCGAGATAGTACCGTCCGGGTTGATGACCGTCTGGTCATGGCTCATTGTGTGGTTCGGCGAATTCAGGACATCCGGGGAATGGCCGCCAATAATATTGTTGGTTCCCGGCTTCGATGCTCCAAACAGGATTTTCGAATCGATCTTTGACAACGGTCCAATGAAATCTGGGTCACCTGGCACTGGCGGCGGTTTTGGCGCCTCAAGCCCCTCTGTCGCCATGACGCTCGTTGGTTGATTGCCAGCCGCCTTCCAGTTGGCGGCGTACTTCCCGCCAAGCATCCCGCCCAGGAAACTCCCTGCCAGCATCGACCACTTTTGGCCATCTGAGCCTTCGCCAAATAATCTCCCGCCGAGCATGCTTCCACCGAAGCCGCCGGCAATGCCGCCAACCACTCCGCCGACTGCGACGACTGGACCAGCGAGTACCACGGCTGCACCCGCGCCCACCACGAACAAGGCGACGTGAACCCAGGTTGGGACCAGGTCTTCCGCGTGAACTTCGTCAGTCTGCACGGTCTCGCCGCCGATATTCACATTGGGTGAACCTTTGGTGATGGTGGCGCTGCACGTGGTCTTGTCATCCACCCTTGCTGCCGGCATGCTGTTGATGAACACCTTGCCGCTACCGGTCGCCACCTTCTCTGTGTCTGTATGCTTGTCGCATTTCGCCATGTCGAGATGGGCGCGGATGGCGCGCAGGCCGTTGGTGAAAACATTTGGCGAGCCGGCGGTGGTGATCTTACCTACTTCCTCCTTGGGGGCCCAGCTCATGGTGCTCAGTACTTCGCCGATGCCGCCGCCCGCTGCTGCCGCACCGCCAATGATGGCGGCTGCGGCCAGGCCGCCGGTGCCGACTACAGCGACCGCCGTTACGGCAATGGCTGCAGCTGCGATGACGCCAGCCAGCAGCCAGCTCATGGTCGGGCTATGACCGATTGGGTCATTCAGCCTTGCTGCCGCTTGCGCCATCGCTAGCCTACCTGTTGTTCGAGGAAGTTGCGCACTGCGGCCAGATGGGGCAGGGCAGGAATATCCATCGGCGGATCGTAGATGTTTGCCAGATGCAGATTGGCGAGCAGGTTGGTGGCATCAGGGTTAGGATGGGGCGAGAGCTGGAACATGCCGGTGTTGCGCAGGCCGGGATCGTAGGAATTGGGTACCGTGAAGTGAGGTTGCAGCTGGTTCCCTGCGGCGTCGAAGAAGGCCCAGGTTTCCAGCTCCACTTCCCGCGGGTCGGTTTTGCGGCAGGCTTCGGCCTGGTTGGCAAAGACGTGCAGGCTGCGCCGGCGTGCGGAGAGGGCGAATGTGTAGGGCTGCGTGGCGACTACCACTTTACGCCTTGGGGCGGCCGCTGCGACACTTAGTGGATTGCGAAGCGTCATGCTGGCGAGGAGTCCATCGAATGCCGCATTCCACTCGTCGGTGAAAGCATTCAGGCAGGTCGCGGCGACCATCATGGCCTGGCGCGTGTCCGGCGCGGCTCCCTGGACGAGCACGATGGCCTGGCGCTGGTGCATGAAATTGCCTTCCTTGCGCCAGCTATAGGCCAGTTCGATCGCCGGCGAACCGCCGACCTGGCAGTCTTTCAGGCCTCGTAGCTGAAAGCGCGGCAGGGCGCGGCCCAGTTCCTTTTGCAGGCGCTCGCCGAAGTCGGCCAGGCTTTCCTCCGGCGGCACGTCGGCGTGGGTGATGACCACGCTGAATTCGCTGGGCCCATCATCTCTCACGACGAACATGTGCATGGACTTGTCTTTGAGCGGGGCCGGCAGCTCGAAGGTTGCGCTATTGGTGTGGTATTGCATCGTTGTCGGTTCCTACTTATTCAGGTCGATACGGTCGCTGCCGATGATGTCGATGTGTTTGCCCGAAATGGTGATGGTGCCGTCGGCGCGCAGTTCGATCTTGCTTGCGCCCACTTGCAGCGTTATGTCGGTGTTGGCCGTCAGGTGGATATGCTGGGTGTCGGATTTGATGTCGACGAATTTGCTTGCGCCCACTTCCACATGCTCGGTTTCGGCCTTGAGCATGACGTGTTTTTTCGCCGTCGCGCCGATATGCTCGGTTTCGGCTTTCAGCTCCACGAATTTTTTCGCGGTGGCGCCGATGTGTTCGGTCTCCGCCACTACTTCGACGTGCTTTTTGGCGGTGAGGGCGATATGTTCGGTTTCCGCGGTCAGCGCGATGTTCCGCTTGGCCAGCAGGTCGATATAGGATGTCTCCGACACTATTTCGATCTGCTGCTTGACCGTGTTGCGCTGGTAGCCCTGGCTTACCGTGTTGGTCTGGTGCGGGCCGTTGACCGTCGTTGCGTGCGCATTCTGCACTGTCGTGAGCATGTCCTTCTGCGCGTGGATGTTGATCAGCTCCGACCCCTTGGAATCGTGGATCACCATCTCGCTGAAGCCGCCGCCGCCCGGGGTGGAACGGCTCTTGAAGCCCATCATGTGGGCGCCGGCAGGCAAGGCATAAGGCGCCGGCTGGTCCGCGTTGAACAGGCGCCCGGTACACACCGGGCGGTCAGGATCGCCTTCCAGGTAGTCGATCAGCACTTCCTGTCCGATGCGCGGAATGGAAACGGTGCCCCAGCCCTTGCCGGCCCACGGTTGCGAGACGCGAATCCAGCAGGAGCTGGCTTCGTCGCGGCGGCCATAGCGGTCCCAATGGAACTGCACCTTGATGCGGCCATACTGGTCGGTGTGGATTTCCTGTCCCTTTGGGCCGACCACGCTGGCAGTCTGCGGGCCGGGCATGCGCGGCGAGCGATGCCCGCGCACGGGGCGGTAGGGGATCTTGCGCCGGATCGCGGTGAAGGTGTTGCGGTAGACGTCCTCCTGGTCGCTGGCGAAGAAGTTATTGCGGCAATCGAGCTGCACGCCAATGACCAGGAAGTCGTTGTCCTTTTCGTCGGTCACGTCAAACCAGTGGTGGCCAAGCAGCTTGAAGCTGTGGCCCGGCGCCAGGCCGCGGCAGTCGGATTCGCCGGCAAACAGCTTGGCCTGCCATTCCATTGCCTCCATGCGTAGTTGGGCTTCGCGCTCGCCGCTGTCGCGGTCCTTGTAGGAGAACGCAGGGTTGCCGTCGTAGACCTCGAGCGTCGGCACATCGCCCTGGCGTGAAGCGGTCGGCAGCTCCACGTATTGCACCGTGTTGGGCGATTTGAAATCGAAGGTGTTGAGCGCGATCTTGGTTGGCTGCAGAACGCGCCGGGCGGTGAAGGCAGTGATGGCATCGCGGTCATGCCAGCGGTTGCCGCCATTGAATTCGATCTCGGCGTGTGCCGACTGCGGCGGACAGAAGGTGCTGTCGCGCGAGTCGTCGCTGATCACCATGACGTGGCCTTCTTCGCTGTGTTCGAAGTAGTAGAACAGGCCGTATTTCTCCATCAGGCGGCTGACGAAGTGTTCGTCGGTCTCGTCGTACTGGACGATGTAGTTCTCCGGCAGGTAGGTCTTGGCAGTCCTGAATTCGTACGCCGCCAGGCTGCCGTATTCGGAGCTGAAGATCTGTGTCAGCACGTCCACAACGCTCAAGTCCTGGAAGATGCGCGAGTTGGTGCGGCGCTGCAGGAAAGCCAGCCACGGAACGATTTCGGCGTGGTAGAAGGCGAAACCTCCGTCCGAGCGGGTGAAGCCGAATACGTTGACGTAGCCGTTGACGAAATGCTCGCTGCCGTCGGCCAGGCGCACACCAACACTGACGTTCTTGCCCAGCAGGTCTTGCAGGTCAATGCTGGAACTCTTGGAGAGCAGGCTCAGGGTAAACAGGTAAGGCGACGACATCCGGGCTTCGCCCTGGATTGTCTCGACCAGCAGGGCGTTGTTGCCTTCCAGCGGCGAATAAAAGCGCAACAGGCGGCTGCCCTCGTGGAATGCGGCAAAGGGGCCACCGTCCACGACCTGCTGCAGTGCCGCCAACTGCGGCTTCATGACGGCCGGCGCATATTCCGGTGCGGGCGCCATGAAGTCAGTGATGGCCAGGCCGGCCAGCGGGTGCTCTTCGATCTGCAATGCCTTGGCGGCGGTTTGCACAGGAGCGGGCGCGGCCTCCCGGCCTGCCGCGCTTATTTCGGCCAAGCCAGTTGCCGCCAGCGTGGAAGTATCTTGTGCAAGTGCGGTGGCCGGTGCTTCGCTGCCGACGGCTGCGCCGATGCCGGCGCTGAGCGCGGTTTGCGCCAGCTGCGCGGCTGCGGGCGGCAGCTTGTCATGGGTTGCCAGTTCGACTGCGGTGGGTACTGCGGTATCGGCCAGTTTGCCGACCAGCGCGGACGCGCTCGCGGCCTTGCTTAACGGTGGCGAAGCGAGTGCGGTCTTGCCATCCAATGGACCAAACGACATTCGGGGCAGCTCCTATCAATTATCCGGTTGTGACAAATGCGTCTCGCGCGCTTATCAAATTTACAAAGTTGCGAAGAATATCAAATTGCGCCGAGGGCCAACGCACAGTTGAAAGAGGGGATTGATGCTGCGTAGCGGCAAAAACACATGTTTTTGTTGTAACAATGTCAGCAAACCCGGCCTTTCCTTTGACACGCCAGTTTTGTACGCTATGATCGGCTGGATACCCCCGGAGTCCAGGCGTACATGAATTCTGTTTCGAGCAATGTTGAAGTTGTGGCCAATGCCTTGCAGTTGGTCGGAATGCCAGCCTGCGCATGCGATGCCGACGGCTTGGTGTTCGCTTCCAACTCCGAATTCGACGCCTTGCTGCAGTCCGACCCGCGCGGCCGCAACGTGGTGGAAATGTGCGCCCGCCATGTCCGCGCCGAGGCGAATGCGCAGTTGAACGCCGCGCTGGTGGTATCGGCAGCCTTGCCGAATATGGCACCGCGCACCGCGCCGAAATGGGACAGTGTGCTGGTCAACGCCAGCGGCAATTACATCGCCGTACAACTGACCGTCAAGGCGCTGCCGGGCGGACTCGATGGCGGCGCCACCATCATCTTCAATGACATCAGCAGCGCCCAGCGCGATCAGCGCGCCCTGCGCAAGGCCATGCTGGAACAGCAGGCCATCCTGGAAAATGCGGCGGTCGGCATCATCCTCGCCAAGAACGGCTACGTCGTCGAATGCAATATGCGCGCGGCTGAAATGTTCGGCTATTCACGCCAGGAGCTGGAAGGCGCGCCGAGCGATATCCTGTACCCGACACCGGAAGAGGCGCTGCGCATCCGCGCCGAATTCTTCCCGATGCTGGCGAAAGGCACGCCGCTGACGCTGGAACTGCAATTGCGCCGCCGCGATGGCAGCCTGTTCTGGTGCCGCTCGAATGGCCGCGCGCTTGACCCGAGCGATGCTCGCGAAGGCACCGTCTTCATTCTGGAAGACATCAACGAACAGCGCGTGGCGAACGAAGCGATGGGGCGACTGCTGTTGGAGCAGAAGGCGATCCTGGACAACGCGTCGGTGGGCATCCTGTTTACCAAGAACCAGGAAATCCTGACGGTCAATCCGCGCATGGCTGAAATGTTCGGCTATACGCTGGAAGAACTGCGCGGCCGTCACGCGTCGCAGCTGTTTGAAAACGTGGACCAGCATTCGGCTTTCGGCTTGCAGGCGGGCCCCTTGCTCGCCGCCGGCCAGCTATTCGAACTGCGTGAGTGCGAGCTGATGCGCAAGGACGGCACGATCATCTGGTGCCGCGTGCGCGCCCAGGCGGTGGACCAGGAACATAACGCGGGCGGCACGATCTGGATCCTGGAGGACGTGACCTTGTCGCGCCAGACCCAGATGGAAGTCGAGGCCATCATGACCAATGCCTCGATCAGTATCCTGTTCACCAAGAATCGCCTGATCACGCGCTACAACCGTGGCTTTGCCGACATGTTCGGCTACCAGGGCGACGAGGCGCTGGGCATGCCGGGCCGCGCCATCTATCCGGACGACGAAACCTATCACCGCGTCGGCTCGATTGCCGGTCCGCTGCTTAGCCAAGGCAAGCACTTCCACTCCGAAACGCCGATGCGCCGCAAGGACGGAAGCGACTTCTGGGCCCAGTTGATCGGCTATGTGGTCAACCCGGAAGATCCGACCCAGGGCACGATCTGGATCATTGAAGACCGCACGGCGCAAAAGCATGACGAAGAATCGCTGCGTAACGCGCTATTGGAAAACCAGGCGATCCTGGACAGTGCCGTGATGGGCATTTCCGTTTGCGAGAAGGGCCGCAACCTGCGCTGCAACGCCAAGATGGAAGAGCTGTTCGGTTACGGGCCGGGCGAGATGGCCGGCGTCAGCGTGCAAACCTTCTACCCCGACCTGGCAGGATGGGACGTGGCGCGCAAGGCGACGGAAAAGGACTTTTTGGCCGGTCATGCCAGTTCTTACGAGTACCAGCTTGTGCGTAAGGACGGCAGCAGCTTCTGGGCACGCCTGTCGGGGCGCCCCTTCGATATGGCCGATCCGAAAGGCCGCTCGGTATGGCTGATCGACGACGTAACCTCGCGCCGCGAGGCCACCGAAGCTGTGCGCCGCGCGCGCGACGAGCTGGAGGTGCGGGTGCTGGAACGCACGGCTGAACTGGCCGGCGCCAATGCGCAGCTGCAGGCGGAGATCGTCGAGCGCCGCCAGGCCGAAGCCCGGGTACACCACATGGCTTACCATGACAGCCTGACCGGCCTGCCCAACCGCGCGCTCCTGGCGGACCGCCTGGATCGCGCCATGCTGGCGGCCCAGCGTTCGGAGCGCCGCCTGGCCGTCATGTTCATCGACCTCGACCGCTTCAAGACCATCAACGATTCGCTGGGCCACATGACCGGCGACGCCTTGTTGAAGGAAGTGGCGGCGCGCCTGGTAGGCGCGGTGCGCGCCAGCGATACCGTGGCACGCCTTGGCGGCGACGAGTTCGTGGTGCTGCTGCCCGGCATTCACTCCACGGACGAATCGAGCCACGTCGCGCAAAAGATCATCGACTTGCTGTCCGAGCCCATTCCGCTGGAAGGGCGCCTGCTGCACATCACGCCGTCGATCGGCATCTGCACTTATCCCGACGACGGCAGCGACGTCGCCACGCTGATGCGCAATGCCGATGCTGCCATGTACCATGCCAAGGCTTCCGGACGCAACAACTACCAATATTTCAACGAAGAGATGAACATGGCGGCGGCCATGCATTTCGAAATGGAGAGCGCCCTGCGTTCGGCGCTGCAGCTTGGCCAGTTCGAATTGCACTACCAGCCGATCATGGATATCGCCACGCGCCGCCTGGCCACGCTGGAAGTGCTGCTGCGCTGGCGCCGCCCGGCTGCCGGCCTGGTGATGCCGGACCAGTTCATTCCGCTGATCGAAGAGAACGGCCTGATCGTGCCGATCGGCGAATGGGTGCTGCGCCGCGCCTGCGAACAAAGCATGGAGTGGCAGCGCCAGGGCATGGCGCCGGTGCCGATGGCAATCAACCTGTCGGCGCGCCAGTTCATGCATCGCGGCCTGGTCGATTCGATCCGCCGTACGCTGGACGAGACGGGCATCGATCCGGCCCTGATTGAATTCGAGATCACGGAAACGGCCCTGATGCAGCATGGCGAACAGACGCTGGAGATCCTGGGCCAGATCAATGCGATGGGCATCCGCCTGTCGATCGACGACTTCGGCACCGGATATTCCTCGCTGGCTTACCTGAAGCGCTTCCCAGTACGCAAGATCAAGATCGATCGCGCCTTCATCAAGGACCTGGAAGAAAGCGCGGAAGACCGCGCCATCGTGGCCGCGATCATCGCGCTGTCGGACAGCCTGCAGCTGTCGGTGGTGGCGGAAGGCGTGGAGACGGAAGGGCAGTTCCAGCTATTGCGCGAGCATGGCTGTACTTTCGCCCAGGGCTACCTGTTCTCGAAACCTGTGCTGGGCGTGCGCGCCCAGCTCCTGATGGAACGACAGGCGGCTTAAGTACCCAGGGTGGCGATGACCGGCGCGTGATCGGAAGGTTGCTGCCATTTGCGCGGCGCACGGTCGATCACGCAGGACAGGCAGCGTTCTTTCAATGGCGCCGACAGCAGCACGTGGTCGATGCGCAGGCCCTTGTTCTTCTGGAAGCCCAGCATGCGGTAGTCCCACCACGAGAAAGTCTTTTCCGGCTGTTCGAACAGGCGGAACGAGTCGTGCAGGCCGAGGTCGAACAAGGCCTGCAGCGCGGCGCGCTCCTTGTCCGAGCAGAAGATGTCGCCTTCCATCGCTGGATCGTGCGTGTCGCGTATGTCCGGCACGATGTTGTAGTCGCCCAGTACGGCCAGGTGCTGGTTGCCGGCCAACTCTTCGCCCAGCCAGTCGCGGAAGCTGGCCATCCATCCCAGCTTGTAGGTGTATTTGTCCGAATCGAGCGCCTGGCCGTTTGGCACGTAGGCGTTCACCACGCGGATGCCGTTGATGGTCGCGGCCAGGATGCGCTGCTGTTCGTCCGGATACTTCGGATTGTTCTTGACCACGTCTTGCATCGGATGGCGCGACAGGATGGCCACGCCGTTGTAGGTTTTCTGGCCGTTGAACACCACCTGGTAACCCATTTCCTCGATTTCCCTGACCGGAAACTTGTCGTCCGTGAGCTTGGTTTCCTGGATGCAGAGCACATCGACCGGATTTTCACCCAGCCATTTCGTAACGTGCGGCAAGCGAACGTTCAATGAGTTAACATTCCAAGTGGCTAATTTCATGTCGGGCTTTCAAGTTGCGTGGGGGCAGATCTTATCAATACTCACTATGCTATGGGAAGCTGTCGTATTTGGGCCAAACAATGATTCTACGGTGACATCAAATTGTGCTTTCTTGTCGCAAAAAAGGTGTCTGCGTAAAAATAATTTCCAATAGTGCTTCAAAGTTATCAGATTGGTACTAAAATTACGGTATGAACAACCGTAAATGTCAATATACTTACAAGGTTGGTATCGAAGTTGTTTCCACGAAGCTGGGTGATTTTGCTTATTTACAACGGATTTTGATGTTGTCCTGCGTTAATAAGTGGTAATATAGGGAAACTAATTCCGATTTAACGGGCACTGCAAACTAAAGGAATACACATGCGATCTGCATTCGAAGCATGGGCGCAGAAGGACGGCCAAATCGTCCGTCGGCGCGAAGACAAGCCAGAAGAGTATCTGGTTTATGAGACACAACGTCGTTGGCTGATCTGGCAAGCGGCACTGGAACACGGCAAATCGCCTAGCGGCCGCAAGTCTGCCCGCGAAGCCACTGCACGCGCAGCGTCCCAGCGTCCACAAGCCATTGGGGCTGCTGACGCCGAAGTGCGTAACGAAGTCCTGAACGAAGTCCTCGACGCGTTCCAGGGTATCGGTGCGAACAGCATGGACGACATCATGCACGTCATCCAGGGGCTGCGTCAGAAACGAGGCCAGTCGGCCGACTGAGCCCGACTACATGCCATCCAGGCTGAGTCGACTTTCGACCGCTGCGCTGTGCGCAGCGGCGTTGGTTGGCTGCGCCACTTTATTCGATTCGACCGAACAGTCGGTGCTGGTGCAGACCGTGCTGGATCACCAGCAAGTGTCTGCCATCGGCTGTGTGCTCTCCAATGACAGGGGGCGCTGGTTCGTTACTTCCCCTGGGCGAGTGACGGTGCACAAGAGCACCCAGCCGCTGGTGGTGGATTGCCGCCGCGAAGATGTGTGGGCGTATGACCAGATCGAAGCGCGCCAGAATGCCTCCAAGTGGGGCAACATCATCTTCACGCTCGGGGCCGGCCAGATTGTCGACAAACAGACTGGTGCCGGCTTTGACTTGCCTTCCACCCTGACCGTCGTCCTGCAGCGCGGGGAGGGTGCCGCCGCGCGCGGAGCGCCGCCGCAGCAGCCGCTTCCGGCATCGTCGATCTACTAAAGAAAAAGCCGGGTTCCCCGGCTTTTTTGTTGCTCACCTCAGCAATCAGCCGGCGCGGCCGATCAGGAAGTTGGTCAGCATCGGCACCGGACGGCCGGTGGCGCCTTTGGCGGCGCCCGACTTCCAGGCGGTGCCGGCGATATCGACGTGGGCCCATGGGAACTTGCGGGTGAAGTTTTCCAGGAAGGCCGCAGCGGTGCAGGATGCGCCGCCCGGGGAGCCGATATTGGCCAGGTCCGCGAAGTTGGACTTCAGTTGCTCGTTGTACTGTTCGCCGATCGGCAGGCGCCATGCGGTGTCGCCGGTGGCTTTGCCCGATGCCATCAGGGCGTCGACCAGCGCATTGCCGGCGTCGTCGTCGCGCGCGAACACGCCGCTGTTATGGTGGCCCAGGGCGACGATGCAGGCGCCGGTCAGGGTTGCCACGTCGATCACGGCGGCCGGATTGAAGCGCTCGGCGTAGGTCAGGGCGTCGCACAGGATCAGGCGGCCTTCGGCGTCGGTGTTCAGGATTTCGATGGTCAGGCCGTTCATCGAGGTGACGATGTCGCCCGGCTTGGTGGCGCGGCCCGACGGCATGTTTTCGCATGCGGCCACGATGCCGACCACGTTGGACTTCAGGCCCATTTCGCCGATGGCGCGGAAGGTGCCCAGCACGGAGCCGGCGCCGCACATATCGTATTTCATCTCGTCCATGCCGGGACCGGCCTTGATCGAAATGCCGCCGGTGTCGAAGGTGATGCCTTTGCCCACCAGGACGGTCGGCGCATCCTTGGCCTTGCCGCCTTTGTGTTTCAGGACGATGAACTTGGGCGCCTGCTCGGAGCCGTTGGTCACGGACAGGAAGGAACCCATCTTCAGGGCTTCCATCTGCTTGCGGTCCAGGATCTCGACTTCAAAGCCGAAGTCCTTGCCCAGTTTCTTGGCGACGTTGGCCAGGTAGGTCGGGGTGCAGACGTTGGCGGACAGGTTGCCCAGGTCCTTGGTCAGTTCCATGCCGTTGGCGGTGGCCACTGCCTGCGACAGCGCCAGCTTGTTGCCGGCATTGTTTGCAACGGCCAGTGCCAGCTTCTTGGGGCCGGCCCATGCCGGGTCTTTCTTGGACTTCTGCGCGTCGGTGCGGTAGACGGCGTCGCGGCCTGCCAGCACCACGGAGCGGATCGCCCAGTTGGCGTCGCGGCCTTTCACTTCTTCCAGCGGCAGTGCGATAATAGCGTCGGTCGAAGCGACGGTGCCCAGCGCCCTGATGGCAGCGTTGATGGCGGAACCGATGGCTTTTTCGGCGACTGCTTCATCGGCACCCAGCCCTACCAGCAGCACGCGATCGGCGGCAGCGCCTTTCAGGCCGCGCAGCAGCAGGGTGGTGCCGGCCTTGCCGGTAATGTCGCCGGATTTCAGTGCAGCGGTGATCTCGCCTGCGCCGTCGAGGGCTTTAGCCGCTTTCGAGAGTTTCTTGTTTTCGAAGACGCCGACCACGATGCAGCCGCTTTTGGTGCTGGCGATGGTGTTCTTGGCGTCGAGTGCTTTTATGCTAAAGTCCATTTGGTTTCTCCTTAATTTTGTAGAACGAATTATAAACGTCGAATGATTTTCCATCGCGCCCTCCGCCGTGAGCTGGTCAGCTCAGCCGGGGCTTCCTTTACGGTACTGTTCTCGATCCTCCTGACGTGGACCCTGATCTCGATCCTCGGCAAAGCCGCAGGCGGCAAGGTCGCGTCCAGCGATGTCATCGCGCTTATCGCGTTCGCAGCCCTGAATTATCTGCCAATTGTCCTTATTTTCACCAGTTTTATTTCGGTGCTGATGGTGGTGACCCGCATCTACAAGGATTCGGAGATGGTGGTCTGGTTTGCCGCGGGCGTCAGCCTGACGCGCTTCGTCAAGCCGGTGTTCCTGTTTGTCCTGCCGCTGATCCTGTTGACCGGTGCACTCAGTTTTTATGCAACGCCGTGGGCGCGCTCGAAGAGCGCCGAGTACATCGAGCGTTTCACCAAACGCGAAGACCTGCAGAAGGTTTCTCCGGGCCAGTTCAAGGAATCCTCGTCGGCCAACCGCATCTTCTTTGTGGAGGGCGTGTCCGGCAGCAGTGCGGTGGTGCGCAACGTGTTCGTCAACCAGGTTGATGCCAAGGGTACTTCCGTGGTCGTGGCGAGCGAGGGCGTGATCGAGACGCTGCCTTCCGGCGACCGCCACCTGGTTCTGAAGAACGGACGCCGCTACCAGGGCAAGCCGGGCGACGCCGATTTCCAGAGCATGGAGTTCGAGCGCTACAGCATGCGCGTTTCGCAGCAGTCCTCCGAGTCCGACGGCCAGAAGGAAACCAAGACCCTGCCGACGTCGGAGCTGATCGCCGCCGGCACCAATCCGGCCAAGGGGGAACTCATGTGGCGCATGTCGCTGCCGCTGGCCTGCCTGGCGCTGTCGATGCTGGCGATCCCGCTGGGCTTCGTCAATCCGCGCGCGGGCAGTTCGGTCAACCTGATTCTCGCTGTGCTGATCTTCTTCACTTATAACAACCTGATCAACGTGTTCGAGTCCGGCATCCGGCGCGGCAACTTCACCTTTGGCATGAGCTGGTGGCCACTGCACCTGGCGATGGCGCTGGCGGTGCTGGCATTGTTTGCCTGGCGCCTGAACGTGAATTACCGCTACCATCCGCGCGCCATGTGGGCCGCGTTCAAGCGGGGGGCACGCAAATGAGCACCCTGCAACGCTACTTCTTCGTTTCGATCCTGCAGGCGGTCGCTTTTGCACTGGCCGCCTTGCTTGGGTTGCAGGCATTCTTCGACTTGACCGGCGAGCTGCCTGTCGTTGGCAAGAACGGGTATGGCATGCAGCATGCCGCCTTGTTCACGCTGACGATGCTGCCCCAGCACGTGAACGAGGTGCTGCCGGTGGCGGCGCTGATCGGCACCATCTATACCATGGCGCAGTTCGCGTCGACCTCCGAATTCACGATCATGCGCGCCTCGTCGATGTCGACGCGCATGGCCGCGGTCATGGTCGGCAAGGTCGGGCTGGTCCTGGTGCTGATTGCCTTCATCTTTGGCGAACTGATTACGCCGCGCCTGGCGCCGGTGGCGGAAAAGGTGCGCCTGATGGGCCGTGGCGCCACGGTGTCGTCGGAGTTCCGTTCCGGCATGTGGACCAAGGACATCATCAAGAGCGAAGGCATGACCGGCGAGGTGCAGGGTACGCGCTTCTTCAATGTGCGCGAGGTGCGCTCGGACGGCCAGCTGGTGGATGTCAAGCTGTACGACTTTGACAACCGTTTCCGCCTGCGCACGCTGACCTACGCCAAGACCGCTTCCTTCAAGGGCAGCAATACCTGGCTGTTGAATGAGGTGACGGAGAATATCTTCAGCAACCCGGCATTGGCGGCGGAAGGCGCGCAAGCCAACCTGGCCAATAATTACGCGCAGGCGAGCAGCGCGGTGGAGATCAAGCGGCATGCCAGCAAGGAGCTCATTTCCGAGATCACGCCGAAAATCCTGTCGGTGTCGGCCTCCGATCCCGAGCACATGTCGGTCAATGAACTGGCCGTGTATACCCGCCACCTGCAGGAAAACAAGCAGGGCACGGAACGCTTCAAGATCGCCTTCTGGAAAAAGCTGTTCGACCCGCTGGCAATCTTCGTGCTGATGGCGCTGGCGCTGCCTTTCGCCTACCTGCACACCCGTGCCGGCGGCGTGAGCCTGAAAATCTTCATCGGCATCATGATCGGCGTCAGCTTCCTGCTGGTGAACACGCTGTTCTCGCATATCGGCCTGTTGTCGGCGCTGCCGGCATTCCTGACGGCGCTGATGCCAAGCCTGCTATACCTGTTGCTGGCGCTGGGCGCCCTTTACTGGGTGGAGCGGCATTAGCATGGCCGGCCGTGCGCTGGTGCTGTTCGCGCATGGCGCCCGTTCCGCCAGTTGGGCGGCGCCGTTCGAACAATTGCGTGAGATGATCAAACTGCGGGTCGCGGCGAGCGAGCCCGATCTTGATGTCTCGCTGGCCTTCCTGGAGTTGATGGCGCCGCGCCTGCCGGAACGGGTGGCAGCGCTTGCGGCGCAGGGCGTCGACGATGTCACGGTGGTGCCGGTGTTTCTGGGGCAGGGCGGCCATGTCCTGCGCGACCTGCCGCTGATCCTTGATGAAATGCGCCTGGCGCATCCTGGCGTGACAATCCGCGCCGTCGGCGCGGTGGGGGAAGATCCCACCGTGCTGCGGGCGATGACGGATTATTGCTTGTCGTCGCTGCCTTTGGCGTGAGCCACCATGGCGGCAATGGTGCTGCCAGGGTTGTCGAATTCGCGCTGCACGGCATCGCGCAGGGCTTCCGACTTCAGGGAGTCGAGTGCGGCGGCACTTGCCTTGGCCACTTCCTCATCTTCGCCCAGGCGGCGCAAGACTTCCACCACCAGGCGTACTTCCTTGGTGTAGTTCAGCACGAAAGCCAGCAATTGCGGGGCGGACGAGGTGTTGCCGCGCCTGGCCAGGTCTTCCGCGAAGTCGTTGACGCGCTTGGCCAGGGCGGCGATGCGCGCCACCGGGTCGGACAGGTAGCGGCGCGCCAGCTGGAAATCTTCCACCGCCACCAGGGCCGGCAGGGCCAGTTCGGCGCAATCCTTGGCCAGTTCGGGTAGCTGGGCGTCGATCTGGGTGAACAGGTCGTGGGTGGCGCGCTCCTCGCCCAGCGCGCTATTGATCGCGCTGACGTCATGGAAGCGCCCCAGCGTGGCGCTGCCGTTCAGGATGCGCTGGGTGTCGCGGTCGCGGATCGCCTGCAGCGCGCGGCGCGCCAGCGGGAACTGTTCGGCAAGGTAGATCCAGTCGCGCAGGGCGAACGACAGGCGGACGCCGGCCAGGGTCGGGTCGTCTTCGAGCGCATGCTCGTGGAACCACAGGTGGTCGCGCAGGGCGTCTTCGTATTTGCCTGCCAGGCGCGCATTGCGGGCGCGCTCCAGGACTTCGTGGGCTTGGCTCATCTTGTTCCTCTCATTGCAAGAGGACGATATTTTACCGTTTTTGCTGCGGCCGCGGCGCCATTGCCTTGCCCAGCATGACCAGCACCGGGCCGTGCGCCGCCGGCAGGCCATGTGCCAGCTCAGCCAGGGTGATGCGTTCGACGTGCTGGTCCGAACGGCTGACATTCTCGACCACCACCACCGGGGTGTCCGGCGAGCGCCCCTGCGACAGCAGGTTGTTGGCGGTGGCGATTGCTTCGCGCCCGCCCATGTACTGGACCAGGGTGTCGGTAGACGGAATCGTCAGTTCTTCCGGATGGCCCGGCGCGGTGGAGGAGGTGAAGAATGCCACGCTGCGCGCCACGCCGCGCTTGGTCAGCGGCTGTTGCGTCGCTGCGGCGGCGGCTACCGCGGTGGTGATGCCGGGAACGACTTCGACCTCGATGCCGTGCTGTTCGAGCGCCGACAATTCCTCGTCGGCGCGGCCGAACAGCATCGGGTCGCCGCCTTTGAGGCGAACCACCATGCGGTAGCGCGCGGCGCAATCGACCAGCTGCTGGTTGATCAAGCCTTGGGCGGTGGAACGCTGGCCGGCGCGTTTGCCGACCGAGATCTTCTCTGCCTGCGCACAGAGTTCCAGCATTTCTTCGGTCACCAGCGCGTCGTACAGCACAACTTCGGCTTGCGCCAGCAGGCGTGCGCCGCGCATGGTGATCAGGTCCTGCGCCCCCGGTCCAGCTCCAATCAAATACACCTTCCCGTATGGCATGCGCAGGCTCCTGTCTGGCGTTGTTATTCGCCGAGGCGGATCATGCCTGCGGCTACTGTCTGGTGCGTGACCTCATCGATCAGGATGAAGGCGCCGGTGGCGCGGATATCCGAATAGGCATCGGCCGCCAGTGCCTGCTGCACGGTCAGCGCAATGCGCGCTACGTCGTTCAGCTTCAACGCATCGGCATCGTGCCGCTGCTGGGTGTTGATGTCAAGGATGGAGTCGATTTTGCTCACTTTGGCAGCAGTCTGCCTGGTGCCGTGCTTGATCCAGTATTTGCACCGCAGGTCCAGCGGCTCCTCGGACAGCCAGCAGACGTCGGCGCTCACTTGCTTGAGCAGGGAAGCCGGCTGCGTGCTCGAGGCCAGCAGGTCGCCGCGCGACACGTCCACATATTCTTCCAGCACGATGGTGACCGACTGGCCGGCGCTGGCGCTTTGCAGGGAGCCGTCGAAAGTGACGATCTCCTTGACCGTTGCGCTCTGGCCGGAAGGCTGCACCACCAGCTTGTCGCCAACCTTGACGTTGCCCGCCTCGATACGGCCCATGTAGCCGCGGAAGTCGTTGGCTTCGTGGCCGTTGTGGCGCGCCACCAGCTGCACCGGGAAGCGGAACGCCGCGCCGTGCGTTTCGTCGTACACCGACAGGTCTTCCAGCAGTTCGATCAGGGTAGGGCCCTGGTACCACGGCATGCGCTCGCCGGCGTCGACCACGTTGTCGCCGGCCAATGCCGACAGCGGAATGGTCTTGACGTCCTTGATGCCCAGGGTGGCTGCGAATTCAAGATACGCCTTGACGATGCGCTGGTACACGTCCTGGTCGTAGTTCACCAGGTCCATCTTGTTCACGGCCACCACCACGTGCTCGATCTGCAGCAGGTGGGCAATGGTGGAGTGGCGCTTGGTCTGGATCAGCAGGTCCACGCCGCCGTCTTCGCGCAGCTTCACTTTCGACACGTCGACCAGGATGATCACGGCGTCGGCGGTGGAGGCGCCGGTCACCATATTGCGGGTGTACTGCTCGTGGCCCGGGGTGTCGGCGATGATGAACTTGCGCTTGGGAGTAGCGAAGTAGCGATAGGCCACGTCGATGGTGATGCCTTGCTCGCGTTCGGCTTCCAGGCCGTCGGTCAGCAGGGACAGGTCGATGGTATCGCCCACAGTGCGCTTATGCTTGGCGCGCGAGACGGCTGCCAGCTGGTCGGCGAAGATGCCCTTGCTGTCGAACAGCAGGCGGCCGATCAGGGTGCTCTTGCCGTCGTCGACGGAGCCGGCGGTGATGAAGCGCAGCAGGTTGCGTTGGTTCAGGTTGTCGTTCAGTGCGTTCATCAGAAGTATCCTTGCTTCTTGCGTTTTTCCATGGAGGCTTCGGAGGTCTGGTCGTCCATCCGGGTGGCGCCGCGCTCGGTGACCTGGGTCACTGCCGTTTCGGCGATGATCGCGTCCACGTCGGCAGCGTCGGAGGAGACCGGGCAGGTGCAGGAGATGTCGCCCACGGTGCGGAAGCGCACCACCTGGGTCTCGATGGTTTCGCCTTCGCGGGCCGGGGTCAGGCCGGTCAGCGGCACCAGCAGGCCGTTGCGCGGGATGACCTGGCGCTCGTGCGCAAAGTAGATCGATGGCAGGGCCAGTTTTTCGCGGGCGATGTACTGCCAGACATCCAGCTCGGTCCAGTTCGAGATCGGGAACACGCGCATGTTTTCGCCCGGGTGGACGCGGGTGTTATACAGGTCCCACAGTTCCGGGCGCTGTGCCTTCGGGTCCCATTGGCCGAATTCGTCGCGGAAGGAGAAGATGCGTTCCTTGGCGCGGGCTTTTTCCTCGTCGCGGCGCGCGCCGCCGATGCAGGCGTCGAAGCCATGCTCGGCGATGGTTTCCAGCAGCGTCACGGCCTGCGCGGCGTTGCGCGAATCGGTGGCCGGGTTACGCAGGCGCACGGTGCCCTTCTTGATCGAATCCTCCACCGAGCCGACGATCAGGCGCTCGCCCAGTTCGGCCACGCGGCGGTCGCGGAACTCGATCACTTCCGGGAAGTTGTGGCCGGTGTCGATGTGTACCAGCGGGAATGGGAACTTCCCTGGACGGAAAGCCTTTTCCGCAAGGCGCAACAGCACCACGGAGTCCTTGCCGCCGCTGAACAGCAGGGCAGGGTTCGAGCATTCGGCGGCAACTTCGCGCAGGATGTGGATGGCTTCCGACTCCAGCGCGTCCAGGTGGCGCGAATTGACGTGTTGTTCTACCAGTGCGTTCATTTAGCCTACTTTCTTAATTCGAATCAGTTTGCCGTCTACCAGGTGCAAGCCGCATTCCTTCGAGTCCGGGTTTTCCCACCACCAGCGGCCGGCGCGGACATCTTCGCCCGGCTGGATGGCGCGGGTGCAGGGTTCGCAGCCGATCGACGGATAACCCTGTTCGTGCAGCGGGTTGAAAGGCACGTCGTTGGCGCGGATGTAGTCCCACACTTCCTGTTCCGACCAATCGGCCAGGGGATTGAACTTTTCCATGCCGTGCGAGCCATCATACTCCTGCACCGAAAGGTCGGAGCGGGTTGCAGATTGGGCGCGACGCTGGCCGGTGACCCAGGATTTCTTGCCGATCAAGGCGCGGCCAAGCGGTTCAACCTTGCGGATCTGGCAGCATTCCTTGCGCAGTTCAACGCTGTCGTAGAAGGCGTTCAGGCCTTTCTTTTCCACATAGGCGTCGATGTCTGCCTGCACCGGCCGGTACAGCGCGATCTCGTAGCCGTAGCGCTCCTGCACGCGCTCCACCATGCCCAGGGTTTCCTTGTGCAGGCGGCCGGTCTCCAGCGAAAAGATACCGATCGGCAGGCCGGCTTTCAGGATCAGGTCCGTCAGGACCATGTCCTCGGCGGCCAGGCTGGAGGCGAAAACGGCAGGCGAGAACTCTTCCGCAACGCGTTCGAGCGTGGCTAGCGTATCCCGCACGCGGGTGGCGAGCTCGCTCATGGTCAGGCCCCGGTCTTTGCGACAGCAGGCGATGGGCGCGCGTGGCGGCGGAACAGCGGCACGCGCTGGTCGACCGATGCCTGGTAAGTCTCGCTGAACACGGTCAAGCCTTTCAGCGCATCTTCGATGCTGCGGTCCGGACGGGTGTCGTAGGCGTCAAAGCCCACGCGCTGCATGGAGAACAGCTGGTCGCGCAGCACGTCGCCAATGGCGCGCAGTTCGCCGGTCCAGCCCAGGCGGGAACGCAGGTTCCAGGCGTGGGAGTAGCCGCGGCCATCCGTGAATTTCGGGAAGTCGACTGCCACCAGGGCCAGGCGCGGCAGGTCTTCGCGCAGGGCGAGCGGGTCGTCGTCAGGCGCGAGCCATACCGCGATCTCGCCGGCGGCGGCACGGGCCGAAAGCGCATCGCGCTGCGCCAGCCAGGTTGCCAGCGGCACTATCACGCGGCCGGCCGGCACGGCCAGCGCAGCCACGGTGGCCGATTCGGCGCCTTCTTCGGCGCGCAGCAGGTTCCAGTCGTCGGCCACGATTGCGCGGCCCTTGATGATTTGCTTAAGCATATTCGTCTTCTCCTACCAGGCGGCCAGCGGTTTCAATCGGCGTGGCGTAAACAAATTCCTTGAACGGGGCGATACCCAGGCGCTGCGCGGTATCGACGAAGCGCTCTTCCTGCGTGCGCTCGCGTACGTAGACTTGCAGCAGGCGGTCGATCACCTCCGGCATCTGCTGCGCGGAGAACGACGGACCGATGATCTTGCCGATGGCGGAGTTATTGCCTTGCGCGCCGCCGATCGACACCTGGTACCATTCGCTGCCGTCCTTGTCGACCCCCAGCACGCCGATATTGCCGACATGGTGGTGGCCGCAGGCATTGATGCAACCCGAGATATTCAGCTCGAAGTCGCCGATATCGTGCAGGAAGTCGATGTGGTCGAAGCGCTCTGCAATCGCCTGGGCGATCGGGATCGACTTGGCATTCGCCAGCGAGCAGAAGTCGCCGCCGGGGCAGCAGATAATGTCGGTCAGCAGGCCGATATTGGGCGTTGCCAGGCCGTGCGACTTGATCTCTTGCCACAGAGCGAACAACTGGGATTGTTCGACGTCGGCCAGCACAATGTTCTGCTCGTGCGTCACGCGCAGTTCCGCAAAGCTGTAACGGTCAGCCAGGTCGGCCATGTAATCCATCTGCTCGGCGGTCGCATCGCCCGGCGGCACGCCGGTCTTCTTCAGCGACAGCACCACGGCAGCGTAGCCCGGCACCTTGTGCGCTTTCACGTTGCGCTTCAGCCAGTTGTTAAAGGCCTTGTTGTCGGCGTGGTCGGCAGCCGGATCGATGGCTGGCAGCTGCTTGTAGGCGTGCGGCTGGAAGTAGGCGATGATGCGCTCCATCTCTTCCAGCGTCAGGGTCTGTTCGGTGCCTTTCAGGTCTTCCCACTCGGCTTCCACCTGGCGGGTGAATTCTTCCACGCCCAGGGCTTTCAGCAGGATCTTGATGCGGGCTTTGTACTTGTTGTCGCGGCGGCCGTGCAGGTTATACACGCGCATGATCGCTTCGGTATAAGTCAGCAGGTGTTCGCGCGGCAGGAACTCGCGGATCACGCTGCCCAGGATCGGGGTGCGGCCCATGCCGCCGCCGACCATCACCTTGAAGCCGATCTCGCCGGCGTCGTTGTGCACCACGGTCAGGCCGATATCGTGCACGGCGATGGCGGCGCGGTCTTCCACTGCGCCGTTGATCGCCACCTTGAACTTGCGGGGCAGGGCGATGAATTCAGGGTGGAAGGTCGACCACTGGCGCAGCACTTCGGCGTAGGGGCGCGGATCGATGATCTCGTCGGCGGCTACGCCGGCGAATTCGTCGGAAGTCACGTTGCGGATGCAGTTGCCCGAAGTCTGGATCGCGTGCATTTCCACCGAAGCCAGGTCGCTCAGGATTTCCGGCGTCTCTTCCAGCTTGATCCAGTTGAACTGGATGTTCTGGCGGGTGGTGAAGTGGCCATAGCCACGGTCATATTTGCGGGCGATGTGCGCGAACATGCGCATTTGCTTCGACGACAGTAGGCCGTAAGGGACGGCGATTCGCAGCATGTAAGCGTGGCGCTGCATGTACAGGCCGTTCTGCAAGCGAAGCGGCAGGAATTCGGCCTCGGTCAACTCATCGTTCAGGCGGCGTTGAACCTGGTCGCGATACTGCTCGATGCGTTCGCGGATGATGAGGTGGTCGTATTGATCGTATTGATACATAGCTTTCCCAGTAAGGCATGCCCAAAGTGGAATCAATGGTAATAAACTAGTGCCTTATTCCAAACAACATAGTCTTTATTTGCTTATATGCTGTTAAGGCATAAGCATCAGCGTAAAATATGCGCTGGGGAGTCCAACGAGAGCGAGAATGAACCTTCACCAACTGCGATTCGTGCGGGAAGCCGTGCGCCAGAACTACAACCTGACCGACGCCGCCAAGGCCTTGTTTACCTCCCAGCCGGGCGTCTCCAAGGCGATCATCGAGCTGGAAGAAGAATTGGGTGTTGATATTTTCACAAGGCACGGCAAGCGGATTCGCGGCCTGACCGAGCCTGGCCGGCTGGTGCTGTCCTCGGTTGAACTGATCATGCAGGAGATCGACAGCCTGAAACGGATCGGCAAAGAGTACGCGGCGCAGGACTCGGGCAGCTTCACCATCGCCACCACCCACACCCAGGCGCGTTACACCCTGCCTAAAGTAGTACAGGCCTTCATGCAGAAGTATCCGAAGGTGCGCTTGTCTTTATTGCAAGGCAATCCGCGGCAGATTGCGGAAATGGTGCAGCGCGACCAGGCCGACCTGGCCATCGCCACCGAATCCATTGCCGCCATCGACGGCCTGATTACGCTGCCGTGCTACCAGTGGGAGCACGTGGTAGTAGTGCCGCCGGACCACCCGCTGTTAAGGATCAAATCCGTGACGCTGGAAGAAGTGGCCGAGCACCACATCATCACGTATGATGCCGCCTTCGCCGGCCGGTCGCGTATCGACCAGGCCTTTGAAAAACGGGGCTTGAAGCCGGACGTGCTGCTCGAAGCGATCGATGCGGACGTGATCAAGACCTATGTGGAGCTGGGCATGGGCATCGGGATCATCGCCGGCATGGCCTTCGACCCCGAGCGCGACCGCGGCCTGCGGGCGATCCCCGCCGGCCACCTGTTCGGCATGAATGTGTCGCGCGTGGCGGTCAAGCAGGGCGCTTACCTGCGATCCTATATATATACCTTCATCGAACTGCTGGCGCCGACGTTGAACCGCAAGCTGATCGAGCAGGCGATGAAGGGCGAACATGAGAACTACGAACTGTGATTAACGAAGACGAATTGCAAGAAGTGCGCGAGCACATCGAAGAACTGCTGGAAGACCACGAGGTTTTGCAGCTGGAAAGCCTCGACCTGGATAGCCTGGAGGCCGCGCCGGGGCAGTACACGGCGGTCTACGCCGAGTTCCTGTGGGCCCAACTGGGGCGGGAAAAGCAGGACAAATTCCTGAAGCAGCTGCGTGACAAGGTTGGCAAGGATGTCCTGCTGGTTTTGATGGGGGAAGACTATGTCGATGGCGAGAGCTTCCCGATCGCACGCACCGACCAGCACGGAAATACCTACGAATTCCAGAAAGATGACGACGGAAACCGCTTCGAAGTGATGAAGAACTACCCGTCCGACAGTTGGCTGCGCAAGCGTTTGGGCATCGCTGCGCGCGAAATCAAGGTCTTGCGATCTGAATATTACTGGGTCGTTACATCACGCCTGAAGTAATTTTTTCCTGTCACATTGTTGAAGTAATTGAGGGGCAATATAGCTGCGTTTGAAACATTTCCCTCAACTTCAACAACGTAGGACAACAAGTGAAAAAACTTACTCTGGCAGCACTGATCATCAGCGGTTTCGCAGCACAAGCTCAAGCCCAGTCCAATGTGACCATCTACGGTATCGCTGACGCAGGCTTCGTCGCGGAGCGTGGCGGCGTGAACGGCAGCGTCAACAAGGTGACCAGTGGTGTGGGTTCGGCTTCCCGCCTGGGCTTCAAAGGTGTTGAAGACCTGGGTGGCGGCACTTCCGCTATCTTCGCGATCGAATCCGGCGTCAAGATCGACACCGGCGAGCAGGACACCGCGGGCGTATTCGCACAACGCCAGGCTTTCGTTGGCCTGAAGAGCGCTGAAATGGGCCAGATCACCCTGGGTCGCCAGTACACCATGCTGTACAACGCCCTGTCGCAGGTTGCCGACCCATTCGGCGCGGGTTACGCCGGCAATGCCAAGAACCTGTTCCCTACCGGCGGCGCCAACACCCGCTTGTCGAACTCCATCGTTTATAACTCCCCCATGTTCTCCGGTTTCAGCGTGGACGCGCTGTACGGCATGGGCGAGCAAGCTGGCGACAACACCGCCGGCCGCCAGTTTGGCTTCGGCGTGAACTACACCAGCAAAGAATTGAACGTACGCCTGGTCCACAACAACAAGAACAACGACACCGCTGCAGTGGGTGCCACCCCGGCCGTGCGTAAGGACAAAGCCAAGAACACCCTGCTGGCCGCCAACTACGATTTCGGCGTGGCCAAAGTCTACTTCGGCTACGAAAAGGATAAAGGCGCCGGCTCGGCACCACTGCCGGTGGCTAACGCCTACGGCCTGAAAGTGGCCCCTAAATCCTCCGCCGACAGCGCCGAATGGCTGCTGGGCGTAGGCGTGCCAATGGGCGGCGGTACCCTGGTTGCTTCCTACATCCACAAAGATGACAAGCAAAACGCACAGGACGCCAACCAGTTCGGTATCGGCTACCTGTACGCCCTGTCCAAGCGCACCACCGCTTACACCGCCATCGCTAAAGTGAAGAACAAGAACGGCGCAGGCTACACCGTTGGCAACAACACCGAAGCCGGTACTGGCGACAAGGCATTCAACCTGGGCGTGCGCCACGCCTTCTAAGCAGTTTTTGTAGCAAGCAGTACCTCTCTCTCGAGGTGATTCATGATCTTTGGCGGGTCTTCGGACCCGCCGTTTTTTTTATGAGCCGCCGGGGAGGGGAATCCGGATCGCGATGCGCGTGCCACTGCCGCCGTCGACATCCATGGTGCCGCGCAGTGCGGCGACACGTTCACGCATGCCGAGCAGGCCAAGCGCATCTGCCTTGGCCATGTCGCCGACGACAATTCCGCGCCCATCGTCCGATATGTCGATCAGCAGTTCAAGCGCTTTGCGTTGCAAGCGGACCTCGGCAGTGCTGGCGCCGGCGTGGCGGGCGATATTGGTTAAAGATTCCTGCACCAGCCGGTAGATGGCCGTGCTATGTCGTTCGTCGAGAATCAGGGCCTCCGGCAATGCATCGAGCAGGCAACTGATGCCGTGCCGTTTCTCGAACTCCCGCCGCAGCGACTCCAGCGCAAAGTACAAGCCGCCTTCATCGAGTGCGCGTGGGCGCAAGTTGCCTGCAATGCGGCGCAGGGAGCCGATGGCCGTCACCAGCAGGCTGTCCATGCTGGCCAAGCGGGCTTCGGCGTCCGGAGAGCCGGAAGGCAGTTGCTTGAGGAGCGTGAGTTCGACGCGCAGGGTCGCCAGCAACTGACCGAGGTCGTCGTGCAGTTCGCGCGAGATGTGGACACGTTCATCCTCCCGGATTTCCGCCAGTGCGGAATCGGAGGAACGGCGTCCCTGGACGCGGGTGCGGGGATTCTTCAAAGTCGGCCTCCTGGTGGCAGCAAGCACCAGGACACCGTATTACAGCAAGCCGCCGGGCGGCTTGATCTGGATCACATCTGCTTGAACAGATGAAGGAAGGAGCGGCTGACTTCCAGCTTGTCTGGGCGGCCTTTGATCATCACCAGGTGGCGGCCGCGGATGTCGCGCGTCACGCCTTCGATGGCGTTCACATTGACCAGGGTCGCGCGGTGGATCTGCCAGAACAGGGACGGGTCCAGTTCGTCGGCCAGATCGCGCACGGGTTTGCGGATCAGCGCCTCGAATTTATCGGTCTGCACGCAGGTGTATTTTTCGTCCGAACGGAAGAACAGGATTTCTTCGACCGGGATCATGCGCAGGTCGGAACCGATGCTGGCCTGGATCCATTGCAGGTATTTCGGCTTCGGCGAGGCGATCTTCTCCGCCAGCTGATTCAGGATGGCGGCCATGTCGGCGCCCTGCGCTGCGCTGGCGGCCGGCGAGGACAGGCGGCCTTTCAGGCGCTCGACGGTGATCTTCAGGCGCTCCGGCTCCGGCGGTTTCAGCACGTAGTCGACCGCGCCGCGCTCGAATGCCTCCACCGCATAGGCGTCATATGCGGTAACGAAAACCACATTGCTCTTGTTGCCGATTTCTGCGGCCGCTTCCATGCCTGTCTTGCCCGGCATGCGGATATCAAGGAAAGTGAAATCAGGCTTCAGCTCGTCGACCAGTTCAACCGCTTCGTCGCCATTCTTGGCTTCGCCGAGGATCTCCAACTCCGGCCATACTTGTTCCAGGCGCATGCGCAGTTGGTCGCGCATCAGTCTCTCGTCGTCGGCAATAATTGCTGTGGGCATAGTGCTCAATATTAGGAAATAAGAAGTATCAATTATTCAATGGATCGCAGCGTATGGCAATCGCTTATTCCGAGCGCGCCAGCTGGTATGGCACCTCGATAATCGCGATGACGCCACTCGGCTGGTTGGGCTCGATTTTCAGCGAAGCCAGGTCGCCGTGCAGCAGTTTCAAGCGCTCGCGAATATTGGTCAGGCCCAGGCCGGTACCTGTGCTCGGCTTGGCGCCAAAGCCCAGGCCATCGTCGGACACCGTCACGCGCAGCTTGCTATGCGCCACGTCGGCACGGACTTTCAGGTAGCCGCCCTCCGGTTTGCCTTCCAGCCCGTGCTTGATGGCGTTTTCCACCATTGACTGCAGCATCATGGGCGGGAAGGCGGCGGTGCGCAGGCCTTCGGGCACGTCGAAGTCGACGGTGAGGCGCTCTTCCATGCGCATTTTAAGCAGGGCCAGGTAGGCCGCCACCATATCGGACTCGCTGCCGAGCGTACTGGTCAGCTTGTTTTCACGCATCTGCGGTAGCACAGCGCGCAGGTACTTGATCAGGCTGCGTTGCATGGCCGAGGCGCGCGGCGGATCGGTTTCGATCAGGTGCTCGACCGAGGCCAGGGTGTTGAACAGGAAGTGCGGCTCAACCTGGGCCTGCATCATCTGCATCTTGGCTTCGCTCAACTGGCGCTGCATGGATTCACGCTCAGCCGCGGCATTCGCTACCTGGGCTTCCGCTTCCGCCTTCCTCTTGCCGCCAACCAGCGCCTTCATCGCAAAAAGTGCCAGCAGCAGCAAGGTGATGAAACTGGTGAACCAGGTCGAGGCCTGCTTGTGATAGCGTGAGACTTTTTCTTCGGCCGCGCTATCCACTGCTTGCTCCAGTGCATTGGACAGTTCTTCGCCAATCTGCGGTGGCAGCTCGATATGGACTTCTTCGCCCGGCATGGGCGCCGCCGGAGCAGCCGGCACGGCGGGAGGTTTTGACCTGTGCGCCTGCGGTGCCGGCGGGGCAGGAGGCGCTGGGATCGCGGGATCTGCTGGCTCGGCCGGCATGGCGGGAGCTGCGGCTTCCGCGGCTGCAGCCTCTTCCGCATCAGTGTCGTCGCGGTGGGTGTTGGCAGCCTCGTCGCTGCTCGCCTCGGCGCTGGCTGGTTTCTTGATTTTGCCTGCACGCGGATTAAAGTGGATGCCGCTGTCGTCAATCGTGATATTTGGATCCGCATTACCCGACTTTGTGCGCTTATGCGAGCGGATCACCATCTCTTCGTCGCGGGAGGGCGAAAACAGTTCATCCTGCAGGATCGACGCGGCAATCATCGAAAGTGCGGCAAACAGGAAGAACTTCCACCAAGACAAGTGCGTCACCCAGCCGGTCGTCGCATCAAAGCCCCGGTGGAGCCAGGCCAGGATGGTTTTTGCTGTGTCTTGGGCTTTCGGAGTTGGAAACATGCGCGACTTTCTATTGAATATGGGGCAAGTGTAGATAACCTTGCGCAAAGCCGCCACCGGTGTGCGACAGAATGCAGAAATACGGGAATAGAAGAATGCCCTTGCGGACAGCCGGATCGTTTGCTATAGTTCTGTCCCTCGCAACGCAGCGCTGATTAAACGGCGGAGCGAAGCGGGAAAAAAGAAGGGGTTGACGAGTTGCACGCTGTACCGCATAATCTCGCTTCTCTGCTGCTGACGAACACAACGCTTCGTCGAATAAACAAAGCAGCGATCTTTAAAAATCAACAGTCGATAAGTGTGGGCGTTTGACGATATTGCCACGAGCCTTAGGGTTCGATGCTCAAAATATACGTTGTAACGCTCGCACAAAATATATTAAACGTAATCTCGAAAGAGATTCGTCAGTATTTTGAGTGAGTGACCTCGCTAGCAATAGCGAAAAACAGAGAT
>NZ_FOOF01000035.1 GCF_900113115.1 Duganella sp. CF458 | reverse complement strand
CCACCCTGACCAGCGATGCCTGGGGGCGCCTGATCAAGATGCAGGCCCCGGCACTGGCCAATGGCAGCAGTCCGTCCGTCGCTTACAGCTATGACGCGGCCGGCAATATGCTGACCCAGGTCGACGGCACCGGCGCCGTGACCAAGTACGAGTACGACGCCTTCGGCAACCAGACCAAGGTTACCGATGCCATGGGCAATATCACAGAGCGCACCTACAGCAACGGCTTGCTGACCAGCGAAAACATCAGTTTCAACCAGAGCGTCCAGTACGCCGGTTACCGTAAGCCGCAGACCGTGCGTATGGTGTATGACGCGGCGCGCCGCCTGCGCTTCACCGTCGACCGCGAAGGCGGCGTGACCGAGTACCGTTATGACGCCATGGGCCAGCGCATCAGCAGCATCGCTTATACGGGCGATGCCTATGCCGGCACCGTGTACGGCGAAGGCGACCTGGCAGGCTGGGTTACCGGCCGCGACAAGTCGCGCACCGTGCGTACCGATACCGCCTACGATTTCCGTGGCCAGGTCAGCCAGGTCACCAAGTGGAATGCGATCGATGCCAGCGGCAACGGCGTTGCCGACGGCAAGCAGTCGGTGACCAATTTCGTCTACAGCCAGGCTGGCCAGCTGCTGCAGACCATCGCCCCGGATAGCGGCACCACCAGCCTGACTTACGACGGCCTGGGCCGCGTACTCAATCGCATCGACGATTCGGGTGCCATTACCAGCACCGTTTACGACGATGCGGGCCACAAATCCGTCCTGCGCATGGCCAACGGCCTGGTCACCACCTCGACCTTCAACGAAGCCGGGCTGCTGGTGTCGCTGCTGCAAAGCGACGGCAGCAGTGCACTCGGCGAGAGCAAATACTTCTATGACGCGGTCGGCCGCCTGCGCGTGACGCAAGGCGCGGATGGCGCCAAGAGCGCCGTGCTGTACGACGCCTCCGGCCGCAAGACCGGAGAAGTGAGCGCCACTGGCGCGCTGACCGAGTATATTTACGACGCCAATAATCACCTGGTGCACACCGTCCGCTATGCGACAGCGGTACACCCAGCGCTGCTGGTGTCGACCGCCACCGACCTGGGCATGCTCGACAATCGCGCGGCCCTGGAGCGCGCGCTGGGCTGGACTGTGGACGCGCTGCGCCCGCAAGCCGGCGCGCAGGACGTGAAATCCTGGAACTTCTACGATGTGGTCGGCCGCCTGGCCTGGCAGGTCGACGGCATGGGTTACGCCACGCAGACGCTGTACGATGGCGCATCGAACGCCTATGCCGTCAACCGCCTGTCCACGCCGATCGATACTTCGCAACTGGGTAACGGCCTGGGTGTGACGCTCAAACTGGGCGGCAACACCACCTCGGTGCAACTGGCCGAGGTCCGCGGCGCCGGCAATACCCGCACCTACGCTGCGGTCGTGACGGGCCAGATTCCGGTCGGCGCTGCCGGCGCCCCAAGCGGCACGGTCACCTTCTTCGCCGGTTCGACCCTGTTGGGCAGCGCTGTCGTGCGCAGCGGCGTGGCCAGCTTTACTGGCACCATCCCGGCCGGCCACAGCGACATCAGCGCCGTGTACTCGGGCGATGGCGGCAACTTCGGCAGCACCTCCAATTCCATCGCTACCGATGCCGTGGTTCTGCCGGCGACCAGCATTACGCTGTCTGCGGACAGCACCAGCGTGCGTTTCGGCTCGCCGTTGCAGCTGACCGCGACCGTGACTGGCGCAGCACCGGGCGGCGTGGTGGCTTTCTTCAGCGGCGAGGTGTCGCTTGGCTTCGGTGCGCTGGTGAACGGGGTGGCGCGCCTGAGTGCGACCAATGTGCCGGTCGGGCAGGGCAAGCTGACCGCCGTCTACCTGGGCGATGCCGGCAATGCCGGCAGCACTTCCGCCATGCTGGAAGAGACTGTGGAAAAAGCACGGCCTACTGTCGTTCTGTCGACTTCCCGCGACCAGACCGAATCGGGCGGCCGCATCACGCTGACAGCGTTGGTCGACGGCCCTAACCCGCAAGGCACGGTGACCTTCTATGACCAGGCGAATGCCGTGGTCGGTACCGCCAACCTGATCCGCGGCCGCGCTGAACTGGTGGTGACCAATTTGCCGGCAGGGACCGAGAAACTGGTGGCCGTCTACAACGGTGACGCCAATAATGCGAGCGTGGCGTCGGCAGCCATCGACGAGCGTGTTGCACGCGTGACCAGCCATACCAGCCTGTATGTGGCACGCAACGACACCGTATTCGGCAACGTCACCAGCCTGTTTGCGCGGGTGACCGGCTTCAACCCGGCCGGTATCGTGTCTTTCTTCGACGGCAATCACAACTTACTGGGAACAAGCCAGGTGATCAACGGCGAGGCGCGCTTGAGTGTCGCCAACAGCAATGTGCCGCTGGCCGAGATCATCGCCAGCTATGCCGGCGACGCAGCCAATACCATCAGCACTTCCGACCAGGTGAACAATGCCCGTGCCGGCACGGGCTATACCTACAGCGAATTCAATTCAAGCCAGTACTCGACTGTGACAGCAGGCGAAACGTTCTACTTCAGCTTTGTGACGAACGGCCCACGTCCGGCCGGCGGCGCCAGCCTGTACGATATGCGCGGCAACCTGCTGGGCAGGATTGATGGCGCGAACAGCTATTCAGTCTATCGTTTCACTGTCGAAAACACGCTGCTGCCGGCTGGAGACCAGGTCCTGACCATGGTGCAGGATGGCGATACCAACATCGCTCCTTCCGTCGCCAGCGGCGTGCTGCATGTGCGCCGCGGCGCCGTCCAGATCAAAGCCAGCGTCTTTGACAACAGCGCCGTTGAAGTTGGGCAGACCAAGACTGTTACCGTCACGCTGGACAATTATGGCAAGCGTCCGATTGGCGGCACGGTCACGTTCACCGACACGACCACCAACGTGGTGCTCGGTACGGTTCCAGTCGTCAATGGCGTGGCCGCGCTTGCGGTCGAAGCCCAATGGAGTGGCGCGGGCCATACGATCCGCACCGACTACTCTGGCGACGATTACAATAGCGCCGACTATACGGCAACCACCGTCACGGCGGATCCAGCGCCGCCGCTCAAGCCGGCCATGACCTTGAGCACCAACGTAAGCTCGGTGGTACAGGGCGGCAATGTGACCATCACCGCGACGCTGTCGGGCCCGAACAATATCGGTACCCCGTTGGTTGCCGTGTTGTACAGCGGCATGCGCTGCCTGAACGGCCAGTGGTTTGCCAACGGTTCGAACACTGTGTCCTGGACCATGCCGCTGGACCAGGTCGGCACCATGCCGCTGCGCGTGGTGTACTACCACAATGACTCGTATAGCTTGTCCGGCCAATACAAGCTGATGGAACAAAACGTTTCGAACGAAGTCAACGTCCAGGTCACACCTAACGCGTCGTATGTGCCACCGGTTGAGACCAAGCCGGCACCGCCGCTTGCCATCAGCATCGACACCAAGAACACCTCCGCGGTCGGCGGTGCTTCGATTACCGACGAACTGACCTTCAAGGCGACCTTCACCGATGGCTTCACTTCCCGCCAAGGCGCGGTGGTGGCCTTCTTCAACGGCGACAAACTGATCGGCGTGGCGCAGACCCAGAACCATGGCAGCACGGCCATCCTGAAGGTGGGCCACCTGCCGCCGGGTGATTACAAGCTGACCGCCAAGTTCTCGAGCGACGGCAACGCACGCCAGGTGGAATCGCCGGTGATGAATTTCACCGTGGCGCGCGCCGTGACCAGCACCTCGCTGATCGTGACGCAAACGCTGAACAAGCCAAAGGACACGGTCACCATGCTGGCCAAGGTGGCGGGGCCGCTGACGCTTGGCGGCCGCATGAAATTCTTCAATGGCAATCAGCTGATTGCCGAAGTCGACGTGAAAGCCGGGCTGGCAAAGCTCGAAACCGTGCTGCCGGAAGGCGTGGCCGATTTGCGCGCGGAGTACGCGGGCGATGCCGCCAGCCAGGGCAGCGTTTCCACTTCCGTCCGCCGTGAAGTGATCGGCAATGGCGCGGAGGTGAGCCTGGCGGCGTCCACCCTGACCAGTGAAGTCGGTGCACCGGTCATCCTGACCGCGCGCGTGGCGGGTCATCAACCAGGTGGCGCGGTGGCTTTCTTTGCCGGCAACAAGCTGCTGGGTAGTGCTTACCTGATCGGCGGCGTAGCGACGCTGAGCGTTGACCAACTGTCGCTGGGCGAGCAGCAACTGGTTGCCGTGTATGGCGGCGATACCAACAATGCCGGCGCCACTTCGGCGACCGTGACGGAAACTGTCGTGCGCAGTAGCAAGCCGCTGGTGCTGACGACGTCGCGCACGGAGGCCAACGCGGGCACGCTGTTAGCACTGCGCGCTGCCTTCGGCGATGCCGGCGTGACCGGCAAAGTGAAATTCATGAATGGCGACACTCTGCTGGGCAGCGTCGACATCGTGAATGGCGAAGCCATACTGGAAGGTGTTCGCCTGCCGGCAGGCAGCAATGCCCTGCGTGCGGTGTACGCGGGCGACGACCTGCATGTCGCTTCCACTTCGGAGGTGGTGATGGAGGAAGCCGCCAAAGTGCCGACTCTGGTGCACTTCAACACCCCCGGCCGCGTACCATACGGCTCGCCATTCGTCCTGACCGCGCGCGTCGACGGCGATCACCCGACCGGAAAGGTGGTGTTCCACAGCGGTGCCTTCAGCGACGCTCCATATGGTGTGGCCGACATTATCGATGGCGTCGCGACCCTGGTGGTAACCCGTCCGATCGATGTCCAGAACCGCTGGGCAGCAACTGCGTACTACCTCGGCGACGCCTACAATGCGCCGAATGCCTCTGCGGCCAGTGCGACCGATATTATCCCGGCCTCGCCGGTAGTGACGATGGCCGCTTCGCCGGCATCGGTGCGCCTGGACGAACCGGTGGTGATCACCGCTTCCGTGCCGCGCACCGGCACCATGTACCCTGAAGGCACCATCTCCTTCTACGACGGCAATACCCTGCTGCGCACCGTGAATACTTCGGCGGCCAGCGGCGTGGTCCAGATTACCCTGCGCAACCTCGGGGCGGGTAGCCACAATCTCACTGCGAAGTTCACCAAGTCGCATGCGAACTACGCCGACTCAATCATGAGCGCACCGGTCGCGGTGCAGGTGCAGGCCGTGGCTACCACCACGCTGACCATGGCCGCCGGTTCGGCGACCGCTGTGGCGGCGGAGCAGCCGTTTACTGCCAGCGTGACGATCGGCGGCGGCAGCGCACCGTCCGGCCTGGTGACGTTCTCGGTACGCGACAGCAAATCGGTACCGGCCACTGTTCGGGTGGTTGGCACTGCTTCGGTGGTGAACGGTGTTGCCAGCCTGACGCTGGCGGCATCCGCTTTCTCGACCCTGTCCGGCCAGGCTTCGATTATCGCCAGCTATGCCGGCGATGCAAGCAATAAGCCTGCTGTCAACGCGGTCGGTACCGTCCTGGTGACCACCCCGGTTGCCGTACAGGCGCCGGGGGCAGGCAGCGCCACTACAGTGTCGCTGAGCAGTTCCAATCAGTCTGGCCCGCACGGCACAATGAACGAGCTGGCGGCGCAGCTGGGGACGGTCGACGGTGTTCCGGCTACCGGTACGGTGACCTTCTTCAATGGCACCGAACTGCTGGGCAGCGTTACCCTGCTCGACGGCGTCGCGCGTTTCAAGACCAACGCGCTGCCGGTGGCGACCAACAAGCTGACCGCTGTTTATTCGGGTGACGCGAACTACGCCCAAAGTGTCTCCAACCTCGTGACCCAGACGACGGTCGCAGCCACCGACAATTCAGAAGTGGAGGTCACTTATTCGAGCGATACCGTCAGCACGTCCAGCGGCAAGATCGCTTTCAAGGTGAGGCTGCTTGGCGCGCACCAGGACGGCACGATGGAGGTCTATATTGATGGCAAGCTTGACAGCACGCAAACAATGGTCGACGGCGTCATGCGTGGCTTCGAGTCGGGCTGGACCTGGGACTACTACAAGGTGGGCGGAGTGGGCCCGCACACAGTTCGCTTTGTGTTCAAGGCGGCCGGCGGTACTGCCGCCACTGCGACTGACGTCAAAGTCAACGTGGTTAACACGCCAAGCCTGCCAAGGCCAGGCATCAGTATGACCGCGGCTGTTGCGGACCCGATCAAGGGTTCCGATTTGACCCAGACGATACGCATTACCGGCAACAACCCGACCGGCACGGTATTCCTGTGGAACGTGGGCAGCTGGAATTCCAATTCCCCGGTACTGGCAGCCATGGAGCTGGTCAATGGGGTGGCGACGTTTACCTCGCGCGATATCCCGGTGGGGAGTAGCGCCGACTGGATCGTGTGTTACTCCGGCGATGCCAACAACGCCACCGCTGCCGACGCTTACCAGTTCGGGTCAAGGTCCGTGGTCAAGATCAATTACTCCGTTACCACGCTGCAGAGCGACACCGTGGTGACGCCAGCCGGCACCGAGCAGCGTTTGACGGCGCTGGTGACGGGCGACCATCCGAGCGGCTCGGTCACTTTCTACGACCAGTACGGCAACGTCCTTGGCGTGGTTGACGTCAAGGAATCCGAAGTGCGCGGCCAGGGCATCGCTACCCTGACGCTCTCCAATGTTCAGCCTGGCCGCGCCTGCATTCGCGCCAGCTATTCCGGCGACGCTGCCAACAAGACCAGCGTGGCCAGCCTGACCGACGACTTGCCTGAGCCGACCACGGTGACGATCACCAGTTCGGACCCGCTGCCAAAGCAAGGCTTCCCGGTCACCCTGAGCGTGCGCGTCAACGGCGCGCAGCCGGGCGGCATGGTGCAGTTCTTTGACGGCGCCAACAATGTGATTGGACGCTCCGAAGTGGTGAATGGCGTGGCTACGCTCACCTTGGGCAAGCTGCCTGCCGGCCAGAGTTCCTTCACCGTGCATTACCTAGGAGATGAGCATAACGCGTTCAGTGTCGGCAGCTTCGTGCAGAATGTGGCGCAGGCGCAGACCCATATCTCGCTCAGTACCGCTCACGAGAACTGGAAGCAGGGCCAGCCGCTGATACTGACCGCAAAAGTGGAGCGCGAAGGCGCAGGCTTTGCCTCCGGTACCGTGACTTTCTATAACGGGGCCGAGATCATCGGCACATCGGACGTGTACAACGGCCTGGCAGCCGTCACGGTGACCACGCTGCCAGTCGGTGTCAACAAGCTGAGCGTACGCTTCTCGGGCGACAACAACAACCAGGGTTGCGCCTCCGAGCCGATCACACAGGCTATCGAGCTCGCGCCGCAGCCGGGCTCCCTGGCATTCACCAGCAGCGTAACCGGTTCGGCACCGCAAGGCACCAGCATTACGCTGACGGCCAAGCCCAATGGCACTGCAGGCAATGCGCCTGGCGGCATCGTGACCTTCATGCATGGCGGTGACGTGCTGGGCACCGCGCCGATCGTGGATGGTGCGGCGAAGTTCACTTTCGTTGCAAGCAAGGTGATGTCCGGTGCGCTGGGCGCCGTTTACTCCGGCGACGCCGCGAATGCCGGTAACGCCATGGTGGGCAATTCCAGCTACAACCTGCAGGTGACGCTCAAGTCGGGCGTGGCGTTGCCTCCGGCACCGGCAACTACGCCGACCAGTGTCGTGCTGTCAGTGTCCAACACTGAGCCAGTGTATGGCGAACCTTTGACCCTGAGCCTTCGCGTTACAGTGCGCGATGCCGCCAAGCCGGCGACCGGTATGGTGGTGTTCTACGACGATGCGAACGTGGTTGGCTGCGCGATGGTCAAGGATGGCATCGCAACGATGACGTCGACGAACTTCTATGGCGGCGGACATAACTTCAAGGCAGTGTACTCCGGCGATAGCAACAATGCGCCGGTGGTTTCTGGTCAGACGACCGTGTATGTGAATTCCGCCAAAATCACTCCGACACTGATCCTGTCGAGCGATCATACGAATGCCGGTGAGATAGTGCGCGTCGTAGCGCAAATCAAGGACCAGCCGGCTCTTCTCGAGCGTCCGGACTTGAAATCTGACCAGAAAGCTACGGTGTACTTCTACCGCGGCAGCACCTACCTCGGTGGCTGTCAAGTCAAGGATGGCCTGGCCTACCTGAGCTTCAATAGCGGCATTGCAGTCAGTGAGCCGATCAGGGCCGAGTATGTCGTCAATTGGGTGTCGCGCGCCGACAGTGCTTCGGCGCCGGCGCCACTGGTGACCGATACGCCGAAGACCATCCCCCGCTTGGTCGTTTCGAATTTCTCGTCTTCGCCTTCTTCGCTTTATGGCACCGCAGTGTCGTTCAACGTCCGGCTGGTCGAACAGTCGGGCGCGGTGCGCTACAATGGCGTGGGCACTTTCACTTTCTACAATGGCAATCAGCTCGTAGGCAGCGCCAAGGCTGACAGCAATGCCTCAGGTACGATCCTGCTGGAGAAGCTGCCGGTCGGCGCCAATCAGTTGCGCGCAGTATATTCCGGCAACAACGGTGAAGAGCCAGTCAGCAGCCTGATCTTTACGCAGTACGTCACCAAACCGCAGCCTGATGTCTCTTACCAGGGACAGACCGCTGCGGACGGTACCGGGACATACACCTATACCGTTGGGAACGGAAAGCAGCCGGTCCCGACAGGGACGATTACTATCTTCTCGCGTGACGGGCAGCAACGCATCGCTTCTGCAACCGTGGTCGATGGCAAGGCGGTGCTTATCGTGCCACCGGGTCGCTGGCCGGGCGACGCAAAGATCCATAGCTACTATGCCTTCGAATTCTCCTATTCGGGTGACGAGAACTATGCTCCGCGTTCCAGCAGCAGCACCGCTTATACACCAAGCCAATACCTTACTGCGTCATTGACCGGTGTTCCAGGAACAGAACCAGGTACGTTCGTCCTGGCAGCGAAAGTTGCCGGCGCAAATCCGGGGGGCTATGTGAGCTTCCGGGACCAGTACGGCAATTTCCTGGGTAGCGCAGCACTCAATAGCTCGCTGGCACGTATAACAGTCAAGAACCTGCTGGGAGATTTGAGTGGGGTGAAGGGCTATTATTCCGGCGACGAAGTCAACCCGGCCGTCACCATCAATTATTCACCTAATGCCGACGCGGCCAGGCAGCCGACCGTTACGACTGTATCGACTGCGGCGGCGGCAGTGCAACAGGGCGGCAAGGCGACACTGAGCGCCCGTGTCAGCGGCGGCAACGGCAACCCGACCGGTACCGTCAATTTCTACGACGGTACCATCTTGCTGGGCGTGGGTACGCTGGTCAACGGCGTGGCGACTATCAGCACTGGCGCCCTGGTGGCCGGCCTGAACCAGGTCACCGCCATGTACTCGGGCGATGCGTCCAACGCGGTCAGCATGTCCGGCTCCATCGACGAGACACTGATGGCAGCGCCGGTATCGGTGATCCTGAACAAGGTAACGGCGCCTGTGGTGCAAGGCACCTCGCTGACGCTGACTGCTGCGGTAACGGGCAATGTACCGTCCGGCAAAGTCACCTTCATCAGCGGCAAAACCGTGCTTGGCGTGGTTGACGTGAATGCGGGTGCGGCATCGCTGTTCCTGCCGCGGGTCGACCTGCCGGCGGGCGAGCATACGATCATTGCCAGCTACTCGGGCGACACGGAAAACCAGGCGATGCTGTCGTCTTCCTTCACGCTGACGGTCACGCCTGGCCTGAAGACAGTCTCGCTGGGGCAGGACACTACCGACCGCAAGGTCCAGCAGTACTTCAACAAGAATGGCCAGGTGCGTGCCACGATCAACGCCGAAGGCTTCATGACCGAGTACCGCTACGACGCGGCCGGCCGCCTGGTGCAAACGATCGCCTACGCAAACGCGGCAGCACCGAAGGTCATCGATCTGACCAAGGACGATGCTGACCTGTTCAGCATGGCGCCGATTCCGGCTGCCAATGCCGCAGACATCCATAGCTTCGTCTATTACGACAAGAAGGGCCAGAAGTCGGGCGAGGTCAATGGCGAAGGCTACCTGACCGAATACTCGTACGACACCAGCGGCAGGCTGGAAACCACCCGCCGCTACGCCAACAAGGCGCTCGGCACGCCAAGCGCCGCCTCGGCGCTGGATGCACTGCGTCCGGTCGCCAGCAGCGAAGACCAGGTCACGACCAGCAAGTGGAACAAGCTGGGCCAACTGGCCAGCCGGACCAATGCCGACGGCAGCATCACCACCTTCAGTTACGACAATGTGGGCGCGCTCACCGGCACCACGGTCGCGAAGGGCAGCAGCGACGAGCGCACCGTATTGAAGCGCTACGACCTGCAAGGCCGTGTGGTGGCCGAACTGCCGGGCACCGGCGTCGCGCTGCTGCGCGGCGACATGGACACGGCGGCGGTCGATGACGTGTGGGCGGCGCACGCCACCACCTACACCTACGACGCATCGGGCCATCGCACCAGCATGAAGGATGCGCTGGGCAACCGCAGCCTGTTCTTCTACGACGACGCGGGGCGACTGCGCTTTGCCGTCAACGCGGCAGGCAATGTGACCGAATCCGAGTACGACACCCTGGGCCGCCTCAGCGCGACCACGGCTTACGCCACCAGTGTGCCGGCCGACGCGCTGGCAGCCCTGCAGGGCGGCGTGCTCTCCGCTGCCGCAACTGCCGTAACCGCATTGGCCACGGCGAAGTCCGCCGCTTTGGCGCAAAACAGCGTGACCCGTTTCGCCTACAACACCGACAATGAACTGGTGCAGACCACCAATGCCGCCGGTGGCGTGAACAAGGCCGTCTACAACGCCTTTGGTCAAGTGGTGGCTTCAACGGAAGGCACCGACAACGCCGGCAATGGCGTGACCACGCTGCACACGTACGACCGCCGCGGCCTGGAAACGGGCACCAACACCCTGCGTGAAAAGATCTACCACGCCACCAGCGCGCAATACGACGCCTTCGGCCGCCTGGTGCGCTCGGTCGATGCCAACGGCAACGTCTCGCAGCAGGGCTACGACAAGCTGGGCCAGGTGGTCACGACCACCGACCCGCTGAACGGAAAACGCTCGGCCAGCTACGATGCCTTCGGCCGCGTGCTGACCCAGACCGATGCGCTGTCGCGTGTCACCACCCACAGCTACAACACGGCCGAACGCAGCACCACCGTGACCACGCCGGAGGGCGTGAGCGTGACCACCACGCAGACCCGCACCGGCCAGACGCACAGCGTCAAGGACGGCAACGGCAACGTCACCACCTACAGCTACGACCAGGACGGCAAGCTACTGGCCGTCGACAGCGCGCTGGCCGATACCAGCTCCGAGTACGATGCGGCCGGCCAACTGATCAAGAGCCGTGACGCCAACGGCAACGAGGTGACTTACACCTACGACAGCGCCCACCGCCTGTTCACCCGCACGGTCGACGTGGCCGGGGTCAAGCTGGTCACGCGCTACGGCTACGATGCCAAGGGCCAGCGTGTGAGCGTGACCGACTCCAATGGCACCGTCACCCGCATGGACTACGACCTGACGGGCCAGGTGATGACCCAGGTGGTCGATCCGGACGGTTTGAAGCTGACCACCCGCTACACCCACGACGTGCGCGGCAACACGCTGACCGTGACCAGTGCCGGCGGCACCACCATGCAGTACGTGTACGATGACCTGGGCCGCCGCATC